>CAZJWD010000001.1:0-739813 GCA_964550065.1 uncultured Methanomassiliicoccales archaeon
TCACGACGGTCGGTCGTGACGGAGCTCCGACCCCTCCTTTCAGGGAGGGGTAAACAATTTTACAGATCGGTAGATTCTGCAGCAAACTCCGACACAACTTTTTACCATGGAACCGCTCGCAATGGACATGGGCGAGAGAAAAGACGTCGTGACCGAAGAACGCATAGAGAAGTACCTCGACATAACGGCCAGGGCCCTGGCGAAGATAAGGGTCGCCGCGCCGGAGAAATCGTACAACCGCAGGCTGGCGGACAGCTTCCTAGAGATGGCCAACTGCTACTACTCCGATGCCAAGCACTTCAGGGAATGCGGGGACATCGTCACCGCATTCGCGGCCGTGAACTACGCCCACGCGTGGCTGGACTGCGGTGCCAGGATAGGTCTGTTCGACGTGGATGGGGACGACGTCCTGTTCACCCTCTATGAATGAGAATCTCCTTCCTGCAGGACGAGCATCTGAACGTCCGGACGTGTCCCCTGCCGAATACTGACCAGACATCCTTCTCCGGGGCGTCGGTGAATATGCTGTTGCCCAGCATGCACATGCCCGCCCTGTATCCGCGGTCCTTCAGACTCTGGATCCCGCGCCTTATGGACGGACTCTCCAGATCGGAGGCTTCCGAGAACATGTTGGACACTGTGTACAAGTTGTCGTATGTCGGGTCCTGAAGGAACAGATCCATGGAGGACGCGGCGGCGTCCCTGATCCTCCTCAGGACCACCGGGTCCCCCAGTATGCTCTCGGTCCTGAGCTCCCCTCCTATCACCGCCAAGGTTAGGTCCTTGATAGCGAACCCAGCGTTACGGACCTTGCCGTAAGGAGGGATGCCGGGCACAAGTCTCACCGGGACGTCTCCGCCGGCCACTATGGCGGCCACGTCCCCGAGACCTCCGCCTCCCATGACCTCGGCCTCGTGGGCGGTCTTGAATGCCTCCGAACGAGACAAGCCCTCCAGCTCGGCTATGCAGAGTCCCGCGGCTATCGCACCGGCGGCGCTCATCCCGAACCCCTGGCTCACAGGCAGGTCGTTGTCTATGCGGATCTCGAACCCCTTGCCCGGGGCCAGCCTCTCCGCGACCATACGGGTTATGTGGGCGACGGATTGGACGCCGTTGAGGTAGATGTTCACGACCCCGTCGTCCCTAGGCTCCGCGGTGGCGGTGCTGCCCTTGTTGAGTCTTATCCCGATCCCCCTGGAACCTGCTCCCATGGAGTTGAAGGACGTCATCGGCTGGAACACGCAGGAGACGTGACCTGGACAGAATACGGAGATCATAGCCTCTTCACGCAGAAATCCAGGATCGCGTCGGATACCTCCGACTTCGTCCCCGTTATATCCTTGGCATCGTCCGCGGTCACCAGCATCGCCGCGGAGGACGTCTTACCGACCACATCGATGTCATTGGCCACCACAGCGGACAGCCCGTAACTGTCCAGACGAGACCTGGCCCTCTCGGCGAGCTCCTGTCTGCTGAGTCCCGACTCGGCCTTGAACCCTATCACCACGTCGCATCTGCTGCGGATCAGTGGAAGCACCTTCGGAACGGGATCCAATGACAAAGTGAACCCCTTGTCGCTCGGGATCTTTCCCGGAGCCACCTCATGGGGAGCGAAATCGGCCAGCGCCGCGGGGACCAAGACCGCGTCGTGGTCTATGCCCTCGACCATGCCCACGAGCTCGTCCACGGTCGCATACCTGCGCGTGGGGATGTAATCCGGGAGGCCCACACTGCATCCGCCCATCCACAGCTCCACATCCGCGCCCCTTTCGAAAGCACGCTTGGCCAGTTCCACAGACATCATGCCGGTGGAGCGGTTGGTGATTATTCTCATGGAGTCGATGGGTTCCTCGCTGCGTCCGCCGATGACCAGGAGGCGCTTTCCCTGGAAGAAATCCCTGGACAAGACCTTGAATGTCCATGCGATGACCTCCTCGCGGGAAGCCACCTTCGCCCTGACCCCGTCGGAACGGGGGCCGATGATGTGGATGCCCCAGGACCTGAGCTTCTCTATGTTATCTGCCACGGCGGGGTTCCTGTACATCGAATCATGCATCGCGGGGGCGATTGCGATGGGGATTCCCGCCCCCACGGCGACAGTGGCCATGGATGTCACAGGAGTGTCGTCTATCCCGCATGCTATCTTCGAGACGGTGTTGGCCGTGGCAGGGTAGATCAACAGGAGGTCCGCGGACCTTGCCCCCATCATGGCTATGTGCTCCGTCCCGCCGGTCAGGTCGGTGACTGGTCTGTGCCCGCTGGCGAACTCCAACGCATCGGGCGTCACCAGCTTCAGAGCCTCCTTGGTCACCACGGTGCGGACCTCGGCGCCGTGCCTGATGAGTTCTCTGATGGTGGCGAAGCACTCCGTGGCGGCGATGCTTCCGGTGATCCCCATCACGATCGTCTTGCCCCTGAGCTTGGTGCTCTTCTCGCAGTATATCTCCTCTGAAGGATGCATTGTATCACAGGATCCCGTCGATGACGGTCATGACGTCGGCGAACACGGAGTCCGGATCCCTGGAGGCATCGACGACGTGGAAACCGAACTCCTCCGCGAGACGAAGATAGTTGACGCGCACCTGCCTCAGGAAATCCAGGTTCTCGAACTTGCTGATCGTCTCACCTCTGGTACCGACCCTCTCGAGACCTTTCTCGGGACCCAGGTCCAGAAGTATGACCGCATCCGGCTTTTGAATGAAATCTGAATTGATTTGGATGAGCCAATCACGGTCGGTGCTGTCCCCGCCCAGGCCTGCGGACTGGTAAGCGACGGTGGACGCGAAGTACCTGTCGCAGAGAACCACCTTGCCCTCGGACACGGACCGAGATATACGCTCCGTGTGATCGTTGCGGTCCGCGACGAAAAGCAAGGATTCGGTGCGTTGGGATATCGTGCCGGCGCACCCGGACCTTATGAAAGCCCCTATGCCTTCGTGCGTGGGTTCCGCGGTGAGTTCCACCTCGACGCCGCGACGCGCGAGCTCTTCGGCGACTCTTCCGCATGCGGTGGACTTCCCCGACCCGTCTATGCCCTCGAAAACGAGGAATGCTCCTCTCATCGTCGGTAAATGCACAACGAAGGATTAGTCTTATCGGTTCAAACCGCAGGACCTGCGAAGGAGGAGAACCACGGAATCGACGGACTCCACATCCTTGGAGTAGGGTCTGCACAGGAACGCCAGGTCCTTCCGGATGCGGTCGTCGTACCTAACATCGAGCGCGGACAGGTTCTCCCTCAGGGATGCGGCCAGAGAACCTCCTCTGCGGTCCCAATCCGTCATTATGACCGCCTCCTTCCCACTGTGCCAAACGTGCTCGGCGGCTTTCACAGGCCCACCTCCGCTCTGCACGCAGAAGAACTCTCCGCGGACACCCACGCCCTCCAAAGAGGCTATGTCCTTCAACCCCTCCACCAGGATTATGTGGGTGCCCTCCATGGAACTGAGCTCGTCCAGGAGCTCGCATATGGCATCCAGCCTTTCGCGGTCATCCATCTGCGGCATCGTCGATCCTCCGGATTATCTCCTGCGGGTTTCCGAACACGGTCACCGTCTTCTGCCTTGACGTATGTCCGGCGGTGACCTCCGCCCTGCATCCCGTGATCTCGGATATCGTATCGGCAACCTCACGGTTGGCACGTCCGTCCAGAGGCGGTGCCTTGACCCTGACGATCAACCTCTTCCTCCATTCGTCGTACCCCTCCGGACCGGAACGGTTGGATCTTGGAGATACAGACAGGTCTATCTCCACGGACCCTTCTCTGACCCGGCATACGTCGGCGGCCTTCATACACGGTCATGTGGAAACGACGATATGACTGTGACGGAGTTCTTATCTATGGTGCCGATAATGGACTTCCGATGAGTACCGCGCTTGAACCCATGTCATTCGAGGAGCTGTCCGAGCTCTACAGGGTCGAGATGAAGAGCAGCGCGGTGACGCAAACCCGCAAGGACCTTTTCAAGGCCATCGCCAACCTCCTGACCTCTTTACGCCAGGACTACGACCGCCAGATGGCACTCGATCCGGAATCGATAATGTGCGAGGGGGCGGAACAGCGCAGGAAGAGCGCCGAGAGGCTTGCCAAGGATGTCATGAGGATCAGAACGCAGAAGATCTGCGGAATGGCACTCCGTAGCGCCACAGGTAGCAAGAACACCCTGGACAACCTGACCGATGAGGAGAAGAGGTACTACGAACAGGTCCTGGAGATATCCAAGAAACATATCTCCGAGATAGACAGGATCAGAGGCAAAGTCAAGACGATCGACACCCGCCTCGATGAGATTCCCGAGCCGGTCACCCCCAAGGAACCCGAACCTGATGTTCAGAAGACCGAGATACCGGATGATGAGGAAGTGCCTGCAGAACAGCCGGTCCCGGAGGTGTTCGACGACTTCCCGGAGGAATCATTCGACGATCCGATTCCCGATGAGCCTGTGGAGATCCCCGAGCCAGAACCTGTCGCGGAACCCATCGAAACCGATGATAAGGAAACGGAGGAAATCGATTCCGACCTCACACCCGTTCTGATAATCATAAAGGAGGATCTCCCCGAGTTCGTGGGACCTCATCGCGACTACAGGTTGCTGAAAGAAGACGTGGTCACCCTGCCGAAGGTCCTGGCGGATGTGCTGATAAACACGGACAAGGCAGTTCCCGTCAGGCCTACGCCCTGAGAGTGCGGGTGTCTCCCTGGAACTCCAGACAGTCGATTGCCAGCCTCTTTATCCCCGTTATCTCCGACACCGTCTCCCTGGCGACGTCCGGAAGGTTGTTGGTACGACTGAGATGAGCCAGGAATATCTGTCTCCTGGAATCGGTCATCGTCCTGCGAATGGCGTTCCCGCAGTCCAGGTTCGACAGATGGCCGTGGTCGCTCCCGATGAGCTTCTTCAGATTGTAAGGATAAGGACCGTTCTCCAGCATATCGGCGTCATAGTTCGACTCTATTACCGCGATATCGGCCATCTTCAGCGCGGCCTCGATCTGGAACCCGAGCTTTCCCGTGTCCGTGGCCAGCAGGGCGCTCTTGTCATCCACCTGGGTCAGGAACGCGTTGGGCTCTATGGCGTTGTGCGAGGTGGGCAAAGGCGTTATGTGAAGCGAGCCCACATCGAAGCTCCGGGCCGAGTCGAACGGTACATACCGGACGTTGCCCAAGGTGAGCATGGAGAATGTGTTGGGGTTGCACATGACCGGGACGTCGAGCTTCCTGGCTGTGGCCCCTGCTCCGCAGACATGGTCCGAATGCTCATGGGTTATCAGGATGGCCTTCACGACATCCTTGTCCACACCTTCCTGCTCCATCAGTGACAGGATCCTCTTGCAACTGATGCCGGCATCTATCATCACGGCCTCGCCGTCATTCTCTATGACAGTGCAGTTGCCGTCGCTTCCGCTGGCCAGAACATGGACTTCCAGCACGGTCCGCTCATCCCTTCTTCTTGTAGAGAGCGAAGATGATGTCCCCTCTGGTTATGATCCCGACCAGGACTCCCTTCTCGATGACAGGCAGCCTGTTGACCTTCATCTCGATCATCGCCCTGAGAACCTCCATGATCGTGGTGTCAGGTGTGGTCGAGAGGACGGTGCGGGTCATTATCTCCGAAACGAGGATGTTGGAGATCTCGTCAGAAATGCTCTTCAGCTTCGCGCTCTCCTCCTGACCGGAGTCGAGGGTGTAGTTGAGCATGATGTCTTCCGGATTCTTGGTCTGGTAATCCATGATAAGGTTGAGCACATCGTTCTCGCTGAGGATCCCCAGGAGATGGTTCCTGTTGTCCACCACCGGCGCCCCGGATACATTGTCGAGTGCGAACTTGATTACGGCTTTCTTGACGGTATCATCGGGCTTAAGCGTCACCACCTGGGTGGTCATCAGGTCTCTTACCTTCAACTTAGACATCATGACATGTATCAGACGCTGTAAATAAAGCCGTTTGGTCGGACGTTCGGTGCGGTGGATTCGCAAGGATTTATCACGATGCATGGGTTCCTCGTAGCATGGATAACTCCGTCGTCCTGAAGGTCGCCATGGCACAACGCCAATCCGAGGCCGGTTACGGTCGTGCCCGGATAGATTCCGCCGCCAGGATTCAGCTCGGCCTGGAAGTCGGAGACATCATTGAGATAATCGGCAAGAGGAAGGCCGTCGCCAAAGTGTTCAAATGCGAACCCGAAGACAACGGCAAAGGCCTAATCCGCATAGACGGCCTGACACGCACCAGCGCGGGTGTGAGCGTGGACGAGAACGTCACCATACGCAGATGCGACCCTGTACCCGCGGACAAGGTAACCCTCGCACCGAACATCCCTGAGGGCAAGGCCATCCATTTCGAAGTAGGGATAGAGGACGTGTTCCTGGCGGGGCTGATCGGACGGCCTCTGATCTCCGGAACGGACATCATAGTGCCCAACATATCGCTCATGGGCAACAGATCCACATTCTCGGTCGTGTCCACATCCCCCTCCGGACCTGTGATCGTCACCAACTCAACCGTGGTCACGGTGAAGGAGACCGCAGAGAAGCAGAGGGACAAGACCCTGGGCCATCAGATCACATACGACGATGTCGGGGGTCTCGACGAGGAGCTGAAAAGGATCAGGGAGATGGTGGAGATCCCCCTGAAACATCCGGAACTGTTCGACAGACTGGGGATCGGAGCCCCTAGAGGCGTCCTCCTATACGGCCCCCCTGGTACAGGGAAGACCCTGATCGCGGAGGCGTTAGCCAACGAATCCGGGGCGACGCTCTACTCCGTCCGCGGACCCGAGATCGTCGGGAAGTACTACGGGCAGAGCGAGGAACGCCTCAGAGACATATTCCAGGAGGCATCGGAGAACAGTCCCAGCATAGTCTTCCTGGACGAGATAGACTCCATCGCCCCTAACCGCGACTCCGTCTCCGGAGAGCAGGAGAGGCGCATCGTCGCCCAGCTACTGACTCTCATGGACGGGCTGGGGGACAGAGGGAACGTGATAGTCATAGGCGCCACGAACAGGGAGGACGCAGTCGACCCTGCGCTGAGAAGGCCCGGAAGGTTCGACAGGGAGATCGAGATCGGGATACCGGGAAGGAAGTCCAGGACTGACATCCTCTCCGTGCATCTGAGGGACATGCCCCTCACGGACGACGTCAGCATCGAGTCCCTGGCATCCATGACCCAGGGATTCGTTGGTGCAGACCTTGCCGCACTGTGCCGCGAAGCCGCCATGCGCTGTCTCAGCAACCACATGAAATCAATGGACCTGGACAAACCCGTGCCACAGACGATCCTGGAAAGCATGAAGGTCTCGATGGAGGACTTCATGGAGGCTCTGAACGACGTGGAGCCCAGCGGGATGAGAGAGGTCCTTGTGGAGATCCCGAAGATCACCTGGAGCGACGTCGGCGGACTGGACGATGTCAGGGCGCAGATAGAGGAGGTCTTCGTACCGGAAGAAGGCAACAGAGCCTATGACAGACTCGGCATAGAGCCGGGGAAGGGCATACTTCTGTACGGACCTCCCGGAACCGGAAAGACCCTTATCGCCAAGGCCCTGGCCAACGAGGCTGGGACGAACTTCATCTCCGTGAACGGGCCCGAGATGGCCAGCAAGTGGATGGGGGAGTCCGAGAGGGCCATCCGTCAGATATTCAAAAGGGCCAAGCAGATGGCCCCGTGCATCATCTTCTTCGATGAATTGGACTCGATCGCACCTATCCGCAGCTCAGAGAACGGTTCCGCATGGGAACGCGTTGTCGCTCAGCTCCTAACATCCATGGACGGGATCGAGAGCATGAGGAACGTGACTGTCATGGCGGCGACCAACAGACCCGACATGATCGACCCCGCGCTCCTGAGGCCCGGAAGGTTCGATAGGATGATCCATGTCGGCAAACCGGAACTGCAATCCAGGATGAACATACTGGAGGTCCACACCAGGAAGATGCCGTTGGACTCGGATGTGGACCTGTCCTGGGTGGCCGAATCCACAGACGGGTACGTCGGCGCAGACCTTGCCGCACTGTGCCGCGAGGCCGGTCTGGCCGCGTACCGCGAAAACAAGGATGCGGAGAAGGTATCGATGCATCATTTCATGACCGCCCTGGAACGCATCTCCCCCTCCGTGGACGAGAACGTCCTGGAGAACTACCGTCGTATCGAGAAGGGCATCAGCAAACGTCGCACCAGCTGGGACAACATCCAATTCTATGGATGATCAGAGGTCCTTGGCCATGTACGGCAGGTCCTCGGAGAATCCCAGGGACCTGTAGTAACCCCTGACACCCACACCGCTGGTAACGCGTATCCTGCGTTTCCCTGATTTCAGGGATATGCGCTCGGCCTCCGCGACCAGCCTCCTGCCGAAGCCCCTGTGCTGCCAATCCTCGCCGTCATCGCCGATGGATGCGACCTTGCCGAACACCTTCAGCTCCCTTATCGTCGCCGCGGGACCCGAGTCCACCCTGACCCTCACGTATCCTATTATCGCATCCTCGTACTCCAATGCGACGAAGTGCTCCATACCTCCGCATGACTCGTAGGCCGTGTCCTTCAGAACCACCCTGTCCGGGTCGTCGAGGGATATCCCTCTGTGACCTACCTCCCTGCAACGGATGCATCTGCACTCCAGGGAGTTCTCCGCCATATAGTCCGACACCAGCTGACGGATGTTGCTCTTCCTGATGCCCGCGGAGATCTCCGTCACCGGTATGTCCCTCTGGATCCTCTGGATGCGGACGTACTCCGGAACGATGGACTTCATCTCCGATAGCAGCTCCGTCGCCGTGTCCTCAAGGTACGGGCTGTACTCCCCCACATCCCACATATCGTAGAGCTTGGTCCCGGCAACCACCAGCACAGGATAGAACTTCAACATGTCAGGACGGAAATCCGGGTCGTCGAACAGTCTCCTGAAACACCGCAGATCGTTCTCCGGAGACGAACCTGGCAGCCCGGGCATGATATGGTAGCAGACCTTCAGTCCGCGCTCGCGGCAATCCCTTGTGCAACGGATGACCTCAGCCACACCATGGCCCCTGTCCACTCCCGACAGTACGTCATCGTCCAGGATCTGCACCCCGAGCTCCACCCTTGTAGCACCGAAACCCATCGCCCTGTCGATCTGTTCGGGGGTGAACACGTCAGGACGGGTCTCCACCGTGAGTCCGACGCATCTGTGGTCGGAGGTCTCGTTGATCCTCTGCGCCTGCGCCAATGTGTCGGAGTCGCAACCGTTCATGGCATCGAAGCACCGCTTCACGAACCACTCCTGGTACTCGGGATCGCGGCTGGTGAACGTGCCGCCCATCACGATGAGGTCGATCTTGTCGGTCTTATGCCCGATCTCTGTCAGCTGGGTTATCCTGTCGGTGACCTGCATCCAAGGGTCGAAGCTGTTCCTGCCGGCCCTCCTGGCAGCAGGCTCCTTGCCTGTGTACGACTGCGGTGAATCGTTCTGGACACCCCCGGGACAGAACGAGCACTTCCCGTGCGGACAGTCATGGGGGGATGTCATGACGGCCACAACTGCCACCCCACTGATGGTCCTCGTTGGTTTCTTCACCAGGAAAGGAGTCAGAAGCTTACGGTCCGCCCCCTCCACGTTCGCGAGGACGTCGGAATTCGGAGGCACCGCCTCCAACCCATACTTCCTGCATAGCTTCAGCTTGAGATTCTGCAAAGAGTCGCGATCCCTGACGGTGCCGTCCTTGACGGCGTCGATCAGCTCGCGGGAGAGTGATGTTATGACGGGGTCAGCCATAGAAAACGCTGCCCGGATCCTGGTTCTTCTTCCCGTCGCACTCCGGTGCGGCGGACAGCTGGTCCATGCACAAGACGGATGACGAGGAAAGGAACCTCAGAGTGCCTCCGACGTCGAACACCAGGGCAGTGTCCGATGCTATGGCAGACAAGCCCTTGTAGGTGCCCTCGAACTCCCCGTGCTCCGTGGACGACATCTTCCAAACGACCCTGAAAACCGCACCCGGCGCGATAGAGAATTCGTTCTTCATGCGATCACCTGTTCTGAGATAGGTTCTGGAAATGGACGATGGTCTTGCGGTAGTTCTCCATTGCCATGTTCACATTGGCCTCCGTGAAGCTCCACGCCTTGGACAGGTCGCCGAACCTTATGCGGTATCCTTTGCGCATCTGACCGCCGTACTCCACATCCATGGCCTCCAGCAGGTCCATGGACTTCAGCTTGTTGATATGACGGTAGACCGTCGGCTTGGTGGTCCCCAGAAGGGCAGCCAGCTCCTCCACCGTCCAGACCTTCGATGGATGGGCCATGAGATGATCCATGAAAAGACGGTACGGCACACTGTCCCTGACGGACACGGCCCCAGTCTTCGGATCGTAGCCTTTGGGAAGATACCCGATCTGCACGAGCAGTGTCTCCGCGACGACGTTGATGTCATCCACGCCGGTCATCGGGGTGTTGCTCACAATCTGCAGTTCGAACATAGGCTACCACCTGGATTAGAGTTAAGCTAGTATTTTAATTTAATAGGGGTCCCGCTAAACTCCAAATCTTAAACCAGGTCCATGAGCCTGTCTATGGCGAGATGCACGCTTGTGGTGGGAATCACACGGGAGACCGGAATGGACAGGATCTTCTCGATCGTGGGTGCTACTATGGGTGCGCACACCACCCCCAGGGCTCCGTCGCGCTCCGCCCTCACGGCCGCAATGATGGCATCCTCCACCGTCGATACGGGATATTCCCTCAAACTGACCGTCATCCCATCCATGTCTATGGTCTTGGGGAGGTTCTCCAGCACCGCGGTGAAAGCGATGATGGCGATGAAGTGGGAATCGTCGGGTTCCATGAGGATCTTCAAGGCCTTTATGACCTGCCTGACGGTCCTGAGATTCGGTTCGCGCTTGTCCTCCAGGATCTTGTACATGGTGCTCTGGGAGATCCCCGAGAGCTGGCAGAACTCATTCAGGGACATGTCGAGCTCGTCATCAAGGATGCTGCGGAAGGCCTTCTGGAACCCGCCGTCCTCCCTGAGCATGCCTGCGATCAGATCTGATACTGTCATTTCTCCTCCTTGGCATATGCGGCGGCGTTGGTACCGGCTATGCATCCCTGGCCGACGGCCTTGGCGACCTGCCACGGTCTGCCCGTGACATCCCCGCAGGCGTAGACCCCGGGAACCTCTGTGGAACAGTCGCAACCGACCTTGATGCTGTCGTCCACCTCGGGCATCACCCCGATGTCCATGGCTATGTCCGCTGCGGACCTGGCACCCAGCTCTATGAAGACCCCGTCGGTCGGTATGACCGTGCCATCCTCGAGACGGAGGGACTCCACCTTCCCGGCACCCGTTATCTCTGCCGGTTTCGACCCGAACATCTTCACTCCCGCGGCCTCGGCCTTGGATGTGAGCACATCGGACGCCTTGTTGTCCCATACGACCCAGGAGGTCTCGGATGCAAAACCCGTCATCATCTCTGCGGACACGGCTGCCTCGGAGTCGTTCCCCACGATCACGGCGCGCCTGCCCTTGTAGAAATTGCAGTCGCACACCGCGCAGTAACTGACCCCTTTGCCGTACAGCTCCTTCTCGCCCGGTATCCCCAGCTTCTTCCTCGAGATGCCCGTGGCGATGACGACCGCCTTGGCCGTTACGCTCTCCCCGCCCTCCAGTCCGAACAAGAACAGGGGCCCGTCGGTTCCGGCGGAGATCACGTTCTCCGCGATGAACCTGGCTCCGGTGGACTCCGCTTGGGAGATCCCCGTGGAAATCATGGCGTCACCATCGATCTCCGACACCCCGAAGTAATTGTCCATGCGCGTGCCGGATGCCGCACTGGCACCCGGCTTCCCCACAACCAAAGTCGAGACCTTCCTGCGGGAGGCATGGATGGCGGCCTGGACACCGGCCGGCCCGCAGCCTATGATGATGACGTCGGTTTCCATCAGAGACCGCTCACGTAGCTGATTATGTCGTCCTTGGGCCTGAGTCCCACGAGGGAGTCCACCAGGACCTTATCCTTGAATACCAGCAGAGTCGGGATGGCGTTGATGTTGAACCTGACGGCGATGGCCTGGTTCTCATCTGTGTTGAGCTTGGCCACACCGGCCTTGCCCTCCAGGTCCGCGGCAACCTCCTCGATTATGGGTCCCATGCGCCTGCAGGGTCCGCACCAAGGTGCCCAGCAGTCGATGATCGCGATCTTGTTGGATTCCACGAAGGAATCGAAGTTGGATTCGTTCAGTTCGGTAACCATCGGTTATCACTGCTGGCGTCATCCTAATTGTGATTTAAAAAAGGAACGAATGACCCGACGGGAATAAAGTACCGTGCAATCCCGTCGGGCCGAGCTTTGCGCCCGTGAAGTTTACAGCAGGTCGAAACGCTCCGCCAACGGAAGGTTCGGATAGTGGCCGATTATGTCAGGTATCACATCCAAATCCTCACCGTAGAGGTCGGACAGTTCCTTATGGAGAGCTATTATCCTGTCCGCCCCGCGGTCGGCACCCTTGTTCCTGAGCTTCTCTACGGAATGGAGATGACTGACGACCCTGTTGTCGCTGACAAGGTTGTCGGCATGGGTGACGATCTTCTCCTCCAACGTCGAAGGCATGTAATCGGCCTTCGGAAGCCCCATCTCCTCGACATCCTGCTCGTCCAGACCCGCGCCCGTGTGCTTGCGGACTATGTCCACTATGGACTGCGGAAGTCCGTTCGACATGACTATCTGGGATCCGATGTAGGCATGCATGATCGAATGATCCACCGATCTCCCTATGTCATGGAGCAGTGCGCCTGCCTTGACCAGATCCTCGTCGGCATCCGGGATTCCGCGGACCATCTCCTTGGCGACCGCCTCGACGGTGCAGCAATGGATGATGACCCTGCGTTTGCAACCCGCATCAAGGAGGAGCTCGATGCACTCCTTTTCAGTGGGGATGCTCGACAACCGTCTTCCCCCTCTCGTTGGGAACCACTTCCAGTTCCCCTCCGCGGTCGGAATACAGGGCCTGACCTTCGGTGAACCTGTCCAGGAATATCGCCAACGCGGCAATCTCCGAATGAGGTTGGTTTCCTACGGAAACGTTGAAATCCGCCCTCTGGTAGACCTCGGCAGGAACCTTCTCGGCACCCACGACGATCATGATGTCCTCGTCCCGGGGTATCTTAGGCAGAGCCTGGTCCACCCTCTGACCGTACATGGTGAGGTGGACCACTTTCCCCTGGAAGTTGCGCATGGTCTCCTTCCATCCGACCCCCGTCTTGATGCTGTAATCCCCACCGAACCTCTGAACAACGCTGCGGATGTTCTCCTCCAGCACGGGATCCTCTGTGTCCACGTAGATCCCCTTCGCCCCCAACGCACGAGAGGACAGCGCCACATGCGTGGTGACCCTCTTGTCGCGCTCAGGACGATGGCCGATCCTCATAATCCAGATATCTGCCATCGGATTACTCTTCGTGGATTAGTTCGATCCTGTGACCGCGGTAGTCCATCTTCACGGACCTGCGGACAAGGCTCTTCAACATCGTGGACGTAAGTCCCAGGGCCTCGGCGACGTCACCGGAGAACCTGCCGTCCTTGCCGACCTGCTCCAGTATCTTCGCCTCCACGTCTGCGTACTCCTCGTTGCTCATCATGGCCGCGGTGAGAACATCGCTGATCTCGTACACGGGCCACTGGGCGTTTATGCTGAACGAGGTGTAGTACGTGTGGTATGATTTTTCGGGGTATCCCCCGTCCTTGGACAGCCAGCGCGTCTCGACCAGTTTCATCTTCTCGAAGAAGACGATGGCATCTCTTCCCTCGGGACCGAACTTCTGCTCGATCTCGTCCGCTGTTCTCCACTCCAAGGTCACCTCTTTCAAAACATCTCTTTTGACGGGTGTATCAACGGACCTGAGCATAGGGACCAGCTCCGAGGGCTCGTTGATTACCTTGATTCTATTCATGTTTCTACTTCATGCATTAGAAGGTATTTAATGGATAGTTGAGCTGGCACCAGTCTGGCAAACTTTTAATACAGATATATCAGATTCCGCAGTGATGAAAGAGAAACAGCCCGAGCTGAGATGGCAGTGCCTCAACTGCTACAGGACCTACAAAGGTACCGACGCTGAGCAGAAGGCACTGGACTGCTGCGGGTCCGTCGTCCAGGGATGGTGGGCCAACTACAACAAGTGGGGCAAGCAGAAGTGGTACGGTCGCTGAGCCGGGAATCCACTCAAATCCCTTACTTTTTCAACCTTTTATCGGAGATTATAGCCTGGAGATGAGTCTGTGAGCGGAGTTAAAGACCCCATGGGTTCGATTGCAGAGGAGATCGACCTCCTCGAAAGGCACATCTCCATCCTCAAAACAGTCAAAGTCAACCAGCCGGTTGGTCTCATAAGACTATCGGAGATGACCGGGATCCCAAAACACAAGGTCCGTTACTCCTTGAAACTCCTGGAACAGCAGGGAATTATAATCGCCACACCGGAAGGCGCCAAGGTCTCAGACAGCTACGACAAGTTCATGAACGAGATGACCGCTGGAATCAGAAACATCGCGACGAGGGTAGAAGAGCTCAAGAAGCTCATCTGACCCCCTGCTTCCAGATCACGGCCATAAGGGGCCATTCATCCTACGAAAACGGATGAAGGACGCGTTCAATGTCCGACGGCATGAGAAACGATCACCTGAACTTTCCGTTATCTGCCAGGTCCCGATTGTAGTTGTGAGCCTCTTTGGCGGAGTCCACAATCCCGTATATCCACAACACGAACAGAGCCATAGGCATAACAGTGGCGAACATTCCGAACACCGAATTGTAATAAGGCATGTCCGAAGCCAGGAGCAGACCCCACATCATAGCCAATCCAATAGACAACGTGAGTATCTTCACACCCTTGGCATTGTTACTGACATAGATATGTCCCACACCGGGAATCACCGCAGACAACAGAGCTGCCAGGACCTCGTTCTTGGAATCACGGAGATAAACCGCACTCTTCGGCGCGAAGTTCGGATCGGAACCATATGATGTACCGTAACCTATATTGTTGACCCTCATCCCGCAATTGGGGCAGAATCCGGCATCCGGTTCCAACTCACGACCGCAGTTCTGACAGTACATATCAAGGATGCAATACACCCTTCATTTGAATAAACTATCTGTGGGAT
This sequence comes from uncultured Methanomassiliicoccales archaeon, assembly GCA_964550065.1. Taxonomy (GTDB): domain Archaea; phylum Thermoplasmatota; class Thermoplasmata; order Methanomassiliicoccales; family Methanomethylophilaceae; genus Methanoprimaticola. Next base: position 15,141 of record CAZJWD010000001.1, read on the forward strand.
GGACGGACCGTGTCAATACGATAAGGTCTTCTCGAACGCTATGTCAGCCCTGTCGTAGGTGAACTTCTCGCGGTCGACTGGCACTTCGCTGAACCCGAACTTCCTGTAAAGGTGGATCGCTTGCTCACACCGGGTGTTGGTGACGATTATTATCTTCTCCACGCGTTTCTGTTCGGCATAGTCGAGACATGCTTTCAGACATGCAGTGCCGGCACCCTTCCCGGTGTACATCCCACGAGCGCAGAACTTCTCGATCTCCCATTCGCCGTTATCACGGGGGGCGATCATGCAACATGCCAGGGGCTCACCATCATCGTCAAGAGCAAAGAAAATCTGAGCACCAGATTCGACCATGGACTCCACGTTGTCAAGGACCTCCAGATCCTCCTCCTCGATCTCGAACATACTGGATATCCAAAGTTTGTTCATCTCGATGAAGGCATCCTTGTATCTCTGTTCGTACGGCACTACTCTCATGGAACTATCCTCAAACACGCCCTCCGGCTACTTAGGGCCTGATGCAGACATCGGTGATGAATTTTTCCGATTTGCCTGGAAATGAATCGTACAATCATAGATGATCCGATGACTCAAAACTGATGATGTTCAGAACAAGAGTGACATAGGGACCAAAATAAAACATCTAAAATCAAGAGGTGAGTGGGCCCGCCCAGATTTGAACTGGAGTTACGTGCACCCCAAGCACGAAGGATACCAAGCTACCCCACGGGCCCAACAAATTGGGGATTGAGTTTCTATATAAAAGGTTGACGATGCCGAAATCCACTGGATTCCGGCACCGTCGTTTTCAATCATCCGAGAGGAGCAATCTCCTTTATGAGGTCGGCATGGGAGACGATCATCCTGCGGCAGCAGTATCTCTCGAACCCGAGCTCGTCGAGGACGGCTTTGGGGTCCTCGCCCATGCTGACGCGTTTCGTGTACTCAGGATAGGCCGATCCAACGACCTTTCCGCATGTGAAACATCTCACCGGTATTATCATGCCAATTCCTCAGCGGTAAGACTTCTGCTTCTTGGCGCGTGCACCAGGTCCAAGAGGGTTCTTGGGGAGCTTGCGCCTGTCGTCGTTGATGATGAGGGTTCTGTCGTAGGCCCTGAACACGGCCTCGAGCTCTTCGTCCTTGTAGAACTCGACGAGTCCCCTGGCGATGGCGGTCCTAGCCGCTGCGGCCTGACCCATCACACCTCCACCGTTGACGGTGACGGCGATGTCGACGTTCTGGGCCTTCTCAGGAACGAGTCCGAGAGGCTCCATGATCTTGAGCTTGGCGAGTTCGGGAGTGAACACATCGATGGGGACCTTGTTGATGGTCACCCTTCCGGTGCCTTCTTTGACGACGGCCCTGGCGATGGCGGTCTTCCTCTTTCCGCTTGTGTTAACGCAGTCAACCATGGGATCACCTCACGTTGGAACCCAGGAATTTGGATACGGCTCCCAGGGTAGTGTATTTGCCGGTAATCTTCCTGCATGCCTCCTCGGGCCTCTCCTTCTCGCAGTCCTGGAACTGCTTGGGGGTTCCGACGAAGACGTGAAGCCTTCTGTAGGCCTCTCTGCCGGATGTGCTGGTCCAGGGAATCATTCCCCTGACACACCTCTTGAACAGGAGATCGGCCCTGCGGGGATAGAACGGTCCCTTCCTCTTGGTGGTGTCTCCACGGTCGACCTTCGCCTTGAAGTCGGCGAAGACGTTCTCTTTGACACCGGTGATGATGATGGCCTCGGCGTTGAGGACAACGACCTCCTCACCATCCATGATCCTCTCGGCGACAACGCTTGCCAGCCTTCCGTGGATCAGGTTCCTTCCGTCGATAACAGTAACCATCCAAATCACCTCATAATCCTGACGCCGGTTCCCTTGGGGTTGGCCTCGGCCAGCTCCTCGAGTGTAAGCGTCTTTCCGCCTGCGGCGACGATGGCCTTGGCGGCCGCATCGGAGAAATCGTATGCGGCGACTGTGATCTTCTTGCTGATGTTGCCTGCGGCGAGGACTTTTCCGGGAACAACGATGGTCTCGCCGTCCTGTGCGTACCTCTCCAGTTTGCTGAGATTCGCTTCGGCCCAGTTCTTCTTGGGTTTCTCGAGCCTAAGCGCGATGTCTCGCCAGATGGCAGCGTCTGTGTCCCTAGTCTTTGCCTTCAGCGAATCGATGAGGGCAATGAGCTGGGGATTAGTTTTGCAGCTCTTCATTTTTCTGACTCTCCCGACATTTCGGTAAAACGTTTGGTATCCGGCGCTATATTGGGATAATTTATAAAACTTGCCTAAAGAAGGAGGACGGAGGCATGTAAGGAAAAACATGCAGACACCACAACATCTCCGAATCCGGCATACCCGAAAACCCGGTTTGACACTAATGCTGGCACATTACGGTATCGTATACGGACCATGCCTCTGAGGACTGCGATCTGCTCAGCGAAAGACGCGCGCGCACCTTATTATAGAATGGACGGATTCGCAGTGCTGATCACATGATTAGATTCGGACCTGCAGGAATCCCGCTTTCGTGCAAGGGGCGCACCCTTGAGGACGGTATCGAGGACGTTCACAACCTCAGCCTCAGCGCTTTGGAAATCCAGCTTGTCCGTGCTGGATCGTTCACAAGGCCGCCGGAGGACGAGGAGGTCGGAGGGACCATCAGGGACATCACCGACGATTTTGTCGTCGAGATCCTGAGGGACGGCGAGTCTATATGCGATTCGGAAGAGCCCATCGAAGAGGACGACGACCTTGTCTTCATGCCGTCCGGGGTGGCCGGTTGCTTCGGCGACCTCTTCCACATAGGAGGCATGGCGAAAAGGCTCGACGTGAACATGTCCATCCACACCCCGTATTACATGGACCTCGGGTCCGAGACGGAACTTGCGATGGAATGCATGAACAGCATCAGGTACGCAGGCCTGATCGTCAACGCCCTGGACGGAGACATAGTCGTCACGAGTCTCGGCATCTACGACAAAAAACGTTCAGAGGAGGAGATAGACGACACAATATTCCAGAACGTCTCCGACCTCCTCGACTGGTGGGACGGCAACAACCTCAAACCCAGACTCGGAATCGAGGTCACTGGACAGCAGGATGTGTTCGGGTCCCTCGAACAGGTCATAGACATCTGCGACCAATTCGGCGGTGCTCTGACTCCCGTGGTCAACTGGTCCCATCTGCACTCCCGCACCAACGGTGCCCTTCTGGAGGTCGACGATTTCATTGATGTGCTCCAGCAGATCGAACCTTACAGCGACGGCCGCATCCACACAGCGTTCGCTGGAGTAGACTACGACGAGGGCAATGAGAAACGCCTCACGCCTATCAAGAAGGGCGACCTCAGGTTCGAACCTCTCGCGGAAGCCCTCATAGAGATGAAACCGAACTGCACGGTCATATCCACCTCCCCGCTTCTAGAGCATGACGCCATGTACATGAGGATCATCAACGAGAGGGTCCTCAGCAAAAAGGTCGCCAAGGATCTGAAGGAGAAGAGGAAGGCCGAGGCTGCAGCGGCAGCCGGTGAGTGATTTGGAACCGCTGAACAGGATTCTGGACGGTTGCCGCACGGCACTGTCATCGATCGATGACACCTCCAGAGAGGAACTGATCGAGGGCATCAGAACATCCAAGAAAGTCTTCGTGTACGGCTCAGGCAGATCGGGGCTGATTGGGCAGCTCTTCGCGGTCCGTCTGGTCCAACTCGGATTCGATGTACACTTCGTAGGCGAGATGACCACCCCGATAATAGGGAAAAAGGACCTGACTCTTCTCATATCCTTCACTGGGAAGACTTCTTCGGTGGTTCAGACCGCCAGAATAGCCAAGCGCATAGGGTCGAAGATCGTGTGCGTTACAGGCACTGCGGGCAGCCCTCTGACACAGACATCGGATGTGTCGATAATCATGGACATACCCGACGGAGAGGAACTCAAGAAATCCGCACCGCTAGGAACGATCTTCGAAGACTCCTCCCTTCTGTTCTTCGACTGCATCGTGAGCGAACTCATGGTCCGCGAGAACTCCACCGAAGAGGAGATGTGGAACCGTCACGCGATCTGGGTCTGATCATTCTTCCAGAACCGAGTTGGCTACCCTGTACCCCGAACAGTCCACGACATAAAGTGCGATGCTGCAATCGTACGGATCCACAACAGCCAGTACCCCTTTGCCGATCCTTTCCCTGAAGACCCTCAGCATATCTTCGGTCGGAACGACGCCGCCATCGGGGCAGACCATCGAAAGTCCGATCTCTGGACCTGTCGACGCGGTCACCCTGTACAACGTTCCCCCGGCATCCTCCGTGATGCTGCCGGAAAGACCCATGCATTCGCCATCCTCGGCTGCATCGGCTATAGCTTCCATGATCGCGGGTGTCGCCACGACATCGATGTTCAGACCCATGTACCCCATGGATTCACCTGAATTCGTTCACATAATAAAATTCCGGGTCGGGTATGGCCTCCAACGGCTCCTCGTCCGACATCATGTGTTCGTTGCGAATTCCGCAGTACATCATGTAACCCTTTCTGAGTATCGAGTTGTTCCCGCAGTACATTGACGCCCCGTAGTCCGTATGGGGGTTCCCACCGGGACGGAGTTCATTCCGCTCAGGTTCAATCATCATATGACCATCCTGCCGAGATTGCACGGCATATACAACAGACTGTCCGAGGTTATAAGCAGCCCAGCCACGGTTTAATATCATTAAAGCGAGATGAGGGTTCTATGGTGGCCGTAAAATTGCCGGAACACTCCCATTGCGCGTTCTGCGGAGACCCCGTACCGTTCGGAGAGGAATACTGCAACGAGGAATGTAGGGCAGGCGAGGAGAGCCGCAAAACGGCCGAGAAACGCAGAGACCTCATGTTCTACGTCTCTGCGGTGGTCGTCATAGTGGCTTTGTTCGTGGTCAAACTGATGATTGCCTGATTGCCCTGACGGTTCTCTCAACGTCATGGACACGCACGATGTCCGCGCCCGACCTATATGCCCTGCATGCCGCATCCGCAGAGGCATCATCCACATCCCAATCGACATATGTGGCCTTGATGAACCTCTTGCGGGACGACCCTGAAAGAACGGGATAGCCTTCCGAGAAGTACGAACTGTGCTCCAGTATCCAGACGTTCTGATTGGTCGTCTTACCGAAGCCTATCCCCGGATCGAGGATGATCCTGTCCTCGGGGATGCCTGCCTCCAGCGCGACCTCTGTACGGTCCATCAGGAACCCCCTTATATCCTGGGCGAAACCGTTCCCCATCACGGAATCGTGCATGACCTCCTTGGTCCCGTGCATATGCATGATCACGGCGTATGCACCGGCCGAAGCCACCACCTCAGCCATCCCGGGATCGCGGAGACCGTTGACATCGTTGATGATATCCGCACCCAATGAGAGGCACTTCTCCGCCACGGACGTCTTCATCGTGTCAACCGATATAGGGACATCCAGGACAGATCCAAGCTCACGGAGGACCGGCTCCAGTCTCGAAATCTCATCTGCGGCGGAGACCGGCATGGAACCGGGACGAGTAGACTCCGCACCGATATCGATGATATCCGCTCCGGCGTCCACCATGTCCAATGCATGGGACACCGCCGTGTCCGGATCCGTCCATAGCCCGCCGTCGGAGAATGAGTCGGGGGTGACGTTGAGGATGCCCATGACGAGGGGCCCCCTGTCCGGGGACGCCCTCGGGTTGAAAATCATTTCAGAGAAGCTCGTCGACGATCTCGACGAGGTCCCTCACCACGATCTTCCTGTCTCCCTTGGCCGCGTCGAGGTTGTTGACGCAGAACGGACAGGTCGTGATGATCATATCGGCGAAATCGGCCTCGTCCAACCTGGTGCCGGCGATGTCCATGGACTCCTCCGGGTAGGCCGATCTGACTCCTCCTCCGCCTCCGCAGCAGTGGCTGGTCTTCCTGTTGAAATCCATCTCCCTGAACTCCAGTCCGGGGATCTTGGAGATTACCTCCCTCGGCGGCTCGTATACGCCGCAGTGCCTTCCCAGATGGCAGGGGTCGTGATAGGTGGCGACACCCTTCATCGGCTTGAGCTTCAGGTCCTTGCCTGCCAGGTACTCGGTGATATGGAGGACCTCGAAAGGCACATCCACGTACTTGGGGTACTCAATCTTGAACATCCTGTAGCATCCGGCGCATGATAGGACGAGGGTCTTGATCCCCAGGGCTTTGATGGCGTCGACGTTCTTCTGCATCAGGACGGTCACATCCTCCTGTGGCCATCCGACCCTCTGCATGACGGATCCACAGCAGGTCTCGTCGATTGTCGTGTAGTCCTCGCCCAGCTTGTCCAGGATGGACAGGGTCGCCTTGGCGGTGGCCTTGGACCTGTACGTCGCGGTGCATCCGGCGTAATATCCGACCGGCGCGTTGTGAGGTTTCCTGCCGAGGGCGTCCTGCCTGGAGGACTTCTCTGCGAAGGGATTGCCGTCCGCCAGGATGTTCTCGCACATCGCCTTGTGCTTAGGCAGGATGTGTCCCACCTTCACCAGGTCCGCACGGCAGTCCTCGATGATGTCCACGATGTCCACCTTGGAAGGACACCTGCGGACGCAGTCCGCGCATGTCGTGCAGGTGTACATGTTCTCGATGAGGGCAGGGGTGGGCTGGAGGTCGCCGGTGAGGAGACCGTAGGACAGCACGATGCGTCCCCTGGACAAGGCCGAGTCCCAGCCTATCGATTTGAAAGAGGGGCAGACGCTCTTGCAGAACCCGCACATTGTGCAGCAGTTCACCGCGTTCCTGACCTTCTCGAGTCTGTCAACTTCGAATTCCGACATAGTTCACACCAACCTCGGTATGGTAACGCTACCGTCCATGAGCACCATCACCCTGGCGGAGGGGTTCTCCTCGAACGCCTTGGCGACCGCGTCCGCAACCGTCGGGAACGGGGTTATGTTTGCGTTCCTCAGGAGCTCCGGGTCCAGATCGGTGACGGCCCAGATGGATGCCCATGTGGCGATCTCCGCCATCTTGGCGGCCTTGTGGTATCCGAGCTTGTACTCGGACCTCAGGTTCTCCAGGACCTTCTTCGGGTCATTGGATGTTGAAAGCTGTGTCAGGAAGGTGGCATGACCGATGCCCTCCCTGCACTTGGAGACCATGATGATCTTCCCGCCTTCCTTGAGAGCCCATTTCCCGTTGTCCAGCGCCTTCTGCGACTGGTACAGGTCCACATCCATCGGGTAGGGTGCGACGGAGATCACGACATCCGCCTTCTCGGGGATGGGAACGGAGAACACCTCGTTGGCCCACCCGACAGCCTTCTCGAAGGCGGGGTTGAGGGCACCGGAGGCGACCTTGTAGATGTTCTGATGCCTGTCGAGGACCATCTGGATTGAGAAGATCTCCTTGCCCTTGACCACCTCCAAAGCATCCATCATGTCCTCGTGAACGGGATTTCCCTCCAGAACGAGGGACTGTGCCTCCATGTTCATGGCGAGCCTGTGGTTGGCCTCCACGGTCCTGAAGGAGGCGACTCCGGGAAGGAACGACTTCCTCCCTCCGGTGTATCCAGCGAAGTAATGGGGCTCCACCGATGTGATTATGACGAGCCTGTCCGCGTCGACAGCCACCTTGTTGACCTCCATGGGGGTCCCATTCTTGGACGTCCCGAGGTTGACGCACTCCGAGTTCTTGGCGTCATGGCAGATGATGCGGTCTTTGAGCTCCGCGTAATGCTTTCCGAAGACGAAGTTGTACTCCTCCTCGGTCATGTCCCTGTGGGTTCCGGTCGCGACGAGGTACCTGGCGGACCTGAGGTCCATCCTCTTGGACAGCGCATCGAGCACCTTCGCGGTCGGTGTGGGACGGGTACCGTCGTTGACGATGAAGACGACGTCCTTCCCTCCTTTGAGGAAATCTTCCATGGATCCGTATCCGATGGGGTTGTCGATGGACTCTCCGATGACCTTGTCGGGGTCCCCGCACTCCACGTCTTTGGGGTAGAACGTACCGATGTAGTTCTGATCGGGGATCTCAACCTTCTGCACCCCGTCCTTTCCGTACTTCACATCAACGATCATGTGGACCGCTTTCGGGATTGAAGGATTCCTTATTTAAGACGCGCGCCCGTGCGCGGTCACGCCGTCTGAGGGGCCTATCGAAAACGATACAGACATCGATTTCTACATTGTAATCGATAAATACCTCCGGACGTTCCTTCGGCACATGGACATAGATTACCAATCCCCTCTTTCCAACCGCTACGCGGCGGACGTTCTGTCGCTGGTCTACGAGAACGGGAAGATCATGGCCACCGAGATGCTGAGGATCGCCAGGAACTACAAGACCGTGACGAGCACGGCCGAGGCGCTGGTTGCCTGCGGACTCATGGAGGTCCATGTGGAATCGGGAAGACGCCTGATGAAGATCTACACCCTCACCGAGAAGGGCCTGGCCGTCGGAAAGCGCATGCACGAGTGCAGGGAAATCCTCTACGGCCGCGCCGAGCCTGATGTGGAGCCGGGCGAGAAGGCGTCCAGAAGACATTCCAAGTCGTGAAGCGCCGATCGAGCGCATGCCCGATAGAGGAGGACTGTTTTCCACCTGGGTCGAGGAGGAAAAATATTTTTATATAAGCCCCCCATTGGCGCAATTACAACAAGCCGCTGTAGCTCAGTAGGTAGAGCGTGTGACTGTTAATCACAAGGTCCTCGGTTCAAATCCGTGCGGCGGCGCCATACTTCTCCCAACTTACCGTGGCCTCCCGATAGTTTTTTAACGGATTCCATGATAAGGGCACATAAGGGCTCTTAGCTTAGACAGGTAGAGCGTCTGGCTCATAACCAGATGGCCGTCGGTTCAAATCCGGCAGGGCCCACTCATCCTTTTTCAATTCCACCCACTGTGATGTTCCCGTCTGGCAACGTGTATCTGGCTGACCTCGTGTTACCGTCGACCTTCGCCACCAGACCCTCCTTCTTCATCGTCTGCAGGAGGTTCGTTGCCTTTGTCCTCAACTGATCCTCCGTGAGGTCCTTGGCATCGCGGGACGCGAGCACCTTCACCACATCGGCACGTGTGACCGCCCCCTTGGAATGGATCAGGTCCAGAACCGCGTCCCTCTCGCTGCCCGCGACGTATTCGGAAGCCACCTCCTGCCCAGCACCTGATGCCAGACAGGGCAGGTCACCGATGATCTCCACAAGACCCCTCCGGACCAGGGACTTTAGCCTCTTGTCCGGAACATAACGATTCTTCGAAACACGGTCCAAGTCCAGAACGGTCTTCAGATCCAGGTCGGGCCGGAGGTCCAGCACCCTCGCGTAAGACCCTCCCCTCAGGCCGGACAATTTCACCGCCACCCTGTCTCCGACGATATCGAAATCTGGCATGGGGAACCTGCGGTACGCCTGAGACAGGTACATCGACCTTATGCCGCTGCAAGAGGCAGGTATCGCACCGATCCCCGCCATCGCCCCGTAGAGGAACGGGTTCCGCGGATTTCCATAAGGAGACCCTTTTATGAACGACTCAGGAGAACGGTCCGAGAACGAACCCATGCTGACCACGGTGACCGATTCGTTCTCCCTCTCCACCACGTCTATGGTCCCTCCGAGAACGTAGTCCTGATGCGCGACGGCGTTCCTTATGATCTCAAGGAGTGTGGAGGTGCGGTATGCGCTGACGACCGACCTGCCCTCGCCTATGCCTGTGCCGCATGACCAGTTGCGGATCATGGATGCTGCCTGTGTGGATGCCAGCAATGCGGGGCCCTCGAACACCCTGGAATCGACCGCCGTCCCGTCCGTGTCCAGAAGGGTCCAACGTATGCATATCGACTGGGGAAGCATCCTGTCGCCCGCTTTTCCGAGAAGTATCAACGCCGCAACGGTGACCTTTCCGCGCTTCAACACACCTGCACGGGTCAGGAACGTCGCATCATCCAACGAGACGCTCTCCTCGGCACGGTCGGGAAACCTCTCGGCGAACGCCGCCCTCGCCGCTCTGACCGCCCCCGGATCCAGGTTCCTGAGATCGGCACCGTTCACTATGTTGCCGGTCCAATCATCGTACATTCTAGGCGAGCTCATAGCCTCCGTCCTGCACCATGGCGGTGCCCTATAGCCGTATCGTGTCCGATACTATATCATTTAATCTCATTATCACCGCCCTTTGCAGACAAGGGATATCCTGCGCAGGCGTGAAACGATTAAATATCCTGTAACGGTCGAAGCTCAATATAGAGGGTCGAAGACCCTATGCGGAGATCGGCAACATGGTAGAGATCACAATCAAGAAACCGGAGTTCATCAAACTCCCCCGCGTACAGAAAGTCCTGACCGCCTGCCTACAGTGCGGTTACTGCATCGACGTGTGCGAGGCGCACAACCAGACACCTTGGGAGTCCGTCACCCCCAGGGGAAAGATCTATTACGTCAACCAGCTGGACAAGGCCGGGACCGGAGCCCTGGACGGACTCCTGGACAGGGAGGTCACCCTGAGCCCCGACTTCGTCGATGCCATGTACAAGTGCACCGGATGCGGGAACTGCGAGGTCGTCTGTCACGCCCAGATCCACCTGGTGGACTTCTGGGAGGACATGAGGGCCTGGTTCGTCGACAACGGCGTCGGACCCCTTTCCGCACACAAGGGAATGGCGTCCAAGATCATGGAGTGCCACAACCCCTACGGCGAGCCTCCCTCCAAGAGGGATGCCTGGTGGCCTGAGGACGTCGAGAGGTCCAACCCCCCGGACGTCATCTTCTTCGCCGGATGCACCGGTTCATACAGGATGCAGCCCGTCGCTCAGGCCGGAGTCAGGGTTCTCGCCCGCGCCGGTGTGAAGATGAACTGCCTCGGCGACAAAGAGTGGTGCTGCTCCTCTCCCCTCCTGAGGACCGGAACCAAGACCGCTTCCCTGAATTGCGCCGAGACAGTGGTCGAGAAGGCCGACGGAATGGGAGCCAAGGACATGGTCATGACCTGCTCCGGATGCTACAAGACCGTCTCCACCGACTTCGGCAAGTACTACGCCAAGGTCGGACAGAACGTCTACCACTTCTCCCAGTACGTCGAGCAGCTCATCGCCGACAGGAAGCTGCCTCTCAACAACGAGTTCAACCACAAGGTAACCTACCACGACCCCTGCCACCTCGGAAGGCACTCCGGCGTCTACGACGCCCCCAGGAACGTCCTCAAGAAGATCAAAGGCGTCGAATTCGTGGAGATGGAGAGGTCCAGGGAGAACTCCAGATGCTGCGGAGCGGGTGGAGGGTACAAGTCCCAGTTCAACGACTTCGCCGTGGCCGTCGCCACCGAGAGGATCAGGGATGCTGAGGCAACCGGCGCCGAGATCCTCGTCACCTGCTGTCCCTTCTGCGTGCTGAACCTGACCCAGGGAGCCAAGAAGATCGGATCCAAGATCAAGGTGATGGATCTGTCCCAGGTCCTGCTGGAGGTCACCGCACCCAAGCAGGAAGAGCCCGCGAGCGAGTGAAACCCAACGGGTCGGGAGGATTCCCGACCCATTTTACTTTTCTGACATGCCTTTTCCGGACCTGTGCCCCGAACTCATCTCCGCCCTGGAGAGAAGGGGCATAACGGAACCCACACCCCCTCAGGCAGACGTAATCCCTAGGATAATGAAAGGAGGGCACATCCTCCTTGTGGCTCCGACCGGTATCGGGAAGACCGAAGCGGCGATGCTGCCTATATTCAACACGATCTTCCGCACGAAAGGCAAGAAAACAGGATTCAGATGCCTGTACATAACGCCTCTCCGTGCCCTGAACAGGGACATGCTCAGGAGGATGGAGGAGTACGGCAGAGCGCTGAACATCACCGTCGGCGTCAGACACGGCGACACCACCCAGGCCGAGAGAAACCACCAGTCCCAGAATCCTCCAGAGATACTCATCACGACACCGGAGACCCTGCAGGTCATGTTCACCGGGAAACGTCTGAGGGAACACCTGAAGGCTGTGGAATGGGTCGTGGTGGACGAGATCCACGAGCTGTCCAACACCGAAAGGGGCGCACAGCTCAGCATCGGTTTGGAAAGGCTGAACCTCATAGCGGGGGAGTATCAGAGAATCGGCCTTTCCGCGACAGTCGGCAACGTGGACAGCGTGGCCAGGTTCCTGGTCGGTAACTCCAGGGATGTCACCGTCCGCAAACACGACACCCACCGCGACTTCGACATAGACGTGGAGAGTCCGGAACCGAATGAGGACCCAAAACTGATAGACAAGCTGCAGTGCGACCCCGACATCCTCGCGGTGATGAAGAGGGGGCGCGAAATCGTGGAATCAGGCAGATCCACCCTTTTCTTCGTCAACACCAGGGAGACAGCCGAATGGTTGGCCGCCCGCTACCACATCTGGGATGAATCCATCTCCGTGGACGTCCACCATGGCTCCCTGTCCAAGGAGAACAGAATGGATATGGAGGACAGCTTCAAGAGGGGCGAGGTCAAAGCGCTCATATGCACATCGTCCCTCGAACTGGGGATAGACGTGGGGACCACGGACATGGTCATCCAGTACAACTCCCCCAGACAGGTCTCCCGCATGATCCAGAGGGCCGGGAGGGCAGGCCACAGAGTCGGCGAGAGGATCAGGGCGAAGATAATAGCCACCGCCCCAGACGAGGTCGCCGAGGCGTTGGTCATAGCCAGGAGATACGACTCCAAGGAGCTGGAGTTCTGGGAGGGCAGGCCGAGACCGCTCTCTGTGGTGGCCAACCAGCTCATCGCCATGACCATGGCCGGAGGCATGGACCTGGACACGGCGTTCAAGGTCTTCTCCCGGGCATATCCGTTCAGGGACATCAGGAAGGAGGAGATCGCCGAGGTTCTGGAACAGCTGAAGTCCATCAAGATGGTGTTCGACGACGGGGAATCGTTCAGAAGATCCCGCAAGGGTATGAACTACTTCTACGAGAACATCTCGATGATTCCCGATGAACGCAGCTACATGATCCGCGACATCGGAACCAGGGCCATAATAGGGACTCTGGACGAGAGCTTCGTCGCATCCTTCGCGGAGGAGTACGCCATGTTCATCGCCAAGGGCAGGACCTGGCGCATCGTCGAGATGAGGGAGGATGAGATCCTGGTGGAGGAGGCCAGGGAGGTTGGTTCCGTCCCGAACTGGGTCGGCTCCGACATCCCCGTGCCGTACGACGTGGCCATGGAGGTCGGCAGGATGCGCCGCCTGAGGAACCTGGATGACTATCCCGGAGACGAAGGCTGCAAGAAGGTCCTGGCCAAGTACTTCGCCGACCAGGACGAGAGGTTCGTCATGCCCACCGACCAGGTCATGACTGTGGAAGTGGGAGACAGACTGGCGATCATCAACGGATGCTTCGGTAGCCGTGTCAACGAGACCCTCGGGAAGATCTACGCCGCGCTCCTGACCGCGCGTCTTGGCGAGAGCGTCGGCATGACCGCCGACCCGTACAGGATGATCCTGGAACTTCCCAGGAACATCAAACGCGACGACATCCTCCAGACGGTCCTCTCTGTGAAACCCGGGACCGTGGAAGCCCTGGCAAGGATCACCGTTGTGAACTCATCGTTCCTCAGATGGAGGTTCGTGTTCGTGGCCAAGAAGTTCGGCATCATCGAGAAGAACGCAGACCACCGGTTCATGAACTTCCAGAGACTGTTCGACATGCACAAGGACACTCCTGCTTACAAGGAGGCCGTCAACAAGGTGCTGTGGGAGGATCTGGACATCCCCGACACCGAGAAGGTCGTATCCATGATAGCCGACAGCCGGATCGAAGTGAAGCTAGCGACCATATCCTCCATCGGCCTTGAGGGGATAACCCGGTCCAAGGAGCTGATGCAACCCGTCAGAGCGGACCACTCCATCCTGATGGCGCTGAAGAAGAGGTTGGAAGACGAGGTCCTCTTCGCCTCATGCCTGAACTGTGGCTCCCAATGGAGGTTCAGGGTCGGCGATGCGCCCAACAGGTTCAGATGCCCTCAGTGCAGTGGATATATGGTCGCCGTACTGAAGCAGTACGAAAGAGAGCTGATAGGACTGATCAAACTCAAGGAGTTCTCCGCCCAAGAGAAGAAGGACAGACTCCGTCTGTCCAGAAACGCGAACCTGGTCAACGAACATGGGAGGAGGGCGGCGATCACCCTTGCCGGAAGGGGAATAGGCCCGGATGCCGCATCCAGGATCCTCAGGAGCATGTATGTCGACGAGGACGAGTTCCTCAGAGACATAATGAACGCGGAGATCCTGTACGCCAAGAACAAGAAATTCTGGGACTGATCATCCAACCACACGGTTGGTCACGGATCCGACTCCGCGGACACTTGCGATGACCTCGTCACCCGGCCTTATCTCGGAGACACCCTCCGGAGTCCCCGTTATGAGGATGTCCCCTTCCTCCATGGTCATATACCTCGTGACATAGGATATCAATCTCGCCACGGGGAAGATCATATCGCGGGTGTTGCCCGACTGCCGAACCTCGCCGCTAACCTTGAGTTCCAGGTCCAGAGACTGAATGTCACCTGCCAATTCCAACGGAACCGGCTCCGACATAGGCCCGAAGGTATCCATCCCCTTGCTGAGATCCCAGGTGTTCCCCTCCCTACGGGCCTTGGTCTGCATGTCCCTGGCGGAGACGTCGTTGAACACCGCGACATGGGATACAAAAGACAACGCCTCGTCCTCCGGAACGTTCTTCGCCTTCCTGCCGAAGATCACCGCCAGCTCGACCTCGTGCTGGACATTGGTGACCCCCTCTGGGAGGACGATGTCCTCGCCGTCCCCTATGAGGCACGAAACCGGCTTCAGGAACACTGTCGGTTCCTTCGGAAGCTCCGACTCGAGCTCCTTCACATGGGAACGATAGTTCCACCCTATGCAGACGATCTTGGTAGGTGCCCTCGGACTGTCGCGGCTCTCCATGTTTTCACCTATGGTCATTTCACAGACAGGCATACATGATGATAAGCCTGAGGTCTGAGTATAAGTTCGAGTATAAGTGTAGATATAAGATAGGGTGTGTCAACAGTCGGTTCTATTGTTCCCTCATCTCGGATGTCAAATCATGTCTGGCCATCCTCATCCGATCAGGAACCGCCAGACAATGCGCGGGGTACGCATGGATAAAATGGATGCGATCTAATACAGAGCTAAGCTTGGGAGACAGAACTCATTCAGGCGATAGTCGTTCCATTGCTGGTCGCTTGGAAGACGCTACGCAGATCCACAAACGTCAAATCCTGAGGAACAGCGACGATCCTCATTATTTTCAGGTTACTGCCTCTGGCTTTCATGATTGCAACCGGACCGAAAGAGTTCGAAACGTGGTCAGCTCGAGAACTGCCGATCCACAGGACGAGTTCACTGAGACTACGCATCATCTGCATTTTGCATGCCCACATATGTCCATTTGCATACTAATATCAAATTCAAATGCAAATAGTATTATTAATTTGATATTCGTGTTACTGCTCAATGAACTCCAAAGTCATAGCAATAGCGGCTGTCGCCGTGATTGTCATCGCAGCGGGAGCATACATCATGCTCACCCAGGATGACAGCGGCGATATGACGGAACGCACACCTATAGAGGACCGCGTGCCCAACACAGCAGGACAGACATTCATCGACGGAGTCGGAAGGACCGTGACGGTTCCAGACCAGCTCGGATACGGAATCGTGACGATAGGATCCAGTGGACCGCTCAGGTTCGCATCGGTCTTCGATGTATACGACCTTGTCATCGAGGTCGACAAAGGGGATGTCACGGACGTGAAGAACGGAAGGGCATACTCCTACGCCTACGACTACACCAAGCTCGAGTACCATGCCGATAACAGCATCGACAATGCGCTGGTGGAATCCCTTGGACAGAAGAAGCCTAGCCTCGTCATCACGACGACATCCCTGTACAGTAACAACACGACGCTCTTCGACGGGCTCTCCCGCATCACCACGCTAGTCGTCCTCAAGGATCAGAGCATGACCGACATCGGAAGCGCGGACGGCGGCCTGGCAGACTACCTTGAGGACAACTACAGGATGCTGGGAAAAGTCCTGGGCCAGGAGGACAGGGCGGAGGAAATTGTCTCCGGAATAGAGGCTATAATCAAAGATCTGGACAGCCTCAGGAGATCCTCCGAGGCCAAGGTCTACGTTGCCGGGGTGACGTATCAGGGAAGCAACGAGCTCAACGCCACATTCCCCAAGTACATGCCGTTCAGCCTCACCGGCAACAAGAATGCATACACTGGACAGTCCGACGGGTACAGGGTCACCCTCAATGTGGAGGACATCCCTGGGATGGACATCGACATGATCATCATTGATCCCTCGTCATCCGACAGGCTGGGAACCGGATACACAGGCAGCCAGAACTTCCTGGAGTACGTCTACAGGATAAACACAGACTCCGATGCTGGCAACGACATCCCCCTGTACGTGACAGTGCCGATCGTATGGGACAGCATCAACTACGACTGCGCCCTGGCAAGTGCGTACTACGTCACACATCTGACCTACGGGACACTGACACTGGAAGAGGTCTCCAAGAAGATTGAGAATGTGTTCACCACATTCTACGGGGACAACGGAAAGAACGTCCTGGCGGACATGACTGCGCTCCTCAATGAAAAGGCGGAATCCAACGGACAGGACATGCCCATGCTCGGACAGGTGGAAGTCTACAAGGATGGCAACCTGTACCGCCTCAGGGCGATCTGATTCCTTGGTCGGACGTCGGTGATCGGATGATGATCGAAAGGAGCGGCGGGATAAAGGAGGGGTATCTGAGATACACCCGCAGGAAGAGACTCTTCCTGCTGGTCTCAGCCCTTCTTCTGGCTGCGCTGGTGGTCTACACGATAGGCCTCGGAAGCACGGACCTGTCGGTCCTGGACATCCTAGGGTACCTCGTGCACCCTGATGACTCCTGGAACAGCCACGTGGTCTGGAACCTCAGGCTCCTCCCGATAATGGCCGCGGTCGTGGCCGGAGCCGCACTCGGCCTGGCCGGAACGGTCATGCAGAGCACGCTCCGCAACCCATTGGCATCCCCATTCACGCTGGGACTCTCCAATGCCGCGGCATTCGGTGCAGCGCTGGCGATCCTGTTCATGGATGCAGGTATGTTCACGAACATCGCATCCGACGGTGCCTCGGTGAACAACGGCCTACTGACGACCGCCCTTGCGTTCGCGTTCGCCATGGTCGCCACGGGGATCATGCTCCTGCTGGTGAAGGTCACGGACTGCACCCCCGAGACGATAGTGCTCTCCGGAATGGCGATCAGCTCGATCTTCTCCGCAGGGCTGGCGTTCCTCCAGTACATGGCCAGCGACGTGGCCCTCTCCGGGATCGTATACTGGCAGTTCGGAAGCGTCTCGAAGGTCGACTGGACGCAACTGATGGCAATAATGGCCGTGCTGCTGGCAATCACGTCATATTTCGTCTACAAACGCTGGGACCTCAACGCCATGGAATCCGGAGAGGACGTTGCCCGTGGACTCGGAGTGAACATCAGGCTGACGCGCATCACCATCCTGGTGCTATCGGCGGTCCTCACCGCCGTCGTGGTCTCCTTCATGGGGGTCATCGGATTCATAGGACTCGTGGGCCCCCACATCGTCAAGAGGATGATCGGCAACGACAACAGGTTCGTGCTCGCTGGATCCATGATCGTTGGTGCGCTCGTGCTGCTCCTGTCATATGTGGTCGGATCCTACGCGTTCTACACGACCGTCCCTGTCGGAATCATCACCTCAGCGATCGGAGGGCCGCTCTTCATTGCGATCCTAATCTCAGGGCGCAGGAGGCGCAGCGTATGATGGAGGTCAGGGGACTCGGCTTCTCCTACGGCTCCCGCAGGGTGCTGGAGGATGTGAGCTTCGATATAAGGACCGGAGAGGTCGTCTCCATACTCGGGCCGAACGGCACCGGAAAAACGACGCTCCTGAGGTGCCTCTGCGCCCTGCACAGGCAGGACACCGGAACCGTCACCGTCGACGGCATGGACGTGGGGATGCTGAAGGGGCGCGAGCTGGCCAAGGTCATAGGGTTCGTCCCACAGTCTGTGCCCGCATCCCGCACCAGCGTCTTCGACTCGATACTGATGGGACGCAGACCCTACATCGACTGGTCCGCCACCTCGGATGATCTGAACATGGTTGAGGCGGTTATCGACGCCATGGGGATGAGCGACCTGTCGCTGAAATACTGCAACGAGATCAGCGGAGGCGAGTTCCAGAAGGTCCAAATCGCTCGTGCCCTGGTCCAGGCACCCTCGGTACTCATCCTGGATGAGCCTACCAACAACCTAGATATCTCCAACCAGCACAGGACTATGCGCATGATCATGGACGCTGTGCGGTCGAGGGAGATGTGCACGATCATGACGATGCACGACATAAACCTGGCCGCCAACTACTCAGACCGGTTCCTGTTTATGAAGGACGGATCCGTGGCGGCATACGGGGGTGCAGAGGTCATCACAGAATCACTCATAAGCGACGTCTACGGGATGGATGTCGAGATAGTGGAGCACAGAGGGATCCCCATGGTGGTCCCGCTGTGCTCTGAAGAACAGTGAGAAAGAGGTCGAAATGATGGAAGATGCCAAGCTGATATCCGATATGCCGGCCGCATGTTCGGAGGAGATATTCGGTGCCTGTTTTGAAGACAGTATGCAGGGGTTCAGAAGGGTGATGGCCCTCAAGGCCGCCGTGGAACTCTCCCTGTTCTCGAAGACCAGGGACTGGACGACACCGGGAGATGTCGCCTCGTCGGAAGGATGGGACGAGATCATGGTCTCAATGCTGATGGACTGCATGACGGACATGGGACTCCTCGAATGCGACTCCGGCGGGTTCCGGAACACGACCGCTGCATCGCTGTACCTCGACCCGAGATCGGAGAGATACCAGGGGACCTTCCTATGGAACACCGCATCCAGGATGAGGATGTGGTTCGACCTCGGCGAAACCGTCAGGAACGGCCCGTCCCCCCGCGATGCGGAGATGGCGGACTCCGAGATCTGGATAAGGAGCATAGCCGAATCCGCGATGGGAGGGGGTATCGCGAGAACACTGGACATAGTGGACGGAATAATGGACGGCCCCCTGTCCGGAACCTTCCTGGACCTCGGAGGAGGCCACGGGCTGTACACGGTTGCGTTCTGCCACAGACACCCCGGACTAAGGGCATACCTCTTCGACAAACCCGAGATGATGCCTGTGGCGAGAGAAACCTTCGAAAGATACGGGTGCAGTGCGGAGGTCATTCCAGGAGACTTCTACAGAGACAGTCTGGGAGGACCCTACGACATCGTGTTCTCATCGTTCAACAGGTCCACGTCGGACTCGTCCCTCTGCGAAAGGGTCTTCGAATCCGTCAAAACCGGTGGACTCCTGATAATGAGGCGTCATCTGGATCCCGGACCCCCGAGCCCTCTCGCCGTTCTCGAATGGAACATGATCCTGTACGATGATGCCGAGAAAGGGAAGAAGCGCTTCCACGGGTCATGGATGCCGACCTCCGAGGAATATCTGGATGTCATAAAGGGGATGGGAATGGAACTACTCGCCAGACAACGCGCGGACCGCAACTCCGAGGTCGTGATCCTTCGTAAGATCAGATGAATCCGCCCTTAACACTGAACTCAGGCTTCTTCTCCTCGATCTCTGGCTTCTTGAGGGTGATCCCGGACTTCCCGTAATATCCCCTGCAGATGACGTAGACCTCGGAGGAGGTGTCCCTGGATGCATCGGGGGAATGGACCTTCACCGACTGGAACCTCTTCTCCAGCTCCTTGGTCAGGGTGTCGAACAGATCGCCCATGAACACCTTCATGACCAGCTTCCCCTCCTTCTTGAGGATGCGGTCGCAGACGTTGACCGCATACATGCAAAGATCGATGGACCTTGCATGGTCCATGGAATAATGGCCGGCGATGTTCGGAGCCATGTCTGACAGGACCACGTCCGCCTTCCCGCCGAACCTGTCCATGAGCTCGACCATCGTACTGTCGTGGGTGATGTCTCCGACTATGGTCTCCACACCCTCCAGAGGCTTGATGTACCTCAGGTCGACACCGATGACCTTCCCGTTGGGCCAGGTGCGCTCCTGGGCCACCTGAAGCCATCCTCCGGGACAGGCACCCAGGTCCACGACACGGTCACCCGCCTTGAAGATGCCGAAGCGGTTGTCGATCTGGATGAGCTTGAAGGATGCCCTCGAACGGTAGTTGAGCTTCTTGGCGAGCTTGTAGTAGTGCTCGTTCCTCCTCTCTGCCACCCAGCGGTCGTGAAGGTCTGCCATGGTTCCGACTAGCCGTACCGCTTATAAATTGATGTCGAACAGGACGACGTGACGATGCGTGACCAAATCCTCTCTGGAATATTGAGGTCGGATCGGTTGAAGAACCTATATATCCGTCAATGGATGGCAATGCATGGACCTGTTCGAATACACCAGGAAGGGGATTCTGGAGAAGGATGCACCGCTTGCCAGCAGGATGCGTCCCCGGACCCTGGACGAAGTGGTCGGCCAGGAGCACATAATCGGGGAGGACAAACTCCTCTCCAGGGCCATACGCGCGGACAGGATCGGATCGCTCATATTCTACGGTCCCCCCGGCACCGGGAAGACCACTCTGGCACAGGTGATCGCCAACTCGACCAGCTCCAGGTTCGTTCAGATAAACGCCACCACCGCCGGCAAGAAGGACATGGAGGAAGCGGTCAAGGATGCAAAGGACGCACTCGGCATGCAGGAGAAGCACACGATCCTCTTCGTGGACGAGATCCACCGCTTCAACAAGGCCCAGCAGGATTACCTTCTACCCTTCGTGGAAGACGGGACCGTCATACTCATAGGGGCCACCACCGAGAACCCCTACTTCGAGGTCAACAGGGCACTGGTGTCCAGGTCCAGGATATTCGAACTGAAACCCCTGACCCGCGACAGCATCGTGTCACTTCTGAAGAGGGCTGTGGAAGACAAGGACAGGGGCCTGGGGAAACTGGATGTCGTCCTGGAGGATGATGCGGCGGATTTCCTTGCGGACATGTCCAACGGGGATGCGAGAGCATCCCTCAACGCACTGGAACTGGCCGCACTGACCACCAACCCTGGAGAAGACGGCAGGATCCGCATAACCATCGAAGTCGCCTCCGAATGCATCCAGAGGAGGATCCTCAACTACGACAGGGACGGAGACAACCACTACGACACCATCTCCGCGTTCATCAAAAGCATGAGGGGTTCCGACCCGGATGCCGCCGTCTACTATCTTGCCAGGATGATCTACGCGGGAGAGGATGTCAAGTTCATCGCCCGCAGGATCATGATCTGCGCCTCTGAGGACGTGGGTAACGCCGACCCTCAGGCGCTGATGGTGGCTGTTGCGGCGGCCCAGGCCGTCGAACGCATCGGCATGCCGGAATCCCAGATCATCCTCTCCCAGGCAGCCACATATGTGGCCTGCGCCCCCAAGAGCAACTCCTCCTGCGATGCCATATTCAAAGCGTTGGACAGCGTGAAGACCGAGCCCGCCGGAGACATCCCCGCCTATCTAAAGGATGCCCACTACGGTGGCGCCAAGGATCTTGGCCGCGGCCTGACCTACAAATACCCCCATAACTTCGAGAACCACTACGTCGAACAGCAGTACCTCCCCGATTCCCTGGCCGGGAGGAGGTTCTACGAGATGTCCGACAACGGCTACGAGAAAGGTATGAAGGCCTGGCTGAAGCGCATAGGCAAATACTGACGCGCCCGAGCATGAAAATAGATTATATTGGGGTATTCCTTCCCAAAGGTGAGGATCAAGATGAGCGGCTGGACTTATGCCAAATCCGGAGTGAACATAGACCAGAAATCAGAGGCCATCGGGGCTCTGGTCGAGAAGGTCGGGTACAAGAGAGACGGTATAGGACAGGCCGTTCGCATGTCCGGGCTCTTCGCCAGCCTCATCGATTTCGGCGACAGGTACATCACCATGGCCACGGACGGAGTCGGTTCCAAGCTCCTCATCGCGGAGGAGCTGAACAAATGGGACACGATCGGCATCGACTGCATAGCGATGAACGTCAACGACACCATCTGCGTCAACGCCGAGCCCACATCATTCGTGGACTACATCGCGATCGACAAGCCCAACCCCGAGATCACCGCCGCCATCGGAGTCGGACTTCAGAAGGGAGCCGAACTCTCCAACATGGAGATCGTCGGCGGAGAGATAGCTGTCCTGCCGGAGATCATCAACGGCGTGGACCTGTCCGGAACCTGCCTCGGATACGTGGCCAAGGACAGGATCATCACAGGGGAGACCTGCGAGGAGGACGACCTGATCATCGGTCTGAAATCTTCCGGTATCCACTCCAACGGACTCACCCTCGCCAGGAAGGTCTGCGAAGCCAGCAACGTCTCGATGAAGGACACCGTGAAGGGCCTGTCCGGAACCATCGGGGAGGAGCTTCTGACCCCTACCGAGATCTATGTCAGGCAGGTCCTGGGAATCACAGCGGCTCACACGGTCCACGGGCTCGTGGACATCACCGGAGGCGGACTCAGAAACATCCTCAGGATGAGGAAGGGCCTGAAGTACATCATCGACGATCCCATCGCACCTGCACCCATCTTCAACATACTCCAGGAGATGGGGGAGATCGAGACCAAGGAGATCTACCAGACGCTCAACATGAGCATGGGGTTCACCATCATCGCGCCTGCGGAGGACGCGGAAACGATTGTCAAGGAGAACTCCAACGCCAAGATCGTCGGTCGCGTGGAGAAGGGAGACGGAGTCCTTCTGGAGTCGGAAGGGATTCTGTACGACCATTACTGATCTTATGCGGGGACATCCCCGCTTTTTTTTTGAAAACGCCCCCGAAGGGGCTTTTAAGATGGGACTTGCGTCCCGTTTCCCTCATCTCTGTCCGGTAACGTATATGACGTGCCATCCGAACTGGGTCTGGACGACGGTGACGTCTCCGGGGTTGTACGAGAAGGCCGCATCCTCGAAGGGTTTCACCATCTGACCGCGGCCGAACCAACCCAGGTCTCCGCCCTGCCTTCCGGAGGGGCACTTGGACCTCTGAGCGGCCAGCTGAGCGAAGTTGGCTCCTGCGATGACCTGGTTGTAAAGGTCGTAAGCTTCCTGCTGCGTGTCCACGAGAATGTGCGAGCAACGTGCCTGTCTTACCATGTACGGCTAATCCCGAATCCATCTAAAATAGATTGTCGCCGTCAACGGATAAGGCCGAGCCTGGCCCCCACGGCACCGCATACCGCACCCAGCGCGGTGGCCGTCTCCAACGAGAAACAGCCTGGGGTGATGTCTAGGTTGTACTTCGGGATGGATGCGGTCTTCTTCGGGACCCCGTGCGGCCCTATGCCGAACACCAGGAGGACACTCTTCCCGCTCTCGATCATGGAGATCGTGTCATCCAGGGTTATCTGCTTAGATGCTTCGGGCTTGCTGGTGGTCAGAATGGGCTCGCCCAGCTGAGGGGGGAAGCCTTTCTCGGGATACGGGAACTTATGAAAACGCCCCGCCTCCGCCAGCTCCAGGAAATTGCCTCCGTGGGCACCGATGGTCGTCGTGCCAGCAATGTACTCGGCGATCTCCAGAGGCGTCCGTGTCTCCTCCGGTATAGGGAAACCGAACAGTGCCAGATTCATGTCGTACGCCCTGGCCAGGTCCCCCGCGCGGGCTATTGTGCGCCTGTGGGGCTCCCTGAAGTTCTGGTCGTAAGAGTTGTACAGTCCGATCGTGACCCTTCCGCGTCCCATGTTATCAGCTCCGAGCCTTCAGACGGCCGACGATCGCATAGGTGTCCCCGTCCATGAAGACCTCGTAATCTGGATACTCAGCCTGAAGCCTCGATATCTCTGCCATCATCTGTGCGAGGGTAAGCTCGCTGGTCTTGACATCGATGAACTTGAGATAGGGCTCCATCTGGGAATCCCTCGTTAAGATTTAGGAGAAGGTATGGTGCCGTGAGCCGGGCTCGAACCAGCGACTTCAAGATCTTCAGTCTTGCACTCTCCCAACTGAGTTACCACGGCGTACTTTCCCCCTATAATCGTTTCGGTTATAAAAGTTACGACAGGAGGGTTGCCCCGCCCATCGCGTTCATTCGACAGGCGTCTCGGAGGCCGTCTCCTCGATGGCCTCCTCCTGATCCTCGCTCATGACTGGCTCAACGGCCACGATCTTGTCGCCGTTGCGCATGTCCATGATCCTGACGCCCTTGGCGTTGCGTCCTGTCTCGCGGATCTCGTCTGTGTCGATGCGGATGATCTTTCCGGACGTGGAGGTCAGCATCAGCTGGTCCCCGGGGTTCACCTTCCTGACGCACACCACGTTGCCGTTGCGCTCATCCGTCTTGATGGTGATCACGCCCTTTCCTCCGCGGCGTGTCATGCGGTAATCGTCCACGTCGGAGATCTTACCGTATCCGTTCTCGGACACCGTCAGGAGCCTGTCGCCGGACTTGACGACGGCCATGGAGACCACGGTATCGCCCTCGTTGAGGGTCATTCCCTTGACACCCATCGTGTCCCTTCCCATGGGACGGGCGTCGGACTCGCCGAATCTGACCGCCTGGCCTCCTGCGGATGCGATGATGATCTGGTCGTCTCCGTCGGTGATGTCGGTCTCGATCAGCTCGTCGCCCTCCTCCAGCTTGATGGCCTTGATGCCCTTGGCCCGGACGTTTCCGTATGCGGACAGGGCGGTCTTCTTGAACAGACCGTTCTTGGTGCAGAACACCAGGTACCTGTCCTCGGGGAATCCGGAGGCGCAGATCGTGTTGACCACCTTCTCTCCCTCCTCCAGGTCGGCCAGCAGGTTGATGATGGGCTTGCCCTTGGACTGCCTGCTGCCCTCGGGGATCTTGTATCCCTTTAGCCAGTGGAGGCGTCCGGTGTTGGTGATGAACATCACGTAGTCGTGGGAGGACGTGACGAACATGGATGCCACATGGTCCTCCTCCTTGGTCTGCATGGCGGTAAGACCCACTCCTCCGCGGGACTGCTGCCTGTAGGTGCTCAGAGGGATCCTCTTGATGTAGTTGTCAGCGGAGATGGTGATGACCACCTGCTCCCTGGGGATTAGGTCCTCCTCGTCGGTGTCGATGGCGTTGGGATCGATGGCGGTCCTCCTCTCGTCGCCGTAGGTCTCCCTCATCTCGGAGGTTTCGGTCTTGATGATGTCCAGGACCCTGCTCTCGTGGGCCAGGATGTCCTTCAGGTCGTCCATCAGGACCTTCAGGTCCTCATACTCCTGCCTGATTGAGTTCAGCTCCAGACCGGTCAGCTTCTGGAGCCTCATGTCCAGGATGGCCTTGGCCTGGTCGGAGTCGATGCCCAGGAGGTTCTGGAGTCCGAGGTTGGCCTCCTCTCCGCTGGCGGACTCCCTGATGAGGGCGATGGTCTCGTCCAGCATGTTGATGGCCTTCATAAGACCCTCCAGGATGTGGAAGCGCTTCTCGGCCTGTGCCAGGTCGTACGCCGTCCTGCGGACGACCACGTCCTTCCTGTGGTTGATGTAATGGACGATCAACGACTTCAGACCCAGTGTGGTGGGTTTGTTGTCCACCAGGGCGATGTTGATGATGCCGTATGTGACCTCCATGTTGGTCTTCTTGTAGAGGTTCTCCAGCACCACGTTGGGTATGGCGTCCCGGTGGAGCTCGATGACGATCCTCATCCCGTGCCTGTCGGACTCGTCGCGCAGGTCGGTGATGCCCTCGATCTCCTTCTCCTTCACGCGCTCGGCGATCTGGAGGATCAGCTGGGCCTTGTTGACCTGGTATGGGATCTCGTCCACCACGAGCCTGGTCTTGCCGTTGTCCATATCCTCAAAGTGCACGTTGGACCTGACCTTCAGCCTGCCGCGTCCGGTCTCGTAGGCGGAGCGTATCCCCGAGATGCCGTAGATGGTTCCCCCGGTGGGGAAGTCGGGACCCTTGACGTACTGCATCAGCTCGTCCAAGCCGCAGTCCGGATTATCGATGGTGTGGACGATGGCGTCGCAGACCTCGCTGAGGTTGTGCGGAGGCATCTTGGTGGCCATTCCGACCGCGATACCGTCGGAACCGTTGACGAGCAGGTTGGGGAACTTGGACGGAAGGACCGTGGGCTCCTTCAGGGAACCGTCGTAGTTGTCCATCATGTCGACGGTGTCCTTGTCCAGATCGGCCAGCAGGTCGCTGGCCATCTTGGAGAGCCTGGCCTCGGTGTAACGCATGGCCGCGGCCGGGTCGCCGTCCACGGAACCGAAGTTACCCTGTCCGTCCACCAAAGGATACCTCAGGGAGAACGGCTGGGCCATCCTGACCATGGAGTCGTACGCGGCGGTGTCTCCGTGTGGATGGTACTTTCCCAGGACCTCTCCCACCACGGTCGCGGACTTCTTGTAGGGCCTGTTGTACACCAATCCCAGTTCGGACATAGCGTACATGATCTTCCTGTGGACGGGCTTGAGACCGTCCCTGACGTCGGGCAGGGCACGTCCGACGATGACACTCATGGAGTAGTCGATGTACGAGCGGTGCATCTCCTTCTCGATGGGCTGGATGATGAGCTTCTTCTCTCCGTCCATGATATCACACATCCAGGTTGACCACTTCGTGGGCATGTTCGATTATGTACTCCCTGCGGGGCTCAACATCATCGCCCATGAGGACCGAGAACAGCTGGTCGGCGATCATCCCGTCCTCGATGGTGACCTTCTTCATGATCCTGGTCTCGGGGTTCATGGTGGTCTCCCACAGCTGAGTGGGGTTCATCTCTCCCAGACCCTTGTACCTCGAGACGTTGGCTCCCTGGCCGATCTCCGCGACCGCAGCGGCCATCTCCTCGTCGTTGTAGGCATAGATCTGCTTCTTGCCCTTGTAGACCCTGTAAAGCGGAGGCATGGCGATATAAACGTGTCCGGCCTCGATCAGGGGCTTCATCTGCCTGTAGAAGAGGGTCAGCAGAAGAGTTCCGATGTGCGCCCCGTCCACATCCGCATCAGTCATGATGACGACGTTGTGATAGCGGATCTTGGTGACATCGAACTCCTTCCCTATGCCTCCGCCGATGGCGATGGCCAGGTTCTTGATCTCCTCATGGTCCAGGAGCTTGTCCGGACGGGCCTTCTCCACGTTGAGGATCTTCCCTCTGAGAGGCAGGATGGCCTGGAACGCACGGTCGCGTCCCTGCTTGGCGCTTCCGCCTGCGGACTCTCCCTCCACGATGTACAGCTCGCACTTGGACGGGTCCCTTTCGGAGCAGTCGGCCAGTTTTCCCGGAAGGCTGGTGGTTTCCAGCACGGATTTCCTGCGGGTGGCGTCCCTGGCCTTCCTGGCGGCCTCGCGTCCCTCGTAAGCTGAGATGGCCTTCCTGATGATCGTCTGGGCCACCTGGGGGTTCTCCAGCAGGTACTCGGCCAGCTTGTCGTTCATCAGCCCGGACACCGCGCCCTGGGCGACGCTGCTGCCCAGTTTGGCCTTGGTCTGACCCTCGAACTGGGGTTCGGACATCTTGATGCTGACGATCGCGGTCAGACCTTCCCTAACGTCGCTTCCCTCCAGAGTCGTGTCCTTCAGGAGGTTGTTCGCCTTGCCGTAATCGTTTATTGTCTTGGTGAGGGCGGTCCTGAAACCGGTCAGATGGGTTCCTCCCTCGGGCGTGAAGATCGTGTTGACGAAGGAATCGATCTCCTCGTTGTATCCGTCGGTGTACTGCAGGGCGATGTCGATGTTGACGCCATTCCTCTCGCCCGAGAAATGGATCGGGGTCGGGTGGATCGGCGTCTTGGACCTGTTGAGGTACTGTACGAACTCGGAGACCCCTCCGTCGTAGTGGAAGCGCTCCTTCTTGCCGGTGCGCTTGTCCTCGAAGTTGATGGTAGCCTCCTTGTTCAGGAACGCCTGGTTGCGGAACCTGTTCTGAAGCGTGGTGTAATCGAAATCGGTGGTCTCGAACATCTCGGGGTCGGGCCAGAACGTGATGGTGGTCCCGTGCCTGTCGAACTCTCCGATGATCTCCACAGGCCCGTCGGGGACACCGATCTTGTAGGTCTGCCTCCAGATCTTGCCCTCCCTGTGGACCACGGCCTCCAGCCTCTCGGAAAGTGCGTTGACAACCGAAACACCCACTCCGTGGAGACCTCCGGAGACTTTGTAGCTATTCTGATTGAACTTACCTCCGGCATGGAGGTCGGTGAGACACATCTCCAGCGCGGATTTTCCTTCCTCATGGTTGATTCCCGTGGGGATACCCCTACCGTCGTCGGTGACGGTTATGGATCCATCCTCGTTCACGGTGACATCGACTTCCGTGGCGAATCCTGCCATCACCTCGTCGATACCGTTGTCCACGACCTCGTAGACCATATGATGCAGTCCGCGGGCATCGGTCGAACCGATGTACATACCCGGCCTCTTCCTGACGGCTTCGAGACCTTTGAGGGCGACGATGCTGTCCGCATCGTAATCCTCTCCCGGAATCTGCTTGTTCCCATCCGTTGTCATGGGTTTCGGGATGCTCTATTGTTATATATACACGCGCACACGCGCGCGTCTTTGTCGCGCGAGATGGGAAACTGTGACCAAGGTGGTCCCGGAACCGAACAAATCCATTAAGGCTCGGAAGGCAGATAGGGGCTCCGATATCGATGAGCACCATCATGGAGCAGGCCCGCAGGGGCGAGACGACCCCGCTGATGAAGAAGATCGCCGAGAAGGAGAGCGTCAGCCCAGAGTTCATCCGCAACGGAATCGCGTCCGGAAGGATCTGTGCACCCCACAACCCCGTACACGACGCGGAACCTGCTGCGATCGGAGAAGGGCTCTCCGTGAAGATCAACGTCAACCTCGGAACATCCAGGGACATCGTGGACCTGGATGCGGAACTAGAAAAGCTGAAGGTCGCCATGCAGTATGGTGCCGACGCGGCCATGGACCTTAGCACCGGGGGCGACATCGACGCGATAAGAGCCAGACTCCTGAAGGAATGCCCTGTCATGATGGGTTCCGTCCCGATCTACCAGACAGGTCTCACAGCTGCCAGGAGGAATGCGGTCGTCGAGATGACGGAGGATGACATCTTCAACGGCATCGAGAAACACGCAAAAGACGGCATGGATTTCATGACCGTCCACTGCGGCATCACCCGGGAGACGGTGAAATGGCTCAGCAAGTCCCCCAGGATCACAGATGTCGTGTCCAGGGGCGGATCGTTCCTTACCGCCTGGATTCTCCACAACGACGAGGAGAACCCGCTCTATAAGAACTACGACTACCTGCTCGAGATGGCCAGGAAGTATGAGTTCACACTGTCCCTCGGAGACGGGTTCAGACCCGGTTGCATAGACGACGCCTCGGATCAGGCGCAGCTCAGCGAGCTGATGACCCTGGGGCACCTTGTCGTCAGAGCGAGGGAAGCGGGGGTCCAATCCATGGTCGAGGGTCCGGGACACGTCCCGCTGCCCCAGGTCGCCATGAACATGCAGCTGGAGAAGCGCATGTGCCACAACGCCCCGTTCTACGTCCTAGGGCCCCTGGTCACAGACATCGCCCCGGGATACGACCACATCGTGGGTGCCATCGGAGGGGCCGTCGCCGCCCAGAACGGAGCCGACTTCCTCTGCTACCTGACTCCTGCAGAGCACCTGTGCCTCCCGGACGTCGACGATGTCAGGGAAGGAGTCATCGCATCCAAGATCGCAGCCCATGTGGGGGACCTCTGCAGGGGAATAGGAAGGGAGAAGGACACCAGGATGGCAAAAGCCAGGAAAGCCCTGGACTGGAACGCCATGTTCGACACCTGCATCGATCCCGAGAAGGCCCGTAGGTACAGATGCAGGGGGTGCACCGAGGAGAGCGAAGGCTGCTCCATGTGCGGGGACGTGTGTGCGATCAAGATCGTTAACACATACATGCAAAAGCAGAAGTGAATGCCGTTCGGGAGAATGGGGTGTGTGTGGAGCCACTGGAGGGGATCGAACCCCCGGCCTACGGTTTACGAAACCGCCGCTCTACCGCTGAGCCACAGTGGCATTGACAGAGGGGAACGATTCCCCATATAAAAATAGTAAACCCTCTCCCCGAGAGGGAGTTTTCACTGGCCAGAACATGCATCCATGGTCGCCCGTGAACCGTCACAAAGATTGACTCCATGATACGGGGCGGCGTCTCCTAATATTCTGGCACAATTGATTCTACCGCGTTTACGGATCCTCATCTGCCCCAAGGATCCCCGGGAACTCGGCCGAAGTGCCACGTGAGTAAGCCCCGTATGTCAGGATCTCTCCGGATTCGGACTTGTGAATTATGTAGAGATAATTTCCATCGAAATAAAGCTGAAGTCCGTTGTCCTGACCAGATATCTGTGCATCGGTACCTGTGATCCTGATGACTTCACCTGAGATCGTGTCCGAAGTCAGAGTAAGGGTCTTTCCGGAAGACATCAGGACAACCTCTGCAGGATAGTTCGGACGTTCACCGCCTGTGGAATATGTGTAAATCAGAGACCACTCGTCCTCGGCTTCATCCCACCGGACCTGGGAATCATCATCGTATGAAGTCCATGAGAACAACAGACACACGAGGATGATGATGGCGGTGACCGCGATCACGCCGATGTTCTTCCTGTTCATGATGTGGTATCGACACCCTTGCGTAAAAGACTGATGCAAGGAGGATTGTCGGAACGCCCGGGAACCTCGGAAGGCGATCAGACGCGGTACTGAGGGAACATATCCCTGAAAACAACGGCGTCCTTCTCGATCAGCGGGGATTCGCAGATGAAGTTGCATTCCTGCTTGGAATCCTGAAGCACGTTGGCCAGCATCTGCAGGTCCGGGTCCTTGGTCTCCAACGGAAGATGGGATATCTCACCCTTCTCGCCGTATTTTATGCAACTGATGTGGAAGTGGGCGATGTCCCCTGCCAGCGAGAAGAAATGGTCTGTCAAATCCCTCATGTCCTGCTCGGTCTTCAGGCATCCGCGGCCGCGAGCGTGGACATGGGCTACATCGAGGACGGGCCTGACCCCGTCGACGCTCTCCATCACCTTGCCTATCTCATCCAAGGTCCCGAACTGACCCAGCTTGCCCATGGTCTCGACCCCGAGGATGACATCCTTGATTCCCTCGTCGTCCAGCATGTTCTTGCATTTCGTAAGACCCTCTATGACTGAGGGCAGCGCAGTCTCGGGGGATTTCCCGTAGGAGGCGGCATGTATCACGATGATGTACGCTCCGAGATGATGGGCGGCACGGGCGGTGTCCATCACCCACCCTATGCTCTTCTCGCGCGTCTCGTCGCTCTCCGAGTTGAAACTGATGAAGTATGGCGCGTGGCAGCTGAGCCTGATGTCCAGGGCCTTGGCCTTGGCACCGATCTCCTCAGCCCTCTCGGGCCTGATCCTGGCACCGCGGACGAACTCCACCTCCAACGCATCGAGGCCTAAGCTACGGGTGTATTCGAGCGAACCTTCGGGCGTCTTGCCTGCGGAGGGATATCCTGCGGGACCGAATCTCATGTCTCGCGGGATTCCTTCCAAAAAGATAAAGTTGACCGATGGCGGATTCGGTGTCATGAAGATCTCGCTTGACGTGTCCCTAGACCCGACCCTCGGATGCGGCCAGGCCCACCGCTGGAGGAAGACGGGCGATTCCTGGACGGGAGTGCTCGGAAGGGAGGTTGTTACCCTCACCCAGACAGAGGACGGGTTCCTCGCGGAAGGATGCTCGTCCCAACACCGCCTCCTGGACTACTTCAGAGCGGAGGATGACCTGGACGAGATCGTGTCGGACATATCGTCCCGGGATCCGTATGTGGCGTCCCTGTCAGGGAACTGCCCCGGACTCAGGATCCTGAGACAGGACAGATGGGAATGCCTGGCCACATATCTTCTTGCCACCAACGCCAACGTGGCCCGCATAGCCAAGATGGTGGAGTCTGTGTGCGACCTGTTCGGAGACAACCTCGGATGCAGGCATGCGTTCCCAGAACCGAAACAGATCCTGGACGGATGCGACGACATATACCAGTGCAGACTGGGGTTCCGCGAGAAACGCTTCATAGAGCTGGCAGAGAGAGTGGAGAGCGGAAGCATCGACCCTGATGCGATAGCCGAACTCGACTACAGAGGATGCGTCGATGCGCTGATGGACATCAAGGGCGTTGGACCCAAGGTCGCGGACTGTGTGGCACTGTTCGCCTACGGGCACCTGGAGGCGTTCCCGGTGGATGTGAGGATATCCAAGGAGATGGAGAGGATGTACGGCGTCACAGGCTCGTACAGCAAGGTGGCATCGTATGGCATGGAGAAATTCGGAAAGTACGCCGGATACGCCCAGGAGTTCCTCTACCACAGCCCGTTCATTCGGTCTGACTGACACCGCAGTATTTGGGAGGGTATGTGCCGACCTGAGCCTCGTAGATGGTCGCGAGAAGACCCGATGCCTTCACGACACCGCATAGTCTGCACATCTCGGTGTAGAAATCCCCGTCCTCCTCGGAAATCCGCCTGGCGGATACCTTGACTTCCTCGAGGAACCCGGGATACAGGGGGCTGTCGTCGACCATGGAATTGCCGCCCCGTTTCTTCTTCAGATACTGGGAGATCGCCGCATCTGTGACCCCGAACCTGCGGGCCACTTCGGCCTGCGACATGCCGTAGGTGAACACCAACTCCTTGGAAACCTCCCGGCGGATCATGGGGAGAACATACCAGACTACGATCTCGCAGGGTATCTTCATAGCCCGCAGGATTGAATCCAAGTATTTAACGCCGTTGCAACCCGTAAAATCATGCGCCGAGGTTCACCTTGGTGTAGAACTCGGACACATCCCAGTCGTCGTCCTCCAGCTCCCTCTTGGTCTCCAGCCTGACCCCCACGGACTGCGCGGCCTCCTTGAGGATCCTCTCCGCCCTGTCCGTGCCTTTGAACTCCTCGACCTTGGCGCCGGAGGCGCACACCTTACCCTTGAAGCTGCCGATGATGCGGGTTCCGCTGAATATGACGCAGCTCGTTCCGGCCCCTGTCTCGTCCTTGATCATATGCCTCAGATAGAGATGGAGGTTGTCCTGGGAGTTCAGTATGAAGTTGTCCATGAACCTCCTGGGTTTGACCCCCACGTCCTCGGCCAGCATCCACATCAACGTCGGATCGTCCCTGACGAAGTAGCCCTTCTTCAGGAATCCCTCGTCCTCCAGCTCCCTCAGGATACCACGGGTAATGGACATCCTCCCTCCGGTGAACAGGGAGAACAGCTCGGCGGAGAACATCCCGAAGTCCCTGAAATGGGAGCGGGCCACCTCCTTCCGGGCCTCGTGCTGGTCCATGCCGGAGTCCGGGACGACGCAGTAGCAGGATGAGCCGTCGACGTATATGACGGAGTTCTTGGTGAGCTCGGAAAGCAGCTCCGAGGTCCTTTCGGGAGAATATGGAGATTCCGAGACCAGGGCCTTCTTGGACACGGGCTGCTTCTTGGCTATCGCCGACAGGAGCTCCTTGGCGTCGCCCTCGGGGATATAGCCCTTCTCTGCACGGTAGAGTGATGCTCCGTCCAGGTCAGTGTACCCTATGTGCGGGGGGGACAGGGCGGTCTTCACCAATGTGCCGCGCTCCATCTGCTTCTTCATCATCGTCTTCTCGGAGACGCGTGTCATGAGCTCCTGGTCGCCGCGGATGTACCCCCTGGCGGATACCGCATCCTGGACTGTCTGGTACTTCATGGATCCGACATGCTGTCTGGCCAACACGTAGCTGAGTGCCTCGCTGGCGGTCATCGACCAGGGCTCGAACCTCCCGCATGCGTAGAATCCGTTGATGTAATGGTACCCGTGGTCCTTCAGAACCGCGACCTTGTCCTCATCCAGGTCGGCGGCGTCCACGTTCAGGATCTCCCTGATCCTGATGATGTCCGTGCCCTTCATCCTGAAGAATCCCATCATACGGTCGACCGCTTCCAGCACCTCGGGGAGCATGTCCGGGGAGTCCATGTCCATCATACGTATCTCGATGCATCCGGACATCTCCCACAGCTCCAGCGCCCCGATGACCGTGTTGCCCTTGACCATCGGGTAGATCCATTTGTCGCCGTAGCGGGACGTGATCTCGGCCCATTTGGACCCCAGGTCGGGATCGGACAACGAGAGCACCCGTATGGGGTTCCTGACTTCCGGCACGTTCTCCAGCAGGGGGATCTCATCCTCCATGATCAGCATGGGCACCTGCCCTTCCCCGACCGACACCGTCGTGGCCCCGACCTCGGACGCGATCTGCTCGATCACATCCATGGGGATGTCCACCAGGAACCTCATGGAACTCGTGGGTATGGGCCCGTACGCCCTTATGGCCCTGCGGACCAGCTCCTTCGACGGGTCTCCTTCGGGAGTCCCGGGACTGTACACGGCATAGGTGTTCTCCGTCCCCCAGTCCTCTCTCTCGTCGAAGTCACGGATGACGAGCAACGACCTGTCCAGACGCATGACTGCCTGCCTGACGTCCTCCTTGTCCATGCCCGTGGCCGCCACCAGCTGACGCAGCGTCGCACGGCCCATCCCGTCGATCATGTTCAGGACCTTCATGTCGTCGGGCATGACCTCCTCGTGCCTGAGCGCGGCGTACCTGTCCGCCTCACCCTTCATCACGAACCTGACCCTGCCTCTGACGAACCTCCCGAGCAGGAGCTCCTTTGACTCCCTCAGAGAGTACCATTCGTCGATGTCGAAGTTCCTCACCCTCTGGTAGACGTCCATCTCGCTTCCGGCCGAACCGTAGAACTCGAAGTAGTCGCGGATGGTTTCGAAGGACTCCCCCTTGGTCAGACGATAGCGCTCCACGGTGTCGTAGTCGTAGACGTTGTCCCTGCCGGCCCGGAGGCGCATATGGTCGATCTTCAGCATGTACTGGTCGTCCTCGCTGATCAGGAACCTTCCGCAGGACACGTCCTCGGACGCCGTCAGCGAATCCAACGACGTCTTTGCATCGGAGTCGGATATGGACAGTGCGAATGCCACCTCCTGCACCGTCGCCGGCGCATAGCATTCCAGGTAACGCAGGACTATCCGGTCTATGGCGGCCCTCCTGTCGGTGTCTGGGTACTCTGCCCTGGAGAAGAACCACCTGTTCCTCCCGTCGACGTCGGTCCTTGCGACCACATACATGGATTCCAGCTTGCGGACGGACCTGAAGGCCACATCATCACTGATCTCCAGCTTCTCGGAGATCTCGCTCAAGGACGTGCGGTCGCCGATCTCGGCGTAGACCGCGGAGTCCACATCGTTCATCTCCCTCTGACGGCGGGTGGCCGCCGCGTAGTACGGGACCTCCGAAGCCACCATGATGTGGGGTTCGTCGAGGAAAACGGAACCCAGGACCCCTTCTCTCAGGAGCTCCCTGACCCAGCCGTCGACGGTCTTCTTGTCCTCATCGGAATAGGAGTAGATGTTCCGGCCCCTCTCGCGGAACGCCTGCAAGGGGCCTGTGACCTCCAGAAGCTTGGGGATGTCGCCCTTGGACATGACACGGGGCGCCTTCTGGGCATAGTAGGGGACCACCTGGTCCTCGGTGAACTCGAAGTCGCTGACGGAATCGCCCAGCGCACGGTAGAGGACCTTCCTGTGCAACTCCCTGAGCAGGGCTGACCTGTCCTCCATGAGCACAATGTCCGAGAATCCCGACAGGATCGCCGAATGGGCGAAGGGCGAGGGGGTGCCTGTGAAGTGGATCAGACTTATGCCCATCTCGCCGGAGTCGATAAGATCCAGGACGCAACGGGCGTTCTTGATGTCCATGTCATCCTCCATCACCTCGCGGTACGTCTCCTCGATGACCGGCACCCTCTCCATGTCGCCCAGCATCTCCAGGAGGTACGAGGAGCGGACCTGCTGGCGATTGACCGATATAGGGCGGCCCATGTAGTTCCTGAGGATCATGAAACTCCGTGCGGCGGTGTGCCTGAACCTGAGCTTGAATATCTCCGAGTCCTTCAACGACTTCCTGAGTATCGTCTCAAGCTCGGACCCTCTGATGAGCCCGGGGATCGTGTTAAGGTCGAACTTCCTCGGACAGCCGAGCATGAACGAGTCATCGGATATCGTCACGGAAACGTTAGCCCCGATCATGCCGGTCATCCTGTAGGCGTACGCCCTCGAGAGCGCGTCGTTGACCCTGCGGCCGAACGGGAAATGGAATATGAGCTTCTGATTGCCGGAGGGGTCGATGTACTCCTCCACGGCCAAACGGCTGCAGTCAGGTATGAATCCGGCCACCGCGTCCTGCTCCCTGAAGTAAGAGAGCATGGACCTTGCCGAACCCTCGTCCACATCGAAGTCGCGGACCAGTTCGGCGATGGCATCCCCGTCGGATTCCTTTATCCGATCCGCCATCTCCCGTCTGAAACGGGCGATGTCCATGGACAGGTCGAAGCTTCTGGGAAGCATCTCCCCGGCCCATGATGGAACGGTCGGCTTCCTTCCGCTGGCCTCCTTGACGTAAGCGGTCATGCCCTTGGAACGCACGAACTCGAAAGACCTTCCCCCCAATACGAACACGTCCCTAGGGGACAGCCTCTCGACGAACTTCTCCGACAGCTCTCCTGCTGTGGTGCCGTGGTTCGTGACCACCCTGTAGTTGGCCTCCTCCGGGATCGTCCCCAGGTTCATGAAGTAGATCATCCTGGAACCTTTCTTCTTCCCGAACTGGGCCTCCTCCGGGTCGTACCAGATCTTAGAGTACACGCCTTCGAAATCGTCCTTGCTACCGAGGTATTTCAGGACATCCTGGAAGCTCTCCATGGTGAGATTACGGTAGCAGTATGACCCGCGGACAACCTCGTAAGCCTCCTTGACGTCCCATCTGCTGTCCAGACTCATCCCCACGACGGTCTGAGAGAGAACATCCAGGCAATTCTCGGGAATCCCGACGCGGTCGATGTCCCCGCGGTGGGCCGCCCTGCACATGACGGCGCATTCCACCAGATCGTCCGGGTCGAACACCAGCAGCCTCCCCTTGGCCACTTTCCCGAAGCTGTGACCGCTGCGACCGATCCTCTGCAGACCCTTTGCCACAGCCTTGGGGGAACCGATCTGGCACACCAGATCCACCGATCCTATGTCGATGCCCAGCTCGAGGGATGTCGATGAGACGACGCATTTTATCTCACCCTTCTTGAGCCTCTCCTCCACATCCAGGCGGATCTCCTTCCCCAGAGAGCTGTGATGGACCTCGATGTTCTCGAGGCCGCGCTCCTTTAATTTGTACACGACGCTCTCGGCACCCGAACGAGTGTTGGTGAACACGAGCGTGGTGTCATGCTGGTCGATGAGCTCCCTGAGGGTGTCGTACATCATCGAGTTGACGATGTCCGATGAAAGGGTCGTCATGTCCTCCGTGGGGCAGATGACCTTCAGGTCCAGCTGCTTCTTGGAACCGGACTCGATCAGCGCCACGTCCCTCACCTCCCCGTCGGGCTCACAACCCACGAGGTATCCCGCTATGGCATCGATGGGTGCCAATGTGGCGGAGAGGCCTATCCTGACGAAATCGTTCTTGCAATGGCGCTTCAGGCGCTCCAGTGTCAGTGACAGGAACGCCCCCCTCTTGGAATCGCAGATGTCATGGATCTCATCCAGGATTACCCATTCCACTCTGTCGAAAGCCTCCTTGAACTTGGGTGCCGCCAGTATGAGCGCCAGGCTCTCGGGGGTGGTGATCAGGATGTGCGGGGGATGACGGACCATCTTCTGCCTCTCGCTCTGCGGAGTGTCCCCGGAGCGGACGGCGACACGTATGTTCGGAATGTCCATGCCGTGGGCCTCGGCGACCTCCCTCATCTCCGCCAACGGGGTGTTCAGATTCCTGTTGACATCATTGGCCAGGGCCTTCAGCGGCGATACGTAAATGCAATACACCCTCTCCTCGAGCGTACCTTCGCGGGAGTAACGGGTGAGTTCGTTGATGATGCTGGTGAACGCAGTCAATGTCTTCCCGGAACCTGTCGGAGATGAGACCAGGACGTTCCTCCTCTGGTGGATGACGGGTATGGCCTTTGACTGGGGTATCGTGAGATCGTCGAACCTCTCGTTGAACCATGTGGAGATCAAAGGCTCCATCATCCCCATGACTTCGTCCTTAGAGTATGTCCTGTCTACTTTCTCCAGCATTAAATCACCAGGCGTAGGCTTCATTGGCTGATATGACTTAAGCGTTGCGTGTTCGGTTCTGTACAACCGAGCATTCCGCCAAAACCGTATTAAAATCAATCCATGATTCAGTAGATATGGAACGTATGAGGTCGGTTGCTCCGACAGTCATTCTCGCGGTGCTGCTGTCGGTCATTCTGATTGCCACCGATACGTACGGTGCGACTCAGACCCCTCCGGAACCGGAGGAACCGACGGAATACGAGGTGTCCGTGTACGGATACGTGGCCAACATCTCGGACCAGGAGAAGAACACGCCCCTCATGGGGGTCAGGGTGACCCTCCTCGGAGAGGACAAGAACGAATCCCTGGGGTTCACACTGACGGACTCCGACGGGATGTTCAGATTCGACTTCACGTACAACGAGGACGGGAAGTACTACCTGAGGTTCGACTACTCCGGATATGCCGTCAGGATGCTCCCCAAACTGGACATGGAACTGGACCAGGACGGTGACGTGAGGTTCCACCTCTCCAACGACCTCAAGGACTCAGAGGGCAGATACGCCCTGACCGGATCCGCGGACAGCCTGCATGCGATCGCCATGGCCATCACGACGGGCGAGATATTCGGAGTCGTCTCAGGGGAGACCGTGAACAACAACATCGTCTACCTGGAAGGGGCCACAGTCAGGATAGTGTCCGAAAGCGGCCAGGTGTACACCGTCAAAACGGACTCCAGCGGGTTCTTCAGGTTCGTTTGCCCGTATGGGACCTACGTCATGACAGTGTCATGCAACGGATTCATCGGATCCAGCGAGATGGAGGTCACGACGGATCATGAGATCGCGTACCCTGTCGTCCTGAATCAGTACACATCGGAATTCCTGGGGATGGACATAGCCCACGGACTGATGGTGTTCGGATTCCTCATCCTGGCAGGCATCCTGCTTGCGGGCATCCTGATCGCCAGACGCTCCAAGATGCCTGATTCGGGAATCACCGTGGAGAACGACCTGACCTCGAACGACGAGGAAGAGGACCTCAGGCATCCCTGACGAGAACCTCGTTGACCTTGTCGTACAGACTCTCGCCTTTGGCATCGATCGCCACAATGAGCGGACCGAACCTCTGAGCCTCGAACCTCCACATGGCCTCCGCCATCCCGAGGTCCTCCCACTCCACACCGACACAGCGGTCGAGACCTTCGGCGAGTGATATGGCAGCCCCTCCCGTTGCGGCGAGGTAGACGCACCCGTAATCTCTCATAGCCTCTGCGGTAGAGCGGGACATACCCCCTTTTCCGACGATGGCGCGGATGTTGAATGTGGGTATCATGTCGGGCTCCAGCTTGTTCATGCGGGCGGATGTGGTCGGCCCTGCGGCCACGACGGACCAGCTGCCATCGTCCCTCTTCTTCATGATAGGCCCGCAATGGAATACCGTGGCCCCGTTCAGACAATCCGGAAAGTCCT
This sequence comes from uncultured Methanomassiliicoccales archaeon, assembly GCA_964550065.1. Classification (GTDB taxonomy): domain Archaea; phylum Thermoplasmatota; class Thermoplasmata; order Methanomassiliicoccales; family Methanomethylophilaceae; genus Methanoprimaticola. Next base: position 54,756 of record CAZJWD010000001.1, read on the forward strand.
TCCCGGCCTCCGCCAACTCCAGGGCACGTATGTGCATCTCATCACGACCGGTAACCATAGGTCCCGAAAGGAACACCGTCTCCCCCAGCTCGAGGGATCTGACGTCAGCCTCGCTGAGAGGCAGCTGGAGGACCTTCACAGAACCACCCCTTGCGCATAATCGACACCTTCGTCGGTTATCCTCGCGGATGCCCTGCGGGTCGCCCAGCAACCGATGTTCACAGCCACAGGCAATGAGGCGGTGTGACAGGCGCATTTCCTGATCTTCACTCCCAGTGCGGTAGTTGCCCCGCCCAGGCCCATCGGCCCGAGCCCGGAGCCGTTCAGCGACACGAAGAGATCCTCCTCCATCTTCCTGAGCACCGGATCGGGATTCTCCTCATCCAGAGGGATCAGAAGAGCTTCCTTCGCCATCTCAACGCATCTGTCGGACGTACCTCCTATGCCGACTCCCACAATGGATGGCGGACATGGGCGCCCACCCGCATCCAAGACGGAGTCGATGATGAACCTCTTGACGCCCTCCACACCATCTGCGGGGTTCAGCATCCCCAGACGGGTCATGTTCTCGGAACCGGCACCTTTGGGCAGAACCGTGATCTCTGTGAAGTCGTCGTCAGTCGGAATGTAATGGATGATGGGCATGCCCTGGCCCAGATTGTCGCCGGAGTTCTCCCTCGTGAGCGGATCGACCGTGTTAGGTCTGAGAGGGATAGACTTGGTGGCCCTCTCCACCCCTTTGGCGATCTCGCCTGCAATGGAGGAGTCGAACTTCCCCCTGACATAGAACACGGGGATCCCTGTGTCCTGGCACATCGGAAGGCCTATGTGTTCGGCCTTCTTCACGTTGTCCATGATCGCCCCTAGCTGGGTGTAAGCGACGGGATTCGTCTCCCAGCCTGCCGCGGCCTCAAGAGCCCAACCTATGTCGGCGGGCAGTCTGGTGTTCGCAAGACGCAGGAGGTTGACGACGATGTCCTCCACGGGCTCGGGCAGTTTGATCATGCGCCTTTGAGTGGTATCGATGTATTTGGGTGTTGGGTCTGCGCGGTTCAGGGAACGAAATACAGCACCTCGTCGATGGTGACCACCTTGACCGAGTCCCCCACCTCCGCATCAGCGGGGATCTTCAGGTCCACAGTGGAGTAGTTGTCCGGATCCAGAACCTGTATCTCAGACCCCGCCCTGCTGACGACCGTGGCCTCCTTCAGGTTGCCGCCGGCCTCATGGACCTTTATCCCGGACATGTCCGCCCTACGGACCGCCCTCTCCCTGAAATCCATCAGATCCAGAACTCTGCCGCCTCCGCTGGAGACCCGGGTGAGCTTGCACCAGCGACCCTGGAATTGAACTACGTCGCCGACATGATACTCCGGAAGCCTGACCAGGTAGGTTATCCTGTACATGTCCTGACCGTCGGTGGTCTGCCCCACCAGTTTTGGAGACTCCTTGGTCTCGGCACAGTAATGGTCGGCCAGCTCCCTTGTCAATGATTTCGCCAGGGACATCGATGACAGGTAGACGTCGACGCCTCCTGTGACGATCTCCATCTTGGTGATGAACAACGACCTGTTGGTGGCTGCCTGCCTTGCGACGGAGTTCTCGACCATCGCAAGGGTCTCCTCCCTCATCTCAGGGGACAACTTCCCGGACCCCGTCCTTATCTGAAGGATGGCCTCATAGTAGCTACCCAGCTGCCTGGAGCACCTTCTGCACACCGTGTTCTTTATCCTGACTATGGTCGATGTCTCGTCCTCCGCCTCGTAGCCCATAACGTCGCACACGGTGCGGACGGTGACCCCGTAGACATATGGATCCTGCTCCACCGCCTCGGTAGACAGGGACACGGGCTGCGCGTCCCTGACAACCGCCAATGCGTCGGCTGCGGCATCCTGGACTGCCACAAGCCTGTCTCTCTTCAGCCATCTGTCCCCGAACTCGAACTCCCCGCAGTTAGTGCACACATGAAGGTCCACATGATGAGGGAGCGAGGTCAGCCTCCTGCCGTCCAGCCAGCAGTCGATGCATAGTCCGTCCAGGGACTCCTCGCAATCCCTGCCGCACTTGACGCAGAAACTCAAAAGAGCACCACCTGGGCATGCTTTACGCCGCCGATGTCCATGACGCTCTCAGGGGCGACCTTGCCCTCGGAGATCGCCAGGGCTATGACTTTCTCTCCGACCAGATTCATTATCGTCACCGACTTCATCCTCTCGATGAACGCCTCGTCGGAGATGGCCTCCCCTTTGTAGAACTTCTCGGAGACCTGGAGTCTGGCACCGTTGCCCTCGAAGGTCATACCTATGACCTCCTCATCGCAGGCCGCGAGGATCCTCTCGTCCCCATGGATGTGTATTCTCGCAAACATGATATCACGCCATCTTGTAGACGCCTGCAGGAGTCTTGTAGAGCTCCCCTGCGTCGCTGAGCTGTTTGAGTGCCCTTGTGACCTCGGTGTCGTTCAGGCCCTGCGACATTCCGTGCTGGGATAACTCCTCGACGGTCAGCCCGTCTGCCCCGAACTCCCTGATTATGGACCTCAGTATGTCGATCTTGTTCCTGTCCTTGGAACTGAATCCAGTGGCGATCTTGTCGATATCGAAGCCGTTCCCGTCGTCAGTCCCTGCGATCCTGCTAAGATAATCCTCCACCAGGTCCACGGCACGGTTGGCATCCATGTCCGTGACGACACTGCTGAGCCTCATCTTGGCCGACGCCTCAGACAGACGGACGAACGCCTCCAGCTGCCTTGCCGTGATGGGAACCGACGAACCGTCGTTGCCCATCGCCCTGATCCTCAGGTAGCTGCGCTCGATGATGTCCTTGGCCTCCTCCGTCATGATGGGTGTGATCCGCTTCGAGTAAGCGACGTACTTCCTCAGAATCTCCACCCCGTACACGGGACGTATCGTATCGGTGTCCTCGAGTATCTTCGAGGGGTCGATGCCGTCGATGCGGTCGCCGTCGTGCATCATCCTGACCTGTCCGCGCTGGTGTGCCTTCAGGATGTGCTCCGTGATCTTGGTGTCCTTGGACTTCTCCGGCTTGTCTGTCAGGACGAAGATCAGGTCGAAACGGGACATGAGCGCGGGAGGCAGGTCGATCTGGTCCGCAATCGGCGTATCCTCCTCGAACCTACCGTACTTGGGGTTGGCCGCGGCCAGCATGGAGCATCTGCACTGGAGCGTGGCCGTGATTCCAGCCTTCGCGACGGAGATCTTCTGGGATTCCATAGCCTCATGGAGCGATGACCTATCCTGATCCGTCATCTTGTCCAGCTCATCGATGCATGCCAATCCCTTGTCCGCGAGGACCAAGGCACCGGCCTCCAACGTCCATCTCCCATCACCGAAGTCGTCTCTGACAGCAGCGGCGGTCAATCCCGCGGCGGAGGCGGACTTACCCGATGCGTAGATGCCTCTGGGAGCCAGCATGCTCATGTATCTCAGCAACTGAGACTTGGCGACTCCGGGGTCCCCCATCAGGAGGATGTGCATATCCCCCCTCATCACGGTCCCGTCGTCCATCTCCTTGTGACAGCCTCCGAAGAGCTGGAGCGCGATGGACTTCTTCACCGCGTCCAAACCGTAGATGGAGGGCGAGATCGATTTGACGATGTTGTCAAAGAGATTCGGATCCTTGGACATCCGTATGATCTCCTTCTCATCATCCTCCGTGATCTGGATCTCATCGTACTCGTGCTGCTCGAACTCAACCGATATGACATCCAGATATGTCTCGAAAACGGTGGACTTGTCCCTGTCCGTCTTCTCGACCGACCTGAGTATACCGTTCAGGGTGATCCTGTTACCCGCAGTGACCTCCCCTGCGATGTCATCCTCCACATATCCCGTAATCCTCTCAGGCTGTGCCCCGCCCCTCAACCCCTCAGGGGACTCCTGGATCTCGATCTTCTGCGTGTCTATATAGACCGACTCCTTGTCCTCCAGGATGAAACGGGTGGACTGTCTGTTACAGTTCCCATCGGGATTGGAGCACATCATGGGCTCCTTGAGAAGCATGCCGGGCTGGGACACCCACATCTCGGCTCCGCATCTGGCGCACCTGAACAACGCCATAGTCATGCGCGGCTTGACCGTGGTGACCTTCCTGGCAAGACCTTCGACCGCCACAAGGCGCCTCAGGTGGTCCGCCCTGAGATTGCGTATGTCCACCTTTGCATCTCTGGGCAGGTTGACTATCCTGACATTGATGTTCTCGCCGGGACGGCTGATGTTGGGCACAAGGGACATGACAACGTTCCTGGCTATCTCAAGACATTTGTCCGGGTTATCCAGGACGTAGATGGCAAAGTCCACGTTGTAGGTGTTGATGTCCGAATAATCCACCATCAGGCTCTTCTTCTGAGGGAAATTGTCGGCGATGCAGGCGATCATCAGACGGTATTTTTCCTTGGAGAATACCTCATCCCATGCCACTCTGATGTCGTCGTCCTGGAAATTCACGTTCATTCCTTCGCCTCCCTGCATTCACAGTCGGCCCACCAGACCCAACCGCCACGTTCCATGGAGATCTGACCTTTTATCCTGCCTGCCCTGCGGTACTTCATCAGGGTCTTCGCCAAGTCGTCCGGGCATCTGTACGCGAAGAGATGCTCCAGACGGTCCGTGGCCTCCTTGGTTGTGAGGATGTCCGACCCGAGGGCATCCCAAATCATCGGCAGAAGGTCGTCTCCGGTCATGGGACGACCATAGACGCGACTTCTAATTAACAATGTTCCCGCCGGTTCGTCGATGTGACTGTGAATGAAATTTAGGGGAGTCTCACACGGGATAACGATGAAAAGTCCTAGCAGAAACAGGGGAAATGAAGCAGCCAGACACGAAAAATACAGATGTCGGGAAAGTTAGGATTGCCTTAGAAAAATAAGCGATTTTTAGTCTGTCCTAAACAGCGTTTAATCAGTTTTTTATATGGGTTCAGCGGTCAGTTATCCGAGGTAATCAAAATGGTTACAGTTAACGATTCCGAGTGTGTCGCATGCGGAGCATGCGTCGACGTCTGCCCCGAGGGAGCCATCTCCTGCGATGACATCGCGGTCATCGATGCCGGAAAATGCATCGACTGCGGTGCTTGCATCGACGAGTGCCCCTCCAGCGCCATCTCCGAGTGATTTGGTATCTGGGCAAATACCGCCGAAAGGCGGATTCAACCCTTTTCCCTTCCAATCCTTCTGAATTATTAGATTGAAATTACGCTCCATCTTCCGAGTAGTCTCCGATGACCGACCGGATGTACTCGTTCTGGATCCTGACCACTTCGGTGCTGTCCTTTGCTTTGGAATAATCCTCTAGCATCGCACCGTTCAACCTCACAAACTCAGGAGCCCAGTTGAAACGGCCCATGAACGTCTCCGCCTGCTCCTTCTGACCGAGGATCATCAGGGCCGCCATGACAGCCTCCGCACTGTTCAGCTCCATCGGACGCCCCCAGTTGATGGGATTGGATGCCAGAAGATACGGCAGTGCCCTCTCCTCAACCTTCTTCAACCGCGGGAACTCATCTATGTTCGTCCAAGTGAGGTCCATCACGACCAAGCCCTTGCGCGCGTGGACCATGTCCGCAGGGGACAGCGCGCGGTCCGAGAAAGGCGATAGGACGATGGACCCTGACGGAATCGCCCCGAGGGTCTTAGCCTCCTTTCCCAACCCGAACTTAAGCATCCGCTTGGCAGTGCACTTCTTCGGGTCGCACTGACACTTGTCGTAGATGATCACGGGGATCATGCGGAGACCATCGACTGGAGCTTCGAGGGGTCATCCAGGTTCTGCTTCACCCAGTCCCTGACTAACTCCATCGACTTCACGTACTCATTGTACAGCTCGAGGTCGTCGGAGGCCTCGAAGTCGGAGACCTGGCGCTGGTGGGCGAGGATCTGCTTGCCCTTCCAGGGGGTCTTAGGGGCCCACTCGTCGAAGACGGCTTTGTCCGTGTAGATGATGAAGTCGTAATCAGCGTCCTTCCTCAGGTAGTCCTCGTCCTTGAAGTCCTTGGAGACATGACGCCTCATGTCCTCTCCGTTCTGATACATGGCGGAGATGAGCTCACAGTCGACGATGTCCTTCTCGGGACCTGCACTGTACGCCTCGTATCTGTCAGAGTAGAATTTCGTCGTGAAGTACTCTGCCATCTGAGATGAGAAATCATTCTTGGCATCGACAAACAGCACACGGACCTTGTTCTCTTTCTTCTTGAACATCTCGGACACGCCCAATGCACCTTGCCATGCCCCGAAAATAGATAACGTTTATCCGAGGGTCCCACGGGAACCGTTATGATTCCCTACGCCATAATCCGGCACGCCACGATGATGATCGTTACACCGAGCTGAACGCTGATGATAGACGGGCGAGCTGAGTGGCAATTATCCATGATGCGGGCACGAAGGCCCGCAAAGATGTTTCTTCAGCCCTTGATCGCCTTGACCAAGGCACGGATGTTGTCGTCCGGAGTTCCTATGGGTACTCCGCACCCGGCGGAGATGCTGTTGAATCCCGCATCGCGACTCTTCTGCGCCGCGGCGATAACGTCCGCAGGGGTTCCCTTGTACAGCGGGAACGCACATCCCACGTTTCCGATGAGCGCACCCCTCTTGTTGGCCACCTTGACCGCGGTGTATGAGTCGACCTTCTCCTCCACGGAGATTCCGGTTACCCCGGTGTCGTACATGTACGGGATGATGGGCTCCGAGTCTCCGCAGATGTGGAGGACGGTGTTGCCCTTCAGGGATCCCAGGCAGTCCTTGACGAACACTCCCGACTGCACGGGGAAGTCGCTGGGGGCCAGGATATCAGTGGATGCCGAAGGTTCGGACATCTGGACCACGTCCGCTCCGTTGGCCAGGAGGGCCTCTCCGAAGGCCTTACAGTACGGGGCGATCGCTCCAACCCACTTCTTGGCCCTCTCAGGCTCGGTCCACACCGAATACACCAGGTTCTCCGTGTTCAGCAGATGCCCGGCCAAGGTGAACGGCCCTGTGTTTCCCCCGATGATGCAGTAGTCCTCGCCGTGGGTCTTCTGCATGATAGCCATGGCGTCGATGGCGGTCTTGACCCTGGCGGTGTTGAGGAACACGTCGATGTCCGGAAGGTCGTCCGGTTCATCGTAGATCTTCTTCATCGGGTTGTATGTATAGGGGTGTCCCTTGAGCATCGGCGACGACGTGGGCGTCCCCATGTCGATCGGGCATCCGAGGGCCTCGGCTTCCTCGGTGAGGCAGAATCCCGCCCTTACGGACTCCAATCCGAAATAGTCCGCCTGTGCACAACCGAGAGTAGCCATCTTCTCGGGATCCGAGTGGGCCTCCGGCCAGGACGCTCCGCACGCCTTCATCATGCCTATGGTGTCGCATGTGGTGAACACCGCGACCGGTGGGCGGTCCATGGATTCCTGCTTGAGTGCCCCCAGCACCCTGTCTCTGCATGACATTGTCATCTTGATCCCTCCATTCAGACCCTCGTCTTGAGGTACTTGACACAGGCCTGCGCGTTCTCATCCCTGTGGTCAGCTCCAATCTCCTTCGCGAACGCATCGGTTGTGGGTGGACCGCCTATCGTTATGATACAGCTGTCACGGTAGCCGTTCTCGACGATCTTCTTGACTGCCAACTCCATGTTGTCCATGGTCGGCGTCATCAGCGTGCTGAGACATGCCACGTCGACCCCTTCCGACTTCGCGGAGTCCGCTATCGTCGCCGGAGGAACGTCCCTTCCGAGATCGTTGACTATGAAACCTCCGGCGGTCAACATGGTCTTCACGATGTTCTTGCCGATGTCATGCACATCACCCTGGACGACGGCCGTGATGGCGGTCTTGCTGTCCGCCAAATCTCCCTTGGGGATCGCCGGCAGAAGGACATCTAATCCCTCATACATGCTGTGAGCCGCGACCAAGACCTGGGGCAGGTACATCGTCTTGGCGGCGTAATTGTCGCCTATGATGCCCATCCCCACGACGAGACCCTCGTTGATCGCTACGACGGGGTCCACGCCCTCGACAAGTGCCTTTTCCGCCGCCTTGTGCGCCCTCTCGGGATCGCAGGCGACGACCGCGTCGGCCAGCTCCTTCAATGTTTCCTCCAATACCACTTAATTCACTCTCCTGTGAGCGGAGTGTTCAATCAAGCTTCCGTTTTACCCATATTCACATCCGATTTCGTCCATATAATGCGAATTACGAACATATTCGGCCAAGAACAGAAGCCAGACTTTTTGACCACTATCAAAAATACTCCACAGAAAACATCCAGAACGCCTATCTGGATACATGAGTTGGATGGGTCCCTGGAGGAACCCGGAAAGGTTTGGGAAACGGTTTTGGACCTGATCACTCGTCCTTGAGCATGGACTTCTCGAGCGACAGGTAGGCGCATATGGATGCGATGACCATCATGATGAATGCCATCATCCACAGGGTCTGGTACTGCTCCAACGTCTTATCAGTGACTATGAACCCGGCGATGGTGATCAGGATGGCGCCTCCGGCGAAGGGGAACAGATTGAGTGCGGCGGTGGATGTGCCTGCCATCGCGATAGGGTAGAGTTCCTTTATCTGCGCATAGGACACGACGAAGAATCCGCCGAAGAATCCGAACAGCAGGTTGATCGCCGCCTGAGCGCCGAAGCTGTTCATGGCCTCGTTCCCTGCTGTGAGCCAGATGACCGCCCACAGAACAGTGTAGACGACTGTCCCTATGATTATGACCTTCCTCCTGGACCCCAGGACCTTGTCCGAGAGCCTGCCCGCTAAAGGACATCCAATCACCATTCCGACTCCGACCATGGTGACCATGAGCCCGGCGTCGGAGGCGGAGAATCCGTTCACATTCTGATAGAACGACCCGGCCTGGGAAGCCTGCCAGAGCATTATGGTACCGTACATGAAGAAGAACCATATCGCAAGAGGCCAGAACCTCCTTCCGCTGAGGAACGTCGCCTTCAGGGCCTCGACCGTTCCGATCTTCTCCGAGGTCGACTCGGTTATGGGCTGTCCGGTCTCCTCTGACACGATGGACTCCACGCTGGGCAGATCCATCTCCGCGGGGTGGTTACGAACGATCAGCCAGCACAGTGCCGCGATGACCGCGGTGATGACCGCCAGGACGATGTATGTGTTGGCAATCCCCAAAGAATCCATCATCAGGACCATCGGGGTCGCGGCTGCGATTCCTCCCACGTTACCGACCAGGAGCAGGACTCCGCTCATGGAGGCGAACTCGTTCTTCCTGAACCAGACGGCCAGGATCTTCATTATCGGGATGTAGACGACGGCCGCTCCGATTCCGATGGTGAACTTTCCGACGATCATCAGCGTGAAGTTCTCGCAGACTGCCGAATACGCACTCATTATCGAACCGACGGCGATGAGCACGATGAAGATCGTGGCCGCCTTGCGCGGACCCATCTTGTCGGTCAATATCCCGCTCGGGATCTGCATCAGCGTGTACGCGTACAGATACGCCGATGCCAGCAACGCCACGGACGCGGAGCCCACCCCGAAGAACGTCTGAAGTTCAGTGGAGATGGCACCTCCGGTGGTCCTGTGGAAGTACACGAAGAAGTACGCTATCGCCAGGACGATGAAGATCGCCCACCTGTAGGACAGCATCCTCTTCTTCTTATCTGCATCAATGGTCAACTTAACCCTCTCCTCGGGTAAAACGGAAGGCTTGCGACCACTGACGAACACATCGGCATGATGGTTATATCAAAGGATTTACGAACATATTCGCAACGGTCATCTGAAGAAACGGTTGCTCTCACAGATGTTGCGGTAGAACTCGAAGATGTTCTTCTCGGCGGTCCTGAGCGAGACATTGAGCGTTGATTTGGAGCATCCGAGTACCTTGCACAGCTCGTCCAGGCCTATGCGTTTCGGGATGTCGTAGTATCCCAGGTCCATGGCCGTGTTGAAGTACTGCTCCTGCTTCGGGGTGAGTGTGGATGTCACCGCCAGGACCTCACTGGAGACCGTCTCGAAGACATACCCGTTGGCCCTCATATCCGCGAACAGTTCGTGGATCTTGTTGCTGTTGGGCCCTATGATTATCCATTCGATGGTCGTGTCCGTCCGGGGGATGGCGGACTGGAGGAAACATCCGGACTTGTTGATGAGCCGGGAGAGCTTGCACCTCCTGTTGGTGACCATCGCCATGTAGTGCGACTTCGAGATGCGAGTGATGGTGCATTCACTGCCATCCTTCTCATAATGGCCTTCCTCCACTACCCCCTTCTCGTCGATGATCTTGATCATCGAATAGCCCGTCCCATGATCCAGCATGGAGCAGGTGAGGATCTTCACCGACATGCCCTCGCTATCGAACTGGAAAGGCAGAACGCCGTGACAGGGGTGTTCCTCGACGTTCAGAGTACGGTCGAGAAGGATCTTGCAACAGTGCATTGGATGTATCATGTTCCTGCCCTATATATAAAAGCACGCTATCATTTTATAATACTGGCTCATGAGTCAGTGAACTTTTCCGTGTGGAATGTTTCGGGCACAAATTACAATCGTCATGGTTCGAAGGATGCTGCTTCCTTCCGCAACAGGTTTATAAATCCCTTCAGATGGGCACGCATGCCCGTACTCCAAGTCGCACTGGACATCATGCAGCTGAACAGAAGCATCGCCATTGCGGGCGAAGCCGTACAAGGCGGAGCCGACTGGATAGAAGCCGGGACCCCGCTGATCAAAAGCGAAGGTGCGGAGGCGGTCCGCACACTCAGGCGCGAGTTCCCAGACAGGAAGATTATCGCCGACACCAAGACCATGGATGTTGGAGCCTTCGAAGTCGAGATCATGGCCAAAGCGGGAGCCGACATCGTAACAGTCCTGGGACTCGCGGACGATTCCACCATCGAAGAGGCAGTCATGGCCGGAAGGAAATACGGTGCCGAGATAATGGTGGACATGATCAACGTCCCCGACAGGGTCGAGAGAGCCAGACAGGTTGAGGCCCTCGGAGTGGCATACATCTGCCTCCACATGGGCATCGACACCCAGATGCGCGGGGAGGAACCCCCTATCGATGTCCTGAAAAGGATCGTTGCATCCGTCTCCATCCCCGTGGCGGTCGCCGGCGGGATAACCGCCGAGAACGCGGGGAAGTACGTCGAAGCCGGAGCCTCGGACGTCATCGTCGGAGGGGCCATCATCAAAACAGGAAATATCTCCGAAGCTGCCGCTGATATCAAGAGATCCATGTCCGGGGCCAAGATTGACACGGACCTTGCTAAGAAATACACGGAAGATGACCTCTTCGAGGCATTCTCCAGAGTGTCCACCTGCAACATCGCCGATGCATTCCACAAACAGGGCATTGTGTTCGGTCTGACCCCGCAGTCGCTGAAACACGGCCAACGCATGGTCGGCAGGGCCCTGACGGTGCAGACGACCAATGGGGACTGGGCGAAACCCGTGGAGGCCACGGACCGCGCCAAGAAGGGTGACGTCATAGTAATTGACGTCGGAGGCGCACCGATCGCCGTGTGGGGGGAGCTTGCCACATGCTCCGCGATGCAGATGGGCGCGGTAGGAGTGGTCATCGACGGAGCCATCAGGGACATAGACGACATCAGGAAACTGGAATTCCCCGCGTTCTCCAGATCCGTGATCCCCTGCGCGGGAGAACCGAAGGGTTACGGCGGAATCGGAATCGAGATCACGATCGGGGGCCAGAAAGTCCGTACAGGGGACTGGATCATCGGTGATGAGAGCGGCCTCATCGTCATCCCCAAGGAGGCGGCCGTGGAAGTCGCCAACAGGGCGCTGGACGTCCACGAGAGGGAGAACAGGACCCGTGAGGAGATCCTCAGGGGCTCCACCCTGTCCAAAGTCAACGAGCTCGCCAAGTGGGAACCCGTCAAGTGATTTTTCCGTCGGGAAGGGCGGTTCCGCCCGACCCGACTTCAGGTTTCAATAGAATCTTCCGTTAATCTCCTCATCCAGAGCCTTGAGTCTGGCTATCCTGTCAGGAGTGGAAGGATGCGTGCGGAAGAGGTTGAGCATCGCGCTGCCCCTCTTGGTCCCGAAGGGATTGGAGATCCACATGTTGGCTGTGGACGGGTTGTCGTAGGTGTTGCTCTTGACCGAGCATCCGCCCTCGATCCTGGTGAGCGCGCTGGCCAGCGCCATGGGCTTCCCCGTGAGCCTGGCTCCGGACTCGTCCGCCAGGTACTCCCTGTTCCTGGACACGCCGAGTTGGATGAGCATCGCCGCCAGAGGCAGGGTGATGTCCGCGACTATGGCTATCAGGAGGTTTCCTCCGTTGTTCTCGTTGTTACCGCTGAAGAGCGCGGCCCATACGGCCATACGGGTCACGTAGGCCACAAGGGATGCCATGGTGGAAGCCACCGACATCACAAGGATGTCCCTGTTCTTGACGTGGGACATCTCGTGGGCCATGACGCCTTCCAGCTCGTCGTCGCTCAGCATGTTGAGCAGCTGCCTGGTAGCGACCACGGCTGCGTTCTTGGGGTTCCTTCCGGTGGCGAACGCGTTGGGCATGGGCATCTCGGAGACTCCGACCTCGGGCATGGGAAGCCCTGCCCTGTCCGCGAGACTCTCGACGATGGCGTAGAGCCTGGGTTCCTGCTCGGGAGTGACCAGACGGACCTTGTTGGAAGCCAGAGCCAATTTCTTCGAGAAGAAGTAGGAGAACACGTTGAACAGCAAGGAGATGACCAGCATGACTGCTAGCCCGTACATCCAATTGCCGAACACGGCACCCACCAGTGTACCGATGACCACCAGAAGGCCGGTCATCGCGACGAACATAGCGACGGTTCTGAGACGCCAGTGCATTTTGATCGGTCGAGACTTGTAGGTTTCACTATATAAGGCTATCAATCGATTCTGCAACGATCCCCAAAACAGCCGGATCAGCCCTTGTACACCGATCCGACGTAGAAATCATCCACTCCGTGGAGTCCGAGCTTGGTCCTGAGATTGACCATCCCGTCCCTGCCGGTGCAGTGGTTCAAAAGAAGTCTGGAGCATCTGCGGGACGAGAAATCCTCCGCGTAGAGCTCCGCAACGAGCTTCTTAGCCTTCTCCAGGAGCACGGCACCCAGGAACGCCTCGGGGTACTCCCCGAACCTGTCCTTCGCCATGTCCAGGGCCCTCGAGGGACCTCCGACCCCTCTGCCGCTGACGACTGTGGTCCTCCTGGCCTTGATGATGATGAACCTCTCCATGTATCCGTTGTCGGACACCGCGTACGGTGTGAGCGTCACCCCGGGAACGACCTCGATCCATCCGTCCGAGTGGTCGAACTCCGCCTTCGGACGGTTCTCCTCGGAAAGGCCCACACTTCCGGGGAACAGCCCCTTCTTGCCGTCATAGAGGCCCTCGGGAGCGTAGACCTTCACCGGCCCCTCCACCAGATCCAGGAACCCATCCAGGGCCCTGCAATTGTCCGGATGGGACTGGGTGATGACCACGGCCTCCACCTCCGAGAGGTTGATGTCCGTCTGCTCCAGGTTGTGTTTGAGATACCTGTCCCTCAGACCGGTGTCCACCAGGACCTTCCTGCCTCCGGCGTCGATCATGACGGAGAATCCCTTGGCTCCGATGTAGGCCGTGTCCTCCAAGGCCCCCTCGTCATAAATCCCGGTAACTGTAACTTCCATCTCTTTCACCTCTTGTACAACGAATCGGGGATGTCCCCGCATATCCTGTGGATGCTCTCGGCCGGCACCTCCCCGTTGGCCAGCCAGGCTTTAACCCTCTTCGGGACCGTGGTGACGGACATTATCGCCCCCGGCTTCTCCGGATCGTCGATGTAATCCGTCTCCATCATGAAACGGTCGGTCCCCTTGCCGTACGCCTCCCTCATGTTGGTCTTCGAAGCGGGGATCGACGGCATCACGCCGAAGGTCTCCGCCTCGGTGACCCACGGAGGGGACGAGTGCTTGACGACCAAGTCGCGGTCCAACCCGGCTCTGTCGGCCAGCTCTGCCAAGGACCTGTCGGTGTCGGGTTCGGACTCGCAGTGTATGATTACAGGGCAGTCGTTCTCCCGGGCCAGCTCCATGCCCCTGAGCAGAACCCTATTGGATGCGTCCCAGATATCCTCCGGGACTGGGAAATGCGGTCTGCCTATCTCCCCTATCGCCACTGCCCTGCCCTCAGCCACATCATTGGCGGCGGACTCCATACCCTCCATCATCATCTCCTCCGCCCTCTCAAGCCCGTACGTCTCCGCCAGATGCAGAATCAATACCGGATAGGGCCCGACCGCGATGTTGATCTCCAGGTTCGTGGCTTCCCTCGCCCTGTCGGCCAGACCGTATGTGACCTCGTAGGACCTCGCGAAATCCGCTCCGCATGTTATCGGGACCTCTCTGTGGGGGAGCGTGACCAGCGTGAGCCCGGTGCCTCCGGCCGCCTCGTACTCCCTGAGAGCATCCACGTTCCGCCCGGAAGGGCTCATGTGGATGTGGTTGTCGTAGACGGGGACCTTCTCTGCCATATGCTGTCGTAAAACCTACCATTATAAGAGAAGGACGCAAGACCTCACGGAGTTTCCGTCAGAACATCTCGCAAAGAATCAAAATATCCGCTGCACCTGTTCATGGTAAGATGGACTCGAACCAACGTTTCCTCCTGAAAGCTTTCAGGAAATACTACAGGGTGAACACGCCGATCCTACCGGACAGGTTCACCCGCAGGGAGTTCGGGTTCATGTTCTTCGACAGGACCTACGTCCAAAGGCACATGTCCTTCGGAAAACCCGAAGAACTACACAGATTCATGCTCGGTCAGGTCCCGTCCCACAGCTATTACTCCACGTCGTACTACCGCAAACCCGACGCACCCACCATGGATGAGAAGGAATGGCTCGGTGCCGAACTGATTTTCGACCTGGACGCGGACCACCTGGACGGTGCCAAGGAGATGACCTATGCGGAGATGCTTCTGCAGATCAGGTCCGAGATGATCAACCTGGTGGACTCGTTCCTCCTGGGGGACCTCGGATTCTCCGAAGACCAGGTCCACATAACGTTCTCCGGCGGCAGAGGGTACCACGCCCACGTCAGGACACCCGACGTCATGAGCCTGGGGACCCATGAGAGAAGAGAACTAGTGGACTACATCACCGGCACCGGACTCAACATCGACTGGGTGTTCCCGTACAACAGGGTAGCCACATCCAAGGTGGTCACGGGCACGGGAGTCAGGACCAACGTCGCCAAGGACAGGCTGATTCCCCCTGCGGACTCCGGAGGATGGAAACTCAGGATGCGCAACGGCCTCATGGATGTGGTCAACGACTTCTGCGACACGGACGTCAAGGACATTAAGAGGGAATACCCCAGCATCAAAGGGAGCAGCAACTCCACAATCCTGAAGGCCCAGGAGGAGCTCAACAAATCCAGGGGGGCACTGTTCCAGAAGAACACCATGGCCGTCCTGTCGGCACCCGTGCAGAACATGCTGGTCAAGATCATGAAGGAGGACATGGCATACCGTCTCTCGGGAGAAGTGGACGAACCCGTCACCGCCGACATCAAGAGACTGATCCGTCTCCCCGGCTCGGTACACGGGAAGAGCGGACTCAGGGTCACACCCATCACCCGTCAGGAGCTTTCGGACTTCGATCCTCTGCAGATGGCGGTGCCGGACGAGTACTCAGACGATCCAGTCAAGATCACGATGAGGAAACCGGCCACCCTGGACATGAAAGGGGAGAGCTTCACCTTGGAGGGCGAGACCGAAGTCCCCGAGTTCGCCGCCGTGTTCCTCATAGGCAGGAAGATGGCGGATGTGGGTTACGCCTCCGAGATAGACGCGCAAAAGAAGATTTTCTGAACATCTGGCACATTTGTCATCCGGCGTGTCGGGACTGTCGATTCCACTCGCGGCCATAAAAGCTATCGCGCGCGTGTCCTTAAGCGGAAAGTGCTAACCTTTATTAAGGGGTTGGGAATCCCGCTTTCCAGGTAATTAAAATGAAAGCATTCCGCGTAACCGGCAACTATGCAGACCCCAGGAAGAGACAGCCCTTCTCCATTGAGATGGCAGCTGAGGACGAGGCCGCAGTCAAAGAGAAGGCCCTATCCACCATCGGAAGCAAGCACAAGCTCAAGAGATGGCAGATCGACATCACCGAGATCGTCGAGCTCTCCGCTGACCAGGTCACCGACCACGTCGTGAAATACCAGATCGGTGAGTGAACGTGGAAGACAACGAGCTCCGTCAGGCCATCGCCGTGATGGAATCCTACAAGGAGAGAGTAGAGGCGCTGAGCCGCCAGGTGCAGCTCCTGCGTGTGTCCCTTGACGAGGTCACCATGGCCTCCGAAGCCCTGAAAGCGTTCAGGGACGCAAAGGACGGAGACGAGATCCTCGTCCCGGTCGGTGCATCGTCCTTCATACCTGTGAAGGTCTCCGGAAACAGGAGCGTCGTCGTCGGAATCGGTTCCAACATCTCCGTCGAGAAGGATGCCGACGCATCCGTGGAGTACATGGACGCGAACGGTGCTGAGATTAACGAGGCTCTCAAGAAGTCCGTTGATGCGCTCAACGAAGCCCAGACCGCCCTGTCCAACCTCAGTGCGGCAATCCAGAACGAGTACGCCAACAGGCAGGCCGGAATGCCCCAGCAGTGAAGGTTGCGATCATGTTCGAATCCCTCAAATCCAAGATGAAAAACCTCTTCTCGAAGGCTGACACCAAGCTCGATGAGGAGAAGGTCTACAAGCCTGAGAGATCCGAACCCGCAACCCCTGCTCCGGCATCGGAGATTCCGCAGACTCCTTCGGATAGCGTGCCGGAACCTGTTGCCACCGAACCTGTCCCCGAACCCGTCAAGGAAGAGCCCAAACTCTCAAGGAAAGAGATTTTGAAGCTCAAGAAACAGGAGAAGAAGGAATCCAAACCCGTGACGGAATCCGATTCCCTAATCTCGGATTCGGGGAAGAAGATCAAAGAGGATCCGCTTGACGAGATTCTCGACGAGCTGGAGATAATCCTTCTGGAAGCCGATGTCGCATACCCCGTTGTCGAGGAGATTAAGAAAGGTGTCCGCGACAATCTTGTAGGAAGGAAATACGACCGCAGCTACACCTTGGAACAGATCGTGGAGCTCTCCGTCAAGGATGCCATCAGGGACGTTCTCAAGATCAACGAATTCGACTTCGACGGATGGCTCACCCAGCAGGAGAAGCCCACTGTGATAATGTTCGTGGGCATCAACGGAACTGGAAAGACCACGGCCATCGCGAAGATCGCCAACCGCATTCAGAAGAACGGACAGACGATAGTTCTCGCCGCCTGCGACACTTTCAGGGCCGGAGCCATAGAACAGCTCACGATCCACTCCGAGAAACTCGGATGCAAGATCGTGAAACAGGCTCATGACGCAGACCCATCCGCGGTCGCTTATGATGCCATCGAGCACGCCAAATCCAAACGCAGGGACGTCGTCCTTATCGACACTGCGGGAAGGATGCAGACCAACAACAACCTCATCGAGGAGATGAAGAAAATCGTCAGAGTCGCCAAACCCGACCTGAAGGTCTTCGTGGGAGACTCCTTGGCCGGAAACGATGCCATTGAGCAAGCCAAAGTCTTCGATGCAGCAGTCGGGATCGATGCAGTGATTCTGACGAAGATAGACACCGATGCTAAAGGCGGTGCAGCACTTTCTATCGCACACACAATCGGAAAGCCCATAGCTTTCGTGTGCAACGGTCAGGAATATGAGGACATCATCAAATTCAACACGGAATGGATGATTGACCGCATGTTCAACGACGAATGATCAACCTTTGAGACAGAGGTTGTAGTACAAGGTCGCGAACACCTTGGTGTCCGTTATCATGTTGGACATCACCACATGTTCATCGGGAGCGTGAAGCGTACCTCCTCCGCACTGCCAGACATAGGCATCGAACCCTTTCTTCCTGAAAAGATTGGCACATGTGCCGCCGCCAACCCCTATCGCCCCTGGAATGTTTCCCGTGACAATTCTCACGGCCTCGGAAAGAGCTTTGAATCCCTTCGATTGGGTTGATGAAGGTTTTCCAGACTCCTCTCTCTGAGTTATGGACAGAGTGATCATAGCACCGGTCCTATCCTCATGTTCCTTGACCACGTATCCGACGAATCCTATGATCTCATCCAGATCGTACGACGGAAGAATACGCATATCCATGTAGAACTCATCATGACCGGGAATCGTGTTCACATTGTCCACGGTTGCAGGCCTCCTGGTGGGTTCAAAAGTCGAATATGGCGGTTGGAAGATCTCGTTCCTGCAATCGAACCTTTTCTCGAGCTTATCCATAAGGTCCGCTAGAAGATTCGTGGACACACGAAATGCATTGATCCCCATGTTAGGTGTGGACCCATGAGTGGTCTTACCCTCTATTTCGAACCTCAACCACAACATGTGCTTCTCGGACACCTCGACCAACGATCCTCCGGGAGACCCCCAATCGGGGACCATGATGACATCATCCTCTGAGAAAAGTCCCTTATCGAGAAGATACTGGATTCCAAGGACGCTTCCCGTCTCCTCATCGGCGACGTATGCCACCCCTATGGACATTCCCTCCAGCTCCTGATCCAGCAGGAACCTGGATGCGAACATTGAGGATATGATGGATTGACCGTTGTCTTCCGTTCCCCTGCCGTAGATCTTCCCGTCCCTGAGCTCGGGTTCGAACGGAGGCGTGGTCCACAGAGCTGGATCGCCTGTGGGAACCACATCCATATGAGCCACAACCCAGACTGTTCCGGGCTTCTTCCCGTTCTTCTTAGCCAAGATGTTGGCACGCATGACCGATGGATCCAATCTATCCGGAACGTCGTACCTTGTCACCGAATCGAATCCACAGAGCCGCCCCTGGAGATAATCGGCTTTACATCCCTCACCATCCCCTCCGTTGAAAGGACAGAGCGCAGGATATCTGATCATCTCGATCATGGTCCTAACCATGTCATCATAAGAATCATCGATCAGCCCGAAAATCTCCTCCAGGGTTCTCATGCTTCCTGGAACGATTACAATCGAGATAAGCATTGGTACCGGACTCCGCTGAAAATGCGAAGCCCGGATTGGGTTTGTTCAACGATTTTACTCGTTGCGGATGATCATCGTGACCGCGTTGCCGCCTCCGAGACAAAGTGTAGCAAGTCCGGTCTCCTTCTTCCTGTCCTTCAGAGCATAGATCAGAGTGGTGATAACACGGGCTCCGGAGCATCCGATGGGGTGTCCGAGAGCGACAGCACCTCCGTTGACATTGAAGATCTCATCAGGAACGTTCAGCTCCTTCTTCACAGCACAGGATGCGGACGCGAAGGCCTCGTTGTGCTCGAAGAGGTCGATATCGTCGATGGTCATTCCAGCCTTCTGCATGACATGCCTGCTTGCAGGTATGGGAGCCTCCATGATGTATTCGGGTTGGACTCCCCTCTCTCCGTAAGCGACTATGGAAGCCAGAGGTTTGATTCCATGCTCCTCGGCCCATTTCCTGGAGGTGATGACCAGAGATGAAGCTCCATCGCTGAGCTGCGAGGAGTTTCCTGCTGTGACGATTCCATCCTTCTTGAACACAGGTTTCAGTTTTCCGAGGGATTCCATGGTGGAATCCTCTCTGACTCCCTCGTCCGTGTCGAAGATTATGTCCCCTTTCTTATTGGGGATGGTAATCGGAAGAATCTCATCCTTGAATTTCCCCGCCTTGATGGCTGCCGCAGCCTTCTGATGGGACTCCATGGAGAGCTGGTCTGCGTCCTCCCTTGAAACGTTGAACCTCTCGGCGACGATCTCACCGGTGAACCCCATGTGCTGGTTATTGAAGATGTCCCAGAGTCCGTCATGGACCATGGCATCGACCACAGTCTGGTCGTTCATCTTGTATCCCCATCTGGCGTTGGGCATCACATAAGGAGCGTTAGACATACTCTCCATTCCGCCCACAGCGAGAACGTTGTATTCTCCGGCTTTGATTGCATCCGCAGCGAGCATCGCAGCCTTCATTCCGGATCCACAGACCGCATTGACCGTGAATGAACCTATCTCGACAGGAAGACCTGCTCCGATTGCCGCCTGCCTGGCAGGGTTCTGTCCGAGTCCTGCTCCGATGACATTACCCATTATGCATTCCTCGATGTCCGTAGGCTGAAGTCCTGCCCTGCTGACAGCTTCCTTCACTACTTTAGCACCGAGATCGGTGGCTTTGATTCCGGCAAGGGTCTTGCCGTATTTTCCTATGGGTGTCCTTACTGCGCTGATGATAACTGCTTCATCCATGGGAATATCCCTTCCGATTGCGTCATGTGGAAGTTGCCTATAAAACAGTGTCGATTATAGACTACGACCATTGACGAACTCCACAGGCTGTTCCAGACCCATCCTCTTCAAAGGTTTGGAAAGATGTCTGCGAGCGGACGTGGGGGGCTCGTACCATCCAGGGACGATTTCCCTGCGAACAGATTGCATTATCGGAGTGTATGAATGGGTTCCACACCTCTTACATTTGTATTTCTGCCCACTACCGGTGGATTTCATGGTACGGGAACATAAAGGACAGACTGGATTGGACACTTTCCTCAATTCGTCCACTGTCGATATTACATGGATCTTCTCTATATTCAGAGTTCTGGGCTGATCGCGAAGTTCACCTATGACCTCCATCTCATCACCGATGCACAACCAATCCAATGCATAACGGAACTCCTTGGAGGGTTCGTAGGCTCCGCAACTCACAACTCCGTATTTCGTTGAAAGATCAAAGAAAACATGACCTCCCTCTATATGCCTCGCAGAAGACACGACATTTCCACGGATTATATACGACCTGTTAGGAATCAGTTCCTTTGCATTATGGATAATATGATCATCGGTACCCTGATTTGTCAGAAACACCATCCATCTGTCGATCGGTTCCGTTTTGATTATTCCCGATGCTTCGATCACATCCTCCTCCGAATCTCCTCTAAGTCCGTACATGACCGGACAGGGAGTGGAAGGAATCATGGCAACTTTCTCGGAACGGTCCTCCCAACTGTTGAAAGTCGTAGGATACCCATGCTCCACATCCATTATGGTTAAAGGATCGAAAACACGTTGAGTCCCCCATCTGGATTCCGGTCTGTAAGATAATAATTCGAAAGTACTGTCGCGAGGTCTCCATGCCATTCCACAAGTACAGCCAACCAATCCACGACCATTTCCGATGGTGTATGAGACTCCTCTTATCCTTTTGATCTCAGAATCGATGACCGATCTGTCCATTATAGTCCTGACACCGTTCCAATAGAACTGTTGACTGGGTTTGATTCTGGAAATGAGAAGACCCGGATTAGCATCATCCTCATGATGATCCAGAATATGAGGGATTATCCTGTCTTTCATCATCTCCGGATCAGGTTCGTATGAAGTACATCTATCATAACAGAAGAAATCCGTGTCCCCGAACCTTCCTATGAATCTTTTCAGCCCGGATCCTTTACCGAACCTCATCACCAATGCACCGTTGCCGCGGGTCTTCCAGGGTGTCGCAGGATTAAGTCTGACAAGTCTAGGATTACCTATGAGATCCAAATCGGAGAATTCTTTTATTATCTCCGTGGCCAGGAACGTGGTACAATTCCCTTTCATGGAATCCGTATCGTCTACTGCAACGAACATTGTCTCCAGACCCTTGATATCATATCATGGATAATAGAATAATGCAGATTCATTTTGAAATTATAGTTCATCCAAACATACCATGGAATTGACAAAAAACATCGTTCCATCATCGAAATACGATCCTGTCAAAGAATAGTATCCAAGATACTGTGGTTCGGAATAGGAAAAACATTTGATAGAAACACCGTCTCCTGTATGAAAAGAGAAAGTGTAGCCTCTGGTACTTTTGGATATATCATAGACTATTCCTGTCATGTTTTCATCATTCGTGCTTTCATCAGAAAACACAAGAAAAACCATCGTGATCAACAGAACAGACAGACCTATTACGAAATAACGGTCATTCCGAACCATAATGTAATTTCATAATAGAATGAATATAAAGAATCGGGATGGAGTTCTGTGAAAAGACCCCCACCCCTCCATTTCCACTGGAACCCTGAAAAGGGTAATGGGTGTTTTGATCAGCTTCCGAGAACAACAAGAAGACCGATAAATGCAACTATTCCAAGAATGCAAGCTCCGATAACCAACCATCCTTTCATTTGAAATCACTTCCGTGAATGGATTCCGTAATCGTTATGTGATATAAAAGATAGAGATAAGCTCAGAATTTCTACAACCAATGCTTTTTATCCAATTCGGAAAACGCTTAAATCAAAGTCTTGAATACAGTGGAAAGAAAACACCGAAGTGGTGTTTCGATTGAAGGAGATCGAACGATGACTGAACCGAATATATTCACTCAATATGTAACAAAAAGGAATGTCATCGTAAAAAACAAAAAAATTCTTCAATCAACATACATCCCGGAAAATTTACCGCATAGGATGGATAAGATTAGTGAGATAGCAGAGATCATTGCACCTGCTTTGAATGGAGACAAACCATCCAATATCCTTATTTTCGGAAAAACCGGAACGGGAAAAACTGCGGTAATGAATTATGTCGGAAAAGAATTGAAAAAAGCCGACATAGAGCAGGAAAGATGTTCATTGATTTATGTGAACTGTGAAGTTGTTGATACGACATATGGGATGATCTACAATATTTCGAATCAGATAATTGCTGATCCGAACAGAAGAATTCCATTCACGGGTTGGGGACTTGATAAAGTTCTTGCTGAGGTCACATCATATATAGATGAACAGAACAAAGTGTATATCATCGTTCTTGACGAAATCGATAGATCATTTCAGAAAAACGGTGATGATATCTTCTATTACCTCACCACAATCAACGAAGTCCTTCAGAAATCAAAGGTTTCGATAATTGGAATAACGAATAATGCCAATTTTACAGAACTTCTTGGTCAGAAAGTAAAGAGCAGACTTGGTGAAGAGAAGATAGTGTTTCCTCCATACAATGTGGAACAGCTTCAAGATATTCTTTATGCTAGAGCTGAGTTTGCATTCGATTCCGGAGTTCTGGATGATGATGTCATTCCTTATTGTGCGGCTCTTTCCGCACAGGAAATGGGAGATGCGAGAAGAGCTTTGGATCTTCTGAGAATGGCAGCTGATTTCGCAGAAAGAAACGGTGATCAAAAAATAACCGGGGCTCATGTTCGTTATGCTAAGAACAAAGTCGAGCTCGATGCTGTTTCCGAAGTTGTCAAGACACTTACGATTCAATCAAAAATCGTTCTTCTTAGTATCATCAGAAATACCGATGAAGGAATGAATGTCATGACAACCGGGGATGTTTATTCCACTTACAAATTCATCTGTGAAGCCATTGCTCAATCGGTTCTTACACAGAGAAGAGTTGGCGGTCTTATTTCTGAACTCGATATGCTTGGTATTATTCACGCGAGAATCAAATCTTTCGGAAGAGCAGGTCGTACCAAGGAGATTGAACTCAGTACTCCCAAAGAGATCATTCAGATGATTAAGAATGATGAGATTTTCAAAGATCTATTCGGATACAAAAACAACAAACAGACAACTTTGATCTGATTTTTGTTTGGTTTTTCCTTTGTTTTTCCATTTCGAAAAATCATCGACATCCTTTTCAGGGTTCCAGTGGAAATGGAGGGGTGGGGGTCTTTACCTTCTTGAGATCTTCATTCTCTCGATTCTCAATCTTATCCCTTTATCATTTCTGTAAAGGGTGAATCCGTCCAACATAATCAAAAATCCGAATAATGTGACAAAGCTCATAATCAAAGAAGGTAGGCTGTTTGTCACATATTCGAGGTTCTTTCCACCGTTGATGAATATTTTCAGTGTTCCCAACCAAGGAATCTCGAAGATGGGGACCGATCTTATATCATTTTCCGAAATGAGATGATTGACTATCCCTGCGGCTTGATCGAAGTATCTGTTGGTCGTAGGATTGTCTCCCATTGTAAGATATCCACTTGTGTTCGCAAATGGGGTAAGATTAATTTGGACGTTTTTGCCGGATGAGGTTATTCCCTCGAAATACAACGTTCCATGGATGTCGTTCCATGATTCGCCTTTCTTACCGTTCTCATCCACATAATACCATGTGCCAGAGTAGTAACGGAGATCTTCTGAGATCCATGATCCTGTAGATGGATTGTATTCGAGCCATACTATTGCACGGTGTATTACGGGATTCTGATCGTTTCCACGATCGTATATGATAACTGACCCATAATCACCGAAGGATTCGTATCCGGTCTGTGTACCTTTCACGTAGCTGCATATCTCGGTGGTGGATGGATCCTTGATAACCATCACATCTCCTGTGTCGATGGTTCCCAGATGCGACTCCGTCATATCATGTTGCATGCTCTGGGACATTACTACGCTGAATGGTGGGGAGAATCCGGTGTAAGCCACAAGTCCTCCATAGCCTCCGCCGATGATCGCGACAATTGCGATGATGGTAATGATGAGGTTTCTGTCGGATTTGTTCACGTGTGATACAGTTTATAGGTTGTTAAAGTAGTTTTTCTGTATCTCTTGTGAAAAGATGAAAAAAACGACTCGTATATTTTTGCGTCTGTATGAAATAGTAGAGTGTTCATTCAAATATCATGGAAAGACCCAGCAGCGATGAATACTTCATGGAAATGGCACAGTTGGTTTCCACAAGGTCCACATGTCTCAGAAGGAAGGTCGGAGCTGTGATCGTTAAGGACAAACGGGTCTTGTCCACCGGTTACAACGGATCGCCACGCGGAACCCGTCATTGTGAAGAGTTGGGGTGTGTGAGGGTTCAGATGAATGTTCCATCCGGAACTAGACATGAGTTATGCAGAGGGGTTCATGCAGAGCAGAATGCTGTTACCCAGGCTGCGTATTTCGGTGTCAGTGTCAATGGAGCGACGATATACACTACGACGTTCCCCTGTTCCATGTGTGCCAAGATACTGATCAACGCGGGTATCTCCGAGATAGTTTACGACGAAGGTTATGTGGACGATCTTTCCAAAAGTCTTCTGGATGAGACCGAGGTTGTTCTTCGCGAGTTCCATCCTTCACGCAGTGTCTGAAAACTCCATTCCACGACCCAGGCCCCTTTTAATAATCTTATAAAAGGGAGGGGATTACAGTTAAGTACCCCTCCTAGGATACGTTAGCAGGGTCGGGGAGTGTTAATTTGAGCCGAACTGACATACTTTCGGAAATAAAGAAAGCGGAGGCGGATGCCGAGGCTAAGGTCGAACAGGCCCAGGCTGAGAAGAAGTCCGCTATCGCTGAGGCTCGCAGAGATTCTGTGAAGAAGATTCAGGACGCTGAGGCTCAGATGCGCAGCTCTTACGAATCCGCCGTTGCCAAGGAAATGGAGAGCCTTGCCGCTAAACGCGACGAGATGCTCGCCGAAGGTGAGAAGATCGCCGCCGGTATCGAATCCAAATCCGAGGCAAGAATGCAGGAAGTTAGAGACTATCTCAACAAAGAATTCGAGAGGACCCTAAATGTCACTTCCTGAGTCGATGAGTAGGATTGTGATCGTGGGTACCAAGACCCATCTCGACGAGGCAATCGATGCCCTGTACGAAGTTGGTAGTATCCACCTGATCGATCAGACCGTCGACGCGGATGAAGGTTTTAGCCTTGGGACACCCCGTCCGTACTCACCCAAAGCATCCGAGAGGCTGCTCAAGGTGCGTGCGATGGAGAAGGAACTCGGTATCGGTAAAACGATGAAAACCGAGGCCGTTTCCGAGGACGAAATCAAGAGCCAGATATCATCTGACAGCGTCGAGCTTGTCGAGAAAGAAATCACTTCTGTCATCGACAAGAGGAATGATCTCAATCAGAGAATCACCGAGCTAAACGCTACGAAGAAGAATCTCGAGCTCCTTTCCGCTATTCCCGTCGACCTCGAGCTGTACTCCGGTTACAGGAGTATCTTCTCGATGGTTGGGACCATCGCCGAGGATCCCGCAGCATCCCTTTCGGGAATCGACTGTGAGGTCTACTCTTCTTTCGACAAGAAGAACGGCAATGTGATCGCCGTTTTCGCTAAGGTCGAGGACAAGGACGCAGTCCAGTCCGCACTTTCCGAGAACGGATTCTCCGAGATCACGGTGCCTGCTGGCACGGGATCCGCAGCTAGTGCCCTTGAGGCCAATGCACGTGAGATCCAGACAGCGGAAGCCGCGCTCGCGGATGCGCAGAAAGAGATCGAGACACTTCTTGAGAAACACAAGAACAACCTCAGTGCCTACGAGGAAGAGCTGACCATTCAGGTCCAGAAGGGAGAGATCCCCGTAAGGATCGCGAACAGTCAGTACACATTCGTCGTCGACGCATGGGTTCCCACAGCCAAGGTAGAGGCCGTCAAGACGGACCTCGAGACCAAGGTCGAGGGTATCTATGTGGAACTTCAGGAGACCCGTGGAAGGTCGATGGAGGAAGTCGAGGAGGCTGAAGAGAGGTTTAAGACTACACCGACTAAGTTCAACAACGGAAAAGTCGTGAAGGAGTTCGAGTACCCGACAAAGCTCGTGTCGGTACCGAAGTATCAGGAGATTGACCCTTCCATCCTGATCGCAATCTTCCTTCCGATGTTCTTCGGACTTATGGTCGGAGATGTGGGATACTCTATTCCCTTCATCATTCTCGGTGCGTACGGACTCAAAGTCACGCACCACAAAGATTGGCGTGCAATCGCCACCGTTCTGTTCTTCGGCGGTATTTGGGCATTCATTTTCGGATTCTTCTTCTTCGGAGAGTGTCTGGGAATGCACTTTGTCGGAATCACCGATGACGGAATCACGTATACATGGCAGATGCTCCTTGGATTGGACAACCTGCCCGAAGTCTTCGAAGGCATCCTTCCCGGCGGCCACGGTGTGAGCAAGATCGGAGAGGAGTGGATCGGATTCCTGCTGAAGCTGTCCGTCTACATCGGTATCGTTCACCTGATGATCGGATATCTCTGCGGTCTTTACAACAAGGCCATTCAGCATGGATTCTCCCATGCGTTCAAGGAGAAGGGCGGATGGATCTTCGGATTCCTCGGAATCGTTCTCGTCTGTTACGCACTGGCAACCTTCCTGATTTCCGGTGTCGGATTCGACGAAATCATGATCCCGTTGATCCTCGGTGTCGTGTTCATCGTGATCGAAATCGCTATGAACATCAAACACGAGGGAATCCAGGCTGTTCTGGAGCTGCCCGGTATCGTTGGAAACATTCTCTCCTACACTCGTCTCGCGGCTATTGGAATGTCGAAGGCCGGTATGGCACTGGCATTCAACTACATAGCCCTGGGAATGATTGCCGGAGTGACTTATATCCCGGAAACAGGCGCCGTAGAGACATCCGGTATCGTGATGATCATCGTCGCCATTCTCATCATGGCTTTCATGCACCTGATGATCTGGACCCTGGCTATTCTGTCCGCGGGTCTGCACGGTCTCAGGTTGCAGTTCGTAGAGCTCATGCAGAAATTCTATGAGGGAGGAGGAATCGAGTACAACCCCCTCAAGATCAAACGCGTCAAAACCGTTTCAAACAAAGAAAAAACAACCACAGAGGTGTAAGAAATGGCAGAAGGAATTGGAATTGGACTGATCGCTATCGGAGCTGGACTCGCTGTTGGACTCACTGGTCTCGGAGCCGGTATGGCTGAGAAAGATGTCGGAGCTGCAGCTGTCGGAGCAATCACTGAGGACCAGTCTCTCTTCGGAAAGGCTATGATCTTCATGGTTCTGCCCGAGACCATCGTCATCTTCGGACTGGTCGTCGCTATCCTCGGTATCTTCGTCATGGCCGGTATGATCGAGTAAGCTAGCCGCGAGGTAATCTCATGGCACTAGCTAACGTGACTCAGGAGATCTGCAAGGCCGCGGATGCTCAGGCCGCAGCCATCAAGGCAGAGGCGGAGGCGGAGATCGCAAAGATCCAGGCCGATGCCGAGGCAAAGATCGCCGAGTCCAAAGACAAAGAGGACAAGAAGCTCAAAGAAGCCGTTGAGCGTCTCAACCGTCAGGAGCTGTCCAGCGCCGAGCTGGAGAGCAAGAAGATTGTCCTGGCGAAGAAGAAGGAGCTCCTCACCGAGGCCTTCGAGAGCACCCTCGCCAGCCTTGAGAACGCTGACAGCAGCGCAAAGCTCGCTCAGTACAAGGCCATGGTCGAGTCTGCCAAGAAGATCATCGAGAACCCCAAGGCAATCATGTCCGAGAACGACTCGTTCTCCGCATCCGACCTTGGAGTCTCATCGGTGGAGAAGGACAGCAGGATCAAGTCCGGACTCATCCTCCAGAGTGAGGATGGATCCGTCGAGGTCGACATGCAGTACTCCACTCTTCTTCAGGCAATCTGGGACCGCGAGATCAAGTCTGTGTCAGACATTCTCTTCGGGTGAAGCGTATGTTCATGTCCAGCGGAAGAAAAGGCAATTACGCGTACACCGTAGCCAGGGTGAAGGCCAAGAAATCCCTTCTCCTCGGCGACGAGGACTACAACAAGATGCTGCAGATGAGCGTTCCCGAGATCTCACGCTACATCAGTGAGTCCGGGTACCAGAAGGAGATGAACGAGCTGGCTGGAAGCCAGGTCGGTCTCGACCTCCTGGAGCGCGCAACCAACGTCAACATGGCGAAGGTCTTCAGCAGCATCCTTGCAGCCTCTCAGGGTGAGCTCCACACGATGGTTGCAGCGTATCTCGAGAAATGGGATATCTGGAACCTCAAGGTCATCCTCCGCGGTAAGTCATACGGTCTCGATGCGGAAGCAATCAGGGAAGACCTTGTTCCCGCCGGAAGTCTCGGCGAGGAAATGCTCGAGAAACTCATCAGCATCGAAGGTGAGGAGGAGATTCTCGCTGCTTACGGCAAAATGGTAAGGGTCACCATCCCCCAGGAGGTCATGTCCTCCTTCAAGGAGAGCGGAAACCTTGGTGAGATCGAGGACTACCTCGACAAATACCACTACACCAGGCTGCTTGCCAGCATCAACCCCAACTCCAGGCCCACGCAGATGTTCGAGGAGTATGTGAGGAAGGAGATCGACGTCAGGAACCTCGAGACGATCCTTAAGCTCAAAGCCGAAGGGATCTACGGGGAGCCCGTGATGAAGTACATCATCCCCGGCGGGAAGCAGGTGGACAAGAGGTTCGCCACACAGCTCGCCAATGCGGAAACGATCTCCGCCGCAGCATCCGACCTCCAGCAGCTCGAGTTCTACGATGTCATCAAGGACATCGTCGAGCAGGAGAACGTGAACCTGAGGCAGGTTGTCACCGAGATGAAGAGATACGAGATCGCCCAGGCGAACAGGTTCTCGCACCTGTACCCCCTGTCCGTCGTCCCCGTGCTCGACTACATGATCCACAAGGAGATCGAGGTGTCGAACATCAGGACCATCGCGAGGGGAACCGAGAGCGGTCTGTCGAAAGACATCATCAAAGGTCTGCTGGTGATCTGATGGAAATCGCAGTAATTGGCAGTGACGAATTCGTGCTGGGGTTCCGCCTTGCCGGAATCAGGCGCGTCTATGTCGCCAACCCTGACAACTACCAGGAGAAAATGCTGGAGGCAATGTCCCAGCCTACAATTGGTATCCTCGCAGTGGATGCGAAGGATCTCGACAATCTCTCTTTCGCCGTCAGGCAGAAGGTCATGGATTCTATCCAGCCTGTCGTCGTCCCCGTGGGAGGCGACCAGAGCGACCTCCGCGAGAAGGTGAAGAGAGCGATTGGCGTTGACTTATACAAATCAGAGGATGATTAAGAATGAGCACTGAAGGTGTAATTTACAGGGTCGCCGGACCTGTGGTGACAGCCGTCGGTATCTCCCCCAAGATGTACGATGTCGTGCACGTCGGAGAGGAGCAGCTGATGGGAGAAGTCATCAAGATCGTCGGCGACTACTCCATCATCCAGGTTTACGAGGATACCTCGGGTATCAAACCCGGGGAGCCGGTCACCAACACCGGAAAACCTCTCTCCGTTGAGCTCGGTCCCGGACTTCTGACTTCCGTTTACGACGGAATCCAGAGGCCTCTGCCCGTCCTCAGGGAGAAAATGGGCGACTTCATCTACCGTGGAGTCTCCGCACCTGGACTGGATCACGACAAGAAATGGGATTTCACTCCCGTAGCCAAAGAAGGAGACGTCATCTCCGGCGGACAGGTTCTCGGAACCGTCCAGGAAGGACCCATGGTCCATAAGATCATGGCCCCCATCGGAATCGTCAAGGGAAAGGTGGAGTCCATCAAATCCGGATCCTTCACTATCGACGAGACCGTTGCCGTCATCGACGGAAAAGAGGTCTGCATGGTCCAGTACTGGCCCGTCCGTAACCCCAGGCCCGTCGACGAGAAGTACCAGCCCGACGTCCCCCTCGTCACCGGACTCAGGGTTCTGGACACCATGTTCCCCCTCGCGAAGGGAGGAGCGGCAGCCATCCCCGGTGCGTTCGGTACCGGAAAGACCGTCACTCAGCAGTCCCTCGCCAAGTTCTCCGATGCGGACATCGTCGTCTACATCGGATGCGGAGAGCGCGGAAACGAGATGACCGAGGTTCTCACTCAGTTCCCCGAGCTGGACGACCCCAGGACCGGGGAGAAGCTGATGAAGAGGACAGTCCTGATCGCCAACACGTCCAACATGCCTGTGGCCGCTCGTGAGGCTTCCGTCTACACCGGAATGACCATCGCCGAGTACTTCAGGGACATGGGATACAACGTGGCTCTGATGGCCGACTCCACCTCCAGGTGGGCAGAGGCCATGAGGGAGATCTCCTCCAGGCTCGAAGAGATGCCCGGAGAAGAGGGATACCCCGCGTACCTGGCCGGACGTCTGTCCGAGTTCTACGAGCGTGCCTGCCGTGCCAAGGCTCTGTGCGGCGACGACGGATCTATCTCCGTCATCGGTGCGGTCTCTCCTCCCGGAGGAGACCTGTCCGAACCCGTCACTCAGAACACCCTCCGTATCGTCCGTGTCTTCTGGGCACTGGACACCAAGCTGAGGGAGAGGAGGCACTTCCCCACCATCAACTGGCTGACCTCGTACACCATGTACGACAAACAGCTCCTCCAGTGGTACAAGGACAACGTCGCGGAGGACTTCCCCGCACTGAGGTCCTGGGCCATGCAGATCCTCCAGAAGGAGTCCGAGCTGCAGGAGGTCGTTCAGATGGTCGGATCCGACTCTCTGCCCGACGAGCAGAAGATCACTCTCGAAGTCGCCAAGATGATCCGTGAGATCTTCCTCCAGCAGAACGCGTACGATGAGGTCGATATGTACTGCCCCATCCAGAGGCAGTACGTCATGATGACCCTCATCAAGAAGTACGCCGACCTGGCCGACAAGGCCCTGGCCGCCGGAGTGCAGGTCGATAAGATCGCGTACCTCCCCGTCAAGACCAGGTTCAACCAGGCTAAGTACGAGAAGAACATCGATGAGGAGCTGAAGGCCGTGTCCGAGGACATGGAGAAGCAGTTCGCCGAGCTTGGAGTGTGATTCCAATGGCAGACATATCAAAAGAGTACAAGACGATCTCCCAGATTGCCGGACCTCTGGTCTACGTCAAGAAGACCGAGCCCGTCGGTTACTACGAGATGGTCAACATCAGGATGTCCGATGGAACCATGAGGAGGGGACAGGTTCTCGACTCTTCCGACGACATCGTCGTCGTTCAGGTGTTCGAGGGAACCTCCGGTATCGACAAGGATGCGTCCGTTCGCTTCCTCGGCGAGACCATGAAGATGCCCGTCTCCAAGGATATGCTCGGAAGGGTCCTGTCCGGAGCCGGTGAGCCCCTCGACGGCGGAGCGAAGATCGTTCCCGAGAAGGAGCTCGACATCATCGGAGCCGCCATCAACCCCTGGGCAAGGGACAGCCCGTCTGATTTCATTCAGACCGGTATCTCCACCATCGACGGAATGAACACCCTGGTCAGGGGACAGAAGCTCCCCATCTTCTCCCAGTCCGGTCTTCCCCACAACGAGATCGCTCTGCAGATTGCCAGGCAGGCCAAGGTCCGCGGCGAGAACGAGGAGTTCGCTGTGGTGTTCATCGCCATGGGTATCACCAACGAAGAGAAGCAGATGTTCATGAAGGAGTTCGAGAGGACCGGCGCTCTGAAGAACGCAGTGGTCTTCCTGAACCTCGCCGACGACCCCGCTGTCGAGAGGACCCTGACTCCCCGTCTCGGTCTGACCACCGCGGAGTACATGGCCTTCGAGCTGGGAATGCAGGTGCTGGTCATCATGACCGATGTCACCAACTACTGCGAGGCTCTCCGTCAGATCGGAGCCGCTCGTGAGGAGGTTCCCGGAAGGCGCGGTTACCCCGGATACATGTACACCGATCTGGCTCAGCTCTACGAGCGTGCCGGAAGGATCAAGGGAAAGAAGGGTTCCATCACCCAGATCCCCATCCTGTCCATGCCCGGAGGAGACATCACGCACCCGATCCCCGACCTGTCCGGATACATCACCGAGGGTCAGATCGTTCTGTCCATGGAGCTCCACAGGGCCGGTATCTATCCGCCCGTGAACGTTTCCTCATCCCTCAGCAGGCTGATGGGAGAGGGAACCGGTGCCGGAAAGACCCGTGACGACCACAAGAACGTGTCCGATCAGCTCTACGCGTCCTACGCAGAGGGTAAGGATCTCCGTGGTCTCGTCGCCATCGTCGGAAAGGACTCCCTGTCCGCCAAAGACAGGAAGCTCCTCGAGTTCGCAGACATCTTCGAGGACCGCATCGTCCGTCAGGGACTCGATGAGGACCGTTCCATCGAGGAGACCCTGGACATCGCCTGGGAGATCTTCACCGAGCTCGATCTCGATCAGCTGACCAGGATCAGCCGTAAGTACATCGAGAAGTACCTGCCGAAGGAGTGATTCCATGGCAGCACACGATGTCACCCCAAACCGTTCGGTCCTTCTGGACCTCAAGAGGAGGATCAAGCTCACCCAGGGTGGGTACAAGATCCTCAAGATGAAGAGAGACGGTCTCATCATCGAGTTCTTCGAGGTCCTCGAGAAGGCGAGGAAGATGCGTGAGGGAGTCTCCTCCGACTACGAGTCGGCTATGGAGAAGATCACCATCGCCCGTGCGGTCGAGGGAGAGATCGCCGTGAAGAGCGCGGCATATGCCCTCAAGGCAGATCCGCAGGTGAAACTCGGAAGCAAATCCATCATGGGAATGATGGTCCCCAAGGTAGAGGCCGAGAAGATCCACACCAACATCACCGAGAAGGGATATGGTGTGATCTCGACCTCCGCCTACATCGAGGATGCGTCGATGGCGTTCGAGAAACTTCTCGACACCATCGTCCGCGCCGCCGAGGTGGAGACCACCATGAAGAAGCTGCTGGATGAGATCGAGAAGACCAAGAGGCGTGTCAACGCCCTTGAGTTCAAGATCATTCCCGAGCTGAAGGAGTCGGAGAGGTTCGTCAAGTTCCGTCTCGAGGAGATGGACAGGGAGAACACGACCCGTCTCAAGCACCTGAAGAAAAGCGGGGCTGCGGAAGAGTGAAATCCATCGAGGAACGCTTGAATGAGGTCCGCGAGGACCCGAAGAAGCTGAAGCGCGTCTTCACCATAACCTGGGTCGCGGCATATTCGATGCTGGTACTCGGTGGGCTGATCATCGTCTGGGTCCTGGTCTGGAAGGTTCTGGGCCAGGCATAAAACCTTTTAAAAAACCCTTTATTTTTTTTTTGAAACACTGGTGCGAATCACAGCCACACAGGCTCATTCGTGGAAGTTATGCATCCTGATCTGACCTGTTCCGAGGTCGACGACAGGCATGATTCCGGGGTCCGGGTTGAAGTTGTGCTGCTTCTGGTACTCGGTCTGAGACTGCCATGTGGATGCGTTGATCATCCTCACCCCGTTGTAGATCTCCTGTCCGGCTCCGTGGACATGGCCCGAGACGAAGATGTCCGGTATGAACTCCATGACCATGTAGTCCTTCTTCTCGGGGGCGAGGGCGTTCTTCTGACCGTATATGGGTGCCAGGTGTCTTCTGACGCACATCTGTTTCATCACGTTCAGCGGATTGTCGTAAGTCAGGTTCTGTACCGCCGCGATCCAGTCGTCCATGCTCTTGCCGTGGTACGTCTGTACGATTCTGTCCTCGACGTTCAGGTACACGGGGTTGGCGACCATCAGAATGTTCGAGTCGAAGTTCTTCGTGAACCTCAGGTTGAGGGCTGGCTGGGGTTCCGCCAGACGGGCCGCATCGTGGTTCCCCGGGTGGACAACCATCTTGATGTGGTCGGGGATTTCCTTGAGGTACTCCGCCAGTTTCTCGTATTGCTGGTCTATGTCGGCTATGTTCAGCTCTTTGTCCTGATCGGGGAACACGCCGATTCCATCGACGACATCCCCGGGGAAAACCAGGTAGTTTATCCCCTGTTCCACCGAGTTCTGTCTGAGCCATTTGATCATCCTGTGCCAGTCATCCTCCAGGAATGTGGAGCTGCCCACATGCACGTCGGATAGGAACGCGATCTTGGACGTGGAGTCGCTGGGTTCCCAGGTGTGCTGCTTCGGGATGTCCGGACGGAAGATTCTCTCCGGGATGATCATGGTCCTCTGCATGTTGGGTTTTCCCAAGACACCTATCACCTCGTCGTTTACGAAGGACTCCCCGCTCAATGCGGAGTCCTTGGATATGAAGACCTTCGTCGAGCCGGTGTCGTCCTCGATGGTGACCATCGTGTGCCCGTTCTTGGTCGTGGAGCACTCGTACACGATTCCGGCTACCTTGACTTCGCGGTCCAGGCTCATGGCCCTGGAGATGTCCATGGCCCTGCCGAAGTCGTGGCGTTTCTCCAGGAGCCTCCTGAGGGACAGATAGCGGCTTCTGAAGTATTGGGCGAAATCGTTTATCTTCCCTTCACAGGTGGATTCGCCCGTCACATCGGTGCCTTTTATCACGGTCAGGTCCGAGGTGAACTTGTTGTGGGGTTTCACCTCCTTGGGGGATTCGAATAGGATTTTGTCGCCTGCGATGCAGTCCATGATGTCCTGTTTGTTGACGAACATCATGTTCGATGAAAGGTGGGCGAACACCGTGTTGGTGAACGACATGGGGTCGCTGTTGGAGAGAATTATCTCCATAGCATCGGGGGAGAAGAAAATCTTCCTTTTAGCTGCGGCCGACAGAATCTCCTCTTTCATCAGACAGTGGATGCAGGGCTGGCGTTTATTCCTTTCTTTCCGATGTCCGTCATAGAATCCTTCGCATCCTGTGTGGCCGTCGTTTCTCAGTTTATATATCATCAAGCGGTTCCACAATCATGACCTCCATCCGCATCGTATGTCCAGTCAATCCCAGTGAGGATCCAGAGAAAGTCCGTTCGGCGATAATGTCGATCTTCCCGGATGCGGAAATAGAGTTAAGAGACAGGGGATTCGAAGGTACGGCCCCTTCTTTGGATGGGTTCGGGAGGAAGATCCGTCAACAGAAGATACTTGATGCCGCCAGGGCCGTCCTCATCACAGGCGTCCGTGGGAATTCGACCAAGATGAGTCTCAACAAACAGGTTGCAACCGTGGGGAAGGTTTCCTTCGCCGACAGGAATCCGGTGTTGGGTGCGATAGACGTGTTCATCGAGGACGAGGATCTGACGACGTTCATCGACCGTGTGGCGCCGATGACCGTCGATGGAGAGGAGATCAGGCAATGATCGGAGTGTCCTGTACCCATTTCGCCAACAAGCCTCTTTCGGATTGGATCGGTCCAGTGTCGCGGAACTTCAGGCATTGGGAGATCTTCTCCGAGGCGGAACATTCTGTAACGGGCAGGGAGTCGGAGATATCCGAGATGGTCTCGGCTGCAGGCATATCCTGTTCCGTGCATGCGCCCATCTGCGATCTGAACATCGGTGCCCTCTCGGACAGGCTCAGGGAAGCATCCCTGAAGGAGACTCTGTCCACGATCCATTCCGCAGTCGAGCTGGGGGCGACCACGGTGGTCGTCCATCCCGGACTTTCGTCGATGGCGGTTCACGGTACAGAGGGGATCGCCAACAGATACGCCGGACGCTCCATACGTCGTATAGACGCGTTCTCCAAGGAGGTCGGTGCCGACGTCGTCATCGAGAACATGCCGAACACCCCGTTCTTCCTCGGGAGGACGGCCGAGGCCCTGGAGGCGTTGGTCGACGGTACCGATCTGGGCATCTGTTTCGACATAGGCCATGCCCATACGACCGGACAGATCGATGCCATGGTCGATACATTCGGTGACAGGATACGTCATATCCATATTCACGACAACGGAGGTCAGAGGGACGAGCATCTGACCTTAGGCGAGGGGACGATCGATTTCAGTCATGTCATCGGGAGACTGTCCGGATACAGAGGGGATTGGATCATAGAGTCCCGTGATATGGATTCCGCGATAGCCTCTCAATCGTCTTTGAAGAAGATGCTCTCCTGATCGGGAGGCATGATGCCGGGCATGGATTCCAAGTAGTCCTTGGAATCAACGATCTTCTTCGCGATGTATATCAGAAGCACCAGTCCCGCCACCAGCATAACCAGGACGATGATCGACGTGATCGCCATGGCGGCACCAGTCACAAGCACTGACATGTAGTCGGTTATGAAGTGGAACGTTATTGACGCATGCACTCCGAATCTGACGAAAAGATAACCCATCATGATCCCGCTGATGAATGTGGGCAGGACCTTCCAGAGCCCCCATCCGGACATATGGGCGAATCCGAACACCAGTGCGGAGATGAATATCAGCACCATCGCCACGCGGCTCATGCCGAATCCTCCGAGCAGGTATCTCCATGAATTCCTCTTCTTGCAGGCGACTCCCATCACGAGCATCGGTATGCCGATGTACGCCATGCGGGAGATGACCTCCTCCCAGACTGCGGCGTTGGCATAGCTCAGCAGGGCTTCGGCGGACATCCCCGAAGGCAGCTCTGGAATCTCCGTGTCAGCTATGGTCATGAGTGCCAGCAGCATGCTGATCAGCAGGCTGACGCACATGAGGACCGATATCCAGTGCAAGGATGTTTTTTCGGCTTCGGTCCTTTTCCGTGGGTCTATGAATGTCGGGATCGAATCCCTGAGAACCACGACCGCAGACACCAGGATAACTGTCACGAGCAATATCCAGAACAGTTGAAGCGGAATCCTTGACAAGGTTCCCACGGACACAAGTGTCGGTATGAGCAAGAGGATGTCCATCTCAAGATTCGCAGCTCCCGACCATGTGCCGGGGATGCCTACGACCATGTATGCCAGTTCCATCACCAGTAGGATCAGGACGAGGGCCGTCGCGACGGTTGCCGCTAAAGATAGGATGGATTTCTGCTCGGGAGGTTTTGCAAGGTGCCTCCCGCACTTCGGACAGAATACGGAGCCTTCGAGTCTGGCACTCTCGCACCGGGGACAGTCGTTCAGCGGAGAACCGCATTCGGGGCAGAATCTGGAACCTTCCTCACGTGCCCTTTCGCATCCGTCGCACGGCATGTCAGCACCTCAGCAGTGCCGCTATGCCTTCGGCGCGTTCGATCTCGGCCACGACCAGGAGACTCCTGCGGTATTTCGCGACTTCCCTGATCTGAGATGCGATGTGCTGTTCCCTTTTCAGGGACACGTTGCGGTATCCTTTGACTCCGTTGACGTATCCGTCCCATTCGAGTGCGAAATCCTCCGGAGTTGTGGATGAGAACCTTTTCTTCATCCCTTTCTTGGCGAGGCGGTGCTCCTTGACGAAATCCCAGGTCTTCACGGTCTCGCAGTAAAGTTCGGTGAAATCCGCATCGTTCATGTCCAGGGGTATGACGTTCATGTCTGATTCCGAACACAGATCTATCAGAACGCACATGGCCGGCGAAGGCATCTCCACGGGGGTTCCGGTGAGATCTTCCATGCGATGGGCGTAAGCCAGATCCAGTTCGCTGACTTCGAACTCGTCTTCGAGGGTGATCCTGCTCTTGATGGCCTGGACTCCCTCTATCCCGAGCGTCGCTCCGTACGCCTCGTAGTTTCCGAAAGCGTCGCGGACCTTGTCGGCCTCGGATGCGATCCCGTTGACTATCGGCAGGATGGACACGTTGCAACCGTCCACCGTGAGGTCGATCATTTGCGGGTCCCCCTGGACGCGACCAGGTCGGTGAGCTCTTCGGGGGCGTCGATCTTCTTCAGTTCCTCGTTGGACACCACTGCGGTCGAGTCTATGTTGTCCCGTTCGTGTTTGTATTCCACGATGAGGACAGAGAACCGGTCCATGATGCGGGCGATGTCCGATGCGACCACGGCTTTCTGCACGAGTTTCGCATCGTTGGCTCCTCCCAAGCCCGTGAGCATGAGCGCGGAGCTGTTGTGGCTGACGGCCTCGAAGGGACTCTTCACAACGGGCCTGACCGAGAATCCGAGATTGCACAGCTGGTTGACCGCGAACGTGTCTATGGGTTCCTGCCCGGTGCGAGGTTCTTTCTCGCGCTCATCGCTCTTGAATTCGAATGGGTCGATGGGCTCGATTATCGGAAGGCCCAGGTATTCCTCGATGCGGAGTGCGGCATCGATCATGGCGCCCATCCCGGATTCGTACATCTGGATGGTTCTCCGTGAGACCCCTGCGGTTTCCGCTAGTGCACCGAGGCTGATGCCGCGATCCTCCCTGACGCTTCTGAGAAGCTCGCTGTCGAGCTTGACGTAGAGTCCGCCGGGGGCGGCGAATATGAACGGCGGGGCGTCTTCCAGGAGGAGGTCCGCCAACGTCTCGTTGGAGACGATCGATATGTTGAATCTCGAGTAGACGATGGCGGGCTCCAGTGCACCTGAGCTTGACCTCTCGCCTACCACGAGGGGTGTTGCGCTGAGGGCGTCGGCGAGTACCTTCATCTCCTCGGCATTCTCTTTGGAAAAGGCGTCGATGTTGCTGAGGACCTTGATTATCAGCACGCGGTCGTCCAGTCTGGCGACAACATCGAAACATATCCCGCGCAGCGTCAGGGCCGATGAAACGTCGAATCCCGCCTTGGCCAGAATGGCGCGGGTGGTGTTGATAAGCTCGTTCCTGCCCATGACATTCAAAGTGTCAGACCTTCTATATAATCTTCACATTGAATGGTGCGCAACATGGGGTTTGAAGGGGGCATAGCCCCCTCGCGGTCAGTCTATGCTGACCTGCACCCCCTCTTTTGAAGGGGATGCCTTGTCGATGGTGACCTCCAGAAGGCCGTTGTTGTACTCCGCCTTGGCGGAGTTCTCATCGACTTCGCAGGGAAGAGCCAGCACCTTGGCGAATTTCCTGGATGGGGTGTCCACCGAGATCTCGAGCCTGCTGGTCGTGCACCGGAGGGATATGTCCTCTTTGGCGACGCCGGGGATCTCCGCCACTGCCCTCACCACGGAATCCTCCTCTGACACGTCGGTGAAGGGTTCTCTGACATCGGCCGACGGAAGTCCCATGGTTCCGGAGTTCCCGAACTCCCTTACATGTCTGATTCCGTCCGGCCCCTGGTACATCGTGTAACCGTATGTTCTCACGTCGGGTCCGGCCGTGTCCATCTGCGAGAACATGTCCCCTATCCTCTTGTTGAGGCTCTCGAATCCCGAGAAAAGGTCGTTCCAGATGTCATCCGCTGTGTTCATGTGCTTTACCTCCTTGATATGTCCGTTCGTTTTTTCTGGTAATCTAAATGGTTTGAGGGAAGGCTCAGGCCTTCCCGTAGTCTTTGAGCTCCTGCCTGGACTTCGGGCCGAACTTGTCCAGGGCCTTCTCGAAGTCCTCGGCGGTCACCCTGCATCTGGCGATGTCCTCGTCGACGGGTGCGGAGTTGGACGCCACCAGCTTCCTGACGGCGTTCATCACGGCCTCGTTGCATATTGCGGCGATGTCCGCTCCGGTGCAGCCTTCGGTCCTATCGGCAAGGACTCCCAGGTCCACGTCCTCCGCCAGCGGGCGGCCCTTGGTGTGGATCCCGAAGATGGATTCCCTGGATTCCTTGTCCGGAGGTCCGATGAAGATCGACTTGTCGAATCTCCCGGGCCTGAGCAGCGCAGGGTCCATGATGTCCGGGCGGTTGGTGGCAGCGATGACCACCACGTCGCTGAGTCCCTCCAGACCATCCATCTCCGTGAGCATCTGGGATATCACCCTCTCGGTGACGTTGCTGTCCCCTCCGGTCCCCCTCTCGGGCGCGATGGAGTCGATCTCGTCCATGAAGATCACGCAGGGCGATGCCTGCCTGGCCTTCCTGAACGTCTCCCTGACGGCCTTCTCGGATTCCCCCACCCACTTGTTGAGGAACTCCGGACCCTTCACCGCGATGAAGTTGGCCTCGGACTCAGTGGCGACCGCTTTCGCCAACAGGGTCTTCCCGGTTCCGGGCGGACCGTAGAGCAGGATCCCCTTGGGCGGTTTGGCGTTCATGTGTTCGAACACCTTGCCGAACTTCAGGGGCCATTCCACTGCCTCCTTCAGCTCCTGCTTGGCGGATTCCAGGGCTCCGATGTCCTCCCATTTCACGTTTGGCTTCTCGATCAGCACCTCTCTCATGGTGGAGGGCTGCATGTCCTTCAGGGCATTCTTGAAGTCGTCCTTGGTGACCAGGATCGAGTTCAGCACCTCCTTGGGAATCTCCTCCGCTTCCAGGTCCACGTCGGGCAGCACCCTCCTGAGGGCAGCCATGGCGGCTTCCTTGGTGAGCGCGGACAGGTCGGCTCCCGCGTACCCATGGGTCTTGTCGGCGAGCCATTTGAGGTCCACGTCCTCGGCCAGGGGCATTCCCCTGGTGTGGATCTCGAGGATCTCCAGACGACCGTTCCTGTCGGGGATGCCGATTTCGATCTCCCTGTCGAACCTTCCTGGCCTTCTGAGGGCCTCGTCGATGGAGTTGGGCCTATTGGTGGCACCGATGACCACGACCTTCCCCCTGGAGTTCAGTCCGTCCATCAGGGACAGGAGCTGGGCCACGATGCGCCTCTCCTCCTCCCCGTTGACTTCGTCCCTCTTGGGGGCGATGGAGTCGATCTCGTCGATGAAGATGATGCTGGGCGCGTTCTCCTCGGCTTCCTTGAAGATCTCCCTCAGCTTGCCCTCGGATTCCCCGTAGAACTTGCTGACGATCTCCGGACCCCCTATGGAGATGAAGTTGCTGCTCGTCTCCCCGGCCACGGCCTTTGCGAGCATGGTCTTCCCGGTTCCGGGCGGACCGTGGAGCAACACCCCTTTGGGAGCCTCCACGCCGAGCCTCTTGAAGAGCTCAGGGTGCCTGAGGGGAAGCTCCACCATCTCGCGGATCTTCTTCACAGCGTCTCCGAGACCTCCGATGTCGTCATAGGACACCTTCGGCACGTCTCCGTTGTTGGCGGCGGGTTTGTCCGAGACCTTCACCTCGGTTCCGGTGGCCATCATCACAGCGTCTCCGGAGGGGGCGAAGCTGGACACCACCAGGTCGATCTTGTTGCCCATCACGTTGAGGGTGATGGTGTCGCCTTTGGCGAGGGCCCTGCCCTCCAGCACCTGTTTGAGGTATTCCTCCCCGCCCTGGAGCCTGAGCTGCTCGGTGGGAGCGAAGGTGATTTTCTCGGCGTTCTTCGCGACGATCTTCTTCACCGCCACCCGCTCGTCGAGGGAGACGCCTGCGTTGCGTCTTGTGGACCCGTCTATCCTGATGATACCGCGGTTCGCGTCCTCCGGGGCTCCCCTTAGGACTTTGGCCACGGTCTTCTTGTTACCGTCTATCTGCACTATGTCCCCGACTTTGATGCCGAGGATGTCCATGAGCTCGGGGTCGAGTCTGGCGATTCCGCGCCCTGTCTCTCCCGCTTTAAGCTCTGCGACTTTGATCGCTCTCTCATTCACCATACTCATACCTCCCTTTCGATCGTTACCTTCTCTCCGGAGTCGGAGTATTCCAAGGACTCCAGCATCTTCGCTATGCCGTTCCGCTCCGCAATCAGTGCGGAGCGTTCCTCATCCAGTTCCCTGATCCTTCCGTCAATCTCCTCGATGCGTTTCATCGCTTCTTCCGCGGCCATCTCATCCACGGTTCCTGCTTCTCCAGGGTCGATGACCCTCACGGAGAACTGGCAGCTGTGCATGTCGACGACCAGTGTGAACTCGCCGCGGGGCGTGTACAGGATCCTCATCGGACCCATGTCGCTGTCCACGCGGCTGCTCTCGACCAGTCCGCTCTGCTCCATCAGAGCCAGATTCTTCATCACGGCCTGTTGGCTGATCCCCAGCTCCTTGGATAGGCGCAGGGGATAGCTGGGCTCGCGTACCAGTGATTCCAGTATGCGTCTCCTCGTGGGATTCTCCACGATAGACAGCAGCATGTCGATGTCATCCATGTTATCCCTCGGTTGTTAACCTTGAGTTCACTACATCTCTATATGAATGAACTTCTATAAAAAGATTTGTATTCAAATGTCACAATCGGTTTATGTTATCGAAGGTTGAAATGGCGATAAAACGGGTTTTCAATGGATTATTCTATACATTATGATACCATTATGTACAAATAGTCCGCAATTATCTGGTATTATTATGACAGTACCCAGAGACGCACGTATCACTCTTGACACGGAAGAGATTCCAAAGCGCTGGTACAACATCGCCGCGGATCTTCCAGACCTCCAGCCTCCTCTGAACCCGGTCACCAAGGAGCCGGCCAAACCCGAGGACTTCTCCCCCATATTCTGCAAGGAGATCATCAGGCAGGAGG
This sequence comes from uncultured Methanomassiliicoccales archaeon, assembly GCA_964550065.1. Lineage (GTDB taxonomy): Archaea > Thermoplasmatota > Thermoplasmata > Methanomassiliicoccales > Methanomethylophilaceae > Methanoprimaticola. The sequence goes on from CAZJWD010000001.1 coordinate 97,513, forward strand.
GTTCCACCGAGCGCTGGATCGACATCCCCGAAGAGGTTCGTGACAGTCTCATCAACCTCAACAGGCCGTCTCCCCTCCAGAGGGCGTATCGTCTGGAGAAGTACCTCAAGACCCCCGCGAAGATCTACTTCAAGAGGGAGGACATGAGCCCCCTCGGAAGTCATAAGGGCAACACTGCCTTGGCTCAGGCATATTACAACGCGGAGGCCGGGATCCACACCCTGACCACCGAGACCGGTGCCGGGCAGTGGGGAACCGCCCTTTCCATGGTGTCCAACCTGTTCGACATCAACACCACCGTGTTCATGGTCAAGGGCAGCTTCAATCAGAAGCCCTTCAGGAAGACCCTGATGAACATGTACGGAGCCACGTGCTACGCATCCCCGTCCGAGCAGACCGAGTTCGGTAGGAAGATTCTCCAGGAGCATCCCGACACCACCGGATCCCTGGGAATCGCCATCTCCGAGGCCTGCGAGCTGGCCGTCAAGGACGACCACACCTGCTACGCCCTGGGAAGCGTTCTGAACCACGTCATGCTCCATCAGACGGTCATCGGCGAGGAGACCAAGCTCCAGATGGAGAAGGCAGAGATCGAGCCCGACTGCATGATTGCATGCGCCGGAGGAGGCTCCAACTTCGCCGGATTCACATTCCCCATGATGCATGAGAAGATTATGGGCAGGAGTGACGTGGAGATTATCGCCGTTGAGCCCAAGGCCGCACCTTCCCTCACTGAAGGGGAGTTCAGGTACGACTACGGGGACACCGCCGGGATGACCCCGCTCATCATGATGTACACTCTGGGATCCGAGTTCGTCCCCAAGAGCATCCATGCCGGAGGTCTCAGATACCACGGCATGTCGCCTCTCGTGTCCGCTGCCTACGACCAGAACCTCATGAGGGCCGTGTCCTACGACCAGACAGAGACCTTCGAGGCTGGAGTGCTGTTCGCCAGGACCGAGGGGATCGTCCCTGCACCCGAATCCTGTCACGCCATCAAGGGCGCCATCGACAAGGCCATGGAGTGCAAGGCCACCGGAGAGGAGAAGACCATCGTGTTCTGTCTGTCCGGGCACGGGTTCCTGGACCTGTACGGGTACCAGCAGTACCTCGACGGCACAATGCAGTCCTCCTCCCTGTGAGGAAAACCAATTCCCCGGGGGAACCCGGGGCTTATTCTCCATCCACTCACGGTTAAGTACCAGCACCTGATAATCCGAATCATGGTGGGGATCCTATCGGACGACATCGTTGAGGTCAGGGACCAGAGCGAGGGTAGCAGGCTCTACACCCGCGGAAACTACGGATATCCCCGTAGCGGAGGCGGTGTCGACCTGGATCTGATAGAGGCGACCTATCTTGTCGAGAGCAGGAGGCTGGAGGTGGTCGGCCCAGAAAGTCTGATGACCTACGATCAGCTGTTCTCCTACTCCGCCAGGGCTGTGGACGGTTTCGATATCAAGTATCTGGTGTTCAGGGACCTGAGGCAGCGCGGGTTCATCGCCAAGTACGAGACGGGCGATTACGAGATCTCCGTATTCCCCAGAGGCAAGACCATGAGCAACTCACGTCCGGAGTTCATGGTCAGAGCTGTCTCCGAGAGGAACGCCATCGACATCGCCACGTTCATCCGCGAGGTATCCGACACCAAGGAGAGGAAGAAGAAGCTCCTGTATGGGGTGGTGGACGAGGAGGGCGACCTCACATACTACATGATGTCCGTCCGTGACCCTGCAGGGAAGGTCTTCCCAGAGCCCATGTCCGAGAAGCCCGTCGGGCGTCTGATTCGGGACAGGGTGTTCGTTTTCGACCAGGCCCATGTGGAGGCTCTGAGGAACTACGGGTATTACGGAAGGACATTCGTCGATGCTTTGCAGCTGTCCCTGATCGAGAGCTGTCATCTCGTGGGCAAGGGCAGACTGACCGTTCTGGGTCCCGATGACGAGGAATTGTCCTTCGACGATCTTCTGGAGTTCGGGGAGTCTATCCAGGATGAGTTCCGTATAAGGTACCTGGTGTTCTCCGACCTCAGGGAGAGGGGCCTTGTCGTGAAGACCGGGTTCAAGTACGGTACCCATTTCAGGGTGTACCAGTCCTCGCCGGACGAGTGCCATGCCAGATATCTGGTGCATGCCGTGACCGACGACGGCATGAGGATGTGGCCCGAGATCTCCAGGACTGTTAGGCTCTCCGGAGGCGTGAAGAAGGAGATTCTCTTCGGACGTGTCCGCAAGAACAGCGTGGATTATCTGGAATTCAAATGGTTCAAACCTTGATCAGCTCGTTCAGGAATCTGGCAAGGTCCCTGAACCTTCCTGCGTTGAGGAAGTACACGTGATCGGGGCCGTCCCTGCGGGACGAGATCAGACCTGCGTTTTTCATCTTCCTGATGGCAGCGTTCGTTTTTGCGCTGTCCATTCCGAAAAGACCGTCCGGGAACGGGGATCTGGCCTCCTCCTTCGAGAGTCCTCTCGCGAGGGTGAGCACGTCCGGGTCCGCCAGAGCCGTGAGCATGTCGAGTTCGGGATCCGAGGAGATTCCGAGTGCGTTCCTGTTCGTGAGGCAGATGTGCCTGCTGGGCTTCTGGGCGGGCTGTTCATCGGTCATGGGACGAAGCAGATGGTGCTCCGACAAAAAGATGTCGCATTTCCTGGATGCTGATATCGATGATAATCAATATAAATGATATCGAGATTCATCGATATCAGGAAGATATATCCTATGAACAGCAAGATCCTCGCAGGAGCGGTCATCGTAGTGATCCTTGCCGCCGCCTGCATAGCATACGTCGTCCAGAGCGACGACAATGAGGAGGCTCCGGCACCCGAAGTCCCCACAATCCCTGACCAGCCTGATACTGAAGAGCCTGACGACCTCAGGATCCTGGTGGCGTACTTCTCCAGGACGGGAACCACCGAGAGATACGCTCAGACCATCCAATCCCTCACCGGAGCGGACATCGTGGAGATCGAGACCGTCGTCCCATATCCTAGTGATTACGCGACCACCACAGATGTGGCTCGCGACGAGCTCAACGCCAACGCCCGCCCCGAACTGTCTACCGTGGTCGATGACATGGACCAATATGACGTCATCTTCGTTGGCTACCCCATCTGGTGGCATGCACCTCCGATGGCCGTCCTGTCCTTCCTTGAGGATTACGATCTCGGCGGGAAGACGATCGTCACGTTCTGCACCAGCGCGTCGAGCCCCATGTCGGAGACCACAGGGTACTTCGAAGGATCCATAGGCGATGCGGAGTTCATAGAGGGTATACGCATCACATCCTCCACAGATGTCGGCTCATGGGTGGAATCCATTATGAGCCAGATGTCGCAGTGACGAAACGATTTCAAACAGAACAGGAGTGCTCACACTATGTCGAAGAAAGTTATCATAATCTCCGGATCCCCCCGTAAGGGGAACTCGGACATGCTCTGCGAACAGTTCGCCAAAGGCGCCAGGGAGGCCGGTCACGAAGTGGAGAAGATTGAACTCCGTGGGAAGACGATCGGATTCTGCACCGCATGCTACCACTGCAGGGACTCCGGAGGGAAGTGCTGCATCAAGGACGATGTTCCGGCCATCATCGACAGCATGGAGTCCGCGGACGTCATAGTCCTGGCCAGTCCGGTGTACTTCTACTCCGTTGACGCTCAGCTCAAGGCGGTGATCGACAGGACCGTCTCCCGTTGGAGGGAGATCAGGGACAAGACGTTCTACTACATTGCTACGGCCGCTGAGGACAGCGACACCGTCCTGAACTGCACGATCGAGTGCATGCGTGGTCTGGCCGTGTGCCTGGACGGTTCCGTCGAGGGCGGGATCATAGAGGGCAAGGGAGTCTACGAGGCGGGCGAGATCGAAGGCACCGCCGCTATGGACGAAGCCTACCGCATGGGTCTCGGATGCTGATCCCGGGCCCCCGGAAGGGGGCTCATAAACCATTTCTGATGTACTTCTCGAGGAACTCCAGAGCTTCCTCGTTGATCTCGTAGTCGTACCATCTCCCGGTCGGGATGGTGGTGACCAGCCCCGCCTCCAGAAGGATCGACATGTGGTGGGACAGGGTGGGCTGGGAGATGTCCACGGTTCTCAGTATCTGACAGGAGCATAATCTTTTGCCTTTGAGCGACCTGAGGATGCTGATGCGGTTGGGGTCAGATAATGCCCGCATCATCATGAGGAATCTCTCTTCATCGTTCATATTAGCCAGATGCCGATTGTCTGACGCCGATATATCAGTGTCGGGCGTTCGTATCAGAGGAGCCATGCCATGTACAGGGGAAGGCAGGATAACCCGTCCTTCTCCTTCACATCCCCAGGATAGAGCATGAAGCATTCGCCCATCCTCTTGCCCATCTTCTTCCGGAGTTTGTCCAGGGAACCGTGGCTCAGGTGTCCGGAGGACTTCACCTCCACCGCCGAGACCTTCAGGTCCCTTGTGATCAGGAAGTCTATCTCCATTTTATCTTCCGGTGAATCCCTGTCCTGTCTCGAGTAGAAGAATAGCCTGTGTCCTGAGGAGTGCAACGCTTGGGACACCGCGTTCTCGGCGATCATTCCCTCGTTGATGTGCAGCCTGTCAGTGAGGATCGCTGTGTAGATGTCCTCTCCCGTGGCGTCTTTGTCGGAGAACGCATGGGTGACCAGCAGGCCTGTGTCGGCCATGTAGCACTTGCGCTTGGTGGAATCCAGGTTCATGGACAGTCCCACTGCCGGGTCCGTGGAATTGAAGCACTGGTTGACGATCATGCCATCTGCCAGCCACATGAACGCGGATTCGTAGGCGCGGTTGCGGGCATCCTTCCGAAGGTCGGACAGGACGAATCTCTTCTCCTTCTTCGACAGCTGGCCGGGGATCTCGTCGAAGACGCTCTCCACTTTCTCCTTGTATCTGTCGGCGAATTTCCCTATGTCTCTGCGATAGAGGTCCAGGATCCCGCGTTTTATGGAATCCGTCTTCCTGAAGTCCTTCGTAGATACATACTCCACGACGGCCTGCGGCATACCTCCTACCAGTACGTACTGCCTGTATAGGTTCATGGCCTTCCGGTGGAGGCCGTCTCCCAGCGGGACTCTCCTGTCGAAACACTGGCGGATGTAAGGGTACAGCGTTTCGTCACCCAATGCCCATAGGAATTCCTCGAAATCCAGCGGGTTCAGGACGAACGATCTCTCTTCAGAGGGTATCACGATGTCCTTCACGTTGGTGTTTATGGATATCAGGGAGCCGGTTTCTATGTAGTCGTACCTGCCGTCCGCCACCAGGAACTTGATGAGCTCCCTGGCGTGGGGATACCTTTGAACCTCGTCGAATATGATGGCTGATTCTCTGCGATGGAGTTCCGTTCCGTGAATCGCGGCCAGCCTGTTGAAGAAGAAGTCCAGGTCGTCGAAGTCATGTTCGAAGGCATCCAACACTCCCTGTCTCGGGTTGGAGAAGTTGATCAAGATGTGGCTTCTGTACTCCTCTTCGGCGAATTTCTCCACCAGGTGGCTCTTACCCACCCTCCTGGCTCCTTCGACCAGAAGCGCGGATCTCCCCTGGGATTCTCTCTTCCATTCCAGCATCCTGTCGTATGCTTTTCTGCGGAGTTCCATATTATCGCCAGTATTCTCATTTTCACGTTTTCACGAGTTTTGAAACTCCTGAAGTTGCACGTTTTCATAACTTTCAAAAGATATAAAGTTGCACGTTTTCAAGAGTTTTGAAACCAGTGAAGTGACACGTTTTCAGAGGTTTCGAAAGAACCGGTATCGGCCTGGTGTCGAAGGGATTACAAAAAAAAAAGGAAAGATGGGTGCCTTCCGGCACCCGGATTCGCTCATCAGAGCTGGATCTCGATTCCCAGCTTCTCGGTGAGTTCCTTGTAGCGGTTCCTGATGGTGACTTCCGTCACACCGGCCACATCGGCGACCTCCCTCTGGGTCCTGCGCTCGTTGCACAGGATCGAGGAGATGTATATCGCGGCCGCGGCGACACCCGTGGGTCCCCTCCCGGAAGTGAGTTCCTTCTCGGAGGCATCCTTGAGGATCTCCGCCGCCTTGCTCTGGACCTCTCCGGTGAGTTTCAGCTCGGAGCAGAACCTCTGGACGTAGTCCTGGGGTTTGGTGGGCATCAGCTTCAGCTTCAGCTCGCGGGTCATGAACCTGTAGGTCCTTCCGATCTCCTTCCTGCCGACGCGGCTGGAACTGGCGACCTCATCGAGGGTCCTCGGGACACCGCACTGCCTGCACGCGGCGTAGAGGGATGCGGCGACGACACCTTCGATGGACCTTCCCCTGATCAGGTTCTTGTTGACGGCCTTCCTGTAGATCATGGCCGCTGTCTCCCTGACGTTCCTGGGCAGACCCATGGCGGATGCCATCCTGTCGAGTTCGGACAGAGCGAACGCCAGGTTCCTCTCGGTCGCGTTGGAGACACGGATCCTCCTCTGCCACTTCCTGAGCCTGTAGAGCTGGGCCCTGTTCCTGGTGGGGATGCTCTTTCCGTAACTGTCCTTGTTCTTCCAGGAGATCTCGGTGGAGAGACCCTTGTCGTGGATGGTGTAGGTCATCGGAGCACCGGTACGGGCGCGTTTCTCGCCCTGCTCCACATCGAATGCCCTCCACTCAGGTCCCTGATCGATGAACTGATCGTCAAGAACGAGGCCGCAATCCTCGCAGAGCAGCTCACCCCTCTCGTAGTCACGGACGAGGTGATGGCTGCCGCATTCGGGGCAGACCTCAATTTCTTCTGTTCCTTCTCTTACCTTTGGCATTCTGATTGTTCCCCCTGAAGTATGTTTGAGTGCCGATCTTCAGCGCCTCCTTCTCCGGAGATACCGACGCATAGGGTCCGTCCACCGGACCGAACACCCTCCCGATGGTCCCCACACGTCTTTCCTTGCCGTCGAATACGGGAAGCCCGATATCTGGCAACTCGGAACAGCGAATAATCATCCTGCCATCGCAGGTGACTTCTTCCACGGTTCCAAGAATTTCCATAAGTCCGCATCACTCCGATTTTAGTAGGATTGATGTGATGTGGATGTTATTTCTTGTATTTATAAGATTGGATATACTTTATTAATCAGAACCAATTTTTCGACTGTTCTTGTATATACTTTTCGAGTTGATTGGAACTATCATCCAACTCCAAAATTGTTAGATTTTCGAGAGTCTGGCTAGCGAAAAACAAGCGTCCAGGCGTCTGGACCGAAACGAACTCATAAATAATGTCAAAGTCTACCAGTGGCAAACCCCGTGAAACGGGAAAATAAACGGAGGCACAAAAATGGATGCAATGTCCTTTCTGACCCTGGTGGTCTTCGCGTTCGCTCTCGTCATGCTCGTGGCGGGACTGTTCTCCGCGTTCTTCGGCTCTGGAAAAAGCAGGGCCGCCGGAGGCGCAATGGCCATCATCGGTGTCATCATCGGTGTCATCTGGGCTTACCTCGTCGGATTCAGCGATATCTCGCCCTTCTGTGAGGTCGCCGCATGGGACACCGTCTACAACGCCGTCATCGACCTCATCGGTATCCTGATCGGAGCCCTTGTCGCCGTCGGTATCTTCCTCGTCGTCGTTCTCAAGAGCTGATCGGCAGGAAAAAACCCTTTACCAAACCCCATTCTTCCGGTCCTTTTCGTTTACTTTATATTTCATAATACAGTCGGCAGTTCAATGTCAAAGGTCTCTATCATCATGGGAAGTAAAAGCGACCTGCCGGTGGCCGAGAAGGCCATTAACATCCTGAAGAAGTTCGGGATAGGTTTCGATATCGCAGTGGCCTCCGCGCACAGGACCCCTGCGAGGGTAGAGGAGTTGGTGAAGGGCAGCGATTCGGATGTGTTCATAGCCATAGCCGGTCTGTCCGCGGCCCTCCCAGGTGTCGTCGCATCGTTCACCGTCAAGCCGGTGATCGGGGTCCCGGTGAGCGGAGCTGTGAACATGGATGCGCTCCTGTCCGTCGTGCAGATGCCTCCGGGCATCCCCGTGGCGGCGGTCGGGCTCGACCGCGGGGACAACGCCGCGGTCCTTGCAGCAGAGATCATAGCAGTTAATGACGGCGACGTCAGGAAGGCCCTCCTCGATTACAGAGAAGAGCAGGCCGCAAAGGTCATCGCTGATTCAGAGAAGGTGGTTGCAGATGTTGGGTGTTGAGGATTTCATCAATGATTCGGTCGAGGACATCAGGTCCAAGATCACGGGGAAGGCGATCATAGCCTGCTCCGGAGGTGTTGACAGTATGGTGGCGGCAACCCTCGCCAGCAAGGCCATCGGGGACAGGCTCCTCGCTGTCTATGTGGACAACGGCCTCATGAGGAAAGGCGAGACCGAGGAGGTCGAGGCCATGCTCAAGGACATGGGCATAAACTACCGGATCGCCGATGCGGGAGAGGAGTTCTTCGGTGCTCTGAAGGGAGTCACCGATCCTGAGCAGAAGAGGAAGATCATCGGGGAGAAGTTCATACGCGTCTTCGAGAGGATCGCCAAGGAGTTCGGGGCCGAGTTCCTGGTGCAGGGCACCATCGCCCCTGATTGGATTGAGTCCGGGGACGGTGTCCGTGACACGATCAAGTCCCACCACAATGTGGGCGGACTCCCCAAGGAGATGGGTATGACCCTCGTGGAGCCTCTCAGGGACCTATATAAGGACGAGGTCCGCGATGTAGCCAGGAACCTGGGTGTGAAGGCTTCCGAGAGGCAGCCGTTCCCTGGTCCCGCCCTGTCGGTCAGGTGCCTCGGAGAGGTCACCCCCGAGAACGTGGCCATCGTTCGTGAGGCCTGTTACATAGTCGAGGATGAGATCGTCAAGGCCGCATCCGAAGGGAAGATGGATCTCCCCTGGCAGTACTTCGCGGTCCTTCTGCCCTCCAAATCCGTCGGTGTCCAGGGAGACCGCAGGGCATATGGGAGGACCATTGCGATCAGGGCCGTCTCATCCGTCGACGGTATGACCGCAACCTATGCCAAGATCCCTCTGGATGTTCTGGATACTATCTCCACCCGCATCACCAACACCATGAAGGACTCGGTGAACCGTGTGGTGTATGACATTACCAACAAGCCCCCGGCGACAATAGAGTGGGAATGACAGAGTACATCAAAAGGAGCCGGGGACCTTACAACTATCCCATCAAGAAAGTCGAGGGCCGCCCACGGCCCACCGCTGTGTCTCAGTACTGTTGGGCCAAGGCGGCCCGGAACCCTTGGGAAAGCGTGTCCCTGGAGGATTACGAGGACCATATGAGCCTCGACTCCGTCAGGCAGCTGCAGGTCCTGAGCGAGATCATGAGGTGCCAGTTCTTCGAGCACTTCGTTAGTTCGGTGGTCATATTCGGCATAGCCGGCGGGAACGGTCTGGAGCATGTGCCCCTGGGCCAGATACAGAAGGTTTACGGAATCGACGTGAACAAGGATTACCTGATTGCGGCGACCGAACGGCATCCGGAACTGGACAGTATCCTGGAATGCCTGCGTTTCGACCTCAGGTACTATCCGGAGAAGGTGCCCAAGGCGGAGCTGGTGCTGGCCAATCTGGTGGTGGAGTACATCGGGTACGAGGCGTTCAAGGCGGACGTGCAGTCCGCGGACCCCCAGTATGTCTCGTGTGTCGTGCAGATCAACAGCGATGACGATTCTTGGGTGTCCGACTCGCCTCTGGTCCATAAATTCGACCGTTTGGATGAGATCCACCAGGTCGTCGAACCGCAGGAGCTCAAGGATCAGATGGCTCAGATCGGATATTACGCGGTCAAGGATTACGAGTACGCCACTCCCAACGGCAAGAAGCTGCTTCGGACGGACTTCGTGAAAATGACCCGGGGCGGTCGTCGCTGATTTCCGCACATCCCGATATCTTTTTTTGCTGGTCCTCCGTTGCTCCGGACGATGAAAGTCTACGTCGTGGACAACGGGGGCCAGTGGACCCATCGCGAATGGCGCGTTCTGAGATACCTCAAGGTGGAGACGAAGATTGTTCCCAACACCACCCCTTTCGATGAGATCAAGGATGTGGATGGACTCATCCTCTCCGGAGGCGCACCCAGCGTTGCCTGCGACACGGCCCGCATGGGGAACAACGGGGAGTATCTGGACAAGGCGGACTTCCCCGTGTTCGGAATCTGTGCAGGCATGCAGTTTCTCTGCGAGCATTTCGGAGGGGAGCTCGGCCCCGGATCCACGCCGGAGTTCGGAGGCGTCGGACTGAAAGTCAAATGCCACGACGATCTTTTCAAAGGTCTCCCTGATGAGTTCCAGGTATGGGCGTCACACAACGACGAGGTCAAGAGGATTCCCGAAGGGTTCGAGGTCACGGCATCGTCCGAGACATGCCCCCACGAGGCAGTCAGGTGTCTGGACCGTCCGATATACGGGGTGCAGTTCCACCCTGAGGTCGAGAACACGGAGCATGGGCCCGAGATATTCCAGAATTTCCTGGACATAATCGCGGAGCAGCACCGTTGAAACATCCCGGGTTCGATATGTTCGAACCCTGAATTTTCTTTTTTCTCAGTTTTGATAAAGACGGGAGGGGGCCGGATTACCGGCACCGCCTCCATGGAAAAAGTGTCTGTTTCAGTTCTGCTGGCTGATCACTTCAAGCTGGCTGATGACGTTCCAGATGATGGTCCTGCCGTGCAGAGGGATGTTGGGGTCGTTGGCGAGGTCATCGAGGATGACGATGGCTCCCGTGGCGCGTACGTCCATAGCCTCTTTGGTGTCCGTCAGCTTGGCCTTGGCGTCTGTGGCCCCCTTCCTGATGTTTCTGGGTATGGATGTGTCCTCGGCAAGCATGTCGAGAACATCCGTGATCTGTTTGATTTTGTTGTCCGGTGCCATGGAATCACTCCTTCAGAGGGTCTCGAACTCTTCCTGAAGATCCTGCATGAGCTGCTCGAGGACCTCCTCGAAGCTGGTGGACCTGTACTCCCTGACTCCACCAAGGTCGCTCTGGATCCTTATCACGAAGTCGTTGTTCTCTTTGACGATCTCGACGTTGCAAAGCACTTCTTCCATACAAATAACCCCCTAGAGGTTTCTATGTTGAAGCCGTACAAGCATCTTGTATAAAAGTGGTTGCTTGTAAGAAATGATCATTCACGTCCTATGGCCGGCGTGTTTTCCAGCGGAAAAGCGTAAATTTCCAACTCCGACCCTGTGTTTCCGGACGGACAGGCTCTGGAGTTCCGTTGCATCATGCAACCGGCGGAAGGATTCGACCAGCGTCAGAAAGATTTATAATGGGAACGTAATTAAAGGGCCATCCCTGCGTATCACTATCAGTGGTAACGAGGGAACTGGTCCGCTCGCCGCGGATGGGAGAACGATAAAATGGCGGAAGAAGAGTCTATGGCCTACGAACTCCAGGATGAGTTCGAATCCAAGGCCCGTGGTTTCGGTAAGGGAAAATACGGCAGGATCCTCAGGATGGCCCGTACGCCCAGCAGGGAAGAGTACGTCAAAACGCTGTACATCACGGGTATCGGAATCATCATCATCGGAGCTGTCGGTTTTGCAATTTGGTGGGTAATGGATATCCTTCCTGGCTATTTCTGAGGTGAAAACATGAGTCCCAGCATATCCGGCGAAAACAGTCTGAAGAAGGTGCACGCCGGCGGAAAGGTCGAATGGCCGTTCCAGGTTTCCACCGATGCTTCAGTGGTGAAAATCACGTTCTCCATCACCACAGGACCGGACGCAGAGAATGCTCCCGAGTGGAACGTCACGCTGTACGACTCCATGTCCGGCGAGCTTTGGAGCAATTACCGCAGTAAATCGGAGATAGAGGTCGATGTCCCTGGCAAAGGCGCCAAGGAGTTCACCCTCGAGGTCATATGTCCCGACGGAGCCAGGTATGGCGACACGGTCGAGACCGAGATCACGGTTGATGACGGCAGCTCCGATGTCATGGGCTTCAAAGCCATGGCGACACAGTCCATAATGGTTCTCAAGACCCAGATCGACCAGGAGAAGAGCGTCGCAGACACTCTTGCCGGTAAGGCGGTCTCCGGGGCTGGAGAGAAGGATATATATGCGATTCTGAGTCCCGCAGGACTTAGAGGGTACGTGTTTGTCGAGGCGATGAACACGGACCGTCTCCGCGACAAGACCCGTGACATCAAGAAAGCGAGGTCCTTCATCGACGGAGAGACAAGCATCGAGGAGATCGGACCCTATCTGACCCCGGTGTCCGCAGTTGTTGGAATCGTGGAGGGCGACATCGTCGAACTCGTCAACGGTCCCTTCAAGGGCGAGAAAGCAAGGGTCCAGCAGATTGACCCGGCCAAAGAGGAGATCACAGTCGAACTCATCGAGGCCATGGTCCCCATACCCGTCACTGTCAAAGGAGACAGCGTGAGGGTCATTGAGAAGGAGAGATGAGCAATGGTAGATACTGTTGAGGCATTGGTTGATGGAGGCAGGGCCTCCGCAGGTCCGCCCCTGGGTCCCGCACTCGGACCCAAAGGTGTCAACATCGGACAGGTTATTGCCAAGATCAATGAGAAGACGAAAGCTTTCGAGGGAATGAAGGTCCCCGTCAAGATTCTGATCAACGACGACAAGTCCTTCGACATCAAAGTCGGAACCCCTCCGATGTCCGCTCTCATCAAGGGAGAGCTGGGTGTCGAGTCCGGAGCGCACAACTCCAAGACCGAGAAGGTCGGGAACCTGACTCTGGACCAGGCAAAGAAGATCGCCGAGATGAAGCAGGACGATCTCCTCGGAGCCGATGTCAAGGCTAAGGTCCTCGAGGTCGCAGGAAACTGCGTCTCCGTCGGAGTTACCATCGACGGAAAGGACCCCCGCGTCTTCACAAAGGACGTCAAGGCCGGTCTCTACGACGATCAGTTCTGATCCGATCAAACCCCGGAGGGGCGACCCTCCGTTTTTTCATTTTCCGTTATCGGAGTTTGTTTGTCTCGCTGTTATTCGGAGTCATGGCGGATTCGATGTTTCCCTTCTGTTATCTTTAAATACTACATCCATATAACCGAGACCTACTTGTAGGAGAGTCGCAAGGCTCGCACGCACTACGAGGAGGAATTGTATTGGCAGAAAAACCAACCGTAATGGCTGTGCAGAAGGCACTCGAGAGTGCGAAGAAGCGCAATTTTACTGAGACGGTTGAGTTGGCCATCAATCTCAAGGATGTTGATCTGACCATCCCCAAGAACCGTATCACCGAGGATATCATCCTCCCGAACGGCCGCGGGAAGTCCGTCAAGATTTGCGTGATTGGTGGTGGCGAACTTGCCTTGAAAGCCAAAGACGTAGCCGATATCGTGATCACCCCCGAGGAACTCGGAGCGATCGCGGACGACAAGAAACAGGCTAAGAAGATCGCTAACAGCACCGACTTCTTCATCGCCGAGGCGCCTCTCATGGCCGTCGTCGGTAAGAGACTCGGTACCGTTCTCGGTCCTCGCGGAAAGATGCCTAAGCCCATTGCCCCCGGAGCAGATCCCTCGGCAATGATCGACGGTCTCCGCAAGTCTGTGACCATCAGGACGAAGGACAGGAAGACTTTCCACGCACCCGTCGGGTCCGTGGATATGAGCGCAGAGGAGATCGCCGACAACGTCGAGCTGATCCTGAAGCGTGTCGAGTTGCACCTGGAGAAGGGGAAGCACAACATCGCTTCCGCATACGTCAAGACCACCATGGGCCCCTCGGAGAGGGTCTTGTAAGGAGGTTCAAAGATGGCACACGTCGCAGCTTGGAAGAAGGACATGGTAAGCGAGCTGGTACAGGACATGCGCGAGTACCCCGTTGTCGCAGTCGTCGACATGGAGGGTATCCCCGGTCAGCAGGTCCAGTCTATGAGGGCCGGACTCAGGGCTCACGCCAAGCTTAAGATGACCAAGAACAACCTTATGCTCTTGGCTATCGAGGAGGCGGCGAAAGAGAAACCCGAGATCATCGGACTCAAAGACGCGATTCATGGACAGTGTGCGATTGTCACCACGGACATCGACCCTTTCAAGCTCTTCAAGAAGCTTGAGGCCACGATGACTCCCGCTCCCGCAAAGGAGGGGCAGCTCGCACCCTACGACATCGTTGTACCCAAGGGACCGACCCCGTTCGGACCCGGCCCGATTATCGGTGAACTTCAGAAAATAGGGCTTCCTGCCGCCATTGAGGCAGGAAAGATTGTGGTCAAGAAGGATACCACGCTCGTCAAATCCGGAGAACCTATCCCCGGACCCGTCGCAGCGATGCTTCCCAAGCTGGAGATCCTGCCCATGGTCGTCGGAATGGACCTCAGGTCCGCCTACGAGGGTGGAGTGATCTACGGCAGGGACGTTCTGGACATCCCCGAAGACTACTATTCCACAATGTTCGCTACGGCCGCACACAACGCACTGGCACTCGGTGTTTCGATTGCGTTCCCCACAAAGGACACTATCGTTCCGCTCATTGCTAAGGCGTTCAGGGAGTCCATGGGACTCTCCATTGAGGCCGCGATACCGACCAAGGAGAACATCGACATGCTTCTGGCGAAGGCCGACAGGCAGATGCTTGCGGTCGCTTCCGCCACCGGATACACCAGCGACGAGATCGCCGCCAGGCTCAGCTGCGCCGCAGCTGCCGCTCCCGCAGCACCCGTCGAGGCCGCACCCGTACAGGAAGCTGTCGAAGAGGAAGAAGAAGAGGTCAGCGAAGAAGAAGCAGCAGCTGGCCTCAGTGCATTATTCGGCTAAATTAAAGGAGTTGAATCAGATGGAGTATATCTACAGCGCTATGGTTCTCTACTCTGCTGGCAAAGACATCACCGAGGACGCAATCAACGCCGTCCTCACTGCCGCCGGAGTCGAGGCTGACGCAGCCAAGATCAAAGCACTGGTCGCTTCTCTCGAGGGAGTTGACATTAAGGAGGCTATCGCCAGCGCAGCAGTCGCCGCGCCCGTTGCCGCCGCAGCCCCCGCAGCCGCCGCCGCTGCCGCAGACGCACCTGCAGCAGCTGCTGACGAGCCTGAAGAGGAAGCAGTCAGTGAGGAAGAGGCCGCAGCCGGTCTCTCTGCCCTGTTCGGATGAACGGTTGGTCTTAAGCTGACAACACAAACCTTTTACCCTTCTTTTTTAAAAATCGAGGATTGTTCGGCATGGATTCGGATCAGAGGATAACCGTGAGGCTGTCGTCGGAGACCGTGTCCATACTCAGGTCCCTAGTGGATTCAGGCGAGTTCAGGTCGCTGTCCGATGCTGTCCGTTCGGTTCTGGACGGTTACGCCGAGGAACGTCTGGCACAGGGTGTGACGCCGGCTCCGGACCTGGGGGATGACTTCTTGTGTATACAGGATCTGACCATCGATGGTTCGTCATTGGATGACGCTGTGTGCGCCGCCGCCAGACAGTTCGTGCGTTGGAAGACTGCGGGGGAGTGACCCTGGAGGACGTAATCCTCATAGCCTGTGGCGGTGCAGCGGCACGCATCGTCAAGGAATCCGAGGAATTCTCTGATACGGACGTCCTATGTCTGGACCTTCCCGATAGGATTCCCGATGCACCCACGGCGGAGGCCGTTCTCAGTCACCCGGATCATTACGGGGTCTACTCGATGATCCTGGACAGGGGCGATGAGATAACCGCAAGACTCAGCGGGAAGCGCATAGTCATGTTGTTCGCAGTACTGGGGGGAAGCGCCGGGACAGGCATGCTGCCTGCAATCGCCGAGCTGGCCCGTGATGCCGGCTGCTCAGTCGTCACCGTCGTCGGGCTTCCGTTGGAAGAGGCCCGTCGCCGGATAGCTATGGACGCCCTGGACGATGTAATGTCCTCGTCGGACCGTCTGATGATGTTCGACATCGTCTCGATGAGCAGGATCTTCCCTGATTTCAAGATTCATCGCATCATGAACTATCTGACGATGGTGGCCTCTTTCTCGATAAGGAACCTCCTGAGGATGACCGAGGGGCCATTCTTCAGCACGTTCTCTCAGAAGATTTACACCATGGCGTACACATCCGACATCCAGCCTTCGGACGCGGTCGCAAAGGCGACGGAGGTGTCGATGTTCAAAGTCGACCCCTCGTTCGGAAAATCAGTCGTGCTTGTGAGTTCCGGGTTCGGGACCGCTCAGATAGAATCCATTTTCGCCACAGTGGTCAGTATGACGGGGATAGTTCCGGACATTGTGAAGAGGGATGACCTGGAGGACACCAAGGTCCTCACATTCCTCCCGGTTCAGGGTTTCTGATCCTTTTTCTCCCAGGGTTTGCCGTATCTGATGATCTTGGCGGCATCCCCGAAGACGCCCATGATGGTGTTGTATTCGTATTTGGTCGGCAGGGACCTGCCCATCATGCGTCTGAACATGACCGTCGTCATCTCCCTGCGGTTCGGGGGATACTCTATGCCGTCCATGACGTCGCCAAAGAATTCGAACATCAGTTCCTTTTCGTGTCTGTCGGCGGGTTCTGCCCTCCTGGGGGTGTGTTCCGCCTGGAAGAACTCGTACATCACGATAGTGGCGGCATGGGACAGGTTCAGGATAGGATACTCGTCCCCGGTCGGTACGGTGATGAGGACGTCGCATAGGTTCAGCTCGTCCTGAAGGAGCCCGATATCCTCCCTTCCGAACAGTATCGCGATCTTCTCCGGGTATCCTCTCGCATGTTCCGCAAATTCCCTGACGGGGACGGGTATGCGGGTGTAGTTCCTATCGCCCTTGGTGGTGACACCGCTGGTCCCGACAACGAGGAAGCAACCATCCAGGGCCTCGTCGAGGGTGTCCACGATGTGAACGCCGTCCAACACGGACGATCCGTGTTTGGCTCTGCGGTATGCATCGTCACCGAGCTCGCAAGGGTTCACCAGATACAGCTCGGATACATCGAAGTTCGCCATTGAGCGCGCTATGGCTCCGACGTTCCCTTCGAATTTGGCTCCCACTACGACGATGCGGATGTCAGGCATGCGGGCATCATCACCGTCCTGTACTTAAGAGGTGGTGACCGTGAACCCTATACGGTATGAGTAGGATAGAGGCTCGTGGAAATCCCCGAGAGTCATCCGAGATACAAGTCGCTCATGACCCGCGAGCGCCTGGCCGAGATGGTCGAACGCGGGCTGGTCACGCCGACGGGACTGATATCCCACGGCAGGGGCGAAGCATACGATTACATGATGGGTGAGAGGAGCACCGACGCCGCCCTGCAGGCGGAGAAGGCAGCAGCTGCATATCTCTTGAATGCCCGGAACCCTGTTCTCTGTGTCAACGGCAACGCCGCTGCGCTGGATCCGAAGGGGTTGATAGACCTGGCTGCCAAGATACCTGCCAAGCTGGAGGTGAATCTGTTCCATCGCACCCCTGAACGCATGGAGGGCCTGATATCGTACCTCGAGTCCAACGGTGCGGAGGAGGTTCTCGGAAGGGAACCGGACCGGAGGATCGAAGGCCTCCAGCACGACCGTGCCCTGTGCACGGACGAGGGTATATTCTCCAGCGATGTCATACTGGTGCCGATAGAGGATGGTGACCGTGCGGAAGCGTTGGTGGCCATGGGCAAGGTTGTGATATCCGTGGATCTGAACCCGTTGTCTCGTACATCGCGGGCCGCGACCGTTCCTATATGCGATGAGATGTCCCGTGCGTTGGACAACATATCCCGCTTCATCGACGAACTTCGCGGCGACAGGGAAACTATCTTAAAGACGCTGGACGGATTCTCCAACAAGGAGAACCGCCGTCTCACTGTGGAGTGCATCTGCGACTACCTGATGCAGAATGTAGACGGAGGAGAATGATTGATATGGACGATTTAACGAAGAAAGGGTCCCTGAGGCTCCACTGGGCAGAGACCCATATGCCCGTGCTCATGGACATCCGCAGGCGCTTCATCGACGAGCAGCCTCTCGCCGGTCTGAAGATCGGGATGGCCCTCCACACCGAGGCCAAGACCGGGATGCTGGCAGTCACCCTGGCCGATGCCGGGGCCAAGATCCGTCTAGCGAGCTGCAACCCCTTGTCGACCGACGATTCGGTGGCCGCCGCCCTCAGGGAGGAGTACGGCTTGGACGTCTACGCCAAGAAATGGGAGTCCTCCAAGGAGTACTACAACAATCTGAACACGGTTCTAAACATGGCTCCCGACTTCATCATCGATGACGGAGCTGATCTCATAGCCATGGCCCACACGTCCAGGAAAGACGTCCTGGGCAACATCAAGGCCGCCAACGAGGAGACGACCACCGGAGTGGTCCGCCTCAGAGCGATGGCCAAGGACAAGGCGTTGAAGTTCCCCGTCCTGGATGTCAACGATGCCAAGATGAAGTTCATGTTCGACAACAGGTACGGAACCGGACAGTCCACATTCGACGGGTGGATGAACGCAACCAACCTCATCGTCGCAGGGAAGAGGCTCGTCGTGGCCGGATACGGATGGTGCGGAAAAGGGGTGGCCATGAGGGCCAAGGGCCTCGGCGCATCCGTCATCGTCACCGAGGTGGATCCCATCAAGGCCATCGAGGCGAAGATGGATGGTTTCGAGGTCATGAGGATGGTCGATGCCGTCAGGATCGCCGACATAATCATCACAGTCACCGGATGCAAGGACATCATCGCCGCGGACCATATCGCGGTCATGAAGGACGGATGCATCATGGGCAACGTGGGTCACTTCGACAATGAGATCAACAAGGCCGCCCTGGAGCAGATGGCTGTCTCCAAAGAGAGGGTCCGTGACTTCATTGACGAGTACAAGATGCAGGACGGAAGGTCACTGTACCTCATCGCCGAGGGCAGGCTGATGAACCTGGCCGCCGGACAGGGGCACCCCGCGGAGATCATGGACATGAGCTTCGCCACACAGGCACTGGGCATAGTCCACATGACCCGCAACTACGGCAGCATGGACAACGAGGTCTACGCCGTTCCCCATGAGATAGACATGCAGATCGCCGCGCTCAAGCTGAAGTCCATGGGCGTCACCATCGACACCATGACCGATGAGCAGGTGAAGTACGTCACCGGATGGGAGGAAGGAACCTGAAAGATCCTTTCCTGACAGTGTACGGCCATGTGACCGTCGACCAGATCATATCCATCGACAGGTTTTTGGAACCCGGGATCACAGCCGATGCACTGTCCAAGAAGACCACCCTGGGAGGGACCGGACCCAACATCGCGGTGGCGGCGGCCAAGCTGGGCTGTCCCACCGCTCTCAGTGCTTTCATAGGTCCCGATTTCCCTGCGGGATACCTCCGTTTCATGGAGGATTCGGGATTGATTATGGATGAGGTGAAGGTACTCGACGACCAGGAGACCTCCACATGCGTAATCATCAACGACAGGGAGCATGTCACCAGGGTGTTCTTCTTCCAAGGGCCTCAGGGACACGCCGACGACCTGGGCATCAGGCTCATCGACATGGCGTCCCGGTCGAGGAAGGTCCATTTCTGCACAGGCCAGCCCTCGTACTACATCTCCATAATGGACGATATCAACGGGCCGGATGTGGCTCTGGACCCTGCTCAGGAGGTCCATCACGTTTGGGATGCCGACCTTGTCCGTAAGGCGATCCCTCTGGCAGATTCCCTCTTCTGCAACGAGCTTGAGGCCGAGACAATATGCAGGTACCTCGGGCTGGACAGTGTCCTGGATGCCGACGTGCCGCTTGTAGTGGAGACTCTGGGGGACAAAGGCAGCATGGCCAGGATCGGGGATGAGACTGTCCGGATACCTGCAGTTCCAGCGGACAGGGTCATGGATGTCACCGGCGCAGGGGATACTTACCGTGCGGGATTTTACTCGGCGCTATATCGCGGATACGATGTCCCCGAGGCACTGACGATCGCAGCTTCCGTTTCGTCCTTCGTGGTGGCAGAGGTCGGGGCGCTGACGGGGCTTCCCGATTGGGATACCGCCTTGGAAAGGGCGGAGCCATATCTGCGTGAGATCGGATGATTCGATGGTGCTCTACGCTCTATCCGGAACTCCCGGCACGGGGAAGACCTCCGTGTCGAAAGAGCTGAGGTCCCGTGGATACGACGTCATAGACGGCAAGGAGTTCATCTCCGAACATGGCCTCAGAGGCAGCTACGATGAATCCAGGGACACATATGAGGTCGACCTGGAGCTTCTGAACGATGCTTTGGAGATGTTCCGTTCCTCCGAAGGCATCCACATCCTCGACAGCCACCTGTCACATTTCATGGACTGCAGGGGGGCCGTCATACTGAGGTGTCATCCCGATGTGCTGGCCGATCGTCTTCGCGCCCGCGGGTACTCCGAGGACAAGGTCAGGGAGAACGTGCAGGCTGAGATCCTTGACGAGATAACCTTCGAAGCCGCTGAATGCGAATTCGACACCGCGGAGGTGGACACGTCGTCGTGCACAGCTTCCGAATCTGCGGACGCGGTAGAGAAAATTCTTAATGGTGGGTGGCGGGATTATCCCTCAGGAAAGGCCGATTGGTCTTCGGAGATGGAGAGATGGTTCTAGACGGACAGAGGGCGAGGGTCGATTTCGCACTGACCCCCGTGGCCAGGAAGCTTATCAACGTAAACCCGAACACGATTTCATGGATCGGGCTCATTCTCGCCCTGCTCTGCGGAGCGGTGTTCTACCTTAGTGGCGATGCCGACCGCGAGTGGCTGCTTCTGGTGGGTGCCGTCATGGTCATCGTCTCAGGTTATTTCGATGCCTTGGACGGCAAGGTGGCCAAGCTCTCGGGAAAGGCCGGCCCCAAGGGGGATTACCTGGATCACGTCTTCGACAGGTACGCCGACGTATTCATGATCGGGGGAGTGGCCTTCTGCTCTTACTGGTGCGACCCATACCTCGGTATGCTGGCTCTGGTCGGCGTCCTGCTCACATCCTATATGGGTACCCAGGCTCAGGCCATCGGTGCCCCCAGACTTTACGCCGGACTGCTCGGAAGGGCGGATAGGGTGGTCCTGTCCACGCTGTTCCCGATAATCCAGTTCGTGATGATACAGTTCGGGTACGGGTCCTTCGAGATCGCGGGACTGGAGATCACCTGGCTGGAGATAATGATCCTGTGGTTCGCCGTGGTCGGTAACCTGACTGCAATCCAGAGGGCCATAATCACCTGGAAGAATCTCGGGAAGATGTACGACGGCAAGGAGTGAGGTCACTTCTCGGTCTTGGGCGTCGCCGGAGGATTGCGCTGCGGTCCAGACGACCTCCTCGTCTTCGCACGATAGTAGCTGAGCGGGTGGTTCATCCACTCCTGTTCGCAGAGCGAATCCGGGTTGTAGCAGAGGCCGTTCGTCTTCATGGTCTTGCATTCCGGCGGTGAGTATCCGTCGGTTCCGCTCAGTTCCCCTGTGATGTGCTTGATCTGGTACTCGGACTTGGATTCGTCGAAGTCCGGAGATTCCGAGAACACCTTGATGATGTCGTCATAGGTCAGACCCAATGCGTTCAGGAACGTCACCAGCGCGAACCTGGCACTGTGTGGAAGGTTCAGCCCCTTCCTGGACATCTCCATGATGCGGTTCAGGCAGGGCGGCAGGTATTCGTTCTTCAGACCTTCCCCTCCGGTGGGGTCGAACTGTTTCTTGACCTCCTCCAGGGCGAGACGGATGCCGTCCACTGGCTTGGACAGGAATTGGACATACTCTTCCGGCGTCTCCAATGGGAGTTCCGATTCTATCTTGTCCTGTAGGGCGTTCTGCATCAGACGGCTGAACTTCTCCTGGGGGAGGTAGACCATTCCCGCGTGTATGTCGCTGTTGATCAGCTTCCAGTCCACGCTCTTGAGCCTGTTCGCCAATCTTAGGTAGTCCGGGAACTTCATGCGGATCATGCCGTCGCTGTCCATCGCGGATGCGACCCCCAGCTCCTCGGAGACCGTCAGGACGCCTGCGCGGTCCTCGCCTGCCAGGAGTTTGTTCATCCTGACGGCTTCCGCGAGCGCGTATCTGCGCGTGAGAAACCTGTCTCCGACACGGGACACTATCATCCTGGCGTACGGATATGACATGACCTCGATGAGGCAGTCGTAGTCGGACATCAGCGGTTTGTATGTGACCTCCGAGTTCTTCAGGGCGTTCATGACCCTCTCCACGCCTCTGGTACGGGCGGGTTCGAAGGACGGCGACATTATGAGTGCCTCTAGGTCTGCGGAGTTCGAGTTTGCGAACTCCTTGGACTCCTTCAGAAACGGATATCTCGCTGCGCGCGCCGTGTCCATGCTCTCACCGTATGTTCCGTGTGTTGAAAACACTGTCCTCCGGTCGGAAGACCACAAGGTCCCTCAGACCGTCGACCACATGAGGGTCCTCCAGAGTCTCGAGAAGGTCGTCCCAGCCGCACATGGGGCGGTTCATGACTATCTTGGATGCCCTCTTCTTCCCGATTCCCGGAAGCGCAGCCAGTGCCGACATGGGCATGGAGTTGATGTCGAACGGATAGGTTATGCCGGTTATGGACCTGAATCCCCAATCGGTCACGAACACGTCCACGGACTGGTCCAGGTCTATCTTGTACGGGATCCCCACCAGCAGAGGATATGAGCCGATCTGCCTTCCGAACGTGGTGTTGCCGTCGTGTATCTCGGTGTAGACGTTCCTCAGGACCGTCCCATAGGGGGCGACCCGCTCCAGCATGGTGCGGTCGATCTCGGTCCTGACATCTTCCTTGAAACTCTTGAATCTCCTCTGGTCCACGCGGGTCTCGAACGCTTTTCTTACCGGAAGCACCTGGCGTATGTTGATGCGTCTGACCATCAGATCCTCATCCCTCACCTGACGGAGGAACTCCATGTCTTGGGCGTACGTCCCGGATGTCTCCCCGTCCAGTCCGCAGATTAGATTCAGTCCTGGCAGGATCCCGGGAAGTCCGTTGGGCCCTCTTCCGCCCCCGATCCTGTTGATCATGCGGACTGCATCCATGACCTGTTCAGGCATGCTGTTGAGGTTGTTCTCCATGACCACTCTGGGGTCGGCAGATTCCATCCCGAGCGCCAGCACGTTTCCGTCGGTGCAGCACTCGTTCAGGATCTTCAGAACCTCCTCCGATTCTTCCGGGTATTCGGATATCACTGCGGCGTTGGCGTTGTCCACATGCAGGACATCGAATTCGAGGTCCCTGAGGCCGTGGAACAGTTCGCCGACCGCATCAGGATTGGGGCGGGGCACAGGGGACTCGTCCTCCGACCCATAGGAGATGATGCACGTCTGGCCGCCGACCCTGAGGTTGC
This sequence comes from uncultured Methanomassiliicoccales archaeon, assembly GCA_964550065.1. GTDB lineage: Archaea > Thermoplasmatota > Thermoplasmata > Methanomassiliicoccales > Methanomethylophilaceae > Methanoprimaticola. Next base: position 120,671 of record CAZJWD010000001.1, read on the forward strand.
GCACACCGAGGTCCCTGAGTTTCTTCGCCTCTGTCAGGATGTCGTCCGGCGAGCGCATCAGGGGTTTCCCTTTCATGGGTTCTATGCAGTACGAGCATCCTCCGGTGGACCATCTGTGGCATCCGCGGTACGATTCCACTTCGGCTATCAGCGGTTGGGGGAAGTCCTGGTGCTGGGTGACTATGTCGGCACCCAGGACCATCCATCTGTTCCATTCCTCCAAAGTGCGGTACCTCTCCCCGACTTCCTTCCCGGATATCCCGTCGTATAATGAGGCGGCGAGATCCTTCCTGATGACGAAGTCGAAACTTTTTGCGATGTCGGTGTCGGCGGCCGATCCCCCGATGAGCCGCCATCCTTTGAGCCTGGGGAAAAGGGCCTCCAGCTCCTTGGACGACATGGGCATCGAGCGCAGGTACTTTCCCGGGACGGTGTTGCCGGACATGACCACGCTGACCGCGGCCTCGGGGATCTTCTTGCCTTTCCTTATCATGTCTATCGTGATGTAGTCCACGGCATCGGCACCGGCATCCAGTGCCGCTCCCGCGATGGCACGGACTATGGGCGATATGTACGGCGGAACTCCGAGGGCAGCGGGGTCGTCTATGTACCCATCCACGAGAAGCACCTTTATCTCTCCGGCCATGTCCGTGTGACAATGACGGGGTTTAAAAACCTGATGCGCCGGATCCTGTGTTCGGAGGGGTGTCGGGGCATCTGCAGGTTCTTCGATTTGCGGTCATTACGTCTACTATAAATAGTGAAACTTGTATGGCATGGCTTAGAATTCGAAGCCATTTTACGAAGTTCGTAGAATCGCAGAGGTGTTTCATAATGGTCAACCAACAGGAGATGAGTGTCGAGGAGCGCCTGGAGAAGGCGAAGAAGCCCGGACAGGACGCCATGGTCCTTCACAAATACTACCGCGGAAAGATCGAGACCGCACCCAAAGCGTGCGTCAGGTCCTTCGATGATTTCGCCATCTGGTACTCCCCCGGAGTCGCGGAGCCCTGCAAGGCGATAGCCAAGGACCCCGACCTAGCGTATGAGTACACCTGCAAATGGAACACCGTAGCCGTGGTATCTGACGGAACACGTGTTCTCGGACTCGGGGACATCGGACCCGAGGCAGCCATGCCCGTCATGGAAGGGAAGGCCATGCTCTTCAAGTACCTCGGAGGCGTGGACTGTGTCCCCATATGCCTTGACACCAAGGACCCCGACAAGATCATCGAGACTGTCAGGCTCCTCGCCCCCTCTTTCGGCGGAATCAACCTCGAGGACATCTCGAACCCCAAGTGCTTCGACATCCTCGACGAGCTGAGGAAGGACTGCAAGATCCCTGTATGGCACGACGACCAGCAGGGAACCGCGACCGTGGAGGTAGCCGGGGCCATCAACGCCATGAAGCTGGTGGGCAAGAAGCTCGAGGAAGCGAGCATCACCGTCATCGGAGCCGGAGCGGCATCCATTGCCATCGCAAGGCTGCTTCTGGCCACGGGATTCAGTCCCAAGAACATGTGCATGTGCGACTCCAAAGGAATCCTGAACCTCTCCAGGGAGGATGTCAAGAACGACTTCAGGCAGAAGTGGGAGATCTGCGAGAAGACTAACGGAGCTGGAAAGAGCGGAGGTATGAAGGAGGCCTTCGAGGGCGCGGACATAGTCATCGCCGCATCCAAGCCCGGACCCGGGACCATCCCCGCAGAGTATGTGGACCTGATGGCCGACGACCCCGTCATATTCGCCACGGCCAACCCCATACCCGAGATCTGGCCCTGGGAGGCCAAGGAGCACGGATGCAAGGTGTTCGCCACTGGAAGGTCCGACTTCCCCAACCAGGTCAACAACTCCATGGGATTCCCCGCGATCTTCCGCGGAGTGCTTGATGTGAGGGCTAAGACAATCACAGACGAGATGTGCATCGCAGCCGCCCAGGAACTGGCCAAGTGCGCTGAGGAGAAGGGTCTGTCCGAGGACTACATCATCCCCACGATGGCTGAGGCTGAGGTGTTCCCCAGGGAAGCCGTCGCAGTGGCCATGAAGGCTCAGGAGCAGGGCGTCGCCAGGCTCAAGCTGAGCAGGCAGGAGCTTCACGACAGGGCCGAGTTCATGATCACCAGGTCCAGAGGACTCACGGCCAAGATGATGGCGGACGGTTACATCCCCGATGCAGAGCCCGCCTTCAAGAGCTGAACGACAATCATGGGGCTTCGGCCCCATCTTCATTGAAACGCTTTCTTCTTTTAACCATCTAAATATAGGATGCGGTCATCATCGTTCTCATTCGGAGCCTGTTTGGATTCGGAGGTGATGGGATGACGCAGTTTGACAGTTCGAATCGTTTGGTCGAGGTTGAGTGCGAACTGGGTGCATTCCTTGATTCGGTCCTTGAGGGACTCGGGATCGAACCCAGCGTCGACGTTACTTCGCAGATGTGCATATTCGGGACCGATCTCTGTTCGGCATGCGGAGAGGTTCTGGCGGATGTTGCGGACGAGTTGTCCGACAGGCCGCTTACATGCGTCCGCGACAACCGTGTTCCGGGGTGGGTGGGACCCGACACGACCGCTGTCCTGGTCTCGGTGGATTCCTGTCCGGGTGCAAAGGACGTAGAGGACATCCTCCGTGAGAGGGGATGTCAGGTCCTTCGTGTTTCTCGGGACGATTCTGAGATACGCATGCCCCCGCATTGCACAGGGTCCCGTACTCTGGGATTCACCCTCGGGGCGCTCGTGAAGGTCGCATGTTCGACAGGGCAGTTCGATTCAACCTCTCTGTTGCGTGATGCCGTCGAATCCGTCAGGTCCCAGGCGGGTTCGTTGGTATCTGACGCGGCCGAGCTATGTACGGTGTTGGATGGCAGGGTCGGTGCGTTCTACAGCACCTCGGACACGCACGCTTGCGCCATTATAATGCGGGAGATCCTCTCTTCTGGTTGCGGTCGTCTTACATTCGTAGGGGAGCTTCCCGAGTTCGATCACAACGAGTTGGTAGGTTGGTCCGATCCGAATTCCCACGCGGAAGAGCTGAGCATGGTCGTCCTTAGAGGTGTCAGCGAATCGGATCTCGTCAACAGGATCGTCGGTTGTATGATGCAGGTGCTGGATGAGAACGGCAGGCCGGTGTCAAAGATCGACCTCGGCGACGGGTGCGTCATCAGGAGAGACCTGAGGGGGATCGCGTTCGCAATATCCGCTGCAAGGTTTATGGAGGTGTCGTAATGACCGATGTGCCGACTTCCGAGCAGCTGTTCCATTTCTCGGACGACCTTGAGAAGTCGCTGAGTTACGACCCTGGTGTCGTTTTCGACTGTGACAACATCATACTCTGCGGCGTGGGAGGTTCGGCGGTCAGCGGATACATAGCGGCCGACTGTTATCATTCCTCATCTTCGAAGCCCATCCGTCTGATCCGTTATCCGGCCATCCCGTCATGGGCGGGGTCGCGGACGTTGGCCGTGATATCCAGTTATTCCGGGAACACGGCGGAGACGCTGGAGATCTACAACGAGGCCAAGGCAAGGGGATGCGTGATAGTCGCCGTCACATCCGGAGGGAAGCTCAGGGATGTGGCCGAGGCCGACGGTAACATGCTGGCGCTTCTGCCGGAGGGGATGCACCCCAGGCACGCCATAGGTTATATGATCGGATACACGCTGGCACTCATACGCTCAGCGGGATGTCCCGACCTTTCGGAGGAGATCAGGTCGTTCATACCGGACCTCAGGAGATACAGGGATGAGGTCGTCATTCCCGAAGGAGGTCAGGCTTGGATGCTCTCCCGCAGGTTCATGGGCAAGGTCCCTGTGGTTTGCGCGGACAGCAGCATGGGTTCCGTCGCGTTCAGATGGAAGACCCAGATCAACGAGAACTCCAAGTTCGTGGCTTTCTGCGAGTCGGCACCACTGTTCAACGCGCAGGCTTTGGATGGGTGGGTTCGTGATTCCAGGGAGAACTACGCCATAGCGTTCCTCATGGGATGCGACGGCCAGGGTACGGGGTCGTTGGAAGATGCATTCAAACAGTTGGCCGGGACCGACTGCGATCCTGTGGCCATCGACCTCGGCGGAACGTCTGCTCTGGAGAATATGTTCAGGGCAATCATTCTGGGCGATTACGTTTCCGTATACATGGCGCAGATCCGTGGCATCGATCCCGCGGAGGTCCGTCCCGTCATGCAGATGAAGGAGAAGCTGTCCCGCTCGCTCGACTGATGTCTTTCAGCGTTCTCTCGGCTTCCTCTATGAATTCCTTCGAGCGTCTGGATGCCGTATCGGGATCCTTCGATTCCGAATATATCCTGAACTTCGGCTCTGTGCCGGAGGGCCTCATCAGTATCCATCCGTCGTCGTAATCTATCCTCAGGCCGTCCGTAAGGCTGCATCTGTCGCTTGAGTGGGCTTCCGAGATGCTCCGGATGAGTTCATCCTTGAGTCCGTCTGGGCATTTTATCGCAGCTTTGATCGTGTGGTATCTCGGCAGGGAATCCGCCTGTTGCGAGAGCGGGCCGTCTCTGGCGAGACATTCCAGCATCATGGCCAGACCCATTGCACCGTCACGACAGTACTGATGGTCGGCGAAGATCAATCCGCCGTTCTCCTCGCCTCCGAAGATCCCTTCGTCGGAGGCCATCGCGCGTGCCACTATGGGCGACCCGACCGCGGTGTATTCGACCGATCCACCAGAATCGCGGGCGACCTTCTCCACGATAGACGATGTCGCCACTGTGACGACGATCTTCCCTCCGGCATTGCGCTTCAGGATGTACTTGCCTAGAATGGCTAGCGACAGGTCTCCGCTCAGGAATCTTCCATCATCTGCGATGAACACGCATCTGTCCGCATCCCCGTCGTGAGCCACGCCCATGTCCGCGTTCGAATCCAGGACGATCTTCTTCAGAAGTTCCAGATTCTCTTCGGTCGGTTCGCTGGGATGTCCCGGAAACTCGCCTTGAGGATTGCCGTTGATAGTTATGGCCCTCACGCCGAGTTTGCTGAGTAGCATCGGTGTCGTGGTGACGGATGCCCCGTTGGCGCAATCGACGCAGACCGTCAGTTTCGCGTTCCTGATCAATTCCGCATCGACTTTGGACACGATGGAGTCCACGTACCGTTCCCCTGCGTCGTTGACGGTCATCATTCTGCCGATCCCATTCCACGGGACGCAACCGATCTCAGACTCATATGTGTCCTCAATCGCCTTCTCCTCCTCGGGTGTGCATTCCGTGCCGTCGCCTGATATGCATTTTATCCCGTTGAACTCGGGAGGGTTATGGGATGCTGTGATCATGACTCCGCAGTCTATGTCCCCATGTGTTTTCACATAGTACTGCAAAGCGGGAGTCGGAACCATGCCGAGGTCGAACACGTCCGCGCCGACGGAGGCGAGTCCGGAGCAGAGGGCGCTTTTGATCATGATCGAAGACACGCGGGTGTCCATGGCCACGGCAACCTTCTTCCCGAGTACCGTGCCGACACTGCGGCCAATCCCGAGGGCAAGCTCGCAGCTCATGTACTCGTTCACAATCCCGCGAATGCCGTTGGTTCCGAACATCTTCATCTTATCATGACCTGGATGTGGGTATGGGATTCGTTCTTTAAGTTTGAGGGTCGGAACCACATGGGATCCGTCGCTGTTTCGTCGTTCGTCCGCTGAATATGGTAAAAAATTGCATGGATATAGCAGATAACTGCGACCAATCGCATTTCTCAGCATCAAAGTATGCCGTATCTCAGAACACCGGGGACGTTATTCGGCGGTTCTTACTATCCATTGAGTGTCTATCGTCGATATGGTTGGTTGGAACTGTCTAGTTATTGTCGTGCGCGGTGTGATGATGAACTTTGAAGTGATGCAATGATTGAGAATCGATATATACCAGCATAATATCGATTCGACGATGCACATCGCCGCCGACGTGGATCTTCGTGGAATACTGAAGAACCACAGCGATGAAATCGTGTTGGCGGTATCAGCCATCTTGTTTCTTTTGATGCTCGATTACTGCCTGGATAACTATCCACCGAAGGATGATGTCATCAATTTCTTCAATCAGGCGCAGATGATGAAAGATGGGCTTGTACCGTATCGTGATTTCGTGTTCGAGTTCCCGCCTTTCGCGTTGGTGTTCTTCTACATACCTGCGATGTTCACCTCCGATCTGAACGAGTATGCGGCGATATTTGGTGTTATGGTCACCCTGTTCTCCCTTCTGTGTCTGTACTATATGCTCAGAATCTGTGACAGGATGAAACTGAACAAGGTCCTGGTGGCTGCGTTATTCACGGTTCTCATGCTCATGTACTACAGGGAGATGGTCAAGAAGTTCGATGTCATACCAATGACACTCGTCGTGGCCTCAATTTACTATTACATGAGGGGCAACCGTCTGGCCGCATACGGCCTGGCAATGGCCGGGGCTTTCACGAAGATGTATCCCGTGCTGATCCTGGTCATGTACTTCATGTTGGATGTGCTGACGCGCGAGCGTCGTTCGGTCAACATAAGGGACGGGGCAGTGGCCAGTCTCGTGATTCTGGCCGTAGCGGTCGTTCCGTTGATCCTCGCCGGCGATTCCATCGGGGATGTGTTCTCGTTCCTGACCTTCCACACAGACCGGGGCTTCCAGGTGGAGAGTGTCGTCGGTGTGGTCATTCAAGGCCTGGGGATACTCGGGTTCACAACCTTTTCCTTGGTGGAGATGTACGGGACGTATGATGTAATCAGTCCAATCAGCGACATCCTGCTACCGTTCTGGAACGTGTTCGTCCTTTTGGTACTGGCCGCGGTGTTCGCGTTGATCGCGTACAACCACACCACTAGGAAAAGCGGAGAGTCGGTCGACAGGATGGTCCTGGTCTACGCTACGGTCCTGATTCTCGCGTTCGTGCTGACCAACAAGGTGTTCTCCACCCAGTACATGCTCTGGTTGTTTCCGTTCATGGCGTTGTTGCCTATGGTCCCGGGACGCATTATCGATCAGAACTGGACACTCATGACGTACATGGTCCTGATAGAGGCGTTCGCCGTCATCATGACGTCGGATTATCAGCAGGGTACGGCGATGTTCGTGGAACAGAATCTGATCAGGGATCTGATGATGGTCGGGCTCATGGTATCGCTCATTATGTTCATTCTGAGGCGTGAGTCCATCCACAGGAGGTTCTATTCGATGGATGTCGTTGACGGCGAAGGAGGGCCGGTAGCATGAGTCTGGCGATCGGTTCGGTTCTCAGCGGGAGATTCGGGATTTCAAGGACGGTCATCCTGATCGCAGTCCTGTCTTTGGCGGTTCATCTCGTGCTGACCGCGTTCTTCTCGCATACCTATGATTCGGAATATTGGCTGATAATCATCCAGAATGTGGAGAACGGGAATGGGCTGTACGGTCTGAACGGGTTCTACTACACCCCTGTGTGGGGGTATCTGCTCTCATTCGCCGATATGCTGACCCAGGTCGCCGGCGTGGCACCAATACTCGGGGACAAGTTCACGGACCTCATAATGATCGAGGATTTCGAGGGATATCAGGCGATATTGGCATCACCAGGTATCAATTTCCTCCTGAAGCTACCACTTTCCATATGCGATATCGTGGTCGGTTACTTGCTGTATGTGATCGTCCGGAGATACACAGGAAGCGAGAGGAGGGGCCACCAGGCCATGGCGCTCTGGTGCTTCTGCCCCATCGTGGTGTACATGTCCGCGATCCAGGGACAATTCGACACGATATCTGTGTTCCTCCTTCTGGTCACGCTGTTCCTCATCAAGGACGACAAGTTCCTGTTGGCGGGCTTCATGTTCGCCCTGGCGACGTGGCTGAAGATCTTCCCGGGAGTCTGTATCCTGGTGCTTCTGGCTTATGTCATCGCTCGCAAGAAGGGCACATGCGACATCAGGAAATCCGTCATCATGTCCGTGGTCGGTTTCGGAGCTATGACACTCATGATATTCCTTCCGCAGATTCTCAACGGCGAGCTTGCGTTGGCCTTCTCGTTCTTCACAAGCAGGGCGTCGGGTTATGACGCATCGACTTCGTTCAATCTGATCTTCATGCTGGCGGTCATCGTTTTGTTGATGCTGCTCATGGTGCGTGCGATGCTCAGGAAGGATAGCGAGGATGCCGACATGCAGGTGTTCCTGTACTGCGGAATGTTGGCATCGATTGCCACGATGGTCCAGTGGGGCTATCAGTACGCACCGTCCGTCGTAGGTTTCATCATTCTTTTCATGATGTTGTCCCCGAACCGCCATGTTATCTGACGATCTATCTGCTCGTCTCGATATTCACGTTCATGGAAGCGTTGTTCTGGGTGAACTACTCCGCGTTGTTCATAGCGTCCGAGTACTTCGGCATCGCAGACCCGTCGTGGGTTGTCTGGGAGACGATATCCTTCGCATTGGACTGGGGTTCTGAATCATTGACAGGTCTTATGGGTGACTTCGACCGCGTCTGGCATTGGGCAATGTACGCGTTTGTCATCCTGGGTGCCGTGGACCTGTGCAGGGGTTGGTCCGACAGATTGGACCGGGCCTCGGATTACATACGTTCGTTCGGAGGCAGATTGGGATGAAAGGGAACAAGCTGCTGACTTTGGTTGCGATCGTCATATGCGCGGTTGTGCTCATAGGTGAGATGTACGCGTACATCCCCCGTGATTACGGATATTCATCCGAGGCGGGTTCGGACTCTGAGGGCATATGGTATTCCGTGGATGACCGCGGGTCGGACGAGTTCGACGCAATTCTCATGGACAACGGCGATTACGTCGCCGTGACGCACGTCTACATCTACTTCGATCCCTCCTATGCCTCCGCCGTCAACGAGGATGCCCCTGTCGAGGTCGGTGCCCAGAGGATGACGCAGGAGTACTATGTGGATCAGCTGGTCAAGGTGTTGAAGTACAGGGGCATCCCAGATGTGACAATCCTTGATGCGAGAGGACTGGCGGACGTGTTGGCGTCAGATTATGCAACTGGAACCTGTGCCGGTCACGGATTGGCCATGGCATCCGGTGCGATCCCCGACACCGTGTTCTCCGGCAGTGCAGATGACCTGATCCTCAAGTGGATCGATGCAGGCGGAAGCCTTTACTGGGTAGGCAACGCGATAGGAATGTTCGTCTCCACCAGCGATGGTTTGAAGGAAGTCGGGGCAGCGGATCTGTTCGTCGGGACGGATGCCATCAATGCTTCGAACGACAGTGCATACCAGGACTGTTCGGATTTTCGTAAACTGTTCTCTTACGAGTACAACCGGACCATGTACGCGCCGGATATGTCTGGCTCCGACCGTGTGTACCTAGGGGCAGGATACTCGGATGGCAGGCATTCGTCCACCACGTTCGTCCAGCTGGGGGCGGGGCAGGTTTGCGTCGTCGGAGGGGAGTTCAATTCGAAGCAGGTCCGTGACCTCGCGATATCCATATGTTCCGGCCTGTGCTACCAGTCCGTGGTTCTCGAGAATCAAGACGGGATCGTCGACGGGCATTACTCTGGAGATATGGCTGTCGGGGATACTCACGGGAACCTGCGCCTTTACATCTACATCGGCGGTTACTTCTGCGTGTACGGTCACGGATACGACTTCGATGCAACAGCATCCGGAGGTTTGGACCGTGCCAATATACTAAATACATCTTTCAGATGGGGACGTTGAAGAAGCGCTTATAAAGACTCGATCAGAATCGGAGGAAAATCAATGCCAGGAACGTGCACAATCGTAATCCCAACGTACAATGAGGAGAAGAACATAGCCAACATAGCCAGGGCTATCAGGAGTGCATACCCCGATTACAAGATCCTCTTCATGGATGACAACTCCACCGACAGGAGTCGTGAAGAGGTGGAATCTCTCAACGACCCTCTGGTGACGTTCTTCGTCCGCAAACCCGAGGAGAGAGGGCTGGCTGCATCGGTCCTCCAGGGCTTCGCCATCGCGGACACGGATTATGCCATGTGCATGGATTGCGATTTCCAGCACCCCGTCTCCGCACTGGGCGGAATCGTCGCGGAGATGGACAAGGGTGCAGACCTGTGCGTCGGCGCGAGGAACAGCAGGATGGCCATGGGACTCAAGAGGACCCTCGGCTCCGAATTGGTCGAGGTTTACTGCAAGCTCTTCTTCAAGATCCATGGCAAGCAGACGACCAAGGACATGATGAGCGGGTTGTTCGCCCTCCGTTGCGACGTCTTCCGTCCGATCATCCAGAACAACTGGGACAGCTTCGAGCTCCAGGGATGGAAAGTGCTCATGGACCTTCTCAAATACGCAGACCGCAAGATGGAGATCAGCTACCACAGGTACGATTTCGGGGAGCGCGCGGAGGGGGAGTCTCACCTCAATCCCAAGGTTCCCATCATGACGTTCCACCAGCTCTGGGGGTTCGGCAAGTTCACGGCGAAGGTCATCGCCAAGATGTACGGCGTCGATTACTACCAGATGTACCCCTCCGAGCGTAAGTGAACGGGTAATCATCCTGTCATCGGGGGTGCGGACGTCCAAACCATCTTTCTTTAAATATAAGGAATCTAATCGGTTGCTCATGGCAGCCGATAAAATATGCTCTTCCTGTGGAAAGAGACTGGTAGGCAAGGCAAACACCTTCTTCAAGTGCCCCCGCTGCGGAGAGTACGAGATCGGAAGGTGCGACCAGTGCCGCGATCAGGGCGTCTCCTACGAGTGCAAGAAATGCGGATTCATGGGTCCTTGAGGTGTTGTTATGGGTCAGATTGCTGCAGCATACGATCTCATGCCCGAGAGCACCGAGGTCGACCTCGACAACGTCATCAGCAAGCTCTCCGGAGTCCTCCCCGCTGGGGTTCAGCTCCTGGAGACCAAGATTCTCCCTGTCGCCTTCGGACTTATGAAGGTCAACGCTGGATTCCTCATCGACGACACCGACGAGGAGGTCGGAGGCAAGCTCGAGCAGGCTCTCCAGTCCATCGAAGGCATCGAGAACATCGAGTGCGTCGCAAACACCGTTGTCTGAGACAATTAAACGTGGGGGAGACCCCACACGTTTCAAAACTACCTTTATCTTATCGTGTTTTCTAGGGTCTCGTCATGAGGTTCGACGCCGAGTGCGCTCCATGTCTGCTCAGACGTGTTATTTTCCAATCCAGACTCGTAGACGGCGGTCATGAGTTCGATGCCGTGAAGGCCGCCACGGAAGTGCTTTCCAGGAGGATGGGGGACGGGACATCATCAGTGTCCGTAGCCACGGAGGTCCATCGGCGCGCATACGATGCCGTGGCCTCCGACGATCCGTACCTGGATCTGAAGATCAGGGCCGACGAGATGGCCGAAGCCTATGTGGAGGCGTTGGACAGGGCCGTCCTGGATTCCGACGACCCGCTGCGGACTGCGGTTTTGTCCGCGGTCGTGGGGAACATCATGGATTTCGGCAACGGTTTGTCCATAGACGACCCGGATGAGTTCATGGGGATATTCGATGATATGATCGCCCAGGGGCTCGGATGCGATGACGTTGACGGTTTGAGGGATGTCCTTGATGAGGTTCCGGGTGTTGTGTACATGTTCGACAACTGCGGAGAGTCTCAGCTGGACAAGGTGCTCATAAGGCAGTTGCGTCGGATGGGGAAAAGGGTCGTGGGGGTCGTTCGCGGAGTGCCTATACTGAACGATGTGGCTATGGACGACGCTCTCCGCATCGGCATGGACTCGGAGGTCGACAGGCTGGTCTCGACCGGTAAGTTCTACATCGGCATCGATTGGGACGATGTTCCTGTCGACCTCGCGGAGGAGATCGACAGGTGCGGTTTGATTATAGCCAAGGGCATGGCGAACTACGAGGCGACATCCGACAGGGATCTGGGCGTCCCCATTATTCATATCCTGCGTACCAAGTGCAAACCTGTCTCGGATTCCATGGGTCTTCCGATGGGAATAAACGCGGTGAGGTTGGTTAGGGTTCAGGGGATTGATGCAAATGACAGGTAAAGTCAGACAGGCCGTCGTTATGGTCGGCGGGAAAGGAACGAGGTTGCTGCCTCTCACCGAGACGAATCCGAAGATCATCCTTCCGGTGGCGGACAAGCCCTGCCTGTGGTACCTTCTCAGGTCCCTCGCGCAGGCCGGTATAGAGGAGGTCATCCTGGCATGCGGATACAAGTCCGAGCTCATGAAGGAGGCCATCGGAGACGGGTCCGACCTGGGGATCTCCATCATCTACTCCTATGAAGACGAACCGCTCGGGACCGGAGGTGCCATGAAGCTCGTCGAGAGTCGTCTGGACGACGTTTTCGTGGCCGCGAACGGCGATGTCTTCGCATCCATCGATGTCAAGGGGGAGATCGCTGAGCATATCTCCACAGGTGCTTCCGTCACGATTTCCCTGACCCCCGTCGAGAACCCCTGCGAGTTCGGCATCGCGAGGGTCGAGGAGGACGGGAGGATCACTGAGTTCAAGGAGAAGCCGAAACCGGAGGAGGTGTTCTCCAATCTGATCAACGCAGGTGTCTATGTGCTCAACAAGAGTGTGCTTGACTATGTCCCCGAGAAGACGTTCTTCGATTTCTCCAAGGACCTAGTCCCGATGCTCATGAAGGACGGTCATCGCATACAGGGCTTCAGACTCAGCGGCATATGGATGGACGTCGGCCGTCCGCACGATCTTCTCGGGGCGAACCTGGCCGTGGCCCATGCTGAATATCAGGACACGGAATGGCCCGCCGAGGGATCCGTCCTCGAGGGCGTTTTCTACATGGGTCCCGGGGCGGAGGTCAAAGGTACAAGGTCCCGGGAATCGGTCGTCCTTGCGGATTCGTATGTGACGGATTCGGAGATCGACCGTGTGCTGATTATGAGGGGTTGCAAGGTAGACGGGGCCCGCATAACAAACTCCATACTCGGCAATGGCTGCACGATCGGCAGAGGTGCAACGGTCAGCAATGCAGTCCTGGGGGATGGAACCGTCATAGGTCCCGGAACGGTCCTGGACGAGGGCAGGGCGCTCTGACCCCAGCGATTTAGTTATATCTGTGTCACAATCACATGTGTGGTGGAACAATGCACGTAATCTCACTTATCGTCAAGAACGAGTTCGGAGTCATGCAGAGGGTCATGGGGGAGTTCACGCGCAACAAGATCAACGTCGAGACGATCGTCGTGGGGAAGTGCGAACTCCCCGGGAAGTCCAGGATGGTCCTCTCTGTCATCGATCAGGCTGCGGCGCAGACCGCCATCGGCAGACTCCAGAAGCTTCAGGACGTCTACGAGGCTGAGCTCATACCCGAATGCGGGCAGTCCGCGTACGCGCTCTTATCCACACCCTGCGGAAACGTCGGCGTCGTCGGAGGATCCGATCAGGTCGAGGAGCTCATCGAGATGAGCAAGCCCAAGCACTACGTCAAGGCACTCAACGCGCTTTGACGGAACCGGCCCGAAGGGGTCGTCAAACTCATTTCCCGAGTAGGATCTTCTCATACTCGGGAATGAACCTGTCCCATGTGTATCTCGCAGCCTGGTCCCTGGCTTTCATACCGAGTTCGTGACGCAGGCTGTCGTTGCCGAGAAGTTCGTTCACCGATTCGGCTATCGCGCCAGGATCGCGGGGTTCGACACCGACTCCTCCCGGACCCACGGTCTCGGGCAGGCCGTTCACGCGCGAGTAGACCAGGGGTCTGCCATGCCCCAGGACCTCAAGGGCTGCCAATCCGAACGATTCGAACAACGAGGGCATGACGAACATTCTGCATGTGTCCATCAGGAAGTTCTTCTCCTCCTCGGAAACGTACCCACGGAATTCCACACGGTCTTCCAATCCGAGGTTCCGGACCTGTCTCCTCAGGTTCTTCTCCTCGGGCCCCTTTCCGCACAGAACGAGCCTGCAGTCCACGTCCCTCATTGCCTCTATCAGATACTCCAGCCCTTTGGTCTTCACGAGCCTCCCGAGGGAGAGGATGAAGTCCCCTTCCGGTGAATCCGTTTCGGGGCCGAGTTCCATGCATGTGGGTATCACGGATGTCTTTTCCTCCGGGACCCCCCTGGCGGTCAGGTCATCCCTAACGAAGTCGCTCACGCAGACTATGTGGTCGAACGTGTCCAGGGTCTTCCGGAACATGTTGTCGTTGATTTCGGAGAGCCTGGCCTGCAACCCGATTCCCTCGCCCCACATGTTGTGGTATGTGAACACCTTCCTGCCATCGTATCTCCTCAGCGCGTTGTTGTACGACGGGGCCCAACGGTAGTTGTAATTCACAACATCCGGGGACATGGACTCCAGTGCTTCGAGGACACCCTCCGAACTGATGAACGGAGGATTGTAGATGTTCAACATACGGGACTTCAGGCGGACGATCCTGTATCCGTACTCCGTGGTCTCCTCTTCGGGAGTATCTGGCAATCTGCCGGTCAGTATGGTCACGTCATGGCCTCTGGCCGCTAGCAGTTTGGCAGTGTCATGCATGCGGGTCTCGATGCCGCCGTGATGCGGGTAGAAGAATGGATTGACGTCTACGAACCTCATGCGTCCAGCCCCGTTTTTCTCTTCTTGGCGTAAGCCGCTATGAAACTGATGATGATGATCGCGAATATGAATACGAGCGTTACGGTCTGGGCCACATCGCTGGACAGGTAGTTGTAGAAGAATCCGCTCGCCAGCATGATCAGACCGTACTTCAGTACACATCCGAGGACTATGTAGAACACGCATTTCCTCGGCTGCCACCTCTTTATGAGGGCGATGAATGCTCCAAGGAACGGGATCATCGGTGCCACTCTGTTGACAAGGATTATCTTCTCGTCGCTGACCACAAGGAAGTCGATATATCTCTCGGCGACGCGCGACACCCTCTCGGGGATGCGGATCCTCGAGACGAAGTAGTACAGCAGGAATATGCCTGCAAGTTCTCCGAGAACAGCCGCCAGTATGAGTTCGCAACCGAATCCTATCGTGGCGTTGCCGTTGAATCCCAGTATGAAGAACAGTTCCGGCAGGGTCGGGAAGATAAGCGCGTCTATGAAGAACAGCAGGAATATGCACAGGATGATGCCCTCATCGCCCATTCCGGCGAACAGTCCGAACAGGCTATCCCCGATGCTCATCCTTTCCTCCCCGCCTTTTCAGTCTCTATAGCCAGGTTGTATGCGTCTATGTACTTCTCAACGGATCTCTCACGGGAGTTCGCGAGTGCTGTCTCGTATGATGCGCGTCTCAGATCCTCTGGTGCGTTGAACGCCTTTTCAATTGCTTCCGCACAGCCGTCCTCGTCGTCGAACAGATACCCGTTGACTCCGTCGCGGATTATCTCCGCGAACGCACGTCCGTTGCGGCAGGCGACGGTCTTCCCGGAAGCCATGGCCTCCAGGATTGACAGGCCCTGTGTCTCGAATTTCGACGCAGATACCGCCACGTCAGCCATGTTGTAGTATTGGGGCAGTTCCTCATCCGGGACGAAACCCGCGAATATCACTCTGTCTCTGAGATTCAGCTCATCCACAAGATCCTCAATCGATTGCTTGGCAGGCCCCTTCCCAACGATGAGGAGCGTGGCATCGACATTGCGCATGGCTCTGACGACCATGTCGAGATCCTTCTCATATGATATGCGGCCCACATGGACGACCACCCGTTTTCCTTCGAGGCCGTACCTTTCGCGTATCCTTTCGGAAGGGATCCCGGGTCTGAAAACATCGGTCTTCGCACCGGTCGGTATGGTCACGAGGTTCTTGCAGCGGGCTCCCTGGGATTCCAGTTCGAGGCCGATGCACTCCGTCGGAGTCACGACCACATCGACTCTCTTCAGTACCTGTCTCAGATATATCCTGATCAGTTTGTTCAGGTATTCGGGCGGGATTTTGACCGGGGCGTAGTATTTGGCGGCATCCTCCACCATGGTGTGGAATGTCATCACCGTGGGGATGCCCAAGGTGTGGCCGCAGATCAACCCTCTCAGTGCCATCGTCGCGACCCCGTGTATGTGTATGACGTCGGGGTTTATCTCCCTGAGAATCTCCATCTTGTTGGAAGGCAGAATCGGGACGTAGTATCCTTCATAGCTTTTGAAGCGAACCGCAGGGAAGTAGTAGACTCCATCCTGACGATGTTCTTTTTCCGGTTCGGGTGCAATGATAAAGACCTCATGCCCCAGGGATTCGAGTGATTCCTTGATGATGCATATGGACGTGACCACGCCGTCCCTGGTCGGGAACCAGCTGTCGGTCATCATTGCGATCCGCATGAAACTCGCAACGCTTCCCATATTTTAAGCGTAGTCGTGGATACTTCGTCGATTGACGTTCACAACTGGTAAACTTAGCTCATAGAACCAATAATCTTACATGTTGTTTTTCATCTTCCGGACATACATAAGTTTCGATATATCTGGCATATTGGAGTTGGCATTAGTTATTCAAAGAATAAGTTGAAATATCTATATAGGAGGAGTCCCGTGTTGTAATAAATAGCCCCTACGGGTGAAAAAACAGCCGCTGTGGCCTTTTAGCACGGTGATTAGGATGGATGGGATTCATTATAGGGCTCGCTCCCCGCTCAGGATCGGACTGGCGGGCGGGGGTACGGATGTGGAGCCGTATGCCTCTAAAAAGGGCGGTGCTGTATTCAACACTACGATCAACAAGTACGCTTATTGTACGATTACTCCGACTGGAGATCATTCGATGTCCGTTCACTCCACGGAGTACGGGAAATACGAGGCTCCCTTGGATGGAGGCCCCCTCAAATTCGATGGGAACATGGATCTGATCAAGGCGGTGACGAACCATTTCGAGATCACAGACGGGTTCAAGATGTTCCTCCAGTCCGAGGCGCCTCCAGGATCCGGCCTCGGCGGATCGTCCACTGTCATCGTTTCCATCATCGCCGCCATCTGTGAATGGCAGGATATCAAGCTCACAAGCATGGAGATGGCTCAGCTGGCATACAAGCTCGAGAGAGAGGACATAGGACTCAAGGGCGGTAAACAGGACCAGTACGCGGCCGTATTTGGAGGATTCAATTACATGAAATTCGGCAGTTCGGGCGTGACCGTCAGCCGTGTGAAGATCCCAAGGAACACCGTAAACGAACTCCAGTATTGTTCTCTTCTGTGCTACACGGGGAGGCCCCGTGAATCAGCCACCATCATAGAGAGTCAGGTGGACAAGTTTAACAAGGGACAGAACGAGGAGGCCCTCGACAGGTCGAGGGACATCGCTGATTCCCTCGTCATCGCCCTTGAGAAGGGAAACATCCGCAAAGCGGGGGAGCTCCTTGACGAGTCCTGGTCTTACAAGAAACAGTTTTCCAGCAAGATCACCAACCCCTATATCGACGATCTCTACGACACCGCTGTGAAGGCCGGGGCCATAGGAGGCAAGGTGTCCGGAGCCGGAGGAGGGGGATTCATGTACTTTATTTGTGAATACGATCGCAAATATGATGTGGCCAAGGCGATGCTCGAGAAGGGGGCCAGGGTCACAGACTTTACGTTCGAACCTGAGGGAGTGATCTCCTGGAGGTATCCGCATGAATGATGCAATTACAGCCGAACTGAACAGGAGCGCAGAAACAATCTCGAAAATCGATCCGGCCCAGATAAGGAAGGCGGCCGATATGATCACAGATGCTTTTAGGAACGGTGGTCAGGCCATCTTCATGGGAAACGGCGGTTCCTCCGCAGACGCGCAGCACATCGCAGCTGAGTTCTCCGGCAGGTACATGCTCGAGCGTCCTGCCCTTCCGGGTGTGTGTCTGTCCAACATCGCCCCCGTCACAGCCATAGGCAACGATTACAGTTACGATCTGGTCTTCAAGAGGCAGATCGAGGCGATCTGCAGGAAAGGCGATGTGGTCATAGGCTTCTCGACATCCGGCAACTCCAAGAACGTCATCCTGGCCATGGAGGCGGCCAAGGAGCGCGGAGCCGTCACGATATCTTTCACCGGGGACGGAGGGAAGATGAAGGACATGGCGGACCATGCGGTCATCATCCCGTCCAAAGAGACACCTCGCATCCAGGAAGGCTACCTCTGCGCATGTCACACCGTATGCGGCATCGTAGAGCGTGAGATGTTCGGTCAGCGAGCGGTGTTCATAGATCGCGACGATACGATCGCGAAGGACGTCCCGTACTGCAACGACCCGGGCAAGTTCGAGATATACGATTTCGTCCCAGAGGCTGTCCGCAGGCTAAACGAGGCAGGCTACCTGGTGATAGTCGTAACCAATCAGTCCGGGATCGGCAGAGGGTATTTCGACGAATCCGTTCTGGACAGGATCCACGACAAACTGAAGGCATCTGTGAGTGCCGGAGGGGGTCGCATAGACGACATCTTCTACTGTCCGCACACCCCGGATGACCGTTGCTCGTGTCGCAAGCCCGAGATCGGCATGGGATTGGCCGCTGTGGCCAAGCACGGTATAGACCCTTCCAGGTCCTTCATGATAGGGGACCACGAGAAGGACATGGAATTCGCGAGGAAACTGGGTTGCAGGGGCATCCAGGTTTCGGATGAGTTCACGTTCGCGGATGCGGTGGATGAGATTCTGGGGAGAAACGATTCCTGACCTCTTCTCGAAAATGCGTAAATATTGAAACAATTGTGCCCTTGGCGTATACGAGGGCAAATTTCCTCAGTCATCCAACATCATGGTGATTCTCATGGATAAAACAGAAAAAATCTGGCTTAACGGTAAGCTTGTCGACTGGGAAGATGCGAAGGTCCATGTTCTCGCCCATGCGCTCAACTACGGGACCGGTGTCTTCGAGGGCATCAGGGTCTACAAGACTCCCAAGGGGATGGCCATATTCAGACTCAAGGATCACGTTCAGAGGATGATCGATGGATGCAAGATGATGGGGATCGACCTCGAGTTCGACGGTAAGAAATACGGTTTCGATGACATCTGCAACGCCATCAAGGACGTCGTCCGTGCCAACGGGGATGCAGTCGATTACGTCAAACCCTGCGTCTTCCTCAGCGGAGAGGAGGTCGGACTCAACCCCGTCAAGGTTCCTGCATCCATGGCCATCACATGCATCCACATGGGCGCTTACCTCGGATCCAACTCGTCCGCAGGGGCAAAACTCATAACCTCCTCCTGGCAGAGGCCTGACAATCTGTGCGGACCCGCAGGGGCCAAGGTCAACGGCTCGTATGTCGCATCCACCCTCGCGAAGAGGGAGGCGGTTCGCCAGGGCGCTGATGAAGCCGTCATGCTCAACTCCGTCGGGCACGTCGCCGAGTGTACAGGCGAGAACATATTCATGTACAGTCGCGGGAGGATCATCACCCCTGCCACAGCCGAGAGCATCCTCGACGGGATAACGAGACGTTCCATAATTCAGGTCGCCACCGACATGGGGTTCGAGGTTCTCGAGACCGAGGTCTCCAGGTTCATGCTGGTCTCCTCGGATGAGATCTGGATGACCGGAACCGCCGCCGAGATCGTCCCCGTCACAAGTATCGACGGAAGGACCATCGGAGACGGGAAGGTCGGAAAGGTCGCCACCGAGATCCATGCCAAATTCCACGACATCGTCACAGGGAAGGTTCCCGAGTACGATGCCTGGCTGGATTACGTCAACTGATAATCAAACGGGGCTTCGGCCCCTTTTAAAATCTCAGACAGGAACGTTTATTCCGTTTCCTGTTCCGTCTTGTTCTTGTTCCCTTTGAACACGAGGTACTTGCTCAGCACCCAGTTCAGTACGATCTCGACGATGCTCGTGATTATCCTGGAGATCATTCCGCTGGTCCCGAGGATAATGTTCAGTATCCCGAAGTCGACATCGATGGTTCCGAGTCCGAGTGTGTAGTTCAGGAAAGGGAAGAGAACGGCGGCGATGACCCCGGTAAATATCCTCGAGCTGAAGAATGACCCCAGCTCCCATATGATCGTTTTGAGATCGGTCGATCTGCTTCTGAAAACGAGCCATTTGTTGGTTACGAAGGCGAAGATCACCCCGCAGAACCAGGAGAGGATGTTGCTTATTGTCGGGTCAATGCCGAAGACCCTGACGAACAGAGCGTAGGACAGCAAGGATATGGCGGTGGTGAAAACTCCCCAGAAAACGTAGAGGATGACCTCCCTGTAGTGGTCATAAATCTCCGCCATCTTGCCCATTGGAGTCGGTCACGCGCATTTAGGATTTAATGATGTGGTCGAGGTTTCCCCAATGTTGAGGTCCGTATCGGGTACGCATCCAATCAGAACTCGAACAATTTCCCGTAGACCGGGTAGTATCCGCCCAAGTAGATGTACGCGGAAACCCCAGTCAGGTCTCCGACTTCGATCTTTCCGGATTCCGTCCCTCTGGTGACGGATCCTGTTTCGACGGTCACCAATTTTGAATCTGGCGACAGGCCAGATGCGATCAGTTGGACCAGGTCGTTGCGCTGATAGTTCGAATAGTCTCCTCCGACGATGCAGACCATTCCTGTCCCGAAGCTGACGAAGGCCGTCCCGACGTACCCGTCCTCGGTGTATCCCGCAGACAGGCATTTGCGGTCGGAAGGGAGCATGCTCGGGTCGACTCCGTAGGCAACCTGGTTGTTGGACAGGGAGAGGGCCTCCCTGTATCCGTTTTCAACCGCCCCGTACGCCCTGTTGGTCTCACCGGTGTTCAGACATTCGGATCCGAAGAAGAGGTTCTGATAGTCCTCCACATGCTCGATACGTCCGTCGGAAGTCGCATAGCATTCTCCGAGGAGATTGCCCGCCCAGTAGAGGCTGCCTCCGGAGGACAGCCATCCGAAGATGACGTCGTTCTCCTGGCCTGTGTAGACTGTGTCCGGCAGAGCTCCGGATATTACGACGATGCCGATGTCCGAGCTCGATCCATCGGATGTGCTGGACATCATGATTTCGCGCAGTCCGTCAGCGTCAACGTATCCGACGTCGTGGAAGTTCCTGTATTCCAGAGAGTAGACCATCTGTTCCAGGTAGTATCTCTGGTCCAGTTTCTGTGCCCCCACCGAGACGTTGACATCGTTGTAGTTCTCGGGATAGGCAGGGTCGTAGTAGAGATACAGTTTCTTCACAGGGGTGTACGTCCCGTTGTCCGTCACGACGACCGAATAAGTCTTGGAGCCGTCGGCGGACACAGAGTACAGGATGTTCCCGTCCGAGGCGGATGCATCCGCGGAGTAGTCTGTGTAATCGGAGGTGTAGACGACGACCTCCCCTATGAGGACCACGGCTATGATCGCGACCGCGATGACCGTTATCAACTTGTTGGAGTTCGAATCACTCAACGTTCCACCTCCCGATCTTGGATAGGACCTTACCGACCCTAGGCATCTTTGCCTTCAAGTAGTCTTCGAAGAACAGGCCGAGGATGAGCGTGAGTCCCACATACTCCACGATGCCTCCTCCGATTGTCAGTATCGACATTGTGCTCAGGCCTGCGATGATCGGTACTTCGAACGCGTGGGATGCGGAGATTATCCACTCCGGCGACACGAGTCCGAAGAACGCGCTGGCCGAGTCCAGGAGCATGAAGTTGTTGTTCAGGAACGCCGCCGTGAAGCTTCCGACGGATATCAGCACCCAGCAGATCCACATTTTGCTCTCGTTCGAGACTATGTAGAATATCAGGAACGGCATCATGACCATCATGTACTGGGGGGTCACAGTCATGAACATCGCACAGGTCAGTGCGAGCATGACGTTGACGAACAGCATCCTGTCTGCGTCCTCGGCCTTGGTGCGGTACATCCTGTACCCGAAGTATACCATCCCCAACAGCGACACGGCGATCATCAGGAGGCTTCCGTACTCGACCAGGGCTCCGCTTTCCGATTGGATGTCCAGTCTTCCGGTTATGAAGGACAGGGAGTCCGTTATGGTGCCGTCCATGATCTGCGGAAGGAACAGCACGAGGCACATCAGGGCGGCACCTGCCATGGCCTGCAGGAGTTTGATCTTCGCCAGGCCATCCTCGCGGTGTTTGACCAGGATGTATGCTACCAGGACGATTATGGTGAATCCAGGGAAGAACTTCAGGAGCACCGACGTTCCGAACATCATGCCTCCGAGGAAACATCTGTCCTTGTAGACGAGTATCACAGTTACGAGCATCATCAGGGCGGAGATCGTGTCAAACTGCGCCTGGATGCCAGACATGTACACGACGGTGGGGCAGAACAGCCAGAGTGCCGCGGCCATAAGGGATTTCCTGTCGTTCCCCGTCCATCCTTTAACGAATCTGTACAGTATGATCGCGACGATAATGTCCACGACGATCAGCGGGAACTTCATGGCCAGGTTGAACTCGGGCGTGGTGGTCGTGGCTGTGTGGAACCTGAAGACCATGGACTCCACATCGAGGAGTTCGATGATCCTGACCCCGAACACATCCACATTGAGCAGTGCGTCCTGGATGAGCGAGAAGAACCCGAGGATGTATCCCCACGTGGGGGTGTAGTAGTAACCGTCCAGGTTGTACAGTCCGTTTCCGCTCTGGAAGTTCTGTATGACCACTCCCCAGTGGTATATGTCGTAGTCGTATGTGAACATCGGGGCGAGGGCGAATCTCACTGCAAGTGCCACCACTATCAGAAGGAGGAGTGGATGCTCAAAAGCGTGAAGGGCCGACTCTGCCCAGTTCCTCTTCGGACACTCGCCCATATCCCGCTGATGGGAGGAGGCGGTATTAATGGATATCCCGGGACACTCTCCATGGGTGCGGGAATCAGATGCAACCGTCTGATATGGCATCTGTTCCGGACAGGGCTGCACGGTTGCCTTCGCGTTCCTTCATGAACACCGTGTACATCACGAGTATTGTCAGGAGGACTCCGATGTATTCCAGTCCTCCGCCGATCCCGGACAGGATGTCGTTCGGAGAGACGAACAGAAGCGGGGTTTCCCACCATTGGATGGCAGATGCGACGGAACCCGGGTCCAGCAGCCCTGACTGAGCCGCCGAGAGCAGATTTATTGGTCCTCTGGACAGGGCGAACACGGGTACCCCTATGCAGAGCACTTTGTACGGCAGGGAGAACCTGCGGTCTTCCGCCACCAGCTGGATCACGAGGAACGGTGCCAGGAGGACCATGTACTGCGCGGTGGCGGGATACAGGAATATGACAGCCACGTTGAGTGTCAGCATGGTCAGCAGCAATCTGTCCGGATCCGAGGACGTTGATGCAAAGGTACGTTTGGCGAGAAGTACGGATACGATCACTATGGCCACATAGATTGCGATCGTGACGTAGCTCACCCAGGTTGACAGGCCAGGCCCCATGTATCCGGTTCTGGCGGTTAGGAAGCTGAACACCGCGGACAGGTCCCCTTGGACGATCTGAGGTGCCAGCAGCAGTCCTGCCATAAGGGCCGCCCCTGCGGCCGCTTCGATCACATGGCGGATTCCAGTCCCGTCGGACCTGTGTTTCATCAGCACATATCCGATCATCACGAACACCAGGATCCCGGGGAACATCTTCATCAGGGCGGCGAGGCTGATCAGCATCCCTGCAAGCCAGTATCTGTTGCTCATGAGCGAGGCCACACAGAGCAGGGTTATCAGGGCCGAGAACGTGTCGAACATGCCCTGCACCGCTCCTGCGGTGATGACGAATGAGCACAGGAACCAGAGCCCGAATCCCTTCACGGCCTTCCCGTGGTCGCCGGTGATTCTGAGCAGGATCCAATACACGACGTATCCTGCCAGGACGTCCGCCGCGATGTAGGAGACCTTGATTATGAGTGCGAATTGGACACTGGGGACGAGGCTGTCCTCCAGCCATTGGGCGTACTGTTCCACAGGCAGGGTTTCGAGCATCTGGGATCCGAACACGTCTATTCCGAAGAATTCGCCGATGCAGGATATCGTGCCCAGCAGGTAGCCCCAGGGCGGCATGTAGTTGTATCCGGCGATGTCGTAGAGTCCGCCTCCGGATTCGAAGTTGGCGATGACAAGGGCCCAGCTATGGACATCGTCGGGACACGTCAGAAACGTCCCGAGCGCGAGCCTGAGGGCTATTCCGACCGCGAGTATGATCAGGACAGATCCACAGAGGAAACCCTGGTTTTTCATGGTTATCGAATCCTTCCGGCGAGAACGCTCCTGTGTACGACTCCCGGGTACAAACTTATTTCGAACATCCTCGGAGGAATTCGTCACGGACGTTCCGAATTTGCAAACTCTATTATACGGAATTACGATAGGCCCAGTTATGAGCAGCGGCAGGGTCTTGGCGGCAGTTAGTGCAGCTATATCTATAGCGGCGCTGGTCATTGCGCTGACCCAATTCGAGGGGATCATGACCGTTACCTCGATATTCGCTCTCGCGTTCGGAATCGTCGCCTCCAAGCGGTGTTCCGCCAACACCAACGAGTTCATCCTGATAGCGGCCATGGCCACCCTGATATGCACGGTCCTGTCCGTAACGGTCCTGTCCCAGGAGATGGTCGTGGATGCCGGGGTGATGGAGGAGATCTACTGGTTCGTTCTCGTGGGTATCGCCCATGTTATACCTCTAATCCCTCTGGTCCTCTCGTCTTTCGTGATCATATCCTCGGTCTCTAACGCCTCATACAACTGGGCCATAGTCATGGGCCTCGGTCCGTTTATAGCGATGGGTATGCAGGTCCCCGGCTACGTCGCGGAGTACATCTTCCAGGACATCAACCTCGATGTCTGGATGGTCAACAACGGCTACATCCTGTACGGTCTGTTCGTCACGATGGTCGTAACATTCGCAGCCACATGGCTGATAGGACGTCACATGAGGAAGGCCAAGGTTATAATCGATGAGAACGGCGTTGTTCCTCTGGTTCCCGTGGAAGGGTCCACGGACGAGCGCCCCGGATTGGATTCCGTACAGGACCTCCATGAGAGGCGCGTCTCCTGGGCGCTCCTGGTATGCTCCCCTGTGGCCCTGATGGCCATATGCGCGTTCGTCCTATCGGGTCTCGCCCCCGGGTTGGACGCCGGTCATCCCATGGAGTACCTCGTCGCCACTTGCGTCTTGTGGGCCATAATATCCATGGTTCTCCCCATCCTCAGGATCGCGGGATTGGTGGCTCTGCCCAAGGTGCTGTTGGCGGTGATTTACGCCAACATATTCTTCTACGTCATCTGTCTGGTCTGCGGGTTGTACCTCAATGTCAGCTGGTGCGGCGATCTGGGTCACGTCGTCTCATCCACGATCGTGTCCAGCATAGTGTTCGTCGCGTTATGTCTGATCCAGGCACACTCTCCGGGACATGTGACGTTCGGGACCCGGGCCGGAGTGGCCGCGATGCTGTTCCTGGTGGCTTTGAGTTTCGGAGGCATCTGGGAGATGATGGAGGGATTCACGGATTCCGCGACCGGTCATGCGTACATGGTCTACGGTGCGACAGACACCATGGGCGATCTGACGGCCGATTTCATAGGCGTGCTCATCGTCACGTTCGGTGCTTATGTGTACCTCAATGACCACACGATGGAGGACATGGCATCAAAAGTCCGTTTCGGCAGGAAGGCGTTCGAGATGGACGAAACACATTAAGCGCAGTACTCGGATTGTGCGGACCATGACTGTATCGGAGGACGGCGTCAGACGTTATCAGGTCATCATCGCCGCATTGTTCCTCGCGGCGTGCGTGGGATATCTGTTGGCCGTCTTCATCGGTGGCATCGAGACTGAGGTCATGAGGGACAGGTTCTGGAAGAACGCTGAGCCACTTTTCAACGGACAGGTCCCGTCGATGGAGTATCCTCCGTTTGCATTGGTGTTTATCGCGATTCCCCGGCTGTTCGCGGACACGGCATGGGGATACAACGTCGCCTATGTGGCGGAGGTGTTCGTCTTCATGGTCATAGGTCTGGTCCTGATGGCCCGGTTGGCGGACAGATTCTCATGCGACAGCAGGAAGGTTATGCTGGCCTATGCCGTTCTGATCCTTCTGATGCTCGAGTTCGTTCTTGACAGGTTCGACATCTTCGCGGCCGTTCTGGCGTTGGCAGCCTTCTATCTGTTCGTCACCGACCGTACAGGGCTGGCGTGCGCCATGGTCGCGGTCGGGGCGATGACGAAGGTCTACCCTGCATTGTTTTTCCCCGTGTTCTTCTTGTATCTGCTGTTCGAGAGGCGCTGGAGGGACGCGGCCGTCGGCACTCTGGTATTCGTTCTCACGGCAGGTGTCATAGCACTTGTCGCTTGGGCTCTTGACCCATCCATGATAACGGGATTCTTGGGATATCATGGGGACCGTCCCCTGCAGATAGAGTCAGTTCCGGCATCCGTGGTGTATCTGGGTTCCGTCCTGGGTCTCACGGACGTGTGGATCCAACCCTTCGGCGATATCGGGAGTTTCGGTTCCGACAATCTTCGCGGCGACTTCGCCGATGCTTTGGCCGGGTGGATGTTGCCCCTGATGGTGCTGGCAGTGCTGTTGATGTATGCGGCCTATGCCTACGTCAGGAACAGGGATGGGGCCGAGAGGCTCGATCAGCGTTTAGGCATCGCGATCCTGCTGGCTATAATGGCGTTCATGGTGGTGAACAAGGTGTTCTCATCACAATACATCATCTGGATGCTGGCACCGGCAATTTTTATCATGATGGTGTCGGACAGTCGTTTCTCCAGGAGGTTGTTCCTGTCGACGTTGGTCATGATCATACTCACCCAGATCAATTTCGCATACAGTATCGGATACCTGGGAGGGGGAGCCAACATAGACGATCTGGGTATGACCATAATGCTGGTCAGGAACCTCGTGGCGGTGTACATCATGGCAATATCCTTGAGGGAGCTGGTCTGCCCTGTGTTCTGCAAGCACGAGGGGCATGTCCGTTCATCCGAAAACCCATAAATACCATTAGCAGTTAGTCACCCTGCTCTCCAAGAGCCGATGAATGATGAGGGCGCCTTTGAGCGTCTGAAAGAGGTAATTGAAATGTCTGTATTTGTGAAGTTTGAGACACCCAAGGAACTCTCCGACAAAGCCTACTCCCTCGCCGAGATGGCCAGGGACGGCGGAAAGATCAAGAAGGGAACCAACGAGGTCACCAAGGTCGTCGAGCGCGGAGCCGCCGCCATCGTCATCATGGCCACCGACGTCGAGCCCCCGGAGATCCTCGCCCACATGCCCGCCCTCTGCGACGAGAGGAACGTCCCCTACGTCTACGTTCCCAGCAAGGTCGAGCTCGGAAAGGCCATCGGACTGGACAAGCCCGCCGCCTCCGTCGCCATCATGGATGTCGGAAAGGGAAAGGCCCTCTGTGACGAGATCGCCCAGGCTACCCAGGCTCTGAAGAACTGAGGTGAGCTGAATGGTCGACACTGACAGCATCCCCTCGGAGGTTGTCGAGATCATCGGAAGGACTGGGATGACCGGAGAGGCCACCCAGGTCAAAGTCCGTGTGCTCGATGGCCGCGACAAAGGAAGAATCATCACAAGGAACATCATGGGCCCCGTCAGGATGGGAGACATCCTGATGCTCAGGGAGACATCCAGAGAGGCCCGCAAGCTCGGTATGAGGTGATTTCGATGGTAGACACTACTAGGAAATGCACCTTCTGCGGCGCTTCCATCGAGCCCGGAACCGGCAAGATGTTCGTCAAGAAAGACGGAACCATCCTGTTCTTCGACACCAACAAGTGCTACAAGAACATGATCGAGCTCAAGAGGGTCGCAAGGACCACCGAGTGGACCGAGAAGGCAGCCATCGAGAAGGCAGCCAGGCTCAGAGCCGCCGAGAAGAAAGAGGAATGATCATGGCCATGGAGCAGACCTACCTCATGGTCAAGCCCGACGGAGTCCAGCGCGGACTCTGCGGGGAGATCCTCTCCCGCTTCGAGAAGAAGGGACTGAAGATCGTCGCTATGAAGATGATGGTCATCCCCAAGGAGACCGCCGAGAACCACTATGGCGAGCACAAGGAGAGGCCTTTCTTCCCCTCCCTGATCTCGTACATCACTTCCGGCCCCGTCCTGGCAATGGTGCTCGAGGGTGAGAACGCCGTGTCCATCTGCAGGAACATGATGGGCAAGACCAACCCTGCCGAGTCCGCTCCCGGAACCATCCGCGGAGACTACGCCATGGTCACCGGACTCAACATCATCCACGGATCGGACTCCGTCGAGTCCGCCAAGAGGGAGATCTCTATCTTCTTCAAGCCCGAGGAACTCGTCACCTACGACAGGACCTCTGACAAGTGGATCTACGAGTGATTGTAACCTAAACCCTTTACATCCCAAACCCCTTTCATTCTATGTTATGAGGTGGCGGATATGGGAATCAGGCAGCCTGTTGTCAGCGTCCTTGGTCATGTGGACCACGGAAAAACGAAGCTTCTCGACCGTATAAGGGGAACGTCGGTCCAGGCCCGCGAGGCAGGGGCCATCACCCAGCACATCGGAGCCACCGAGGTTCCGATAGAGCACATATACAAGGTCTGCTCGAAGCTCATCGGGGCGAAGAAGTTCGATGTCCCCGGATTGCTCTTCATCGACACTCCCGGACACCACTCGTTCGTCACCTTGAGGGCGAGGGGAGGCTCCCTAGCGGACCTGGCCGTACTCGTAATCGACATCAGGGAAGGTCTGATGCCCCAGACCATCGAGTCCATCCGCATCCTCAGGCAGTACAAGACCCCCTTCGTCATCGCGTTGAACAAGGTCGACACCATACAGGGTTGGATCAGCGAGGAGGGTAGGCCGTTCATCATATCCGAGAAGGTCCAGCAGGAGCACACGCTCAACGCCTTCAACGAGAAGCTTTACAATGTCATCGCCCAGCTCGCCGAGCAGGGCATATCCGCCGACCGTTACGACAGGATAGACGATTTCACCAAAGCCGTCGCGCTCGTACCCATAAGCGCCAAGGAGGGCGAGGGTGTGCCTGACCTGTTGCTTGTCCTCATCGGATTGGCCCAGCGCTTCCTGGAAACTCAGTTGGAGAAAGGAGAGGGTCCCGGAAAGGGAACGATCCTGGAGATCAAGGAGGAGCGCGGACTCGGGAAGACCCTGGACATGATCCTATACTCAGGTACCCTGAAGAAGGGCGACACCGTCGCCATGGGCACCAGAGGACAGCCTGTGGTCACCAAGATCAAAGCCATCCTCAAACCAAAGCCGTTGGACGAGATCCGCGATCCCAGGGACAGGTTCGACTCCGTCAAGGAGCTCCATGCCGCCGCAGGGGTCAAGATCTCCTGTCAGAACTGCGAGGGGGTCATCGCAGGAGCCCCGATCATAGTCGTGAAAGGTCCCAACGACCCTGCCATCGCCGCGCTGGCCGAGGAGACCAGCATCAAGATCGAGACAACCGAGAAGGGGATCACGATCAAGGCCGACGCCATCGGATCGCTGGAGGCTCTGGCTTTCGAAGCCAAGGCCAACGAGATCCCCATCCGCAAGTACGGCGTGGGGGAGATCACCCGCAGGGACATAGTGGAGGCGGCATATGGCGACAAGAAGAACAGCGTCATCCTGGGATTCAACGTCTCATTATCCAAGGATGCCGAGGTAGAGCTGGCCAACCATGAGGATCTGAAGGTCATGACCAACCAGATCGTCTACCAGCTGATCGATGACTACATCGAGTGGGTGGAGGACAGCAAGAAGAAGACCGACACCGACAAGAGGTCCGAGTTCTCATTCCCGGCCAAGTTCAAGATCCTCCCGAACTGCGTCTTCCGTGCCAGCAAGCCCGCCATCGTCGGAGTGAGGGTGCTGGCGGGAAGGATAAGGCCCGGGGAGAACCTGATCACCCCTGACGGACGCGATGCCGGAAGGATCAAGAGCATCCACACCGGAGAGGATGTCCTCAAGGAGGCCAAGCAGGGTGACGAGATCGCCGTGGCCATCGAAGGGGTCACCGTCGGTAGGCAGATCAACGAGGAGGACATAATCTACGTGGACCTCATCGAGTCCGCCGTCAAGCAGCTGGCCGGCCTGGAGATCAACGACGATGAGAGGCTGGCGATGGAGGAGACCAT
The DNA here is from genome assembly GCA_964550065.1 of uncultured Methanomassiliicoccales archaeon. Classification (GTDB taxonomy): domain Archaea; phylum Thermoplasmatota; class Thermoplasmata; order Methanomassiliicoccales; family Methanomethylophilaceae; genus Methanoprimaticola. The sequence goes on from CAZJWD010000001.1 coordinate 150,574, forward strand.
TGCCATAAAGCGCAAGGAAGATCCGTTCTGGGGAATGTAATCGGAATGACCTTCCTTACAAGACCGTTCTTTGGGTTCATATTCGCCATGGAGCCCGTCTGGATTCCGTTGCTCATAGCTGATGTCATCACGTTCCTGATACTGATATTCAGGGAGAAGCTGGAGCCCAGGACGTTGATATTCTGGGTGTCTGTGGTGGCCATAGTGCCGTTCGCAGGCATATTGTTGTATCTGCTGTACGGATGCACTCTCTTCTCCAATCGTAACTTCACTCCGAAGCGTGACGCCGACTCGAGGTTCCTGTCCGGAGATGCCGATGCACCCGACGAGGGCTGCAAGGGTATGGTCAAGGTGCTCTCGGATGCCGGTGCGGACATCCACACCGCAGGGAACCTTGTCAAGGCGTATTGGAACAGGTCGGACTGCATACAGGATCTGGTATCCGACCTGGATGCCGCCGGGAGGTACATCCACATCATGTTGTACCAGGCGATAGCCGACAGCGAGGTTGTGGATGTCCTGAAGCGCAAAGCCGAGAGCGGGGTGGAGGTGCTGTTGATGACGTCCGCCCTGAGAGTCGGAAGGACCGCTGTCGTCAGAGAGCTTAAGAGGGCCGGAGTGGGGTTCTGCACGTTCCACAGGACTGTGTACTCCATGATGTCCGTCCGGCCGGCCAACAGGAACATGCGTTCGATTGTGGTCGTGGATGGTGCCGTGGCTTATCAGGGCACGGAGACAACCGTCCGTCTGGAGGGTCCCTCGGTGGGACGTTTGGAGAGGAGGTTCAGGGCTGACTGGCTTTACGGGTGCGGAACCGACCTGGGCATCCCCGATAGCACTGGGGCGTCCCTTCCCGGAGTCGGGGTCCAGATCGTCTCCGACGGTCCGGACTGCTCGGAGATGGAGCCTCTTCCAGCATGCTATTCGGAAGTCGTGTCCTCGGCCGAGGACCATCTGTACATATCAACTCCGTATCTTCTTCCCAACGACGAGATATACGCCGCTGTCAAACTCGCGGTGTTGTCCGGTGTGGAGGTCAGGCTCCTGCTACCGCGCAGGGGGAAGCACTGGTATCAGTCGTGGAACTCCCTGGCGGCGTCCAATCCGCTGATGGAGGCCGGGGTCAGGGTGTTCTTCGCCGACAAGATGCTCAGCAAGTGCGTCATGGCAGCAGACGGCAAGGTCGTGGTGATCGGCACGGGATGTTACTGCGAGAGGTCCCTCCGCAACGATTTCAACTCATCCGTTGTGGTTTACTCGGAGGATCTGGCACGTGATGTGGAGGATATGTTCTGCCGCGAGTTGGAGGATGCGGTCGAATGCTTCCCTGAGGAATACGGCCGCAGGTCGTTCTCCGACATGCTGAAGATCGCGGCTGCCAGGATGCTGATGTTCCTCAACTGAAGCCTCCTTAGCATTGGGCTTTCAACAAGATTTATAAAGGATTCATCGTTAGCCAGCCATTACAGGTGTTCAAATGGTAGAATTCAAAGCCATTGTAAACGACGTCAAGACTGGAAAGTCCTACAACGTCACAGTGTCCGGTCACCACGCGAACTCTCTGATTGGTGTAAACATCGGAGAGATCGTGGATGGAATTTTCGTCGGTCTCCCCGACTACAAGCTCAAGATCACCGGCGGATCCGATGGAAACGGTACCCCCATGAGGAAGGACCTCCCCGGAAACAAGAGGGTCAAGCTCCTTCTGTCCGAGTCCCTCGGATTCCACGAGAAGTACCCCGGCCAGAGGAAGAGGGTCGCCATCCGCGGTTCCGCCATCTCCGCCGAGATCGTCCAGATCAACATGGCGGTCGCCAAGTACGGTCCCAAGTCCATCGAGGAGTGCCTCAACCCCGCACCTGAGGGAGAGGCTCCCGCGGAGTAAATCCGATGAAAGTACCTCAGCAGCCCGAGATCAACATCGGGATGATCGGTCATGTCGACCACGGAAAGACCACCCTCACGAAGGCCCTTTCCGGAGAGTGGACCGACAGGCATTCCGAGGAGCTGAAGAGAGGAATCTCCATACGCCTCGGGTACGCAGACGTCGCCTTCTACAAGTGTCCTCAGTGCCAGGGCCCCGCCGCATACGGTACCGCGAAGCAGTGCAAGACCTGCGGAACGGACACCGAGTTCATCAGAGCGGTGTCCTTCGTGGACGCTCCCGGTCACGAGACCCTGATGGCGACCATGCTTTCCGGTGCCGCCCTGATGGACGGAGCTCTTCTGCTGGTCGCGGCCAACGAGAAGTGCCCTCAGCCTCAGACAAAGGAGCATCTGATGGCACTGTCGATCATCGGTATCGACAAGATCATCATCGTCCAGAACAAGATCGACATAGTCAGCCGCGAGCAGGCCGTTGCGAACTACAAGCAGATCAAGGAGTTCGTCAAAGGCACCATCGCCGAGAACGCCCCGATCATCCCCATCTCTGCCAACCGCGGAGTCAACATCGACATGCTGATCGAGGCCATCGAGGAGCATATCGTCTCCAAGGTGGTCAGGGACACCGAGGCCTCTCCGCTGATGCACGTCGCCCGTTCCTTCGACATCAATTCCCCTGGAACAAAGCCGAAGGACCTGAAGGGCGGTGTCCTGGGAGGTTCACTCATGCAGGGGACGCTCAGGGTCGGAGACGAGATCGAGATTGCTCCCGGAAGGAAGGCCGAGGTCGCCGGAAAGACCGTCTACGAGAAGATCACAGCTAAGATCACCTCTCTCGAAGCCGGAGGAAAGAGCGTCAAGGAAGTCCTCCCCGGAGGACTCATAGCCATCGGAACCGGTCTCGACGCATCCATCACGAAGTCCGACGGACTCACCGGAAGGGTGCTGGGACGTCCCGGCGAGCTTCCCCGTGTTGCTCACGACTTCAGTATGAAGACGGTTCTCCTGGACCGTGTCGTGGGTTCCTCCGCCGAGCTCTCCGTCGAGGAGATCAAGAGCAACGAGCCCCTGATGCTCAGCGTCGGAACGGCCACCACTGTCGGTGTGGTCAAGAGTGCCAGGAGCGATTCTGCCGAGGTCGCACTCAAGATTCCCGTGTGCATCCTGCCGGGGCAGAGGGTCGCGATCTCAAGAAGGATCTCCAACAAGTGGAGGCTCATCGGCTACGGCATCGTAGAGTGAGAACCATGCAGACCGTGGTCCTCGACACAAACGCCTTACTCATGCCTTTTGAGATCAAGATGAACCTGGACCTCGCCCTCAGGGAACTCCTGGGCGAGGCCAGGGTCGTCGTCCCCGGCCCTCTTGTCGGGGAGCTTAAGCATCTGAACCACAGGTTCGCCGGTGCCGCCCTGGCACTTGCCAGGAAATACGAGATCATACCTACCGAAGCCACCGGCGACAACGCGGTCATTGAGCTCGCCAAGGCCACCGGAGGATATGTCCTCACCAATGACAAGGAACTTCGCCGCAGGCTCAGGAAGGAGAAGGTCCCGATCATATTCCTTCGTTCCAGCACACACCTGGCAATCGACACTTATCTGGGCGAGTGATCAGGCTCACCACGGATGTCGTGGTCGCCGTTTTGTTTTCAGGTCCCATCCAATGTGTCCGGATTTACCTTACGTTGCACCATCTAATCGGGATTGTTGGGTCGGTGTGAGGAAAATGGATCTTCCTTTAAATACAAAACATGTAAAACATCCATTTTATCAAATGGATGCAGTCGATTCTACGATTATGTAAGCATTTTAGGTCACAGGAGCGGGTATGGGTACTCCGTAGGCTCGCCTGGATGCCAGGGTTCCTTGCCAACTTCGTCCAGCTTGTCCTGGACCAGCTCCTTCCCGAACACGGTTACCCCATACACCGGGACCTTGTTTCCCGCGACCAGTGTTTCCGGCCTCCTGAGACACTCCTCGCGGAGGTGCTTGGAGGCGCAGGAGGTGATGATGTCGAACGTATCGAAGGCTTTTACAGCATCGTCTTCGGACATCCCTGTGGTGTGGACCCCTATTATGATCAGGTTCTCTCCGTACCTTGTCCTCATCCTTATGGCCGAATCCACGAAAGGTGTCGTGACCGCAACCTTACGGTGTCCCCTGGCGAATGCCTTCTCGACTCCCGCCTCCATGTCTATCCTGGCAGTGTCCGGATCCAGGACGTTCTCCCTGCCAAGGGCTTCCATGACGGTCTGTATCGGCTCGGTCTCGCATATCCCGGAGATCCTTCCTCCCATGCCCTGGACGAGTTCCGGCTTTGTGATCACGGCCGTGCCGCATCCGTCCGCAGCGATGACTGCAGCATCTATCTTCCCGTTCTTCAGGGCGGAACAGAGGGTCTCGGAGATCCCGAAGGCCAGGAAGTTGTCCATGGATGTGATCCTGTCCTCTGTGCACATGCCGAATGCCTGTATGCGATACTCTATGTTCTCACGGATGGTGTCGCGGTTCAGCTCCTCCATGCCTCTGCGCTTGGCGAACAGGGGGCAGTGTTTCACGCGGGGTTCCGTAACATCAACGACCTTGCCGTCGACGATCTTAACGCGACTCAGGCCGAGGCATTCCATCACATGTTCAGACATGGCATTCAGTCCTGATTGGGAATCTCGGACATATGCGTTATATGTATCGGTTCAGAAGGGTAAGGGAGGGCTCGGATCCCCGAGCCCGTTTCATCATCACTCGATGACTTCGACGCTGACGATCTTCACGTCGGACAGGGGTTTGTCATTCCTGTCAGTGTCGACGCGTCCGATCTTGTCGACGACATCCATCCCCGCGGTGACGGTGCCGAAGACAGGGTGGGCATAGGGTGTGCTGGGGTTCTCCTTGTCCAGGTAGGTGTTGTTCACCGTGTTGATGAAGAACTGGCTTCCTCCGGTGTTGGGCCTTCCGGTGTTGGCCATCGCCATGGTCCCCCTGACGTTGGAGTGTCCCTTTCCGAATTCGTCCTCAATGTTGTACCCGGGTCCGCCCATTCCGGTTCCGGTGGGGTCTCCGCCCTGGATCATGAATCCGTCTATGACCCTGTGGAAGATGGTGCCGTTGTAGTATCCCTCTTTGGCGAGTTTCACGAAGTTGCCGGTGGTGATGGGCATGTCATCGTGCATCTTGACGGTGATGTCGCCCATGCTGGTGTGGAGAATGACTTTTGTCATGGGTCGGCCTTAGGAATCCGCCGTCTAAAAAGGTGACTGATGACGTCGCGAAGAACCAGGGGATGTATCTGTGCGGTGTTCGATTCGATTATCGAATCGGATTCAGGATTCAGTATCAGATTCAAAAACGAACTTGGTTCTGTTCGGGTCTGATTTCCGATACCGTCGAAGGTCCCGAACAGAGGATTTTCCATCAGAATGGTTCCGTCAAAGAACAGGGTGGCTGGATATTCGGGCTTTATGTCAAGTGAAGTACGACATGCCATGTCGCACTTCATGTCGTACATGTCAGAGTTCGTGTCATACTTTGTAGAATATGCGAAGACCGAGTTTCGGTGCGACAATGAGAACGTCGATAGAGTCGCGTTCATGAGATCGGAGTGAGAATTGGCGGGCCTGAAGGGACCCGCTCCGAATCTGTCCAGATCCCTTCATTTCCATTCTATGGGCCCCCTATTTCTGGCGATAGGGAGTGTCTAATGCTGGCGTAAATTCTATTGGAATCAATCGCAGACAGCCGTCAGGCTGAAGTGTTCACCGCGGCCTTTTCTGAATCCACCTCAGAGGTTTCGAGTGCATATTCTCGGAGCATATTTGACCGGAGGAACAGGGCGAAGCTGCAGCAAGATGTTCTTTCCGGGAGAATCGATGCTGATGCGCTTCTCCCCGATCTGGTAGAGTACATCGACACGGAATACTACAACCTCTTCGCCAACCTTGACACCGGAGAACATTCTGCGAGCCCAGTTTCCCGTAGGGGTAATCCTCAGTATGCTTTCAGGCAGCAGATCAAGAGGAGGAAGCTCAACAAGATCCTTAAGAGGTCGAGGATCTCCTTGGAGGAGCCGGACGGACTGTATTCTCACCTGTTTTTCTTGACCCTAACCATCGATCACAAGCTGATGTCCCGTGACGAAGCCAACTACTACATCACGTCCCGGGGTAAGGGCATTTCCAGGTTCTTCGCCCGCCTCGAGAAGTCCCTCGACGGAGGCTACTCCAAGGTTATCGTCAAGGAATCTACGGTCTCCGGGTATCCAGCAGTTCATATTCTCCTTCATTTGGACAGGCCGTTGAAGGTGTACCATCATCGGAAGAGCAACTCATATCGTCCTGATCCGTCGGATCCTTACACGCACGAGGTTCTCGGAAGGCTGAAGAATCTTTCGAACTGGAATTCTTCGAGCCCCATCTGGGATGCGGGGTTCATTGACATCTACGCATTCACACAGGAAGACATGGGAATGAAGGGCTATGCCACTCCGATCAACTACATTTCGAAATACATCACCAAGTCACTAGATCTGGATCATGTTGAAGAGCTCAGGGAGTGTAGGAGGGTGTCTGAACTTCCGGCCAAGTACAGGACGGCAGTCTGGACGATTCTCAACGCGCTCATATGGAATTCGCACACGTGGGTGATATCCAAGGCATTCAAGGAGGATCTTCAGAAGCTCGAGGAGGAGGTTGAGAGGTTTAAGGGGAATTGGATGTGGGTGGATACTGTACACCGCAGCAATGTCTGGCTTTTCGAGTGGATGGGATATGATGTTGCGAAACTCAATCCAAACTTGTTCATAACGGGACCACACAACCCTGTGTGATCCTCTTCTATTGCCTCATTTCTGTACGAACTACCACTCAGCGAAGGTCATCTTCTGTTTCTCGCTTTGTTGATCGCCACAAACAGTAGATTGCGTTCTATCTTGATTATCGGGCGGGCGTGGCGCCCTCTCGCCTTTAGGCGGGGCGTCCGCACGCCCATTACGGGCGCTGCGTAGCGATGGATTGTGGCCGGAGTGGAGTGAAGGTTCCTTAGACTTGAACAGAGTAACCAAAGTTGAAACTCACCAGGACCACGATTTTAGCCTGAGTAGCTGATACTTGAGAACAGGGGTATTTCAACCTCCTGACCACCACTCATTTGGGCAATGGCCAGGAGGTCCAGGTTTGGGTTTATTCACCGGGAGGAACTCGTCGTTTTTTTTTGGAGTTCGGAGGTGATTGTTCCCCCTAAGGGGGAGAGGCGGATCCCCGTCGTATTGTCTAGTTTCTCGGGCATGCCAGACGTTAGGTCTCTGAGGTACATGACTAGTCCGAATCACATGGACATTGCAGAGGAGTCCAGTGGGTCGATGGTTAGTTTCCCTTGCGGTCGAGGACAAGGAATGCGGCCATCAGAGCTGCGACTACGGCCGCAGCAGCGCAAGCTACGACGGATTTGGTGTCGGTTTCGGTATCGTCGTTGGTCTTGTCGGAAGCGACAGGTATCTGAGGAATCCACTCATCCGAATCTTCCTCGATCCATGAAATGACATCCTTGTTTGTAGTGTCCATCTTGGAGTTTACATAGTATGCCTCTTCTTGGACCAGTCCTTTGATGGAGTCTGTACCGAGAGTTCCGACTGCCATGGCGGTGCCAGTCCTGCCATCGGTAGAGAAGAAGTTTTTCTCAGCAACCACCTGAACCTGGTCGGCGATGGACCCGTCATTGTTTGCCTTAAACAGTACTCCATATGTGCAACCAACAATCGAGTTGCCTGTCATTTGTATTCCGACAGGGTTACCAGTACATCCATCATGGATTGCCACTGCCGCCGGTGCGTTCGAGATCGAGTTGTTCCTTAGCACGAACGATCCGCCTTCGATATTGTCGGAAATCTGGATAGCGGCCTGGTCTGCGGTGATGACCTTCCGGAACTCATTATCCTCAACCACCGCTATGCCGTTCACATTCTGCAAGTTGATGCCTCTGCCATCCGAATCTACGACGTTCTTAGAGAACACAATGTTGTCTTGTGATGCAGTCACCACATGGCGGTTGGCTATCACATTAGTGAATGTATTGTCCCTGAAGGTGTACGTCCCTGTGTCAGCTCCCTTTCCACCCTGTACGACTGTGAGGCCGCTGACGGTGCACTTTTCCATCGTGACATTGGAGTAGTACTGGATGGAGACGATGTTGTTAATACGTGAATCGTCCACTATGGTCAGTCCCCTGAGGGTCAGGCTGGAGTCGCTTATGTAGGAACTGGTTGTGAAGCAGTTCAGCACTGGATTAGTGCCGGGGGCAGCCTGGATGGTCATCGAGTTGATGCTGATGCTGATATTGTTGTACGGAATGTAGTGGTTTCCGTCACCAATAGTGATAGTAACGTCGTCATATGCCACTTTCGAAGCGTTGATGGCAGCTGCCAGGTTTTCCGGGGTGAATCCCAGGTTCGGAGATATCTGAACATCGGAAGTCGTATCCTTCCAGAATTTCTGGATGACGTAGGAAGAGTTATCGGAACCTACGAGACTCTTGTGGTTAATCTCCAGTGAGTACGAGCCGTCAGACGTGTCTTTCGGGACAGTAAATGTTGCATTGAAGTCGGGGCTTCTATTGGCTGTGAGCTTGTAGTTCGTGCCACTATCGGCTACACTCGTTATAGTGAACGTGTTGGTGGTTGGCGTCTCGGTGAGCTTGCCATTGCTCCCGTAAAAGTTGTATGCCTCCCCTTGGCCATTTGCTTTGATGACGATTCCCTTCTGGTAGGAACCATTTTCGTTTAGGTAGTAGTACTCTCCGGCGAACTGCGAGCAATCAATAGAGTCGGCGTCGGAGCCGTCTGATGTCACAAGGGTCAGGGCCCCGCATGCGACTAAGAGGATCGCTAACAGGGCGATGATTTTCGTATTCATTGTACCTCCTTTCGGAGGGATGGGAGGATAAATGGGTGTTAACCCCCCCCCCCGATGCACAATAATGTGCTTAGGGGGGTTGATTGTTGGTGTTGGTATTCAAGGTTTCTATATTCATATTCTATGTATCGCGGTCATAGGCATATGTGGCCACGAGCCTTCCGATATCGAGGCATGTGTCGACGCCACGTCTGAAGGTTGTTTAGGATCTCTTCTTCTCGCGTTCGGCTTTGTCTTTCAGATACATCTGCCTGGCTTTTTCCTCTAGTTCCTCTGGGTCGAGACTGTCGTCCTCCAACTCTTCGGTCTTGGACTTCTCCAATTCTTTCAGTTTTCCGTGGATCTCCTCGGTTTCAAAGTCGAATCCTTTGTACTTCTTGGTCTCCTTGCGGATGATGAGTTCCCCATTCTCGACATGGAACTCCACATAATCTCCGATCTCCAGATTCATGATATCCGGAAGTCCCTCTACGAGACTGATCCTGTTGTTCTGCCCGAACTTGCTGCGCCCAATCAATACCATTGATACCATTAATGGAATGGCTGGAAAATCTATTTATACGCATCTTAACATTAATGGAATTGATAACATGTATGGAAAGAATGTTATTGACGAGATGGGGCGGCGGGACTGCCCCACGGCAGATGGAACAGAAGGGATCCGGGCTATCGATAGGATGGTCAGTATCAGCGTTCTTGCCACATTTCTTCGTGATTTCCCGCTGACGTATCTGACAAAGGAGGAGCGCAGGACCTTCATGGGCTTCCAGCAGTATATCGTCCGTCTTGAGGGGCAACTGTTCGAGGAGGCTGGAGTCGGCAGATGAGCCGTTATCCGTTCACAGACTGTCTGAATGAGTACATGCCTGTCGAGTACGGGCATATCTCCACTGACACATACGGTACCGCCCGTCGCAGGCTAGTGCAGATTGGGAAGATTTTCCATGAACTAAAGCAGGCTGGTCGGGTGTCAACAGACAACCCTCGGAGAATCACGGCAGCGGACATAGATGCGTTTGTTGGATATCGTAAGGCCAACGGCATTGTGAACACTACTATCCTCAAGGATCTTGGATTGCTGAAGAAGATGCTTTCGTACTTCGACAACGACGCGGTATCCGCATTCAAGTCGAAGTATCCAGCACACTACCCCAAGAAGTACAAGAAGCGCGCACCGGCAATGGAGGAACCTGTCGTCGAGATGATCCTTGCTCGTGCGATGGAGATCTCAACTCTGGACTGGAAGCTGTCCGAGGCTTACGGTATTGTTTCCCTCGCGATCTGCACCGGGCTTCGTCCGAAGGAGCTCAGGATGATGTACGTCTCAAATGTACACATCGCAGGGAATTTCGCAGAAGTGCTTGCAGTCCACGTCAAGGGCGAGGGTTCGTATGGTGCTGCCCGCTGGATCCCTGTGCATCCCGACGGCGTTCCAATTCTCAGAAGGTACCTCGAGGCCAGGGACCTCAAACTGAAGATCGTCGGCAAGACCTCCGAGGCGCTCTTCCCTCCGATCAGGGGCAAGGAGGAATTCATCGGATATAACATGCTGGAGAAGCTGAAGAAAGCCGTTGAGGGGGACATCGGGGAGACTTTCGAGCTTCGCAAGTGCAGGCGTACCTTTGGACAGCGCGCACTCGATGAGGGCCACAACATCCACAATGTTTCTTTGGTCATGGGGCACGCCTCGATCACCACGACGCAGCGTTACTACTGCGACAAGAACCAGCATTCCGCATCCGACGAAATGCTAGCATTTTGGGAAAACACTAGACAAATGGAGGGCGCCTGAGCTACAGACGGAAATCCATAGAATTTTTTTCAGGGTATCTGGGTCGAGAAGTGGCGGGCCTGAAGGGATTCGAACCCTTGGCCGTTCGATTAAGAGTCGAACGCTCTACCTAGCTGAGCTACAGGCCCCTGCAAAGTCCCTTGAGCACCTTCTCATAGATAAAGATTTCTTATCGTCCGACTCCTGATTATCGGAGCTGACCATTCATAGGGCTCAGAGCCAGCCAACCTTTTAATTATCGCGCGCGATAGCTCATGTCAATGGCTGTAATCGAGATTAGAATCGAGCTCAAGAAAGGTGTTGCCGACCCCGAGGGGAGCAACACCAAGAAGACGTTGGAATCGCTTGGATTCGAGGGTATAGGATCCGTCAAGACAGTCAAGCTCTTCGAAGTGGAGCTCGACATGCCTGCCGACAAGGCCGCCGAGGCCGGAGAGGAGATGTGCAGAAGACTCCTCGCCAATCCGGTGATTCAGAATTACAAGGTCACCGTGAGATGATCCCATGACCGATCCGATGATCAAACGCGACGTTCCGTTCACTCTCTACGACGTCAACATCCTGGATGCCTCGGACGATACGCTCAAGGCGATCTCATCCGAAATGGCCCTGGGACTGTCCCTTGACGAGATGAAGAGGGTCAGAGACTATTTCGCGGGAGAGGGCAGGAACCCCACCGACGTCGAGTTGCAGGCCCTCGGCCAGGCATGGAGCGAGCACTGTTGTTACAAGAGCTCCAAGCCAATCCTCAAGGAGTTCGTGTTCGGACTCGACAGAGAGGATATCCTGTCGAAAGGCGATGCCGGAGTCATGGTTTTCGATGACGACTACGGCTACGCTCTGAGAATCGAGAGCCACAACCATCCTTCGGCCATCGAGCCTTACGGCGGTGCCGCCACCGGTATCGGCGGTATCCTGAGGGACGTGGTCTGCATGGGCGCTCAGCCCATAGGTCTGGCCGATCCGCTCTGCTTCGGACCCATCGACCGCAAGGGGGAGCTCCCGGCAGGAATCAAGCACCCCAGGTATCTGGTCAACGGCGTTGTCTCCGGAATCAGGGATTACGGCAACAGGGTGGGAATACCCACGATCACGGGTGGGTTCTTCTTCGACGAGAAGTACACTGGTAACTGCCTTGTCAACGTGGCGTGCCTGGGGATCGTCAAGAGGGCGGACTTGGCCAAGAACTATGCAGGAGGCCCGGGAGAGGTCATGATCCTCATCGGCGGGCGCACCGGACGCGACGGGATACACGGAGTCAACTTTGCATCGGCGGATCTCACAGCCACCTCCGATGAGGACTCCAGGGGAGCCGTCCAGTTGGGCGACCCCATAACCAAGGAGCCCGTCATGCATGCATGTTTCGAGGTCAATGCCAAGCATCTCATCACCGGTATGAAGGATCTGGGCGGAGGAGGGCTCAGCTGCGTCGTGGGCGAGATGGCCTTGGATGCAGGATGCGGAGCCGACGTGGACCTGGACAAGGTGCCCCTCAAGGAGCCCGGACTCGCCCCGTGGGAGATCTGGGTGTCTGAGTCCCAGGAGCGCATGATGTGCACATGCAAGCCAGAGAACGTCGATGCGGTGCTGGAGATTTTCGAGATGTGGGATGTCCTGGCCACACCTATCGCCAGGACCACGGACCTCAAGCGCACTCGCCTGTTCTGGAACGGGGAGCCCATATTCGACATGGACTTGGAATTCCTGACCGGAGGTCCGGTCTACAACAGGCCCTACGTCCTTCCCGAGGTCAGCACCAAGGAGGGAGAGGTGTTCCCCCAGCTGCCTTCCGACAAGGACGTGATCCTCAGTCTGCTCTCGGATCCAAACGTCGCTTCCAAGGAGTGGGCCATAAGGCAGTACGACCACGAGGTCCGCGCAGCCACGGTTGTCCACCCCATGGTGGGGCCCATGAACGAGACCGGTCCCGGGGACGCGTCCGTCCTCAGGCCTGTTCCGGGAAGATGGAAAGGACTCGCCGCGGCCATTGGATGCAACCCTTGGTTCACCGAGGCCGATCCGTACAAGGGCGGGATGTCCTGCATAGACGAGACCTGCAGGAACCTGGTGGCCGTCGGTGCCAGACCCAATGCGTTCACAGACTGTCTCAACTTCGGCAACCCGGAGAAGCCTGAGAGGCTCGGAGAGTTCAGGGAGGCGGTCCGCGGAATCGGTGAGATCGCCAGAGCCCTCAACATCCCGATCCCCTCTGGAAACGTCAGTCTTTACAACGAGGCCCCTGGAGGACATCACATCCTCCCTACGCCCATGATCCTGGGTTGCGGGCTCATCGATGATGTCAGGAAGGCCGTCACCGCCGATTTCAAGAAGATCGGAAGCTGCGTCTTCGTGGTCGGGAGGACCAGGGACGAGATGGGCATGTCCTTGCTGTTCAGGAAATACGGCGGAGAGAAGGGAGCCGTTCCCGGAGTGGATGTGGAACAGCTCAAGAGATGTACGGACAAGCTCCTGTCCGCTATGGACGAGGGTATAGTCCTGAGCTGTCACGATTGTTCCGACGGAGGCATCGCCGTGGCTGTGGCCGAGATGTGCATTTCAGGTCACATCGGTGCGGAGATAGACCTCTCCGGAATCGACATGTCCGACCTCAGGAGGAAACTGTACTCCGAAAGCAACACCCGTTGGATCGTGGAGGTCGACGGAATGGATGTCACCCGTTTCACGGAGATAATGGGTGATGACGCCACCCTCCTGGGGATAACCAAGGGTGACAGCCTGAAGATCAAGGACAACGGAACCGTAGTCCCGGTGGAGGACATGAGGAAGGCTTGGAACGAACCCATATGGAAGATCATGGGAGGTGCTGCGGAATGAAACCGGAAGATGTGAAGGTCTGTGTCATCAGGATCGAGGGAACGAACTGCGAGGACGAGATGGCGGATGCTTTCCGTTCCGTCGGAGCCATCGCCGAGGAGGTCCATCTGAAGCAGCTGACCGGCCAGGCCCCCGCAGGGATGCGCAGGAGTCTGGAGGACTACGATATCCTGGCCTTCCCGGGAGGGTTCTCCGCGGGGGACTACGTCCGTGCGGGCGCGATATTCGCATCGAGGATCAAGGCCGCCATAGGCTCTGATGTCAGAAGGTTCGTGGAGTCCGAGAAACCCGTGCTGGGTGTCTGCAACGGATTCCAGATCCTGGTCGAGATGGGTCTCCTGCCTGCCATGGAGGGAACCATGACGGAACAGCCCACCGCGGCCCTGTACACCAATGATTCAGGAAGGTTCGAGTGCCGTCCGACCGTTCTCAGGAACGACAACCGCGGAAAGTGCGTGTTCACGAAGAACGTCCCTGAGAAGAGGATGCTGATGATCCCGTCCGCCCATGCCGAGGGAAAGCTCATGAGCATGGACCCCGACTTCGTCCAGAAGCTGGAGGACAATGACCAGATAGTGTTCAGATACGTCTGTCCCGACGGGTCGGATGCCGTTTATCCTTGGAACCCCAACGGATCCCCTTCGGATATAGCCGGCATATGCAACCCTGCAGGAAACGTCATGGGGATGATGCCTCATCCGGAACGTGTCATCACCAGGTTCACCCATCCTGATTGGACCAGAGGGTTCGGCGAGGAGGAGGGTGACGGAAAGATCCTGTTCAGCTCTGTGATCTCTAAGCTGACAAACTGATTACATCGCCCGGGGCGACCCGGGCATTACAGAATTATTGTGGTCAAATGTTGATCTTGACCTCTACGCGGTCCCCATCTTCCAGACTGAGGGTCCTTCTGAGATGGTAGTGGCAGATGATTTCTATTGTGTCAACGTAATGGGACCTCTCCGGCACGACAATCGCGCAGTCTATGTTGCGGATCTTGGCTTTGTACGCTATGACGTCACCAAAGCTCCTGCCCTCGCTCATGAATCCCTCAATGGTGATTCCGCTGACGCTCCTGACCATCTCCAGCTTGTTGATGTCGTCCGTATCGACTTGGACGTTCAGTGTGCCTTCGAACGGGATGAATCCTAGTTTCGATTGGAACTGGGCTTTGTATCCGTCCTGACAGATGTAGTATCCACCTTCGCCCATTCCGGACACGACCGACCCATGTATGTTCACGTGGTCTGTGAGCTCGAAGATCCTGCGGTACTCGTTGTACTCCTTCTTGAGGTCGTCTATCCCTTTCTGGGTAAGTTTGATGCGCTGCCTGCGGGCTCCGAGGTCGCGCACGATGTACCTCTCGTCCAGTAACTCCAGGATCCTCTTGGAGGCCGACTGCTGACTCATCTCCAGAGCATCGCCGAGCTCTCTGGATGATATGGCGATGTAGTCGTCCATGGCACCTAGCAGGGCCAGTTTTCTGAGCGCGAAGGAGTACTTCTCGTCCATGTCTCTGGCATATTCTGGATTGATTTAAAATTACCGAAAAAGAGGTAATTACAACGAAAGCATCCAATCGGATTTGTGGAAGAAAAGTGAAATGGCCCTTGCGGGCCGGTTTTACTTCAGACCCTCTGGGCATCGACCCACATGGAGACAGTGGGACAGGCCGCGAAGAGGATGTTGGCCGCGCCGAGAACGGCGAGAGCGAGGTTCAGCCAGATGTTGGCTCCATCATAGAGGATGGACAGGATGACCATCGCTTCGCAGAAAGCTGCGAGGACAACCATTGTGTTCCCGGGGACGGGCACGTTCTTGGTGAATGTTCCTGCAACGGCGAAGAACATGGCCGCGACGAGCATGTTCAGTCCGACGATGGGCATGCAGTCCACGGTTCCGTCCCATGCGTAGGCCATCGCGATCAGTGCCACGATACCGCCCAGCATTCCGAGGGCGAATCCGAAGACCATCTTTTTGGGCATAGCTGCCATTTTTACACCTTCCTATTATGAGATTCAGGCCTTCCTGCAGTCGAAGACCATCTTTGTGCTGTTGGCGATGGCCCACATGATTCCGCATGCGACCAGGACGGTCTCCCATTTGGCTTCATTCATTCCGATTGCGGAACCGATGACGATCAGGACCAGGATGCCGTAGATGGCGGCACTCAGTCTCGCTCCGGAGTTCCAGTCTCCGAACATGGACAGGACCATGGCGAGGAAGAGGAACAGGTAGACCAGGATTTCGAGGATTGCGTGCGTGTCGTCTCCGAGGTCGGTTCCCATGATTGCGGAAATCAGGAGGAAGAGTCCGGAGAAGGCGATCATCAGTCCGCTGGCGCAGTTCCCGCCGCATTCGCAGAAGGCCTTTCCGGCTCCGAACACGATCATCAGGATACCGCCGACGATGCACCCGTAGTAGAGGAGCTGCTCCGTTAGCTCGACATCGGATGTAACGAGGTTGTGGAGGCTGCTCTCCCCATAGACCCAGGAGGCATCGGCGGTCATGGCCACGACAAGGGCCACGGCGAACGCCAGTGCCGCAAAGAGTCCGATTGCCGCGAACGGCCCGGGGTTGCGTTTACTCACATTCATGAGGGCTTACAGTATCCCAGTAATTAAATTGGTTTCGTTCCATAGGGGAGGTGTGGCCCGTGCCAACGGAGCGTGATTGATTGAAGAACGTGTTCTTTGTGGGAACCGCAGGCAGCGGAAAGAGCACCCTGGTGGGCGCTTACAGGGAGTGGATGGACGATGCCGGAGTCGACTCCATAATCGTGAATATGGATCCTGGTGCGGAGACCCTTCCGTACGAGCCCGATGTGGACCTCCGTGAATGGATCGCATTGGACGAGGTCATGGCGGAGTACTCCCTGGGACCCAATGGTGCTCAGATCGTCGCCGCTGACCTGATGGCAGTCAACATCCATAAGATGATGGAGGTCGTGTCGTCGTACAAGACGGACTATGTGCTCATCGATACCCCCGGTCAGCTTGAGCTGTTCGCGTTCAGGGAGTCATCCGAGATAACGGTCAGGGCCTTCGGAAGGCAGGACTCCATGCTGGTGTACCTGTCCGATCCGTCGCTATGCAGGACTCCCAACGGGTTCATCTCGGCCATGACGCTCGGGGCACTGGTGCAGTTCAGGCTCCAGCTTCCAATGTTGAATCTGTTGTCCAAATGCGACACACTCAACGATGACGATGAGCAGAGGATGCTGGACTGGTACTCCGTGCCGGATGTGCTCTATGGCGACCTTCTTGATTCGGACTCGCTTCCTCAGACGGTCGTGGGCATGGAGCTGTTCAAGGCCATGGAGAACACCGGAGTCTTCGGCGAGATCAGGTCCGTGTCCGCCCAGGACGGGATAGGCATGGAGGAGATCTACGCCGCATCCCAGCTCACCTTCTTCGGCGGAGAAGACAACGAGCGTGAGTGAAAATCAGACGGGGGAGGGCACCCTCCCCCTGGTTTGTTTTTTTTTTTCAGAGTTTTCCGAACCAGATGTCCAGGATGGGGTATTCCTTGTCCGGCATTCTGTCCGCGTATGCCTTGGCGCACATGTGCTGAACGATGGACAGCACCACGACCGCGAGCCAGAGTCCGCAGAGGACACCCATGCTGCCTGTGGACATGCTGATGTCTCCGGTAAGCTCGAACGCGTCGCCCATGTCGATGCTGTAGTACATAACCGCCGACAACAGTCCGAGTAGTCCGCCGACGAAGGGAATCGGTCTGAATATGGACACGATGCACACGATCATGGCGATACCGGATGCGATGGCGATGACATCACAAGGCGCATATCCGTCCACGCCGTTCATGAACAGTCCTCCTACGGACATAAGGGCCACGTCTTTCTTGTCTACGACGCCTTCGACAGTGTAGCCGAATATGCAGTAGAACGCCATGACAGCTATCAGGAGTCCGAGGACCATGGACAGCATCCTGAAGTTGAAAGGGTCTCCCGGAGGTATTCCTTCGGAGGCCGGTTTGCTCCTCCGTGGAACGGTGCGTCTGCGGACCGGTGCAGGGGCTGCATCCACGGAATGGGACTGACTCGTCGTCCCCAGATCGACCGAGCTGGGCTGTCTGGGGGACCCGATATCTATGGATTCAGGTTGTCTGGATGGCCCCACATCGAATGAGTTCCTGGCAGGTCCAAGGTCTATGCTGTTCTGCTTGGGGGCCTCCGTGTCGGCGCATGTCGGGCCAGTCTCGAAAGTCCTGAGTCCCTGGGACTGCACGGGTTTCTGGATGGGGTCGTCGATGGTCGGTCTCTCCTGTTGGACGATTGACGGTTCTTCCGGTTCGGGGTATTCGCAGACGGCGTGGGCCTCCGGGCATTCCCGAACGACCTCCCGGGGCTCCTCGGCATGTATCAAGCCGGAGCCGCAATTCCAGCAGAAGCGGTTCCCTTCAGGATTCTCGCTTCCGCATTTTCCGCAGAATGTCATGAGTCTCGGAATACATCCGATAGTAATAAGTGATGGGAAAAACGGGAGGGGGACCTCCCGGGTTTCATCCGAACATGTAGGCCGGAGCCGGTTTGGATTTGTTCCTGCCGGCATCCTTGACCTTCTCCTTCGCGTCTGCGAAGTCTTTCTCGGTAACGCAGTCGCGGTTGTCCCTGATGGCCAGCATCCCTGCTTCGGTGCATATGCTCTTGATCTCGGCACCGGACACACCGTCGGACATCTCCGCCAGTTTCTTGGCGGACACGTTTCCGTCGATGTTCATATGTGCCAGGTGAATCTCGAATATCTGTTTCCTTCCGTCCACATCAGGGAGTCCGACATCGATGATCCTGTCGAATCTTCCGGGTCTGAGGAGGGCATCGTCCAGTATGTCGGGCCTGTTGGTGGCTCCGATGATCTTGACGTCACTGGTGGGTGTGAATCCGTCGAGCTCGGATAGGAGTTGCATAAGGGTCCTCTGGACCTCCCTGTCTCCAGACGTCGCGACGTCCAGCCTTCTGGCGCCGACGGAGTCGAGCTCATCGATGAATATGATGCTGGGTGCTTTGTCCTTGGCAAGCTGGAACAGCTCACGGACCAGTCTGGCTCCCTCACCGATGTATTTCTGGACGAGCTCCGACCCGACCAGCCTTATGAACGTGGCCTGTGTGGCGTTGGCCACGGCCTTGGCCATGAGCGTCTTACCTGTTCCGGGGGGTCCGACAAGGAGCACTCCCTTGGGAGGTTCGATACCGACCTTGGCGTAGAGCTCGGGTCTGAGCAGAGGATCCTCCACGGCCTCGCGGAGCTCCAGCATCTGCTGTTTCAGACCTCCGATGTCGTCGTAGCTGACATCGGGTTTGTCTATTATCTCGGCGCCGGAGACGACGGGATCCACGGGCGAGGGCAGGACATCCATCACGGACAGGGTCTGTTTGTTGAGGGACACTCTGGAACCCACGATGAGGTCCGCCTCGGGGACATATTCCGACACGGATACGACGAAATCGGGTCCGGTTGAGCTCTTGACGACAACGCGGTTGTTCGGCAGAACATCCTTGATGGAACCGATGATGAGCGGAGGACTCTTGAGTCTCTCGAGCTCGTTCCTGAGTCTTGAGATGTCCTTCTGGAGCCTGAAAAGCTCGCTCTCCGAGTAGCGCTTCTCTGTCTCGGCGTTCTGAAGGTCCTCCATAAGTCTGACGTTCCTCTCTTCAAGGGTGACTATCTTGGCCTTCAGCTCGGAAATCTCGTCGTTTATCTCCGTCATGTGTCCTCCCGAGGGGCAAGGTTGACCAGTATATTAACGGTTTCTGAAAAGGCGCGCGTGCGTTACTAAGGTTAATAAAGGTGCCTGAAAATCGGCCATCCATGATTTGCGAGATGTGCGGAAAGGATGTTCCCGCGACCCGTTCTGTCATCGTGGAGGGCACCAAGCTCAACGTCTGTCCGGGATGCGCCAAGTTCGGAGAGGACTACAGGGCCTCATCGTCCGGAGGAGCTCCTGTTAGCCAGACCGTCATCGATGAGAGGTTGGAGAGGCGCGAGAGGAGGATGAAGTCGAAGGATATCTACGCCGGGACGGCATCCGTCGAACTCATAGACGACTTCGGAGGAGCCATAAGGGCTGCGCGCGAGGCCAAAGGAATGGACCAGGAGCAGTTCGCGGCATCGATCCTTGAGAAGAAGGGAACAATCGCCAAGGTGGAGGCCAACAACCTGATTCCCGATGATAAGCTCATCAAGAAGATCGAGAAGGCCCTTGGGATCAAGCTGACGGAGACGGTTCAGTCCGGGACCACCGTCGGAGGTTCCAACGCCGGTAAGATGACCCTCGGGAACTTCATAAAGTACGAGTGATCCCCCGGATCCTCACAATCCCTTTACCGAACCATAGACATCATCGAGGTAAGGCGAAACGTCGACTCCCGAGTCCCTGAGGACGATGAGGGCCGCGACAGCCACCTCGATGTCAAGTCTTTTCTGGATCTTGTTGCAGCTTTGGATGAAGTCCCTGCGTTCCATTCCGTTCGACGCCGCGATGTCCATAAGCTTGGGGAACACGTCCTGCGGAGCCGAATCGGATGTTGCCCGAGGATTGACATCAGGAGTCTGGGTCTTTCCGCGGATGATGTCCAGGAGTTCCCCGGACGGGCGGTATGCAAGAGGCACGTCGATGTCGAGCACCCCGTTCCCGGGACGGATGTATCCGTCCTTCTGGGTCACTGTCCCGGCTTTGACCATCGATGCAAGCAGGAGTCTGGCGTCCGATGGTGACAGCCATTTCAGTTCCAGGGAGGTGCCCATGACGAACTCCTCCGACGTGGCAACCTCCTTTCCGATTCCGCGGAAGTACGCGGCCGCGCAGACGGCAAGTTCGTCGGTCATGCGCCTCCATACATGCGTGTCTAAAAAACCTTTACCGCCACGTGCGCGTATTATATTACGCGCGGGCGTTATTAGTTAATCTTTACTAACAAGGGGGATAGGTTTATATCCGACATCCTTCATGGGGCGGTATCCCGTATGGTGAACCATATGAAGTACACAAGATTCGAGAAGGCAAGGATCATCGGCGCCAGGGCGCTGCAGATCTCATACGGAGCTCCGGTCCTCGTGGATTACCCCGAGACGATGCTGGACCCCATCGACATCGCCATGCTGGAATATGACAAGGATCTCATTCCAATTACTGTCGTAAGAAACTGAGGAGACATTCACATGACCGACGAAGAAATCCAGACCGTTAACAACGCCGACCTTCTGGTCGCAGAGGACATCTACCTGACCTCCGGTGTCCACATCGGAACCCAGCAGAAGTCCGCCGACATGAAAGACTTCATCTACAAAGTCAGGCAGGATGGACTCTATGTCCTCGACGT
This sequence comes from uncultured Methanomassiliicoccales archaeon, assembly GCA_964550065.1. Taxonomy (GTDB): domain Archaea; phylum Thermoplasmatota; class Thermoplasmata; order Methanomassiliicoccales; family Methanomethylophilaceae; genus Methanoprimaticola. The sequence goes on from CAZJWD010000001.1 coordinate 171,331, forward strand.
CAAGAAGACGGACGAGAGGATCAGGGCAGCAGCCACATTCCTTAGCCGCTACGACCCCAAGAGGATCCTCGTCGTTTCCGCCAGGCAGTACGGACAGAAGCCCGCCAGGGAGTTCTCCAAGGCAATCGGAGCACCCGCCTTCGCCGGACGTTTCGTCCCCGGTACCCTGACCAACCCTCTGAACCCCGCGTTCGTCGAGCCCGAGGTCCTGGTCATCACCGACCCCGCCGCAGACAAGCAGGCGCTCAACGAGGCCCTCAACCTGGGAATCCCCATCGTTGCGATGTGCGACGCCAACAACGAGACCCGCAACGTCGATCTCGTCATCCCCACCAACAACAAGGGAAGGCGTGCCCTCGCCTGCATCTACTGGCTCCTGTCCAGGCAGGTCCTCTTCGAGAGGGGAGACCTCAAGGATGTCAACGATTTCAACATGGAAATCGAAGACTTCGAGGCAAAGCTGGTCTGATCACAGTAAAAACAAACCTTTTCCCAAACAACTTCCCCTTTTCCATGAGGTTCCCGAGTGCCGCAGGGCGTTTCTATCCGTCGGACCCCGACGAGCTGAGGTCAATCATCAAGGGTTGCATGCATTCCGTATGCGACGCGGGAGTCTCCTCCGAGTTCCCTGTGAAGGCGGTGGTGTCCCCTCATGCAGGTTACATGTTCTCGGGGTCCGTCGCGGCCCATTCTTTCAAATCTCTGATGGACGAGGACAGAACCGGAAGGACATACGTCGTCATAGGTCCGGACCATCACGGAACCACGATGAGGGCGAACGTCATGTGTGATGAACTATATCTCACTCCTTTAGGGGAATGTCCTGTGGACGAATGTCTGTGCGAGGCTCTGTCGAAGCATATTCCCGTGAGGTCAGATCTTCATGCGTTGGATCATTCGATCGAGAACCAGATCCCGTTCATACAGTACATCGACCCTGATGCTAGGATAGTCCCTGTGCTTATGGGCGACCAATCCATTTGCGCGGCTTCTGAGCTGACCCAGGCGTTGGGGCCCTTTGTGGGTGATGATGTTGTGGTAGTGGCTTCCTCGGACATGAACCATTTCCTCCCTCAGAGTCAGACCGTGGTCAGGGACCGTGCGATCCTGGAGACCATAATGTCCGGGGATGTAGCCTCGATGTACTCCCTGATTCGCGATTCCCGTTCAACGATGTGTGGATACGGTCCGACGGCGGTGGCCATGGGGTTCGGACGTGCCGACGGTTACAGTTATGCAACGTCGTACGATACGGCCGGATACGATCCCGACTCGGTGGTGGGGTACGCTTCGATAATATTCAGGTGAAAGGAACGGGGGATTACCCCCGGTTTGATCAGATGCGTTTGAGGTATCTGAGGTTGGGCTCGTAGACCAGTCCTTTATCCATCAGTATGTTGGAGACCTCTTCGAGCTCTATGCTGCTTATGCCCTCGGCTTCGGCGCGTCTCTCCAGTTCATCCCTGGGTGCGCCCTTTCCGTCGGTGTCCAACTCTTCCAGCATACCGAGGATTATGTCCTCCAGCTGGCCATGGGTGTGATTGTCCGACGATGTTCCGTTGTCCTCCAGGTCGATCTCATCGGGCTCGTCAGAGAGGTCCTCGGGGAATCCGAAGTCGACGTTCCTGTCCGGGAGCAGGGTCCTGAGGGCGTTCTGGACCGTCTTCAGGTACATCGCCGAGTCTGGCATCTGCTCGGAGTTATCGAGGGCGTAGAGGAGGCCTTCGGCGGCTGCATCGGACATTCCGAGGGCTATAAGGTCCGGGACCTTGGCATCCTCCATGCCGATAGCCTGCTTGTACATTTTAAGCCTTGTCCAGGTGGATTTGGCGGTCTCGAGGAGCCATTCGTTCCTGGTCCTCTCATCGATCTTGATGATGTGCTCGGGTCTGACCGAGACGAATGCCCTGTCGCCTTCGGGGTTGTAGTATCTTACCCTTCCGACGGCTGCCACGAAGCAGGGGGCATCCAGGTCCGCCATAGCCGCGCAGGCTTCTGGCTGGTATCTTCCGACGTTCACGAAGAAGCTTCCAGACACGTCCTGGACCCTGACCTTCCACAGGGGCTCGTCGGGGGATCCGACGTTCTCCTTCTCGGTCATGACACCTGCGATCAGGACCCTGTTCATCTTCGCACCGAGGGGTGAGACGACGTAAGACGGCATCTTCTCCTCCGTGGCCTTGATCTCGAGTCTTGACGCGTTGAGTTCGGATGCGAACACCCTCCATGCGGTCTCTCTGGGGTTCATATGGATGCCTCCACTTCGTCGAGGAGTTTGGCGGATTCCTCCTCCAGGTCGACTTCAACGTTGTCCGCGGATCTGACGATCATACTGGGGCCGTAGTCGTCGCTCATTACGTTCCCTGTGATGGTCACTCTGTGCATCAGGATCCTGCCCATGATCTCCCTGGCGACGACGCTTTCGCCCTGGGCCATGGCCAGGCCCTCCGCCATCTTCAGGGTCACACCGGTCAGTTTCTCCGTGTCGGCTCTGTTGATTATGGCTCCTATGGCTCCCGTTCCGTCGTCCACGACGACTTTGAGTCTGAGGTCGGGCACCCCATCCACCTGTCCGTGGACGGTGCAGACCCCTCTGAGGATCGAACGGTTGCACTGGGGGCATCTCTTGATGATTCCGCTTCCGTTCTTCACGTCCACGACTAGTCCGTCGATCGTGATGTCAAGGCCTCCTCCGACCTTGACGATCTCCGCGACGGTCCTCCTCGTGTTGCCCGCGTCGACGGTGTCGAACACGGCGTCGACCCTGTCGACTTCACACCTGTCACCCATGTTGAGCTGAGGTATGCCCTTCCATGCGCGGATGTAGGCGTTCTTCACGCAGACGGTCTCGCCCTCCTTGAGACCGAAATCGTGCCATGCGGAGAACTGCACCTTGCCTGTGTCGTCGGCCATGAGTCCGGAGTAGACAGTCTTCTGCTCCCCCTTCACGGTGATCTTCCTGGCTTCGGAGCTGAGGATCTTTCCGGTGACCGTGACGTTGCCCATGCCCTCGCGGATATCGCCGATCTTGCACTCCTGCGAGGTCATCGTGATGGTGCGGTCGGGGACATCAAGGGACACCCCCGGTGCCGATTCGACCTTTCCGCGGTTGCCCAGGTTGATCTGAACTCTGTCGTTCCAGAGTCTGCAGTAGCAGTTCCTGAAGTTGTATGTGGATCCTTTGTCGAGTTGAACCGATCCGGGCTCCCAGATGGTGAACGACGCGGTTCCCGTCTCGTCTCCCAGAATCCCTGAGACGATTGTCTTGTTGAGACCTTTCACGGTGATGTTCTTGCTCTCGACGTAGACCACCTTGGCGAGGACATCCACGTTCTGTTCGGTTCCGCTCAGGTCCGCGATCTTCTTGGTGACAGCGGACGACGTCACGAAGGAGGAAGCGTCGGACCCGCCGTATTTCCTGATGATCCCGCGCTTTGCGGATTCGATGTTGACATGGTAGTCGTTGAGGTATTTGTTCAACTCGATCTCGAGTGTTTCTTCGTCGATCTTGTCTCCGAGCACCCTTTTGATTTCTTCGATATGGGGTGTTAGTTCGTTTCTTTCCACTTTATCGACCTGCCCCTTCGGGGCGTTCAACCAATCTTCACACGCGTATTTAAGGGGATTCAGGACCTCGCCGAAAGTGCCGAAAACCACCCCGGACAGGGTTTCCGGACCTCTGTATATGCCTCTGAGGAGTGTTCCGGGAACCAGGAACTCATCCAGTGCCAGCTAAACTTTATAGGTGTGAATGCAATCTTATGATATGGTTCCCAAGAGCAGGATCGATGAGATTTTGGACGGGTACGACCCCAGCGACATTACGATCGCTACGCTCTGCTCTCATTCATCACTTCAGATTTTCCACGGTGCCAGGAAGATGGGTTTCAAGACCTTGGGCCTCACCATCACTCACAGCACCAAGTACTACGACGCCTTCCCCCTGGCGAAGCCGGATGAGATCTTCAAGTACCAGGACTTCGACGATTTCGAGGCCCGTACCGGCGAGCTTCTGGACAGGAACGTCATAATCATTCCCCACGGCTCGTTCGTGGAGTACATGGGTTCCCGCAGGTTCGCGGAGCTCGCCGTCCCATCATACGGCAACCGCGCGGTCCTCGGATGGGAATCCGACAGGGACATGCAGAGGCAGTGGATCACCTCGGCGGGCGTACCCATGCCGAAGCTGATCACAGATGCCAGGGAGATCAACGAGCCAGTCATGGTCAAGTACCACGGCGCCAAGGGCGGAAGAGGGTACTTCATAGCCATGGATTACCCCGGGTTCAAGATGTCCATCGATCAGTCCCAGCCTTACACGATACAGGAGTACTGCCTAGGAACCAGGTACTACATGCACTTCTTCTACGATCCGATGAAGACGGACGGGTACAGGTGCGAGCAGGGCGGGTCGCTGGAACTGCTTTCGATAGACAGGAGGGACGAGTCCAACATCGACGAGATGTACAAGCTGGGATCCATCGAGGAGTCCAAGAGGCATGGGCTCAACCCGTCCTTCGTGGTCACCGGGAACACCCCTGTCGTCATCAGGGAGTCCCTGCTCCCCAAGGCGTTCGAGATGGCCGAGAAGATCGTCAACAAGTCCTACGAGCTCTTCGGGGGCATGTGGGGCCCGTTCTGCCTGGAGACCGTCGTCAACGACAAGCTCCAGTTCAAGGTGTTCGAGATCTCGACCAGGATCGTGGCCGGGACCAACCCGTTCATCTCCGGATCCCCCTACGCGGACCTCATCTATCCGGGACTCAGCACCGGTGCCAGACTGGCCATGGAGATCAGGGATGCGGCGCAGCAGGGTCACCTCAAGGACATCCTGTCCTGAGGGGCCCTCCCCCTTTTCAACATCTTTATAGTATCTCTGCATAGTCGGACTCGGCCCCGTGGGGTAGTGGATATCCTGTTGGCCTTCGGAACCAACCACCCGGGTTCGAATCCCGGCGGGGCCACCACCTTTGTTCTCACGGTTCCGTTCGGAACCTGAAACTGCTATATTTATATAGAAGTTCTAACATAATCCACACAGAATTCCAGTGAGTGGAATATTTGGAGGAACAGAAATGGGAATGGGAAACGCACCCGTCATCATCCTCAGAGAGGGAACCAAAAGAGAGAAGGGCAAAGATGCCCAGATGAACAACATCGCCGCGGCCAGGGCCATCTCCGATGCAGTAAGGAGCAGCCTCGGACCCAGGGGAATGGACAAGATGCTCGTCGATTCCGTGGGGGACGTCGTCATCACCAACGACGGTGTGACCATCCTCAAGGAGATGGATGTGCAGCACCCCGCCGCCAAGATGCTCGTGGAGGTCGCCAAGACCCAGGACGCAGAGGTCGGCGACGGAACAACCACCAGTGTCATCCTCGCCGGCGAGCTCCTCAAGAAGGCCACCGACCTGATCGACGCCAACGTTCACCCCACCATCATCGCCCGCGGATACAGGCTCGCCAACGACAAGGCCCAGGAGGTTCTGAAGAACGTCTCCAAGAAGGTCAAGCTCGAGGACGAGGCCACCCTGAAGCTCATCGCACAGAGCGCGATGAACTCCAAGCAGATCAACAACTCCAAGCAGTACTTCGCCGACCTCGTCGTCGATGCCGTCAAGACCATCGTCGACAAGAACAAGGACGGAAGCTACAACATCGACCTCAAGAACCTCCAGACCGTCAAGAAGGCCGGAGCCAAGATGGAGGAGTCCTACATCGTCAAGGGACTCATCATCGACAAGGAGCCTGTCCAGCAGAACATGCCCAAGTCCGTCGAGGATGCCAAGATCGCGCTGATCGACGCTCCCTTCGAGGTCAAGAAGACCGAGATCGACGCCAAGATCCAGATCACCGACCCCAACCAGCTGTCCCAGTTCATCGCCGAGGAGGAGAAGATGCTGAAGGACATGGTCATGAAGGTCAAGGCCTCCGGAGCCAACGTCGTATTCTGCCAGAAGGGAATCGACGACCTTGCCCAGCACTTCTTCGCCAAAGAGGGCATCTACGCCTGCAGGCGCGTCAAGAAGTCCGACATGGAGAGGCTCGGAAAGTCCACCGGCGCCAACATCGTCAACAAGATCGCCGAGATCGACGCATCTGACCTCGGATACGCCAAGACCGTCGAGCTGAAGAAGGTCGAGGATGAGGAGATGACATTCATCACCGGAGTCAAGGAGCCCAAGACCGTCTCCGTGCTCGTCAGGGGAGGAACCAACCACGTCGCAGACGAGGTCGAGAGGTCCCTGGTGGACGCCTGGTCCGTCGTCAAGGTCGCCATCGAGGACGGAATGATGGTCACCGGAGGAGGATCCACCGCAATGGAGATTGCAATGCAGCTCCGCGACTACGCCACCTCCGTCGGAGGAAGGGAGCAGATCGCAATCGAGGCCTTCGCCTCCGCCATGGAGTCCATTCCCGGAACCCTTGCCGAGAACGCCGGACTGGACCCCATCGACATCCTCATCAAGATGAGGGCCGAGCACAAGGCTGGAAAGGTCTACGCTGGTCTCAACCCCTACACCGGGAAGATCGAGGACATGATGAAGCTCGAGGTCATCGAGCCCTACAGGATCGGAAAGCAGGCCATCAATTCCGCTACCGACGCCGCAGTCATGATCCTCAGGATCGACGACGTCATCGCCTCCAAGGCCAGCCCCATGCCCCAGATGGGCGAGGGCGGAATGCCTCCCGGAATGGACGAGTGAAATCAAATTTAATCAAAACCGGGGGCTCCGGCCCCCATTACGGTTATCGAACGACTAAGAGATGCTACCCATGACTGACAAGTCTGAAAAGAAGAGCGCGGCGAAGAAGGACCTCGAGGCCGAACTGGAGGCCGCGAACGCCAAGGCTGAGGAGTACCTCGACATGGCACGCAGGTTGCAGGCAGACTTCGACAACTACCGCAAGAGGACGCAGCGCGAGAACGAGGAGTACCGCAAGTTCGCATGTTCCTCCATCGTGGGAGACCTGTTGACGATCGTCGATGACCTGGACCGTGCTCTGGCCCTCGCGGACGGGGACTCCGACCTCGCCGTGGGAATCAAAGGGGTCAGAGCCAATCTGATGAAGATCCTGGAGTCCAACGGCCTCGGGGAGATCCCCGCCGAAGGGAGGTTCGACCCAGAGTTCCACGAGGCGCTGTGCGCCGTGGAGGGGGACGAGGACGGGATGATAGCAGAGGTCTTCCAGAAGGGTTATACCCTCAACGGCAAAGTGCTGAGATACGCGAAAGTGAAAGTCACTAAGAAGAAAGAAGAGAGCAAACAGAACGAAGGTGAGGAAACATGTCAAGAATAATCGGAATCGATTTGGGTACGAGCAACTCCGCCGCATCGGTGATGGAAGGCGGAAGGCCCACAATGATCCCCAGCGCGGAGGGAACCAGCGTCGGAGGGAAATCGTTCCCCTCCTACGTCGCATTCACAAAGGACGGACAGCTTCTCGTCGGAGAGCCGGCGAGGAGGCAGGCCGTCACCAACCCCGACGGGACCATCAAGAACGTCAAGAGGAAGATGGGTTCCAGCGAGAAAGTGACAGCTCTCGGCAAGGAGTACACTCCCCAGCAGATCTCCGCCTTCATCCTTCAAAAGATCAAGAAGGATGCGGAGTCTTACCTCGGAGAGACCGTCGACAAGGCGGTCGTCACGGTTCCCGCGTACTTCAACGACAATCAGAGGCAGGCCACCAAGGATGCCGGCGCCATCGCCGGACTCGACGTGGTCCGTATCATCAACGAGCCCACCGCGGCCGCATTGGCCTACGGTCTCGACAAATCCGACGTTGAGCAGAAGATCATGGTGTTCGACCTCGGAGGAGGAACCCTGGATGTCACGATAATGGACTTCAGCGACGGAGTGTTCGAGGTACTCTCCACGTCCGGAGACACCCAGCTGGGCGGATCCGACATGGACGAGGCTCTGACCAAATACGTCATCGGCGAGTTCCAGAAGGAGACCGGAATCGATCTCGCAGCCGACAACATGGCGTTCTGGAGGGTCAGGGAGGCATGCGAGAAGGCCAAGATCGAGCTCTCCACCACCATGCAGACCGAGATCAACCTCCCGTTCATCTCCTCCGACGCATCCGGACCCAAGCACCTGATCCAGACCCTCACTCGCGCCAAGCTGGAGGAGCTGGTGGAGCCAATCGTCTCCAGGTGCAGGCAGTCCATCGAGCAGGCGATCTCCGATGCGCACCTCAACACCGACAAGATCGACAAGATCATCATGGTCGGAGGGCCCACCAGGATGCCCATCGTCCAGAACTTCGTCGAGAGCATCGTCGGACCCAAGATCCAGCGCGGAATCGACCCCATGGAGTGCGTCTCCATGGGAGCGTCCATCCAGGGTGCCGTCCTGTCCGGAGAGGTCAAGGACGTGCTGCTCCTGGACGTCACACCCCTGTCCCTGGGAATCGAGACCCTGGGAGGAGTGGCGACCAAGCTGATCGAGAGGAACACCACCATCCCCACCAAGAAGAGCCAGGTGTTCTCCACCGCGGCCGACAACCAGCCTTCCGTGGAGATCAACGTCGTGCAGGGAGAGAGGCCCATGGCGGCCGACAACACCAGTCTGGGCAAGTTCGTCCTGGACGGAATACCCCCCGCACGCCGCGGAGTCCCCCAGATCGAGGTCACCTTCGACATCGACGCCAACGGAATCATCAACGTCTCCGCCAAGGACCTGGGGACCGGCAAGGAGCAGAAGATCACCATCGCATCCTCCAACAAGCTCAGCAAGGAGGAGATCGACGAGCTGGTCAGGCAGGCCGAGCAGTTCGCTGACGCCGACAAGAAGAAGGCGGAGCTGGTCAACCTCCACAACGAGGCCGAGACCGCCGTCTACGGCGTGAGGAAGTCCCTCGATGACCTGGGTGACAAGGTCTCCCAGGAGGAGAGGATGTCCGTGGAGCAGGCCGTGTCCGATCTGGAGAACGCCAACAAGTCCGACAACGCCGACGAGATCAAGTCCAAGATGGACGCCCTGGCCAAGGTCATGGAGCCCATCACGCAGAGGATCTACCAGCAGGCATCCCAGCAGCAGGGCCAGCAGTCCGCCGGTCAGCAGGCGGGAGGCCAGCAGCAGTCCCAGGAGAACCCCGGGAACGGCGACTACGTCGATGCCGACTACAAGATCGTCGACGACTGAGGGTGAACGGAGATGCCGAGGGACTACTACGAGATCCTGGGTGTGGCGAAGACCGCATCCGACGATGAGATCAAGAAGGCCTACCGCGGCCTCGCCAAGAAGTACCACCCTGACGTCTCCACCGAACCCAAGGAAGTGGCCGAGGCCAAGTTCAAGGAGCTGTCCGAGGCGTACGAGGTCCTGTCCGACCCGGAGAAGAGGAAGCTGTACGACCAGTACGGTCACGACGGAGTCAAGCAGCAGTTCGGCAAGGACGGCTTCTCCTGGGACGACTTCACCCGCGCGGACGACATCAGCGACATCTTCGGGGACATATTCGGCGGGATGTTCGGGGGCGGACGCCGCTCCCGCTCCCGCAACGCGCCCCAGCAGGGGGAGTCCCTGAGGTACGACCTGGAGATTACCCTGAAGGAGGTCCTGGACGGGAAGAAGGTCAACCTGGACATCCCGCACACCGTGGTCTGCGAGCCCTGCAAGGGAACCGGGGGCAAGGACGGGAACGTCACCACCTGCCGCACCTGCGGGGGATCCGGACAGGTCCAGACCGTCAGGCAGAGCATGTTCGGCCAGATGGTCTCGGTCAGCGACTGTCCCGACTGCCGCGGAACCGGCAAGAGCTACTCCGAACGCTGCCCTCACTGCAGGGGAGCGGGAAGGATCAACAAGGACGCCCACATCGACCTGAACATCCCCAAGGGGATGGACGAGGGTATGAGGCTCAGGGTGGCCGGCGCAGGAAACGCGGGATACAACGGCGGTCCCTCCGGGGATCTGTTCGTGGTCATCCACGTGAAGAAGGACAAGACCTTCGACCGCGACGGTGCGAACCTCTGGACCGGCATCACCACCACCTACCCCAAGCTGGTTCTCGGCGGGGAGGAGATGGTCACCGCCCTGGACGGCGACAAGGTCCAGCTCAGGATCCCCGCCGGTACCGACGTGGGGTCCGTGCTCAGGATCCCAGGCAAGGGTCTGCCCAAGACCAACTCGTCCAGCTGCGGGGACCTCTTCGTCCGCGTTTCCGTGACCATCCCCAAGAAGGTCACCGACGAGGAGAGGGAGCTTCTGCTGAAGCTGGATTCCGGAGCCGGATCGAAGGGACGCGCCAAGAAGGGCGGGGTCCGCAAGAAGATCGAGGGCATCAAGGACAGCCTCTGAAACAAGTTACCCCGGGGTCCCGGGGGACATTTTTGTACACTCAGTACTATAAACCTTCGAGTCGTTTTTAAATTCATGAGCCCGCACCAGAGAATGCTAATCTCTGCCGTCATCGTGTTTATGATGATGGTCACCGCGGTACCGTTCCTTCAGTCCGAGGGAGCGGAGGATCCGATTCCTCAGGTCTCGATAGCGGACAGGGGAAACGGCATCTATTCCGTGGAAAACCCCCTTCTCGAACAGTATTTCGGGGTGAGCGCCAATCCGTACGACCTCGGCGACCCCATGGATTCCGATCTGTATAGGATAATCCCTATGGAGATCGTCGTCCCCGGCGACGGCAATTCCGTGGTCCTCAACCCGTCCGACGGCAAAACCATCGGTGCGGACGACCGGGGTTCTATGCCGATGGGCCGCGACCAGGGCAATCTGGTGAGCAATTACTACGCAGCTCTCTCCAGTAACTCGGATGTGAACCGGACCAACACCGATTGGCTGATCAGCTTCAAGCTCGATTGGTCCAACCCCGTCGACGATTGGGACATCGATGTGCAGGTTTCGGCTTCCAACAGCCTCGTCACGTCTTCCGTGCTCACGTTGGATGATTCGGCAATCGATTCGTACTACTCGATTACAGAACTGAACAATTTCATCGACATCTATAACAAAATGGACCTTCAGAACATCATTTCCTGGACCCGTGGTGATTTTGACGGCGACGGCAACGAGGAGGTCGCCATGACATTCGGCGAAACGTTGTACGTCCTCGGTCTTGAGGTGTCCGGCAACAATCAGGTTCAGTTGGTCGTGGAAGCGCAGTATGATCTGGTAAAGCCTGAGGGCTTGTACATAAACATGTACGCCTCGTCCATGTCAGCCATCGATACGGATGATGACGGGAAGGATGAACTGTTGATCGCCCGCGGTTACAATGGATATAGGGAGTATCCTTATTTAGCACAGTTATCCACAATGCATCTTCTCGATGTGGTCGACGGGTCGATGGTCACATACATGCCGGAGTTCATGGATGTGAACGGACACACGCTCAATACTATCATGCTGTCGGTTACCGATGCGGATGTGGACGGCGACGGGATGCCGGAGATCGTCATAGGGGGCTATCTGTGGGATAACACGGATGCAGGGACGCAAATCGATGATTATACTCATAATTGGAAATATCACGCAGGGGAGCTGTTCCTGGCATGGGCCGAGGTCAGCGATTACCTCGCCGGTAATCCGGATTTCAAGATGACCGTTCTGGGCGATGACAACGGCACTGCAGCCAACAGGAATGCCGGCGACAAACACTTCTCATTGCACAGTCATGACACAGCCGATACCTCGGCATATTTCGATTCCAGATCCAAATCCGTCAACTGGATCAACTGGACCCTGCCTCTGCAGGGCATCAGGATGACCAGTTTCGCGGAAGGCGGGCTGACCCAGCAGGTGTTCTTCGACAACTGGTTCTACCAATGGGACGGTTCGAATTTCGCGGTCTTCCAGAAGACACAATCCTTCACCTCCGGCACTCCCGACAACAACAACGTTCTGTTCACTTACCTTGAGGCGGGAATAATCTGGAGCGACTCCCCTGACGATTACGACGGCAGGCAGTCCCTGTTCCTGGCTTACTCCTGCGATCTGGAAAGCCACTACCACGACGGAGACACAGAGAACTCCTTCGTGATCTACGACAAGGGCGATGGGGATTATGCTAAGAAGACCCAGGCATCGGACCTCGGCATCACCACCTTCTACGAGGACTGGGGCTCCGGAAAGGTGGGATACTGCTATCTTGTGAACTGGGATAACGACGCCTATTACGCCGAGCTGCAGGGTCAGCTGTACACTTACACCGATCCCACGGTCGTCGCCGTCATATCCGCAATTCCCTACGATTGCGATCTTGCGGACACCGTGGTCGGAGGTCCCGACGGAATCGGTACGACCGAGTTCGAGAAGTACACCGAGTCGGGTACCGGCGTGGAGTCCTCGTCCACCATCTCCGTGGGACCGTCCGGTTCCCTGGAGGCATGGAGGTTCGAGATAGAAGGGGAGCTCGGAATTACCAACGGCTGGTCCAGCTCCCATACGCAGACCATCGAGTACAGCACGGGATACGAATCCGCCGAGGACACCGTGGCTCTTTACGTGATCCCCGTGGACATCCTGATCTACAAGGTCTATCAGTCCGACGGTAACGGCGGAGTCCGTGTCAGCCTTCAGACCCTCACGTTCTATCACGAGGCCGTCGACATCATCCTGGAGTACGAAGCGTACGAGGAGCTCATCGTGACGTACAACAAGGTCATGTCCCGGTTCTCCGACGACTACAAGGAGCTGCCGCTGGCCGATCCCCTGAATCACGAGCAGGGTAACATCGCATCGTACACCGAGGAGCCCGAGAACCCGTTGGCATCCGTCAACGTCACTTACTTCGGTTCGGGACCCAACTCTTCCGTATCTCACGGAATCGACCTGAGCACCGAGGACGAGGAGTCCGTGACCAGCGGAATGGCCATGGGGCTCTCCGCGCAGATAGAGGTCCTGAGGGACAGATACAGCCTGGGAGTCGGTGTGGACATCGAGGCCGAGGACGCATCCATAACGTCGTCCACCCGCGGAATGGGATTCACATCCACAATGTCCAACGGAATGGAGAACATCTATCTGGGAGACGAGGATGACGCGCACACGATCCTGTCGCAGTACAGGATGGAAGGTAAGTTCTGGGGCGAGATAGTCACCGAGACGGCGCCGGACGGCAGCAAGTACCAGTACGTCTACGTGGGATACACGGTGACGGATTACGCTTCCGCACCCGCTCTCGGAACCGTGGCCCCCGATGTGTACATCCCCGACGGGACCGACGAGGACGACCCGTACAACCCGACCTCCGATTCGCTGTGTCTGCTGGTGACCACGCCCGATGTGGTCGGAAGGGACGACCTGGCATCGGAGAAGTACTCTATCCAGATCTCCTGGCATGGATTGTGGTACGACATCAACTCCACGACCCTCGGAGTCAGGGCCTACATGCAGGACGGAGACGAATGGATCGAGCAGGACTGCGTGTACTTCTCCTCCGGAGAGTCCGAGCAGAGGTGGTTCAGGATCACAGGGTTGGATTCCATCGGATACTATCAGTTCGATTTCCGTTTGGCTTCGGTCTCCGATGACGGATTCAACTGCACCCTGCCGGTCACCGGATACACCGACATCAGGACCTTGGTGGATGAGGTCAAGACGATAGACCCGATCACGGTAGTCGACGGAAAGGCGATTGTGGAAGCTTCCCATTTCATAGACGGGAAGAGGGCCGCTCTGATGGTCTATGTAGGTACTGATCATCCTTCGATGATGGATCTGGTCGCAGTCGACACAGACGGCAACACCTACACCGTCGCGGAACGTCTCGCCGTCGCCCACGGAGGGTACATCGTCTACATAACGGACGGATTCGTCATGCCCGGCGACGGGGACGACAGTGCATTAATCTGGGCGGTCGTCGCGATCATAGTCCTGATGCTGGCCGCCGGAGTCATGCCGAAGAAGGATTGAAAAGTCTGAAACACGAAGGTCTGAAGGCCTTCCCTTACCCCGCGGGGCGTCGATGCCTCCGCGGGGATTTTGAAAATGTTGACGGAACCCGAAGGTCACTGGTAGACTTTGTGTCCGGGTTCGGCGGAATGGTACTTTCCGGTCTTGGATTCCACGACGATCTCGAAGATTCCGGTGGGCGGGACTTTCTTGGTGTCGATCTCGTCCATCTTCCTCTCGGGAGTCAGCTTGTCGACGGTGGCCCTGAGGATCTTCATCTTTGTTTCATCATCATCGATGATCTGCACCTTGCCGCGGATGATCACGGATTCGTACAGCGAGGTGGTGTTGCACGCGCCGTCGTCGCATCTCTCGAATCCCTTCTCCTCCACGACGGTGAAGCAGCATCTGGGGTCCCTCTTGAGGTTGGAGACCTTCTCTCCGACCCTTCTGCCGTGGAAGAATATCCTGCCGTCCATGACAACGAAGTTCACGGGCGTTCCGTAGGGGTAGCCGTCCTCGCCGATGGTCGAGATGACACCCATCTTGGCCCTGTCGAGAAGAGCATCCATCTGTTCCTCGGTCAGCGGGAATTTCTGCATGTTGGGTTGCATGAATATCGACAGTACAGACGGTCTGCGGATATTTGTGATTGATGCCGGATGGATGCATATGCATGCATAATCATCCAGAACAGGCGGCCATCAATCCCCTTCGGGATCCATGAGCCAGTCGATCACGTTCACTATCTCGATCCCATCGTCGCTGCCCAGGCCGAATCTGTCCATGGTCAGAATCGTCTTCCTGTGGTTGTCGGGGACGGATTTCAGAGACCCGATCTTCCTGCCGTAGGTGTCCTCCGACATGATGCTCAGCGACACCTGGTAGTATCTCACCTCTCCGGACCTGACTGCGGTGAAGTCTATCTCTTTGTCGCGGAAACTTCCTACTAACACCCTGTATCCTCTGCGGAGGAGTTCGAAGTACACCACATTCTCCAGCGGAGCGCTCAGGTCGCGGAGTTCGTTGGCGTTGACGAGAAGGGTTCTCATGCCGAGGTCGGTGGCGTAGTACTTCCCTTTGGACTCGAGCACCTTCTTCCCGGCCACGTCGTACCTGTCGGCATGATAGAACAGATGGGCGTCCAGCAGGGCCCCTATGTATCTGCGCACGGTGTCGTCGGACAGTTTCAGTTCCGCGGCTATCCTGTCGGCGTTGGTGACGTTCCGGATGTTCGAGAAAAGGAATCTGCACACGGAGTTCAGCTTGTCGTATTTCCCGGATACGCGGGCGAGGACGTCCTTCATCATCACGGTGCTGTACACGCCTTCAGACTGCGCACGGCACACCCTCTCGCCCCTCTCCGGTTCCATCGACGGGAGCGGGCCGTAGCGTAGGTACTTCCCGAGCATCTCCTCCCTGTCCCCTTCGTGCAGTTCCATGTATTCTCTGAAGGACAGTGGCAGGACCTCCACTTCCATGTATCTGCCGGACAGCTTGGTGGAGAGCTCGGAGGAGAGCATCCTCGAATTGGAACCGGTTATGTAGACGTCGCAGTCTCTGCGGGCCACGAGCATGGCCACAATCCGCTCCCATCCGTCCACATCCTGGATCTCGTCGATGAGGATGTAGTGGATACCATCATGATTCAGACAGGGTTGGACAATCTCTTTCAGCTCTTCCGCATCGATCTCCCTGCCCATCAGATCCAGGTCGACATGGCAGATGGATTCCTCGGGGATCCCGGACGAGCGGAGATGGTCGAGATGCTGGAGGATCACCGTGGTCTTGCCGGTTCTGCGCATGCCGGTTATGACCTTCACCAGGTCGGTTTTGCCAGAAGCGTCTTTCAGGAGCTGAAGGTAGTCCTCTCTCTTGATCTCCATTGATTAGGAGGTGGTCTGTGACAATTTAATTTTCCTAATATATTAGGGAAAATTGACACATAATCAAACTTTCCCTAATTTATTAGGTAAATTTTTTCTTGAGATGCGCATCAATTTGGACGAATCTGACACATTTTCATCGAATCTGCGATATTCCGAGGGTTCATCATAAGTTATATAGGCCTTTGCAAGGTATAGGTCGAGGTGTCATAACATTCCGGCCGATGTCGGGGCCATCATCGGCGGCCTAGCAGTATCGAATCGTATGTATCGAAGTCACGACCACACAGGTGCCGCATGGGATGATAGCCAGGTAGATGAGGAAGAAAGCGCCGAGAGAGAGATTCGAACTCCCGAGGGTTGCCCCAGCGGTTTTCGAGACCGCCGCCATACCGGGCTTGGCTATCTCGGCTTAGATTCCCCAATTTTATCGGACTATAAAAAACATAACATATCTAGGTCTCGGAATCGTTAATAACGCCCCCGATGTTTGCAATTCATGATCGGTCAGATTCCCCAGAAGACCCTGGCGTCGGCGGTGATGGTTATTGTCGCCTTCATCTGCCTCATTCAGATGGATCTCATGTGGATGATCGTGAACATCGTTCTCATAACCATGATGATGCACCCGGACACGAAGTATCTTGATTACAGGCTGTCCAAGTACGTCATCGACGGGATCCTCGTGACCGCCATGGCAGGTCTGGCCGTGGTGATGATCGATATGTTCGCCGGGCTCAGATGGTCCACTGTTCTGGATGTGAGCCTATACACATACATCGCGGCGGCGATACAGTCCGTTCAGAGCTTCATCATAGGGTTAATCTTGGCCATATACATGAGGCACAAGGGTATAGCGATGACGAAGTATTGGCTGCTGATATGCGCTTTGGCCTTCGCAGTCACATGTTCCGCCGCAGACATGTTCGTCGATTTCATCGCCATGTATGTGGATGGTTATCCGGTGTTCAACGAGGACTTCTTCGATGCCGACAGATACACCAATTCCATTCTGATGGCGATGCCCATGATGACCGTGCCGGTGACCATAATTCTGTCGCTGGCGATAGCCATCCGTCTCAGGGGAAGGCCGGAGACCGTAATCTACGAGATGAAGGAGGGGTCGGAGTGACCAGGTTGTCCTTGTCGGATGTGGCATCCATGCTCATCGGTTTGCTGATAATCTACTTCAGTCTGACCACCGAGAGTACCATAACCCGCAGTATGACCATCGCCCTGGTATGCGGAGTCATATGCTTCATCCCGACGATCCTGAAGGTCGTGGGATTGTTCACGATCCCGTTCCCTCTGCTGGTGATGGTGGTCGCATCCGTTCTGATACACGGTTTCGGTCTCATCACCGACAGCTACTCCACCATTCCGCGTTACGACACCGTGTCACATACGCTGTCGTCGGCCACGATCGGGGTCTGTGTGTTCTACGTCATGATGGTGGTCCAGTTCCTAAGTCGCGGGAGGATAGACTTCGGGGCCAAGGGGACGTCGGTGATGGTCGCTTTCCTGACCATGACGTTCAGCATCTACTGGGAGGTCATGGAGTATGTCTCAGACCTGTTGTTCGGATCGATCACCCAGTATTCCCCATTCGACACCCTGACAGATCTGATGTGCGATGCGACGGGCGCGTTCCTGGCATCCATACTCATAGGATTCTATGTCCGCGGACGTACGGCGGACGAGGTCATCGCTTCGTTCGATCTGAATCCGAAGATCTCCGCGCTGTTGTCCGGATCCCGGGACGGCACGGACGGGTCCTAATCGAACATATAATAACGGGTTCGGACCATCGCCGTGATGATTCAAATGACTGACGTCGTGTCGGAGATCAAGAGGGCCAAGACCGCATCCATTGACCTTTCCGTGTTGTCAACGGAAGTTAAGGACAGGGCCTTGGAAGCCATGGCCGGGGCTCTGGACGCCAATCGCGGAAGGATCCTGGACGCCAACTCCGAGGACCTCGATCTGGCATCCGGGATGCTCTCGTCTGGTGAGATCTCCGAGTCCATGTACAAGAGGCTGAAGATCGACGACGTCAAGATCGACGGGATGATCGCCGGCATAAGGGACGTCATAGGCCTGGGGGATCCGGTGGGCGAGACGATGTCCGCCCTGGACCTGGATGACGGGTTGACCCTGTATCAGATCAGATGTCCCATCGGCATGCTCGGGGTGATATTCGAGTCCCGTCCCGACGTGGTCCCTCAGATAATGTCCCTCTGTCTTAAGTCCGGTAACGCCGTGGCGTTCAAAGGGGGAAGGGAGGCCATGAACTCCATCCGGGTTCTGTTCGACATCCTGAGGGACGCGGCCGCTTCGGCAGGGGCCCCCAAGGATGCTTTCGTGTTGATGGAATCCAGGTCAGACATCGATGCCATACTGGGGTTGCATGAGTACATAGATCTGTTGATTCCCAGAGGATCCAATGCCTTCGTCCAGTACATTCAGTCGCATACCATGATCCCTGTCCTCGGCCATGCCGCGGGGATATGCCACGTCTATGTGGATTCCGATGCCGACCTGGACATGGCAGCCTCTGTGGCCTTGGACTCCAAGGTCCAGTATCCTGCTGTCTGCAACGCGGCGGAGACCCTTCTGGTGAACTCCGCGGTCGCAGAGGACTTCATACCCCGGATGGTGTCCACGTTCGTCGAGAACGGCGTGGAGGTCAGAGGCGACGGGGAAGTGTGTTCTTTGGCTTCGGAGGCTATACCTGCCTCCGAGGAGGATTGGGACACGGAATACGGGGACCTCACGATCTCCGTGAAGGTCGTAGACTCCATAACGGAGGCGATCGATTTCATCAACTCGCATGGGTCCCACCACACCGATGCCATAATCACAAGGAACATGGTCGCGGCATCCCAGTTCGCCAGGATGGTGGATTCGGCGGACGTGTTCGTCAATGCGTCCACCCGTTTCGCCGACGGATTCCGTTACGGCAAGGGTGCGGAGGTGGGCATCAGCACCAACAAGATCCATTCCCGCGGGCCGGTGGGTATGGAGGGCCTGATGATCTACAAGTACGTCTTGATAGGAGATGGTCAGGTCGTCAAGGATTATGTGGGGAAGGGATGCAGGGAGTTCACCCATGTCCCTTCGGATAGGAAGTATCCCTTCTGAGGCGATTCCATGGAGAGAAAGGATTACCTGGGAGATGTCGGGCGTGTCGTGATCAAGATCGGGTCATCATCCATCATGAGCAACGGGAACAGGATCTCCCGTGACTTCATGGACTCCGTCGCCGAACAGGTGAAACGTCTCAAAGGTATGGGCAAGGAGGTGCTGATCGTCTCGTCAGGGGCCATAGGCCTGGGCTTGAAGACGATGGGCGTCATCCCTAAGCCCAATGAGATCCCCATCCGCCAAGCGGCAGCATCCGTCGGCCAGAGCATCCTCATGCAGGAGTGGGGGGAGGCTTTCCGCAGACATGGCATCATAGTCGGACAGGTCTTGATGACCATGGACACATACTCCGACAGGGAGAGTGCCATCAACCTCAACAACACCATAGATTCGCTCTTGGAGCATGATGTGGTCCCGATTTTCAACGAGAACGACGCCATCCGTACGCAGGAGATCCGTTTCGGTGACAACGACACCCTGTCCGCGATAATCGCCAGCAGGACGGATGCCGATCTTCTGATCATACTTTCCGACGTGGCGGGGCTGTACGATTCCAACCCCTCCGACAACCCTGACGCCAAGCTCATACCTGTGGTGGAGGACATAGATTCCATCCGTCACGTCGCCGGCGGAGCAGGTACTGGGTTGGGCACCGGAGGTATGAAGACCAAGGTCGCCGCGGCGGAACTCTGCAGGGATTCGGGTTGCAGCATGATCATCGCCGCCAGTGCAGAGAGCGACGTGATATTCAGGGCGGTCACCGGTGAGGACATAGGGACGGTGTTCGTGACCAGGACGGAGATATCCAAGAAGCGCAGATGGATAAAATCGGTACATCCTTCAGGGCGTCTCATCGTGGACAAGGGTGCGGAAGCAGCTGTCCTGAATCATCGTTCCTTGCTACCGGTGGGCATCGTGAAGGTCGAGGGGACGTTCGATAAAGGGGATGTCGTGGAGATCGTCTGCGATGGCAACGTCATAGCCAAGGGTATCGTGAGCTACGGTTCCAAGGATCTGTCGGCCATCGCAGGGAAGCACAGTGCGGAAATCCAGGGGATACTGGGATTCAAGGGCCACAGCGATGCGCTGATATCAGAGAACATCGCGGTCATATGAGACCGTCAGGAATCATTCCTCCGATCCGGGATCCACCTTCGGGTCCCTGAACGGGGCCTCTATTCCGAATGCATCTATGATGATCCTCTGGAGCTTCGTTCTGTTGGAGTAGCGTATGTTTTCCGCATCGATGGTGGTCCTGTAGATGAGTGACATCTCCTCTACGATCTCATCGCCAGACAAGTTGCTCAGGTGTTGGTTCAACCTTCTGACCTTGAGCATCTCCAATCTCAGAATCGTCCCCAGGAACGACAGGAACACCCTGCCCTCGGTCGCTTTCCCTTCGTAAAGACCCAGGCGGTTCGAATCCATATCGTTCCACAGGTCATCGAACATCGGTTCGGATTCCTCCTTCTCGTAGTGTATCCTTAGTATCTCGCGGGGACTCCTTATGTGGTTGGACATGACCACATGGAATCCCGAGCTGTAGTTCCTGCGGTCTATCGCCTTCCGGTTCGGCTCCACGGACATGATGCCGCAGTTATCAGACACAGTGAGGTAGTCCGAGGCCATCATGCGGGTCGCATCGGTGCTCTTCTCGTCGATGATCTTGTCTTTGACGCGCTCCAATCCGGATAGGAAGCGTTTGATGTCTTCCTCCCTCTTCCGCTGATCGACGAACACATGCGTGTAGCACTGGTGTCTGCTGCCGTCCGGTGTGATCCAATTCGTGAAGTCGGACATGCAGTACAGTGTCGTTCCCTCGAACCGCGAGTAGTTGTCGAACTTCAGTATCTCGTCATGGATGCGGCATATCGCATTCCTCGCGACACTGAACCTGTTGTCAAGGCCCATAACGAACTTATGTTTGCCCATGCAGAGGGTATCCAGGTTCTCTTCGACGCAGAATCCTCTGTCGGTGACCACGTTGGCGCGTGAGAATCCGTGTGTGTTCACGGCATCGACGAAATCCCTCATGGGAACCGTTCCGTTGGCATCCCCCGGTTGGATTATGTAATACGACGGCAGACGGGATGTCTTCCCGATCAACAGAGCCAGATTCGGTTGGCCGAGGGTCTCGTCGTCTCTGTTGTATCCTGTTCTGGCTTTCCAGTGCGCCCTGTCGTATGATGTCAGCGGGGCGATGTCCAGCGCATAGCTGTTGTTGTCACCTAGATGCTCCCTCCATTTCTCCAGGAAATCGGAGATCTTCCAAGGGGTGATTCTGTGGATAAGCTCCGAGATCTGTCCGCAGCTAAGATTGCGACCATACGGGGTGTCGCTGGCCTTTGACCACCGCTCGCAGAGACACAGGGCGCCGTGATGTCCGGCGATGTAGTACGCACAGGTCATGATGGCGTCAGTGTCCTCGCCGAACGTTCTTTCAACCATCTTCCTGAGGCCGGTCCGTTCGGACAGTGTGTCGAACAACAGATTCCTCCCGATCTCGACCGTCTTGGAATTCGATTCGTCCAGGTAGATGTGGGGATACAGGTCGGCCTCGTTCCCGGTCGCAATCATGTTCCCGTCCGCATCGTAGTATCCGACGATCTTTCTCTTGTGGGTGGACACCTTCTTCTCCGGATCCCAGTATGAGATGTCCATGCAGGCATAGTTGCGACCATCCACCTTCACCGATTTGAGTTTGGGAAGGTATCCCGTCACTGCAATGAACTCATCCCAGGGCATGGAGCGGATGCTGTCCATGGTGTAGCCCTTTTCCAAGGCCATAGCGATGCCTGATTTTCTAGCCATCAGAGCAATATTAGATTCTAAATATGACAATCTTTCGTCCATGCTGGGTCATTGGATAATGCAACCGTATGGACGTTCTTCGGAATGTCATGCAAAGTGGTTTCAGAATGTGCCGGGGCGGTGTGCCCCGGCTTGAGGGGATCACTCCCACTCGGTGATGTTTTCGCTGTGCTTCAGTCCCTTGATGCTGTCGCGGTGGAACTCGGGCTCCTCGATACCGGCCTTCTTCTGCTCCCTGTAGTCCTTGTAGACTGCGAAACAGATGTTGGACAGCAGAGCGACGATGATCACGTTGACGACTCCCATCAGAGCATTGAAGGTGTCGCTGATGTGATCGAGCATGGCGGTGTTCACCAGACTGGACAGCAGGATGGTCACCAAGACGATGATCCTGACGACGTTGATGGTAAGCTTGTTGTCCTTGATGAACCTGACATTGGACTCGCTCATGGTGTAGTATCCGATCATACTGGTGAAAGCGAACACCAGCATGAACAGGGCGATGATGTAGTTCGCCGCTCCGCCGATGGCGGTGCTGGAGATGATCTCCTGGACCAGGACGGAACCCTGCTCGCCGAGGGCGAGGATGGACTCGAAGGACCCGTAGGACAGGACGACGAGTGCGGTGACGGTACAGACGATAAGGGTGTCGACCAGAACACCGAAGGACTGGATCATTCCCTGCTTGGCGGGGTGGGGGGTGTCCGCGGACGCGGCGATGTTGGCGATGGAACCGAGACCGGCCTCGTTGGAGAAGATTCCTCTCCTCATACCGACGCTGATGGCGGTTCCGATACCTCCTCCGATGAGGGAGGGGACGTTGAACGCGTACTCGAAGATCATGCTGATCGCGGGCACGATGTTCTCCCAGTTGAGGGCCAGTGCGATGATGGCGAAGATAATCCAGAGGAGAGCCATCACGGGGACGACCTTGGAGGAGAACTTCGCGATTCTCTTAACTCCGCCGAAGATGATGATTCCGGCGACAGCCATGATAATGAGTCCGAAGACCAGGTTGTTGTGCTCGAAGCCGAATGCTCCGGTGAGTGCGGCGGTGGCGTTGGTAGCCTGGACACCGACGAATCCGATACCGAATGTCAGGATGAGCATGATAGCCACGAAGATTCCGAGGCTCCTGCTCCCGAGACCTTTGGTGGCGTAGTATGCAGGACCGCCGTAGTACTGGCCGTCCTCCTTCTTCTCCTTGAACACCTGAGCCAGGGTGGACTCCATGAAACTGGTGGCGGATCCGATGATCGCGAAGATCCACATCCAGAAGATTGCTCCGGGACCTCCGGTGACGATGGCAGTGGCGACTCCGGCGATGTTTCCTACACCGATACGGGCGCCCATTCCTATACAGAACGCTTCGAAGGAGGAGACCCTGTGTTTGGTCTTCCCTTCCTGAACTCCGGAGAAGGACAGCTTGGAGGTCTCGTTGATCTTCAGAATCTGCAGTCCCTTCAGCCTGATGGTGAAGTAGAGACCGCAGACAACGAGGAGCACGAGGGCGACCCACCAAATGTAGGATCCCGCATCCTGGAACAGTTGGTCAATAGAATCTACAAAAGACATAAAATCAACATCCGGTGCATTCTCCGGGATTCGAAGTGCACGAAATGAAAGTAAAAGCTGGTGGGCCCGGCCGGATTTGAACCGGCGACCTCCGCCATGTCAAGGCGACGTCATAACCCCTAGACCACGAGCCCAGCATACGGCATGATATTCTTATCGTTCTTATATCTTTTGGCTTAAGCTTCAATGGCCAGCATTCAGAAAAACTGTATTTTTTAGCTAAATGTTGAGGAATTCGAAAAAAATCAAGATGAATGATTGGAAGTCTCGGGATTCGAACATCTAGTTTAAAGACTAGAAGCGATACGGTTCTCACGCGGGTTTCAACCCGTTAAGAGGATTGCAGTATGATCACGCTCGGAATAGAGGGAACCGCGCACACGCTGGGTGTGGGCATAGTCGATGACGGATGCAAGGTTCTTGCCAACGAGCTTGATATGTTCCGTCCCAAGGAGGGAGGCCTGCATCCCAGGGAAGCGGCCAACCATCATTCTGACCTGGTCTCCACGATCATCCGCAACGCTCTGGATAAGGCGGGAATAGGTCCGAGAGACGTGGACCTGGTCTCATTTTCCATGGGGCCCGGACTCGGGCCATGCCTTCGTGTGGCCGGGACCGCCGCGAGGGCACTCGCATGCGCTCTCGAAGTGCCGATCGTGGGTGTGAACCATTGCATCGCGCACATAGAGATCGGAAGGGCGTTGACCGGATGCACGGATCCCGCATTGCTGTATGCTTCGGGAGGAAACACACAGGTCATCGCATTCGCCGAAGGACGTTACAGGATCTTCGGGGAGACTCAAGACATAGGCGTCGGCAACATGCTGGACAAACTGGGGAGGGAGCTGGGGATGGGGTTCTACGCCGGACCCATCTTCGAGAAGCTGGCCAAGGATGGGGGCCGTTATTATGAGCTGCCCTATTCCGTCAAGGGGATGGATGTCTCGTTCTCCGGCCTGATGACCGCCGCGGTGGCCCTTCAGAAGAAAGGCGTTCCATTGGAGGACATAGCGTTGTCCGTCCAGGAAACTGCTTTCGCAATGCTCACAGAAGTCACGGAGAGGGCGATGGCCCACATCGGAAAGGATGAGGTCCTTCTTGGTGGAGGTGTCGCTCAGAACAACCGTCTCAGAGACATGGTCGCTGATATGGCCCATGCCCGCGGAGCGGAGATGTACGTCCCGGACCGCAGGTTCTGCATGGACAACGGGGCGATGATCGCCTGGCTGGGTGCCGAGATGTACAACTCCGGTGTCAGGATGGATATGGCGGACACCGGCGTGAGGCAGAGGTTCAGGACTGACGAGGTGGAAGTCACCTGGCGGAGCTGAGCTGTCTACCGATGATCGCGTCCAGGTTCTGAAGGAATTGCTCGGTCGTGCCTGCGGGGATGGACCCTCCGGCGGCGATCTTGTGTCCTCCGCCCTGTCCTCCCACCGATGCGCACGCTTCGTTCATGGCCTGCGCCAAGTCTATCCCTCTGTCCAGCTGGCCGAACATGCCTCTGGACGAGATGTTGATCGGGTCTCCGGATTGGTTGAGGCCGATGGTGGGTTTCGTGTGGTCACCGATGGACTGCATGGCGATTCCGCAGAGCATTCCCGTGAATCCCGAGTCGCTGGTGTCGAACCATTGGATGTGCTCCATCTGGGTGAGGCCCCTCTGGTCCAGGGCCAGCATGCTTTCGACTACCATCTTGGATGATTCGCGGTTCTGACGGGCTCCTTCCTGGATGCATCTTTCGTCGCCCATTCCCGCAGCGATACCCACGCCTCCGATCCCAGAGCGTCCGCAGTTGTTGAGGATGGAGGAAAGAAGCTCGGCATCGATCTTCATCTCCTTCAGATAGTATCTGTCACGGGCGATCTCCTCCATGGAATCCAGGAGCACCCCTTGATCGGTCAGTTTGATGGCGATAAGGGAGGAGAGCTTCCTGCGCTCCTCCTCAGTGAGGTCCATGAACGTCTTTCCGTTGGCGATGCCTGCATCGGACATCAGTTTCGCGACTCCTTCAACACTGCCGCTGACTCCGCGGATGTACGGGTCCGTGCAGACATAGAGCTCACTCATCAGGTCCCCCGAGGGGATGAGCGAACCTGTGATCTTCTCGATGTAGCCTCTCTTCACTCCCTCTTCCAGAAGGTATGTGTTGAGGCCCGACAATCCGTTTATGTGCTGTCTATCGCCGGCGATTCCGGCGAATGCTATCTGAACCAGGTCCCAGTTCTTCTCATCCATCGCGACGGCGAACAGTTGACACATGGTGGCTCCGCATCCGGAGGTCATACCGTCTATGCCGTACAGGTGCGGGTTGGCGTAGCATATGCGCTTGGCCTCCCCCATTATGGTATGATGGTCCAGAACGACGATGTCTTTGTCCATCTCGTCGAACTGATTGACGTAGTACGCCCCCAGGTCTGATATTATGATGCAATCCGCCTTGGTGTTACGGATGACATCCATGTTGTAGTCGTTGAGGGTGGTGAAGAGCGTGACGCGGAACTCCTTGCCGGCCCTCATGAGGGTCTTGGCTAGGATTGCGGCGGAGGAGACTCCGTCTGCGTCGTAATGTGAGAATACTTGGACAAACTCATGGCCGCGGACAAGTTCCGCAGCCTGAGTAAGAGTGGTAAGAAGTTTTGAAGGTACCTTGTCCTCCATGGAAACTCACTTGAGCATGAGTTCTGCGTTGCTGAGAGAGTATTTCCAGTCAGCGGGAAGGACGCCGTTCCTCTTGTAGTAGCGCTCGAGCCTCCTGATCTTTGCCTCGATCATGTTGAGACCCCTCTTGTTGGAGACATCTCCCCTGTTGTCCCTGAGGTGGACGTTCAGGTCGATGGCACGCCTCATGAGGTTAGCCAGGTCCTCGGGAAGAGATCCTGCTACTCCCTTCTCCTCCATGATCTGGGTGATGCTCTTTCCGGTCAGGAGCTTTACGTTGGGGACACCGTACTGGTCCCTGAGAATAAGTCCGATCTTAGCGGAAACAGTTCCGTCCTTGGCGAGTTTCACGATGATGTCCTCTACTTCGGTGGCATTGAGAGGAACCCATGCGGGATTCTCGGAAATCATAGGGCGTTTGGAACAGGATTTGCCCTTCCTTCTTGTGTGCATTCTTGCCATAGTCTGATCCTCCGAATCATATCCTAGGCGGCGAGGCTGAGGTTTGCGATGATGAAGCACTATTTAAAAGGTGGTTTGTCCGAGATGCGGTTGCCACGACTATGCATCAGGGCTAAAGATGAAGAGAATACTTGTCGTGCTGATGTTTCTCTCGATTCGATCCGTCATCATTGGGGATTTAAGGTTGCGTTCAGAGCATTTTTCGCCCATGGGACGGTGTCCTCATACTCCTCACGGTCGAAGGAGAGCTTCTCCGGAAGTTCCGAGAACAGCCGGGACCTCATCTCGCAGTCCTCGTTCACCTTCTTTCCAAGAATCGCTGCGCAGACATCGCAGTATCCTATGTCACGGGTGGCCATGACCTCGATCTCATATCCCGCCTCCTCCATGAATTCCCTGACGCAGGCCTGTTCGGACGTCTCTCCAGGTTCCACATGGCCTCCGGGCATTTCCCAGCCACCCCTTTCATTGTGCCAGACCATCAGGAATCTGTCCCCGTCGAAGGCTATGGCGTACGCGGTCCACATAGCATCAGATCCTCTCGAACACGATCATCTCGTGAGCCTTCTCATAGGGTTCCAGGGACCTGTGGTCCAGTACCCTGAATCCTCTGTCCTTGATCCTGGCTCTGGCATCAGCGAACACATCCTTGGGGGCGGATGTGACATCCTCGGACCTGGCTTTCACTGCGACCATGCCGTATCTGGCGTCGAACAGGTCCATGTTGTCGCAGATTATGTCCGCCTGCCTCTTCTGGGCCACGTCCTGGTAGACGACGTCCACTGAATCCACGAACACGGAATACTCCGCGGGTCTGGTGGCATCCCCCAGGATCGGAATCATGGAGGGCCTGGTCTCACAGGTCTTCACCAGGTCCCTGAACATCCTCTGGGCGAACTCGACGCAGTAGACCTTTCCGTCGCAGCAGATGTCCGCAACATGGGACGGGGTGGTGCCGCTGGATGCTCCCAGGTACAGGATGTTGCCGTCCCTCTTGAATGGGAAGTTCTTGCCTCCGACCGTGAGATATGCTCCGAGCTTGCTCCTCCTGGGGTCCCACTCCCTGAGTTCCGAGTCCCCGGAGCGGACCAGCCTTTCACCGTAGACCCGGGTTCCCGGGCATGCGGATTCCGTGTACAGGCGCCCTCTCTCGGAGAACACCCTCCCTGCTGTGAAGTCCAAGGGGTCCATGATGCTGTGGGATTCCCCACCGCGTATTTAAGAGGGAAGTGCATCGCGAGTCGCATGATCACGATGGAAACCCTGTCCGCCATCGCCGACGCGGTCGAGGACGCAATCTCCAAGATCCCCGGCTCCAAGGCCAGGGGAGAGACGGTCTGCATGGGGGCGGACGGAACCCCCACCTCGCAGATCGACAAGGTGGCGGAGAACGCCGCTTTGATGTTCATCAACCTCAACAAGATCCCCGTGAACATCCTCAGCGAGGAGATAGGGTTCGTGGACAACGGCTACGAAGAGACCTTGGTCATGGACCCCATAGACGGTACGTCCAATGCCATCGCTTCGATCCCGTATTACACGATATCGTTGGCGGTCGGCAAAGGCTCCCTTTCCGATATCCGTCTGGGCCTCCTGAGGAACCCTGTCACGGGTGACGAGTACACCGCGGAGAAGGGCAAGGGCGCGTTCAAGAACGGTCAGAGGATCTGTGTCCGCAAAGCGGATTTGGATGACCTCTTCATCATGATCTACATGGGCAACGGTGCCCATACGGACTCGTTCAAAGTGGCCAAACGCGTCAGGTCCTCGCGTTCCATGGGGTGCGCATCGCTGGAGATGGCCATAATCGCCGAGGGCGAGGCCGACGGTTTCCTGATCAATGCCGAGAACTACACCCGTTCCACCAGGATCGTGGACATCGCCGCCAGCACCATCATCCTCAGGGAGGCAGGAGGGGAGGTGTACGATCTGGACGGCAACGTTCTGGACATGCCGTTCGACATCGAGCACAGGTCCAATCTCCTGGCATTCGGTGATGACAGGGTCTACGACCTGATCGTGAGGCACAGGGACTCTCGTAAGGAGCATAGGTACGGGATATACACCAACGCCAACGTCAGGAACGCAATGGATTACACGCGCCAGGTGATGGAGGCCCTGGGGGACAGCACTTACTTCGTGGATTCTGAGATCGCGGACATCATGGGCATACCGGGGCTGCCTTTGGAGGAGATGGACGTCGACACAGTCATAGTGATCGGTGGCGACGGGACGCTCCTGAGGGCGCTCCAGCACACCGATGCCAAGGTCATCGGAATCAACGGAGGCAGCGTCGGGTTCCTGGCCGAGATCGATCACGACCACATCAAGGAGGGCATCGACCGTCTGAAGGCGGAGGACTACATCGTGGAGACCAGGTTCAGGTTGAACTGCTGGTACAACGGGGAGTACCTCCCGGATGCGGTCAACGAGGCTGTGGTCCATACGGCATCCGTCGCCAAGATCAGGCATTTCAAGGTGTACATAGACGATGTCCTGGCATCCGAGATGCGTTCCGATGGTGTGATCATCTCCACCCCCACGGGTTCCACGTGTTACGCCATGAGTCTGGGGGCCCCTTACATGGATCCCAAGGTGAAGGCCCTGATGGTCGTTCCGATGGCGGCGTACAAGTTCAACTCCCGTCCGTTCGTCATCCCGTCCACATCCAAGGTGACCGTGGAGAACGTCCTGGACAAGGAATGCCTCATAGTGATAGACGGTCAGACCGAGTTCGTCATGGAGGGTGGGTCGAAGATTGAGTTCATGCTGTCCGATAGACCGGCCAGATTCATAAGGTACAAGACGGATTTCTACTCCCGTGTGAGGGAGAAGCTGGTGAACACCCTATGAGGAAGATCTACGGCGTGGATGTGGATTTCATCGACGGCCTCAACGAGGCTGCCAAGTCCACCTATCCAGATGAGTTCCTGTGCATGCACAGGCAGATCGACGGCGTCGTCACCGAGATGATACTCCTGCCCGGTACGGTTTTCGGGGACAGTCACAGTTTCCTGAATCAATGGATGGAGCCGATAGATTACACGATCGCGGGTTCCGCGCACTCGCATCCGGGGTTCTCCAATGAGCCGTCCGATGCCGACAAGGATTTCTTCAGCAACACAGGCGGAGTCCATTTCATAACATGCCAGCCTTACGACCGCACCAGTTGGAGGGCGTACAACTCCCGGGGTGAGTCCGTGGAGCTGGAGGTCATATACTGAGAGGTCACGCCTCTCTCATGCATTCGGACACCAGGTTGCCTGCCAACTCCATGAGTCCGATCAGATATGCACGGTCCTGTGACTCGGCGGTAACCGTGACCGTGGGGGAGCTTCCTTTCAGAAGGCTTATCAGGAACCACCCTCCGTCCAGATTGACCCTCCATGCGTCCCCGTTGGAGATCCATCTCCATTCGGATTTGCCGAGTTCCTCAGTCATTGAACGGATGAATGCATCGGGGGCGGAGCAGTCCCTCTCCTCCGAATCCCTGTAGTAGGTGGGGAAATCGCCGACGATCTTGCCTATGCTGCTGTTCCCTGCGAGTCCAGCTATTATCGCCGCCGCATGGATCCCGTCGGGCATCAGGCCGACGTTTCCGAATATCATGCCTCCGTCGTAGAATCCCATTTCCGTACCGGATGCGACGGCACTGCAGACATACCCTATGCCGCGTTGGGTCATGTGTATGCCCTCTTCATCCGCATCGGTATCGCCGAACTTCCCCAGGAAAGCGTCCAGGATCAGGGATGTCGTATCCATCGGGATGGCGATGCTTGTCGGTTTGAGGTGCATGATGATGACCGCGAACGCCTGTTCAGGGCTGATCCCCTCGCCTTTCTCGTCCACGAGAGCTATCTGCGTTCCGATTTTGTTCATGGATATCCCTATGCATCCTGGGTTGGATTCCACAAGATTCGTGATGTCCCCGGTCCCGGAACCGGGTCCGTCCGAGTCCCCGAACCTGCATTCGGGGTCATCCTGGGCGTTGATGGCCAGGACGTCTGCGCCGATGGAGTTGAGGACCTGGGGTGCGGATCCAGCACACGGTCCGCATCCGCAGTCGATGACCACAGAACATCCCGGGCTGTATGGGATCAGGGATGTCAGTTTGGAGTTGTATTCCCTGGTGGCCCCGAGGTATCTTTCCACATGACCCAGGTGTCCGGATTCAGGCAGAGCGGGAGGACTTACGAAGTATTTGTCCAGATGTCTTATCTGCTCTTTTCTGAACAGGCTACCGTCAGGATTCAGCAGAAGGTATCCGCTGATCATTCCGTACTCGCGGTATTCTGTAACATACACCGCGCAGTCTCCTTTCGATGCCGCCAGAGCAAGTGCGGGTGCGCTCAGGATTCCGGCATCGATGACGTCGGCTCCGGAGGACAGAAGGCCCGCTATCAGGGCTTCTTTCATTATGGCACTGCTCTTCATCAGATCCCGGGCGACGACGACCTTGCGACAATCCATCGCCAGGGCGTGACCGAGGATCAGGCCCATCTCCGGACTTGTGTCCTCGGTGGGCGATGACCTGAGCAGAATCCTGTTGACAGGAGACATAATCCGTGCTAATGTCGTGCTGGTTATATCGCTTGTGGTCAGGGGGTCGTCGAGGGGATTAGTTCCGGCTTTAGATATATGTTAACGGCTCTAAAAATCATCATTTTGAAGGGTCTTGTTCCGGTGAGATTCTGGACCTTAAAAACGGTTAAAAATAGCCAGATTAGGCCCTTTTTATAAAGAACTTTTAAATACATCGCATCAGGATACTTAAAACACAAAACAGGGGGTGCTACAATAGTAATGGAACGCATTGACATCAGCAAAGCCCAGGCTATCGCCAAGAACAAAGGACTGAAGCCCGGAAAGGTAAAGGGAACCGACGGTGTCCAGTTCACAAAGGGAAAAAACAACAGGCTCGATGTCATCACATGGGACGAGTTCGCGGCAGTTCTCGAGAAGAGGCAGCTCGCGATTTACGAGTCCGGTGGCTGGATGAAGATCATGAAGAAGCAGTGATACTGCGTAATTGATTTATAGGGGAAGACCTTCCTAGGCTCCAGGCTCAATGCAAGGGTATCCGAGCCTGGCCAAAGGAGATAGGTTCAGGGCCTATTCTCGTAGGAGTTCGAGGGTTCAAATCCCTTCCCTTGCACCATTTTTCTTCATCTTCAGTGCCCGTGCGTCACACACGGGCACACACCTTTCATAACATTTTTGCAGGGTATGGCACATTGGAATCAGATTGCCAGGATGATCCCCGAGACCGTTATCACTAACAGGATGCCGGCGACACCAGCCCAGATCCAATCTTTCTCGGTGACAAGTGCCAGGAATGACACTATGATTCCCAGGAATGGCGACAGGATCAGCACGAGGATGCCTGCGTAAAGCACCGCATCCCCCATACTCAGCATGGACATGGCCAACCCGACGACGATGATTGCGAGTCCGATGTACACCCCTATGCGGAGCATGGTGGCCGTCGATTTGTACAGGTCCAGAATCATATCACCCCTATTGTCTGGAGGATCACCAGTGCGGCCATGAAGAACATGACCACCGAGAAGTATTTCCTGAGATGTCTGGCATTGATGCGTCTGGCCAGCATTGTTCCGGCCAGAGACCCTATGAACGCTCCTATCGCGACCCCTGCAGCGTATTCGAGCAGGACCTGTCCCGCCAGGAAATAGGTCATCGCACCGGAGAACGCGGTGATTCCTATCATGTAGCTGCTGGTGGCACTCGCCGCCTTGATGGGCATGTGCATGTACAGGTTCATGAGAGGGACTTTGATCGCCCCTCCACCGACTCCGCTCATGGATGAGATCATCCCCGCGAAGGTGCACACAGCCATTCCGCCTTTGACGTTCTCCACCTGATATCTCACCGATTCTCCGGCGGATTCATCTTTGTATTCGAAGCACAGGGGGCTGTCGGATCCCTCCGTGGGTTCGGTGATTCTCTCGGGATTCAGGATCATCCTGATGCCGCTGTAGACTACGATGACGGAGAACACTCCGACCAGAATCCAATCCTCAAGGTATGTCGCCAGTATCGCACCTATGACCGCGCCTGCGGCGGTGGTGATCTCGAGGAGCAGTCCGAGTTTCACGTTGGACAATCCCTTGTCAACGAAAACAGTGGATGCGCCCATGGATCCCGCGATGATGCCGATCAGGCTGATGGCCACGGCTTCCGCAGGTGCCAATCCGAAGATCAGCATGAGCAGCGGGACGAATATGATTCCCCCGCCGAGACCGAACAGGGCCCCCAGGATGCCTGCTCCGGAGCCCATAATCAGCAATCCCATCAGGATTATCGGATCCATGCCCGTTGAATTCGGGATTCTTGATAAATCCCTATCGGTGAGACTTTAAATGAACATCCCGTGCCATGTCCTCGATGGCATTCGCAGAAGCCGTGGACCGCTATTTCGGCGTGACTGAGAGAGGCTCGACCACGAGGCGGGAAGTGTGGGGTGGAATCCTGACTTTCCTGTCGATGTCCTATATCATCGTGGTGAATCCGAGCATAATGGCGCAGACCGGGATGGACTACTCGGCCTGCTACGCAGCGACCATAATCATGGCTATCATCGGTTGTCTGGTGATGGCGCTGTACGCGAAGTACCCGGTCGCCATGGCGCCCACAATGGGTGTGAACGCGTTCTTCACCTACAACGTGGTCCTAGGCATGGGCTACGGATGGCAGGAGGCCCTGGTGGCCGTGTTCCTGTCGGGGGTGGTGTTCTTCCTGATATCCATAAGCGGGGTCAGGAAGAGGGTCATCGATCAGATCCCCGCCGGCCTGAGATACGGCATATCCGCAGGGATAGGATGCTTCATCGTTTTCGTGGGACTGCAGAACGCAGGACTCATCGTGGACAGCGGAACCCTGGTGTCTCTGGGCGATCTTTCATCTGCATCCACTTTGCTGGCGCTGTTCTGCATCATCCTCACACTGTTCCTCTATGCCAGGAAGATCACCGGGGCGATTCTCGTGGCCATGATTGCATCCGCTGTCATCGGGATGATCATAGGCGTCATCGATGTCCCCACGTCCGTGTTCTCGACCCCATCGGCTCCTGATTTCAATGCTTTCCTGGAGGGCTTCGACAAGGATATCCTGAACTTCGAGTTCCTGATGGTCGTCGTGGCCTTCATTTTCATGCAGTTCTTCGACAGCACCGGTACTCTGATGGCGACCGGGGAGAAGGCAGGGTTCATGGATGAGGAGGGTAAGATCAACTGTGACAGAGCCCTTATCGCAGATGCGGCGGCATCGATCATCAGTGCACCCGTCGGAGCGACGCCCACAGGATCGTACATGGAATCTGCGGTGGGTATCGAGGCGGGTGCCAGGACCGGTCTGTCCACGATGGTCGTCGCGGTTCTATTCGTGGCCGCCCTGTTCATCGGACCGTTGTTCGGGGTCATCGATGGTTCGTGTACGGTTGGTGCCATGGTACTGGTCGGTGCATCCATGATAGCCTCTCTGAGGAAGGTCCATTGGGATGATTGGCCTCAGACGGTGGCTGTCCTGGGAACGGTTTTGTTCATGGTGCTGGCGTATTCCATCGCCGATGGGATAGCCTTCGGAGTGCTGTTCTACTGCGTGGCGATGCTGGGTGCCAAGAGGGCGAAGGAGGTAAGTCCGATCCTCTACGCGCTTGCAGTCATCTGTCTGTTGTACTTCATCGCCGTGGCTATATCATTATAAGGGCGATTCCGATTGTCTCGGTGTGTCCGTATTACTGATAAGGTACTCAGAGATAGGCCTGAAGAGCGCTCCTGTCCGCAGAAGGTTCGAGAACCAGCTGAAGGACAACATGCTGTCCATGCTCATGGAGGACGGAGTGGAGGCGCTGGTCGCAAAGAACGGGGCCAGGTATTATGTGGAGTCCACGGACATTGATGCGGCCGTCGCGTCTCTGCGCAGGGTGTTCGGAATCGGATCCATTTCCATCGCGGAGGAGTGTGCGTCATCCCGCATGGAGGACATCTGTGCCAAGGCTGCCGAGTACTCCCTCACGAGGCTGTCCGAAGGACAGAGTTTCGCGGTCAAGGCCCGCAGGGAAGGGTCCCAGAGCTACACCAGCATGGATGTGGGCAGGGAAGCCGGCTCCGCGATATTCCTGGCTAACGAGCACAAGGGTGTGAAGGTGGACCTCACTGACCCCGACGTCGTGTTCTACGTGGAGGTCAGGGAGAACAGGGCGTTCATCTTCGGCGATTACATAAGGTGCCACGCGGGTCTGCCCGTGGGAAGCCAGGGCAAGGTGCTTGCGAAGGTCGACTCCGACAGGGGCATGGTCTCCGCCTGGCTGATGATGAAGCGCGGATGCAGGGTCACCGCATATGGGGACGACGAGCTCATAGGATTCCTGAGGAGATACGACGTCCTTCTGAAGACCGGAGACCGCAATCCCAACGCGCTTGGACTCGTCATGGGCACCGACCTGGACGAGCTGGACTCCGTCGATGTCTCTCAATACGAGGTTCCGGTGTACTTCCCGACAATTGGCATGACCGACGACGAGGTCGCCGAGATCGCCCGGACAATCAGGGCAGGTCTTTGACGTTTTCTTTTCCCGAGGACGCGGCAACGTTCGCCGTGTACAGGATGAACCAGATCTCCAGAGCCCACAGGACGCTGTTGACCAACAGGGTTCTTTCATTCTCGGGATCATCCGTGAACAGAACCGCAGCGACTGCGATGATCACGATTCCCGGAATCGCATACATGATGCATTTTGCCGGGTTCAGTTCTATGCGATGTTCCCTGTATTTCGTCATCATGACTATCATTGCGATGAAAAGTACGAGGGTGACGGCTGTAAACAACATCTCCTTCACCAAGGTTAGAACCGAGGTGATGGCATTTACCAACATGCATGCGGATGATCGTGAAAAAGAATCCCGCCCAGAAGGGCGGGTAAAGGGTTTTCATGACAGGAATCTCACTTGATTCTTCTCTGGTTAGCCCTGACGGAAGGCCTGGCTTTTTCGGCACCCTTTCCGGTGTGCCTCATTCCACGTCCCTTCTGTCCGGCAGAGGTCTTACCGCGGTAGACACGGTTCTTGTGAGTGTTGTCGCAGATCCAGTTGATCTTGGGGTCGGCCTTGATGACGGGGTGCGCGGGGTCGACGAGGATGACCTCATACCACTCCTGCTGTCCGTCCGCTCCGACCCAGTAGGAGTTCAGGACCTCAAGGTTGGGGTACCTCTTAGCGGTCCTCTCCTCGGCCATTCTCTGAAGGCTCTTTCCAACCGTGATCTGGTTGATTCCCTTCCTCTTGGCCCTCCTACCGGTGACGATGGCCCTCTTCTGGAAGCTTCCCTTCCTGACCCTCGCCCTGACGACGACATAACCCTGCTTGGCCTTGTATCCGAGGGCCCTGGCCCTGTCGAGGCGGGTAGGCCTCTCGACACGGATGAAGTTCTCCTCCTTTCTCCACTGGATCCTGCGCTCGTAGTTGAGTGCTTTCACATAGGATTTGGAAGGAACGTTCCAAGCGTCGGCGATGTAGCTGTACATGCTTTTCCCGTTAACCGGGCGTGTTTCCTGAGTCTCTTCGCTCATCGATATCACCTTTACGGATTCACCCAAAGGGCACATTTCCGTTCGCGCAACTAAGCGCTGCGCAGGATTGCGGAGGAGCAGGCTCTATTTAAATCGTTCTTCCTGCGGAGTCGTTCTCGCGTTTCTTCACTGAAGGGATTAGCATCAGAACTGTGATCGCTACGGCCATCAGGGCGAAAGCGGCACCCACATAGCCTACGTCTCCCACCGTGGCGTTGTCTGTGACGACACCTCCGATTATGGATCCCATGGCGATGCCGACGTTGAATATCCCCGAGAACAGGGACATGGATATGGCCGTGGCATCCGAAGGGGATGCGCGTATGGTCTCGTTCTGGAACGTGACGTTGAACGATGTGGTGAACAAGCCCCAGAATGAACAGACTATCAGGATCGGCAGGACCGCGAACGCGGACGGTTCTAGCAGGAACATGCACAGTGCGGATCCCGACAGGGCCATGACCATGAAACCGAATCTGGTCCTGTCGTAGAATCTGGTGAACAGCACGCTACCCACAATCCCAACCAGTCCGAACAGAGTCAGTGCGACGGTGACCATGCCGTCGGAGAATCCCGCGATCTGGTACAGGAACGGTTCGATGTAGCTGTATCCGGTGTAGTATCCTGTGACGAAGACCGCCAGCATGACGTATATCCATACAAGGGCCTTGTTACGGAACAGGTCAGGGAGGCGGTTCAGAGTGAACGTACCCGGATTATCGAGACGGGGGAATACGAACAGAAGCAGGATCAGCGCAGCTATTGATATCACTGCGATGAACAGGAACGTGGTCCTCCATCCGAGGGCGAGTCCGATGACCCTCCCGAGGGGGAGGCCTGCGATCATTGCCACGGACGTGCCTGTGGCCACTGCGCCTATGGCCAATTTCTGAAGCTCCGGCGGAACGATGCGGACTGCAAGCGGGGTCGCGATGGACCAGAATATGGAATGCGCGACAGCGACTCCGATACGTGAGGCCATGAGCATCCAGTATCCGCTCGACAGTCCCGAGAGTATCTGGAACGCGGCGAACAGGCCGATGCACATGAGGAGCATCCTGCGGAACTCCATCTTCCTCAGCAGGAGCATGATCGGAAGCGACAGCACGGCTACCGCCCAGGCGTACATGGAGATGAGCAGTCCTGCGGAGGACTCTGATGTTCCGAAGTCCTCGGCGATGTCCGTCAGAAGGCCGATCGGCACGAACTCGGACATGTTGACTATGAACACGCAGATTACCAGTGCCACAAGCGGCAGCCATTGTCTCGGAGTCGTATCGATGCCTCCGGACCCTTCGAGACAGGACCTGTATTTTAGATGTGCCGTTCTACCAAGGGATTTTTACGACACGCTGTCAGAAGAAGTCATCCAGGCTGCGGGTCTTGGCCTTCGGTTTGGGCGGTTCGGACGGTCTCCTCTTCTTCCCGTCGTCCGCCGACACGAACGCGTCGCTGAACAGTGTGGCTTGCTGACTCCCTAGCATGAGGTCCTTCTCGGACCATCCGAACACCTCTGTAATCCTGGATGCCATCTGCGAGAGGCGGGTGGCGTAGTATCTGTAGTCCGGTTTGGCTGTGAACGGGACCCCGCTTATGTACGGTTCCACCTTCTGCGGGGTGGAGTTGCCGTCGGTGACTATCCATGAGATCTTCATGCCCGGGATGAAATCGTATCCGAGCTCTATGAGTTTCTTGGCGGCCTGGACGTTGGCCATCCTCTCGGGGTTCTCATAGGCATCCAGGCCCTTGCACGTCCTGGAGATGACCAGTTCCGATGGCTCCACCTTTCCGGCGAGGACGTTCTGGACGTTGGTCCTGACCAGGGCCAGGGCCTCGTCGTTCTTCTCCTCCAGGATCTTCTCGAACAGCATGGTCAGCACGTTGCTCTGAAGATCGAAGGAGTCCGAGCGACGGATCTCGTATCCGCGCACCAGGAGCTCGTCGGATGCCTGGGGCCACACGACTTTCCCGACGTATCTCTTCTTCATCCCGTGGGTGAACATGGGTTCCAGGATCTTCTCGAACTCCAGGGTGCCCCCGTCACGGG
Source organism: uncultured Methanomassiliicoccales archaeon (assembly GCA_964550065.1). Lineage (GTDB taxonomy): Archaea > Thermoplasmatota > Thermoplasmata > Methanomassiliicoccales > Methanomethylophilaceae > Methanoprimaticola. The sequence goes on from CAZJWD010000001.1 coordinate 209,362, forward strand.
AGAACCTGTCCGCCATGTCCGTCCCGAACCTCACGGATCCCTCCAGGTCGGAATGGGGCGATTGCATGAAGACCGAGTCGGTGTCGGAGTATATCACCGAAACGCCCTCCTTCTCGACATCCTCTATGATCCCTTTCACGTTCGATCTGGCGAATGACGTGATGGCCGCTCCGATGCTCTTGTCTGTGAACCTGTAGAATGATGATGCGAACACGCCGTAGAACGTGTTCATCAACACCTTGACCGCTGCCTGGAGGCCGTCCAGGTAATGGTACTCGTGTTTATCCTCGGTGGATTTCATCCTTCTTTTGATGTCATCCCTCTGATCCATCAGGTCGGACAGTATGGTTGGGAGCAGACCCATCCGTCTTTCCTTGGACATGAACCTGGCACCCGAAGGGGCCACTATCTCCCCGTCGGGGGACAGAGTGGTGAAGCAGATGTTCTTGGCGATGATCAGCGAGGGGTACATGGATTTGAAGTCCAGGACGCAGACCCAATGGTACAGTCCCGGGGTCATGGTGTGGACGTACCCTCCTTCGATCTGGTCGGACGCCACGGATTTCCCCATGTTCGGTACGGCGATCTTCCCGCGGTCCGCAGCGCGGATGAGCAGGGAGTCAGCCAGCTGGGAGGAGCCTGATGTGAGGACATCCTCTATGGGGAGCTTCGACACCGCGGCAAGGTCCATCCCCTTTCTGAGCGTCCCAACCTCGATGAGGATCCTGGCTGCCAGTTCCGCATCCTTGGTGCAGTACTCTATGACCTTCTCGCGGTTGTTGGCCCACTCGGAGTCCATGTGCTTCGGATCAACATCTATTTTCCCCTCGCCAAGGAGGTTCATGGCCACGGCGTTCAGTGTCTCCTGCTTGGGTCTGAGTTCCCTTTTGGCGGCCCACCAGGCATCGCATATCAGCCTTCCCTTGACCCTCCAGAACCTCTCGCTGTAGATCTTGGGCTGTCCGCCGTCGCGTCCCCATGGAAGGGCGTCCTTCATGCGGTTGGCTTTCGCTCTTTCGGAGATCTTCCTGATGTCGTAGTTGTCTATGTTGTATCCGGTGATCACATCCGGGTCCTCTTTCCTGATGAGGTCCGAGAATCCCTCGATGATGTCCTTCTCGGTGCCTGTTATTGGTTCGCAGGCCCTTATGTCGCCGTCTTCGAGGACGACCGCGCATATGCAGTAGATGAATTCATGCTCGATGCTGTTCTCGATATCGAAAGACAGTATCCTGAGTCCCGGGTCGAACGAGTCTATGTTCTCGAACGACTCCAGATCCACGGTCAGATCGGTGAATCCTCTGCCGTCGATCTCCTTGCCCGTCGCACGGATGCATGAACCCATGTCGCTGTCATAGATGAAGCGCAGGTCGAACTGGATGTCCGTGGCCAGGCACTCTGTGCCGGTGCGGCGGACCCTGTTCTTGCATTCCGTCATCTTCCAGGGGTTCTTCACCGTGATCTTCAGAACGTCAGTGGGATTCGACTTGTAGATGAGGGTATCCTTTTCCACGGATACAACGTCCGGGTCCTCGGACAACTGTTTGATCAGCGATTCATCGGGCCTGATCGCGAACATGTACGGTAGGAACCCCTTTTTCAGTAGGGTTATGGATTTCTTGTCCCGCGTCTTCCCGTACAGTTCTATGACGGGTTCGTCCCCTTCGGTGATATAGGAGGCGCTGATCAGTCTGACGTCCCAGGTTCCCATGTTGGATCACTTGTTGGCAACTATTCTTATCACGTCACCGTCCTGGAGCTCGTAGTCGGCTCCGACGGTGCGTTTTGTTTTGGCGTTCACGGCACGGATGAACTTGTCGCCGAGGTCCGAGTGGACTCTGTACGCCAAATCCTTGGCGGTTGAGCCTCTCGGCAGCAGGAACGCATCCGGGAGCACCCTTCCGAAGTGGTCGGTGTACTTGTTCTCGTCCTCGACAGGGTAGACCGCGATGAGGTCCAGCATCTTGAACGCGGCATCCTCGATGCATTTCTGGATTCCTGTGCCGCCGTTGGCCGCCATCTTCTCGGCCATGTACTCCAATGCCTTCCTCTGACCGTCGCTGATGCTGGCTCCGTCTTTGATCGTGAATGTCTCGTCACCGGGGGTGTATTCCACCAGTCCGGCTGCGGCGGCCTTCTTGAGGGCGAGCTCGGTCTCCGCCATCGTGGGGACGCACATCTCGTTGATCGCACGGATCTTTTTCACATTGCCTGCAGGGGCGATATCCGCCTTGTTCATGGCGGCGATCATGGGTTTCGACTGTTTCCTGATCTCTCCGCACAGCTGCAGAAGTATGTCGTCGTCCCATTTGGTCGGATCCTCCGGGAGCGGAACGGCCCTCAGAGCCTCTTTTATCTGGGATTCGGAGACCTTCAGTCCCTGGAGCCTCTCTGCCAGGATGACCTCTGGTTTGCTCCCCTGCATCCTGGCCTGTCTGGCGATCTTGGAGAATCCGTTCTTGATGATCTCCCTCATCCAGCACTCGATCTCCCTTCTCAGGAACAGGATGTCCTCGGTGGGGTCGTGTGATCCCAGGTCGACGGAGTTGCCTTCGATGTCGGTGGATCCGCTGACATCCACCACGTTGATCAGGGCATCGGCCTGCCTGAGATCGTCCAGGAACTTGTTGCCCAGGCCCTTGCCCTCCCATGCGTCAGGGACGAGCCCGGCCACGTCCAGGAGTTCCACGGGAACCATCCTGGTGCCGTTGACGCACAGTGAGTTGTGAGGTGTGCATTCAACCCCCAGTTCCTTGCAGGGGCAAGGGGTGCGCACATAGGCCACTCCCTTGTTGGGCTCGATTGTAGTGAAAGGATAGTTGGCTATCTCCACCGGCGCCATCGTAGCTGCGCTGAAAAGTGTGGATTTACCGACGTTCGGTTTGCCTACGATTCCGATCTGCATTGTACCGCGTGTCCGTAGGGAGTCAAACGGTTAAATGTTCGTCACGGTCTGTCCGCATCTCCGCCGATGTTTTCGGAGATCTTTCCCAGGATGCGCCTGAGTTCGGCTCTCTCCTCGGGGGTGAGATTGCTCAGCGCATGGGATGCTGTGTCCCCTCCGACCCTTCTGATCTCTGCGCATTTCTCGATGCCGGATCCGCTCAGCGACAGACATCTGGCTCTGCCGTCGGAGTCGGACAGGTCCACTTCCAGGAGCCCCTTGTCCCTGAGGCGTCCGACCAGCATGCTGGCTGCCTGATGGGAGATCTCCAGATGGTCCCTGAGGTCGGTTATCTGGCAGCCTTCGTTGGATTCCAGATACAGGAGGGCGTTGGCTTGGTTGGATGTGAGTCCGAAGAGCTTCAGATCCGCATCCCTCTCCCTGGACAGTCTGCCTGCGACCACCCTGATCTGTCTGAACAGATCGAAGCATTCAGCCTTGGACATGATATCAGGATTGACCTCCGTCTTCAGAACCCTTCCTGTTCAGTCCGCGGTTCCTCATGAGCTCCTCGTGCCTTCCGGGGATCAGGAAGTCCGTGACCTTTCCGAGTTTCCTGATGTACAGGTTGGCTATGTTGCCCACCAGCAGGGCGCTGATGATGGTTCCCTCGCGGACCCCTCCCAAGGTTCCGAGGCCGACGTATCCGATGATGGCCGCGATGACCACCATGGTCATGTCCGATGTCACGCGAACCCTGTTGTAGGGTTTGCGGACCTTCATGGTCAGGGCATAGGCGAATCCGTCTCCGGGGATGATGATCAGGTCCGCGACTATCTGTACGTATACTCCGAACGCTAGTCCGATGCATCCGAATATGACGCAGGCCAGTCTTTCGATGTAGATCTCGGGGCTCAGGCTGTTGAACACCCACATCCCGAAATCTACGAAGTAGCCGAAGATGAACGAGACGACGACCTGACTGATGATATTGACCTTGTCTGTCTCACGTCCTTTGAGGAGCATCTGGAGACACACCAGGAGAAGACTGTAGAGTATGGTGAAGTTCCCGAGTGTGAGGGACGGGAAGACCATTGAAAGGCTGTACGGGATCGATGTTATCGGCGATGTTCCGAGGGACCCTTTGGTTATGGCTGAGATCCCAAGGGAGAGGATTAGCAATCCGCATAGGAACACTGCGTAGCGTCTTATTATGCCGTGTTTGGACTCCGTGTTCTGCGCCTCTGGAGGAAAAATACAACATATTGTATTTCAAAGTTGGCAAACCCGTGACGGGGACGTCTCATCCACGGATGGAGAACACGGCATCGGCGATCTCGCCGATCTCCGCCGGACGCAGATGCTCTATGCGCTCGTCCAGATAGGGGACGTCGTCGCCTGGCCTTACCATGCCTGCGGCTTTCAGGGCGGTCCCGATCTTCTTTCTGCGGTGGTTGAACGCCACCTCGGTCACTTTGAAGAATGTCTTCTCATCCAGAACATCGAAGGGAGCTTTGCGGGGCGTGATTCTAACCAGGGCGGAATCCACCTTGGGGCGGGGATTGAATCTGGAGGCCGGTACGGTCTCCATGATTTCGCAGTCCGCACGGTAGAACAGGTTGACGGTCAGTCTGGAGTAGTCCGGACTTCCGACATCGGCGACCATCCTGTCCGCGAACTCCTTCTGGACCATGACGACCGCGGACCTGAACTCGTGGTCGAGCAGTTTGAATATTATCGGCGTGGAGACGCTGTACGGCAGGTTGCTGACGAAAACGTCGAAAGGGGGGAACGGCACTTTGACAGCATCGCCGTGTACCAGAGTCAGTCTGTCTGAGAAGTTGTTCCCGATGTATTCGGCAAGTATGTCATCCAGCTCTATGCATGTCAGGGTGCACGGAAGGTCTAGGATCCTCTCGGTGAGGATGCCCAGGCCCGGACCGACTTCGAGCACGCGGTCCCCCTGAGATATGTTGGCATAGGATATGTGGCGGTCCGCCACCCTTCCATCTATGAGAAAGTTCTGCCCCTTGCTCTTCTTGGGGATGATGCCGGTCTCGGCGATGAGCCGTCCTGTGTCGGTCATCTCGATACGAAGAGGTAGCGCTTCCTCTCGGGGTCGGAGACTTCGAGCATGATGCGAGCCACGATGAGCTTCTCGGGGTTCTTGATGCCGGTTCTCTCGGAGAGGTCGGCGAAATCCTTGAAGTTGCCTTCTTTCCTCTTCTCGAGGATGGCGGTCATGGATTTCTTCCCCAGTCCGGGGAGTTCCTCCAGCATGTGCTTGCGCATGCTGATTCCCTCCGCCTCGTTGAAGAACCTGATGAACCGGTCCTGTCTCGCCATCACTATGTCTGTGATCGCGTACTCGAGCTCAGCGGCCGCGTTATTCGTCAGCTCGCTGTAGTTGATGCGCCTTTTGATGTGGTCTATGACGTCGCGTTTGACCGTGGGGGTGTCCTTTCCGATGTACGTCCTGACACCGATCGTGATCTGCGCTCCCGCTTTAGGGACCAGTTCGAAAAGCTTGAACTCCTCTTCTCCGATTGCGTAGCATATGGGCGGGGCCTTCTTGCCGAAGTTGCCTCCGGTACCTTGTGCCAAGTAATCTAGGATGTATGCGTAGTCTTCCATCGGGATCCCTCCTCAGAGGTGTTTCGCGACGATGTCGAGGATTTCCTGGATCTCGGAGTTCTCGAGGGTGACTCTCTCTTTGGAGAAAATTGCGCGGACGTCCTCCGGGTATTTCGGGAGGAGGTCCGCGATTTTGCAGGCGACGGCGTCCGTGACGAAGTCGAACTTCTTCACGTTTTCTATAATCGCGTTCGCCTGTTCGAGGGAGATGCTGCAGACGGTCTGAGCATGCTCGAGAGTGTGCTTCTGCGAGGTAAGCATGGCCTCCGGCCCTCTCTTCTCCGCTTCTGCTGCGAGGAGATCCCTCACTTCCGCCAACGTCACGTAGCGCTCAGACATGTCCGTTCACCTTTCAGTTTACGTTCCTGACGAGGTGCTCGGGACGGGCAACGACGATCTTGGTCTTGTTTCCGTCTTTGACGCTGACCTCGTAGGCGCAGCCCCTTGCTCCGATGACGACTCCGGTGAGTCCGTGGAACCTGGAGAAGGGCATACCCTTGTGGATGCTGGGGTCGATGATGATGTTGACCTTCTCTCCGGCCTCGAAAGTCTGAAGTCCCTTGGTGATGGGGGACAGTCCGCGTGCCCTTACTTTCTTCTTCAGGACGTTGCGGGTTTTTGTCCTTGTTCCTCTGGATCTCTGCATTTTAATCCCTCATGGTTCGTGATAGTTGATTGCCAGTACGTCAAGGGTCTCGACTTTGCACTGCACCCCCAGCCTCTCTGAGAAGCTCGGTGTGCTGCGTCCGTCGTCACCGGACACGAATTCCTTCACATAGGTGCCCGAATCGGTCTCGAGTTCGAGATCGAACGAGTCCTCGGTTATCGCGTCCGCCTTGATCCAGTGGATCTTCCTCTTTCTCACAAGGTCGGCCCTTCTGTGCTCGACCCTGCGTGGAGTCCTCTGATCTATACCAGCGTTCTCGAACGATAAGGCAACCTCAACTACTGCCTCTTTATTAACCTTGCTATCAGCTAACACGTGCACGCGATAGACTTTGTCGGATGCGGCTTCCTTGTATCTCTCCACCGCCTCCCTCTGGACGAAGTGCAGGTCGCCGAAGGCGGCCAGGTCGTTGTCGGACCTTCTCTTGAGCTCGTCCAGGTCTATGTTCCTGACTCTGGGGCTGCTGATCTCCAGCACGAAGGGTCTCCCATCTCCGAGCATGCGGGCGTCGATGTCCTCGCGGCCCATGCCGTGGAAGAAGTGCTCCTGTCCGCCGGTCATCTCCAGGGCGACGTCCCCGATGATCTCCTGCACGGAGGTCTCGTACATCTTCCCCTTCCCATGGCAGTGGTCGCAACCCTTCCCATGGCAGACCCTGCAGGGCCAGATGGTCTGGGGGATCTCGCGGCTGTACTTGTTGTAGCGTCCCGCGATGAACACGGGGGCGATGTCCACGGACACGTCCGCGAAGCGGGTGTCCACGCAGGCCACGACCTGGGGGTTCTTGAATTCGACCGGGCGGTGGATCTTCGGAAGCGCGATCTTGCCGATCTCCCTGTTGAGCTCGGCTTTGATGGGTTCCGGGCTCTCCAGTCCGTACTCTTCCCAGATCTCCTTCTCTTTCTTGACTATCTCCGGTTCGACCCTGGTGCCGATCAGGAAGTTGTCGGATTCGATGGGGTTGATGCTCTCGGCCGCAGCGTCGGCGAACCTCTCCAGGAGATCGAACACGTTCTCGCACAGCGGGCAGAATTCCTCCGCCGGGGCATCGATGCCGTCCTCCTCCAGGGCTTCGCGTATCATGCGGCCTCTGAGGTCGTTCGTCATGCCGGTGCCGATCTTTCCGAACATGCGTCCCAGGCAGTGGTCGCACAAACCGGTCTTGGCCAGGGCCTCCGCCTTGTCGTAGTTCTCGTGAATCCATTCCTCCATGGGCCCACCTCACAGGTCGAATCCCATCTCGGCTATCCTGAGCCTCGGACGCTGGCTCTCGAGATAATGATACACGGTCGCGTGTTCGCTTCCCTGGACTATGAGTTCCACGGCATGCTTCGCAACCGGGAGGGCGATGGAGTCCCCTATGAGCGCGACGGTGTTGCCGTAGATCACCATGTCGCACTTGGTCAGCTCCTCGATGATCCTCCTGGTCTTGCCGTCCTTGCCGATGAGCCTTCCCCTGACGCGGGTGACCTGGCTGCTCCTGTCTCCGACGGCCTCCTTGATGTCGACTATCTCCAGGTATTCGTCGTCGTCGAACAGCCTCATGGCCTTGTCGGGGTTGAATCCCCTTCCCACGGCCTTTATGACATCCATGATCTTCAGCGCCATGGTGGGGTCCTCCAGTTCCACGTCGTCATGGATGATGACCTCCCCTTCCTCGGTGTCTATGTCCAGTTTGATCCCGGATATGCTCTGGAGGGTCTTCTTGGTCTCCCCGTTCTTCCCGATGAGGGTTCCGACCCTGTCAGCGGGCACTCTGATTGATCTCATTCCTCGTCATCCTCCTCTTCGTCGTCTTTGCCGTTCACGGCCTCATCGAAGATAACGTCGTCGTCGATGATGTCCGCATCCCTCTTCTTGAAGAACGCGTTGATGTTTCTGATGTCCCTCGCAAGGAGCTCCTTGGAGTTGTAATGGTCTGCTGTCATAGCCTGGCCGACATCGATCATTATCGGTTGACCTTCCCACATCAGGATGTTGTACTCGCTCAGGTCGCCGTGGACCAGATGTGCATCCTTCCAGCCGTCGATTATGAACGATACGACCTCATCGTAGACCTCCGTCGGGTCGTCCAGCGGGACATCCCTGAGCTGGGGTGCCGGGCCGTTCTCGTCTCCGATGTACTCCATCAGAAGGCAGTTCTGGGCGAAGGTTATGGGTTCCGGGACTGGGATGTCCGCTTCGGAGTACCTCATGAGGTTCCTGAACTCCTTGTTGACCCAGGCGTAGATCATCTTCCATCTGTTCCCGGTGACCCCTCTGAACCTGGGGTCGCCCTCGACGTACTTCGACACCCTCTTGAACGTGGATGTGGAGGTACGGAAGATCTTGATGGCCAGGGGGTCGCCGTCCTCATCGGTGGCGTAGAAGACGTTCCCCTCCTTCCCTGTGGAGATGGGATAGTGAATCTGATCGATGTACCCCGAGGTCATCAGGTCGTAAATCGTGAGAAGGGTCTTCCTGTCGAAGACCTCCGCATCGGTCTGTCTCTCGTCGCCGGTGCGGTTGGTTTTCAGGGCGTCCACATGCCTCTCGAGGTATGCGTACGCCTCCTCATAGGAGGACATGCGACTCCCTTCTTCAGAAAATGTCCAGGTTCTTCGGGACCTTTCCCCTCCTGCTGAGGTTCACGGCCTGAGTCTTGGTGTACCTGAACTTTACGTCGCATTTGTCCGGCTGGAAGTCCCAGACGGAGATGATCAGGAGGTCCCCCTCTCTGATCCACATTCTCTTCTTTATCTTACCCGGGATGCGGCCAACGCGGGACACTCCGTCCTCGCACATTACCTTGATCTTGGAAGCTCCGAGCAGCTGGTCCGCTATTCCGAACATCTCTGCTTCCTTAATGTTGGGCAGACGTATGCGAGTCACGTCCTCATCCGGGCTTTCAAGCGGTGCATTGTCAGCCATGATTTCCACTACCAAGGGGGTGCCATGCAGGGATTCTTTATAAAATGTTTTGGAAACGCGGCCTGTATCGGGCCTCGGATGCATCAGTCAACAGGTTTGTGAGGGTATGCCGGAGACAAAAAACCCACAATAACCATTATAAACAGGCGCGTAATGGGCATCGTTAAGCTCTGGTAGTGTAGCGGCCAATCATTCGGCCCTTTCGAGGCCGACACTCGGGTTCGAATCCCGACCAGAGCACCATACCCTGGTTTTGATTCATTCACTGTCCGAGAAGTTTCTTCCTGAAGGCTGCGCTCTTCTCGGCCACGTCGTCCACGTTCTTCCTGTCGACCACATAGACCTCGGGAAGTTTCCGGGGGTGGGCGTCCAGCATCCTCTGGACCACATGTTCGTCGGGGAACTCGGCGGATCTGATGTATTTGCGGTCCCAGTTGTTGGCAAGCTCCAGCATGGCCTCCAGACCGCGGTTGTAGAACTGTTCCGTGAACACCGCACCCACCGTGGCATCCCTGGACATGATCGCGATGTTGGATCCTCTGACGGCGAAATCGGTCCCGTTGAACGAGACCGACACACCTCCGCTGTCTCTGACCAGGTCCATGGCCTGGTAGTCTGTGTTCTCCCCTCCCAGGTACATGGTGGAGTCCAGGTCTATGTTGGACTGGCGTCTGATCTCCAGCAGCTGGTACGCTTTCTTATGGGAGTTCACCACGGTCGCCGATTCCATCAGCGTCATGGCGTTGAGTTCGGGGATGCGGTCCTGGAGTATCCCGTCCATGGTTTTGATGATCTTCACATCCAGTTCGTCCACTTCCATCGGGACGTTCAGGGCGTACTCGGTCTTGGGTATGCGGAGCGCCGTGATCTCCTCGCACATCTCCCTGAGCTTCCTGCCCTCAGCCCTTCCGAACATCGTCCCGTCCAGTTCCACCGATGAGCAGCATGTGCTGTAAAGGGGCGACCCAAGGGCATCCGAGATCTCCATCATGCCGTGTTCGAGCACAGATGTCGTGACGAATGTGGGCATGAGGTTGGAGATGTACCTGATGGCCTCTCCCGCCCCGGGCATGAGTCTCAGGTCCTCCCTGGAGAATCTGTTCACGAGGTGGTCTGTGGCTCCATGGGCCTTCAGGAACGGGATGGCCCATTTCATGGCGCTTCCCGCCGTAGACCCTTCCCTTCCGAGAACATACGCGGTGAGCTCGTCGTATCTCACCAGAACGTCGTAGAAGTGTGCGCCGTTGCGGATGAACCTGTTGCAGAGGTCGCGCATGTAGTTGTTCTCGGTCAGGAACCCGCGGCATCCGCAGACGAATATCCTATCCGGGAAAAGCCCTATCTCCTCAGCCGGATCGAACTCCCCAGGCATGTCGATCACTCCAGTTGGGAATCCACCTGTTCGGACAGGTCGTACGGTCCGTCGAGGCGGGTCTCGCCTGCGTACAGCGTCTTGTTATTCATTCTGACGGTCCCTTCGGCGAAGGCACCGACGGTGGCGACGATCAGCGGAAGTTCGCGCTTGGCCCCATCCTCCCTGATCTTCTTGAAGAGGGGTTCATCCTTCCCTTCTTCCGATTTGATCTGCTCGAGGGTGCGGGTCTTGAGTTTCTCGTGCATCTGGTCCCACAGGGCGTCGTATTCCCCGCCCCTTATCGGGAACCCGCAGTACGTCACTGCGGCTCCGCGGTCCCACTCCTCGGTGCAGATGTGCATCATAGCGCCCTGTGAATCGGCTTCTTCGGATATGAGTTGCCAGATGACCTCCTGCCATGTTCCCTTGGGGCCGTCGGGTAGGGCGGGGTGGAGGTTCAGCATATCGTACTCCCTGCAGGTCTCATCATCCATCCAGAGCATGTAACCTGCGAGTATGCCGAGGTCGAACTGGTACTCCGATGTCCTCCTCCTGAGTTCCTTACCGTATTCATTCCTCCATGCGACCTCATCGCTGTCGTGCAGTTCGGGCATGAACTTCTTCCAGGAAAGCGTGACCAGCGGAATCCCGTAGCCTTCGACCATGTCGAAGAATATCTGTCTCTGATCCCTGTTCGGATTGGTCTCCTCATCGTTGTCCCAGTTGCAGAAGACGAACGCAATATCGATGTCCAGGTCGCCCTGCTCCTTCCTGTCCATGACAGCTTTTAGCAGGTTACGGGACCCAGGCCCTCTTCCGGTGGAGAACCATCCTAGTCTGAGCATGGAAAACGCTAACGGCTTGCCCTATAATTAGGATACGCATGGGAATAACCGGGTCAGGAAGGGCGTCAGACGTCGAATATCACGGTGACGGACGGCGTGTTCCTGTCGATCTCCATCATGTGGTATGTGACGGCCTTGACTTCGGACCTTATTCTGTGGCGGGAACGGTCCAGTGTCTCGCCTTTGGCTTTGCATACCACGTCGTCTCCGTCGAACGACACCTCGAACTCCTTCAGGATCAGGTTGTCGCAATCCTCTATGAACAGCATTTCAGACAGGAATGAGTACAGCCTGTCCTCCTCGTCGATCCCGGAGGCCCTGATCTCTGTCTCTTCCCCGGTTCCGATCCCGGAGAGGTCGACGGTCTGGTCGAACAGGGCGTACGCTGCGTTGGCGAAGCATTCCTCCAGAGTCTCTCCGAACGCTCTCACCATCAGATCCGCGGTATGGTCGACGAGGATGTATCTCTCCATGGACGGGGGATGGTCACAGGCATTATTGATTTTCGTTAGCGATGAGGCATGATCACGGAACAGACAACGTCAAATCGTCTCACAATCGGAAACCATCTGCATCGGCAATCCCTGTTTTGAGTAACGGTTGTGCGGCGAACAGATGAAATCCGAGATGTCCATTCCGCCCTATGGACGAATCCGTATTCTCGCGGGCCCGCGATTTCGCCGAGCAACTGTTCGAGGGAGAGAGTAGCGGTCATGACATCTGGCACACCGTCAGGGTTCACGACCTTGCCCTGACCATCTGCCGTGAAGAGGGAGGGGATTCGGACATAGTCAGGTTGGCCGCGCTTCTTCACGATGTCGACGATTTCAAGCTCTTCGGGGACAACGGCTACGCCAACGCCAGACGTTTCATGGATTCCGAGGGGATACAGGAGGATGTCCAGGGCCGCATAATCCGGATCATCTCGCAGATATCTTTCAAGGGCACGGACACAATGGTTCCCGATTCCCTGGAGGGCAGGGTCGTCCAGGATGCGGACCGCATGGATGCCATAGGCGCGATAGGGATAGCCAGGGCGTTCGCGTACGGTGGCAGCAGAGGTCGCCCGATGCACGTCCCCGGAGAGGGTCCGAATATTGGGATGGACGCAGAGGCGTACAGGAACAACAGAGGCACCACGGTGAACCACTTCCACGAGAAGCTCCTGCTTCTGAAGGACATGATGAACACCGACACCGCCAGGCGTATGGCATCCGCACGTCACAGATACATGGAGAGGTTTCTGGAGGAGTTCGCGGCGGAGTGGGACGGCAGGTTATGATGATGCGGATTACTGTACATTGTCTACGAATTCCGTAAGAATGTTTCCAAGTTTTCGTATCATTGTTGCGGATTTCCTGAAGAATTCGCTGTCATCGTTACAGGATGTACACAAGTTCTTAATATCCATACAAAACTCGCCGTCCTCATGCGCATAACGATCGTAGGGTGCGGTTCCATCGGTTCCAAACTCGCAAGGGCCGCCGATGAGATGGCCGAAGTGAAGAGGATCTACCTCATGGACGAGGAGCAACATCTGGCGGAGAGCCTTGCCGCCGAGCTGAAGAAGGCCATAGTCATCAACGATGTGGAGGAGGAGCTATACCACTGCGACCTCGTGATTGAGGCAGCATCCCAGAGGGCGGCCACAACAATGGTTCCGAAGGTCGTGTCCAGAGGCGTGGATATCATGATCATGTCCGTCGGAGCGCTCGTGGACGACAAGTTCAGGGAGATGGTGAAGGAGAAGGCCACTCAGGCCGAAGCAAAGATCTTCATCCCGTCCGGAGCCGTCTGCGGAACGGACGGACTCAGGTCCTCAGCGGTGGGAGAGCTCCAGGAGGTGGAGCTTATAACCACGAAGGGCCCCAAGAGTCTGGAGGGTGTGCAGTTCCTCATCGACAAGGGTGTGGACGTGGATGCCATCAGCGAACCCACGACCATCTACTCCGGGACCGCCAGGGAAGCCGTTCAGCTGTTTCCCAAGAACGTCAACGTGGCCGCCACGGTGTCCCTTCTGGGAGTCGGGTTCGACAGGACCAGGGTCACGGTCGTTCTGGACCCGTCCACCCACAGCAACTCCCACGAGCTCAGGGTGAAGGGCGAGTTCGGCGAGATGACCTGCCACACGTACAACGTCCCGTCGCCTGATAATCCTAAGACATCCTACCTCGCGGCGATGTCCGCCATCTCCGCGCTGAAGAGGATTGTCAGGAACGAGTGGATTGGCATCTGATTCAGTAAAACATGGGGCCAGCGCCCCGTTCACCATTTCTCGGACTCCGCCCTGCGGACCATGTCCTCCAGGGTCAGGAGTTCCATATCGTCCCTCTTCATTCCGCGAACAGTCCGCACCTCTCTTCGTCCGCATCCTTGGATGTGAGTATGATGTCCATCTCCTGCTGGGCGCGGCCCTTCGTATCGGGGCTCCACCCGGTGTTGACTTTTCCCCATGGGTTCTGGCGAGGAACTGCGTACAGATTTCTCGCCGAGAAGTAGAATGATGGCTGCCCCTCGATTAATTTCCTTATGAGTGTGTTTCTACCGACGCGGTGTCTGCCGTAGACGGGGATGAACTCGAACTTTCCGTTGGAATACCTTTTCTCAAGTCTTGAAAGCTCATAGTCTCTGCTGTAGCATATGATCGATGAAAGCTTTGGTGGTATCCAAGTTTACTGAATAAAACTTAGTAAATTGAAATTCAGTAATTTGCGGACCTCCGCCGAGGGTCTGAAGAGTCCGTCGGCATCCCATTATATCTCCTGGACCATGTACGTGCATGCCTAAAACTCGGGCCGAGAGGCTCATTTCCAATGCAAAAGAAGATGGGATAGACGCGGTTGTCATCGCGAATGACGGAGATCCCTTCCTCGATTCCACATTCTGGTACCTCACAGAGCAGAAATCCGGCACGTTCGAGGGTTCCTTCGCCATCGTCAGGCCGGACGGCTCCTTGGACGTCATCGTAAGCATCCTGGAGGAGGAAGGGGCCCACGACGGTGTCGGAGATGTGAAGGTTTATCATGACCGCCAGGAGCGTGACGGCTTCATCAGGGATGCGCTCAAGGGTTGCACCAAAGTGGGATTCAACGTCTCATCCGCGACATATGCGGCTGTGGATTATGTGAGGAAAACCGCAGAGGGCATAGAGGTGGTCAACGCAGGAAAGGCAATATCCGAGACAGTGTCCGTGAAGGACGACAAGGAGATCGCTGCTACCAGAGAGGCATGCAGGATATCGTCCGTCGTCGCCGGGGAGATCCCGGACATGCTGTCGGAAGGAGTCTCCGAGAAGGAGGTAGCCGCCCGGATGGATTCCCGCATGAGGGAGCTGGGCGGAACAGGTAACGCCTTTGATACTATAGCGGCGTTCGGTGCATATTCCTCCCAACCGCATCACATGCCATGTGATTACAGATTGAAGAAAGGGGATACGGCGCTTTTCGACTTCGGTACCAAGTACGACAGATACTGTTCCGACATGACACGTACCGTATTCCTCGGAAGGCCGCCCGAGGTCCTTGAGAGGGCGTATGAGGTCGTCCGTGAGGCGCAGCTTGCAGGTATCGCGGAATATCATGATGGCGCCAACGCCAACGCCGCGGATCTGGCTGCCAGGAAGATCATAGACGAGTCTGAGTTCAAGGGCAGGTTCATCCATTCCTTCGGACACGGGATAGGCATGGATGTCCATCAGGGTATCTCCGTTTCCCCGAAATCCACGCAGGTCCTCAGAGCCGGCAACGTGGTTTCAGCCGAGCCCGGGATATACATCCCAGGTGTCGGGGGTATCCGTATTGAGGATACATGTCTGATTACAGAGAACGGATGTGAGATCCTTACATCGTTTGACCATTCCTTCACGGTGGTATGATGCAGGTTATGGAGAATGCCGAGCAGGCCCAGGATGTGCTGCACAACGCGGTGAACCGCATGCAGGATCTGGGTGCGGAGTTCTCGGATGCCAGGTCCCAGACGGTCAGGGTCGTGGGTGTGGGATCCATGAACGGTGACATACGCCAGTTGGTCCAGAAGAGCACCGGAGGGGTCTGTCTCAGGGCATGGATCGGTGGCAGATGGGGATATGGAACAGCATCAACATTCGACAGGGATGCCGTCATCAGGGCGGCGGAGCAGGCCGTCAGGAACGCATCCGGCGAGAGGAAATTGGACCTGAGGCTGGAGCCTGCAACGGTGAGGGAGCACAGGAAGGCGAATGTCCGCATACATCCAGATTCAGTCGACCTGGCGGAGAAGATCGCCGTCGCTCAGGATTTGGACAGGGCGCAGAGGATCGACGACCGTATCATCAATTCCGTCGGTTCGTATTCCGAGGAATCCAAGACCAATGCGTTGGTGAACTCCGCGGGATCGGATCTGAGCTGGGAGGAGGTTCGCACATTGTGCAGGGCGATGTCGGTGGCGGCTGACGGGCAGAGGATGGAACGTTATTACGACGGTCCCGACAGCACCCTGGGGTTCGAGGTCGCGAAGGATTCCGACCTGGAGGAGATCGGCAGGATCACCGCGAAGGAGGCCATCGCCACCTTGAAGGCGGACAGGGCCCCGTCTGGAAACCTGACCGTGATATCAGATCCGATGGTGTCCGGCCTGCTGGCACATGAGGCAATGGGGCATGCCTCCGAGGGTGATGAGATAACCAAGAGGAGGTCGTTCCTTACAGAGGCCGTCGGCAGAAAGGTGGCATCCGAGATAATATCCATGTATGACAACGGCACAGTGCATGGGGCGCACGGGTCGGTTCCGTTCGATGATGAAGGTACCCCATCGTCATGCACAACCATCATTGATCACGGGGTGTACAGAGGATACATGCACAGCCTGGAGACCGCGTCGCAGCTGGGCACCAGGCCAACAGGCAACGGCAGGGCGGAGAACTACGGTAAAAGGGTCTGGGTCAGGATGACAAACACCTACTTCGGTCCCGGCGAATGGGATAAGGATGAGATTATAGCCGACACGAAGGACGGCATCCTGTGCGACAAGATGGTCAACGGGATGGAGGACCCGGTCGGCGGTTGTTTCGAGGCGAAGTGTCTCAGAGGGTTCCTGATCCGTAACGGGGAGATAGTGAAGCCTCTGCAGTCATTCACCCTCACCGGCAAGTCGGTGGACATCCTGTCGTCCGCCGACGCCCTCTCCAGAGAGGTCGTTCTGGACGGAGGGATGTGCGGCAAGGGAATCGAGGACTGGGTCCGTGTGTCGTCAGGAGGGCCGTACATGCGTGCGAGGATGATCGTGGGGGGAGGACAGTGAACGACATCGGATTCTACGCTGAGAAGGCGATGAAACTTGCGGGTTCGCATGAGCAGTCCGAGGTCTATGTCTCAGACGCGGTCATAAACACGGTGTACATCGATGATTCCAAAATCAGCAACATTGAGACAAAATACGACACGGGTCTGATGATCAGGATGGCGGACGGAGGAAGGCAAGGGAAGGCGTCCGTCACGCTCGACAGCGAGTCCTCTGTGGGGGAGTGCATGTCCATGGCCGAAGCCGTCCTCAGGTTCTCACCCGAAAGCACCGAGTTCAAAGGGTATGCCATGCCCGGAAAGGCCAGGATAACGATGCCGGATGTATGGGACCGGAGGGTGGAGGACATCACCCCTGATGTTCTCAGGGAGATGGCCAGGGAGCTCATAGACAGTTGTCCGGTCAACATCCCCAGGGCTCAGATCAGGGTTTCCACCAACGAGTGCAGGGTGATGAACGGAAACGGGGTCGACTGCAGTCACAGGAGCACATTGGTTTACGGACATTTCACGTCCATGACCGTGAGGGACCATCCTGGGGAGGGTATGGAGACATACCACGGCACCCATCTGGACATCGACCTTGGGGCCATCGGGGAGTCTTTGGCACGTCAGGCGAACTCCTCCGCGGTCAGTCATGAGTACAGAGGAAGCCAGAAGCTGAGCATGATCCTGCCTCCGGGGCAGTTGGGTGACATGATGAACTCCGCTGTCGTGTCCGCGGTCAACGGTGAGAACGTGAAGTACGGAAGGAGCATGTGGAAGGATTCCACAGGGGAGAAAGTCGCGTCGGAAGGGTTCACTCTGGTCGATGATCCGACGGTGTCCGCACCCCTGTCCTGTATGTTCGATGACGAGGGTGTTCCCACTGAGAAGAGGATCATCGTCGAGGACGGCATCCTCCGCTCGTTCGTCAGAGATTCCTTCTGCGGGAACAGCACCGGGAACGGGTTGCGCAGGTCCAGTGTGGAGGCTCAGGGAGCTTATGAGCGGACGCCCACGATCAAGGCAATCAACATGATCGTCAGGCCCGGGAGGACGACTCCTGAGCAGATTGTGGAGCAGACCGATAACGGGATCCTGGTGGAGCGTTTCGCATGGCCGGAAGCCGACGAGATGACCGGAAGGTTCGGGTTGAACGTCAGGTGCGGTTATCTCATCAAGAACGGGGAGATCGTGGACACGATAAGCAACGCTCTGCTCATGGGCAACATGCTGGAGGCCGTGGCAAACGTCGAGATGATCGGAAACGACTCCAGGCAGATGGGGGTCGTCACCGTCCCCACAATGAGCTTCTCCGGTACTGAATTGGTAGGAAACTGATTTCCAGAAACCTCACCCCGCTTTCCGTTCCGGAAGGCGGGAATCATATTTTCATTCCGCAGATGGTTCCACGTGACCGCATACTATATGTTTCTTTAATTCATTCCATAAATAGGAATTATTCTTAGATTCTATGTTCAAATTCAAAACTCAATTGTTGCATTGAATCATGTTATATGTCATCATGAATGACTCCGGATCAGGGATTCAATCTTAGTATGTACATGAACAGACCATGAAATCCGACGGGGGTCTTTATTAGGCTTGTCGATTCAATTCATCATCTAGGTTCCTATGCATCAATCCATAATCAGGAATGATACTCAGTTCCTAAGTTGATACAGTATACACAATCGAGGAATCAGCTTTCTGAATCATGATATATGTCTTTAAGATTGAATCTATAATATGGAATTAGATTTAGATATTAAGATGATAAATCATTCATTGAATGTATAGTTCGATCGAGTTATGCCATCATCTATGGTTATGAGAATGAACCCCTCTCATGGAACAACACCGATGTTCATAGAGGATACATGATGTTCTGTCCAGGATGCCTGGCAGGCCTGTTTGAACATCATATATGTCACTATGACCAAATCCGAAAAATGGGGTCAAATTTAGTTTTTAAAACGATAACATATGAAACGATCGTGCGACTTCCTGACGATCAGGTCATCATCTATGTCCTTTCGATTGAATCCCTTCTATGGTATCGAACATAGATGCATATGGTATGCACCGTCTCAATCCCAGGAGCCATCTGTCGGATTCAGGTCATATTCTATGTTATTTTGAATGAATCCACGGTAAGGATTGAAACACAGGTTCATAGAATATACACAAGACTTTGATATCGGGCTATGTAGGCGCATCTTCTTTATCCGTCAGACGGATTCGTCCGACATGGCTCGCTACAGATGCTCGGTATGCGGAGAGATTTACGATGATGAAGACGAAGGCGTGAGATTCGAGGACCTTCCGGATGACTGGGTCTGTCCGCTTTGTCATTCGCCCAAATCCGCGTTCGTCCTGGTGGATGACGATCAGGTCGCAGTGAAGGCGGATTGTGATGTCGGGCCGCAGCAGGAGCAGACTTCCTTGGATTATGACTCTGCTCTCGTCAGATACGACGGCGGGATCATGGACGACATCCACGTCATGGCGATCACAGGCAAGAGCACGGACAGTGCCATGGATACGACCATGCCTGTTCCGAACTTCGATGACATATTGTTTCTGGGTGCACAGCTGGCCAGAGCCCCTTTGAACAAGGATGAGGAGGTGTCCATCAAGACGGTCATCGGAGGGAGGTCGTTAAGACCCATGGTCTTGGATACCCCGATCTACATAAGCCACATGAGTTTCGGAGCCCTTTCCGGCAGAGCTAAAATCGCCTTGGCCAGGGGAAGTGCGATGGCAGGGGCCGCGATGTGCAGCGGAGAGGGCGGTGCGCTGTGGGACGAGATGGTCTCTTCCAAGAACTACATATTCGAGTACATACCGAACAAGTACAGCTTCAACGAACTCACCTTGGAGCATTGCTCCGCCATAGAGATCAAGATCGGTCAGGGGACGAAGCCCGGCATGGGCGGGCATCTCCCGGGGGACAAGGTTACGGACATCATCGCCACCATGCGCGGCAAGAGGCGCGGAGAAGACATCCTGAGTCCGTCCAGGTTCCCCGGAGTTGATACATCCGAGGATCTGAAGGCCATGGTGGACATGCTGCGTGCCAAATCCGGAGGGCTTCCGATAGGGGTGAAGATCGCTGCAGGGCACATCGAGGAGGATCTGGAGTTCATCGACGGTTCCGGATGCGATTTCATAACCATCGATGGAAGGGGTGGGGCCACAGGTTCATCTCCGAGGTTCCTCAAGGATGCCACATCCGTGCCCACGGTGTATGCCTTGGCGAGGGCCAGGAAGTACATGGACGAGCATGGTATGAAACAGGACCTGATCATAACGGGAGGTTTCCGCACGAGCGGCGACTGCATCAAGGCTCTTGCCATGGGTGCTGATGCAGTCGCGATGGCATCCGCTCCGCTTATGGCCCTAGGATGTCAGAGATACAGAATCTGCAACACAGGCAAATGTCCCATGGGTATCGCGACTCAGGATCCGGAACTGGAGTCCCGTCTGGATACAGATGTCGGAGCCAAACGTGTCGGTAACTTCCTCAATGCGATGTCGGATGAGATCAGGGCGTTCCTGAGGGCATCGGGCCATAGGAGTCTGGAAGAACTCTCCGAGGATGACCTTTGCACCATCAGTTCGGAGATTGCCTCCGCCACGGGAATAAGGCATGCCTGACGAACATCGATTGGGGTTTGCAGGCGACTGTAAACCCCATGACTTTCCAGATTCTACACCACGGGGACGGTCAATGGAGCAGGCCGGTCAACGAAGTGCGTCTTAATGCCCATCGCTTGAACTTTGTTTCAAGTCGATGGACGATCTCTGATCAGAACGGGGGCAGAAGGGAGATCTTCTGCCTGTCCCCTGCCTCATCCAGTCCGGAGCAGTCGCCCGTCATCCTGCCGATTTTTATCACAGGGTAGGGGGACACAGGTCTCCCATCCTCGCCGCTAAGCGGGGTCGGACCGTAGAAAATGCAGAACGCGCCGGGACCGGGCCAATACGCTATGTCTCCGGCCTCCAGTTCCGTCGTGCGTCCCTCCTTGGGCATTATGGCACTGAGGGGGCACTCGCAATAGAGCATCCCTCCGAGCATGTTGGTCTCCATGCTCAGAGGGAGCGAGAGCCAGATGGCGTTGGAGATGTCGGAGTCATCGAGTTCCGCGGGGTAGTCCCCGTTCCTCGTCCTCACGGTCATCCTGCTTGACAAATGCGCCACCCGGCTCCGAAGGTTTCAGTTCTTCCTCTCGAAGAGCTGGCGGATCTCCTTTCCGGTGATCTCCAGCTGGAGCTTCTTCTCGTCGGCCTCCATCTGCTTGAGGTTGACGAGTCCTGCTCCCCACTCGGCCCTCCACTGGTCCTTGAAGGTGCCGTTCTCGATCTCGTCCAGGATGGATTTCATTCCGGCCTCGGACTGGGGTGTGATGACCCTGTCCCTCCTGGTCATTCCTCCGTACTCGGCGGTGTTGGAGACGACGTCCCACATGAGCTCGAATCCGCCCTTGATGATCAGGTCGTCGATGAGCTTGGTCTCGTGGAGGACCTCGAAGTAGGCCATCTCCGGAGGGTAGCCAGCCTCGGTCAGGGTCTTGAATCCGGCCCTGATCAGGGCGGTGAGACCTCCGCACAGGACAGCCTGCTCTCCGAACAGGTCGGTGTAGGTCTCGTTGTCGAAGACGGTCTCGAAGACGCCGGCGCGGGTGGATCCCAGACCCTTGGCGAGGGCGAGGGCGATGGCCTTGGCGTTTCCGGTGACATCCTGGTGGATGCAGATCAGTGCGGGGACTCCGAATCCCTCGACGAAAGCGACCCTCTCCATGTCTCCGGGGGACTTGGGGGCCATCATGATGACGTCAACGTCCGCGGGAGGCTGGATCAGCTTGTACGTGATGGCGAATCCGTGGGCGAACTCCAGGGCGGCTCCCTTCTTGAGGTTGGGGGCGACGTAGTCCCTGTAGATGTCGGGCTGGATCTCGTCGGGGAGCAGCATCATGACGACATCTGCGTCCTTGACGGCATCGCCGAACTCGGCGACCTTGAGTCCGTCCTCTTTTGCCTTGTTCCAGGATTTTCCGTCTTTCCTGACTCCGACGGTGACGTCGAGTCCGGAGTCGTGGAAGCACAGGGCCTGGGCCCTTCCCTGGGATCCGTATCCGAGGACGGCGACTTTCTTTCCAGCGAGGACCTTGAGGTCTGCATCATTCTCATGGTAAATCTTCATGATTACACCTATAGTCGCGCGTACTCACGCATAGGATTTATACCTTCTCGGAGGCGCGCGCCCGTGAGGCGGACTTCAGGCCTGCAATCCAATTTTATACATCCACTGTCTGGCGGTAGCTATGGAGGCTACGGCGGAGGCTCGTGGAAGTTTCTCCGGCAGGATGGGTTTCCTGCTGGCAACCGCAGGTTCAGCCGTGGGTCTCGGCAATCTCTGGCGTTTCCCTTATCTCACCGAGCAGTACGGCGGAGGGATCTTCCTGTTCGTATATCTGGTGCTCCTGGCGACGTTCGGGGTCGCGATGATGATCACCGAACTGGCTATAGGTAGGCGTACAGGGAAGTCGTGCTTCGATGCGCTGATGGACCTGAACGATAAGCATCCCATAATCGGATGGATAGCCGTCCTGGTGCCGATAATAATCGTGCCGTACTACTGCGTCATAGGCGGCTGGGTCTCCAGGTACTTCTTCGGATACGCCACCGGCGGAGCCGACCAGCTGGCATCAGAGGGCTTCTTCGAGGGATTCATGTCGATGGCCGTCGACGGCCTGGTCAATACCCCCGTGATATGGTTCCTCATCTACGCCTGTCTGACCATTTTCATCGTGGTCCTCGGAGTCAAGAGGGGGATCGAGGGCGTCTGCAAGATCCTGATGCCTGCGCTCTTCGTTCTTCTGATCGCCATCTGCATCTACATGCTGACGATCCCGGGGATCGAGGAAGGCCTCAGCTACTACCTGGTTCCGGATTTCAGCAAGCTGTCGTTCAAGACCGTGGCGGGAGCCATGGGCCAGCTGTTCTACTCGCTGTCCATCGCGATGGGTATCACGATCACATACGGGTCGTACATGAGGAAGAAGGAGAACATCGAGAAGTCCGCATACACCGTCGCTTTCACAGATGCGTTCGTCGCATTCCTGGCAGGGTTCATGGTCGTCCCCGCGGTCATCCTGTTCAGCGATGTCGGGATATCCAGCGGACCCGGCCTCATGTTCAGCACAATGCCCCTGGTGTTCCAGGAGATGCCCGCAGGGGAGATCGTCGGCACCGCCTTCTTCGCACTCGCGCTGTTCTCCGCATTGACCTCGTCCATGGCTTTAATGGAAGCCGTTGTGTCCGTCATCAGGGACCGTTGGCACATAACCCGTCTGAAGGCCTGTGCGCTGTGCGGAGCCATAATCGTGCTCGTAGGTCTTCTGTCATGCACCGGATACGGTCCGCTGAGCTTCATCCAGCCCCTGGGCATGTGCTTCCTGGACTTCTTCGACTTCCTGACCAACTCCATACTGATGCCTGTGGTCGCTCTGATTACCAGCATCCTGGTCGGCTATGTGGTGTCCACCAGGTATGTCATAGACGAGGTGGAGTCCTCCGGGTGCGAGTTCAGGACCAAGAACCTCTACACGTTCGTGATCAAGTACCTGTCACCCGTCGTTATGATCATCATCCTCGCTGTGGGGATTCTCAGTGCCATGGGCGTGTACACCATCTGAGCCGATGGTAGTTTTATAATCGGTCGTCTTCGGATATGCAGGAGGCACGTCCGTGACGGATCCCATAGAGTGTTCGAAGAAGATGGTCCTGGTATTCCCCAAGAAGATGAGCCAGTGCATCAGGCTGTATGCCGACAGGTATCTCAAGGACACCAAGATCAAGCCCCAGTACCTTCCGATAATCCATTACATCGGGATGAGCGACGGGATCTCACAGAAGAGCCTGAACGAGGAGATGCCTTATGACAAGTCCTACATATCTATGATCGTCCGTGACCTGACCGATATGGGGCTGGTTTACAATGATAGCACCGGCAAGGCGCAGAGTCTGCATCTCACGGAGCAGGGCACGAACGTGTTCGCCATGTGCAGGATGATGTCCGACCTTCTCGACAGCAATCTGTTCACTGTTCTGACCAGGGAGGAGTTCGAGACTCTCGAGGTCATCATGGCCAAGCTCGATTCCAGATTGGACGAAATGATGGCTCAGATTTCCCAAGAGGGAAAGGTTAGTTGAAAACTCAACTAATGATTTTTCTCATCATATGTCCTATTTTAGAAAAAATTTTAAAACACATATTTAAAATAAACACTTTAGGCATATCCTAAAAATTTCGTTATTTCTGCGGTTAGTTGATTCTGTCAATAGTATAGTTAATATACAGCATCCACTCAAGGGGGTTCAGTGCAGAATCCTGGAGGGATTCACATGGCAGCTGAACAAGTGACTTACAAAAACATAGATCCGAAGGTGCGTAACGTCATCATGCTTGGTCTCTGCGTCGCCATGATGGGCGCATGCTTTGACGGGACGATCGTGGGTACCATCGGAACCAAGCTGGCTGAGGACCTGGGCGGTCTGAGCCTCTATTCTTGGATGGTCACAGCATATCTTCTGTGCGAGACCATCATGATCCCCATAGCGGGAAAGCTATCCGACATCTACGGAAGGAAGCCCCTCTTCCTCCTGGGTCTCGGACTCTTCACAGCCGGGTCCGTCGTCGCCGGTCTGTCCATGAACATGGAGATGTTCATCATCTGCCGTGCCGTCCAGGGTCTCGGTGGAGGTATCCTGATCCCTGTGGCCACTGCGGCGGTCGCAGACCTTTACGCCCCCCGTGAGAGGGCTAGGATGCAGGGTATCCTCGGAGCAATCTTCGGTGTCGGAAGCGGAATCGGCCCTCTCCTCGGAGGGTACATCGAGGGAGCACTCAGCTGGCACTGGTGCTTCTACATCAACGTCCCTCTGGCGCTCATAGCGTTCATACTGACAATCAAGAAGTTCCCCACACCCATCAACGATGAGGAGAAGCACATCGATTACAAGGGGATCGCAGTCCTCACCCTGCTCCTGCTTGACATCATCCTGTTGTTCGAGTTCGGAGGCAGCAAGTTCGAGTGGGTCAGCGTCGAGACCATCGCGATGGTCATCCTGATGATCGTGCTCATAGTGCTGTTCGTCAAGATCGAGAAGAAGGCGCTGGATCCCATATTGGCGCCTCATTTGATCCACAACAAGACCGTGATCATGGCGGCCATATTCATGGCGGTGTTCGGAATCGGAATGATCGGCGCCATGATGTTCACCAACATGTTGGCCGTCGGGGTGTTCGGACTGACCACCCTGGAGGCGGGAGTCTGGTCACTGGCGTTGGTCTGCGGTATGATGATCACATCGATGGTGTCCGGTGCGTTGGTCAACAGGACGGGATACAAGCTCTGGCTCATCGCTGGACCGATCCTGTGCTTCCTCGGACTGTACCATCTGTCCGGCATGACCATCACCACTGACATGGTCGGTGCGATGTTCATGGACCCCGAATACCTTCAGGACCAGTTCATGGTAAGGTACCTCACAGGCACGTTCGTCCTCGGTCTCGGTCTCGGATGCATGATGTCCGTCATCATGTCCGCCGTCCAGAACAGCTCCAAGACCACCGAGATGGGAATGACGACCTCCTCGGTCAACTTGGTCAGATCCATCGGAACCACGATGGGTACCGCCATATTCACCATGGTCATCAACGCCAGGCTCTCCACGGAGCTCATGACCTATGTGCCTGACAAGTACAACGAGCTGCTCCACGACACAGGAGTTCTCGGACAAATCCCTCAGCTGATTCAGGAGGGCAACATCGAAGGTGCCATGGGCGTCATAGTGGCGTTCAGCAACAGTGTGGACTTCTCGTTCCTCGCGGGTGGAGTCATCCTGCTGCTTCTGGTGATCGTCGGAGTCATATTCAAGGCCGAGAAGCCTGAGGAGGACCCCGATTTCGAGGCCCTCAAGAGGAAGATCGAGCAGGGCGAGGAGTGATTCCGCCTCAAGGGTGGCGGGGCTTTGGCCCCGTCCCCTCAAAACACCCTTCTACTTCCACTTCTTCCCGGTTCCATGGATTTCATGGAGCGTGCCCGTCGCGGCATCACCACAAGCGATTCCGACGAAGACATAGGGATGTTCCTGGACGCTATGGATCGGGCCCACAGCCTCTGTGAGAGGTTCAATGTCCCGTGCACCCCATGGTCCGAAAGGAAATCCATTCTGGAGGAGCTCTTCGGCCAGGAGTTGGATGGGGGCACCTCGATCAATCCGACGTTCTTCTGCGATGTCGGCACCAATATCACTCTGGGTCGGAGCGTCCGCATCAATTTCGATTGCGTGATCCTGGATTCCGCAGAGGTTTTCATCGGGGATTACACGATGATAGCACCCAAGGTGTGCATAGCCACCCCATCCCATATGTTCCCTCCTGAGGATCGTCGCAGGGTTGCCACCAAGGCGCTTCCGGTCAGGATAGGCAGCGATGTCTGGGTCGGGGCAGGGGCGATGATCCTCCAGGGAGTCACCATCGGGGACGGAGCCGTGATCGGTGCCGGGGCCGTGGTTAACAGGGATGTTCCTTCCGGGGAGACCTACGTCGGGGTGCCCGCAGGGCCGATCAGGAGGGATTGAGATGAGGGACCTCCGTCTTGCGATGGTCTCCATGAACTCCCGCGTGGGGGACATCGGAGGTAATCTGGATCGGATGGCAGCGTTTTGTTCCAGGGCGTCGGAGTGCGGGGCGGACATCATCTGCTTCCCGGAGCTGAGTCTCACCGGATACGCCATGCCTGACAGTGCGTCTTTGGTCATGGGCGAGGATTCGGATGAGTTCGGGAGGATCATGGATTTCACCCGCGATTCCGGTGTCTGCGTCTGCTTCGGTTATGTCGGCACAGGGCCGTCGGTATGTCAGGCTCTGGTGGAGGACGGGAAGGTCGTCGGAATCTACAGGAAGACCCATCTGGGCGACAGGGAGGAGCTGTGCATGGTCCCGGGCGATGAGCTCAACGTTTTCCGGACATCGCGTGCGAACATAGCGATACAGCTCTGCTGGGAAGCTCATTTCCCGGAGATCACGGGTACATACGCTCTGAAGGGTGCGGACCTGGTCCTGATGCCCTTCGGTTCGGGATTGGGCGGAGAGCGCAGGAGGTCATCTTGGAACAGGGTGCTGCCTGCGAGGGCTTATGACAACACTGTATACATCGGTGCCTGCAACGCATACGGCCCCACAGGTGTCGGCACGGTGCTGGGCGGAGGTGTGTCCATCCACGATTGTCGCGGCGTAGTCATGGCAGAGGATTATTCCGGAGAATGCATGGTGTGCGCGGATCTGACTTCGGAGCCGTTGGAGCGCATCCGTGCGGAAGGTTACGAGAACATGAGGGACCTGTATTTCCTGGACAAGAGGCGTCCGGAACTGTACTTCAGATGATCGGGTTTGAGAATGATATGCGGTGCGCCCGGCGTGATACTACGGTTACGGCAATGATTTGCCGGGCGCGAGTGATGTGAGTATCGGCATCGTCTGCGTATTTCTCTGATATCCACCTCCTCGTTCAGTATCGTATCTACAAGTTCCGGATCGTCATATTCGGAAGTCCAGAAACCTTTTGCCAGACGGCGGATGTCCAATTTCATGAGGCCATCCACCTGCCCGGATTCTGACAGTCTCCGTCATAACGGGTCGTGAGGGCAAGCCCGAACCATTCCACGGTTGCGGTTTCCGTGAGATCGGCATCATGTTGGACTCTCATGTCGACTGACATTAAATTTAGGAATACCTAAACAGTATTTATAATTTAGGTTTACCTAAAATTTAGATCAGATGTACGGTTTCGTATATGGTATCATATTCATGTTGTGTAGAAGATGCCGGGGATGACCCCGGCTGTAGCAGAGTTTTGAGTGTCCGATCAGGAGCACATGAGTTTTCCGAGGTTCCTGCACTCCTCAGCCTCGGCGGCACCGGGTGAGAGGTTGGCGATGACCCCGTCATTGGCGAGGTTGGCACCGGCGGCTTTGCACCTGTCTGCCCAGTCCCTCATCCACTGTCCGTCTCCCCAGTCATAGGATCCGAAGATTCCGATTCTTTTTCCGGATAGAAATCCCTCTACGGCTGAGAACATTGGTTCGAACACATCCTCCTCGAGGATCTCATCTCCCATCGCTGGGCATCCGAATGCGATTGCATCGTATTTCGCGACGTCTGCGGGTCCGAAGCTGTCGGCTGTGATTACGTCGGTTTCGGCGCCGGCCGATCTGGCTCCCTCTGCGACGAGTTTCGCCATCTCCTCGGTGTTTCCGGTGTCGCTCCAATATACAACTGCGATGTTTGCCATCAATTTTAGGAATACCTAAAAACTATATAATATTTAGGAAAGCCTAAAAGTATTCGGAATCGGCGACGTTACACAGTTCGTTTTCACGAATACTACAATTATCTGGCTATGTTATCTCCACAGGTTACCATCCGTCTTTCGAATCGGCGGGATTGAAGAGAAGATTACCAGCGGATATGTCATCGAATTCTGCATGGGCACGTCAATCACAATAGTCTCGGTGTCGGTTTCGACTCAAGGGGGATATCTTGGTGTTCATCCAGACCTATCCCATATGCGGCAATGGGCAGACCGGATGGGAAGCACGACGCGCTGACATACGAGGCCTGCAGGGATTCGACTGAATCTGATCAACAAACGGTCCGGCGGATGCCGGACGTTCTTAGCAAAAAGGTTTAGCGGGGGAATGACCCCCATACTCAGGATTCGGACTCCGGTTTTTCCTTCGGGCGCTCCGGCACGGCGATGGTGTCCGTGACCTTGCCGTATCCCGGTTCGGTGTATCCAGGAACCACTTCCAGGCAGCTCTTGGGACAGGAGTCCGAACAGTACCCGCATTGGATGCACAGCATCCTGTCCACGGAGAACGTCCTTCCGGGTTTGTCTACGGTTATCGCGTGAGTGGGGCACTTTTTGGAGCAGATTCCGCACAGGATGCAGTCCGACGGATCGAACTCCAGATGGCCGCGGCTTCTCTCCGGGTATTCCCTTGGTTCGGCGGGGTAGTTCCTGGTCGCCGGTTTCGAGAACAGGTTGGAAAGTAGCTTTCCTCCGAACTTCATGATCGCCATGATATCACCTCTCCGTGCAACTGATGCAGGGGTCGAGGGTGATCACGAGCATCGACACGTCCTGCAGGTTGCATCCCTGGAGCATCTTCACCAGCGAGGGGATGTTGATGTTCGTCGGAGTCCTGACGCGTGCACGGCTCAGGAACTTGGTCCCGTTACCCTGGACGTAGTAGAATCCCTCTCCGCGGGGCTGTTCCACCCTGTAGCAGAAGTCTCCTTCCGGTACGTTGCCCTTCACCGGCACCAGGAACTCACCTTCCGGGATGTTCCTGCAGACGTTCTTCACGATGTCTATGGACTGCAGCAGCTCGTCGACGCGGACCATGCATCTTGCATAGCAGTCCCCGTCGGTGTACAGGACCGGTTCGAACCCGTACTCCCTGTAGAGCAGATCGCCCGTCCTGGCGTCGTTGTTCACGCCGGATCCCCTGGCGGTGGGCCCCACGGTGCTGAGGTCTATGACTTCCTGTTTCGTCAGGATGCCGGTTCCGCAGAGCCTGTTCTTCACGGATGAGTCTTTCATGAACACCACTCCGGTCTTTTCCATCTCCGAACGTATCTCGTCCATGGTGGCGGAGATCGATGCGAGCATCTCGGGAGTCACGTCCTTCCTGACGCCTCCCACCTTGCAGAAGGACATGATGACCCTTCCTCCGGTGACGGCCTCGAATATGTCCAGGACCTTCTCCCTGATCCTCCAGCAGTGCATGAACAGGCTGTCGAACCCCATGCCGTCGGCCAAAAGGCCCAGCCAGAGGAGGTGGCTGTGGATCCTGGAGAGCTCGTGGAACATGATCCTCAGGGACCTGGCCCTCTCGGGGACCTCCACGCCCATCAGACCCTCCACGGCTCCGGTGTATCCGAAACCGTGGCCAAAGCTGCAGATTCCGCAGACCCTCTCCATGACATAGGTCATGTCGTTGTAGTCCCTTGTCTCGGCCAGCTTCTCAAGGCCGCGGTGGACATACCCTATGGAAGGGATCGCGCGGACGACCATCTCGTCCTCCAGCTCCAGATCCAGATGGATGGGCTCGGGCAGGGCGGGATGCTGGGGTCCGAAGGGGATTATCGTCCTCTTGCCCATCATTCCGCCTCCTTTCTCTCGGCACCCTTCCAGGGAGTCGTCGATGACAACCTGAAGAAGTTGCCCTTGTAGTCCAGTCTGCTGTCGGTGAACTCCACACCGAACAGGTCGTGGATCTCGTTCTCGTAGACGAACGCCGCCCAGTATGATGGGGTTATGCTGCCCACCGGCGTTCCGAAGGGCACGTCCGCTTTGTAGTTCTCCAGCTGAGAATCCCTGTCGAAGGAGTACAGCAACTGGGTGTACCCTTCCTTGGTTATCCCGCATATCTGCACCAGCCTGCATCCTTCCGCCAGCAGGGATTCCGCCTTCGCGGGGATGTCCCCAGGCGGTATGGTGCTGAAGTTCTGTCCGTTCACTGTATCTCCTCCTTGGGTCCGGCCCTCTTCTCCTTGAGGACCTTCAGGGCCTTCGCGACCCCGTCGATTATGGATTCGGGCCTTGCAGCGCATCCAGGCACGTAGACGTCCACGGGAATCGCCTTGTCGACCCCTCCCAGGATGTTGTAGCAGTCCCTGAATATCCCTCCCGAGCATGCGCAGATGCCCACGGCCACCACGACCTTGGGTTCCGGCATCTGGTCGTAGAGCTGCCTGACCACATCCCTGCTCTGGGCGTTCATCGCGCCGGTTATCAGCAGGATGTCCGCCTGCTTCGGGTCGCCGGTGTTGATTATCCCGAACCTCTCCACGTCGTACAGAGGCGTGAGGCAGGCCAGGACCTCTATGTCGCATCCGTTGCAGCTCGATGCGTCGTAGTGCATCATCCACGGGGATTTCGATGAGTTGACTGTCATTGCTTCCACCTCACATCAGTATCAGTGCGGCCACGTTGCCGACGCCGAGAACCAGGGCCACCACCCAGCCGCTCTTCAGCGCGGTCTGCCATGTCATCCTGGCGAATCCGTTGTCTATCCATATCTCGAGCAGCCATGCAAGCAGCGCCACGATGGTTCCCGCGATGATTCCGGAGACCTCGCCGTTCATGAAAAACAGGGCCACCATGCCCAGGAGCATGACCGTCTCGTACCAGTGGGATATCTCCAGCATGGCGTATGTCCTTCCGGAGAACTCCGTGGACACGCCCCTGACGATGTCCTGGTGGGCGTGGTGGGACATCCCCAGGTCGAAGGGGGACTTCCTGAGCTTCATGGTCAGCACGAACATGAATGCTACGAACAGCCCGATCATCGGGATAACAGCCATCGATCCATGGTCGGCGATGGTTGCCACCTCGAAGCTCCCGGTCGTCAGGTAGAACGCTATCGCGGTCAACAGGATGACAGGCTCATAGGCCATGGCCAGGTACAGTTCCCTCTGGGCCCCCGCCTGTGCGTACGGGGAGCCGGAGGAGTAGGCGGAGATCATAAGGAACGTCTCTGCCAGAGTGAGTGTGAATATCACCAGCAGGAGGTCCTGTCCGGCGAAGAACAGGGCTCCAGTGACGATCACGAACAGCAGGTAGCACAGTACGTAGAAGTCCTGCACGGAGTTGGGGGTCACCTGTTCCTTATCCATGAATTTGCGTACATCGTACCAGGGCTGCCTGACCGGAGGCCCTCTACGTCTCTGCATGCGGGCCGAGATCTTTCTATCCAGACCCGCCAGAAGGCATCCGGCCAGGGGCCCGAGGATGATGAAGGCTATCGCAGATACAATCCATACGGCATCCATCAGAACCAACCTCCCATGACCGCCACAAGGGCGACCAGAATCGTCGCCGCGGCCAGGATCTCCCCGATCTTCCTTATCCTATCCTCGCCGAACCAGTCCGTCATGTACCAGTTCCTGAGGCTCACCTCGACGGTGGTTCCCATGGATCCGGCGTAATGATTGGCATCGATCCCCACTCCGGACATATAGGTCGGCACAAGGGCTTTCTTCGTTCCTCCGAAGAACGGCAGGGGGATCAGTATCAGGGCTACGACCATGATCAGCAGGATGTACATGCTGTCCGTTTCCAGCATCGGAGCCGAGACGGCGGATGGGCCGAAGGCATAGGAGAGCCAGGGGATCACGGCGGAATCGGACACCGCCGGGAACAGCAGGCAGATGCCGAAAGTGAAGATCAGCAGAAGACCCAGGACTGACCACTCCTGCGGACGGACTGCATCCTCGCACTGCTCCCCGTAGACCACGGTGCAGGCCAGCTTCCCCATCCATTTGGTCCAGTAGAACGAGGTCACCGCGCTCCCGAACACTATACATGTGATTATCGGGATGTATCCGGAGTCGACGAACGCCGTCAGCGCCGCCCACTTGGATATCAGCATCCCGAAGGGAGCCAGGAACATGGCCGCTATGCCAGCTATCATTATCACCGCGAGCTTCGGCATCCTGGTGAACAGTCCGTCCATGTCCTCGATGTTCCTGCTGCCTATGTGATGCTCCGCCGTGCCGACGCACAGGAACAGCATGGACTTGGTCACGGCGTGGAAGATGGTCAGCATGACTCCGGCCCATGCGGCTTCGGGCGTGCCTATTCCCGCGCATGCCACTATCAGTCCCAGGTTGGCTATGGTGGAGTATGCCAGCACGCGCTTGGCGTTGCTCTGGGATACCGCCGCCATGGATGCCAGCAGGAACGTGAGCCCTCCGATAGTCATCACCATGTATCCGACGATGTTGTCGTGCAGGAGAGGCGACATCTTCAGCACCATGAAGACCCCTGCCTTGACCATGGTGGACGAGTGCAGGAGGGCCGAAGTCGGCGTGGGTGCGACCATCGCACCTAGCAGCCAGGTGTGGAACGGCATCTGGGCGGATTTCACTATTCCGGCGATGCACAGCAGCATCACCGCCAGGAGGACCCATTGGGCATCCGAGTCTGAGGCCAGCAGGCTCTCAAGGTCCAGGAACCCGTATTCTCCTGCGAGGACCATGAGCGCCGCGAGGAACCCTATCCCTCCGATGAGATTCAGGATCAGTTGTCTGAACGAGCTCTTCACGGCCTCCTCGGTCTTCGTGAATCCGATCAGGGCGAAGGAACAGAGGGTGGTGATCTCCCAGAAGAAGAACATCCACACCAGGTCGTTGGACAGGACGATCCCGAACATCGCGCTCAGGAATGTGAACATCAGGAAGAAGAACCAGGGTCTTCTGTCCTTCTCATCGGCATGATGGGCCTGGAAATCCCTCATGTATCCGACGGCGTAGATGCAGATCAGGCTTCCGACGACACCCACGATCAGCACCATTATCACGGACAGGTCGTCGATGTAGAGCGCTCTCTCGGTCTCGATCCCCTCCTTCAGGAGGAACTCGAAGGCCACAGACATCAGTAGTTGGATGGCACCCAGGACGGATGCCGCGTATTTTCTGTACTTCAGTCCGAGGGCGATGACGGCAAGTCCGAGCAACACCTCTGTGGCGAACATCAGCAGATCAACGGTTTCGTTATGGAAATCGAAGCTCTGAGGGTCGCCGAGATAGTTCCATGCCACCGCCACCGATGCCACCGCGATCACAGCCGCGGATACTTCCGCGATCATCGCACGGGCCCTGTCGTTTCTCACGGTCAGGAGCAGACAGGCGACGATGAACGGGAACACCATCAAAAACAGCAGATCATTCATGAGACAACCCCGTTATGTGAGTCCGTTCTGTTTCTGTATTTAAAACCAATACGACTTCCGTTTCGTCCGGAACCGAAACTTCGGACTCCCTCGATAGTTATAATTTATATGAATCCACTTCGGTTTTATGGACTTATGCGTAGGACGCGAGGAGGAGCTGAGGTATCTCGAGGATGTCTATTCCAAGCTGCCCGTGGCCTGTGCGATATGCGGGCGCAGACATCTTGGTAAGACCTCGCTTCTCAAAGGGTTCTGCGCCGACAAGGATTACATCTACATCACCGGGGTCAGCGGCATGAAGTCGGAGAACCTCCGTGAGATCGCCGATGCCCTGTCGAGGTTCTCGGGCAAGAGCGTCAGGATGGATGACATCATGGACCTCCTGCCGACCCTGAAGTCCATATGCGGCAGGAAGAAGACGGTGGTGATCATCGACCGTTATTCCGACCTGATCGACAACTTCCCGGAGTTCAACGCCTATCTGCGTTCGTTCATGAACCGTGACATCAACAGCACGAAGATCATGCTCATCGTCTGCGACAACAACAGCTCCATCTTCGGTCGCTTCTACTACACCCTGGATCTCAAGGCCATGAAGTACACGGAGTGCAAGGGGTTCCATCCGGACTACACTCCGAGGGAGCATCAGATCGCGTACAGCATCGTGGGAGGAACTCCCGCGTACCAGAAGCGGTTCCAAGGGAGGCCCGAGGACGTCATCCGTGACCAGTTCTTCGACCACATGTCCGTGTTCTCCCTGGAGGCGGAGAGCTTAGTAGCATCGGAGACGGTCATGAGCCCGTCGTGCACGAAGATCCTGTCTGCCATCGCATCCGGCAAGGAGAACGTCAGGGACATCGCGACCCTGGCTGACATCAGTACCTCGTTCTGCGCCAAGATGTTGGATGACATGGTGGACAAGGGCCTGGTGATGAAGGAGGTCTCTTCCGGGATGTCTCGCAGGTCGGTGTACAACATCGGCAGCAACATCATCCGTTTCTTCTACGAGGTTGTCAACAAGTACACCCATCAGGTGGAGTTCGAATCCCCTGCTGATGCGTATATGGCAGCCAAATCCGACATAGATGCGTATCTGGAGCGCGGGTTCAAAGCACTCTGCATAGATTACGTGACGTACACGTACACATACTCTTTCGTGGGCAAGGTCCGCAGGAAGGATGACACCACCGACTCCATCATAGATTTCGTGGCGTCCGTGAGCGTCGGGGATGTCAGGCGCATAATGGTGGCCAGATGCAGGCTCGACGGCGACCCCCTGGGAAAAGTCGAACTGGACGAGCTGATAGAGAGGGCCAAGAAGGTGGAGGGTCAGAACAAGATCTATGCCCTTTTCTCGGGCTGTGGGTTCTCTCCGGAACTGGAAGCCGAAGCGAGGGAGAACACCAGCATCGTCCTGAAGACCCTGGACGACATCTACGGTTGATCCCATGCAGGAGTATGTTCTGTCCGTGGATGCGGGGACGACGAGCATCCGCAGTATGGCTTTCGGTCATGGCGGCGAGGTTCTGGCCGTCTCACAGAAGCCGGTCCGCCAGTACTATCCCGGGGATGGGATGGTGGAACACGACGCGTCGGAGATACGGGATGCGGTCCTCGAGACCATCCATGGATGCATTTCCGGTTTGGATCCCGAGAGGTGCAGGGCCGTCGGGATAACCAATCAGAGGGAGACCGTCGTCGTCTGGGACCGTCTGACGGGAGAACCGGTCTGCAACGCGATAGTGTGGCAGGACCGCAGGACGTTCGGGACGTGCAGAGAACTGTCGGATGCCGGACTCTCTGAGGATATTTTGGAGCGTACAGGCCTGCAGGTGGACGCATACTTCTCCGGGACCAAGTTGAAGTGGATTCTGGACAATATCCCCGGAGTCAGGGAGCGTGCGTTGAAGGGCGAGGTGCTCTTCGGAACCGTCGAGTCATGGATAATATGGAACTTGACAGGCGGCGAGGTCCATAAGACGGACTACTCCAACGCATCCCGCACGATGATGTTCAACATCTCCGAGTTGGAGTGGGACAGCAGGCTCCTGGACATGCTGGGGGTCCCCGAGGGGATGCTTCCCGAACCGGTCCCATGTGCTCACATGTTCGGCATGACGAATCCATCCGTTATCGGTATGGAGGTGCCGATAGCGTCGGCGTTGGGCGATCAGCAGGCGGCTTTGTTCGGGCAGACATGCTTTGACAGGGGGGATGTCAAGATAACATTCGGCACCGGGGGTTTTCTGCTGATGAACATGGGGGCCAGGCCCCTGATCACAGGCAAGGGCCTTCTGACGACCGTAGCATGGGATGTCGGCGACGGTCCGGAGTACGCGCTGGAGGGGTCGATATACATCGCCGGTGCGGCGGTCCAGTGGCTCAGGGACGAGCTTCAGATAGTCGAGGAGTCGGCTGAGACCGAGAGGATGGCGGAGTCCGTCGAAGATACATGCGGATGCCACGTCGTTCCCGCGTTCGTCGGGCTCGGTGCACCATATTGGGTGCAGAACGCCCGTGGAATAATAATGGGCCTCACGAGGGCCACCAACCGCCGGCACATCGCCCGTGCCGCCTTGGAATCGATAGCATATCAGGCCAACGATGTGGTCCGCGCCATGGAGTCAGATTCCGGCGTGGATATAAGATCGATAAAGGTCGACGGGGGCGCATGCGTCAATGATTTCCTATGTCAGTTCCTGGCGGACATCACCGGGATGGAGGTGGAGCGTCCCCGGTGCATAGAGTCTACTGCCCTAGGTGCGGCATACGCCGCAGGCCTCACCGTCGGTTTCTGGAAGGACAGGGAGGATCTCAGAGCCAATTGGTCGTTGGACCGTAGGTTCGTGCCGACGATGTCCGGGCCCGAGAGGGATGCCAGAATCTCCGGATGGCATCGTGCGGTCCGGTGCGCCAGGCTATGGTCCGAGACCGACTGATTACCCTTTGGAGAACAAATTCGAGAACAGTCTCAGATTCCCTCTGTCCTCTTCGACAGAGGTTTTGAATCTGTCGCGGTCCAGAACCTCCAGGTAATACGGTCTGAGATCGGACATGCACACGATTTTCGGTTTTGCCTCTTCCGTCTCCGCAAGCATCCATCTTATCCCGTCTGTGGCGATTCCGACGGGAATCCCTTCATGACGCATGGTCATCAGCAGGTTCTTCGCGGATTCCGACAGAGGGTGATTCGCGGCTGTGGTCGCGATGACGAGCCCGGGCGTATGCTTCAATTCCCTACGAGTGTCGGTGACATCAGTGTAACCGAGGGTCTTGAGCATGGGGATGACAAGCACACGCGATGTCAGGAACTGCGGTCCCTCTTGATTCCGCACCCCTTGGCTGGGAGGTATGATCGATCCGGACAAGACCATGGCGGATATCCTCGGTCCGAGGGCGTAGTCCAGCTCTCTCAGCGACTTCTCCAGCGTCCCGATCATTTCGTCCTCCGGAGCATCCATGTCCGCTCGACCCATCTGGATGTTTAAGAGTGTTGCATAGGGGGTTCGCCGAAAACCCCTTTCTTAAATTCCAGGAAACATGGCCAGATTGTCCGGGTTTAGTACCATTTTTCATTCATTATATCATTAGTGTTACGAATTTTAGAAAAGTATTATCTACTCAGTGCCTGCTGTACAGCCTCATGCAGAACAAAAATGCAGTTGTGGCAGTCGCTGTAGTGGCGATCCTGCTCGTGGCAGGAGTATCTGCCTACATCCTCGCCCGCGATGACGGCGGAAGCACCATACCTTCTGAAGTCA
The DNA here is from genome assembly GCA_964550065.1 of uncultured Methanomassiliicoccales archaeon. Classification (GTDB taxonomy): domain Archaea; phylum Thermoplasmatota; class Thermoplasmata; order Methanomassiliicoccales; family Methanomethylophilaceae; genus Methanoprimaticola. Next base: position 246,487 of record CAZJWD010000001.1, read on the forward strand.
CCGACTTCGCCGGACAGGAAGTCGTCAGGGCCGACAATCTGGACAACGGAGTCGTAGCCGTCGGGCAGGACTCCTTCAGGTGGGCTACTTACTTCGGAGTGGCCGACAAGTGTGTGATGGTCGATAGGAACGATATGAACAACTTCCTCGGGAAGACCTTCATGTACTACGGACGTGCGCTCGTCGACATCGAAGGCGGTAACTCTGCAACCCTCTCTGATGACGATGCAGCCAGGAAGTACTTCACTCACACCAACTGTGGCATAACCGCGGATGATGCTCGCACCATTATCGAGCTCAAGCCCTCCCTCGTCATCGTCCCCGCGGAGTTCTACACCGAGCACCGCAACGAGATGGCAGCTATCGAGAGTCAGGGAATCAACACTGTGGCCATCGGTTACATCTACACGTTCCTCGACCAGAAGACATTCAACATTACGGAAGATCTGGAGCATAACATCAACGTTCTTGCCAAGGCCCTCGGCCTCGAGAAGCGCGGTGACCAACTGAAGTCCGCATTCAAGATGATCGTGGACGACCTCCGTACCATATCCTCGAAGGTCACCGAGAAGAGGACCGCCTATGTGGGATCCGTCTCATACGGCGGCGCTCACGGCATCGCATCCTCGCTCCAGTACTTCCTGCCTTTCGAACTCGCAGGAGTCACCAACATCATCGGCGGTCCTGCCGAGTACAATGACTCCGATGTGAGGGAGTATCAGGCCGCGACCATCGGCAAGGCAATCAAGGAAGACACGATTCTGTTCGTGGACGCATCCGGATTCGCCAACAACGCGGACAACACCTCTCAGGGACTCATCAAGCTCTTCCAGGGTCATGACGCATACATCCTTGCTCCGTACATCTGGACCGGAATCAATTATGAGAACGTGTTCGTCGCCGCCTATCAGGTCATAAGGTGTGCTTACGGCGATTCCCTGTTGACCGAGGCGGATTTCAAGGAGAAGGTCAACAACGTGTACGATCTCTTCTTCGGAACCCATGAGTCGAACCGCAACATCGCCCAGATCGCCAACAACTACAACCTTCCCCTTCCCGAGAAGGGAACGACGATCTTCGAGGACATGAATCAGATGTACCTCAACCACCCGACCAGAGGCAACCCCATCTACGGGGAGATCACGGTCAACGCCGACGGTACCATGACCGTCTGAAACCTTTTCGGGTCTCCTTCGGGAGGCCCGTCCATGAGGGGAGCCGGATGGCAGATCGGAGTCTGGATGAATTCAAAGACATAAGGCGCAGGAAGATCCTGGCGCTGGCGGTCATGTGCGTCGTCACGTTCGTGACGGCGATAGTCGTACTGAGGATGAACGCCGGAGGAATATCCTTCGGAGACCTTTTCCACATACTTCTGAACAGGAACGATCCGTCCAACGATTCGGTGGATACGATCATGATCTGGGATCTCGGCATCCCCCGCATCGCATCCTGCGTCCTGGCGGGTATGGCGCTGGGCATCGCCGGCGCTGTTATGCAATGCGTCCTCAGGAACCCTCTCGGTTCCCCCTACACGCTCGGAGTGTCCAACGCCGCGGCTTTCGGGGCATCTGTTGGGATCGTCCTCCTGGGTGGAGGGATAATCACCGGGCAGAGCTCGGCGGTCATCACCATCAGCGACCCGTACATAGTCGCCGGAAGCGCGTTCGTGTGGGCGATGATCGCCACGGGAGTCATCGTGCTGTTGGTCAAAGTGACCAAAGTCTCCCCCGAGACCATGGTGCTGGCAGGGGTGGCCCTCAGCTCAATATTCTCGGCAGGCATAAGCCTGATGCAGTACCTCTACAACTCCTACGCCCTGTCCACCATAGTGTTCTGGCAGTTCGGGTCCATGGGTAAGGCGACCCCGGACGAGCTGCTGATAATTTTGGTCATAACCCTGGCGGTGTCGATATACTTCCTGTACAACCGGCTGGACTACAACGCCCTGGATTCCGGTGACGACATAGCCTCCTCCCTGGGGGTCAACGTCGACCGCCTGAGGATCCTCACCCTTGTGCTGGCCGCCCTGCTGACTGCGGTCGTGGTCTCGTTCATGGGAATCATAGCCTTCATAGGGCTGCTGGGCCCGCACATAGTCAGGCGTGTCATAGGCACCGACCATAGGTATCTGCTTCCGGGGTCGATGATCCTCGGAGCCCTGATACTGCTCGTCTCCGACTGCGTCGGCCAGAACCTTCTGGACTTCACATTGCCTGTGGGAATCATAACCTCGTTCCTGGGAGGACCTCTGTTCCTGTACCTCCTTGTGGTCGGATCCAGGAGGAGGAAGGCCCGCACGGCACAGTTCGCCATGGGGAGGATGAGGAGATGACCGTTCTGGAAGTGTCGGAACTCGGCTTCTCCTACGGCGGCAGGAAGGTCCTGGACGGGGTGAACCTGTCGGCGGATTCCAACTCCATCCTATCCATCTTGGGTCCCAACGGGGTCGGGAAGACCACGCTCCTGAGATGCATCTGCGGACTCCACAGGCAGTCCGAGGGATCCGTGTTGGTCGACGGCAGGGAGATAGGGGAGTACTCCCCGAGGGAGTTGGCGAGGCTGATAGCCTACGTTCCTCAGAAGGCAAACGCCACCCACACCACTATATTCGATGCCGTGCTGATGGGCCGGAGGCCCCATATAGGTTGGTCCGTGACCGATGAGGACATGGAGGTGGCCTGGGAGTGCTTGGAGTCCCTGGGACTCTCGGACATGTCACTCGATTACATCGATGAGATCAGCGGAGGGGAGTTCCAGAAGGTCCAGGTGGCCAGGGCCATGGCCCAGGAGCCTAAGCTCCTGATCCTGGACGAGCCGTCGAACAATCTGGACATCGCCAACCAGCACATCACGATGAGTATGTTGGACAAGGTTGCCAGGGAGAGGGGCCTGTGCACGGTCATGACCATGCATGACATCAATCTGGCCGCGTTCTATTCCGACCGGTTCCTGTTCATGAAAGGCGGGAAGGTGGCCGCTTTCGGAGGGAGGGAGACCATAACCTCGGATACGATCGGTGACGTCTACGGCATGGACGTGGACATACTGGACCACGGAGGGATGCCCGTGGTGGTTCCCAGGAGAAGACCATGAGGGACACCCATCCGTTCCAAGGTCTGGGCATGACAGGCGACAGGGCCATCGGTTTCTGGGAGGACTGTTCATCCACATACAGCGCGGTCCACCAGGGAGACATACCCGACCGCATAGTTTCGAGATTGCACGAACTCGGAATGATCGGAAAGGGGAAGAGGGTCCTGGAGATCGGTTCCGGTCCCGGGACATACTCCATCAGGATGGCGCGTCTGGCCGGTTCGGTCACATGCCTGGATAGTTCTCCAGGGATGCTCTCGAGGTTAATGGGGAATGCGTCCGAGGCGGGATTGGACAACATAGTTCCGCTTCTGTGCGACTGGAATCTGTACGAACCGGAACCCCACGACCTGTGCATCTCAACCCTCGCTCCGACCGGTTCCCCTGAATCCATCATGCGCATGGAATCATCATCGGAGGGGTGGTGCGCTTCCGTTTCGTGGATAACGAACGAGGGCGACGAGCTCACAGCGAGGATCTGGGAGGCCCTCGGGAAGGACTACGGGTTCGATGCCCGCAGAAGCTCTCCCACATTCGACTGGCTGTTGGATAACGGGAGGAATCCGGTGATGGAGACGATGGAAACCAGAGTCCGCATCGAGATCCTCATGGAGTCGCTGATCGAGAAGGAACGCGTGGCGTTCAGAGCCTACGGCGTTTCGGAGGATGTGGGCCCGATAGTGGAGGAGCTGATGTCCCCTCACGAGAAGGACGGCATCGTCTCGACGGACGAGCGTAACTCCATGAGGTTGATTTACTGGAAGTCTGTGGAATGATCAGAGGTCTCTGAACGGCACTAGGTCGCAGCATCCGCATTCGAGGCACATGGTGTGGCTGGTGACCGATGTGAGGCCATGTTTCCCCATGACCTCCTTCTGCATCTTTGCCACAGCCAACGACCTCTCGGGAGTGACCGGGACGGGTTGGCCGATCGCCGTCTCCAGGTTGGACCTGTTGTACTTGTTGATCCTCAGCGCCCTCAGTCCGGGGATGACTCCCATGGAGCAAAGGAGCTCAGTGACCCTGCGGACATCCTCGTCCGATTCCCCCAGGCCATAGATGACGTTGGATGTGACGCGCCCTCTTCCGAATATCCTGACAGCGGATTCCAAGTTGGACAGGATGCCGTCGTAATCCAGGTCGGGGCAGACCTTCGAGAAGATGACCCTGTCGGCGCATTGGAGGTTCAGTTTGATCTCATCCGCGCCCGCGTCCTTCAGCTTCCTGATGTGCTCTTCAGATGACACATAGGGTTCCACGCCGATGGGCATGTCCGGATACTCGGATCTGACTCTTCCGATGACGTCGGCCAGGCGTTCGACCGTCTCGCCGATGCTCCCGTAGACTCCGCTGGTGAAGGACACGGCCTTCACGTCATGGGACGACACCGATTCCCGGAGCATCTCCATGATCCTCTCGGAGTCCAGATGTTTGTCCTCGTCCCCGCAGATTACCGGTGACGAGCAGTAGGCGCAATGGAACATGCATCTGGGGTCCAGGTCGAAGAATGCCTGCTCGGGGCAGTGCCTGACCACAGGCATCAGCGATATGTCGTCAAGGAAAGGCTGTCCGCGATGGGTCAGGGAGAGCCTCCCTCCTTCATCGTGGAGTTCGAACTCCCCTGTCTCGTAGGACACGGACTTCTTAACCCTGAAACGGTCGAAGCCCATGGCGATGGAATAGAATCCTGCACCGGGTCCGGCCGTGGAACGGGACACTCTGAACGGCATCTCGAAACCCTCAGGCAGGAGCACCGGACCTCCCAGGGCCAGGATCGCCTTCTTCTCCAGGAGGTCTGATGTCATCGGTGGATCCTCCTGATGGAATGCACGCATTCGTCCACAAGGTTCTCGAATCCCAGTCTCTGCTGGAACTCCTCCACCTTCTCCGGTTTGGCTTCGGTCACCGGCTTCACCGGGACCGCCGCGCATCCGGAGGTCTTGATGATGGAAGGTTCGAAGGTGCCGATGCGTTGGGCGATGTCGATTATCTCGGTCTTGTCCAGACCTATCAGCGGTCTGACGACCGGGAATCCCAGGTCTTTCTGTTCGGCTCTGATGTTGGCGAGGGTCTGCGACGCCACCTGTCCAAGCGAGTCCCCCATGACGATCCCGGACATCCCGTTCTCCTGGGCGAACCTCTTGGCCACATGGTGCATGGTCCTCTTGCACAGTACGCATTGGTAGTTCCTGTCCGCCGAGTCCATGATTGCCTGCTGGTTGCGTCCGTGGTCGGCCACGTACACAGGGAACTCCTTCCCGGTGTAGGATTCCAAGGCCTCGGCGATCAGAAGAACCTTCTCTATGTCCTTCGGGTCCCCGAACTGCCCGTTGCTCATGTGGAGCAGCGACACCTCGGCTCCCGCCTCGGACATCAGATACGATGCTACAGGCGAGTCAATCCCCCCGGACAGCAGGGCCACAAGCTTCATGCACGACCTCCGGACAGCACGTCTATCCTGGAAAGCCGGTCAAGGGCGCTCTCCAGAGTGGAATCATTCTTCGCGAAGTGGAGGCGGATCAGGTTGTTCACATCGCCCCTGAAGAAGCTGGATCCCGGGACGGCTCCGACGCCCACTTTCCTGGCGAGGTCCTCGCAGAACTCAACGTCGCTGGAGTATCCGTACTCGGAGATGTCCACCAGCACATAGTACGCTCCTTCCGGCACGTTGTGGGCTATGCCTATCTCGTCCAGGCCTTTCAGGAACAACGTCCTCTTGTCTGTGTACTTCGCACGGAGGTCCTCATAGTAACCGTCTCCGAAGCGAAGCGCGGTGACCAGCGCCTCCTGCAGAGGAGCGGCGGCCCCCACGGTGAGGAAGTCGTGCACCTTCCTGGCGACGTCTATGATCTCGGCCGGGGCGATGATGTATCCCACACGCCATCCGGTGACGGAGTAGGTCTTGGATAACGATGAGCATGATATCGTGCGTTCCCACATGCCGGGAAGAGTCGCGAAGTACACATGCTCGTTCGGCCTGTAGACTATGTGCTCGTAGACCTCGTCGGTGATCACATACGTGTCGTATTCCGCGGCGAGCTTCGCTATGAACATCAGTTCTTCCCTGGCGAACACCTTCCCGCAGGGGTTGGAGGGGTTGCACAGGATCAGTGCCTTCGGCTCCTGTGCAAAGGCCGCCTCCAGCTCCTCCGGGTCGAAGGAGAAGTCGGGCTGACGGAGCTCCACGTAGATCGGGACCGCCCCGGACAGTATGGCGTCCGCTCCGTAGTTCTCGTAGAACGGGGAGAACACCACGACCTTGTCGCCGGGGTTCACCACTGACATCATGGCGACCATCATGGCCTCGGTGCTTCCGCATGTGACCACGACCTCGGTCGACGGGTCTATGCAGCGCCCCATGAAACGCGACTGCTTCTCCGCGAGTGCCTCGCGGAAGTTCTGGGCGCCCCAGGTGACCGCGTATTGGTGCGGTCCGTCCCTGGCGACCTCTGCCAGTCTGGAGGTGAGCTCCTCTGGAGGATCGAAGTCCGGGAACCCCTGGGAGAGGTTGATCGCCCCACAGTCGTTGGAGATGCGCGTCATGCGCCTGATCACCGAGTCGGTGAACCCTGCAGTCCTGTAGGAGAGTCCGCGCATTTCTTCCAGCCTCAGATGTTGTAGGTGAGTTTCCTCTCGTCGATCACGCGCTTCGCCTTGTGGGTGGAGCGTTCCAGCTCGCCGTCGGCTTTCACGATGACCTTGGAGGGTTTGACTCCGATCCTGGCCTTGAGGGCGTTGGTGACCCTCTCCGCGAGTGCTTCGTCCGATTCCTCGGTGTTGGACGCCTCCCTCTCGATGGTGACGTCGTAACGGCAGGTGAGGTCCTTCTCGTAGACGCGGATGAGGTACTCTCCGGTTATTCCCTTGATTCCATGGACCACGGCCTCGACGTCGCTGGGGAACACGTTGACTGCCGACACGACGAACATGTCGTCCTTCCTTCCGGTGACATGGATCCTTCCGTGGGTCCTTCCGCATTTGCAGGGTGTGTAATCGATGTATCCGATGTCCCCTGTTCTGAACCTGATCATGGGGCGGGCCTGCTTGCGGAGTGTGGTGTACACCAGCTCTCCGGTCTGTCCCGGTTCCAGAACCTCGCCTGTTTTGACATCCACCGTCTCCACGAGTATGTGGTCCTCCGCGATGTGGAGGCCGTCCTTCTCGTCGCACATGGCGGCGCATGCGCCGAAGATGTCAGACAGACCGTAGAAGTCGTAGACGCTGGCACCCCACAGCTCCTCGATGGCCTCGCGGGTGGTGCTGATGGATCCTCCCATTTCCCCTGCGACGAAGATCTTCTTGATTGCAAGGTCCTTGGCGGGATCGATACCGTTCTTCTTGCAGGTCTCCCCGAGGTACCAGGCGTATGACGGACTGGTCCAGATGAACGTGGGCTGGTAGGTCTTCAGGATGAATATCAGCCTCTCGGAGGGCAGCGTGCCTCCCCAGATGCACAGGGCACCCAGGTTCTGGGCTCCGATGACGTCCGGGCCTCCCACGTACAGGGAGAAGTTCAGGGCGTGGATGTAGCGGTCGTTCTTCCTCATTCCTGTCTGGTAGAACCATCTGCTCTCAACGTCCTGCCACTCGTCGAAGTCCGTCTGGGTGAAGGGGCTCATGGTGGGGACTCCGGTTGACCCGGAGGATGTCGCGATGAAAATGACATCGTCCTCGGGGACGGCGCACAGTTCTCCGAGGAAAGATCCCACTCCCTGTGTGTCCCTCTCGGTCTTCTTGTCTATGAACGGGAATTTGGCCAGGTCCTTCAGCTCCTTCAGGTCCTCTGGCTTGAGTCCGACCTCATCGAAGGTCCTCTTGTAGTAAGGGCACCTGTCGTACGCCCATTTTATCTCCTTCTTGAGATGCTCCAGCTGGTACTTCTCCAGCTCCTCGCGGGGCATCGTCTCGATCTCAGGTTTCCAATACTTTCCATCAGCCATTCGGGTCACCTTTATTCATACTTTTTCGATAGGAATAGTATGAATATCCTCTATATAACTGTCATTGACACAAATATTCCGATAAGAATACCATTACTGCGGTCCGCGCCACTCCGATTCTATGCGGGACCACTTGGAATCCCTGGCTGCTCTGATATGATCTACTTCGGCGTCCCCCAGATGGCGGAATCTGCGCTGGGTGCGGATGTACTCGTCCAGTGTCTCCGGACTTCTCATCCTGCGGTTGAGAATAAATTCCCCGTCTCTGAACTCGGCCAGGGGCCATAGGCCGCAGTCCACCGCCGCTCTGGCGTAGTCCACCGTCCTGTCTGTAGGTATGCCCCATCCTGTGGGGCAGGGAGCCAGCACATGGATGTACTTGGTCCCTGGAATCGAGGCGGCGGTGCGCACCTTGCGGGCGTAATCATCCAGATATCCTATGCTGGCTGTGGCAGCGTATGGGATCCCGTGTGCGGCGACGATACCGAACATGTCCTTCTTCTCGGACAGGTTCCCTCCGACGACCTTCCCTGCGGGAGTGGTCGTGGTGGAGGCTCCGAACGGAGTGAGGGAGCTTTTCTGGGTGCCTGTATTCATGTACGCCTCGTTGTCGTAGCAGATGTAGAGGATGTCGTCGTTCCTGTCTATGGCCCCGGATAGGGCCTGTATACCTATGTCCGCCGTTCCTCCGTCTCCAGCGAAGCCTACTACGGTGAAGTCCTTCTCACCCTTGGCTCTCAGTCCTGCCATGACGCCTGTCATCATGGATGCCGTCCCTGCGAATGTGGATATGATTGCATTATTGCCGAAGCACAGGTTGGGGAAGTTGAACCCTACTGCGGACATGCATCCCGCAGGCAGAACCGCCACGGCCTTCTCGCCGAGGGTCTTCAACGCAATCCTGACCGCAAGGCTTCCTCCACATCCGGCGCATGCTTTGTGGCCGAGGAAGAACTCGTCCGATGATATTTCATCCCTGAGCATCATGCATCCCTCCCGATGAAGCGTGTATCCCTCTTGCCTTCAACGGCATCGGAGAAAGCTTTCCTGACATCGTCTGCGGAGATGTCCGCGCCTCCAAGGCCTCCGATCCTGCAGCATACCGGCATGGACACGCCGGACGCGAACAGTGCGGAACAGACTTCCGTGAACACGGCGCCTGAGTAGCCGAACGACACGTCCTTTTCCAGGACCACCGCCGATCCGCATCCTTTCATCGCCGATGCGATCTCCCTGTCCGGGAACGGCCTTAGGTAGCGTATGCGGAGTACTCCTGCCTTCACACCTTCCTCACGGAGGGAGTCTGCGATATCCCTGCAGAGTCCGGTCACGCTTCCGAGGGTGACCAGGATCACATCAGCATCATCGCACTTGTAAGGGTCGATCAATCCTGAGTACCCGCGTCCGAACACCTCCTTGAAGTCCTCCTCTACGGAATCTATGACTCCGCGTACGTTCAGCAGACCTCCATGGGCATCGGCCTTGAACGCGGAGTTGTACTCCGGTCCGGCGGAGAAGCACATGTTCTTCGGAGACGAGAGGTCGAGACAGTTGTCTGTGATGTAAGGGGGGAGGAATCTGTCCACATCCTCCTGATCCGGGACATCGACTGTTTCGTAGGTGTGGGTGAGGTGGAATCCGTCAAGGTTCACCATGAACGGGGTGGACACCGACGGGTCTTCCGCGATGCGGTACGCCATGATTGACATGTCCAGACCTTCCTGTCCGTCCTCGGCGTAGGCCTGGATCCATCCGCTGTCCCTCAACAGGAGGGAGTCGCGCTGGTCCCCATAGATGTTCCACGGCAGTGCCACGGACCTGTTGGCGTTCATCATCACTATGGGGAATCTGCCTCCCGCCGCATAGGGGAGGCATTCGGCCATGTAGAGGAGTCCCTGAGACGACGTGGCGGTGAACGTCCTGACTCCTGCCGCGGACGCCCCGATGGCGCAGGACAGCGCGGAGTGTTCGGATTCCACATGCACGAAGTCCGAGCTCAGTTCACCGTCGGCGACCATCTCGGACAGTTTCTCCACGACTGTTGTCTGAGGGGTGATCGGATATGCCGAGATAACCGCGGGCCTGGACAGCTTCACACCGTATGCCAGGGCCTCGTTTCCTGAAAGGAACATGCGGGTCATTGTCTGGCCTCCATCGTGAGTGCCTTCGGACGGCACATCCTGGCGCATATCCCACATCCTTTGCAGAACCCGAAGTCCACGGTGGCCTTGCCGTCATCCATCTTGATGGCCCCGTCGGGGCAGTAGAGGTAGCACATGCCGCATCCTGTGCATGCATCGGTATCTATGGAGGGTTGGATCTCCCTCCATCCGGAGTTGTCGGTCATGAGGAATCCCGCTTCCATGCAGGTGTTCCCAGGAACCCCTGATGCCCATTCAGGCAGACTATCGCGCACATACGGTCTCATCTGAGTGCCTCTGCGATTCCGAAGGTCCTGCGGACGACTTCCTTGTTCTTTGCCCTGAGACGCTCGGGCATCGAGTTGTCTATGCCCATGTATAGCGAATCCAGCGAGACTCCGCCCCAGAGGCCGGCGATGGCACCGACCATGGCTGTGTTGGCCATCGGCATGCCGAGGATCTCTGTTGCGATCCCGGACGCGTCCAGGGACATGACGCGGGGCTCCGAGTATTCCTCGGTGCTGTTGATTATTACAGTTCCGTGTTCGGGAACGGATGAGAACATCCCGGGATCGAGGTAGACATGGTAATCCGCCGCGGAGATCTCGCTCCTGTCTCTCACCTTTCCTGGGGACAGTTTGGTGAACGCCCTCACCGGGGCTCCGCGTCTTTCAGGTCCGAAGGAGGGGAATGCTAATGCGCTTCCGTTCTCTCCGAGGGCGTACGCGGCCCCGAGTATCTTGGATGCGGTGAATGCTCCCTGGCCGCCGCGGCCGTACCAGATCACATCGATGGAGTCCCGGCGGCCGACCTCAGTCCCGTTTGTCATGAACATGTATCCTCCGTTCTTACTTATCTATATTTCCGATATGTATGTAGTGGAATATTTGTCCAATTTTTATGGACATCATTAGACATTATTATACATTATTTATCAAATTTATTCGATAAATATTCTTATTAGAATATTATTGTCAGCGAATATTATATAACAAGACAATTTCCACTAAATCCATAGGAAATCTGGGAAATTACCAGGAGACAATCAGATGAGCGGAATCATTCAATGGTTGATGGAGGACGTCGGGACACCCTCCTCGAACCCAAACTACGCCCCATATGAGAGGCGTTTCGCCTACGATCCCGAGAACAAGTACCACAGGACGGGGAAGCTCATCGTCTGCACGGTGATCTCCCTTCTGGGCCTCTATTTGATCTGGGAGCTGGCAGCGCTGTACATAGGAAGGACAGTGGTTCCCACCCCGGGGGAGACATGGGATGCGTTGGTTTACTTCGCCAGGTACGGCGACAGTGTGGCCGGGGGCACCATGGTAGGATACATGACTGCCAGTTTCGGGACGTTCATCAAGGGATTCCTGCTCGCACTCATAGTGGCGTATCCCTTCGGTCTGCTCTTGGGTTCCGTGAGGACCCTCAGAGAGCTCAGCAACCCTGCGATCAACATCCTGAGGCCCATAGCACCTGTGGCGTGGGCGCCTGTCCTGGTGATCCTGCTGAGTTCCGGAGCCAAGGGTGCTATGATGGTCGTGTTCATCGGGGTGTTCTTCCCTCTGCTCACGAACATAGTGTTCGGAGTCACGAAGACCGACAGGAACTGGATTGATGCCACAAGGACCCTCGGGGCCTCTTGGTGGCAGACCTTCAAGATGGTCACGGTTCCAGCTTCCGTCCCCTACCTCATGACCGGGATAAAGACCGGCATCGGAATCGGGTGGATGTGTATAGTATCCGCCGAGCTCTACGCCTCCACCGTGGGCGGACTCGGGAACTACATAACCAACCAGGCGGCGATGGGAGCATGGCCGTCCGTGTACGCTGGGATAGTGATCATAGGGATACTGGGTCTGGTGACAGTCTCCTTGGCGGAGCTGGTCTCCAGGTCCGTTGACAGGAAGTGGGGTGTTGCCGAATGAGCATAGTAGAGTGGCTGCTGGAGGATCCGGCCGCCAAGAGGCACGCGATACCTGATCGGACTCCGGAGGGGGAATCCGAGGTCGGTGATTCCGGAGAGGCCATCCGTATCGTCGGAATCGGGAAGACGTATTCGAGGAACGAGGTCAAGACCGAGGCCATCCGCGACATCAGCCTGGACATCAGGAAGGGGGAGCTGATCTCCTTCATCGGACCTTCCGGATGCGGGAAGACCACACTGCTGAAGATGATCGCCGGGTTGTTGGAACCTACCTCCGGTGCCGTGTATGTGGGCGACAGCAGATGCGTCGGACCTGGAGCGGACAGAGGGTTCGTGTTTCAGGACTTCGCACTGCTACCCTGGAGGACGGTGAGGAAGAACGTGGAGATCGGTCTGGAGATAGCCCGCATCCCCAAGGAGGAACGCCGCCAGAGGGTGGACAGGTATCTGAGGATCGTGGGTCTGGAGAAGTTCGCCGAGTCGAAGGTGAATGAGCTCTCGGGCGGAATGAAGCAGAGGGTCGGTATAGCCAGGGCGCTTGTGGTGGAACCTGAGGTCATCCTGATGGATGAGCCGTTCGGTGCTCTGGATGCGCAGACCAGGAACATCATGCAGGCCGAGCTGATTGACATACTGAGGAACACCAACCAGACGATAATATTCATCACCCACTCTGTGGACGAGGCGGTGTACCTTTCCGACAGGATCGTGGTGCTGACGAAACGTCCGACTCAGGTCAACGAGGTGATCGAGGTCCCGTGGGAAAGGCCCAGGGACAGGTCCACTCCGGAGTTCAACGAGCTCAAGAAGAGGATCCTCACCTACCTTGAACATGAGAACGTCCTGGAGTGACGGGGAATCCGACGGACCGTACGATCGTTGTTACGGTCCGTCTGTATTCTCAAAGGAATACATCTTCTCAAACATCTTTCATTTTCATTTTAAGGCCTGTGTTCAGATTGTTTATGTCGCTTTATCTAGTGGGATCTGGCTCTTTTAATCAGTATCTTATCCTGATGATATTCTGATATGAATATAACTGTCAACACCATTCATATACCACCACTAATTACCCTAATTTCATAGTAGGAATTACTATAACTAAACCAACATGGGTGAATCAAATGCAGAGAATCAAAGTGATCGCGATCGTTGCCGTAGTCATCGTCGTTGCGGCCGCAGCCGCTACGGTGATCCTGGGCAAGGGTAGCGAGGCCCGGGACGAGGAAATCAACCTCGTGGCCGGATTGGAAGGAGTTGGCTCCGGATTCTACTATGACCCGAAAGTCGTGGACGCCGGGGACCTGTTCGAGCTGAACGACGACGGAACCCTCAAGACGAGGTCCTTGGACAACGGGGACCGTATTGTGGTCTTCAAGCCGTCCGGATGGGAGAAGCTGAGGTTCGGAGTCCCCACAGTGGGTTCGATCCAGTACTATCAGCTCAAGACCATCGTCGAGGTCTATCTGGCGGATCCCGCATACACCGACGGGACCACGGCCAACCTCAAGCTGGTCGCATACACCGAGGGCACTCCCTTGAAGGACGGCGAGGTCGGGTACATCGTCACCCAGGGGTCGGCGTCCAGCATCAAGGAGTATCAGAAGAACGGATTGTACATCGGAATCACATGGGATCCTCAATACAGCATCCTAACAGTCGGCGACGGTGCGACCTTCGAGGGCCTGGTAACCACAGACCTCATCTTCCCGCATGTGACCTGCTGTGTCCTCTACGGGAACAAGTCTTATGTGGACGCCAACAGGGACACGTCGGAGAGGCTGGTGTGGGCCATATACTACGCCACAAGATGGGTCTACGAGGTCTCCGAGGACATCAAGGCCAACGGATTCGACCCCGCCGACGAGACCCATAGGGCACTTGTCGATTACGCCATTCAGTATTCCGGAGGAGTTTCCAGCGGGCTCAGTGATGAAACCGTGGTCAGCGCCCTCCACAGTATAGAGTACGCATGGGGCGACGGGGATATGTACGGTACCTACGATCCCGAGAACCCCCTCAGCAAGATCAAGGAGGATATCGCGAATCAGTCGGAGATCCTCTACGACATAGGGTCGCTGAACTATAGCCACAGTGACCTTGGGTTCAGGAGCTGGAGCGCTTTCGCGGACTCGTTCGTGGACGACTCCCTGATAAAGACCGCTCTGAAGACCGACAGGTGGGATTCGACATCTACCAAGACCGTGAGGTTCAGTTTCATCGTGGGCGACATGCATCAGCTGCCGGTTCATCTGGCGTCCGAGGTCCTTCCGAGACTGTCCGAGGTCGTCGGGAACGATTCCCTGGATGATGCCAGACCGCTGTTCGAGCAGACCGGAGTGAACATCGTCGGGATCTCCGCATCCGGATCGGCACAGGTCATCACACAGCTGAGTGCCAACGAGTCGGACTTCGCTGTAGCGGCCCAGCCCGGTGTCATTGCCTATGACATTAACGGTAAGTTCACCACCGCTTGAACGCAGAATCATTTCTCCCGACGTCGCAGGGTCCATCCGGGCGTCGGATCACAAACCATTTCGTTCTCCGTAAAACCCCACTCCCAATTAGGAAATATTATATCGGCGTCAGACGTTGATATCCGCGTGCAATTCTCAACCAGGACCCGTTACGCCATCCAGATGATGGTGGACCTCGCGATATACGAACAGAACGGCAAGGTCAAGATCAAGGACATCTCCAGACGCCATGGAATTTCCATGAAGTACCTGGAGCAGATCATCACCGTTCTGAGCAAGACTGGTTATGTCAAGGGGGAGCGCGGGCCTCAGGGAGGATACCGTCTGGGGATGTCTCCGGACAAGATCACGACAGGGATGATCATCCGTCTTATGGAGGGGTCAGCCACAGCTTCTCCTTCCGAATCTGCGGACGGGGCGGAGTGTCCCTGGATATCTAAATGCGTTGAGATTGGCCTGTGGAGCAAGATCTCCGAGGCTGTGGACGAGATTCTGGACGCTACCACCCTGGCTGACCTTGTGGAGACGGCGAAGAGGGAGGGCCTCATGGACGTCCTGGACGCTCCCGAGTATTATATCTGACATTTCCGGTCAGGTTTCCCTTGTTTTTCTCTTCGGTTGAGCCGTCAGGCTCGATTCTCACATGGCATTTCTCAGAGGCCGGGTTATGCGTTTCAACAAACTACATATATCATATAGGAATAGTAGGAAATTGAAGGCATCAAAAATGACAGGATATCAGAGACCATCGACCGCGGTGATCCACGCCGGAATCCCAATAGATGAAAGGACCGGTGCGGTGAACGTGCCGATCTACCAGACATCCACTTTCAGACAGGACGCGCTGGGTCAGACCAGAGGATACGAGTACACGAGGACGGGCAATCCCACCAGGGAGGCCCTGGAGAAGCTCGTGGCCGACCTGGAGGAGGGAACCGCAGGATTCGCGTTCGCCTCTGGCATGGCGGCCCTGACTGCCGCCATATCACTGTTCCGCAGCGGAGATAGGATCTTGATATCCGAGAACGTCTACGGTGGAACCTTCCGTGTCCTGGATAAAGTGTTCGCCAACTTCGGTATCACGTACTCCATCGTGGATACAACATCCGAGGATAGGTTCGATGCGAGTTTCGGTCCGGATGTGAAGGCGGTGCTCATCGAGAGTCCCGCCAATCCTCTCATGACCGTCACCGACATCGCCATGGTGTCCCGTGTGGCCAAAGCTCACGGCGCTCTGACGATCGTGGACAACACGTTCATGACCCCATACCTTCAGAAGCCATTGGTACTGGGGGCGGACATCGTGGTCCACAGCGCCACCAAATACCTGGGTGGCCACAGCGACTTGGTGGCAGGGCTCATCGTGGTGAAGGACGCGGCGCTGGCTCAGAGGATAGGATTCATCCAGAACTCCACCGGAGGGGTCCTGTCTCCTTTCGAGTCTTTCCTGCTCATCAGAGGGATAAAGACTTTGGCGGTCCGTATGGACAGGCACGTTGCCAACGCCGAGAGGATCGCGGAGTTCCTGGTGAACTCGGACGCGGTGGCCAAAGTCCACTATCCCGGACTTCCGTCAGATCCAGGGTACGAGGTCAATTCGAGGCAGGCCGTCAACGGAGGTGCCATGATCTCATTCGAACTAAAGGAGGGCCATGACATAGGGCGCTTCTTCTCCTCGCTGGAGCTGGTGGCCCTGGCGGAGAGTCTGGGGGGAGTGGAGTCTTTGGCATGCCACCCGTCATCCATGACACATGCATCCATACCCAAGGACATACGCGAGAAGGTCGGGATCACCGAAGGCCTCATACGTCTGTCCCCAGGCATAGAGGATGCCGAGGACATCATCGCGGATCTGGAGCAGGCTATCAAGAAGGCGGTGGTCTGACGCTATACGATTCGATGCACGATCTGGTGGGCGAGACCCCTTTGGTCCGCCTGAGGAACCTGGACATCCCCGATGATGTGGAGCTGTATGCCAAACTGGAGCTCTGGAACCCTTCCGGGAGTGTAAAGGACCGTACCGGAGCGTACATGGTCCGGGATGCGGAGGAGAAGGGCATATTGAAGGCGGGCGGAACGATCATAGAGGCGACCGCAGGCAACATGGGCCTGGGCCTCGCGTTCGCGGCTCTGAACCACGGATACAGGGTGATATTCGTCGTACCCACGAAGTTCTCCGAGGAGAAGCTGACCCTCATGCGTGCCCTGGGTGCCGAGATCGTCAACACCCCCCACGAGGGAGGGATGCTGGGTGCGGTGGCCAAGGCGGATGAGATGCTGTCCGAGATCCCCGGTTCCGTGTCGTTGCGTCAGTTCGAGAACATGAGTAACCCTCGGGCGCACTTCGAGACCACGGGTCCGGAGATATACCGGGACCTGGATGGGAAGGTGGACTATGCTGTGATGGGTGCAGGCAGCGGGGGAACGTTCAGCGGGGTTGTCGGCTATCTGAAGAGTCGGAACCCCGGAGTCAAAGGCGTCCTGGCGGATCCCGTGGGTTCCACCATGGGAGGCGGAGAGAAGGGGGAGTACAGGATCGAGGGCATCGGCAACGATTTCATCGCCGCCACCATGGACATGGACCTGGTGGACCGCGTCGTGAAGGTCACCGATTCTGAGGCGTTCGCCATGTGCAGAAACCTTGCTTCCAGGGAGGGGATATTCGCCGGAGCCTCGTCGGGTGCCGCCGTGGCCGCATCCGTCAGACTGGCCAACGAGATCGGTGAAGGCAGGATAGTCACGGTCCTTCCGGACAGAGGGGACCGCTATTTCAGCAAGCACCTGTACGAATGAATCAACCCTTCAGGGTCCCGCACACGGGACACCTGAGGTCCCTTTCGAAACGTATTGGGACCACCCTCAGGGTCTGGAAGTCCACGGACAGGAACAGCCCTTCGGAATCTCCGCTCCTTCCGGTTATCAGCTTCAGGACCTCGGTGGCCTCCATGGAACCGATTGAAGTCACCACGGAACCTATTGACGGAAGCGGCCTCTCCGGTTCCGGCATGTTTCCCATGATGCATCTGAGGCAGGGGGTCCTCCCCGGAATGCAGACCGTTAACTGACCTATGAACGCATGGACGCCTCCGTGCACAAGAGGTTTCCCGTGCCCAATGCAGTATTCGTTCAGGTCCATCCTGGAGCCTATGGAGTCCAGGCAGTCGACCATCACGTCGCATCCGTCGTAGATCCGGCAGGTGTTCTTGTCGAACCTGTTAACGTGGTATTCGACCTCGGCGTCGGGGTTCAGCCCTTTGATCCATTCGGCCAGTATCTCGGCCTTCGGTCTGATGTCTCCTGAGTCGAAGTGGCTGCAGTACACGTACTGACGGTTCAGGTTGGTCTCGTCCGGGACATCCGGGTCCATTATCACGAACCTGCGTACGCCGGCCACAGCCAGTGCCGTGGCCACGTTGGTCCCGAGGCCTCCGCAGCCGACCAGCCCCACCTTCGCATGGAATATCCGCTCCTGTTCCTCGTCCGAGAGCTCGATCAGCTGTCTGTCATACCTTCCCATTGGAAACCCCTCCGTCTTCGCATGATGCTAGGCACAGGTGGTTTATCTGTGCTCTGTCCGATGATTCGGATAATTCTCTTATTTTCATATAGGAAAATTCAATTACCATTCCGTATTTAACGGTATTTCGAAGACGGCAGATGCCGAGGATGGAACGGACATGAGCACGATACTCGCCAGATATTCCGAGATAGGGTTGAAGAGCGATCCGGTCAGGCGCAGATTCGAGTCGATGCTGCAGAGGAACATGGTTTCGATGCTGGTCGAGGATTCGGTGGAGGCGTTGGTCACTCGGGGCAATGCGAGGTTCTATATCGAGACGGAGGACACCGACGCCGCAATCGCTTCGCTGAGGAAGGTGTTCGGGATAGCTTCGTTGTCTGTCGCCACGGTGGTTCCGTCCGACATGGATTCCATGGTAGCCGCCACTGTGGAACTGTCGAAGAGCATCATCAGGGACGGGGAGTCGTTTGCCATCAGAGCCAGACGCAACGGTGAGAACCGCGGGTTCACCAGCATGGACATCGAACGGACCGTCGGAGCGGCTGTGATGGATGCCAATGCCGGCAGGGGTATATCCGTGAATCTGACGGATCCAGACAGGATCGTCTACATCGAGGCCAGGTGCGGCAAGGCGTACATCTTCCCTTCATACATCAGGTGCCATGCAGGTCTGCCGCTGGGCAGTCAGGGTGCGGTGGTGGCGGAGGTCGATGACGACAGAGGCCTGGCTTCCGCATGGCTCATGATGAAGCGTGGATGCAGGGTGACGGTGCGCGGGAGCCATCGCACGGATCTGCTGATGAAATACGATCCTCGGCTCAGGACGCTCGGGCGGGACGATCCGGACCCGTACAAGAGCTTGGGAACGGTCCTCGGGACCACGGTGGATACTTTCGGGGATATATGCAGGTACGATCATGGGTTGCCGTTGTTCTTCCCTACAATCGGTATGGGGGATGATGAGGTCGAGGCCATCGTGGCGACGATGGAGAGGGAGTGACTTCGGCTCATCTCGGTATGTGTCTGTCCGTACGGGCCTGTTTTCGAGTTCTCAGAGTGGTGCTTGAGACTTCACAGTGATCAGTGAACGCGGAGCGTATTGTGCATGGGGCATCAATGTCGATGATCTCTGTTCGGAGGATCATGCATTCATATCCCGTCCGTCAATGCAGATTCAACAAGGTCACAATCCAGGTCGGCGAATGTTTTCGAGGACACGGTTCGTCCGGAGATTAATTAAACGAGACATTCCAGCTTTGTCTCAGGTATCTCACGTTCCATTTTATATCTAAAACATGGATTCCTAGTCAGTGGAGAAGTACGATTACTCGTTTTTGACCAAAATGGCTGTGAGCTCATCACACATCATGAAGATGAAGGACATAGCCATCGTTCAGGAACGTGTCCGGATATGGAAAGGGCAGTATCCTGCGGTCTTCAGGTCGTTGGAGGTCCGTGCCCATCTGGATTCAGTCAGGTACGGCAACCTCATTGAGTACATCGATGTTCCCACAAAACGTATCGAGGGTCTTCTGTCGGGTGACTTGTCTCCGGAGACCGCCAGCGATCTCAAGGTGATGAGCTACTCCGTTGCCCGGAACGACATCTTGTCGACGGATCCAGGAGTAGGGATCGATGCGGACTACATACTTGCTCTGCACAGGAAGATGATGGAGGGGATCGATGATCGTCCGGGGATGTACAGGATCTTCAATCATCCTCATGTTGGCCACGGGGTCATGTCGGCGGTTCGTGTGCCTGCAGATGTACAGGACATCGAAGTTTTGCTGGAATCTCTCGTCGAGGCCATGGATTCAGCGATGAGTAATCCGGGAATCGAACCTCTCCTGCTGATACCGTGCTTCATGTTGGATTACATGTACATAAGTCCGTTCGACCACGGGAACGGCAGAACGTACAGATTACTTTGCGACGCTTTCATGACCAGGGCAGGATATGATCTGGTCCGTTACGTGTCTTTGGACAGACAATGGTGCATTAACCGTCACGACCATGTCATGGCGATATACCATGCTTCCAAACGGTGGTCGGACGATACCATCGACCATTCCATATTCATAGACCATTTCCTCAACAGTTTATGGAATGCCGCCATGTCCCTGAATGCTATGTTCCCTCCGCCGTCGAACGTCGCTTGCAACAAATCCGAACGCATCCGGCATGTCATTCGGAATCAGCCGGGGTACTTCATGAAAAGGGACCTGTACGATTATCTGCCGGACGTCGCACATGTATCCATACAGCACGAGATATCACAGATGGTATCGGAAGGGGAACTGGAGCGCAGTGGTACTACGAAAAGCTGCAAGTACGTGCTCAAAACGAAAAGTTAAATTTGCATCCCGATGTTAATTTAATATTTTTTAGATATTTTTTATTAGATTATTGTTATAATTAATTGTTTTAATGGCTCTAAAAGCCATATTATTATTACCATGATGAACTATTGCGAATTGGATGATACATCCAAGTGATACAATGGATAAGAAAATCGTCGCGGTTGCCTTGGTCATTGTCCTCGTGGTTGCAGCCACTGCAATCTACGTTGTGACCAATGACGGCAACAGCATCCCCCGGAAGAGCACCGACGGAGTGGACGTCACGGTGCCGATCTACGGGAATGCAAACAATGACTCGTATATCGATCAGGACGACATCGACCTGATCAACAGCCTCATGAAGAACGGATGGGACCCGGTACAGTATCCGTACGCGGATGCGAACCTTGATGGATTCATCACCGAAGATGATATCGTAATCGTTCAGAAGGTCATAGACAAGCAGAGCACCACACTCAACTACATGTCCCATTTCGGAACCGTGATGAGTGTCAAGTACCCTCTGGCCGGGAAGAACATAGGCGTCACCTACTGGCAGCAGTCCGAGATGATGGCCGCACTGGGCCTCTGGGACCAGGTGAAGGTCGGCCCTAACAACCTGACCGCCTACTACGGCGGTATCTACGACCTCAGCGGAGTGGATATCTACACCGCATCCAACAACCATAACAGCGGTGTCACCGACGATGCCGTCGAGAAGTATGTCAAGAACAAGGTCGACGTGATCGTCGCCACGCCCACCGCCAACAACCTCTCCGCTCTTGGGAAGTTGATGGATGAGGGGGTGCAGTGCATATTCCTCTGGTACACCGGTGACTGGTGCATACCCACGATGATGGCTCTGGGAATAATGCTCGGTGCGGAGGAGAAGGCTCAGGCCTACAAGGACTACGCACTCAACGTCATCGATACGATTAACGAGCGTCTGAAGGACACCGTGCGCCCGTACGTCATCGTAGCCGGAGGTTCCAAGACCCTGGCCGAGGACGGGATCTCTTCCACGGTCACTGTTTACTCCAATCCGATGGAAGGCGACTACTACTTCACCAACCTCGTCGCCAACGCGTACACCAACTCCTCGGGTCTCTCCGAGTACGGGTCGAAGAAGCTCTCCTATGAATGGATGCTGCTGAACGACAAGATACTCGACTACATCCTGATCTATCAGAACCAGACAGGATTCGCCTATGGTGCGGCGGACAGTGGGAAGATCATCACGCAGTCCGAGTTCAACCAGAGGTTCGAGTCCACAGTGGGGACATACGAGGAGATGACCGCCTACAAGAACGGTCACTGCATCGGGATACCCTATGACATGCTGGGCGGAATCTCCGGATATGCATTGACGCTGATGATCGCGTACATGATCTATCCGGACCTCTTCACGCTGAGCGAAGCCCAGGACATGCTGCAGGAATGGTTTGACAACTTCACCGTTGCTGATATCGATGTCAGAACCACCGGCGGATACTACTACAACGGTACGTCATATCCCGTCGCATACCTCTGAGACCAACGGAGGGAGGGGATCCCCTCCCTCTTCTTACCGGGGTTATCCAGATGGCCAATAAGGTTATCAAAGAGGCGGTGGACGCCTGGGTCGCGAGGGATGTGGATTTCTGCGAGGAGATGACGCAGTACAACCACGACACCGCCCTCAAGCTGCTTTTCATAGCTGGGTGCGTGGTGGCGGCATTCCTGGTGGCAGGATGGACACTCACCATCGGGGATTATCCGATAGGTTTCTTCCACAGCTACGAGGTCCTGTGGGACCATATAGTCGGGAATTCCGTGGATCGCACGGAGGATCTCATCATATGGCGTGTCAGAACGCCCCGTATACTGACAGGATTACTCGCAGGGTTCGGTCTCGCGATATGCGGTGCCGTGATGCAGAGCATACTGAAGAACCCCCTGGCGGACGCGTACACGACCGGTGTGTCGTCCGGGGCATCCTTCGGCGCGACGCTGGCAATCGCCCTGGGAGTGTCGGTAGCAGGCGCAGGCGGTTACGCACTCGTGGCCAACGCCTTCGTTTTCTCACTCATACCTGTCCTGGTCATCGTGACCGTGGCCAAGATGAGGGGTGCATCACCAACGACGATGATCATGGCGGGTATCGCGGTGATGTATATCTTCAACGCGACCACCACGTTCATCAAGCTGGGTGTGAGCGACGCCACCCTGAGCATGCTGTTCGATTGGTCCGTGGGTTCCCTGGACAACAGCAGTTGGAGGCAGGTGGAGATCATGGCAGTATTCGTACTGCCGGGTTACATTGTCATGCAGCTGCTGGGCAGGAGGCTCAACGTCCTGTCGACAGGAGACGAGAGCGCAAGGGCCATGGGCGTCGATGCCAACACGCTGAGGACCATCAGCATGCTCATCGTGTCTCTGATAGCGGCGAGCATAGTGAGCTTCACGGGATTGATTGGATTCATAGGTCTGGTGTGTCCGCACATCACACGTTTGATAATCGGTTCCGACAACAGGTTCCTCATACCTGCATCCGCGGTGTTCGGGGCGGCGTTGCTGCTAGGCTCCGATGTCGTGGGGAGGGTCATCATCGCACCTGAGGTGATCCCCGTCGGAGTGATCACATCGTTCATAGGCGGGCCCATGTTCCTTTGGCTGATCATCAAGCAGAAGAAGGAGGTGTGGTGATGTCGGTGATTCGTCTGGAGAACGTCACCTGCGGGTACGGGGAGCATACGGTCCTCCGTGACGTATCATTCACCATAGACCGGCCCGAGTACGTCTGTGTGGTCGGACCCAACGGGGTCGGCAAATCCACGTTGATCAGGGTGATGACCGGCCTTTTGAACGTCAAATCGGGAAACGTTCTGATCAACGACCGTCCCCTCCAGGACTACACGAAGAGGGAGCAGGCGAAGACGATCGGGTATGTGCCCGTGATGACCTCGGACTTCAACATCATGTCGGTTTTGGACACGGTGCTCATAGGACGTTTCGTCAGGCAGAAGTGGCGCACGACACAGGCCGACATAGATGTGGCGTACAAGGCACTCGGGGCGATGGAGATAGAGGGTCTTGCCAACAGGAGGTTCAACGAACTCTCGGCAGGGCAGAAACAGAAGGTCTCTCTGGCAAGGGGGCTGGTCCAGGAGCCTCAGATTCTGATGCTGGACGAACCCACGGCCAATCTCGACATAAGGCATCAGATCTACGTGTCATCGTTTCTGAAGGAGCTCGCGGGTCGTACAGACATGACGATCTTCACTGTGAGTCACGATCTGAATCTGGCATCCAAGTATGCCGATAGGATTGTGGTGATGAAGAAGCCGGGAGTGCTCTACGGTCTGGGGACGCCGAGCGAGATGATCACGGAACGCATGATACGTGACGTCTATGAGGTCGATTGCGAGATAACGGACGATCACGGAACGCCTCACGTGATGCTGCAGGAAGTCCTAGGACGCGAGGAATGCTGATCCAGGGTGGGCCGAGGAACACCGTCGTGCCCGCCCTGTAAACGATTTTCATCATAACCAGGTTGGTTGTTTCGTGCACTCATCGGTCGAAGGGCAGTCGCGGGTTGCATTCTGTTATTATGTCCGAGAAACCGTTTGAACGGGTGGTTGGCATCGTCAAAACAGGTATTCTGTCTCCTCATGTGGGTGGACAGATGCAAGAGTGGGCCTGCCCGGATTTGAACCGGGGTCAATGGCTCCCAAAGCCACAAGTATACCAAGCTAGCCCACAGGCCCACGCTCTTCCGATTGCGGACTGATTATAATAAACTTGACTCAGGATTCCCAGGGCATCTTGGGGTCCAACAGGTCGGTCAGGAGCGAGGGGTCGATCCCCGCGAGGGTATCCTCGTGACTCAAAACGGTCATGGCTTTCAGATCCAGCTCCCTTCCGATGCCCAGTCTCTCGGCTTCACTGGATATGGCGGTCGTCGCGGACGTGTACTGTCTGGGCGCGATGGCGACCCAGTGACCATCGTCGATGAACGGGTCGCCGTAACCGCTCTCCTTCCATTTGCTCACGAAAGATCCCGGGTCCACCCACACCGGAGGGCCTCTGTGCTTATGCGTCAGGGGAAGTGTGTCCGATTCCAACTCGAAGACCGTAATAAGTCTCTCCTCATCCATCTTGTGGACCGCTCTGAGGGCTCCGAACCCGTACTCGTCGAGCTTCTTGCCAATGGCGATCTGGGTTTTCCATAGCTGTGAGTGGAGGTTGTCCTCTATGGCCTCTGGGCGGGGGAAGGTCACAGCCAGAAGTCTGGATCCATGAATCCTGATCTTTTCCTCTAGGTCCTCTTTGGACAGAGGGGTCCTGGTTTCAGGGAAGAAGAATCTCATGGACGGATCCTCAAGGTATGCTTTCGCAGCCGCGACGAACAGTGCAAGTGTATCCACATGGACCGCGGATGCCACGTTCCTTCTGGAATCGACGGGGTCGTAGACCACCAGAGCCGACTCCATCTTGGGGCCTTTGGGACCTTCGATCGCAATCGCCATCCCCGGCTTCCATCCGCATGCGGCCTCCAGCAGTCCTCTGAACGTGCCGTATCTGACGATCAGCAGCTCGCACAGGTATCCGGAGAATCCGCGAGAATCCTGTTCAGCGCCGTATGCCCCGATGCCCTTCATGAACCTCTTCAGCAGACGCACCTGGTCCTTTCCGTCGGAATCCAGGCGGGATTTGATGAACGCCGTGTGGAACGGAGTCCTGTCCACGGCACTCTTGAGATGCGAGGTGTCCTCAAGACGGTAGCATGGGACCATGTCAACGTCCAACCCTTCGAAGACCCCCCTTGTGTATGGGTGGTCCGAGAACATGCGCTCCCCGTGGAGTATGTCCTCTCCTGCTTTCAGTCCTATACGTTTCAGGTCCTCCTCGGATACCGACTCAGGGAACATGAGGAAGAGATCCAGATCAGGGTCGGCCAGGAACGTTCCCTTGGAGAACGACCCTGCGAATCTTGCTTCGACCTCGATGCCATGGGCGGAGATGTACTCCTCCACCAGGGCTTTGAGCCTGGATGCACGCTCCTCTATGGACGCGATTGTCTCAGGCGAGGGTACGATCCTTTCGAGAACGGTCTTTTCGAGGTCCATGAGTGTGCATATCCGAAGGGCGATATAAGCGGTTCTTCACGGTGCGCGTCCGACACGACTGTCACGTCCTTTCCTCGGACGGGCAAACAGGAGCGCCTTCGAATCACTTCTCAGAACCAGGTCTGCAAGCTCGGTCTTGTCTGCGTAATTAGGTCCAGGTCGCGGACCTTGACGAAGTTCTGGACGCCGATGGTTATGTCTTGCATGTCCGGTGATGGGCTTGTTAGATCTGGAATCCGCAGCGTCCTTTGACCAGGGGTTGCTTGGGGTCCGCAGGGATCATGGGTAGGACGTGCTCGTCGGGGTCCACCATGATCTCCACCAGGCAGGTCCTTCCGCAGTCCTTGGCCTCCTTGAGGGCATCGGCGATCTCGCCGGGCTTCTCCACGCGGATTCCTTTGGCTCCGAAGGCCTCGGCCAGCTTGACGAAGTCGGGGTCGCAGTTGAGCGTGGTGGCGCTGTACCTCTCGTTCCAGAACAGTTTCTGCCACTGTCTGACCATCCCCAGGGTGCCGTTGTTCAGCAGGATGACCGTCACGGGCAGGTCCTCGGCCAGGGAGGTGGCTATCTCCTGCATCACCATCTGGAATCCTCCGTCCCCGGTGATGGTCATGACGTGGGAGTCGGGCTTCGCTGCTTTGGCTCCGATGGCCGCCGGCAGTCCGTACCCCATGGTTCCGAACGTTCCGGAGGACAGGAACCTGCGGGGCTTGGAGATGTCCAGGTAGTGCATGGCCCACATCTGGTTCTGTCCCACATCCGTTGTGATGATGGTGTCGTCGTCGAGGATCCTGTTGATCTCGTGCATGACCTTCTGCGGGACGATGGGGTCGCAGTCCAAGTCGGGGTTGCACGCGCACCTGTTCTTCAGGTCCTTGGCGCGGGCACCCCATTCAGCGTTGGGGGTGTATCCGGTCCTGAGGGCGTCGATCAGCATCCTGACTGCTTTGGCGGCATCGCATTTCAGGTTGGCCGCGGGATGTTTGTGCTTGTTGAACTCCGTCTCGTCCAGGTCGATGTGGATAACTCTTCCGCCGGGACTCTTCATGCGGCTCTTCTGGCTGTATGTCCTGTCGGAGAACCTGCTTCCTACGGAGATGATCAGGTCGGCTTCGTTCATGGCCACCAGTGCCGCCATCCTGCCGTGCATACCTAGAGGCCCCATGCAGAGGTCGTAGGATGAGGGGACGACGCCCATGCTCATGAGTGTGGTGTCCACGGGTGCGTTCAGCAGTCTGGAGAGCTCCAGTACCTCCTTGCAGGCCCCGACGGCTCCGCCACCCACCAGGATGACCGGCCTCTGAGCCTCCTTCAGCCAGGCCACGGCGGTCTCGAACTGGGAGAGGTCCTCGGTCAGGGGCTTGATCCCGTATTCCTCGTCAAGGATGTCCTCGTCGATGGATGAGTTCATCTGGTCGACCGGGAGGTCGATGTGAACGGGTCCGGGACGTCCGGTCTGGCAGATCTCCCAGGCCTCGGTGATGGCATGGGGAAGCCTGTTGACGTCCAGGACCCTGAAGTTGTGTTTCGTGATAGGCATCATGAGGCTGTAGGCATCGACCTCCTGGAACGCTCCCAGTCCCAGGGACCCGGTTCCGACCTGTCCGGTGAGGACGACCATCGGGACGGAGTCGGCGTATGCGGTGGCGACACCGGTGACCAGGTTGGTCGCCCCTGGACCGCTGGTGGCCAGGCAGACTCCGGGTTTCCCGGAGGCTCTGGCGTATCCGTCGGCCATGTGGGCCGCGCACTGCTCGTGCCTTACGAGGACGTGCCTGAGGTCGGAGTCGTAGAGCTCATCGTAGATGGGGATGACGCTTCCGCCAGGGTATCCGAAAAGGGTGTCGACTCCCTTCCTCTCCAGCATCGTGACCAGTGCCTTGGTGCCTTTCATGATATCTGGCGCATCGTAGCATCGTGCGTATAAGAAGATGTCGGGGTTTTTAAGGGAGGGAAGGGTGGCGGCTTGCGCCGCCGGTAAGGTGTTTCTTAGGTGCCGGTTTACCTCTTGCGACTGTCGATGAACAGGAACACGGCCATCAGCGCGGCGACCGCAGCGGCTGCGGCGCAGGCGAGGACCTTGGTGCTCTCGTCATCGGTGGCGACGGTACCGCTTCCGGTGCTCGGCACGTAGGGCGGTATGTAGATGTCGTCCTCGTCATCAGGAATGAATGGTGGCTCGACTTTCTTCTCCATGACGGCGAACATGGAGAAGTGCGGGGTCCTGAAGGTGAATCCGTTTTTAGACGAGTCGAAAACGGCATTCATATTCTCAAGGTTTCCACGGTCGTCGATGTGGTAGACTCCGAGTCTGGAGGTTGCCGATCCCATATTTTCGTTGTAGGGAAGAAACACAGTGACATATCCTCCGAGGTCGGTAATCTTCTCGACAGTGCCGTCGGAACTGTGCTTGTCCGCGGATAGTTTGAACGCCACTCCGTTTCCGAGAGCTTCGATCTGTGCATCGTTGGCCTCCTTGGGATTATAATCTTTTATGGAGACCTTGACGTGCTGACCGTTTCCAGGATTTTTGAGGAATTCGAGAGCGGACTCATAGATTGTAATCGTTCCTTTGTTATCGCCGGTGTTGTCTCCCACCACTATGACTGCGGTCACCGTGATTGTTAGATTGGTATCTTGTTCGATAATATTGATACTACTATCGATTTTGTCGAGAGCGGTGTCGGAGTTGACGGTCACCACGGCATCGACGTTCGTATCTATGGAGTCTTCAAGTTCTGCAGACACGCTTTCTCCGCCTTCTGGCTTTACGGTGATTGTCGTCGACTCATTTCCTCTCTTGTCCGTAGTGACCGTGGTCGTGATGGATGCACTGATTCCATCCTCTGTTACGATTTCTTTGGTGGATGACGTCGATGATGATTCATCATCCATGGGAGTTTTGACGTTGATATTTACTCCTGATGTAGTAAGAGTCCAGTCGCCGAATGCCATAGACATAGTTAGAGTGGATTGTCCAACATTGTTTCCTGAAAGCTTGAGGGTTTGTCCATCCAGTTCTGTTCTTGCGATGTCACTTACATCAGATGTGGAGATAGAGATGCCCGAAGGGCCATTGATTTCGACCGGTATTGAGATGTCTGTGCCGGTTGTAATTTCAACACTGCTAGATCCGATAGAGATTTTGAAACCATCGATGCTCGTTATATCGGGCAGTCTCAACTGATAGGACTCGAGAGAATCTGAGTTGCACCATATTTTTGCATCCGAAACCGGAACTCCCTGGGTCCGGTCGAATGATGTCGCGAATGCACCATTACCTATGGCTGGTGCCGATTCGCCGAGAAATATCACTGATGAAGACCCGTCTGCTTTCAAGGCGCCGTATAGGAAGTTCGTTCCTATTGTCTGGACTGTTGAAGGTATTACTATGTTCTGGATGCAGTTTGTTGTGTCTGCCATTTGGATGAATTGGATGTACTTGAAGGCATCATCTCCGATTGTTTTCAGTCCCTCGGGGAGATTGATTGAAGTAAGCGCCACAAGTTGGAATGCATAGTCTTCGATTGCTGTTGTTCCCTCTCTGACAGAAACAGAGGTTATGTTCTTATCCAATGCTGCGAGCAATGTAGTGTCCTTGTAAAGGATTCCATTTACATTTTCATAAGGGCTACCGGTTGCGAATTTAACATCCTTGGCATGAGTCCAGCCTGTGAGTGTTCCCCCTAACGCTATTCCTTTTGCCAGTATGATGTCCTCCAAGCTTGCAGGAATTACAACATCTGTCAGGTTTTTGCAGTTTAGAAAGACCATTTTTCCGAGGTGTGTGAGCCCCTCGGGCAGTGTGAGTGATGTTATGTTGCCACATCCTGCGAATGCACTGTCGCCAATGAATTTCAATTGGCTTCCGGGTTCGAATGTGACAGTTTTGATTATCGCTGGCCCAGAGACACTGTTAGAAAATACGGATCCACTTCCGACCTCTCTGCCGATGCGGACGACGGATGCAGGTATCTCGATTTCCTCCAAGCTGGAGCTACCGAAGGCGAAGCCCTCAATGTATCTGAGTCCATCGTTCAATTGTACTCTTAACTTCTTTTCTTCTGGAATCGTACTGCTGTCTGTATAGCTTCCAACGAATGCATTGGCCCCGATCCCAATTATACTATATTCTATGGAGTTGTATGTAACAGTTTCAGGGATTATAACCGTGCCTTCGTAATCGCTATCGGGCATGTTATTTGGTTTATCTGAAGAGCTGTGTGTGACCTCAACTGCGTAATCGATACCATATGCCGATCCATCTACCACTTTGTAGCGGATTTCATTGACTTTGAACGTCTCCGCCGTATCAGCATCAGATTCGCCACAAGGCAACAATGTTAAGCACAGTGCTACTGACAGAAACAGACATGCCATCGGCACTATGCACTTGTGAGAAACAGTGTTTTTACTCATTTCCGCTCCACGCGGAGGTGGGGAGGGGGATAATACCCCCCCCCCCCGACTTAGTCTATATGGACTATAGAGCTTAATCTGTAGACGGGATATTAATATGTCCCGTTTCGGTCAGCAGGACTTTGTCCAGGATCAGTAGTGGCATCCGCCCTTGATGATCGGTATCTTGGGGTCCGCAGGGAGCATTGGCAGGATGTCCGCTGTCGGGTCCACCATGATCTCCACCACCGTGGTGACGCTGGACTCGACCGCTTCCTTCAGAGCGTCCGCGATCTCCCCGGGCTTCTCGACCCTGATGCCCTTGGCGTGGAATCCCTTGGCGACGGTGACGAAGTCCGGGTCTGCGCCAAGCTCCTCTGCGATGTACCTCTCCTTCCAGTAGTGCTTCTGCATCTGTCTGATCATGCCCAGGCACCCGTTGTTCAGCAGCACCACGGTCACGGGTATGTCCTCGGCCACCGACGTGGCCAGTTCCTGGATGACCATCTGCAGTCCGCCGTCCCCTGTGATCGTGAGGACCTTCTTGTCCGGCATGGCGGCCTTGGCTCCGATGGCGGACGGGAGTCCGAATCCCATGGTGCCGAACGTTCCGGATGACAAGAACTGCCTAGGCTTGGAGATGTCCAGGTAGTGCATGGCCCACATCTGGTTCTGTCCCACATCCGTTGTGATGATGGTGTCGTCGTCGAGGATTCTGTTGATCTCGTGCATGACCTTCTGCGGGGCTATCGGCACGGACCCTATGTCGGTGTCGATCACATCCTTCCTCCTGACGTCCAGGGCATGCTCCGTCCACTGGGTCCACGACATGGGCGTGCCTCCCAGTGCGGCGATGAGCGTCCTGAGGGCCTTGGCAGCGTCAGCCTGGATGTTGATGCAGGTGTGCTTGTGTTTGTCGAACTCCGTGGCGTCGATGTCTATGTGGATGACCCTTCCGGAGTTGCCCATACGGTCATGAGGGCTGTACGTCCTGTCGGAGAACCTGCTTCCCACGGATATGATCAGGTCCGCGGATGTGGTCATCTCCAGCGCGGAGAGCCTTCCGTGAAGACCCAGGGGTCCCAGGTTCAGCTCGTAGTCGTACGGGACTATGCCCATGCCCATGAGGGTGTTGACCACAGGGGCCTTCATCAGCCTGGCCAGTTCCATGACCTCGGCGGACGCGTCCATGGCCCCTCCTCCCACGAGGATGACGGGTTTGGAGGACTCCCCGATCCATCTGACCGCCTCCGGGATGCCGGAGAGGTCCTCGGTCAGGGGCTTGACGCCGAACTCCTCATTCAGCAGGCCCTCGTCGATTTCCGAGTTCATCTGGTCCACGGGAAGGTCGACATGGACCGGGCCTTTCCTGCCCATCTGGCATATCTTCCATGCCTCGCTCACGGCATGGGGGAGCCTGTCGACATCCAGAACCCTGAAGCTGTGCTTGGTGATGGGCATGAGCAGACTGTATGCATCCACTTCCTGGAACGCACCGAGTCCGAGGGATCCCGCCGCCACCTGTCCGGTCAGCGCGATCATCGGGGACGAATCCGCGTACGCGGTGGCTATCCCGGTGACCAGGTTGGTGGTCCCGGGACCGCTGGTGGCAAGGCACACTCCGGGCTGGTTCTTGGCACGGGCGTAGCCGTCTGCCATATGTGCGGCGCACTGCTCGTGCCTTACCAGTACGTGCCTGATGGACGAATCGATCAGTTCGTCGTAGATGGATATGACACTTCCCCCGGGGTAACCGAAGATGGTGTCGACACCCTTGTCCTCAAGCATAGTCAGGAGCGCTTTTGTCCCTCTCATGTCGATACCTTGCTCGGGCATCGCTTGGATAAGTAAAAAGGGTAGCGACGGAAAAAGTGGGTTGATGCGGGCCGGAGCCCGCTTGATGTGGATTACGCCTGCTCGTCCGGAGGGGCCCGGTGGTCGACCACGCGGCACTCCTTGGCCCTGTGGCCCTCGACGCTGACGACCTCAATGAGGACTCCGTCGCTCTCGACCTCGTCGCCCACAGAAGGGCTGCGACCCAGCCTGTACATCAGGTACCCTGTGACAGACTGCTCGTCGTATCCTCCGAGGCTGAAGTCCCTCTCCAGAGCCTCCATCACATCGTAGATGCTGGATGATCCCCTTACGGTCAGAGAACCGTCCACGTTGGACACGATGGACTCCTGGATGTCGTCGCTCTCGTCCCAGATCTCTCCGACCAGGGACTCCAGCACATCCTCAAGGGTAATTATGCCCACTGTTCCTCCGTAGGAGTCCAGGACCACCGCGATGTGGACCTTGGCCCTCTGGAAGTCGCTCAGCAGGTCGGACGCCTTCATGGATTCGGGCACGTACTTCACAGGCCTCATTATGTCCTCGATCCCGCAGGGCTTGCCCTCATGGGACAGTATGAAGAACTCCTTCGAGTACACCACTCCGACGATGTCGTCGATGGTCCCGTTGTATACGGGGATCCTGGAGAACTCCGTCTTCGCTACGGTGTCGGCCAGCTCCTGCGGGGTGGCCTCCTTGGGCACCGCGATGACATCGACCCTTGGGACGCATATGGATCCCACGAGGACATCGTCGAACCTTATGGCCGACTTGATGAGCTCGCTCTCGCTGTCCTTCAGGACGCCGTCATCCTCGCACTCGTCGATCAGGACTTCCAGCTCCTCATCGCTCATCGCGGTGCTCTCCTCTGTTCCGATAGCCTTGGTGAGCTTGGTGAACAGCCAGGATACGGGCGACAGGATCTTCAGGAGTACCGAGAAGATGGAGCAGGTCTTGACGCACCACTTCTCCGGGCTCTTCTTCGCCACGGACTTGGGTATGATCTCGCAGAACGTCAGCGACACCAAGGTCATGACGACGATGTTCACGAGACTGCCCACGTTCTCACCGTAGCCTGAGAACAGACCGAGGAACATCAGGGACGCTATGGTGGTGGATGCTATGTTCACCACATTGACCCCGATGAGGTTCGTGGTGAGGAACCTGTCGTAGTCCTCCAGCATCGCCAGGGCCTTGTCGGCCCTGCGGTCGCCGTCGTTGGCCATCTTCTTGAGCCTGACGCGGTTGGCACCCGTGAACGCGGTTTCCGTGAGGGAGAAGAACGCAGAACAACAGATCAGTACAATGATGATACATGCGTACAAAATGGTTAGATCCATCTTTACGCACCGATTCCGTTAGAATTAATGTGTGACATCTAATTCAGCACTGATTCCATTTAGGACTATCAATATAAAGGTTGCTTAAGGAGTTTCAACGGGTGCCGAGGATCTCCCGGAGTCCGATGTACCTCTCCTTGCCGATGGGCAGGCGGGTACCGTCGGTGAGCGTCACAGTGTATCTCTCGATGTCCTTTATCTGCTGGAGGTTGACGACGTTGCCCCTGTGGATCATGTAGAATCCGTCTCTCACAAGGGAGTTCAGGGTCACGCGTGTTTCGAACGGCTCCTGGTTCGCGGCATGGACCACGCAGGTCTTCCCGTTCGATTCGAAGTACAGGATGTCCCTGTCGTGTATGTAGCGGATGTTCCCCTGCAGATCCCTGTACCCGGACCTCTCCCCGGACGGTCTCTCGGGCATCCTGGGGGGTATGTTCCCGTCGAACGAATGCAGCTGCGGGATGGACATGACCGCATCGGCGCTGGACACGGCATGGGCGATGCTGCAGTGGAGGAGGAAGAGGTCGTCGCTCCTCTGCCTCCACACGGTGGTGAAGTGGACTCCCAGGCCCAGGTCGTTGAAGCTTGCGGATATGCTGCTGAACGTGATCCAGAGGCCCTTCTCGTGGGCGACGACTTCGTATGTGTCGTCGGAGATCTTCAGTTCCGGGAACCCGAACGATCCGCATTCCGCCAGGAACTGGTCCCTGTTGCGGACCGAGTTGCCGTTCTCATCCGTGACGAACTCGAAATCCGTGTCCAGTACGCTGTCGAGGTTGGAGAGGTCCCCCAGGGCGATGGCCTTCACGGTGTTCCTTGTGAGTTCTACGACCTCCCTTTCGGTGAACACGCGGTTACCCATCCCAAAACACCATCCCTGATTCTGGGTTGAGAATGGATTTTAACGGTTTTAAAAGTTGGCACCAGTATCTCTCCAAAAACATCCATAGGCAATCAATTTATATATGCCCGGGGGCGGCTTCACAGGAGTCCTTGACGTAAGATTATTAGAACTGGATACAATCCCCACAGCAGGTAGACAACATGTCCAAAGTCAGGGTAGCAGTCAACGGATACGGAACCATCGGAAAGAGGGTGGCGTCCGCAGTCGCCAAGCAGGATGACATGGAGCTGGTCGGGGTCACGAAGACCAGGCCCAACTTCGAAGCCCGCGCCGCGCTCGAGAAGGGTTACGACATCTACGTTCCCGATGAGAGTGTCCAGGCGTTCAACGACGCCGGCGTCCCCATCGCCGGGACCCTGAAGGATATGTACGGCAAGGTCGACATCGTGGTGGACTGCACCCCCGGGAACGTCGGGGAGATGTACAGGGACCAGTACAAGGCCGCCGGAGTCAAGGCGATCTTCCAGGGCGGGGAGGACCACAGTCTCACAGGGATCTCCTTCAACTCCACTGCCAACTACGCGGAGTCCTGGGGTGCCCAGCTGTCCCGTGTGGTCTCCTGCAACACCACCGGTCTCCTGAGGACGCTCAATCCCATCGACCGCAGTTTCAAGGTGAAGAAGGCTTTCGTCACCATCGTCCGCCGTGCGGCGGACCCTGGAGACAGCAAGAACGGCCCCATCAACGGTCTGGAACCCTCCGTCAAGCTGCCCACTCATCACGGACCCGACGTCCAGAGCATCATGCCGTGGCTCGACATCAGCACGATGGCCGTCAAGGCATCGACGACGCTCATGCATGT
Source organism: uncultured Methanomassiliicoccales archaeon (assembly GCA_964550065.1). Lineage (GTDB taxonomy): Archaea > Thermoplasmatota > Thermoplasmata > Methanomassiliicoccales > Methanomethylophilaceae > Methanoprimaticola. The sequence goes on from CAZJWD010000001.1 coordinate 281,321, forward strand.
GCACACGGTCGTTGCCGAGCTGGGAACGGAGACGACGACCGCGGACGTCATAGAGGTTCTGAAGAAAGCCCCCCGCGTGAGGCTCGTCAGCAGCAAGGACGGCATCAAGACGACCGCGCAGGTCATGGAGATGGCCAGGGACCTTGGCCGTGACCGTTCAGACATGTACGAGATCATCGTCTGGGAGGACGGGATAAAGGTCGTCGGCAACACGCTGTACTACTATCAGGCGGTGCATCAGGAGTCCGACGTCATCCCTGAGAACATCGACTGCATCAGATCCATGTGCAAGATGGAGCAGGATGCCTGCGAATCCATCCGTAAGACGAACGCAGCCCTTGGTATCCCGCAGAAGCAGTGAGTGATCCCATGGCCAAGGAGTTCAACACGTTGGAGGATTTCGACTTCAGGGGCAGGACAGTCCTGCTCAGGGTCGATATCAACTGCCCTCTGAGCAAGGACAGCCTGGTGATTGTCAACGACAACAGGATTAGGAGGATAGTGCCCACCGTGAGGGAGCTCGTGGGGAAGAGGGCCAAACTGGTCATCCTGGCCCACCAGAGCCGCAAGGGGAGTTGGGATTTCATCCCGCTCCAGCAGCACTCTGAACACCTGTCCAAGCATCTCGGGATGCCGGTGAAGTACGTGGACGACGTCATCGGCTGCGAGGCTGTGGACGCAATAAAGTCCCTGAGCGAGGGGGAGATTCTGCTGCTCGGAAACGTCAGGTCGCTGGACAGCGAGACCGCGAAGGGCGATATGTTCAAGCAGGCCGAGGGGGAGATCGTGGAGAAGCTGGCGCCTCTCATAGACTACTATGTCTGCGATGCGTTCGGCGCATCCCACAGGTCCCAGTGCTCCCTTGTCGGGTTCCCCGTGAAGGTTCCGTCCGCGTCCGGAAGGCTGATGGCGAAGGAGATCTTCGCCCTCAACGCGATCTTCGGCAACCCCCGCAGACCATCCGTGTTCATCCTGGGAGGGGCTAAGTTCGGCGATGTGTCCGAGATGATTGACCGTGTTCTCGGAAGCGGAATGGCAGATTCCATCATCCTCGTTGGTCTGGCAGGAAACGCATACCTCCTCGCGAGGGGGGTGGACATAGGGGATGCCAGCAGGAAGGTGCTGGAGGATGAGCTCACAGAGGAGAACATGCAGGCCGCCAAGGACATCCTGGCCAGATACGGTCAGAAGGTCCTGCTCCCCGTCGATGTTGCGGTGGAGAGGGACGGCAAGCGTGTTTCCGTCAACATAGGTGACATGCCCACCGCGGAACCGGCGCTGGACATCGGCGATGCATCAGCGGACAAGTTCCGCAAGGTCATCGAATCGTCCAAGACCTGTTTCATGTCCGGTCCTGCCGGAATGATCGAGAAGGACGGGTTCGAGATCGGAACCAGGGTGATCATGACCGCCATGGTGGACAGCGGAGGACAGTCGGTCATCGGCGGAGGTCACACCGGCGGAGCGGCCGAGAGGTTCGACCTCGCGGACAGGTTCTCGTACGTCAGCACCGGAGGAGGGGCCTTGGAGACTTTCCTGTTGGGCGAACCCTTGCCTGTGATCGAGGCTCTGAAATACTCCAGGAAGGAGTTCTCCGGACAGTGAGCCCGCAGGAGTTCTGAATAAGCTTTTTAAATAGGACCAGGATGGGGATTCGATGGCAAAAAAGAAGAGGCGCATAGTGGAAGAGCCTCAGGAGGAGTACGAGTTTACTCCGACCGAGTTCAACGAGAGGGAGTTCATCCTCAAGGACATCTACATGACCAAGGTCTTCACGGTCGTGGCCGTTCTTGCCATCATCGTGGGAATCATCGGAGGAATCATCTGCAACCACACCGGCTGGTGGTGGCTCGCGACGATCATCTCCTTCGCGGTCTGCATCGCGCTGACCAAGATCCTCGGACTGGTCGGATTCAGGGTGGATATGCTGGAGACCAAGTCCATGCTCGGGAACTACCTTCTGTTCCTTATGCTGGCACTCGGTATCTGTGTCCTTCTGATCAACGAGCCCTTCGCGAGCATGCTTTGATCGCAAACACCTTCCCCTAACCTCTTTCCATTTTTCAGACGTCTGTCAGATGAGGCCTTCCTTCTTCAGAGCCTCGATCAGAAGTCTGACGGCGTTGCCCCTGTGGGATACGGAGTTCTTCTCGTCCAGCGGAATCTCCGCGAACGTCCTCTCGCCGTCATGGGTGAAGATCGGGTCGAAACCGAATCCTCCGGAACCCTGTTCCGAACAGGTTATGGTGCCTCTGCAGATCCCCGTTACGATCACACGCTTTCCGGCGATGTCGCATCCGATGCAGCATCTGAACTCCGCCCCACGGTCTGGGACACCGTCCATGAGCTTCAGGATCCCGGGGTTTCCGATGGTCTTCTGGGCGTACGCCGACCAGACTCCGGGGAAGCCTTTCAGGCCGTCCACGAAAAGTCCGGAGTCGTCGATTATGAAGTCTCTGACGCCCTGTGCGACGATGGCATCCATGCCCTTGCTGACGACTTCCTCGAGATCAGAGGTCTGCACCTCGTCGTAAGGGAGTCTGAAATGCTCCATCTCGATACCGTAGTCGGACAGCTCCTTCTGGTATTCGGCGACTTTTCCGGGGTTGGATGTGATGACCTTCAGCTTCATGTGTATCTTCCTCTGTTCCTGATGTCCTCGACCTTCTTCCTGACAGCCTTGGCATCGGGGATGTTGGAGTAATAGGCGTCCATGAGTTTGGAGAACGATCCCTCCAGCTCCATGTGGGCCGATGCGAACGCCCTCTCAAGGAGTCTCAGGTCCACTCCGATGTCCTCCGTCTCGGCCCTGGTGCAACCCATGGACAGGTCGATGAGGCAGATCTCGCCCTCATCCGTGAGGATCATGTTGGATGTAGTCAGGTCCCCGTGGCAGATGCGGGCACTGTGCAACCTGGCTATGGTGAGTCCTATGGTCTCGCAGACTTCATCCGCCCTCAGGGGTTCGGAATCCAGGATATCTTTGACCATCCGCCCCTTTATGCGTTCCATGACGATGTCGCATTTCTTCAGGTCTATGTCATAGATGCAGGGCGTCCTGACACCCGCTTCCCTGGCTTCGTGCATTATGCGGGCCTCGTTCTTGGTGCGGACCGAACGGATGTGGCTGTCCAGTTCCGGCAGCCTGTACGATTTGGCAGGTCTGTGCTTGACGACAGCGTCCCTTCCGAGGAAAACGGTCTCGGAGATGGTGGCCTCCGCGCCCCTGGTACCTTCGGTCTCATCCCGCATGGACCGGACAACGGAGCTTGACAATACATAGATTGGGGTTCTGTCATAATATAATGGCATGACTGTTGCATCATCATGAGATACACAATCACGGGGGACAACCTTCAGTTCGTGAACGTAGAGCTCTGCGACGGGGAGGAGTTTCATTCAGTCGCCGGTGCCATGTCCTATATGACAGGCAACGTCAGGATGGAGTCGATGATGCAGGGCGGGTTCATGAAGAGCCTCAAGAGGTCCCTGTCCGGAGCCTCCATGTTCCTCCAGAAGTACACCCCTCAGGGCGGTACGGGAATCGTCGGTCTGGCCGGCAAGGCTCCAGGGAAAATCGTGGACCTGGACATCACGAACGGTGTCTGGTATGTGCAGAGCTCCGGATACCTCGGGTCGGAGACCACCGTGAACCTCGAGTTGGCGATCCAGAAGAAGCTCAGCACCGCCATGTTCGGAGGAGAGGGTCTGGCCATGCAGAAGCTTTCCGGATTCGGGACAGCCTTCGTGCACGCCTGCGGGGACCTGAACATCATTGATCTGAAACCCGGGGAGATGTACAAGGTCTCCTCGGCGAACGTGGTCGCCTGGGAGGAGTCTGTATCGTACGACTTCACATCGGTCGGTGGAGCCAAGACTGCTCTGTTCGGCGGAGAGGGTTTGTTCGTCACCACCCTGACCGGTCCCGGAAGGGTGATCATCCAATCCATGACGCTCGGGGACCTAGCCATGGCCCTGTACCCGTACATGCCGCAATCAAGCAGCTGAGGTTACCATGTCGCAGGAAGCAACTAACGGAAGGAAAGCGAAGACAGGCGGGGAGGCGTTGAAGCTCGCCTGTCTGGGAGCAGTCATCGTAGTGGCCATCGCATTGGCAGCCTGGGCTTTGATGCAGCCCGGCGTGATGGAGAGCTTGCTCCATGTGGCGGTGATCCTGGCGGTGGCGATCGTCATCGTGGCAATCGCGGCCTATGCCGTTTACGCCATCATGGCCATCCCCATGTATGTCATGAAGGGAGAGCAGTACCAGGAGGGCGTGGACTACAACCTCGATGACGTGGAACCAGTGGATGGGAAGGTTGACGGCGACCACCAGGATTGACCCAATCATTTTACATCACGGCTCCGTACAGGGCACATGGCAGACAAGTTCTCCGGCTGTGTCCTGTGCGGGGCCCCGCTTCTCTACGCCGAGGTTCAGACTCAGAAGGTCTGTGCCGTTTGCGGCGGTTCGTTCATGGCCGGTTCGGAATGTGTTAAAGGTCATTACGTCTGCGATTCATGTCACTCCCGTGACGTCTTTTCCTTGATGAGAGTCGCATGTCTCTCAATGGAATCCTGCGGTCCCGTGGAGGTCCTGGAAGTCCTCATGAGCCTCCCCGGGGTTCGTATGCATGGCCCCGAGCACCATGTTCTGGTGGGTGCGTCCCTGTTGACTTCCTACAGAAACTCTGGTGGGGATCTCGACTTGCCATCGGCTCTGGACGAGATGATCGTCCGTGGATCGAAGGTCCCCGGAGGCATCTGCGGGATGTGGGGGACCTGCGGGGCGGCGGTCAGCTGCGGGATAGCATATAGCATCATCACCGGTTCCACGCCGCTGTCCGAGGGTGTCTGGGGCAGATGCAACGTCTTGACATCCGAATGTCTGAGGGAGATAGGGGAGCTGGGCGGACCCAGATGCTGCAAGAGGGATGCGTACACCGCTCTGAAGGTGGCATTACGTTTCATCTCGGATGATCTTGGTGTGGATATGATGTGTCCAAGCCGGATACACTGCACCCGCTCCGGTTCGAACTCCCAATGCATCGGTGACAGGTGCCCGTATCGTGTTTGACCAAGATGTTTTATTCACATGCATCTTTGACCGGTCGTGGAAAGGATACCTCTGGGTTGCCCCCAGTTCGACCGTCTCCTCGGAGGGGGGATAGAGACGGGCAGCGTCACGCTGTTCTACGGCGAGGCAGGTGCAGGCAAGACGAACGTGTGTCTGCAGATAGCCCGTACGGTCGCCACCCAGGGGAAGAAGGTGGCATACATCGATACTGAGGGGCTCTCATCCGAGAGGCTGTCCCAGGTGTTCAACGGTGACGATGATGCGATCCGGAACCTGTTGGTTTTCCAGGTCCATAGCTTTGAGGAGCAGTCCGACCGTATCGACAAGATCGAGAAACTCGCAGCCGCAGGTTCGATCTCTCTTGTGATCATCGACTCTCTCACAATGTTCTATCGTCTCAACCATGACGACCCCCATACCAGGAACGAGTTCATCAGGCAGACGGAGGTTCTGTTGAACACCGCCAGGCAGTATGACATCGCCATCATGGCAGTGTCCCAGGTGTATTCCAACATGTCCACCGGGAGGGTGGAGTTCTTGGGAGGTCACGCACTCCACCACAATGCCAAGACCATAATCCGTCTGGACAAGAGGATGGATGGCAGGCGCGAGGCGGTTATTATGAAACACAGAAGCCTCCCCGAAGGGAGGAAGACCCGGTATCGGATAACCGAGACCGGGATTGAGGACGACTGAATCAGACTTCCCTGTCGATTGCGTATCTCGCAAGGGCGATCATGAATTCCTTGTCCTCGCTTTCTGGCAGGAACTGTATCTTCGAGATCGCCAGGTCCACCTTCTCCTTCGCCAGGTTCAGGGCGTATTCGATGGATCCGGCCTCCTCCATGATCTGTTTGGCACGGGCGCACTGGGCATCTGTGGCATCCATGTTCCCGAGGATGGATTTGAACTCATCCAGGACTTTCGGGTCCTTGATGGAGCGGATCGCATGGGTGACCATGCATGTGCATTTCCCTTTGCGGATGTCGTTGCCAACGGACTTCCCTGTCTTGGAGGAGTCCCCGGCGATGCCGAGGTAGTCGTCGAACATCTGGAATCCGAGTCCGAGCTCTATGGCGTACTCGTTGATCGCCTTGACGGCCTTCTCATCGGCACCTCCTATGATGGCGCCCCCTGCGGCGGCCGCGGCGAACAGGACGCTGGTCTTCAGTTTGATGGTCTCGATGTAGACGTCCTCGGTCACGATGTTTCCTTCGTTGTTGACATCCATCTGCTGACCGCGGGCGAGGTCCCAGACCGCTGTGCTGATGTACTGCAGGGCATCCCTCATCCTCTCGGCGGGAACATCCAGGTCCCCGATGATCTGGAACGCCTTGGCGAACAGCGCGTCTCCGGCCAGGATGGCTGTGGGCATGCCGTAGGTCATGTGGATAGTGGGCATTCCTCTGCGGACCTCGTCGCCGTCCATGAGGTCGTCATGGATCAGTGTGAAGTTATGGATGTACTCCACCGCGACGGCCAGGGGGACGGCTTTGGATCCGTCTCCTCCGACTGCTCTGCAGCAGGCGACGGCCATGGCGGGGCGCATCCTCTTGCCACCGGCGTAAGGGTACTGTTTGGAGGAGTCCATGAGGTTCTTGGGTTCCTCGTCCCCGATGTAGCTCTTGATGGGTCCGTCCAGTTCGGCGGACATCTTCTTCAGATACTCTTTGGCGTCGATCATAATGCATCAATCCATTGTTTCGTTTGGCCGAGCACGACGTGCCTCGCTTTGGCCAGGGCTGCGAGATCGCGGGATCCCGTGAGGAGCATGGCTGCCCTGAGCTCCTCCTTGATAATCGTGAGTTTCTCGATGACTGCCTGAGCGGATTCGTTCGCCTCCCTCAGGATGGCATTGGCGACACCGGCGCATGAGGCACCCATGGCTATGGATGCAGCCACATGTATTCCGTCGAGTATCCCGCCGGAGGCGATCACAGGCAGTCCGCATCCCTTGGTGTCCCACACGGACACGGGCGACGGTATGCCCCAGTCGAAGAACGTCTCCCCCATACTGGTCAGCACGGGGTCTCCGGCCTTCATCGCCCTGTAGAGTTCGACGGCCGAGAAGCTGGTGCCTCCCATTCCTGCCACATCCAGTCCCCTGATGCCGATTCCCTTCAGTCTGTCTGCGACATCCCTCGAGATTCCGGCTCCGGTCTCCTTGACCATCAGGGGGTGTTCGAGAGCCAGCGACCTGATGGCGTCCCTGACCCCCTCAGCGTTGACATCCCCCTCGGGCTGGACGACCTCCTGGAGGTAGTTGAGGTGAATCGCGACTATATCGGCATCTATGAGGTCCCTGGCCTGTCCGACCATCTCGGAACTGAACAGGTCCTTGCTCTTCTGTTTCACGAGCTGGGGGGCTCCGACGTTGCCTACGACGAGCGGCACGTCGAACTCCTTGATCACGGAGTAGCTCTCCGGATTCGTGCCCGTGACTCCTGCCCTCTCGCTTCCGACACCCATCCCTATGCCGAGTTCCGCGCAGGCCTCGGCGATGTTCGAGTTGATCTTCGTCGCTCCGGAGAACCCTCCGGTGATGGCCGTGACAATGAGCGGGAAATCGAGTTTCTTCCCGAAGAGCATGCACGACGTGTCGATGTCGTCGGCGTTGATCTCGGGCAGGGCGTTGTGGACGAACCTGATGTCGTCCCAGTAGCAGTAGCCGGGGGCGGTCCTCTCGTTCATGCATATGTCGATGTGGTCTGCCTTCCTCTCTCTGATTTGCGTCATGAATCTCACATCCTGGCGACCGTGCAGGTCACATCCTCCCCTTTCAGCAGTGCCATCAGTCTCCCGGGTACGGTTCCGTTGACGAGGACGCAGTCCCTGCCGTCACCGCACATCCTGAGCATTGCTTCCATCTTGTTGCGGACCCCGCCTGTGACGTCATCAACGTCGGACACAGAGGAGATCTGCTCCAGGGTGTCCGGAGTCACCTCCGAGATGAGTTCCGCATCAGGGTTCGTTTTGGGGTTCGCAGTGTACAGGCCGTCGATGTCGGATACGAACACGATCCTGTCCGGTTTGTACAGCTCGGCCATCGCCTCCATCAGTTGGTCCCCGGAGCAGATGCCGAATCCATTCTTCCTGTCCATGACGACGTCCCCGAACGTGACGGGCATGATGCCGATGTGGCTGAGTGCACGTATGGCCTCGGTGTCGTTCATGACCAGTTTGCCGTCTTCCATGACGAAACAGCTTCCGGGTGCCACCGATGCCGCGGGAATCCCGTTCTCGATCATAGTCTGGGTCATTAACAATCCCAATTCCATTGCATCATGATGGACCTGGGCCGCCGCGGGCACCTGCCTGAAATCGACCATGCCGTCCTGGATGGCGTACTTCTTGGCGAGGACGTGTCCGAACGATCCTGCTCCGTGGACAACGATCGCCGATCTTCCTGCACCGGAGATCTCCTGGCAGAGTCTGGATGCCTGTTCACGGTTGAACGTTTTGTACTGGGTTTTGTCAGTGATGACGCTCCCGCCCAGTTTGATCAATATCATCACGGTGGCATACGAATTTAGATATAAATTGAAACCGCAGACCACGCAAAGGGACATCGTTCACAGGATGAAATGAAAGAAAAAGTGGCTGACAGCGTGTCTGAGTTCCCGTACGCTTGCGCAATACAGTACAGACAGATACGCGGGCGGACTTTACTGCCGGGTTCGGAATGGGACCGGGTGTGACCCCGCCGCTATGGCCGTCATACCAAAGCATGGCAGTGCAGTAAACTATAAAATGATTTGCATTAGGATAGTTAGAGTGTTTATTGCGCCAGATTCATTTTTCGATGCAGTATTTAAGAGTGGCAATCCTATTCGTATCCAGGGATAGCACATGGGTCTTTTGAAGAGAAAATCCAAGGAAGAGGTTCAGGACAAACCCTCGGGTGCCAAGAGCGAAGCACCGAAGAAGGATGTATCCAGAAAGGAAGAGTCAGCCAAGCCAATGCAGAATGATGATTCATATTATGTACAGCCTCACCCGGACGGAGGTTGGCAGGTCAAGAAGGCCGGAGCCCAGAAGGCACTCAAGAAGTTCAAGACCAAAGCCGAGGCAGAGGAATACGCCAAGCAGGTGGCTACGAACCAAGGTTCCAGTGTGGTTCGCGTCAAGAAGGACGGTCAGATACAAGACAAGAAGTGGATGAACTGACCTGGGAGGCCGTAAGGCCTCCTCCAGGTTCAGTTGAAGTTTGTGGTTTCACTGTCGAGGACTTCGTTCCAGAGCCTGATGGTCTCCTGGGCATCTTCCTCATCCATGAGCTGGATCGCGAACCCCGCATGGACAACCGCCCAGTCTCCCACATTGGCATCGACCATCGAGAGGTTCGCTTTCCTGGTGACGCCTCCGAAGTCGACATCCCCCATGTCTCCGTCTATGTTGACGATTTTTCCGGGAACTGCCAGACACATAACGATCACTCCGACATTATTCTGATTATGGCCTCGGCCGGCTGTCCGTCCGTGGCTTCGAGAGCCTCCATGGCCTTGGCAGCGTCGCAACCGGTCTGGGACATGACGAGGTCGACGTCCTCCTGGGGGAATGACACTGCGGTTTCCCCTGCATCCGAACCGAGGGCGCGTTCCTCCTCGACTCCTGCGACCTGGTAGCTCTTGCTTCCGCCCATCTCGACGCAGACGACCTCTGCGTTCCTGATGACGATCTCTTTCTCAGTTGTCCTGATGATGACCTCGGTGACGTTGTCGACGGTGTTCTGTTTGATGCCCATCTTCTTCATCGCCTGCTTCATCTGGCGATCATTCATCCTCATTCCGGCCATGAGTCTCGAAACCTCCTTCTACTTCTTTAACTGAGCGATTTACCCGCTGCTTCTTTCAGTGCGTTTAGGACATTATCCGCAAGGGCGGCGTCCTGAACCCCTCCCTGGGCGAAATCCGGTTTGCCTCCTCCTCTTCCCCCGAACGGGGCGACGGCTTCCTTGAGCACCTCTCTGCAGTCCACTCCCTCGACTCCTGATGCCACCATGACGGATAACGTGTCCGTCACTCCGACTATGAGTGCCACACCGCCTTTGGACCTGACGGATTCCGCGAAGTCGTTCAGGACGTTGCGGTCTGTTCCGGGGAGGATGATGGAATAGACGTCGGTCCCGTGTATGTTCTCGGGGACGGTTCCGGCAGCGAGCATTTTGACGGCCTGTTTCATGAGCCTGTTCTTGAGTTCCAGCTCAGATTTCATGTTGGCCACGGCTTTCGGGGAGTCCTCCGCCTTGCACCCTATGCTCTCAACGACCTCCGCCAGAGTAGCCACATACCCTCCGGCAGCATCTTTGGCCTGCTGTCCAACCTTGAAGTGTATGGCGACGCCCTCCTTTCCGGCTGAGACCTTCCTGTCGACAATCAGAAGCTCCAGCTCCGATGTCTCCATGACATGGACTCCGCTGCATGCGGATAGGTCTATGTCCCCTATCGCCACGACGGAGATCTCTTCGTCCTCCGGGATGCGGTCCAGCTTGATCCTGACCTTCTCCAGGAGCTCCGGGTCGTCCCTGTCCATTATGCTCTTCGTGACGGTCAGATTGTCCAGGATGGCCTTGTTGGCGAACTCCTGGGCCGCCCTGATCTGCTCCCATGTCATGTCATGGTTGACGATCACGTACTTGCTCTCGGGGGAGATCATGATCTTGGTTATCTTCAGGTCCGGGCACTGTCTCTTCAGGGAACAGAAGAGGAGGTGCTCCCCCGTGTGTCCCTGCATGAGGTCGTAGCGCCTGTCCCAGTCGACGCTGCACCAGATCCTCTCTCCGGCCTTCAGGTCGTTCCCTGGGCATATGTGGACGATCTCGTCCCCTCTTTCGAAGACCTCAGTGACGGCGCATCCTCTCAGGGAGCCGATGTCGCACACCTGCCCTCCACCTCCGGGATAGAACGCGGTGCTGTCCAGGACGACCTCGTCGCCGTTGACAGACTGGACGTTCGCCTCGAATTCGAAAGTGTAGCCGTCATGTCTGAAGATTTCGTCCGTCATTTCTATCGCCAACGAATGTTGCATCGGGTGATTTGCTGATAAGATTAATAAATGTCCTTGGAAATTTCTGTAGGGAGGGTACAAATGTCTTTGGAAGAGTACGATGAACTGGACAAACGTATAATCGAGCTTCTCTGCACGTCCAGTCAGGGGTCTTACAGGCAGATCGCCAAACAGCTCAACGTCCACCCCACGACGCTCATCCAAAGGGTCAAGAACCTTGAGACCAAAGGTGTCATCCAGGGTTACCGTGCCAGCATCGACTACATGAAGCTGGGGTTCGAGTACATGGGGCTGGTCAATATCTACGCCGAGAACGTTCTGACAGTTCAGGAGCAGATAGGCAAGATCCCCCAGGTCATATCCGTGTTCGACGTGACCGGCGAGAGCGACTGTGTCGCATGGATCGCCTGCCTTGACAGGGAGGAGTTCTCCGACGTCGTGAAGAAGATCAATGACATCGCCGATGTCAGGAAGACCAACACATCGGTCATATTGGGCATCAAGAAGGATCCGTTCTCATATGTGCCCCCGATAATGGGCGAGAAGTGACGTGTTTTCCACATGCCAGCCGGTTACGGCGCCCCCTTCGGGCGTCTGTTCCGCGAACCGCATGATTTTATATGCCCTCTTAAATCGCGTGCGTATAATTAAGAGGCGCTCTCATGAAAAGAACAAACACCTGCGGAGAGCTGAGGTCCGCGGACCTCGGTAAGAAGGTATGTCTCCAGGGATGGGTCAGATTCTCAAGGGACCACGGAGGAGTCGCATTTATCGATCTTGCCGACAGATACGGTATCACCCAGGTCGTATTCGACCCCGAGGATCTGCCGGAAGGCGCCGACGCTTCCAAGCTTGAGGACGTCATGAAGTCCTTCGCCCGCGAATCCTGCGTGTCCGTGAACGGAGTTGTCAGGAAGAGGGTCGAGGGGACCGAGGATGCCAGGAACCCCACCGGGGAGATCGAGGTCCTCATCACCGACGCCGAGCTGCTCAACAAATCTGCCCTCCCGCCGTTTGAGCTAGGGGACCAGAAGGAAGGTGTCCTCCCGGACGAGGATATCAGGATGAAGTACAGGTACCTGGACCTCAGGAGGACCGACATGGTCCAGTCCATGGTGTTCAGGAGCAGGCTCGTCCACCTCGCCAGGCAGTACCTGGAGCAGAACGGTTTCCTCGAGATCGAGACCCCCATGCTGGGAAGATCAACGCCAGAGGGTGCAAGGGACTACATCGTCCCGTCAAGGGTACATCCCGGAACATTCTACGCACTCCCTCAGAGCCCTCAGCTCTTCAAGCAGATGCTGATGGTCGCCAGCATGGACCGCTACTATCAGGTGGCCAGATGCTTCCGTGACGAGGACTCCAGGAAGGACAGGCAGCCCGAGTTCACACAGCTGGATATGGAGATGTCCTTCGTGGACATGAAGGACATCCAGGACATGATCGAGGGCATGATGTCCTACATCTGGAAGGGTCTCTACGGCCAGGATCTGGTTGTCCCCTTCCCGCACATCGCCTATCGCGATGCCATGGAGAGGTTCGGCTCCGATAAGCCCGACATGAGGTACGGTCTGGAGTTCGTCAAGCTTACCGACGTCGTCAAGGACGCGCCTTACAAGATCTTCCAGAACGTTATCGCCGAAGGCGGCATCGTCGCCGGAATGAATCTCAAGAAGGACATCGCCGGGGACAAGATCGGAAGGAACGACAGGGATAGGTATATCCACTACGCCAAGAAGGTCGGACTGGGAGGTCTCACCTGGATGTGGGTGGAGAACGGCAAGCTGGAGAGCAACATCACCAAGTACTTCACGCCCGAGATCCTCGAGAACATCAAGACTGCCATGGGTGCGGAGGAAGGGGATGTACTCTTCCTCATAGCCGGACCCTGGAAGGCCACATACGAGGGAGGAGGGTTCGTCAGGAAGAAGATCGCAGAGGACCTGGATCTCATCCCCAAGGACGTGTTCCAGTTTTTCTGGATGGACGAGTGTCCCATGTTCGAGATCGACCCCGTGTCCGGGAAGTACGACGCGTTCCACCACCCGTTCGTCCTGCCCGAGAACGACCTGGACGACGACTATGTCGGAGGAGCGTGCTTCGACCTTTGTCTGAACGGAAACGAGCTGGGATCCGGATCTCTCCGTATCCACAACGCCGATCTCCAGAAGGCCGTGTTCCACAAGCTCGGACTGGACGATGAGAGGATCGAGGAGAACTTCGGGTTCTTCGTCGAGGCTCTGAGCTACGGTGCGCCTCCACACGGAGGAATCGCCATCGGAGTTGACAGGCTCTGCTCGATCCTGCTCGGTAAGGACACCATCAGGGAAGTCATCGCTTTCCCCAAGAACAAGAGGGCCGTGTCCCTCCTGGATGGTTCCCCCGAGAAGGTCGCCGACGAGAAGCTGGAGGAGCTCCAGATCATCTCCCTCGCAGGCGACATCGATTTCTCCGACGTCGAGGATCAGTCCGAGGAATGAAACCATCGAGGGGGAGACCCCTCTTTTTCATACATTCATCATCGGTTTCCTGTTGATGGGTATAATTTTAGGGATTCCTAAATAGTTATATAGTCGGGTGCCGTTGCAGTATCAGTGACATTATGCCGAAAGGCGATGCCGGGTCGTAGAGTACAGCGGCCCGGCAGTATACCGTTCAGGAGTGATGGGAAATGATCATGGGTGTCAATTCGGTTAAGAAGAAAGGGATCAGGAAGGAGAACTGAGTCTCCGTTCCCGATCAGGGATGAAGGTCGGATTGTCCGACCAGTTTTCAGAACCTGGCCTCGATGAGGCGTTTCACTGCACTGACTACTTCCGCCGAGGAGTATTTTCCCCCGGAGGCCTTCATGACCTGCCCGATGATCTTGTTGGCCGCCTTGTCGTTCTTCCTGTAGTCAGCCACCACGCCCGGGTTCTCGTCGATGAACCCGTCGATGATCTTGTCTAGATCCCCAGAAGCACCTTTGACGGCTTCGGGATCCTCTCCGGTCATCAGGCACCTGATCTCGATTCCGCATTCCGTGTCGGTGATCTCACCGGCGGCGAACCTTCCGATCACAGGGATGACGTCCGAGGGTTCCGCTCCAGAGGATTCCAACGATTTCCAGTTGGCGTTGACAGGTCCGGCCACCCACTTGACTGCGTTCTGGACGCCGTACTTGGACGCCACGGTCTCGAAGATCTCCGCCAGTCCGACCGATGTGGCCACAATCTGCTTGGCCATCTTCTGTTCGACGTTGTACTGCTGCGCGATCCTGGACGCCATCTTCTGGGGGCTCTCCCTGATCTTGATGGAATCAGCCAGCTCCTTGATGTGGAATATGCCCAGGTCGGGCTCGTCGATGTAACCGTAGTCGGCTTCGAACTCCTTCTTCCTGACGCTGATAGTGACCCCGCGTTCCTCGTCGAACCTGCGGGTCTCCCTGTCGATCTTGCCTCCGGCTTTGAGGATCTTCGTCTGTCTGACGACCTCGAAGGTCAGTGCCTTCTCGACGTTCTTCAGTCCGGTGACGTTCTTGACCTCGACCCTCTCCTTTCCGACGGAGATGTTGCAGTCGCAACGGATGCTCCTTTCCCCGTCTCCCGGCAGGTCTATGACGTGCCTTATGTCGGCTATGAGCATTCCGAGGAAGTCCCTTGCTTCGGCAGGCGTCTTCAGATAGGGTTCGGTGACAATCTCCGCCAGCGGGATCCCCGAGCGGTTGTAGTCCACCAGCGAGGACAGATCTCCGACCCTCTTGGTCTTCCCCGGGTCCTCTTCGACGTGGATCCTAGTGATCCTGATGGGCTTGTCGCCCATGAAATAGACTCCTCCCTCCCCGATGGGGTTGTCGTACTGGGTGATCTGGACGCTCTTCGACATGTCCGGGTAGAAGTAGGTCTTCCTGGAGAACCATGTGGTGTCTGCGACCTTGCACCCCAGCAGTTTGGCGAGCATGATGCCGTACTCCAGGACCTTCTTGTTCAGCACAGGCCTGGACCCGGGCATCCCCAGGCATGTGGGGCAGACATGGGTGTTGGGTCCGGGTGCCTCCGTGGTGGGACAGGAGCAGAACATCTTGGATTTCGTGGGAAGCTGTACATGGATTTCCAATCCTATCTTCATGCGCCCACCTCCGGTCTGACGATGTCGAACTCCTTCTCCCATGCCTCGGCCATGGTGAACAGGACGTTCTCGTTCCAATGGTCGGCGACGAACTGCATTCCGATAGGCATACCGTTACTGTCGTATCCGCAGGGCACCGACATGTGGGGTGTTCCGGCGATGTTAGCCGGGACGGTGAGGTAATCCGCTTTGTAGGAATCCAGAGCGGACATCTTCGAGATCTCGTCGAACCTGGGTGCGACGAAGGGCATGGTGGGGGCCAGAACAGCGTCGTGGTTTTTCAGGACGCGCTTGTAATCGGCTATTACGACCTGCCTGACCTCTCTGGCTTTGGAGTAGTATCTGTCTCTGTATCCGACCATCCTGGTGAATGTTCCCAGCAGGATCCTCCTCTTGGCCTCGTCGCCGAAGTACTCGGAACGGATGCTGGAGAAGTAGTCGTCGAATTTCTGGGACAGGTCGCCTTCCTGCTGCCCGTACCTCATTCCGACGTATCTGGCAAGGTTGGTGGATGCCTCGGACGTGGCGAGGACGTAGTATGCGGGCATGGCATATCTCAGGGAGGGCATCTCGACCTCTTCGACCTCTATGCCCATGCGCTTCAGTTCCTCAACCGCGTTGTCGAACGCCGCCTTGACATCCTTGGACAGACCTTCTGTCCCTTCTCTGGGGATGGCGACGGACCCCATCTTCCTGTTCTCGTCTCTGAACTCGGGCTGGGCGCAGGACGTGGGGTCTCTGGGGTCTTTTCCGGCGATGATCCTGGTGTACTTCCTGAGGTCCCCCGCTTTGGAGGACAGTACTCCGATCTTGTCGAGGGAGTTGCCGTAGTCGATGAGTCCGTACCTGGACACCCTTCCGTAGGTGGGTGCCAGTCCGTAGACCCCGCAGAAGCTGGCGGGACAGCAGATGGAACCTCCCGTGGAGACTCCCAGCGAGACGTGGTCCTCGAATACCGCCGCGGCGCAGGCGGATCCTCCCGATGAACCTCCGCAGGCCCTCTCCAGGCCATAGGGGTTCCTGGGGACTTCCAGTCCCGAGTTGGTGGAGAACGTCCCGAATCCGAACTCATCCATGTTGGTCTTTCCGATGAGTTTCCCTCCGGCATCACGCATCTTGGCGATGGCCGTGGCGTCGAACGCCGGGAAGTAGCCCTCCAGGATCTTGGATCCGGAGCATGTCTCCATGTCCTTGGACGTGAGGTTGTCCTTGGCCGAGAACAGGAACTTCGCATCGCCCGGATCGGTGTCCGAGGTCTTGGCGTGGAACATGAGGTATCTGGAGTTCACGGATTCCAGTGTCTCGAGGGTCGATTTCATGCTCATGACAGCCTCGGCCCCCTGACGTATCCCTCATAGGTATCCATGTCCCTGAGGAGGATGTCCGAATCGATCTCCATGGACGGTTCGTCGTCTCTGAGTACATCGGCGATCTCTACCGGATTGAGGCCGTAGCTGTCGCATCCGGGAGCTTCGTCCAGGAGTTCGAAGTATGTTAGGATCTCGCCCAGATCCCTGCTGTATCTCTCCAGCTCGTCCTCTGTGAGCCTGATGTGCGCCGTGCGCGCAACTCTTTCGACCGTTTCTCTGTCCATTGGAAAGACCTTCCGGCCGTGTTATCGGGACTTCCCCTTTAAGGATTATGCGTGTAACATGACTATTGAGGGGACCCTATGAGCAGAAGCGCGTAGAGGGTCATGGCATCGTCCCTGAATGAGAATTCCATACCAAGGGCACCCAGGTATTCCTTCAGGTCAATCCCCAGTGCGGATATGGACGGAATCAACACCTCCGGGAACCTGCACGGATCCGGATATGCGCATTCTCCGCAGTAGTCGCAGCCCCCGTCGCCGAAACCGTTGCACACGAACCCTTCGGATCTGAGGATGCGGACGGCTTTCCTGATGAGGCTCTTGAAATCCGTGCCCGCCTGCGCGACTTCGGCTCTGTCCTTCGGGTCGAGAACATAGGCCTTGGACATAACCAGGCACAGGTCGCAGTTCTTGGAGTACCTTTCCATGGTGCCGTCGAATCCCGGAGGACACGACCACGTCCGGCCGTAGTCGCCGCAGGCATTCTCGGCGCACAGGTTCCTGCACCGGATGACGGTCTCAGAATCATATGCTGGCACATGGCCTTCAGAGAACTCCACGGATGGAAAATCGGATGGATCCAGGCAGTCGCGCCAAGTCTTCATGATGATGAAACCCGTTTGACGGCTTTATAAGTGTTTGCGGAAGGATATATATTCGCTGCACCGGTCTGACAGAACATGGCAGAGGCAACGCCCGAGAAGAAGATCGCCGCAGGAATGAAGGCGATGGACGAGGGAGATTTCAAGAAGGCATACACGACGTTCAAGAAGCTGGCAACCGAGCTTCCAGACAACGCGGACGTCTGGTACTACAAGGCTGAGTGCGGAAACTACGCATCAGGAATGTTCGGTGCCAAGGTGGACTCCCAGGAGATTATGGACGCTTACAAGAAGGCCATTGAACTCGACGGCGAGCGTGTCGACTACTACCAGTCTTACGGGCTGTTCTGCATTTCCATCAACAAATACGACGAGGCGGAGAAGGCCTACTGCGAGGCTGCTGAGATGGACGAGTCCATGTCCGCCTCCCTGTATTCCGAGTTCGCCATCGAGTACTACAACAACGTCATGGCAACCTATGCGGAGATCATGGAGGACCCCAAGGCCCGTGCCCCTTACGGTAAGAAGGCCCTCGAGTACATGCTCAAGGCTCTTGACATGACCTCCGACGAAGCGAAGACTCTGCTCTGAGCCGTCAAACCCCACATTTCAGACGGTCCCGGCTGTTTTCCGGGCCCGTCTTTCCTTCACTTTACTGTATTTGTCTTCACGAAGTAGCATCTTCGTGCATCATTTATTTTTATTAGACAAATGTCTAATTATCATATAATTTAGTGATTGAATGGACAAAAAATAGCACCAACTTGAGATATTCTTAAATAGAATAGTCATATGTACAAAATTGTTTACCAAAAATAGACATTCATCGAGGAATATCATGAGTTTCAAGAAGTACATCGCATTTGCATTCACTGCAGTCGCGATTGGTGCAATCGTCCTGATGATGCTCGGGGACCCTGTCTCCGCACACACCCTTGGCGACGATCCCGCCGACTATGCGAACGTCTCGTGGATCGCAATCTGTTCAATCCTGGTGTTCATAATGACTCCCGGAGTCGCTTTGTTCTACGGAGGTATGCTCAGGAAGCAGAGCATGACATCCATCATCGCCCAGACACTTCTGTCCATGGCGGTTATGGGCATCTCCTGGTTCGTCGTCGGTTATTCCCTCGCGTTCTCCGAGGGTAACGCCTTCATCGGAGGACTCGACCACATCTTCTTCAACGGAGTCTCGGTCGATCAGATGAACATCAGCGACTTCATTCCCGACATGGAGTTCGCCATTTTCCAGATGATGTTCGCCCTCATCACTGCGGGAATCGTCCTGGGTGCGTGTGCCGAGCGTATCAAGTACACGGCCATCACATGGTTCCTTGCGGTCTGGTCCGTCATCGTCTATGCACCCATGGCCCACATGGTCTGGGGCGGAGGATTCCTTGCAACCAGACTCCCCTTCGGACTGACCACTCTCGACTTCGCGGGAGGAACCGTCGTTCACATCTGCGCAGGAGCCACCGGTCTGGCTCTGGCAGCCTACCTGGGCAAGAGGAGCAGCAGGACATCCACAAGGTCTCACAGCATCCCCATGGCGTTCATCGGATGCTTCCTGCTCTGGTTTGGATGGTTCGGATTCAACGGAGGATCTGGACTCGCTGCTGATGCAGTGGCTATCAACGCCATCATGGTCTCCCAGATCTCCGCGGTCTGCGCCATGGCCTCCTGGGCCGCAATCCAGTACCTGCACGTGGGACGCGTCGGTGTCCTGGGGCTTATCGCCGGAGCCATCGCGGGTCTCGTCGCCATCACCCCCGCAGCGGGATCAGTGGCACCCGTCGACGCCCTCTTCATCGGCCTGGTCGGAGGAGCGGTCTGTTACTTCGGAGTCATCCTCATGAGGAAGAAGTCCGGCCTGGATGATGCCCTCGATGTCATGGGTGTCCACGGTATCGGAGGAATCTGGGGAGCCATCGCAACCGGACTGTTCTCCAACGCAGCCGCGGGAGGACTGTTCTACTCCGGAGACTGGCACCTCGTGGTCGGTCAGCTGGTCGCCATTGTGTTCACCCTGGTGTTCTGTTTCGTCGCATCCTACATCATCATATGGGTGATTGGAAAGATCATGAAGGATGTCCGCATCCCCACCGAGGAGGAGCTCATCGGACAGGACCTCGTGGAGCACGGAGAGCCTGCCTACGTTATGTGAGGTGATTGAGATGAAGATGATAATGGCTGTAATCAGGCCTGAGAGGCTACAGTGCGTGAAGGATGGCCTCAGGGACATCGGGGTCAACGGCCTCACCATCACCCGTGTCACCGGACGCGGGGAGCAGATGGGACTCAAGTTCACCACCAGGGTCGGCGAGTTCGTCGTCGATGAGATCGAGAAGGTGAAGATCGAGTCCGTAGTCGAGGATGACCAGGTGGAAGCGGTCATCGGAGTGATCAGGAGATTCTCCGAGACAGGAAATCCCGGGGACGGCAGGATATTCGTCATCCCTGTGGAGCAGTCCATCAAGATCAGGTCCGTCACAGAGTGACTAAACCCTTGAAACGCCCCGTCTCCGACGGGCACTTTCCTCTTTTACCTATGCCGCTGGTGATTAGGCATCTGTGCGGTTTTCCGTTGTTTCGGTGTTCTGATGAACGGTATTATTCATTATTGATGTTCAATTATATTCGTTTTTCAACAATTTTTCGATAAATATTGGTTACTTTCATATACAATTAGACATTTGTCTAAATTATCCCGACAAAGGGATTCAATTGACGGAGTGTGTAATTAATTGAGATTGCTGGGAACCGTGGCGCTGGGGCTTCTGGCCCTGGCCTCGCTGACGATGTTTATACTTCCCGAGGTGTCGGCTGCATTCGATGATGCGACCGTTGACGGAACCTCGTCGTTGTTCATGTTCCTCTGCACGATGCTGGTGTTCATCATGGCTCCCGCCATCGCGATATTCTACGGAGGCATGCTGAGGAAGCAGAGCATGACCTCAATGATGGCCCAGTGCATCGGCGTCATGGCGCTGGTGGGAGTGATCTGGTGGGCCGTGGGATTCTCTTTGGCCCTTTCCGGAGACGGGCAGTTCATAGGTAACCTGGATATGGTCTTCGGAAACGGTCTTTCCATAACAGAGGGGAACGGGAACATTCCGACTTACGAATTCATGATCTTCCAGGGGATGTTCGCCATCGTGACCTCGTGCATAGTTTTCGGTGCCACGGCCGAGAGGGTCAGATTCCCTGTCATAATGGTGTTCCTCGCCCTGTGGTCGTTCCTCGTGTACGCGCCCATGGCCCACATGGTCTGGGGAGGTGGATTCCTGTCCGCAGGCCTGTCCGAGATGGGGTTGCCTTCGCAGGATTTTGCAGGTGGAACCGTGGTCCACATGTGCTCAGGTATATCGGGCGTGGCTGCGGCGGTGGCCATCGGCAAGAGGAGCGGGAGGATATCCAAGGGACGTACCCACAACGTCCCGTTGATGTTCATGGGATGCATGATCCTGTGGCTCGGATGGTTCGGATTCAACTGCGGGTCCGAGGGAGGATTCGACGAGATCGTCGTCCTCGTGGCCGTGAACACCCTCATCGCATCATGTGTCTCAACCATTGTGTGGATCTTCGTGCAGTATCTTCACGTGGGCCGTGTCAACGTCACCGGTCTCTGCGCAGGAGTCCTGGCAGGTCTTGTCGGTATCACGCCCGGTTGCGGATTCGTGGACCCTTGGGCCGCGGCTGTCATCGGTGCCATCGCGGCGATAATCTGTTACCTCGGAATCATCTTCATGCGCGACAAGTCCGGAGTGGATGATGCGCTGGATGTCATGGGACTCCACGGTATCGGAGGAATCTGGGGTGCCATCGCGGTCGGCATATTCTCCGTGGCGGAGTACAGCTGGGAGGGTAGCGGCGGACTGATCTACGGACATGCTGACCTTCTGGCCGGAATGGTGATCAACGTGGTCATCACCCTGGTGTACTGTTTTGTCGTGTCTTATGTGCTCATGAAGGCTCTGGACATCGTCTTAAGAAGGACGACCGGAAAGGGTGCGGCCCTGTCCGAAAGCGAGCAGATGATTGGTGCCGACATAATCGAGCACGGAGAGTCATCGTATCTGATGTGAGGTGAACGTGATGAAGATGATTGTAGCTATATTCAGACCGGAGAGGCTTCAGTGCGTCAAGGATGCTATGAGGGATGCCGGCATAAACGGGATGACAATCACCCATGTCACCGGACGCGGGGAGCAGATGGGACTCAAGTTCACCACAAGGGTCGGCGAGTTCGTCGTCGATGAGATTGAGAAGGTGAAGATCGAATCCATAGTGGAAGACGAGGACGTGGACAGGCTCATAGAGGTCATCAGATCCCATGCCACCACAGGAAGTCCGGGGGATGGCAGGATTTTCGTCATTCCTGTGGAGCAGTCATTGAAGATTAGGACCGCTTGAAGGTTCAGGCAAAACAGCTTACGGCCTTCGGGCCGGTAAAAATCAATGGTGCGATTGCCGGGAATCGAACCCGGGTCAAGAGCTTGGGAAGCTCCCGTCCTAACCGCTGGACTACAATCGCGTTGTTGTGGACTATGGTTTCATGATATTTTAAGTTGAAGTAGGCCGTTGCAGTTTCCGGTTATATCGGTTGTTCCAGCCAGTATGCGGAGGAAAACAGCTCGTTCGCCGAGCTGTATTTATATTGGTTTTCAATACGACGACTTACGGGCCCGTGGTCTAGGGGTTATGACGTCGCCCTTACAAGGCGAAGGTCGCCGGTTCAAATCCGGCCGGGCCCACTTCAACGGTTTTGGAATCCACAGGTTGTCGACTTGTCATGCTTTCCGAGAGGGCACCCAGGACCTTTCCGGAATAGTCATGTTCCATGTATTGTGTTGTACACCTTCGACTATGACACGGAGCGAAGTGATGACCGGTAATATGAGCGAGGTGGGGCGAGATGATTTCAAGTAAAGAGTATCTCGGATACATTTTGGAACAATTATCCGGCTTAGACGATATTGCATACAAGGCGATGATGGGAGAGTATGTAATCTATTATCGCGACAAGATCATCGGTGGAATATATGACGACAGGTTGCTTGTAAAACCCACAAAATCCGCCTTGGAACACATGCCGGCCGCCATTTACGATTTGCCCTATGATGGTGCGAAGGAGATGTTGTTGGTGGACGAGGTTGACAATAAGGATTTCCTCACGAGACTCTTTGAAGCGATGTATGAAGAATTGCCATCACCAAAAACGAGGCGGAAGGACAAAGGGGCGCGCTGACAACGGTCGATATGAGTATCTTGTCAGGGAAACAAGACGGGATTGAAGATGCGGAGTCGAATGATGCATCCTTTGTTCCGGAAACCCTTTGTATCGGAATCTCAGGAGATTCCTCATAATCGATTTTTGTAGCCGTTTGTTCTGATTCGATCCATAAGCAGTCTGGATCAGAGGTGTCATGTGGTCTGGGGTTCAGTTATTATTATATATCTAATAGCCACTTATTGGATTATACATCCATCCATCGCTGGCCAATCATACGTTTCCTCCTCTTTCCGGGTCGGCGATGGATTCAATGTATTCCGACCGATTTTCATAGGCACGTCATAATTAAATACGCCATTGCAATCGGGCATCCAAGGACTCGTGGTCTAGGGGTTATGACGTCGCCTTCACACGGCGGAGGTCGCCGGTTCAAATCCGGCCGGGTCCACCATCTTTTAACACAACCTGCTTTGGAATGTTCCTGTTCTAGCAATATTCATAACCGTCCCATAAGATACACCGGACATTATGGCAGAGTATCCAGATTTACAGACCACCGAAGAGGGAAGGGAGTTCGAGAAGGCCATCGATCAGGTTCTGAGCGGGGAGAAGAAGGACTATCCCAGCTACTATGGCGGAATGAAGGTTGCATCGGGCAATGAGTTCATCATCCACAGCCCCATCGATGAATCGATAAGGTATGGGATCTTCCAGGAGCCGGAGCAGGGCATCATGACAGAGGCAGTCACTGCAACCCTGAAGGCCTACGACCAGTGGTCCAAGGTTCCCGTGGAGGAGCGTGCAGCCTACTTCGAGAAATACCTGACTCTTCTGAAGGCCCGGAGGCTGTACTACGCGGCGATGGTGACGGTCAGCACGGGGATGGTCCGCAAGGAGGCCCTCAACGAGGTCGATGCTCTGATCGCTGCCCTGGAGAGGATTCTGGAGCAGGCTAAGACGTTCAAAGGCAGGTCTGTCGGAGTCTGGGCCGTCCTGTCTGCACACAATTCCCCGATGGCCTCGCCCATCGCGATGGCAACCGCCGCTCTGATCGCCGGGAACACCGTGGTCATGAATCCGTCCAATACCTGCCCCCTGCCGGTTTACTCCTTCTATGAGACGATGGAACGCTACGGCCTTCCCGGAGGGGTTCTGGCATTGGTCGTCGACAGGACCGAGCAGTCCACCGAGGACCTGGCCAACGACATGCGTGTTGTCGGTGTCGCTGCCACCGGATCCGGTGAGAGGCTCGAGGATCTGATGTTCCTCCAGGTCGATGATGAGCTGAAGTTCATCAACGAGATCAAAGGGATGAACCCTGCGATCGTCTACAGGCCCTCGGATATGAAGGCAGCTGCGAAGAACATCGTCGAATCGGCTTTCGCCTATTCGGGACAGCGTCTGTTCTCCTGCTCAAAGGTCATAGTCACCGCTGACGATCAGAAGCGTCTCATGGATGCCATTATAGAGAACATGAAGGACCTGAAGGTCGGGGACCCCGTGGATGATGTCAATTTCACGGGACCTATAATCAGCGATCGTGCCGCGAAGCAGTTCCAGACGATCACTCTGGACAACATGGCATATGTGATATCCAAGGCACCTACGCCGATGGACGTGCCTCAGGGAGCTTACGTGGCACCTGTCGTCATGTCCGGCCTTGATGAGGAGAACGACCTGAATTACATGGATTCAGGTCTTCCGATCCTCAACATAAAGGTGGTCGAGTCGGTCGACATGGCCTTCGAGGAGATCCAGGACACGGAATGCGGTCTGTCCGCAGGACTGTTCACCAAGGATCCGAAGGTCATCGAGCGTTTCAAAACCGAGGTGGACGTGGCACAGATGTACATCAACTTCAGCAGTGCGGATCTGATGCCGGTGTCCGGATTGGGTCTGTCCGACTTCACCAAGTGAGTCACAAAACCCTGACCTCTTTGGCGAACCCTTTCAGGGATTTCGCCATGGAGGTCAGCTCATTCTTCTTGTACGACTTCCCCTTGGTTGCTGATTCGTGGCGGATTAACGTTATAGAATCCGCACCTCTGACGACTTCTGCGGTATCGGTCAACGCATCAGGGGACATCTTCTCCGGGTCCAAGGTTATCCTGACGGAGAATTTCGCGTCGCTTCTCCTGGTGACCTCCACAGATCTTCTTTGATCGGCATCCGGTAGTTGGTCGAAGGAGAACAGGACGTGCCCCGCATATCCCGCACCGATGAGGTCATCGAGTATTACAGGGTCGACGCCGGATGTAGATATCACGATTTCCAATCCGGCCGGGCGAATCTCCCTTATGGCTTTGTGAACATCCTTTATGCGGAGGATGTCGACGTCTCCTCCGACGAAAATGACACCATCCAAAGAGTTCCTGTCAAGCCGCACCGTGTTGGCGATCTCAGCCATGTTCTGCCCGTTTTCGCACTCCTCCGACAGTTCGATGACAGAGTGGTATTTCCCCGGAAAAGTCACGGTGTCGATCCTGGAGAACTTAGATATTAGCATCTGTGATTGAAATTACATTGGCAGTAAATGAATATTATGTCCTCACATCCGATTGTGCATCAGACTGTCCAGCACTCTGCATGCCTCATGATCCAGGTCATCCAGGACGATGAGGTCTCCGGATCTCATCACGGATACCGATGCCACTGCCAAAGCATACTCCCCCGACCATGTGCGCGTCATCAGAGGGTATCCGGCCTGCGGCAGATGGTGTTCCGTACGCAGCCTTATCAGGTCGGTGTTGGTCTCCAGGCAGGCCTTCATGTTCCTCACCGTGGGATTCATGATCAGGTCATCCGCCCCGACGGATTCCGCGGACTCGATATTATCCATGAGTTCCTGCACATCGGATCCCGGAATCGCCAGCGGGCATCCGGTTTCCGCGGAGATCCTCGCTGCAGACTGCAATCCGTTTGGGTCTGTCAAGGACAATATGCAGGGTCCGATGCGTTCCGCCACATAGCCGAGACAATCGGGATCCGCCGATTCCAGGATTATGCCGAGCTTCGTTCCGGCGGCAGCCTCCGCGGCGCGGGAGAGTACTTCCTGGTCCAAGGAGTCGTTCCTGATGCAGACAAACCTCAGACATGAGCATTCCTTTGCGGTCTCGGATATGTACTCCAGGCGAGGACGCATGAGCTCTTCCGGGAGGAAGTCGGTTATGCTCAGGGCGAAGAACGGCCCTTCTGCTATGATGTTCGGTTTCGTCATGGTATCACAGATCCGCGAGCTCCTCCCCGTATACGCGGGCCATATCCGCTGCTCCGGGGCCTCTGACGATCAGGATATCCGTTCCGGCCAGCATCGCGGACAGTGCGGCCTCTGCTTCCCACATGGATGCCGAACGGGCATCGGAGAATCCGGATTCCCAACAGCCGGACACGTTGCATATTGTCGGATGCCTCAGTGAACGTTCACCTTCCAGGGCCCTTCTCCGGACCTCTTCGGCGAAACAGGTTCCGTTACCGACATCCATGATGATGCTGCACATTCCTGACGATTCCGCTTCGAGGCATCTGTCCGCCAATGAATCCGGGGTCGACGCGTTCACCATGACCGCATGGCCTCCTGCAGGCCCTAAGTATTGTTCTCCGCGTCCGATGAGGATGATGACGGAACCCTCTATCTCGGCCACCTTCGCCAAGGTTCCATGGTCCGCAGTGACTGCGACGGGGAGTCTCGTGCGTTCGACGATCGTCCTGACGAGTTCGGAATCACCTTTCTTCAGGTCTATCCATATGCCGTCGGCTCCGATCTCCTTCCACATGACCGCCCATTCCGCAGGGTCATTATGTCTGCCGGAGAACATCTCCGCCGCAAGGGCGGGGTAGTCGCTCAGACAGTCGGTGACCTCTCCGAACACCAGGGGTCTTCTGCGACGGGCTCCGTCAAGGTCCAGGAACGGCAGCGAGCATGCACCCCCTGCCACATAGTCCCCTTTGCCGAGGGCGACCTCCCCGAGGGGTGCGACAGGTCTGCGAGCCGTCTTGGGCAGTCTCATGATCAGTTCAGCTCGGTGATCTCCTTCACAAGGAAGATGCCGTTGAGTTTGTCCATCTCCTTGGGGAGGGTTTCGCAGATCTCTTCGAACGATTTGTCGCTCTTGCCTATGTCCATGACCAGTTCGAGGTACATGGTTTCGTAGCAGATCTTGACCTTGCTGAACACGGAGATCAGGTTGACGTTCCAATCGGCGATGACGCTGAGTGCCTGGGTGATTCCTCCCGGACAGTCGGGAATCTCCATACCCACTTTGACCAGGCGGGTCCCTTCTTTGAAGAATGTGAGGGACAGGATCCATGAGTCCGCGTCCATCGTGACCAGGACGTTGGAGCCGTCGATGTCGGTGAGTATGTCTCCGTACTGGTCTGCGACATCGAAGCATCCGCCCACGATTCCGGACGGGTATCCCCTGCGGACCTCGGTCTTGCCGTTGGCGCTGTTGCCGCCTTTGAAGAGTCTGCCGATTTCAGCGGGTTTGAAGTCGATTCTCCTGATCTTGGAGACGGAGGGGTCGTCTTTGGCTTTCAGGGCTTCGAACTCATCCTTGATTATGTCCACTTCTCCGGCGAAGTTCAGGTCAGCCATGAGTTTCCATACGATGACTGTGTCGGAGATCCCGTTGAGGGATATTGAGTTGAGAATGTTGATCTCCTTGGCTGCAAGGAAACTGGCCGCCTGGGCACTGGAGCCGGGCACATCATCCAGATACATGGTGATGTGGGTCAGCGTGCGGTAGTTCTCCTGAGGGAACACGGACAGTATTATCTCATAGTCCTTGGGGCCTGCCTGAGGGTGCTTGAAGAGCGTGCTGTAGACGCAGCCCCCGTCCACGAGACCCATGGTGTCGGACATCCAGCTGTCCACTTTGATCGATGACCCGTTGACCTTTGCAAACTCCCAAATCTTCATGTGAGCACTGCCCGCTCAATCTCCCTTAGGAATGAAAAAGCTTTTCGTACATGTTCTTGGGGGAGGTCAGAGGTTGCGTCCAGAGAGGGTCGTCCTCGAGTCTTTCCAGGTCCAGAGCCAGATTCCTCAGGCTACCGCCGTAGGACCTGTCGGATGCGATGTGTCTGATCTTGTCGGAATCACCGTTGCTGCGGAGTTCCAGGCCGGACATCTTGATCGCGGCGTCCATGATGTCCGCGGCTTCGTTGAGCAGAGTCTCAGCCTCTTTCAGAAGAGCGATCCTGCCCTCCTTGTTCAGGGGATGTCGGATCCTACGGGTCACCACATACCTGGCAGGTTTGGTCGCTTCGCCTTTGGCGGTGTATCCGCACATACCGCAGGTGCGCATGAGCTCCACGGTGTCCCCGTCCAGGGTCATGTTTTTCACGGACCTCAGTTTGGTCCCGCACACAGGACAGAAATCACCCACGTCCCTGCTGGTGGATGCGTAGGATATGTCCAGCGTGAAGAGTCCTCTCGAGACTCCGATCCGTCTGATGCGCTTGGCCCCGATGCGGTATGTCTGGTCTTGGCACAGGAGTTCCGCGGACACCTTCTCGCACAGTTCCCTCTGGGAGCGGATGTGCTGGGTGCGGACAAGGCAGTTCTCGATGGCCTTGGCCACCTCACCCTCGCTCGGAATCCTGTAAGACATGTCGGGAGCATGGTTTTGATGGTATATACATGGCACCGCGTTTTCGAGGCGGGTTATTTCTATCGGGAGCCTGATACACATTCGGAGCGGGGGTAGCCGAGCTGGCCAAAGGCGCGGGACTTAAGATCCCGTACTTAGTGTTCCGTGGGTTCGAATCCCACCCCCCGCACCAGCCGTCTGTTCGGGAGGGTATCGACGCCCCTGGCAAGTTGGCGCGCGTATTTTGCTATGATTTGTCTGCAAACGCGTTCGTGTGATGTTTATGGGCCGACGTGCATCAGTTCGTCTCGGGTTCGTGGGGACTGACCGTCCTGACAGTGGTTGTGATTTCATCATAATCGTCGTGAGAGGCGCCAAAAATCCCGACATCGACGACTTCTATGAATCGCGTCACGGTGTTAAAAAACCCCGATTTCGGTGGTTAGTGGTAAATAACACTGATGCATCCGATATCCTATGGCAGAGAAATCTGAACAGTTCAAAGTTCAGCTTCTCGAGACCTTCGCGTCGCTTATCACCGCGGCCTTCGGTCTCGTTGCCGCTCTGGCTTGGAATGAGGCCATTAAACAGGGCGTGTCTATGCTGTTCCCGGACGACAACGGCTTCCTCGGACTCGTTGTCTACGCGATCATCGTTACGGTTCTCGCCGTCATCATGACACTCCTGATTGCAAGGTCTCTGAACAACGCCAAAAAGGCGCTGAAGCTCAGTCAGGATTCCGAGTGAGGATTCCGAACAAACCTTTTAATCAAACACCCTTCCCTTCTTGACCATCTCCATGCGACGGCTGTTGACGTAGTTCAGGAGGTTCATTCCGGTGAGTTCGACCGTGGACGGTCCGGATCTGACATAGTATATCTCCGTCTTGCCTTCTTTGAGGAAGACCGGCTGGGGGCAGGAGAGGCATTTGACCCTTATGACGGTCTTATCGTCGAAGTCGGTCATGCCGAACGAGATGTACGAGAGGAACCCGTTTCCGATCTGGCTGGAGATCAGGTTGGTCAGGTGCAACCCCATCTTGTCCTTGTTCTCGAAGCTCTCCACATCCACTCCGCAGATGCCGTCCTGGTCTGTGACACCGACAAGCAGGTCCCCTCCGTCCGTGTTGAGGAACGCCACGATGGATTTCAGGACGGCCTTCTCCATCCTCTTGTCCGTCTCCCCGGTCTGGAGGTTTGTCCTGAGGGTAGATTTGAACTCGAGTCTTTCGGATTCCCCCATGCGTATTAACTTCAGGATATCCTCCTTCTCCCTGTTCTCGATGCCGAGGTACTCGGAGTTGACCTCCAGGAACATGGTCAGGGTGTACCTGAACAGGTTCTGCTTGGTGTCCAGGTGGTACACGGCGCAGACAATCAGGCCTCCAAGAACCACGAGGGCCGAGCTGACCATGAGGTCATCCAGGTCCACACTCTCAATGTTCACGAACACCAGTGACAGGAAGTACTGCAGCATCTTGGTGGCCACGAATATGGCCAGGGACATGGCCAGCACGGTGAACGACAGGAGTTTGCTGTTCTCGGTCTTCACGCTGGGCATGGACCTCAGCAGTATGTACACGGTGATCAGGCTCAGGAGTCCGTAGTCCACGCCTGCCAGGATGCTGGCCGCGATGTTCAGTATCGCGATGTCCGAGAACACCCGGGCCAGGATCATCAGGTAGAACGTCCCTACCATCAGCATGATCAGTGTCGGAGGGATGTGCACCACATCCCTGTCCGTGAAGAGGGACAGTGCCATAATCAGTATGATCGGAACGGCGATGATCAGGATCTCAATCTCACCCATGGTCACGCAGATCGCCGCCAGCAGCAGCATGAGCAGGAAAAGTACCCAATAGAGGCGGAGGGCGAACTTCCTCAACCTCATCACAGGCTCGTTCGTGACGTCTGCAACGGTTTCTGCAGGACTCATGGACCCTGGAACGACTTTGGTTTATATTATCGAGGTGGGGCGCGGAATGGATTCCCTGCAAATGCTTTAAATATAGATGGCCGATTCGAAGCTTAACGGAGTAATACTCGTGCCTGGTGAAGTGAAGAAAAACAAGGTCGTTGTCAACCGTCCGCAGTCTACCGGGACGTACAATGACAAAGGAGCCAAGAAGAACAAGCCGCAGAGGACCAAAGAGTCCACAAGAAGGCAGGCGATGCTGAACACCCACAGGATCAACCCGTTCAAGTACGACATGAACCAGATCCTTGAGGCGTCCTCGATGGACCCTTCCAAAGCATCATCGTTCCTGGCATCTGTCATCGCCAAGGCGTCCCGCGTCTCCACAAAGGATGCGAAGGATTTCATCAAGACTTTTCTCGATTCAGGGGATCTCACGAAGGACGAGTTCGAAAAGATCTCCAAACTGCTCGACAGGTACAGCAAGTGGCGCTGAGGCGTTGCCATGAGGTCCGCCGAGCTCAGGGACGGCAGGGTGTTCGTCCTCCGTCTGGAGGACGGCGAGATACTGCACGAGGCTGTGGAGCGGTTCTGTAACGATAACGGGATCAGCAACGCTACCGTCACAGCCGTCGGCGGAGTGGATGCCGGTTCGGAGTACGTGTCTGGGCCCGAGTACCCCATAGATGGTAGCATCACACCCATAATCTGCACGTTGGATGCGCCGTGTGAGCTCACAGGCACAGGGACGGTGTTCCCGGACGAATCGGGAGTACCGATCCTGCATATGCATGGGTCCGTGGGAAGAGCAGGCAGGTCGCACACGGGCTGTTTTCGTAAGAAGATGATTGTCTGGCTAGTCATGGAAGTGGTCATCCGCGAGATGATTGGTTCCGGACCTGTCAGGAAGGTATCGGATCCCAGGATAGACGCCAAACTTCTGGAGGTTGAGTGATGGCTTCCGAGGAGATTCTCCATAAGACGCTCAAGAACGCGGACGGTAAACCGTTCGCCAAATATAAGGGAATAGAGAACAACTTCGTTATGGACGATTTCGAACTCATCATTGACGATGTTCAGAATGACAGGGCAGGTCACACCCGCATGAGGGTCCGGGTCCCTATGAAGCTGGCAGCGTTCCCCGAGGACACATACTCCAACGAGTCTCGTTCGGTGGCGCTCAGAGATCTCATCGCCAGGCGCTTCTGGGAGTCCGCACGCACCCATGCTAGATCCCCTATACCCAAGACCGATGGGGGAGAGATATACATTCCCCGTCCGGGGCAGGAGGTCCTGGACAGAGGGAGTGTCGCCATAACCCAGTACTATATAGAGGTCAGTTTCACGGCGGACCTGCCTTCATCCGGAGGGAAGGTCAACGCCATGGCCACCGAGGAGCTGATCTTCGGAAGGATCCGCAGGATAGTCTACGAATCCATGGTCTACAAGGCTTACAAGCAGTCCAAGCTCTACAATCACATCCAGACCGCAGAGAATGCGGAACACATCAGGGCATCGCTGGAGGGCATGGGTCTGGCGGCGTTCGTCGCAACCGGCTCCATCCTTCCTAGGAGGGAGGATGACTTGGCTCCGAAGGTGGATGCCGTGCCGTTCGACTGCGACCCCTCGCTCAAAGTCAGGATCGATGTTCCTAACGGGGAGCCGATGGAGGGCATGGGAATCAGGAAGGGATTCACCGTGATCGCAGGATGCAGCAGGAGCGGCAGGTCCGTTCTCGCGGATGCGGTCTTCAGCGGCATCTATAATCATATCCCAGGGGACGGGAGGGAGTATGTGATATCCCTGCCGGAGACCTCGTACATAATGAGTGAGCCCGGCCGTCCTGCCGATTCCGTGGACATCTCATCGTTCGTGGGATCATGTTCCGAGATAGGGGACACCGTCAGGACCCAGGATTCCAGTGTTTCATCTCCAGTATCCGAGCTCGTATCCGTGTCGGAAGCGGTCGAGATGGGATGCGGGTTCTTGATCCTTGACGAGGGTTATTCTGACCCGTGTGTTCTGAGGCGTGGCTTCATGGCGGAATCCGATTCCATGACACCGATTTCCGAACTCGGACGCTCCATGGCCGGGTCCGGAATATCAATCATGATGGTGACCGGTGATGCAACGGCCGCAGGGCTGGCCGACCAGGTCATCGTCATGGACGGATTCAAGGCGGTTCCGGTTGAAGTCGGGAAGGTCCAGTCCGATTCGACCTACGCCATGCCCGCGGAGAGGTATCCCGTTTCCAAGAACATCGTGTATGAGAAGGGAAGGAAGGAGGTCAGTGCTTCCGCCCAGGGGATACGCACGATCGAGATCGGCGAATACAAGGTCAATGTGCCTGTCGCAGGGATATTCGATATCGCTCAGGCGCGTGCCATCGCGGATGCGGTGGTCATCGCGAAGGACCTCATGGACGGATCGAAATCCATGTCCGAGGTCTGCAGGATCGCCGTGGAGCAGGTCATGGTGTATGAACCGGAGAACGGTGGCGTCATGCACAGAGCCAGGCCAAGGGCGATGGATCTCGCGGCCGTGCTCAATCGTCATCCGCAGATGCTCTGCATCCAGAAGAGCTGAGCTCACCTGCGGTTGTTCCCGTAGGAATCCTGCCACTTGTTGAACACCTTGTCGGCGTAGGCCGACATGTGGACCTGGTCCTCCTTGTCATCGGGGACCACGAACCCTCTGAGAGGGAATTCCGAGTCGCAGTGGGGGCATCTGACGTTAGGGCAGTTCTGGTTGGCTTTGGGACATGCCTTGCAGGCCACGGCCCTGGACTGGAAAAGACTGAACTCCCTGCCGCATGTGGGGCAAAGGAACCTCCTGGCGGCGATCTTCAGATCCTTGTGGATGCCTGCCGCCCTCTCCTCGGGGGTCAGCCACATAGGGGCCTTCGGGGAGATAGGCTGTCTGTACGCAGGCTCTTCGTACGGCATCTTCAGATCCCCTTGGAGGCCTTCACGACAGCTTTGAGCTTGCTGTCGTCGTTGCACTGTTCTATGAGGGTGCCGGTGACGATGATGTCCGCCCCTGCCTTCCTGGCGGCTTCCGCTGCTTCGGGGGTCCTGATGCCTCCGCCCACGATGAGCGGGATGGAGACTGCTTTCTTGACCGCCGAGATCATCTCGGGGGGAACGGGTCTGTCGGCTCCGGAACCTGCTTCGAGGTACACGAGCTCCATCCCGTACATCTCGCATGCGAGGGCATAGGCGACGGCTTTCTCGATCTCCTCATGTTTGATCGGTTTGGCCTTCCCGACTTCTCCGACCTTCATCCCGGGTTCTACGATGATGTATCCCATGGGGATGGTCTCGATCCCGAGCTTCTTGATGAACGGCGCGGCGTAGACCTGGGCCCCCATGAGCCACTTGACGTCTGTGCTGTTCATCATGCTCATGAACAGAAGCGCGTCCACATCCGCGGACAGAGCCTCGGCGTTCCCCGGAAAATGGATGGTGGGGAGTCCGGACGTCTCTTTGATGGCCTTAGCAGTGTCAGACAGGTTCTGGGTGGTGACTCCTGTGGAGCCTCCGATGAAGACTGCATCAGTTCCCGCCTCCTTCATGCGTTTCGCGAGCTCGCCCGCTTGGGTCGCGGACTGCTTGTCCGGATCGAGGAGGGCGACGTGGAGCGTAGTTCCTTCTGAGATCCTGTCCAGGAGATACTGCTTAACCGTCATATCCGATCACACCGAGTATGAATGCCAGGTTCGCCTCCGTCGCGACCATGGCATAGCTATGTGCCATACAGGCAACGTAACTCGCTATGTTGGGGCACTATAAAAAGATACCAATTCAAGGGAGCGGTGCCCGATATTTGGGAAAAACATACCAGATAACTCATCCAACCCATCCGTGTCGGGAATGATAATAAGTGTGGCGGTTCATAATAGTCCGATGGATTTCTTCCTGATGACGGATTCAGAGGACTGCAGGCCCGCCGACGGCTGGGAGGACATAGGCAGGGCTCTGGCCGGCATCACGTCCCACGAGAACGAGTTCGTCGTCCTGTCCAAAGGAGATGACGAGGCAGAGTTCATCCAGGCATCCATCTGGAATCAGGGGATGGTCTTGCGTCCAAGTTATATCATGGAGGTTCGCACCGGCGGACGTTTCTACAGGACCAAGACCAAGGATTTCAACAACATCTACGGTGCGTTCAGGTCCTATTACGATGGCTGGGACCCTATCGTGAAGAAATGGGACGATGTCACGGATGAGATCTCAGAGTGAGTTCTTGAAGACATGGTAGTGTCTGGAGAGCGATCCGTGGACCCTCTGGAGGTACATGCTTTCCAGCGTCATGGTGTCGTACTCGATCGGATGGGGCAGTACCACTCCCGCTCTGGCTCCGGTCCTGAGCGCCTGAGGTATCGCCTTTCCGGCTCTGGCGTAGATCTCATCGATGTCCTCACCGCCGGTCTTGGTGGATCTTCCGTAAGGCGGGTCGGTGCAGATGGCATCGATGTCCTCGAACCTCTCGCCGATCTCCCCGATGTCTATGGTCTCGAAATCAGCCAGTTCCAAGCCGTAGAAGTCCATGTTCTCCTGGCAGCCGATGACCATCTCCTCGTCGAAGTCCGATGCGATGGCTTTCATGCCCATCTCCGCCGCCTCGATGACGATGCCTCCTGTTCCGCAGAACGGATCCAGGACGGTTCCGCCCTTTTTCACTCCGGTGAGGTTGATCAGGGCCCTGGCGTATTTCGGATGCAGTGATATAGGGGAGAAGAACGGTCTCTCCCCGACTTTCCTCTTCTCTAGAAGGTCGGTGTCGGTGACCCTCTGTTCGATGTACAGATGCACCGCGTCGCACATCTGCATCCTGACCACGGTGTCTGGTTCCCTGAGGTTCACGTCGTTGTTTCTGGACAGAATCCCTCCGATCCTCCTGATCAGGCCTTGGGAATCAACATCCTTCATCATCCCCTCGAAACGTTTGGCACGGACGGCGAAGGATCCCTCTGGAAGGATCACGTTCTCCAGTCCGGACACATCATCGGGGGTGTATTCTCCCAGATACAGTCCGATACTGTGCGTGAGCGCGATGCGGTCCGCCACGGCATCCAGATACTTCTCGTCGAAAGACGCGACCATGTATCCCGGACCGTTCTTCACGATCTCAAAGGAGTCAGTCTCCGCTTCAAGGCATCTTTTCGCCTCGGCCAGAGGCATGTCCTTCGATTCGCCGGACAGTTCGAAGAAGAATTGGGGGCTCACACCCCCGGTTTAAGCATCAGTCCTTTATTCCATCTTCGGTGACCATGAAGACGGCCTCGCCCTCGGGCAGGTTGGGGGAGTCGATCAGCCTTGCGATCCTCTTCCCGGCCTTTCCCTTCCTCAGGTAGATCCTGAAGGTGGCGGTGTGTCCCACGATGTGTCCTCCGATGGGCCTGGTGGGGTCTCCGAAGAACGCATCAGGCTTCGCAGCGACCTGGTTGGTCACGGCTATGACGGCGTTGTTCACGGTTGCGAAGTTGAGCAGGTCGTGCATGTGGCGGTTGAGGATCTGCTGCCTCTCCGCGAGGGCGCCTCTTCCCACATATTCCGCCCTGAAATGGGATGTGAGCGAATCGACGATCAGAAGCCTGACCTTCATGTTCTGGGCAAGCTCCATGGCCTTGTCCACCAGAAGGACCTGGTGCTGGGAGTTGAAAGCCCTTGCGACGTGAATCCTCTTGAGGACCTCGTCGGGGTCGGCACCGAGGTATGTCGCCATCTGTATGATCCTCTCGGGCCTGAACGTGTTCTCTGTATCGATGATGATGACATCCGAGTCGAGACCGCCCTGTTCCTCGGGCATGGTGGCGTTGACCGCCAGTTGGAAGCAGACTTGTGTCTTGCAGCTTCCAAACTCTCCGAAGAACTCCACGATGGACTGGCTTTCCAGTCCTCCCGCGAGGAGCTCGTCGAACGCCTTCGATCCGGTCGTGAGTTTCGTCACGGCCTTGCGTCTCTCCAGGATGTCCTCTCCTGTCTCGAATCCTCCGATGTCAGCGCAAAGCTTGGCACCCTCGATGATGTCCATTGCTTTCTTCTCACCGATCTCGCATGTCTCTGCGAGTTCTTTCGGGGAAGCTACTGCAATGGCCATCAGTTCGTTGTATCCTGCTTCACGGAGTTTTTCTGCTATGGCTGGTCCTACTCCAGGTATGTCTTCAAGGGTTTTGGTGACCATTGGATTCCTCCGGATGATTGATTTCCGACAGGGTATTTAACCTGATTCGAGGGGTGGCTGAAAGTACCGAAAACCCCTATTCGGAATCGATCATCGGGGTCTTCCGGAGGTAGGTTCCATGGAACTTCTTGTTGCTGGTTTCTTATATGACCGGGATAGACGCTGGTCCCGGTCGGAATCGGATATGTTCCGGATCCCTGTTCGGATGACACACGGGCGGTCCATGTTCCAGTTCCAGGGTTTCCAGTTTGCCTTGAGGGAGAATGCCATTGTGAAGTAAAGGGGGTCCGAAGACCCCTGGAGCTCAGCAGGCGGAGGTTTTCCTTACAGGCCTCACCGCGAAGACCACGGCCAGCACGATGGCGGTCACCACCGACACTGCGGCGAATATGACGAACATGTCCGGGTAGGAATCGCCAGCGGCCGAGAACGCCGGGATGCTAATGAGGGATATGGCGAACTGCCCCAGATTCAGGAACACGGCGTAGATTCCCATGATCCTGCCACGGTTGGACGGTGAGGATGCCGCTACAACTGTGTTCACCACCGACGGGACGATCAGACCGACGGCGAACCCGGATATGATGAGGGTCGCCAGGCAAACGGGGACGGTCTCCGCCACGAACGCTGGTAGCACCAGGGCCAGAGCCAGTATCAGGAATGCCGCCACGATGAGGTTCCTGGAACCGAACATCTCGTTGAGCCTTCTGTGGAAGCAGGAGAACAGTGCGTTCCCGAGACCATGGAATCCAAGGTAGAGCCCCATCATGGTGGCGGACACGCCCAGCATGTTCTCCATGTACGAGGGCATCTTGGTGGGGATCACGAAGATCACGATCATGCCGATGAAGATTGCCGCACAGCATGTCCAGACCGTCATCATGTCGTTCTTTCCGGAGTCGTCATCCGTCTCTCCGCGTTCCTCGCGGGCCGGTTCCCTGACGAACAACAGGACCAGGATGAGGAACGGGACCGCGATCAGGTAGACAAGGAATGGGGCGTTCCAGCTCATATCTGCCAGGGATCCTCCCAGAACTTCCAGGATCAGAACACCCACGCCCATCGAGGCCGATTGCAGGCCGAGCATGCGGATTCTCCTCTGACCGGTGTAGTAGCTTCCGATCAGGGAGGTCACGGTGCAGACGATCCCTGCCAGACCGAATCCCAGCAGGAAACGGAGGACAAGGATGGAGTGGATGTCGTCCAGGAAGAACGACCCTGTCCCGGTGGCGATGAAGATCAGCAGGGACAGGACCAGGGTGCGGAACTGGCCGAACCTGTCGGCCACGGCACCCATCAGGAAACCGACTATGGCGACAGCGAGGTGGGGTAGGGTTATGACGAAGGATGTGAGGTTCGAGTACTCCGGGAAATGGGCCTCGATTCCGGGCAGGCCCGGGGTGACGGCTGCACCTCCCATAAGGATGAGCATGGAGCATGTCAGCAGTGCGGCCATCACGCCTGCGCCCGCATCCTTCTCGGTGTTTCTGTGCATGGATCCGTCCGATGCCAGGCTCGTATATACCGATGACGGTTGTACAACATATTGTATATCAACCGGTTGTATATCTCCCTGTCGAATCACTTCCGGAAGAACGATGGGAAGGGGTTTGCCCCGCGTCACCGCGGGGAAGGTGATCATTCGTAGGAACCGCGTTCCATCCTCTCGAGGGCGATCTTGATCCTCTCGACAGGTTCGGTGACGGTCATCCTGATGTATCCGTCGGCGCTCTCCCCGAATCCGGATCCGGGGGTGACGATGACTCCCAGGTCGACCATCTTCTGGGTGAACTCGAAGGAAGGCTCCTTGCAGTTGAACCAGACGTAGAACGTCCCCTTGGGCATGACGACGTCGAACCCCAGCTTCCTGAGGCCCTCCACCAGGACCTTCCTCCTCTCGGCGTACACGGCCATGTTGTCCGCGATGACCTTGGGGAGCTTCCCATCGTCCTTGTAGAGCTCCAGGGCCTTGATCGCGGCCTTCTGGATGAATATGGGTGCACCGGAATCCATCTGTCCCTTGCACTTCGTCAGGGCGGCGATGAGGTCGGGGTGTCCGACGGCGTATCCGAGCCTGTACCCGGTCATGTTGAACGTCTTGGAGAACGATCCGAACTCGATGGCGTCGGGACCGACCTGCAGGATCGAAGGTGCCTGGTAGCCGTCGTAGCACATCTCGGAGTAGGCGGCATCGAAGCACATGATGGTCTTGTTCTCCTGACACCAGGAGTACACCTTCTTCAGGTACTCCAGGTCGCAGGTGGCTCCCGTGGGGTTGTTGGGGTAGTTCAGGTACAGCATCCTGGCGCCCTTGGGGCACTCGTCCACGTCCAGGAGCCAGTCCTTCTCGGCCCTCAGCGGGATCTTCACGCAGTTGGCCTCGTTGAACAGGGTGGACGCCCCGGAGTAGACGGGGTATCCGGGCGAGGGTGCGATGATCGTCTCGCCGGGGTTCACGAACGCCTGGGCGATGTTGTAGATGGCCTCCTTCGAACCGATGGTGATGCACACCTGGGTGTCGGGGTCCACGTCGACGTTGAACCTCTTCTTGTACCAGGCCGCCACTGCGCGCCTGAGGTCCTTCTCTCCCTGGGATGAGGAGTACTTCTGGTTCTCGTTCACATGTGCGGCCTTGCACATCTCGTCCACGATGCACTCCGGGGTGGGGAGATCAGGGTCTCCGATCCCGAAGTCGATCATATCCCATCCCGCGGCCTTCTTCTCGGCGGAGAGCTTCTCCAGCCTGACGAAAAGGTAGGGTGGGATCTTCTTCAGTCTTTCTGCCTGTTCGAATGTAGTCATATTCATTCCTCCGTCTCGCCCGTGAAGACCAGCTCTGCCGGTCCTTCCATGAGTACGTATCCTAGGTCCTTGTCGACCGTGATCTTGAGCCATCCTCCGGGCAGGTGGACGTCCACGGGCACCCCGAAGGGCACCAGGCCGTTAAGCGCCGCGGCGGTGGTGGTGGCGCAGGCGCCGGTCCCGCAGGCCAGCGTCCATGCCGCTCCGCGCTCGTACACGCGGATGTATATCTTCCCGTCCTCGACCCTGCAGAACTCCACATTGGTCTTGCGGGGGAAGAAAGGGTGTTTCTCAAGGATTGGTCCGAGGCGGTCGACGACCGCATCGTCCAGATCCGTGAACGTTATGAAGTGGGGGTTCCCCATGGAGACCGCGTTGGCTCTGAAGCTCACGCCGTCGGCCTCGAATGGCATGTCGATGAACTTCCCGTCGTGGTCCACAGGGACCGTTCTCCCGTCCAGTATGGGTGCACCCATGTCGATCCTGACGGTTTTGACGGAACCGTCCTCGACTGACACGGTGGCCTCCAGGTCGCCTGCCAGGGTGTGGATGGTGAACGCCTCGTCCTTAACGAGACCGCAGTCGTAGGCGTACTTGGCCACGCACCTTATGCCGTTGCCGCACATCTCCGCCTCGCTTCCGTCGGCGTTGATGATGCGCATGGTGATGTCCGTGCCCTCCCCGGGCATGACGTACAGCACCCCGTCGGCTCCGATGCCGAAGTGGCGGTCGCACATCCTCCTGCACCATCCGTTGTCGATGGCCAGGTTCCCGTCCGTGCCGTCCACGAGGATGAAGTCGTTTCCAAGTCCCTGGTATTTCCAGAACCTCATCTCTGAAGCCTCGCGGGTATGATCTGGTGCCTCCACTGCTCCTCCACGGTCTCGGCCTCGCGGATCAGGTCCGCCTGTCCGTCGTTGACCAGGACCTCGGCGCAGAGAGGCCTTGAGTTGTAGTTGCTGGACATGGAGAACCCGTAGGCTCCCGCGTTGTACACGGCCACCAGGTCCCCCTCGGTGGGTTCGGGCAGGACCCTGTCGTGGGCCATGTAGTCCCCTGATTCACAGATGGGTCCGACCACATCGTACTTGTCCGTGCACGCCTTGCCGAACTTGTTGGCCAGAGCCACGTAGTGGTAGGAGTCGTACATGGCGGGCCTGATCAGGGTGTTGAATCCGGCGTCGCATCCCACATACTTCTTGGTGCCTGCATCCTTGACGTCGTTGACCCTTGTGAGCAGCACGGTGGAATCGCAGACGATGTATCTTCCCGGTTCAAGGATCAGGGTCTTGATGTCGGTCTCCTCGGTGATCATGTCCGTGAGGTTCATGGCCAGTTCGTTGACGTCCATCTCCTCTTCCTGGGGCTTGTAGGGGACTCCGATCCCTCCTCCCATGTCGATGAACTCCAGGTCGATTCCGATGCCCTTGATCTCGTTGACAAGCTCGATGAGAACCTCCATCATGTCCATGAACGGCTCCACGACCTGTCCTCCAGATCCGATGTGGGCGTGGATCCCCCTGACGTTGAATCCCAGGTCCTTCGCCCTGGCGTATGTGTTAATGACCTCGTCCAGGGGGATTCCGAACTTGGCTCCCTTGGAACCGGTGATGACCTTGTCGCTGTGTCCGGACCCGACTCCGGGTGTGACCCTGAAGGACACGTCCGTCCCGGGGGCGATCTCCGCCAGCCTCTCCATCTCGGAGACGGAGTCGAGGTTGATCATGACTCCGAGGTCGGAGACTGCCTTGAGCTCGGCGTTGCTGACGTTCACTCCGGTGTACATGATCCTGTCGGGGGTGAAACCTGCCTTGAGGCAGGTCTTGACCTCTCCGATGGACACGGCGTCGATCCCGGACCCTTCCTGTTCCAGGACCTTGAGTATCGCCAGGTTCGTGTTGGCCTTGCAGGCGTAGTGTATCTTCGTGTCCATGTACTGGGCGAATGCGTTGTAGATGCGCCTGTAGTTGTCCCTGAGCCTCTGCTCGTCGGTCACGTAGACCGGGGTGCCGAACTCGTCCGCGATCTCCACAGCGGACTTGCCGCCGATCATCATCACTCCGTCCTTACCCTCGAATTCCCTCATCATTGGGCATCACCTATGTACTTGTCATGCAGGATCTTCACCACATCCACCACCTTGCTCATGGGGACTACGAAGTTCAGGGAGACGTCCGAGGCACCCTCGGAGATCATCTCCACGTTGGCTTCCGCGTCCTTGACCGCGGAGAATATGTCTCCGGAGACGCCGCACTTGTCCAGCAGGTTGTCCCCGACCGCACAGATCAGGGCCACGTTGTTCTTCACGTCGATCCTCTCGATGTCTCCTCCGCTGAGGCCGTTGAGCTGTCTCAGGGTGATCTTCACATCGTTGTTGTGCACCAGGAACGCCACGGTGGAGAGCGATGTGGATATGGAGTAGATGATCACGTTGATGTCAGCGATCTTCTCGATGATCCTGGCGACCATCGCGGGCCTGTATGCGATCTCCGCGGAGCTGATCGTGATGATGGACAGGTCGGTCTTTGCGGCCACGGACCTCAGCAGTTCGTTCTTGGACTTCCTGAGGTGGTGGATCAGGGTGCCGGGCTCATCCGGTCTGAAGGAGTTCTTCACCTTCAGGGGGATGTGCTTGAGCCTCACGGGCTCAATCGTCCTGGGATGCAGGACCTTGGCCCCGAAGTAGGCCAGTTCCGCAGCCTCTCCGAAGTTCATCTCATCGATCTTCCTGGCACCGGGGATGATCCTGGGGTCGGCGGACATGAAACCGTCCACGTCGGTCCAGATCTCCAACAGGTCCGCGTCTATGGCGTTGGCGACGACAGCCGCGGAGTAGTCGGAACCTCCCCTTCCGAACGTCAGGGGCAACCCCTGCCCGTTTATCCCGTAGAATCCGGTGATGATAGGGATCACGCCCATGGCCAGGATGGGCCTGACCTTCATGGTCATGCCGGATGCGGTGTTGAGCAGGTCCGCGGACCCGGACTGGGGCTGTCCCACGGCCACGATGCCCGCGTCCTCGGATGTGATGGCCACGGATTTGTGCCCCATACCCCTGAGGACGAATGCCAGCATCAGGGATGAGAACCTCTCGCCCTGGGACACGACAGCGTCCCCGTAGTACGGGTTGTCCCTGT
This sequence comes from uncultured Methanomassiliicoccales archaeon, assembly GCA_964550065.1. GTDB lineage: Archaea > Thermoplasmatota > Thermoplasmata > Methanomassiliicoccales > Methanomethylophilaceae > Methanoprimaticola. The sequence continues at coordinate 323,567 of CAZJWD010000001.1, forward strand.
CCGCGTATATGGCCTTCCTGAGCCCTTCCATCCTGGCCTCGAACTCGACCATGAACTCGTCGAGCTCCCCTCCCTCGAAGAGCTGGGCCGCGGTCGCCAGATGCTTCTTGGCGAACTCCTCCAGCACGCCTTCGGTGTCCGCCTGGGGGTTGTCCACCACGCTGACAAGGTAGTTGGTCACACCCGACATCGCCGAAACGACGACTACCTTTTCGCCTTCCTTGTTGGCGATTATGTTCGCTACTCTCTTCAGAGCCTCGGCGGAACCGACGCTGGTTCCTCCGAATTTCATTACCGTAATCATAACCCGAGCACCTCGTTCATGCTGTGGACCTTGCCGTCTCTGCGTCCCGCCATCCATCTGATGGATTCGACACAGCCGTCGGCGAAGGCCTCCCTGGAAATAGCTTTGTGGGTGAGCTCCACCCTGTCCATGTTCTTGGCGAATATCACGGTGTGGTCTCCGACGATCTCGCCCGCACGTATGGAATGTACGCAGATCTCCCTCCCGCGGGGTTCACCGACCCCTTCACGGCCGTAGATGACCCTGTCGATCCCGGTGGCTGACTGGAGCCTCCTGACGGTCTCGTTGGATGTTCCGGAGGGAGCATCCCTTTTGGCTGCATGATGCGCCTCGACGACCTCTATGTCGTACCCGGGAAGGCTGGCAGCCACGATCTCGCAGACCTTCCAGAACACGTTCACGCCGATGGCGAAGTTCGATGACACCAGGGCGGATGTGCCGTTCCTCTCCACGGCCGACGTCATCGCCCTTATGGCCTCCGGATCCACGGACGTGGTTCCCAGGACCAGGTTGGCCCCGTGATCCGGGACCTTGTCTATCACGCGGGACGCGGCGGACGGGGTGGTGAGGTCCACATAGACATCGCATCCGTCCAGTTCCGTGTCGAGCCCTTCGGGTCCGACGGCGATTACGCCGGGGAACACCTCCTTCCCCGCGTTCCCTCCCTCGGCGGACACAACCGCCGCGGACAGGCACATGTCATCCGATTCGATGACCTTCTGACAGACCATCCTTCCAAGTTTTCCCGTAGCGCCGCCTACCGCGACATTGATCATGATATCCCCAGGTCTATGAGTATGGGGTCCAGGACAGCCTTCCCCGATTCGGACAGAGGGGTCAGGGGCAGCCTGGGGCTTCCGTTGCCGTATCCCATGTTGCCCATGACGTACTTCACGGGTATGGGGTTGGATTCGCAGAACAGCGCCCCGAAGAGCGGCAGGAGCTTGTTGTGGATGCTCTTGGCGATCTCGAAGTTGTCCGACTGTGCGTTCCTGACCATCTCGGACACCAGCCCGGGACAGCAGTTGGACGCCACCGAGATGACTCCGTCGGCCCCCATCGCCATCAGTGCCAGGGTTATGCTGTCGTCACCGCTGAGGACCTCGAATCCCTCCGGCCTCCTGGCGATGATGTTCTGGATCTGCGACATGTTGCCGCTGGCCTCCTTGACACCCACTATGCCGTCGAGTTCCGACAGTCTGAGCAGCGTGTCCACGGATATGTTCGACCCGGTCCTCCCAGGTATGTTGTAGACGATGATCGGGATGTCTACGGCTCCCTCTATGGCCTTGTAATGCTGGTAGATCCCTTCCTGGGTGGGCTTCACGTAGTAGGGCGATATGGACAGTATCCCGTCTGCGCCCAGGTCCTCCGCCTTCTTGCTGAGGACGACCGCCTCCGACGTGCAGTTGCTTCCTGCCCCTGCCAGGACCTTGGCCTTCTTGGCCTCGTCTATGACGATGCTGATGACTCTGATGTGCTCCTCATGGCTGAGCATGGCCGATTCCCCGGTGGACCCGCATGGAATCAGTGTGTCCACTCCGTTGTCCTCCTGGAAGTTGACGAGCCTTCTGAGTGATTCCTCGTCCACCTCCCCGTTCTTGTTGAACGGTGTGATCATTGCAGTGCCGGTACCTGCGAACATTTCATGCCTCCCCGAAGTGCTCCTTGAGGATCAGGCGCGTCCTGGTGCTGAGGATGTTGTCGTAGCGTCTGACCCTTTCTATGATGTCGTTGAGGTGCTGGGACGACTCCACGTCCACGATGGCGATTATGTCCTGGTCGCCTGTGACCTCGAACACCTCGGTGACTCCGCTGTAGCTTGCCAGTTCCTTGGCTATGTCCTGGGTGTCCGTGTTGACATCGATCCTTATCTCGACCAGGGCCTTGACGTTGCGGGAGCTGGTCTTGATTGTGAATCCGCGGATTATCCCGTCCTCGGTCATCCTGTGGACCCTGCTGCGGACCGTTCCCTCCGAGACGCCGAGCTGGTTGGCAATCTCGACGAAGGGGCGTCTGGAGTCTTTCTTCATAATCTCTATTATCCTCTTGTCAAGATCGTCCATTTTAAAACCTCCGCACCTGTACGGCTGATAAAACGGTCATTTTGCTTGTATTATATAAAATATAGGAATCCGTTGAAAAATGCTCGGAATCCATAACTTGGATGGTAAAAAGTTTGGAAAAGGTTTAGGATTCTGCGGATTCCGCAAAAACAGATGATCAGATGTCGGGCTCGGTGTCGTCGGCTCTCCTCTTGCCGTCGCATTCCGATTTCATCGTGACCTCCAGCTTGGTGTAGGGGATCTCGATGCCGTTGTCCTTGAAGAGCTTGTAGATTATCTCCCTGATCTGTCCGGCGTAGTGTGAGCTGTTGTCATAGTCGTCCACGAAGCATGCGAGCCTGTACTCGATTCCGCTTCCGCCGAAGTTGATCAGCCTGGTGCCGGGGCCGGACACGCTGCCGTCCTTGATGACGTGCGGGTGCATGTTCGCGGCCTTGATCATCAGCTCCTTCGCCTTCGAGAGGTCGGCTTCGTAGGCGATGCTCACGTAGATGAATATCCTGGTGTTGGCGTTGCCCTTGGTGAAGTTCACCAGAGTGGCCGACGATACGGTGTTGTTGGGCATGGTGACGATCTGGTCATTGTCCCAGTTGGCGAACTCCGTGTACATCACCCTCACCTTGTGGACGATGTATGTGGTGCCGTTTATGCTCACGAAGTCGCCCTTCCTGAACGGTCTGGTGGCCAGTATGACCAGTCCGCTGAAGAACTGGCTGATGATGGTCTGGGCTCCGAACGTGATCCCCAGTGTGATGACTCCAGCACTGACCATTATGCCCGCCAAGTCCACTCCGTATATCGCGAGGATGATCGTGGCCGCCGCGACGCAGATGATGAGCTTCCCGAGCATCTTGAACAGAGGGATCAGTGTGACGTCCAGTCCATCCACGTCGATGGCTTCATCGATGCCGCGGAACAGCCCGGTTATGATGAACACGTACACCTGCCAGCACAGGATGCCTCCGAACAGGACGTACAGCACCGCGGAGACGGACGACACGAGGCTCATAACCTCCGAGTTCGCGCCGACGATGTTCAGGCATTCGTTGACCGCGACGACCAGCATCAGGACGGTTATGGTCTTGGTCAGAGCATGGGAGATCTTCTTGGTGGATTTCTTGTCGTTGCTCTGGTCGGAGACCTTGGCGAACAACCTGGCGATCACGGGGATAACGAGCTCGCTCACGATGATGGTCGCTATGATCCAGAGTACGAGGGTGACGAAGGCTGTGAACCACACGTTGTCGAACGGGGAGGGGAGGGTGTTGGGAAAGAGTCCGAAGAACTGGTTGTAGGAGCCTTCCGAGGTGAACACCGATTTCAGGTGGACGGTCACGGGGATTGTCTCCTGGAAGTAGCCCTCCGTGCCGGCTCCTATCGTGGTGACGTTTATCACCAGGGCATCCGAGACGGTCCCTGTGTCCGTGAGGCGGTCGGCGGTTATGGTCACCCTTATCGTGGCGATGTCCTTGCCCCCGGAGTCTCCTGTGGGGAACAGCATGACTCCCCCTGTGCCGATCACCGAGATTTCGGATGACGAGTGGAAGGACGGATTATCGATGTCCGAGACGCTCAGACTCAGATGATCCTGTGAGTTGTTCGTAACATAAATCGTCAGAGTCTTCGACTCGTCGCTCTGCAGATTGAGTTCGATGGAGCTCAGTCCGCCCTCGGTGGTGATGGTGACGTCGTCCGCGGTGGCCGAGTCCCCGTCCCCTGAAGCGAAAGCAGGGACGCAGAGGGCCATGAGCATCGCGACGAGCATCGCCGCCGTCACTCTCCTCGTGTTCATGATTCGACCACGGCCATCTATTATTTAACTACCTTCAGGGGCATCGCGTACAAGCGGACAGTTTCTGTCTTATTTCGGACACGTCGCGGATTCCGTAGACCGAACCCGAGGCTAAACAATTATATCGCGGTGAGTCGGACACAGCTCATGGACGTGCCGACAATCCTGTGGATCCTCATCCCTGCCGCGGTTCTAACCTATGCGGCGGTAAGCGATGTCAGGACCCGGGAGGTGCGGGATTGGTGTTGGCTGTCTATATCAGTGTCTGGCGTAGTTCTGTCATCCATGCATCTGATGGACGGAGGTGAGGTCCGCTCAGTGGTTTCCATGGCCGTTGGTTCCCTCCTCCTGACTTCGTTCATGCTGTTGGAGAGACTGTCCGGGATCCAGGGAGCCGTCACCGTCATCGCGGCGTTGGCGTTCTTTGCAGCGGCATGGTATCTGGATCCGGACGGTGTCGTAGGTCATGCTGCAATCCAGGTCCCGGTGATGTACCTGGTTTTCCTGGGCATGTATTGTTCGGGCATCCTCGGCGGAGGTGCCGATGCCAAATGCCTCATGTCGTTGGCGATCGCGTTCCCTGTTTACCCGGTATCTCAATCCCTCCCCGTCATCTGGCAGCCCATGTATCCTGAGGCTCTGGTATTGAACCCGGTTCTCTCGGTGATGGTCCTGGCCATGATCATCTCGTTGTCATGGGGGCTGCGGACGTTGGCGATGAACATCTCCGAGGGGAGGTTCTTCAGGAGGATGGTCACCGTCTACCGCATGGAGATAACCGATGCGAGGCAGGCGTATGTGTGGCCTGCGGAAAGAATCGAAGGTGGCAGGAAGATACCTTGCAGGCATGTGCCGTTCCTGGACATTCAAGAAGCCTATGACGATCTGGAGTCTGCGGGGGAGACACATGTGGATGTCACTTCGATGATACCGTTCATGCTCCCTGTCGCCGTGGCATACGTCTTGGTGACTGCCGTCGGGAACCCCGTGTTCGCCATCATCTGACTATGTTGATCCTGCACCCGCAGTTCTGGCATCTGTCCCCGTTCAGGGCAACGATGTCCACGAGGTACCCCAGACGTTTGATCACGGGCGTGCCGCATTCCGGGCAGAACGTGTCGTCAGCATCCTCCGAGACGGTGTTGCCGACGTACACATAGTGCATTCCGCAGGACATGGACACATCCCTGCACATCAGCACGGTCTCCAGAGGCGTCCATTGGACATCGGTCATCTCGTTGTCCGGATGGAACCTGGTGAAGTGTATGGGCACGTCGGCGTCAAGACTGTCCCTGGCCCATTCGGAGAACCGCTTTATCTCCTCGGCGGAGTCGTTGTAGCCCGGGATCACGAGGTATGTGAGTTCCAGGTGCACGCCCATTCTGTGGACGATCTTCGTGGATTCCAGGACATCCTCCAGGTGTGCCCCGCAGACCTTCATGTAGAAGTCGTCCGTGAAGCCTTTTATGTCTATGTTGACCGCATCGGCGATGCCGCATAGGTTCCTCAGGGGTTCCTCGCAGATCAGGCCGTTGGTCACCAGGATTATGTTGAGGTCGGGGTCCGCGGTATGCACGTCCATGATGTACTCGTACCAGATCACGGGCTCGTTGTAAGTGAACGCGATGGTGTCCAGTCTCTCCGCCCTGCAGAGCGATGCCAGTTCCGCCGGTGTCTCGAACGTGGTGCGCTTCTTCCCGAAGGAGAGCATGGATATTGCGTAGTTCTGGCAGTGCTTGCATCTCATGTTGCATCCGATGCTGCCGACCGAGAAGCAACGTGCCCTCGGCTTGTAGTGGTAGAGCGGCTTCTTCTCAACAGGGTCCACGCACAGGGAAGACACCTTCCCGTAGGAGTAGGCCACGAGCATGTCGTTGTCCCCGCGTCTGGATCCGCACCTGCCGTTTTCGCCCGGACGGATCCTGCAGTGATGGGGGCAGAGTCCGCAGACGTACGCATCCCCTTCGCGGGCGTAGAACGCGGCCTCGACACGATCAGTATTCGCCATAGGGTATCACCGACCTCTTCCCATCCTGTATGAGCTCCGGTCTTCCGGAATCGTTCACCATGCCGATGATGAAGAACTCCACCTCGGCGTCGTACAGTCTGTTCAGTTTTTCCTTGTCCGCTGTGAACAGCAGCTCGTATTCCCCGCCCCATCCCAAGAGCAGGTCCTTGACAGGTCTTCCCGACAGTTCCGCCATCACCTCCACCCATGGGCCCCGGGGGATGAAATCCGATTCAATATCGATCCCGACCCCGGATGCTTCGCAGAGGGTGTTCAACGCGGTCCCAAGTCCGTCCGACAGGTCCATGCACGAAGTCACCGCGCCGGATCCGGCCATGGCGATCCCTGCCTCTACCTTCGGTATCGGCATGTAGAGCGCGTCTTTGGCCTCGGCCGCATCGACTTCGTTCTCCAGGGCTATGAACGCGGCCGCAGGCGAGCCCAGCGGTCCGGTGACGGCCACGGCATCCCCCACGTTGGCTCCGGATCTGAGCATGGGCCTCCTGTCGTCCATAGTACCAAGGGCGGTTCCGCAGACGATCCCGGGCCCGGGCTTGGTGTCCCCTCCGGCGATGCCCGTGCCGCAGAACTCGCAGCACTGGTCGATGCCGCTCATGATGTCGTACGCCGCCTGGACCTCCAGGCTCCCGGGGAGTGCCAGGGACGCGATGAACCCTGTGGGTCTGGCACCCATGGCCGCAAGGTCGCTGAAGCTGACGGCCGCGGAATACCACCCGAACTGCTCGTAGGTCATCCCCGCGGGCATGTGCCTGTCGAATGAGACGATGTCCGATGTCACCACGGTGCCGTCCTCCAGGATGGCCGCGTCGTCTCCGGGCCCGATCGTACCCGAGGTCTTGATGAAGCTGCGGAAATCGTCGATAAGCCGTCTTTCGCCCAGGTCCCCTATGCGTTCCATAACGTCAAGACCATCGACCCGGAACCTATTAAGCTGTCGTTCCTTCCGAACCTCCGACGGTTCCCTCGGGAACAGTATATAGACTTGCACGTATGGGAGCGTATGAGCGGAAGATTGACGGTGGAAGGGCACGGCACGGCGACAGCCGTTCCGGATGCGATACGCATCACAGGTGAATTCGAAGGCCTCTGCGGAAGGTACGAGGAGGCGATGGAGCAGGCGGTCGAGGCCGCGGTCCCGCTAAGGGATGCACTCGGTGAGGCCGGTTTCGACCCGAAGATTCTGAAGACGTCCCGTCTGGACATCAGGCCCGAGTACGTCTCAGGCGAGGACGGGTCCATGACTTTTCGCGGTTACAGCTACCGTCACGGCATATCCGTGACCGCCGATTCCGACGGGATGACCGTGGGCAGGCTCATGGAGGCGATCCTGGATTCCGGTTCGGCTCCGAGGATCAGGACGGAGTATTTCTGCAGGGACGTCTCGGGTCCGATGTCGCAGGCGAGGCGCAACGCGGTGGATGACGCGAAGTCCAAGGCGGAGGAGCTCGCCGATGCGGCGGGAGTCAGGCTGGGGGACATAGAATCCATATCATACGCGTCCGGACACGGTCCAGCGGTGATGATGGCCCGCAGCATGAAGTCCGTTTCAGCGGAATTCATAGCGGAACCTGAAGATCAAACGTTCTCCGACAGTGTTAACATCGTGTGGGAGATTCTCTGAATTGCCATGAATCAGCCTAGATACTGCACACAATGCGGCACCGCACTGGATCCGGGAGCCAACTTCTGCGTCACATGCGGAGCGCAGGTATGGGCGCCCTCCGGAGGTGAACACGGATACCTGGAGACGTACACTTACACCTCCGATTGTGATGACATCCGTAGCAGCCAGGCCGTCCGCCGGCCCAAGCTGGGCAAGTACATGGCAGTGCTGATGATCGGGATACTCCTGGTGGCCGTCGGTATAACCCTGGTCAACTTTGATACGGGGCAGGAGGAACCGGAGCGTTCCTACACCGTGGGGGACATCACCATGACCGAGGGCCTCTACAGGGTGGTCTCGGTCGAGGGGTCAACGCTGACCTATCCAGGGAGCGGCGTGGTCTGGTACGTGAAGTCCCTGTCGGATACCGCGTACGTGGCCACGGCTGACAAGCGTTACGAACTCAGGCCGTACACAGAGATCCCTGGGCAGTCCATGCAGTTCCTGGAGCCTGGATACTACGCAGTCTATGTGGAATCCGACGGCGGCACCGTGGCCAAGGGCACGGTGATTCTGGACGGAACCATCACGGACACCTACGCATGGCACCGCATAGATTCCGGAAGGATGTACAATTACTCGTTCCAGTTCTCATATCCGTTCTCCGATTATCTGGGATACGCCATGAAGGACGATCCTCGCAGGCACACCTCGGCGTTGGACGATTCCAGGTTCGTCGTCGTGGATGAAACTATATTGAGTCTGGAGAACGCCCTGGAGACGGAATATCTCAGGGTGCATGGGACTTCGGCGAGCACTGCAGGTCAGGACTATGCCGACTATCTCCTCTCGTTCGTCCAGTGCGTCATAGACTATCCGACGATGATATCTCCCGGAACCGGAGGTTACTACATCCTGGATGAGACCAACGGCATAGGGGACCTTTATCTCAACGGTAGGACCGAGTACTGGTCGTATCCATTGGAGACGCTGTACCACGGTTCGGGGGACTGCGAGGACACGACCTTCCTCTCATGCGCGCTTTTCTCCGCGGCAGGGTACCAGTCGGCAGTGGTCCTCCTGGAGAACCACATGATGTCCGCTGTATTCCTGGACTCGTTCGTGGGGGACTACAGGTACGGCTCGGTCTACGCTTCCTACAGCAGGTCCCTGACGACAGGTGAGACATTCTACTTCTGTGAGACCACGTATTCCTCCGCTGTGCCCGTCGGATACTACTCGGCGGATCTATGGGCGGAACTCAAGAACCTGAAGACGGTCGAGATCGTGAAACCGTACGTCGCAGAGGACGGTCAATGAAACGTTGGGTCCCGGCCATAGCCGTGGCGGTCGTGGTTCTGATTGCCCTATGCGCCGTTGTCTTTGCGATGGGCTCCGATCATGATTCTCCGGAACAGGTCCCTGAGCCGCCTCCGATCCTTCAGGCGGACCTCCCGGATTTTCTGGAATCCGACGGGATAGGCACGATATATGCCTCAGAGGAGATGGAATGGCATGTTTTCGACAAGCTCCACACCTTCTGCGACACGGATCCGAACGGGATGTTCTCAGGAGTCTACGGAGGATACACCGTCACGGGTTCCGAACTTAGGTTGGATCCCGGGCTGTACACTCTGACGGTAGGAGGTCAGACATTCCCCGTGCTGGTCCGCGGCAGCATAGATAGGTCGGTGCAGTGGGAATATGACATGGACGGTGAGAAGGTACTGGCCTCACTCACATATGGGATAGACATCGACGACCTCGTGAAGGAGTACGAACTGTCCGAGGCCCTCAACTCGGAGTCGGGCCCGTACCGTTTCGACGAACTGCCGGATCTGGTGGTGTGTAGCAGGACCACGGCCTCGATCGCGGGGTCGCTGAGGTCGGAGTTCGTCAGATTGGGAGGGGATCCGGACGACAGACAGTCTTATCTGGATTTCATAGCCGGATTCGTCCAGATGAACGTGAAGTATCCCAATCGGGTCGGAGGAAACGACTGGGACTACGGGCTGTACGGAAAAGGGGAGTATTGGGCGACCCCTCTCCTGACGCTTCACAGTCTCTACGGTGACTGCGAGGATAGCTCTGCGCTGCTGTGCGCTCTGTTCAGGGAAGCGGGGTTCGATGTCGCCATGGGAGGTAAGAGCGGTCATGTGTTCGCGGGTGTAGACATCGGTACGGAGTTCAGGCCGGTGTCAGAGGCGAGGTTGACCGACTTGGGTGTGGGTTACATGACGTTGAACGGCAGCACCGCCGTGGATGGTTCGACGGACAAATACTACTATGCAGTGGAGACCATCAGAGGCCAGGTCCCGGTCGGATACTCATCCTCCGTGGCTTTCGGTACGGGAACTTTCTGGGGGACGACGGGTTTCTATCCGGTTCCTTGATCAGGGAGACGAATCGGGTATCCACGGACCGTCGTCGAACGTATTCGCTTCTGAGAACGTTAAGTCCTCACCGACATCGAGGACCATCAAATCCTCTGCGGCGATGGTCTTGATCCCGGTGGCATCCTCAACCTTTTTGGCTTCCTTGTCCGGACCTCTCCTGATTATGACTATCCCCAGATGGATGAATATCGCCAGTTCCGGCTTCACCCTCTCCACGAACGTTATCGCATCATCGGTGCAAAGATGGTGCTTGATGCGGTTGCCGGATGGCGTGGTCACGGGTAGAAGGATGACTCTGGACCCGATGTACTGGTCGGCAATCTCGTCTGTGTACTCGGTGTCGCTGACATAGGACACGATCCCATGGTCGGTGTGGAATCTGAAACCGACGTTGGTGGGGTCGCTGTGTATCGCTTTGCAGACATCTACCTGCATCCCGTCCACATCAAGGACATCTCCGGGCCTGAACACCTTCGTGGTCTCCACGATTCCCATATGATATGATGAGATCGCAGGGCCGAGTCTTCCCGTCCCCTCCAACACGGTCTGGGAGCCGTACAGGCTTCCGCGCTTCACCCATCCGCCACGCGACATGCCTTCGAGGACGGTCTCCGCATCGGAGTAGTGGTCCGGATGGCAGTGCGATATGATGACGGAGTCCGTGCGGGTCAGATCGTAGCGGATCCGGTTCATCTGGACCAGTGCGCCCGGCCCGGGATCCACATGGAGGTGCTTCCCGTTATGTTCGATGAGCATCCCGCCGGTGCAGCGGGTCTGATACATCGTGGTGTGGCGACCTCCTCCTGTACCCAGGAAAGTGATACGGAAACTCATCGGCCCACATATGGTCGATTACGTATTTCGTTCTTTCAGGGTCCGTGGTGGTCATAGAACCCTGCCAGGGCGGACATGTTGGCATCCGGTGTCCCGATGCATATCCCGCATCCTGGAGACACTACGTTGAAGCCGGCTCTTTCGTATCTCTTAGCATCCTCGATCACTTGTGCAGGGGTTCCGTTCATCAGAGGAGACACCGGTCCCACTCCTCCTACGAGTGCGCACCTTCCTCCGATCCGTTCGACGAGTTCGAACGGGTCCTGCGTCTCTTCCAGCGACAACGCATCGGCACCCGAGGACCGCATGTCATCCACAATCCCCATGGAATCCCCGCAGATATGCAGTATCGAATTCACCCGTCCCGTGCGGAGGCATCCGTAGTGGGGAAGAACCAGTCTCCTGTAATGCAGGGGATCGATGAGGTCAGGCGAGGCCACACCGTCGGGCATGAGGACGATGTCCGCACCGGCATCCGCCAGTGCTTTCACGTATTCGGTTTGGAGGACATCCATGGCATCCGCGAGTTTCGATGCCATCCTAGGTTCGGTGATGGTCGAGATCACCAGCCCTTCTATCCCGAATGCCTGTCCGGCCAGAGTGAACGGGGCCACGGCACCGGCCACGACAGGATAGTCGTCCCCATGGGTTCTTTTCATGATACCAATGGCTTCTATGGTCGTTTCCAATCTTCCTGACAGATACGAGTGAGGATCCGGAATCGTGATGTCCGGTTCGCCGTTCAACGGATCCAGGAGCTGTCTCCTGGAAACGATTGCCGCCATCCTGCCTCTTACTCCCAGGTCCACATCGCAACCAAGGCGTTCCGCCTCACCCGTCATGCAGAACGGCACCCTCACGGATTCGAATCCGAACATATCTGCCTGTGCCGAACCAAGACGGGCCATCAGTCTCGGATTGGTGTGGGCTTCTGGCCAGGATGCACCGCACATGTCCATCTGCCCTGCGGTGGCCGATTGGGTGAATATCGCGACAGGGACCTTCTCCGGGATGTTGCCCGAGAGCGCATCCAGCACTCTATCCCTGTGATTCCCGTCCATGAGGGACAATGGTCATGCGGACATATAACGGACCATGGGCGGCCAACCATCATCGTTAATATTCCGTTGGAGGATTAGACCATCATGATAACAGCGATTCGCAATGCCTGGATAGTCACGCAGGACAGCACCAGGCGCATCCTCAAGGGAGATGTGGTCATCGACGGTGACAGGATCGTGTCAGTCGGTCCCGAATACAACGGCACCGCAGACCGCGAGATCGATGCCACAGGCGACATCGTCATGCCGGGGATGGTCAACACCCACACCCATGTGGCGATGTCCGTCATGAAAGGCGTCGTGGACGACCTCACATTCCCTGATTTCCTGGACAAGGTCTTCAAGATCGACTCCGACAGGACGGACGACGACCTTGTGTTGGGAACGAAGCTGGGATGCATGGAGATGATGCGCGGGGGCACGACCACTTTCATGGACCTCTATTACTCCGAGGACGTGATCGCCAAAGCCACTCAGGAGGCGGGGATCAGAGGTGTCCTCTGCTGGTGCGTCCTCGATCAGGAATGCACCACCCAGGTCGGAAACCCCCTGCAGAACTGCAGGAACTTCCATGACCGGTTCAAGAACGAGAGGAAGATCGTCCCCGGAGTCGGACTCCAGGGAGTGTACGTCTGCAACGAGGAGACCTGTGTCGGGGCCAAAGAGTTCTCGGACAAGGTCGGAGCCCCCATGAACTTCCACCTTTCCGAGACCAGGGGAGAGGTCAACGACCATAAGAGGAAGACAGGCATGCGCCCTGCGGAATGGCTCTCGAACATCGGTGTTCTGGGGCCCAGAGGAGTGGCCGCCCACTCCGCCTGGCTGACCCTCAGGGAGGTCAGGCTCATGGGGGAGGCGGGCATGTCCATCTCCTCGTGTCCAGTGTCCAACATGAAGCTCGCCACAGGAGGCGTCGCCCCGGTGCCCGAGTTCCAGAAGTACGGTGTCAACGTGTCCATCGGAACCGATGGGAACACCACCAACAACACTCTGGACATGTTCTCCGAGATGAAGATCCTCGGACTTCTCCAGAAATCCAGCCGTTGGGACCCCACTGTGACCACCGCTCAGGAGCTGCTGGACTTCGCGACCATCAACGGGGCGAAGGCGGTGGGCATGCAGGATTCCATCGGATCAATCGAGCCCGGGAAGTACGCGGACATCGTGATCCTGGACGGCAAGGCCCCCAATCTCAGGCCCTTGCTGCCCGAGAACATGATCGCCAACATCGTTTATTCCGGCAACAGCCTGAACGTGAAGACCGTCCTCTGTCAAGGGGATGTGGTCGTCGATAACTTCGAGGTCACTACCCTGGACGCCGAGGATATCGTCTCCCGTTCGGAGGACGCCTGGCGTTCACTCTGTCTGAGATGAACGTCCGTCCATAAACCATCAAACCGGGGCGGGTCATCCCGTCCCGTTCATCTGTCCGCGTCACTCCTCGTCGTGGATGTTCTCGGGAAGGTCTTCTTCCTCGGATTCCTCCGATCTGCGCTTGTTGCGGGACCTTCTGTAGAATAGGAGCATGATCACAGCCGCGATCAGCAGGACCACAAGGTGCTGCCACCATCCGAGGTAGTTCGGCACCAGTATGATTATCAGCGAGTCGATTCCCAGGACCATGAGGTAGGTGTTGATGTCAAGGAACCTCTGGTAGATGATCCCGGGCTCGACGCTCGACCCTTCCCTTTTCGCTATGTGGCGGGCTCCTGTGATGATCAGCTCGTCCAGGAACTTCACGTTGTTGACCAGGTGGTAGATCGGGACCGACAGGGCTATGAAGTTCAGCACCAGCATGCCGATTCCCCAAGCCAGGGCGGAACCGCCGAAATTGCCTGACAGCCAGTCCACGGCAGGTTCGATGCCCACATAGAAGACCATCTCTATCAGAATGATCGCTATTATGTTGATGTACGAGTGGGTCATGCTTCTGCGCATGGCCTTCTGAGAGCGTCTGGATGTGGATTCCACCCTGTCGTACAGATTATCCCGGGCATCGTTGAGGCGGCAGCATGCGGAGTAGATGGGTCTGGGGCATTTCGCCACACCTTTGTCCCAGATCTCCGCGGAGTATCTGGTCAGGAAGGGAAGGACTATCATGGACACCAGTGCGGCTCCGACCACCGAGGTGTAGAACGCGTTGTCCACCACTCCGTATTGAAGGGCTTCCGCAGCGATGATGAATGCGAACTCTCCCATGGCGACCAATCCGACCGCGGACAAGAACCCGGAGCGTCCGGACTCTCCCGATATCCAGTAGCCCAGGAAGACGGTGCTGATTTTCATCACCGCGAACAGGATGTATATGATGAAGATGAGCGCGATGTTGTCTATCAGCGTCGAGACCGTGATCTCCATCCCGATGGATATGAAGAAGATGGCCATGAACAGGTCGCGCATGGGCTCTATCCTGTGGTTGATCTCCTTGCTCTTTCTGCTTGCGGATATCATCATCCCCATCAGGAACGCACCGATGGCCATGGACAGTCCGATGTAGATGGACAATAGGGACATTCCGAATGCGAGGCCGACCGAGAAGACGGTCAGGATCTCGTCCGAGACGTTGTCCGAAACCCAGTTGATGGCCTTAGGCACCACCTTCAGTCCGATCAGCAGGCTGACCGCCATGAAGATCAAGATGCTCATAATCATCACTACGAGCTCGTTCAGGTTCATGTTCGCCCCTGCGATGATGGGGGTGATCATGGACAGTATGATGACCTGGCCGATATCCTCCATGATGGTGATCAGCACCAGCATGTCTATGTGCTCCTTGTCCAGGCGGTTCTGGGATTTCAGGACGGCCATGACCACAGCTGTACTGGAACCCGATATGATAGCTCCGAGACAGATGCACTGGACCATGTTGAATCCGAGGATTCCTCCTCCGATCATCCCTCCGATCACCATCAGCGGAAGCTGGATGATGGCCACCTTTATGGCGAACACTCCTTGTTTGCGGATCTTCCTAAGGTTGATCTCCAGACCGATGCAGAACATCAGCATGACCAATCCTATGTCGGACATTATGGAGACCACTTCATGGCTCACGTCGGTGATGGTCCAGACGTTGGCGATGATGATCCCCGCCACTATGTATCCGATGAGGGGTGGGAGCTTGATCTTGTTGAAAACGATGGAACAGACGGCGGCAAGCAGCGTGAAAATCGCCAGGCTTGTCAACAGTACGAGCTCTTCCATCCATCCACCATCATCCTTAACTCTGTTTACAGTTATATTAGTATTCCAGGATGGATGAGTTTACTTCGGAATATCGGAAGAATTATCGTGTGGCACATTGGTATTCCGCTTTAGTTTCCCGATGGATTCGATAGGATTTGCCGTGAAATCGGAGAAATGATGCATTTATATATCAGTTTGACTCCCCGCCGTCCTCATCCTCTTTGTATTCGAGGATGTCTCCCGGTTGGCAGTCGAGGGCTTTGCATATTCCGTTGAGCGTTGAGAACCTTATGGCGGAGATCTTCCCGGTCTTTATGTTGGACAGATTCACGTTCGAGATGCCTACGCGGGACGCAAGCTCGTTGAGAGACATCTTGCGGTCGGCCATGACCCTATCCAGTCTGAGAATTATCGCCATGGAATCACTCACAAAGTCTCATCCGACTCTTTCTGCAGTTGGCATCCATAGTCGAATATGAGGGCCAGCATGTAGAATATGGCCGCCATGACTGCCGATGCAGCGATCATGACCAGGGCTTCCATCAGAGTCATTCCGCCTATTGTCAGGATAATGATGGCGATGGAGACGAACGGCATCACCAGGTACAAGGTGGCGATGACCATCAGACGCTTCACATTCTCCTTCGTGAACGGACTGTAGTTCTTGTGTATCGCCTTGGTTATGTTCCTGAGCATCAGCAGGATTATGGTCATCAGGCATAATGCGAGTGTGGCGATTCCGATGAACGCGTAGATCCACTCCGGTTTCATGTCCAGCTCCTGCACGAACGCGTCCAGGAACTCGGGGACGGTGATTGCCAGAACGAGTCCGCATGCGAGCAACACTGCCATCGAGGCTATGGCGATCATGAATACCAACAGGATTATTGATAGAATCCCGCTGATTCTCTTCAATCTCACAAGGTCGTCGTTCATGTCGTTCCCGTTACATCAATGACGTTCTCTATTTAATGGTATTCGTCTGAAAATTAATGAATATCATTAAATAATTCATGATTAATATCTGTAGTCAAGGAGTCATCCGGAGGTATTGAGATGGTTGGGGATGCAGAACGTCGTGAGTATTTCCGCACTGGCGGGGAGATGCTGCCCTCCGATCAGACCGATGCCTCGCGGTGCGGCCGTTCTCTCTCACCAACGGCGCACCGCCTTGGGCATCCTGCGGTTTCGGCGAGCGGATATGAGTTCGTAGGGTTGTTCGTCCTTCCGTTCCTGTCCTAACATCATAGGTAAATATGGTCATCCCGATGGCAATCCATGGTCTTGCTTTTCCAAAGATGTCCGGGATGCGGGCAGGATGTCCCCGTCGACACCGAACGCAAACGGTGCTATTGCATCTACTGCGGTTATCTCATGGGTGTGAACCTGGACGGGTCCGGTGCCGAGAGGATTAACACCGGGGACGATGGAAAAGTGTCTGTGACGATATCCTGTTTCGACACGCAGATGGATGTGAAGGTGTTTGTGAACGGTGCCGAGTTGGCCTCCACCCATGGAGGCGACACCACGGTCCGCGTGGAGCCCGGCGACTGCACGGTGACCATACGTGCGGGGATCTACAACGGATCCGCCAAGGGCCGTCTGAACGAGGGCTCCCGGATAGTCATCCGCAACAGTTTCGCCGGACTGAAGGTTTCCGTAAAGTGAATCAATCGTTCCACTCGGTCACTCCGCTGTCATCGGACAGAACGCTTCTGCGGAACACCGGTTCCTCGATCCCCTCTTTCTTCTGAGCGCGGTAGTCCCTGAATGCTTCCAGTCCGCGCTTCCCTAGTCTGAGCAGGATGAACGCGTTGAACAGGGCGCACACCGCCAGCAGGATGTCCATGACCGTCAGTATGTTGTCGGATGCGTAGAAGCTGGAGACGAACACTACGATCAGCAGCATCAGCTTCATCCCGATGTTGACGACCCTGTTCTCCTTGATCAGCATCAGGTTGCTCTCCCCTATGACCACATCCGACATCAGGCATGTGTAGGCGAAGATGAACATGAACACGCAGATGATGTACGGTGCCACTGCTCCGAACGTCTCGGCGATGACCCCCTGGAGGAGGTTGATGGACTCAACATCCCCGACTGTGCTCAGGTCGACCGTGTCCAGGATGACCAGGGCGGTGACTGTGCTGACGACCGTGTCCAGGATGACTCCGAGTGCCTGGGTGTATCCTTGTCTGACGGGGTGCTTGACATCGGCCATGGATGGCAGGTTGGTGATGGTACCGATTCCGGCCTCGTTGGACCATACGCCCCTCATCATTCCCTGCATGATGACAGCTCCGAGCCCTCCTCCCACGAATGCGGGGACGGAGAACGCATACTCGAAGATGACCTTGAACGCATCCACGATCCCGAGGGAGCTGAGAGCTATGGACACGATGCAGATGACGAACCATGCGAGGGCCATGAGGGGAACAATCTTGGTGGAAAGGTCGGCGACCCTGTAGACTCCGCCCATGACGATGAACGCGGTGATGGCGGTTAGGATGAGAGCAAACACGACGGTGTTGCCGTCGAAGTCGAAGGCTCCAGTCAGGGACTGGGTGATGCTCATGACCTCTCCGGACACGAATCCGACGAGATACATCAGGATCATGACCACGGCTGCGATCATTCCGAGTTTCTTCATGCCGAGTCCGTGGAATATGGTGTATGCCGGACCTCCCCTGTACCCTCCGTTCTCTTTGGGGACTTTGTATATCTGTCCGATGGTGGTCTCCAGGAAACTGGTGGCTGTGCCGATCGCGGCGAAGACCCACATCCAGAATATGGCACCGGGACCTCCGGCCAGGATCGCCACGATGGGTCCGGTGATGTTGCCCACGCCGATGCGGGACCCCATACTCATGCAGAATACTTGGAATGATGATAGTTTCCCTTCTCTGTGCGTCTTCTCCCTGGAGAAGGTTACTTTGACCATCTCCTTGAGCCCGCCGATCTGGATTCCTTTCAGGAGTACGGTGGCGACGACGCCCATGATTATTATCAGAACGAATGCGAGATACCAGATGGCATCGTCAATGCTTACAAGGATATCGGACAGTGAACTCACACGACCACCCTGAATGCATGCGGTCGGGGTTATTCAAATGTTTCCCGGGTCCTGCGTTCCACCCGAATCATGATGGTGGTCCAGACAGTGGTTTTCGTTCGGACGGTGCCTATTTCAACCTATGCCGTCGGGATACATGGTCTTAAATAGCACCTTCTCGGTTATTCAATTGGATGTAACATCCAACTGATTATCATGGACAAAAAGATGTTCGCAATTATCGCGGTCGTCATCATCGTGGCCGCCTCCTGCGTAGCGATTTTCGCACTGGGGGGGGGGGGAAGATGATGATACCGCCCTGACAGGATCGGGAAGGCTCCTGGTCTACGGAAATGCAGACAACAACGACTATCTGGATGAAAGGGACATCGAGACGATCCAGAAGATCGTTGATGAGAAGAAATGGGACCAGGAAGAGTACCCGTTCGCCGATGCCAACCACGACGGCGAAGTCACCGATGCAGACATCGACTATCTGAAGAAGCTTCTCGAAGGGAAAGAGACCACCAAGATGTGGTATGTCGGAAGCGGAAAGATCGATTATTACGTCAACTATCCCAACACTGGAAAGATCGCAGTCACTCTGGACTACGGACTCATGATGTCCCAGGTTCTCGGAATCTACGACAGGGTGATTGCAGGAGCCACCAAGTGCACAACGTACAACACGGACAGGTACCCCGGAGTCGATAAGCTTCAGGACCTCGGAACATACAACAGTTCGAACTATGTCGACTTCCAGGAGAACCTGATGAAGTCCGACTGCACCATCGTTATGGGATACATCGCACCTGCGCTCTATGATTCTCTCAGAGAGAGCGGCAGGATGATCGATCAGATCAATCTTTCATGTTCCGCACAGACTAAGTATGCGGACAATACCGTCGTCAGTGCCATCCTCACCTGTGGAGTACTTCTCGACAGGGCCGATGATGCCAGGGAGTACTGCAAGTTTGTTGACAAGATGGAGGCGCATTTCGCCGAGAAGAAGAGTGGTTCCGACCTCGCATCTTTCGCTGTCGCTTACAACCCCAGCGACCCCACGAAGATCAGCATCGATACCCACTTCAAGACCGGCGGAGCCTACGGTGACGTCTGGACTGTCTCCCACCTTCCGATGGAGGATATCATCGAACCCGCTGAGACCGGAATGGTGAAGATGGATGTCGAGGCCTTCTGCAAGGACGTCGATCCCGACATCATAATCATAAGTCTCTGGGGAGCGGCCGCCGACATGGACGATCCCGCAGACGTTCAGAAGATCGTCGACGAGAGGGCAGCCTACTTCCAGACCAGCCGTGCCTACAAGGAGGGCAACATCTACGCCGTGAACTACGAGTCCATCGGAACCTACATGGGTCTCGGTACCCTCGGAATCCTGGGCGCGTACATCTGGCCCGAGGACTACGACCTCGACGAAGGATGGCAGACGTTCTATGACTTCACTCAGAAGTTCACCCTCCTCAAGCTGGACTCCGTCGACGATCTCAAGCAGTGCGGCGGACTCATAGTCTACAAGATGACAACACCGAACTGAAAGTCGTGAACCAATGGATGTCAAAGAAGGTCAGCGGCCGATCATAAGCAACAAAGTGACCGATGCCGCCAGGCTCTGGTTCAGTCCGGAGACCGCCGAATCGGTGTCCGACACCTTCGAGGACTACAGGAAGTACCAGTACCGCAAATGGATCTTCATCGTGTTGTGCGTGGTGGTCACCGCCCTGGTGGCCGCCTCAGCCATCACGTACGGGGCCTACGACCTGAGCATCATCGAGGTGTACTCGATCATATTCGATCACATCACGGGTAACATCCAGGACGTGGACATGGATTACATCGTCATAACCCTGAGATCCCCGAGAGTGGTCGTCGCGATCATAGCAGGCATCGCCCTGGCGGTGGCGGGAGTGGTCATGCAGAGCACTTTGTTGAACCCCCTCGCGGATCCGTACACCACTGGTATCTCCTCAGGAGCATCGTTCGGTGCCACCATGGCCATGACCCTGGGGCTCACCGTGGCCTCGGGGCAGTACGCCATCGTCATGAACGCGTTCATCTTCTCACTGATCCCCATGTTCGCCATCCTGGGTGTCGCGCGTCTCAAGCACGCCTCCCCGACGACGATGATCATGGCGGGTATTGCGATCATGTATGTGTTCAATGCATGCACCACGGTCATGATGCTGTGGGCGGACCCCAACGACATGGATGCGGTCTACGAATGGCAGGTCGGTTCCGTCTCGAAGAACAAGTGGACCGAGATCCCCCTGATGCTCGTGGTCACCGTCATAGGCACTGTGATCATGCAGATCCTGTCCCGTAAGTTGAACGTTCTGTCCACCGGAGACGACAGCGCACGTTCGCTGGGCATGAACGTCGATCAGATGCGTACTGTCAACCTGCTCATTATATCCCTGATGTGTGCCGCAATCGTCAGTTTCACAGGGTTGATCGGGTTCGTCGGACTCGTGGCACCTCATATCGCCAGGCTGTTCGTCGGTCCGGACAACAGGTTCCTGATACCCGCGTCCGCGGCTCTGGGGGCCGCTCTGCTGGTGTGCGCGGACCTCCTGGGAAGAATAGTCATCGCCCCTGCGGTGCTTCCGGTCGGTGTGATCATGTCATTCATCGGGGGACCCATGTTCCTGTGGCTGATGCTCAGGAAGAAGTCCCGCATGTGGAGCTGATACGATGGAAATCGAACTGAAAGGAGTCAATTTCGGATACGGTTCGGACCATCAGGTCCTCCATGACATCGACCTGAGGATCGATGAGCCGGGGCTGATATGCATCATAGGGCCAAACGGAGTGGGGAAGTCCACGTTGGTGAAATGCATCAACGGTCTTCTGAAGCCCACCAGCGGGGAGATATCCATAAACGGGAAGCCTCTGGGCGAGCACACTCCCAAGGAGGTGTCCATGATGATCGGGTACGTACCCGCTTCGACAAGGGACATCTTCTCCATGCCTGTGATCGACGCCATCCTCATCGGGAGGCACAACCACCAGAAGTGGAAGACCTCCGAGAAAGATATGGAGATAGTCGAGAGGGCGATGAAGGTGCTCGGCATCGAGAACCTCGCAATGCAGGGGTACAACGAACTCTCCGCAGGGCAGCATCAGAAGGTCACTCTGGCCAGGGGACTGGTCCAGGAGACCGAGGCCCTCATACTGGATGAGCCGACGGCGAATCTGGATGTGAGGCACCAGGTGTACGTGGCCCAGCTTCTCAGGGAGATCGCCGACCAGGGCAACAAGACGATCATCATGATTTGCCACGACCTGAACATCGCCGCCCGCTATTCCTCGAAGGTCATCGTGATGTCATATCCCGGAATCATCGAGAGGGTGGGAACCCCCGAGGAGGTCTTCGACAGCGATCTCATACGCCATGTGTATGGAATCGATTGCGAGATCGTCACATTCGAAGGCAAACCCAATGTGATGCTCAAGTCTGATTTCGTCGACGGGGAGATCTACGACCTGTAACCTTAAACCGGGGCCTAGGCCCCTCCCTTAGCTTCGAATATCTGCCCTCGGGAAGGATTCAGTCATCCCTCCCCCCACATCCCACCGACATGATCCTCATGTCCCCCTTCTTGGACCGGATCTCCTCGAGGATGGCCACCATGGAATCCCAGTCGTCGATGCCCGTGGCGAGCTTCAGGCGGTACTCCCTGCACCTGCGGCATCCGACTATGAACCTGGGTGCGATGCTGCGCATCTTCATCGCTCCCTTCTCCGGCCCCTTCTCGTCGAATACCATCTTCGCCAGTTTCAGACACCAGTCTATCTGTTCGGAGACCGTGGGGTTGGGAAGCAGTTCTCCTGTGCGCAGCAACCTGTCGGCCTGGGTCAGAAGGAACGGGTTGCCGATGCCTCCGCGGGCGATCATCACCCCCGATGCACCTGTTATCCTGGTGGCCTCCAGAGCCGATTCGGCGGTGTAGATGTTGCCGGATATCACCAGAGGCACGGACATCTCCTTCTGGAGATCAGACGCCATGTCGTGATGCGGGCTCCCGGCGTACTTCTCCCTCACCGTCCTGGTGTGCAGCGACACCATGTCCGCTCCGGAGGACTCCAGTTCGGAGATGACCTCTCTGAAGTTCAGGGCCTCCATGTTCTGGCCCAGGCGTATCTTGGCGGTCACGGGAACATCGACCCTGCGCCTGATAGCCTTGATCATCTCCCCGCATTTCTTCGGGTCGGACATAAGGGCGGATCCTGCACCGCGTTTCACGACTTTCTCCACCGGACAGCTCATATTAACGTCGATGAAGTCCGCGTTGGGGTTGATCCTCAGGGCGGCCTCGGCAGCATTCCCCATCCTCTCGGGATCGGATCCGAACAGCTGGAGTCCGGTGTACGGAAGCTTCCCGAAGGTCAGGTATTCGTCCCTGCAGTACGGGTTCTCCAGGACCGAGTTGTTGGATGTCATCTCGGTCATCACGACGGATGCCCCGAATGGCGCCATGAACTCCCTGTAGCTTCTGAATGTGTATCCGGACATCGGCCCGAGAACAACGCGGCCGTCCACATTCAGATCTCTGATCCTCCACATTCAGATCCCTTGTCCGTCGGATGCGGACGGCTCTATTGAACGTTGCGCTCTTCCGAACATGACGAAACGTCGGTGGAAACACGTATATCAAACGTCATCGGAGTTCGGTTCATGGAACGCATATCCGAGTCGGAAGCAATGAGGAACAGGCATTCTGTCAGAAGCTACACGGACAGACCCATCGATGGAGAGGTCAGGGAGGCCATGGAAGCGGAGCTGAAGGCGTGTTCGGAGGAGGGCGGCCTGACGATGCGCCTTGTCACGGGTTCCGGCAACGTCACCGGCGCGCTGCTGAAGCTCATGGGAGCCAAGTTCTCCAATCCGGACAACTTCATCCTGATCAGCGGGAAGGACGACGGCACACTGAACGAGAAGACGGGCTACTACGGGCAGAGGGCGGCGTTGTTCGCCCAGAGCATCGGGTTGAACACCTGTTGGGTGGCCATGTTCAGCAAGGGCAAGGTTTCAGAATACGTTCCCGAGGGGGAGAAGGCCGTCTGCATCCTGGTGGTCGGCTACGGTGCCAATCAGTGGGTGCCGCATAAGTCTAAGCCTAAATCCTCCTTCTACGATAAGTCGGGGGATGTGCCGCAGTGGTTCTCCGATGGTGTCGACGCCGCGATGCTGGCACCGACGGCCATGAACCAGCAGAAGTTCACATTCTCGTTGAAGGATGGGAAAGTGGCCGGCAAAGCCAACGGAGGGAAGCTGGCCGAGGTGGATCTGGGTATCGCCAAATACAACTTCGAGGTGGGCGCCGGGAAGGAGAACGTGGTCTGGCTCTGACCGGTAACCTGGAATTCTTTCATGCTTTAAGTATATTAAATTTAAGGACTTAATATTAGAAAGTGATATTAACTCGAAGATTTATAGACCTTATATGGGAGAGTTAAGGTATTGCCCCCAGTGCGGAGACAACCGCTACCTGACCATGGATATCAACTGGATCATCTTCGTGATCCTGCTGATCCTGGGTGTAGTGCTCGGACTGATCTACCTTCTGTACTGCTACCTTGCGAAGCAGAAGTGCGGGGTCTGTGGCATGAAGGCGGATCTCATGGAACCCCCGAGAACGAGATTCGATCAGAATTGAGGGTTCTCAAACCTTTTCCAACCATCTTATACACATTTTTCAGGTCACTCCCGATGTCTCAGACGCACGGCCTGGGTTGGGGATCTCATCGAACTTGGCTGGGTGTATTCTATCGCCTTCGATGCGACCACAATCCCGATAACCGATCTGAGGGACGATGGGGGCATGCTGTATCCGAGGGCATCGGGGATCTCCCTGATGCTCATCTCCCCGTACTCCTCCAGCAGTTTGATGATGTCACTGGCCATCTCTTCGGGGTTGCGTTTTTTCGTACGGGTTCCCGCCTTAACTCCTTCTGCCGGGAGGAAATGGGGATTGATCGGGAGCACGACCGTCATGTGGCTCCTTCCAGAGTCCGTTTCGAACACCGGAGCTTCTAAGCCGTTCCTTTCCATGCTGTCGATCATCAGCGGGACTCCCGTGTTGCGGCCCTCTGCCAGTCCGAGATCCTTGAGGAATTCGCCTATGTGCCGGTTCCTGTACCGTTTCGAGATCAACTGACCTATCTTCAGGCCCTCATCCGTTATGGTGCCGTCCGGCCCCGGAACGCTGGTGATCTCCATGCGGTCGTGATATATGTACGCCGTCACAGGTTCGCCTTCGTCGTAGGTCTTGTGGTACACCGCGTTGGAGAGGGCCTCCTCAACTGCCTGACATCGGAATATTACATCAAATCCGAGTACCGCGGTGGCAACGGATACGTCGACATCGCCATCATCCCCCGTAACGGTCAGGGCCCGTATGTGATCATCGAGCTCAAAGACGAAGCCGCAGGAACAGATGACGTGAGGATGCAGAAGGTCGCCGATGAGGCTCTGAAGCAGATTAAGGATCTCCGCTACTACTCCGATATCAGAGGTCAGGTGAGGATGTACGGCATATCCACGTCAGACTGATGTGTTCGTAGCTTACGAAACCGTTTCGAAGGCGTGACTGCCGGCAGGAGCATGGTGTTGAGGTTGAGCAACCGCCATCACTTCACACGAGATGATTCTCGGGAAGAGTCCGTTCGACAGATCACGGTGTTGAGGTTTCCGAATCGTTGTTCGCGGGCCATAATCGGCCAACCGCAACAAGGCCAGATGGTGTCAGAATGAGAAGATATCCGTTGCCCGTAAGAATTGATGGCCACCCATGGCAGCTGAGCTTACGGATCTTATCTGGATGTCTCTCAATCAGCGGCCACTCTATTAAACGATTCTTTTGACATCATCCAGTAGGGACTTGTTTAGTTATGATTCACTGGAGCCTAGCCTACTCTTTATGTAAACTCTGGCTAGTAGATTATGTACTTTTCATGAGGGAATGTTGGGGCATTATTGCAACTTTCATGAGGGAATCAGCCAATGAAAATGCATCTTTTCCGAGGATTGACATGAGCCTTCGACTTGATTTCTCTGCATACTCAAGAGTTGGTTCCGATGGAGCGGGAATCAATGTTTGCAGAGGCTCAAAGACATTCAGGATGTTTGGATTCACATTCTTCCAATGGTATCTGCCGGAGGTGAATTCCGGAAAAAATGTATTTACGATAAACTGCGCAACGGACATAGCCTGATCATTGCAATTTTTTCTTCGGCATCCTCATTGCGCAATCTAAGATCCGCTCTAAAACCTGTAGCGTCAAACTTTCCATCTTAGAAAAATTGAAAATAATTCTATAAAATAAAAAATAGAAAAAATTTCCAAAATTATAATACCTCACGGATCATACAACTGATCATGATGAAGGCATCCGGCAGAGCACTGGCCATGTTCAGGGGAAGGGAGGATGAGATTAGATTCCTCAACGATGTCTACGAATCCGAGGGGATGAGGACATGTGCTGTTCTCGGCCGTCGCAGAATAGGCAAATCCACCATACTTGAGAAGTTCTGCTCGGACAAGCGCAGTCTGTATGTAGAGTTCGAGAACAGCTCGGAGTCCAGGAACGTAGAGAAGATGGTCAAGGCCCTGAAGGGATTCGGTGTGGACACGGAAGGCATCAAGGACTTCGGGGATACTCTGGATGCACTGTCGGAGGTGGTCTCGGAGGAGAGGACGGTGGTCGTGTTGGATGAGTATCCCTATCTGACCTCCTGGTGTAAGAGCGCATCCGCCATGCTCAAGAATTTCATCGACGAGTGCCTCAACCACACCGATTCCATGCTTGTGATATGCGGATCATCCCTTTCTGTGATGAATGATGAGATTTCGAGGAAGAACAAACCACTCTACGGCAGATTCGTCCAGCGTCTCGAGGTGGGTCCGATGCCGTTCGACGAGTGCAGGGGCTTCAATCCCGAACTGGAAGACCTCGATTCGGTCATGCTGTATCTGACATTGGGCGGGGTGCCGATGTACCATCAGTTCGCAAGAGGGAAGAACTACAGGGAATGTGTCAAGAACCTGTTCTTCGGCCAGCACCCGCTGCTGGATGACGAATCCTCCGCCATCCTGGAGAGGGAGGTTAGTCCTCTTCAGAAGTACAATGCTGTCATGGACGCCATAGGCGGAGGGGCCGTCACCACGACCGATATAGCCAACAAGACCGGCCTCGGCATCACTCTGTGTCAGAAGTATCTGAAGAAGCTAAAGGCCATTGGAATCGTCGAAGCCGTTCATCCGATGCTGGATGCCCCGAAGGGCCCCACGTACGAGATCGCCGACAGCCTGATTGCCTTCGAGTACGAGGTCCTGAAGAGGTACGGCGCCAGCATACCTCTGGCAGATCCAGACATGCTCTTCGACGAGCTGGAGGGGATAATCAGAACGTTCCTCGGCAAGCGTTTCGAGAGGATGTGCGCCGATTACGTACGCAGTCATTACGTCTGCAAGGAGATCGGCAGATGGTGGGGCAAGGGCGGCATAGGAGTCGGCACCGACATAGACGTGGTGGCCGTGGTGAGATCCAAGAACAGGACGATCACACTGCTGGGGGAATGCAAGTTCAGGAACGACGAGTCAGGTTTCGATGCGTACAACGCGCTGAAGGCCAAGGCAGATTTCCTGTCCCGGAGCAGGGACGTCCGTCTCATCATGTTCTCGGCCAGCGGATTCAAGGACAATCTGAGGTCGTTCGCGGAAGAGAACGGCACACTCCTCGTGGATCTGGATACTCTTCTGGGAAGGAGGCCGGCTCCTGATCCGTTCTCCTGAATTCTCGATGCATGATGATGGGTGCGTCATGCTCTATTTGCTCTGCTTAGCGGGGTCTGAATAGGATTCGATCGAATCTCTTCTTCTTGTGATAAGGGTTGCCGTTCTTGTTGTACCTGAGTTTGTCAGATATGGCTGAAGTGCAACAAATCATTGAGCAATTAGAGAAAGGATGGTCCCCACTCCCTGATTTGGGTTCTCCGACCGTGTTTGTGGGGACCATACCAATCATCTCTTGGAGTACTGGTACTCGTACATCTTGGCGAGGGCGGAGCCCATGTCGTCGAGGTCGATGCCGAGGTAGCGGATGGTGGTCTGGGTGTCGTCGTGGCCGTAGAGCTTGGAAATCGTCTCAATCGGGATGCCGGCACGGTAGAGCGTGCGGCCGAAGGTCCTCCTGAGGGTGTGGTTGGAGAAGTCGAACCCGGCGCGGTCGCGGACCTTGTGGATCACAGCACGGTCCAGGCTGTGGCTCCTCTCGGTGTAGTATCCTCCGGTCGGGCGGTTCTCGTAGTGGCCCCAGATCAGGAGCTGCTCGGGGACCTCCCAGGTCGGGTCGTAAGTGTGGATCTTCTCGATGATGTCGTTGCGCTTGGCGATCCACCTTTCGAACACCACCCTGGAGTCCGGATGGAACGGGACGCTCCTCCACTTACCGTCCCCCTTACCCTTGCCGCGGACGGAGACGTAGCACTTGTGGGGATCATCGTCGAAGTGGATGTCCACGAGGCGCAGTCTGCAGACCTCGGCGACCCTCAGGCCGAGGCAGAGCTCGAGGTGGATGACGACCTCCTCAAGAGGGGTCTTCTCCATCTTCATGAGTTGCTCAGCCTCCTCGTCGGACAGCCAGTTGACGTTGGGGCGGATGTCCTGGCCGAAGTCGATGCCCATCTCCTCGATCACGTTGTTGTCGAAGCATCTGAGGTACCTGTTGAGGATGTGGAGGTACCAGTCCTTGGTGGAGACCGCGAGGTCGCGCTCCTTCCAGAGGCCGAGGAGGAACTCTATGGTCTCCTCGTCGTACTGGCGGGGGTTGTCGGAGTAGCCGTTGTCCTTCACGTCCCCGTTGATCTGGTAGAGGACGCCGCGGTACTTGGTCACGGTCTCGGGCTTGCTGTGCTTGTACGTCGTCGCGAGGTGCTCGTTGATGCACGAGATTCCGGTGTAGTTACCTCTTGCCATGATTGCCACTCACTCCATTCCGAGATCATCGAAGGCGTTCGACTCCATGCGGCAGACCTTTGACTGGACGTCCAGGAACCATCTCCTCTCCTCGTCGTCGAAGACCCCGAGAGGGAAGTTCCTGAGGAAGATGCCCAGGGCACTTATGTGGGCGGCCCTGTCCACCCTCCTGAAGTCCTCGCAGCTGTGGTCCCTCACAGGGGGACCGATGTCGTGAAGGCAGGTCGCACCTTCATTGGCGTTTACGGCAATTTGATTCATGATTGCCATCAGTGCCAACCAAGTATTAAACAATTTGGTGCTGATGCCAATGATGGTAACAATGGTCAAGGTAGGGGAGTCCAAGTACGACAACTACGGTCGCATCACATGCAGCATTAAGATTGCCGAGCTTCTTGAACTCATAAAAGGAGAAGACGTGGTGGAATGGCACATTCAAAACGGCGAAGTAGTGCTAAAAAAGAGGACCCGTTCATATTACGGATTCGATCTCGAATCACAGGATATTCGCAACCGTCTTTTGGCATATGAAGAAGATCATATCGATGAAGCGATAGAGGAAGATCTTAATCCAGAGGAGCGTCTTCGTAAGGCAGAAGAAGAATATGCCAAGGACAAGAAAGCTCGGGCAGAAAAGTTGAATGGAGAAAGGAGTCGTCATGACTAATGGTGTCCGGGAATTATTTCCTGCAAGGAACGGTAATTACTGGAGATTATATGGAAAAGCAGGAATCAAACAGGCAACATCAATGGAAATGGGCTATATTATACATAACAGCGGAACATATGAAGTTCAGTTGAAGATCACTGATTCTAAAATGAATAGAATTGTACTATCCAAAGACGAGATAGATGATCTGATCCTATTCATTAATGAGAATTATGCGGCAGTCAAAGCACACGAATGCCGGTATATTCCGATTAAAGATGGTTTTGAAGCAGCAGTTCAGGCACTATCAATTCTAAGTGACAGCAAAATAATAGAAGAGTGGGTCAAAACTGGTGCTACAAAGAATGATGTGCTTCTTGCTATGGAGCTTCAAAGAAGGACGAAGGCTCTTGAATCTTTCAAAGATATGCTGACATTCGACTTAAAGGAAGAACTGTGGCAACAATGGTTTACTAACAATACCTGGGTTTTTGGATCACCGTACGTCAAAGTGCTAGATGAACGCAGTATAGATGAAAACAATGAGGCAGACTATCTGCTAAAGTCAGTAGACGGATTTACGGATATTGCAGAAATTAAGCGTCCTAAATTCGAACTTTGGAAAAAGGATAAACACGGAAACTATTCGCCAAGGTCGGAGCTTACAGAAGCGATAACCCAGTGCATGACATATATGTTCACATTAGATCGGAAAACTTTCGATTCGTCCAAGGAAGAGTGTTTGGATTCCATGATTATGAAGTCTAAATGTTTGCTTATAATCGGAAGAAGTGAAAAGTGGGACAATAAGCAAAAACAATCCCTGAGGCTACTAAATTCAACGTTACATGGTATAACCATAATGACATATGATATGATATTGAAAAACGCAGAGCAGATGTTAATATGGGATCAAAACGTACTGAATGAGGTTCAAGAGAAGATCAAATCCTAAGGTGAATCAATTGAATAGTACATTGAGTGAATCGAATGCCGGTTATGGCCGCAGGATACTGCGTGATACAGCTGTCGAAACGAAATTCGATTCAACAGTCAGTGCGATGGTTTTTGCATTATTGAAGTCACACGGCAAAGTACCTTCTCCAAGTCTCATCGAGAGATTCAATCTTGTGTATGATCAGTCAGACATAGATTCAACTCTTAGGAATAATTCAGATCTTGATTTAAAAACAATTGAAGTATACATCGAATCAGGTGTAACGAAAGAAGATAAAGGAGCAAACGGGATAGTTTTCACTCCAAATTACATAATTGACTACATTTTATCGAATATAGGGATAACCAATTCTGATTGTACGATAATTGATCCGAGTTGTGGCTGCGGATCATTTTTGGTCAGAGCTACAAAATACCTGGCAGAGCGTTTTAACAAGACGTACAAAGAAATCATTTCAATGAATATATACGGGATTGATGTGATTCCTCAATTCGTTGATTCGACCAAGCTCATCTTGTCATTACTGTGTATAATCCACGATGAGGATCCAACCGATCTTAAGTTCAATATCATTTGTCAAAATAGTTTGGAATCTGATTGGGAGCAAGCATTCAATTGTGGCAAATTCGATTTTGTCATCGGAAACCCACCATATAGTAATCCGCATGATCTGGACGGGTCCATGGCAAAATTAATGAAAACATTCAAAACAACAAAGAAGGGAACGAGCAATATATTCTATGCTTTCATAGAGAAAGGAGTAGAACATCTTTCTAAAGATGGAACTTTAGGGTTCATCATTCCAAACAACTATCTTACAATCACAGCAGCACAACCTTTAAGAAAGTGGCTCAAAGAAGAGCGTTTAGTATCAAAGATTATAGATTTTGATGACAATATGGTGTTCGCACCAGTCCGTACATACAATTCTTTGCTTTTTCTTGATCATTCAAATAAGGAAAGTTTTGAGTATGCGGTAATTTCCAAAACAAAAGATATCGAATCCAATCTAATTGCTGCCAAAATGTTAGTTGGAGATTACAATGCTCTCGAAGACGAAGGGTGGAAATTACTATCTCCTGATATAGTCGACGCAATTCACAAAATCGAACGTTTTGATGATACATTAAAAAAGTACATTCATACAGGGATCGCAACACTTCGTGATGATGTCTACATTGTGGACGGCTTCGATCAGAACAAGAATATGTATTACAAAATGTACAATGATCAAATCTACTACATCGAGCCCGGAATAATAAGAAAATTGTATAAGATTTCCAAGATAGTAGATGAAAAATCAATCGAAGAGTCGGTTCTACACATAATCTGTCCGTATGAAACTTCGTATCAGATCAGTCTCGATGGTAAAAAGAAGAGGATAAGCAAACTGATCTCCGAACAGAAGTTGATGGACAAATATCCGATGTGCTACGAATATCTACTAAACGTTCGTGATCTTCTGAATGAAAGAGATAAAGGAAAGGGTGCTGTTCCCAAGTGGTATGCATATGGTCGTACTCAGGGATTGAATTACATAGGAAGAAAGTTGTTGTTTCCAACGTTTAGTGCTAAGCCCAAATTTATGATGTTGGATGATGAAGAAGCACTATTTTGTAACGGGTATGCAATAGTAGAAGATGAAAGTATGCCACTGGAGGTTCTTCAGTCAGTAATCAATTCGTCAATAATGGACTTCTATGTTTCAAACACTAGTTATCCAATTGAAGGGGGGTATTACTGCTATCAGAAGAAGTTCATACAAAAATTCTCAATCCCACCGTTTGATGAACATGAGGTGGATGTACTACTATCAAACGATGGAATCGAGATCAATAAAATGTTGAGTCAGAAGTACAAAGTACCCTTCTGAATATGCTCCAGACCAAATCTTTCATCATAAATGGCTAGGATGTCCGAAATAAAGGTGTCGTATGATATGTCTGCATATTCGATGTCAAAAGATTCGGACACTAGACCATCATCCTTGAGCTCTTGTGTATTGTGGTATAGTTTTGGTTCATCCGGTCTGAAATCAACAATAAGGAGTGCACAGCGTTCATATTTGTACTGATCAGATGTTGGATCGTTACGGCCGCTTATTGCGCTAAAAAAGGAAATGTATTTTTCTAGGTTAGTGTGGCGGCTAACGAACGTGATCTTCCTATCATCCATAGTTGATTGATCGTACTCGTATACTGGAATCAGATATACTTCCCCAACAACCAGATCTGGATGAACCATGTGCAGGTTAAGAGGTTCTGCGAAGGTTCTTTCAAAAAGAGTATCTGAGTTTTTAGCCAAACTGCTCATCTGGCTTCTGACATTGATTACAAGGGTGTGCCTGGTATACTCCTTTCCATAATCGTCGTAGACATTTTCAACAGCTTCAGGGCCCCAGGTAATCTTTGTTCTGGAAGGCTGAATATCACCAGGTGTAACGCAAACGTCCTGATCCTTGCGTTTAAGAAATCCAGCAATTTTCATTTCAGGTTTGGTCTCATTGAGGCGAGGTTGAATGCGAAACGGGTTAACCCCATGTTCAATCAAATCTGCCTTTACTGCATCGTGTATATGATTGATGAAAGTGCTTGAACGAATTAACGACTCCTTTCCTTTAATCCCATTTGTAGTGATGGCCTCTTCGAAAAGTTGTTTCATCATTACCAACCGTTTATCCAAAGCAGACATACGACAGAATAATTCCCTCAATTAAAGAATTTGATGGGTGTCATTTACAGAAAGCGATCATGCAAGACTTTTAACTCACGTTCTCTCCATCAAGTCGGGACGTCGCTGCGCTCCGTCCTGGGGCCTCCGCTGACGCTCCGGCCCCTGTGCTCTCGCTCCGCTCGGGCACGGTCGCCGCTTCGCGGCTCCCTTACGCGTGTGTGCAGCGCCCCCTGCCGTGCGGCAGACGGGGGCGCGTGCCCACCCGCGTGACGATTGGGACAGGACGTGGTGGGATGGCGGTGGCTGGATGATATGATGGGCCGGAGGGCCCTGGGGGAGGAGGGGACGGAGCGCAGCCTGACGACTGTATAGAATGATTGATGACGTCCCCCGATTGAGATCAGGATGCTGCGGATGGTGTTTTTGGAGGAGGGTCCTCGACGATCTTGAACTTCCTGAGCATCTTCTTGGCCCTCTTGATGACCATGTCCTCATAGACGAATCTGGGCATGGTCCTCTTGAACTCCCATCTTGTAGGTTGAGAATCCTCTTCATCGGATTTCTCCGGGAGCATCTCGAGGAACTCCTTGACCTTCCTGCCGTATGTGATGTCCCTGAGGCCGAATGACTTGTTGGCCAGATGGCCCCAGAGCGAGATCCTCAGGCTCTTGGTGCGGCATCCGGAGATCGTGTCGAGCTGCTCGAGTTCCATCCCATGGTCGTCGACGAGGGACTTGGTCAGGTACTTGTAGGCGTAGCTGACGGCATCCCTGCGGTTCCTGAAGCGGTCGCCCTTCACGATGCCCTGGATGTCGATGAACCCGTATTTCCAGATTGGGTTGAGCCTGATTGCGTCGACATGGTTCCTCCGGGAGAGTCTGCGGAGCGCGGGGTCCTTCCCGATGCGTCTGAGGATGCGGGGGTCGACGATGCGCCACGACTGCCCGTACCTCCCCTTGTGCAGCTTGACCGTGACCGGGCGATCCAGGAACACGATCATGTGCGGAGCCGGGTAGCCGTCCTCCTGAGCCTCCTTGACGGTGATCTTGCAGAGCGGGCCGAAGATGTCACGGAGGTTGGATGTAAGGTCGTTGAGTACACCGGTCTTGATGTCCGAGCCCTCTATCTCGGTGGATGACAGATGGGCCCAGGACTGCTCCTTGGTGAAGCACTTCTTGTCGAACGTGACCGTGATGAGGAGGGCCTGCGTGTCCCTGTAGTTCGGGTTGCTGCCGTGCGGGTGGTCCAGGACCTTCCTGCCGATGCCCTTGAGGAACGCGTCGCGCTGCCTGGCCTTCTTCATGGCGTATTGGCGGTTACCGCGGCGGCAGACCGGGGAGCACACGCGCTCCTTGGAGACCTTGTCCTCGAACACCACCACGGAGTCGTCGCGCATCCAATCGAGGAACCTGCCCTGATGCCTGCCGTCGTCGAGGCTCGCCTTGCCGTTGGCGAGGTCGGCCCGGAGCTCCCTGCGGTCGTAGCGCCACTCCCCGTACCAGTCCCCGCTGAGGTGCGTGGAGCCCTTCTTAGGTTCTTGTGAACGCTCCTGATACGGGGGAGGGGTATCTGCAGCATAACTCGTTAAGAGGGTCGGCGGGGTGGTTAAATTCCCAAATTTCTGGGATGCTGGATAAGGATGGTCCCCACTCCCTGATTTGAACAGGGGACCTGCTGATTTCAGCGGCTGTATCGGATTTCTTCCGAAAACACTCTACAGTCAGCCGCTCTGGCCAGTCTGAGCTAAGTGGGGTTAATTTTGGGATACCGCCATGTTATATAAAATTAATTGAGTCCGCGACCCAGGCCTTCGTCATCAGAGGAAGTCGCTGAATCCGGACATGTCGAGGACCTCCTTGACGGCTCCGGATGCGTTCTTGATGACAAGCTTGTTCCCGTTCCCGGTGGCCTTGTCTATGGAGAGGATTGCTCTGAGTCCGGCGCTGGACAGGTACTCGACGTCCGTCATGTCGATCACGGCGGGCTTGTTGCGGCAACGTGAGACCGCGGTTGCCTGGAAATCCCCGGATGTCACCGAATCGAGCCTTCCCCTAAGCGTTATCACTATGGTTCCGTCCTCTTCAGCGTATTCGGCGGCAAGCGGCTCCTTGCGTACCTTCTTCTTTCCGAACATCCAGTCCACCCAAGGGGTGTAACGGCGAACTTGAATTAAAGTTAACTTAGAGGATCAGAACAGGCTGCCAAGCACCCTTCTGGCGAGGCCCTTCGGCTCACCCGTCTTCACGCCTTCCACTCCGACCCCGCCTTCGTCGCGGATGATCTTCTCCATGAGGTCCGTCTCGTAGTCCCATTGTTTCTTCAGGTGCCGGTTGAGGCTCATGTTGCCCATCAGGGCCATGGGGATGGAGTACAGCCCGAGGGTCGCCACGAACAGGATGATGCTCACGAACGTTCCCAGGCCGGATGTGCTCGGGTTCAGCGGAGGGTGGTGTATGCCGATCCTCCGGAGGCAAGCCGACAGCTCTCTGGTGAACTCGCATTGGACTTTGTCGTGTTTGCGGGGGAATCTCGATGTCGTGCTCACGGTGAATATGAATTGGACGATCACGAATATGTGGCCCAATCCGATGATGTACGGGATGTTGCCCTCTATCAGGTTCATATCGGAGTACGCGGCGAACCCTATGACGGCGGTGTAGGCCACGGTGGCCGACCACATGATCATGGAGAAGACGTATTTGACCGTCCATGCGCCCTTGGCGGCATCTCCGCGGGCCCTCCTCATCCCGCTGGCATCGACATGACGGGATTCGACGTAGCCGATCAGGCTGTCCATCCATTCCAGGTCCCTCTTCAGGTGGTTCCTGGAACCGCGGGTCATGAGGAACAGCAGGAAGCTGCCTATGGTGCATTCGGCCATGACGCACATCACGAACGCGACGGGGGCCTCGTCATCCAGGTTGAACAGGTCTCCGTTGGAGAACGTCACGGCAAGGCTTATGGCTAGGCCGATGAACGCTGGGATGATCAGGAGCGCAACCATCATGCCGGTCTTCATGTACATGTCCGTGTACGCGCGTTTCACGACGCAGTCCACATACTTGTCGGCCCAGGCGTTCCGCTCCATCGTCACGGTATCCGTTTATTAGATATGAATCGATTCACCTCCATGGCGAGACTGGGCAGTGTGGACGACAGCGTATCGCTTGCGGATTCAGCCACGGACGTGGCCCGCAGGAGCGTGCGTCCGGCAGTAATCCTGGTCGCTGAGATGTTCATGATATTCATCATCGGACTGTACGTCGCAAAGATGACGGTCCTTGTCATGGGCATGTCCGCCGATGTCGGGGACAGGGGGTTGACCCTTCTGACATTCCTGATTGAGATCGCCATGCTGTTCATAACCATCGATTCCCTGGCCAGTGTCTCATCCAGGAATCCGAAGGCATGGAGGAAGGTGGAGCGTGCGGCGTTCCTGCTGGTGATCTTCAATCTGCTCTACTCCATGGGGATCTCTGGAGGGACGGCGGTGTCATTCGTTTCCATCAACCCGTTGATCGTGACGCCTTTGGCTCTCGCTGTTGCCGCTATACTGTTCTGGCGTCCTGTCAGGGAGTTCTACACGCCGGTGATGGAGGACGATCTCCCCCTCCGCAGATGGGTGGGCTATGTGTTGTTCTGGCCTCTGTACCCTTCCGACGAGTATCGCATACTGTATGACGATATGGACTGACAGCTACTTTTTTTATAATCGGAGCCGAATCTCCGTCACATGGGTTCGACCCTGAAACAAGATTCCAAGACCCTCAGGATTCCGTCTGATTCGGACCGTCTCCATGAGGTCCAGGGATTCGTCAACGACTGCCTTTCGAACAGCGGAGCTTCGGACAAGGCGGTCCTCCAGCTGGAGCTGATAGTCGAGGAGATCTTCGTCAACATCGCCAGTTACGCTTACAACCCTCCGGGGTCGGGGGATGTGGAGATCACATGCTCGGTTAAGGAGGACAAGATGGAGGTAGTGGTGACGTTCGTGGACCAGGGTCCGGAGTTCGACCCTCTTCAGATGGAGAATCCGGATGTCACCAAGGATCTGAGGGACCGCGAGATCGGGGGTCTCGGGATATTCCTGGCAAAGAATCATGCTGACGAGATCACCTATCGCAGAGAGGGTGACAAGAACATCCTCACCGTCGAGAAGCGCCTCTCATGAAGTTTTTCCGATGCCGTCGTATCTGAACAGTAGCATCGTTATGTCGTCGAACTGTTCGGCACCTTCTGTGAATCCGGAGATGTCGTCGATGACGGCCGATATCTGGTCGCAGGGCTCCAGTCCTTTCGTGGAGTTGAGAACGTCCATCAGGCGGCCGATCCCGTAGAATCCTTTGTAATCCGCGTTGGCTTCGGTCACACCGTCCGTATACAGGAGTATCCTGTCGCCGGGTGACAGGTCCGCTTCGAGCGCAGGGTACCTGACGCCCTCTCTTGCTCCGAGCACGAGGCCGGGTTTGGTTTCCAGCGTAGTGGCTTCCTCGCCGTCCCTGACGAGTATCGGGGGGTTGTGGCCTGCGTTGGCGTATCTGAGCTTCCCCGTGGAGAGCTCCAGGATGCCGAGCCAGGATGAGACGAACATGTTCTCCCCGTTGCGTCTGCACAGGTTGATGTTGACCTTGGCCATGATCTCGCTGGGTTCCATGCCCGGATGGGAGTGACTCTCCAGAAGTGATTTGGTCACGCCCATGAACAGCGCGGCGGGAACTCCTTTTCCGGAGACATCCCCTATGGACAGGCCGATGTGGTCGTTGTCGATCATGTAGAAGTCGAAGAAATCCCCACCTACGTACCTGGCGGCATCCATGTACCCCGCGACCGTGACGCCCATGCCGTTGACAAACTCGAAGTCCATGGGCACGAACGATTCCTGGATGTTCTGGGCGACCTTGAGTTCGGCCCTGTACATCTCCTGCTGGCTGTTCAGGGATTTTATGTCCTCGATGTAGTCTTCTATGTCCCCTGTCATCTTGACCAGGGACCTGGCGAGGTCACCGATCTCGGTATCGTACTCCAGCAGATCCTTGCAGTTTTTCTGGAACTCCTCCCCGGATTCGCCGTAGTCGTCGTTGATGAAGTTCTTGGAGGCCTCGGACATGATTCCGATGGGTTGGGTGACGTTGCGTTCTATGTACCACAGGAATGCTAGGGACGGTAGCAGGAATGCCATCAGCGTGAGACTCATGTAGAATGCGACGGCGTCGTTCTGATGCAGTCCGAACGCAGGTGCCAGCAGTCCGTATCCTCCGGCCATGACCACGATCACGCACACGATCAGCCCATAGATCAGGAATATGACGATCAGGCGTTCGATCAGCTTTCCGTTGAAAGCGTTGATGCGGACGCCTCTGCGCAGAACCGTCCTCTCCTCGGCTCTCGCATGTTCCATGGGGACAAGCAGGAACAGGATCAGGAAAGCGTACGATATGCCGTTCGCCGCATAGGCCCAGTTGTCTGTCGGGAATGCCAGGAGGAGCAGTTGCGGCAACAGCAACCCGAGTGCCAGACACATGTAGTACACCCATGTCGGGATGTCGTGCCGCGGACTCTCCGGAGTCCCCCCGAACCTTGGGGTATGGAACCTTATGCCGAAATATCTGAGCAGCAGGATCCCGGTCATACCCAGCAGGAACGAGAACGCCATGGCGTTGAAGAACACGGCGACATCGCCCATGTCCAGCGAGTGGTCCCCGTCGATCATGGTCCGTGTGAGGTCGTTCAGAATCGCGTAAATCAACGACGAGACGACGACAACGAATGCGAATTTCACGATATTCTTGACCGAATCCAGGACAGGCGGGCGGTCATCCTGGTTCATCCACAGGCTGTACCAGATCCTGTATGGGATGTATGTTATCATTGTAATTGCCACGAAATCAACCAGGCAGGCCCATGGTCCGGCCCCGTAGTACACGTTGAATATCAGGTGGGTGAGGTTTATGGAGATGCATGCATAGGGGCCGTACAACAGACCCATGACTATCCCCAAGGACATAGCCGGCATGATGTACGCCGGGGAGACTTCGTCGATCCAGTATATCGCAATCGAGACGATAAAGAGGCAGGCCATCAGGATTATCTCACGGCGCCCGACGTAATCTTTGACGTTCTTGCCGTGGAGAATTCTCATCTGATCGCCTCTCTCAGCGTATGTAGCTCAGGTCCTCTTGGGCCGGTTGTATCTCTTCCGTTTGCGTTTGTTCTCTGCTGGAGGCATCGATCTGCATGGCGGCCTCCGCGTATTCGGATGTATCCATATCAACACCAAGCACCGCGCTCAGGCAATGGATGACGTTGCAGGCACTTCTGTGGTCGATTATATATCCGGACGTCTCCCCCATTATGCACACCGAGGGTACGTTGTACATCTTTCCGAAACCGAGTATCATAGCCGCCGCTCCGACTATCCCCCCTTTTGGTTCTCCGGGGTAGAATCCTATCCCCGCCTTCTCCATGTCTTCCTTCATTTCCGGATGCGACACGGTTCCGAGTACGCGCGGTGCATCGGACAGCTGTCCTGTTCCGTATCCTCCGAGCGTGATGACCATTGACGGATCGTAAGGGAGGACCATCCTGAATATCGACTCGGACAAGAGGTACTGTCCGTTCGGAGTAGTGCCTTGGAAGTTACCGAGGACAAAAACCGCGTCTCTGTCCCCCAGGTCTGCCACCCACATCTCGCAGCAAGCGGTCTCTGCGATGCAGTCTTCATCCACTATCACCTGAGGTGGGAGTTCTTCCGAGTAGATCGATGCATAGCGCTTTGCGTTGAGTTGCTTGGCGATGAGGTCTGCAGCAAGTTTGCCGACATTGCCCACGCCCGGAAGCCCCTCTATCAGAACGGGTCTCCTCAGCGAGGGTCTGAAATCATATCTTACCGAGTTTGCCATCTTCGCCATACCTCTCTAGAATCGTCTTTCTGCGATACGC
Source organism: uncultured Methanomassiliicoccales archaeon (assembly GCA_964550065.1). GTDB lineage: Archaea > Thermoplasmatota > Thermoplasmata > Methanomassiliicoccales > Methanomethylophilaceae > Methanoprimaticola. The sequence goes on from CAZJWD010000001.1 coordinate 363,104, forward strand.
GCCCATGCGGTCTTCGGGGGAGTATCTGGGGGGTATAGGGTGCACAGTGGGTGCACTGCAATGTTTGCAACGTTCCAGGATGGTGTACTTCCCGCAGGCGGGGCACTTCCTCATCCGGGAGTTCATGTCACTTGCTCTCGCGCTTGAGCGCGGCGGAACCGCCGTTGGCGATCAGGTCATCGATCGCGGCGGACGAGACTTCTTTCATGATCTCCTCCGCTTCCTTGTACTCGGTTGCGATGACGACGATCCTGTACTTGGGGCAACCGACGCATGTTATCTCCACATTGGAGCCTTCAGCGACGGCTTCCGCGGCCATGAGGGCATGTTTGACGAGTTCCATGCCATCGGGTGCCGAGGATGTAAGCTCGAGGATTCCGTCGATCTGCACGGAAGGCGGAACGACGTTCTCCTTGGCGACCTCGATAAAAGTGTCAATCCAGTCACCGGAGAAGTCCTGGAGGAAGTCCTCCTGGTCTGCGATGACCGCTTCGAAGGCACTGAAGAGGGTCTCGTAGACCTCAAGAAGATCGTTTCCGAACATGTCGTAGGCCTCGTCGACGGAGATCTCCATCCTTTCGGCGATGATCTCGATCAGCTTCTCGGCCTTCTTCTCGTTCTTCCACTGTTGAATCTTCTCTCTCTTCTGGTGCTCGTTTACTGATTTCAGGGAAAGGTCGATATGTCCTTTTGAAGAGTCTACGCCCAGGACCTTACAGACAATCTTCTGTCCTTCCCTGATGTAGTCCCTGATGTACTTTACCCAGCCAGTGGCAACGTCCCTAACATGAACGAATCCTTCCTTCTCGTCATACTCATCGAGTGTGACGAATGCACCGAAGTTCTTTACGTTCTTGACGGTGCAGACGACGAGTTCGCCGTGTTCGGGGAAGCCCCTGACTCTAGACATCAGCCGACAACCTCGAGGATCTCGCCCTTGATGTCTCCGACACCGCCCTTGGGGACGATGAGGGTGGAACCGCAGACGTGGCATGTGACCTTTGTCGCGGCCTTCCTGAAGGCGATCTGCTCGTTAGCGCAGTCGGGGCATTTGATCTTGATGAAATCTCCGGTCATGTAGATCACTCCGTGAGCTCGAACTTCTTCGCACGAATGCAGGGGGAGATGTTGGCCTTTTTGCACTGGGTGCATCTGTACCTGAGGTTGATCCTCTTGGTGGGCTTCTCCCTTCCTTCGGGCTTGGGCCTGGGGAAACCTCCGTAACCGGCGGTAACCTTTCTGAATCTCCTCTGACCCCATTTGAGCTCGCTGGCTTTCTTCTTCTTGACCCTCTCCACTTCCTGCTCGGTGTGCGCCTTGCAGTTGGGACAGTATCTCTTGATAGTCCTGGGCATCTTCATTATAAATCACCTTAATGTGAATCGGAACGTGCTAATATCGAGGTCATATTTAAAAGATACTGATTCCGAAAAACGGGTTAAGTACCGTGGAGCCAGACCTCAGCGTTTGCCCGAGAGCCCCTCGCTCATCACGGTCACGGTTCCGTCGTCCTCGCAGATCAGCACATCGAATGCGGTGTTCAGGAACAGGCCGTTCTCCACCACGCCCGGTATGACATCTATCCTGGATTCCAGGAAGAAGGGGTTGTCTATGCCTTCGGGGAATCTGCAGTCGTAGATGTAGTTACCTCCGTCGGTGACGAAAGGCTTCCCGTCCTTCATCCTCAGGACCGGGTCGCATCCCTGCCTCTTCAGGGCGAACCTGGTGTGCTCGTGTCCGAATGTCAGCACCTCGACCGGGAGCGGAGCCTTGGTCCCGAGCTTCTCGACCCTCTTGGACGAATCCGCGACGATGATCTCCCTGACCGTGGCCGCGGCTACGATCTTCTCCCTCAGGAGGGCACCTCCTAGGCCTTTGACCAACTGCATTTTGGGATCGACCTCGTCGGCACCGTCTATGGTGACATCGAGTTTGTCGACCTCGTCGAGGTCCACCACCTTGATGCCGCATTCCCTGGCGAGGTTCTCGCTGTTTACGGATGTGGCCACGCATGTGAGGTCGTATCCGTCGGCGACCAGTTCGCCGATCCTCTTGATGGCGAAGTATGCGGTGGAGCCGGTTCCGAGGCCGACGTTCATCCCGTCCTTCACGTAGTCGTCCACTGCTTTCTCTGCGACAATCCTCTTCATCTCCGCGGCGTCCACAATCTCACTTCCGGGTTATCCGGGACGATGCGTTCTCCCGATTAAAATCTTATAGGGACAAGTATTGAAAACCTCCCTCGCATACGGGCGGACATGAGGTTGGCTTCCCTTTATTCCGGTGGAAAGGACTCCACTTTCGCCCTCTATCTGGCAGAGCAGATGGGACACGACGTCCCCTATCTGGTGAATATAGTCCCGGAGGACGAGGCATCGTGGATATTCCACACGCCAAACCTCGGAATCGTCCCCCTGATGGCGGAGGCCATGGGACGGAAGCTCGTGACGGCCCCCAGCACAGGCACCGAGGAGGGGGACATGGAAGGTCTCCGCAACGCTTTGGAAGGTCTCGATGTGGAGGGTGTCGTGATCGGTGCGGTCTGGTCGGACTACCAGTGGGACCGCATGAACATCGTCTGCGGTGAGCTGGGCCTCAAGGTCATCACGCCTCTGTGGAGGAAGGATCAGGACTATGTCATGGACCAGTTCCTGGATTCCGGCATCAGGGCGGTCATTGTGGGATGCTATGCAGAGGGTCTGGACGAGAGCTGGCTCGGGAGAGCCATCGACAGGGAGTCGGTGGAGGAGTTGAAGGTCCTCCGCGAGAAGTACGGCATAAGCATCATGGGTGAGGGCGGGGAGTACGAGTCCCTGACCATCGACTCTCCCATGCATTCCCGCGCCTTGGAGATCAAAGGGTCTGAAAAGGTTTGGAAGAAGGGTGCCGGAACGCTCAAGGTGACGTCCGCAGTCCTTGGGAAAGGGCCTTCGGCTTGAATCCCCTGAGCCTCATGGCGTTGGACACCACCGATATGGACGAGCAGGACATGGCCAGGGCGGATATCATCGGCATCTGGTCGATCAGTCCGTCGTAACCCAGTAGCACCGGCAGCCCGGCGGCGATGGGTATGCACACTGCGTTGTAGACGAAGGCGAAGAACAGGTTCTCCTTGATGTTCCTGAGGGTAGCCCTTCCAATCTCCAGTGCTGCCGGCACGCTGCGGAGGTCGTCGTTCATCATCACGATGTCCGCGGACTCTATCGCTATGTCCGTTCCGGAACCCACGGCTACTCCCACATCCGCCTGGGTGAGGGCGGGAGCGTCGTTGATTCCGTCACCGGTCATCGCGACCCTGGCCTGGGACACCTGAAGGTCCTTCACGATTCCCAGTTTGTCCCCCGGCTTTGTCTCCGCATGGACCTCGGTTATACCGAGTTCGGATGCGATGTGCTCTGCAGTCTCCTTCCTGTCGCCGGTCACCATCATCACCCTGAGTCCGTCGGACTTCAGCGATGAAATGGCGGAAGGACTCTCTGGACGGATCGGATCCGAGATGGATATCGTCGCCGCGTACTCTCCGTTGACGGCGGCGTGTATGAAGGTCATGCCCGATTCCCCGGAAACCGCACTTTCGGGGATGGTCACGCCTTCCTCGGCCAGGAATCCTGAGCTGCCTACGATGACCCTATGTCCCTGAACATTGCATCTGACACCTCCTCCGGTGACGCTCTCGAAGTCCGAATGCTCGGGTATCTCCGCTCCCGATGAGCGGGCATATCTCACCACGGCATCCGCAAGCGGATGTTCGGAATCCGATTCGGCAGCCGCGATGATTCCAACAATCTCCGGGTCTGTGACGGAATGCACCTCGGGATGACCCACGGTGCATGTGCCGGTCTTGTCCAGGATGACCGTGTCGATCATTGATGCCATCTCCAGGGATGCGGCGGTCTTGAACAGTATCCCGTGCTGGGATCCCTTGCCGGTGCCCACAACTATGGCCAGCGGGGTGGCGAGTCCAAGGGCGCAGGGGCATGAGATCACGAGGATGGATATGGCGATGGTCATGCAGAACTGCGGATCCCTGCCGGCTGCGAACCATCCGATGCATGCCAGCACGGCAATGGCGATGACCGTCGGCACGAACACCGCGGCCACCCTGTCAGCGATGTTGGCGACGGGGGCTTTCGTACCCTGGGCCATCTCCATCATGCGGGCGATCTGGAATAGCACGGTGTCCTCCCCGGTCTTCTCCACTCTGGCCCTGAGGCTCCCGGCCCCGTTGACCGTGGCTCCGTAGAGTGTGTCCCCCGGCTTCTTGTCCACCGGTATGCTCTCCCCGGTCAGCATGGACTCGTTGACGGATGATTCTCCGGAGACTACCGTGGCGTCTGCGGGGACCTTCTCCCCGGGTCTGATCAGCATGATGTCCCCCACGGAGAGCTCCGAGGCGGGGACTGTGCGCTCGCCATCCTCTCCGATAAGCGTCGCCTCATCCGGCGCGAGGGAAAGCAATGCTCTGAGGGAGTCGTTGGTCCTGACCTTCGACCTTGCCTCAAGGTACTTTCCGATGCTGACTAGGGCGATGATCATCCCCACGGAGTCGTAGCTGAGGGAATGCATCGCATGCATGTCGCCGCCGTACACAAGGTATGTGTTGTACAATCCCAGCGCAAGGGATGCCAGCGTCCCCAGGGACACCAGCGAGTCCATTGTGGGGTTGCGGGTGAACAGCGCGGGTATGCCCTTCCTGTAGAATCTCCTGCCCCCGTACATGATCGGGATGCAGAGGATCAGTTGGAGAAGGCAGAACGGGAGTGGTTCCAAGGGGATGTCCAGGCCGAACATGTGCCCCATGGCGACTATGCTCAGGGGTATCGTGAACAGGATCGATATGATCAGGTCCCTGCGCTGGACGGCCAGGTTCTTGATCTCCTGCTCCGCGGCCTCGTCGCGGTTCTCGCTTATGATCTGGTATCCGGCTCCGCGTATGGCGGATTCCAGCATGTCGACGGTGACCTTCGAGTCGTCGTAAGTCACGGTGGCGGTGTTGTTCCCTATGTTGGCCACTGCGGATTCCACTCCGTCCAGAGACTTCAGGGCACCCTCCACGCGACCCACGCAGGCAGCGCAGGTCATCCCGCCGACACGTATTATCCGGGTTATCATGAGAACAGGCCCTTCTTGACGCTGGCCCTGAAGCCTGCGTCGACGACGGCCCTGACGAGGACGTCCTCGGAGACATCCTCATGGGTGACCGTCGCGGTGCCCTTCTTCAGGTTGACGTCGGCGGATGAGACGCCGTCGATCCCCTCCAGGGATTCCCTGACGCTCTTCACGCAGCCTTCGCACATCATTCCCTCGATCTTCAGAGTTGTCTTTGTCATCTGTTTCACCTCAGGCGAATCTGACGAACTCGTCCATGGGGATGCGCACCCCGTGGTTCTTCGACGTCTCGTCGGCGCTGTGTCCCACCGCGAGGATGTTGATCGGCACGATGTTCTCGGGCAGATCGAAGTTCTTCCTGACCACATCGGGCTTGAACATGCAGATCCAGAGTGTGCCGAGTCCCAGATCCGTGGCCTCGTACATCATCTGGGTGGTGACGATGGATGCGTCGATGTCCGAGGTGTTCATGCCGTCGTAGCTGCGTGTCCAGGCCTTTTCCCTGTCGGCGCAGACGATCAGCGCCAGAGGGGCGTTGTAGAAACTTGCGGCCTCGGATAGCTTGGCAAGACCTTCGGGGGTCCTTACCGCGATGACACGGGTGGGCTGGTCGTTCCTGGCCGAAGGGGACAGGCGGCCCGCTTCGAGGATCGCGCGAACCGCGCCCTCGTCCACGGGTTCGTTGGTGTACATGCGCGAGGAGTATCTCCTCCTTGTGAGCTCGTCGAAGTTCATATGTTCACCTTTAGGTCTTCCTAATATTGTTCTTCGTATTTCTATTGAGCCTCGGATTCTCCGGATTGCGATGTCCGATGGCCTCTCCGGGCCTCGGACATGATATCGTAAACGGTTTATTTAGAGACAATACGGTGTCAAATGACATATACTATCCAAAAAGATACCATAGATATGGAAACGGTCGAGACGTGTGCTGAACCCAAATGCCCGGTGAGGACGACGCTCCGCCTTCTGGGCGGGAAGCACAAGGCGGTGATACTATGGTACCTGTCGGAAGGGCCGCTGAGGTTCAGCGAGATCCAGGCCAGGGTACCGGAGGCAACCGGTAAGATGATAACGAAGCAGCTCAGGGAGCTGGAGGCCGACGGCCTCATCGACAGGAAGGTCTACCCTGTGGTTCCTCCCAAGACGGAGTATTCCCTCACGGAGTTCGGACGGACCGCTGTGCCGCTGGTCGACCATATGGCGAAGTGGGGTTCGGATTACATCGGGAAGAAAGGTTGCTGCTGCGGGGGTGGTGCCCGTTGACGGCGTTCGACGGCACACCGCTGGGACGCACCCTGCAGCTTATCGGAGGGAAGTACAAACCGTATGTCCTCTGGAGGCTGCAGGACGGGCCACTGAGGTACAGCGAGCTCCGTTCATTCTTCGTCGGAATCACCCCTCACATGCTGACCAAGCAGCTGAAGGAGCTGGAGGCCGACGGGCTGCTGGCCCGCAGGGAGGTCAGCATGAACCCGCCGTGGGTGGAGTACTCCCTGACTACGACGGGGATGTCCTTGCTACCGGTGATAGAGGCAATGGCCGAGTGGGGCGCCGCCTATATGGAGATGGAATCCGAGAAGACCCGTCTCAGTGGCTCCTCTCGATTGCCTGGATGATCCTGGCGATCTCCTTGTCAGGGTTCTTCCACATCCCGGGGGTCCAGGCCCTGTGGATCTTCCATCCCCTGGACTCCAGGTACTTCTGGCGGTGGTAGTCCCTCTCCCTGGTGGATGATGATAGCTCGTAGAGCCTGCTGTCGCATTCTATGCCGAGGATGTACCTGTCGTTCTGTTTGACGGCCAGGTCTATCTGGTATCCGCCGATTCCGACGTTGCGTTCCACGGTGTATCCCTTGCGGGTGAGCGCGTTGTAGACCTTGTCCGCGATCTTCCCCGAGTCGAACTCCTCTGTGGCCTTCCAGCGGTCGTCTCCGAAGGAGTGCAGGATGGAGTCGGCCAGTTCCCTGTTGCCGTTGCTGACGGCGTTGGCGTACTGCAGGTACTTCTTCAGGATCCTGGGGCCCTCGTTCTTGGTCTCCTCGACCTGGAGGTCCTCGGGGTCGAAGGATGTCACGATGAAGATCTTCTTCTTGGCCCTGGAGATGGCGACGTTCAGGCGGTTCTCCCCTCCACGGTTGTTCAGCCATCCGAACCTCTGCATGAGCTTGCCTTCGCTGTTCTTGGCGTACCCGATGGAGAACATGATGACGTCCCTCTCATCTCCCTGGACGCTCTCGATGTTCTTTATGAACAGACCCGTGTCCTCCCCGTTGTCGAACCTTCTGGTCTCATCTGCGACGAGCTTCCCGAAACCGGGGTCGTTGGCGCATTCCTCGTCCAGGACATCGTTGATCAGGTCTCTCTGGGACGCGTTGAATGTGATTATCCCAACTGTCTCGTTGTTCTTCCTCTGGGCGAAGAACTCCTTCAGGAGGCCGACGATCTTCCTGGCCTCCTCCATGTTGGACTTGTCCTCCCAGAGGCCGTTCACCCTGAACACCTCTATGGGCGGCTTCTGCGGGGTCTCCACGTTGGGGGACACATACAGCCTTCCGCCGTAGAACGCGTAGTTGGAGAACGCTATGAGCTCCTCGTACTTGGAGCGGTAATGGAAGTTCAGCAGGATGGAGTCGTATCTGGCCCTGGCCAGGTCCAGCAGGCTCTCTTCCTCCAGCGCCGCGGACACGATGTCGTCGAGGTCTTCCTCGTCGCTCTCGTATTCGACCCTCCCCATTCCCAGCGAGGAGGGGCGGAGCTGCTTGTGGTCCCCGGCGACGACGACCTTTTTGGCTCTGTATATTGACGGGATCCCCTTCTCGACGTACATCTGGGACGCCTCGTCGAAGATCAGCATGTCGAATATGCCCATCTCCAGAGGCAGGATCTCCGACACGACCTCGGGGGTGAGCAACCACACACGGACGCCCTTGAACAGCTCGTATCCGTACTTGCCGATGAATTTGTTCAGGTTCCACTTCCTCTTGGATTCGATGATCCTGTTGATGTCGCCGCGCCTCTTGGACTCGGTGATGTACTTCAGGTTCTCTTGGAAGACCTCCTCCACCTTGTCCTTGGACAGGGTCCTCTTGGACTCGATCTTCCTGTCCATGTCGGCGATTATGCTGTCGAAATCCCAGATCTCCTGCATGATGTCCTTGTGGGCGGCGTCGAATTTCTGGAGGTGGTCGTTGAGGATCCACTCGTAGATGCGGTCGTTGCTGTCCCTGTAGGGCATCTTGGTCACCGAGGATATGCCGAGCACATCCTCGCCGTACATTTTCTCCTCCGTGGTCAGCCTGTTGTACACGGTGGCCCTGGCCGAGTAGGTCTCATAGCCGTCGAGGGCCTCGAACATGCCCTTGGGATCGGCCATGATCCTGTCGACCATGGTTTTCCCCACCGTGCTGAAGTACTTGCTGCTGAGGGTGGTGGCTTCACGCTCCACCTTCCCCTTGTTGAACATCCTGCCGAGGAATCCCTTGGAGTTGAGCTCCCCTATCTGGTTGTCCAGGTCCAGGAGGTCCGCCTTCATCTCCCCGATGTTGTACTCGGAGAGGTCGGTCTTCATCTGGGTCATCCAAGGGTTGCTGTCGACCAGCTGCTTGTACTCGTTCAGGTTCTTCATCAGGGTCTGGTCGCCGAACTTCCTGTGGAGCTCTGTGACGTCGCCGTACTTCAGGCCCAGCAGGGTCTGGTCGATGCCGTCCTTGAGGACCTTGTACTCCTCCATCTGGCGCCTGTCGTTCAGGTCCAGCCACTTGTCCATGGAGTACAGCTTGTAGGGTTCGATGCCGAACTCGCAGGGGCTGTACATGGTCTGGGCGATATTGTCCAGCGTGGACACGTCCCTGTCGATGCTGTCGGACACGGAATCCAGGTCCACCCCTCTTTTGGGCGTGTCGGAGTCCAGCATCCTGGCCAGCTGCTTGTAGAACAGTTCCTTGTTACCTACGTCGTCGATCAGCAGGCAGTACTTGGACAGCGTCCCGAGACGCGAGTACACGACGTCCAGGGCGGTCTTCTTCTCTGAGACCATCAGGACGGTCTTCCCTTTGATGACCGCGGATGTTATGAGCCCAGTGATGACCTGGGACTTCCCGGTCCCCGGGGGCCCCTGGACGACTATCTCGTCCCCTTTCTCCATGGCTGTCAGGATGTTCTCCTGGGAGCTGTTCAGCGAGTTGATGTAGACCAGGTCCCTCTCGGATGCGGCCATGCCCTTGTCCTTGATCTCCTCGTCGGAGAGCGGCATAGGTAGGTCGGACAGGAAATCGGATTTGTTCAGGTCCACGATGAGGTCGTTGAGGATGCCGTTGATCTCCCTTCCTGCGAGCATCCCGTCGAAGTCCCTCTGGATGGAACTGGAGTAGGTGGGATACTTCCCGACCAGGATGTTGGGCACGACCTCCATGTCGCCGGCAAGGTACTTGGGGAACTCCCCGTACTTGAACTCCTGGAACGGCACGGGCAGGCTGTAGTTGACGCACAGTTTGATGCCGTTCTGCTCGTAGAATTCCACCAGGTTCGTGAGGAACGTCTCCCCGGTGTAGTCCTCGATCACGTTGTCCGGCAGGGGCCGGTTCTGACCGCTGGCCTTGATGTAACCGAGGACGAGGACGTTGTTGTATATCGTATCCCTGGAGTTGTCCAGGCTGAGCGTTATCGTGCGGGAGTCCTTCTCCAGGATCACAGGGAACAGCGCCAGCGGGGCGCGAACGTCTATGTCGTTGTCCGGCATCTTCCCCTGGACGAAGGGATATCCGATGTACAGGTCGTACTGACCCTTCTCCCTCTGCTCCCTCTCCACCTCACGGATGATCTCGTTCAGGTGCCTGTAGATCTTGGCGTCCTCGGGACTTTTGGCGGAGTCGCACAGTTTGAGTATGCGTTTCCTTCCGAATAGAAGGCCCATTACGTCGACGTCCGGGAGGCTCATCAGGTCGAATGTGTTCTTCTTGGCGATCCTGGATTGGAACAGGAGGCGGTTGCCCCTGCTGATGTTGATGAGCTTCTTCTCGAGCTCTCTGAGGGTCTTGGCCGAATCGGCATCGATGCTGCCTCCGTTGGCGGCCGTTATGGCGTACTTGCGGGTCACGCTCAGGAAGTCCTCGCCGTAGCGTTCCGCGAAGCGGTCCCCCACGCCGACTATAGCCGTGAAGTCCTCGACCTTGGTGGGGACGCGCTGGGCCATCTCCCTGAGGGCCTCGTCCGGACATACCGCGGGTATGCGTCCGTTGGACATCCTGTTCTCTTCCCTGATGCTCTCCCTCAGCTCGTAGAGTTCGTTGTAGAGGTCATCTTCCAATCCCATAGCCGGGACATCGGTTTCTCAATAGTTAAGGGGTTCTATGGGTTCCGTCGGATGATGCGGTGCCAGTGTCATGTTCCGTTTCGTAATTATACGGGAGCGACGTACACCGTCTCATGCTCAGCATCGGCATCAAAGGCGAGAAGACAGTCGAGGTCACGGAATCCAACACGGCGGAGGCCTTGGGAAGCGGGACGCTGAAGGTGTTCGCGACTCCAGCGATGATAGCCTTGATCGAGGCCACAGCCAGCGAGAGCGTGGCACCTCTCCTGGAGGAAGGCAGCAGCACGGTCGGCACACATCTGGACGTGGCTCATTCGTCCGCCACTCCCGTGGGCATGTCGGCGACATGCGTAACCGAGCTCGTGGAGGTCGACAGGCGCAGGCTCGTGTTCTCCGTGAGGGTCACCGATGCCAAGGGCGAGATCGGTTCGGGAACCCATGAGAGGTTCGTCGTGGACAACGCCAAGTTCATGTCCAAGGCTGAGTCCAAACTCCAGTGATCAGGCGAGACCGAGCTTGAACAGGAGGACCGGCATGAGCAGGCATCCGCAAAGGACCAGTCTGCCGGTGCTGCAGAAAGGCGGAATCATCCCCACCACCGATGAGCACACCAGGATCAGCAGTCCGGCCGGACCTGTCAGGGCCAACGTTATGCATACGAGGGCCACGAGCACTGTTCTGCTCATAACCTTCGGATCCAATCTTCCCACCACACGCGACATGGCCTTGCCTGACGCTATGGTCATCCAGTAACCAATCATCGATGCGACCGCGGCGGACATGAGCATCAGGAGGAACCCCTCCGACATGAAGCCGTTCAGTTCGTCGCCGCAAATCTCGCCTATGGCCAGAGCGGTTCCGGAGCGTCCGTTACCGGACACCGACAGGGTCACGATGGAAAGCACCGAGGTCACTGTGCCCACTGAGGCCACCGTCGATATGAACCGTTCCGGACGGTTTTCTGGGAACACCATGGCGGACATTGCCGCCCCCACGGTTGATGTGATCCCGGGAAACCATCCTGCCACTGTGCCCATGAGCACCCCCTTAAATCCGGGTACCATGCCGACAGGGTCATCGCATCTGTCAATCTGGTGAGGAATCGACGATTCCGAGGACGTCTCCAGTAGAATGGGGATTCCGAACAGGCCTGTCAGCAACGGTAGCATGATGCTTCCTTCACCGATGACGCCGTCGGTCGGAATGGCACGCGTCATGCAGGCGAGACCGAGCATGCCGGACAGGACGAATGCGACGGTCCCCCAGACGGCGTTCCTTTTCCTGGCCTCCCCCAGCAATAATGTGGCAGTCGCAATAATGAGGACGACAGGGGTCAGTTTCTCCAGGAAGTCGCCCAGACCCGAGATCAGTATCCATTGAAGCGGAACTGCCATGAGGATCGTGGCGGACGCGCCTATCAGGCTACCGATGGCCGCCGCCCGGACCGCATCCATGCCACGTCCTTTGAGAAGTAACTTGTGTCCGGGCAGGACCGACACGGCATCTTCTCCATCCGGGGCTCCGATGAACACGGACGGGACGAAGTCCACGAACGAGTGGACGACGGATGCGGACATTATGCAGCATCCCACGGCCAACGGGATGTGGCTGGCGTCGACACCGCTCAAAAGGGGTGCCAAGAGGGGATAAGATGCAGCGAGCATCGACGCCAGCGTGTTGACGTGGATCCCGGGTGCGATACCACTGAACAGACCCAGCCCCGTTCCGGCGACAGCCATCGCGAGGCACAGTCCAATCAGTTCGGTTTCCACATGAGGGGTTCGGATTGAGGATAGATAACCCAGGCACTTGCGAGTTCAACTGAACTCAGAGAATCATTGGTTTCCCGTTCTTGGAGCTCACCATGAGCAGGAATCTAACGGGGACGCCCAGTTCCGACGACAACGCATCGACGGAGTCGGTTTTGCTGAACACCGCGGCAACCTCCGTTACCACTGCGCCTGAGCTCTTGAGGGCGTGGACTATGGAGCGTGTCGTTCCGCCGGTGCTGATGACATCATCGATCACTGCGACCCTGTCGCCGGCACAGATGCCGTTTATGTACATGGGTGATGAGGAGTAGCCTGTCGTCTGGTCCAGGCGGATCTCCCCCGGGAGACCGTACATACGTTTCCTTATGACGGCGAACGGTACACCCGTTCTCTCGGATACGGCGACGGCCAAGGGTATGCCCATGGCCTCCGGCGTCAGTATCACGTCGCAGTCGAACGAGCATTCCTCTATGAGGGCGTCTGCGACTTCGTTCAGGAGCTCCCTATCCATACGGGGTATCCCGTCGCTGATCGGATTGATGAAGTAGGGGTATCCGTTGATGTCCACAATGGGGCTGTTCAGGAATGAATCCCTCAGTCTCGGGCACCGTTCCGACATATTTCGCCCATCGGAATTCATTTTAATAAGTGTTGGCTACCGTGATATGATAAACATGGATGTCGAACAGAGGCTCGCCCTTGTTACGAGGAACACCGAAGAGATTGTGACGGAAGAGGAGCTCCGTGCCCTCCTGACGGAGAAGGAGGAGCCCACCGCGTATATCGGGTTCGAGCCTTCTGGATTGGTTCACCTGGGCTGGGTTCTGGTCGCGCAGAAGATCAAGGACCTCTGCGACGCAGGGTTCAAGGTCACGATATTCTGGGCAGACTGGCATGCATACATCAACGACAAGCTCGGAGGCGACCTGGAGAACATCCGTACCTGTGCCAGGTACATGCAGGACTGCTTCCTCGCCCTCGGGGTGCCAGGCGACCGTGTGACGTTCAAGTACGCAAGCGACATCCTCAGCGACATAGAGTACTGGGAGATGGCCATTAAGGTGGCCAAGGTCACGTCTCTGTCCAGGGTCAAGAGGGCCATGACGATTATGGGAAGGTCCGAGGACGAGGCGGAGGTGGACACATCCAAGGTATTCTACCCGATTCTCCAGGCAACCGACATCTTCTGCATGGGTCAGGACGTCGCATATGCCGGACTCGATCAGAGGAGGGCCCACATGCTGGCAAGGGACGCCGCCGACAAGCTCGGATGGAAGAAACCCCTCGCAATCCACACTCCCCTGCTTCCCGGTCTGAAGGGAGGGAACAGGATGGACCCTGTGGAGTCGAAGATGTCCAAGAGCGACCCCAACGGGAGCGTCAAGATCCACGACACCCGTGATGACATCGCGTCCAAGATGAAGAAGGCCTTCTGTCCTCCAGAGAAGGAAGCAGAGAATGAGAACCCCGTGCTCATGCTGTGCAAGTACATCCTGTTCCCCAGGAACGGTACGATGCACATCGACAGGCCTGAGAAGTACGGCGGCCCGCTTGACTTCGACTCATACGAAGCGCTCACCGAGGCCTACTTCGGAGGTTCCCTGTCTCCTGTCGATCTTAAATCCGGTGTCACGGACGGTCTGGCCGAGACACTGAAGCCCGTGAGGGAGTATTTCGAGGCCAAACCCGAGAACCTCGAGGCGATCCAGAGTGTGATCGCCGGTATCACCAAGCTCAGATGAGCAAACCTTTCTAAAAAGCGGGGGACAACCCCCATTTCATTCCTTGTTCTGCATCTCGGCTTCGAGCATGGCTTTCTTCTTGATCTCACGGAAGACGTCCATCGTCCTGCTCATGCAGATGTTTATCATGGCCTCGGTGTCGCCGATCCCGGTCAGTCCAGCGGCTCCCCCATGGCCTCCGCCGTCCGCCATGGTCTCCTCTCCGATCCCGGACATTATCTCGCCGAGGTGGATGCCTCTTCTGACGGCTTCCTGGGTGGCCCTTGCGCTGAGACGGAACATCTCGTCCCTCTGGGAGCCCACGAACACCACGTCCGCACCTGCGGCCATTATAGCTCTGCAGGATGCGGACTCGTAACTGCCTCCGAACGAGGCCGCCACGATCATGTCGCCCACCCTGTCGAACCTCGTGCGTTCTATGGCTTTCATGGTGGCGACCTTCTCGGACATGCTCACCGGAGCACGGGTGAGGTCTATCGCCTCATCCATTTCTATGCCGCATCTCACCATGAGGTCCGAGAACGCGATGAGCATGCCGGGTCTGGCGAACTGGAAGTGACCGCTGTCGGTCAGCATCCCGCCGAGCAGCATGAGCCCGATATCCCTGGTGATGTCCTTCCCGGCGATGTCGAGTATGGATTTGACGATCTCGCAGCAGGATGTCTTGGAATCGTCGCAGTAGAAGACATCGCATCTTCCGTCCCACTTGCCCGTGGGGACATGATGGTCGATGACCACGGTTTCCCCCGGGAACTCCCTGTCCGTCTCCAGCTGTTCCGGGGACGAAGTGTCCACGAACACGGTCATGGCGTAGTCGGATGGGTCGAAGTTCTCCAGGATATCCAGTTCCATCTTCTCAGTCACCATGCGGGTGACCCTGTCTAGGCCGTTGGGGGCGAACAGATCCGCATCCGGGAACGCCTTGGAGATGGCGTACGCGGAACCGACGGCATCCATATCCGCGTTTCCGTGGACGACGACGATCTTCCTTCCGTCCTTTCCGAGTTCCTCTGCGATGCGGTTCAGCATGCTTCGGTGATTGGAGGGGTCTTATAAAAACGATGAAGGGAAGGGAGGCATCCCGTGGGATGCCTGTTTGGCTCATTTCCTTCCGCTGAGCTTCTGGATGAGTTTGTTCTGTCCGAGTCCGGTGATCAGGATGTCGGACCTGTACAGCCAGACCGTGATCAGGATGGAGGCCGCGGCGAAGACCGCCATGTATGCGATTCCGGCCAGGACCAGCATGATGTCTCCGTACATGAGGGCCTGCATGGCCAGCATGGGGTGCGAGAACGGTATGATGAACGTGACCGCCTGCAGGACGGACCCGGCACCGTACCATCCGCTGAACATCACGATGAACATCGGGATGATGGCCAGGATGCTCATGGGCATGGTCATGGTCTGGGCCGACTTGTAGTTCTTCGCGAATGCACCGAGGATCATGCAAATCCCCAGGGCGCAGATGATGGCCAGGAACATCGAGAGCATGATCAGCACCCAGTCCGTGATGTCCAGGGCCATGCCCAGTTCCTCCAGGTTGACGGAACCGGTGTCCATGGAACCCATCATGGATCCCATGTAGATGCTCATACCCGCCATGTACGCCAGTCCGTAGACCAATCCGACTATCGCCGCCGCGGCGATCTTCCCGCTGACGATGGTCGTCCTCTTTATGGGCATGGTGAGCAGGGTCTCGAGGGTCTTGTTCTCCTTCTCAGATCCCATGGAGCTGATCACGATGCTTCCGACCATCATGATGATGATCATGATCACGAGGGGGACCATCATCGTCTGGCTGGTGATCTCGTTGGATATGTCGAACGGAGTCACTCCCTGATGGGCAACGCCGTCGATGATGGTGTTGATGTTGTCGTCGGTGGTCACCAGGGGGTTGGTGATGAACGCGTAGTCGTTGTAACCTGCATCAGCTATGAGTTTAGCGGACAGGTCGGAGTTCAGGATCGATACGATTGAAGACACCACGGTGGACGACACGGATCCGAACATACCGCTGGGCTCGTACAGGTAGTACTGCATGATGGCAACCTGCTCTCCTGCGGAGAGTCTCGTGTAGACATCGTTCGGTATGGCGATGACTGATGTGGTCCCCGTGCTCTCCATCTCGGCTATTATCGCGTCGCGGTCGCCGTAGACGCTTTCGAAGACCACAATCTTGTATGCTTCCTCCCCGTAGATTTCCTCAAGGGCATCCTGGATGTTCCAGCCGTCGAAGTCTCCGTCGGCTCCTCCGACGATTCCGAAGTAGGGGAGCTCGCTAGCCTTGTCCACTTCTCCGTTGATCATACCTCCGAGGCCGGCGAAGATGACCACCATAACCAGGACGGATATGACCGACCCGGGGGTGAGCATCTCCCTGATCTCCTTCTTCATGATGTTGGTGAGGTGGCTCATCCTTTCACCGCCTTCACGAAGACCTCTTCGAGGGTGTCCACTCCGTATTTCCTCTTCAGTTCATCGGGGGTTCCCAGTAGTATCAGGTTGCCTCCGTCGATCATGCCGACGCGGTCGCAGAGCATGTCGACCTCGAACATGTTGTGGGATGACATCACGACGGTGACCCCGCTCTTGGCGATGCCCCTGATGATCTCCCTGATCTCGTACGAGTTGATCACATCCAGTCCGGATGTGACCTCGTCCATGATGGCCAGTTTGGGGGAAGGCATGATGGCTCTGGCTATGAGCAGCCTGCGCATCATACCCTTGCTGTAGGTGTCGACTTTGGAGTCTATCCTCTCGCCCAGGTCGGCGAGGGCAATCCCCTTCTCGACCATGGCTTTCTTCTCATCGCCACTGGCGAAGAAGCTGGCCATGAACTCGAGGTAGGCTCTGCCTGTCAGGTCCTTGTAGGCCCCTGCATCCTCCGGGAGGTAGCTGATTATCCTTCTGACCTCGTCGGGTTCGGTGGCCACATCGTGTCCGTAGACTGTGATCGACCCTGACGTTATGTTCAGAAGGGTCGAGATCATCCTGAGTGTGGTGGTTTTACCTGCACCGTTGTGTCCGATTAGCCCGAAGATCTCCCCTTCGGGTACGGTGAGGGAGATTCCGTGGACGGCTTCACGGATTCCGTAGGATTTTTTGACGTCGTTTAGAACGAGTGCATCCATGATATGAACATGGAAATGTGGTATTTAATGGGACCAGGGGGGGGGGGGCGGACCATCGAATCGGTCAAAAAACAGCGTTAAGCCATCGAAACAAGCGTTTTCCGGGTCGTTTCGAGGGGTATTTTGGAAGTTGAGGAAAATCTGTGGGTCCGGAATCCCGGACCCAGGAATTGTGTGGTTTGGATGTCACTGGGGCCTGTTGCCCATGGCGGCGTTGATGGTTTCCTGGAGGGTGGCGAACCTCTCTTTGAGGCTGTTCTCCTGCCTCTCGAGGGATCCGATCCTGACATCCATCATCTCGATCGACTCTTCGAGTTCGCCTTTGACGGCGTCCTTGTCCTCGACTTTGATGAGGAGTGCTCCGCTGGACTTGTACACGGCACCGGTGCTTGCGTTGAGCTCCTCCAGAGTCCTGGTCATCTCGCGTTTCTGGGCGTCGTACTGCATCTTCTGCGATGATACGGCCTGAAGCTGCTGCTGGACCTGCTGGAATTGTGTGATCTGGTTCTGGAGCTGGGGGCTGATTCCGTTCATGGTTTCATCTCTGCGAGGTCTTCGATGTCCTCGATTATCCTGATGCACTCTAGGTGGGAGTTCAAAGCCGCTCTCATGGCCGAGGTATCAGATGCCTCGATGTCGATCACCGCGCAATCGTCGGAAACAGACAGGCGGGTCTCTGTACGGGGAAGTTCCCTGCCGGCCTCCGGGGCCATGGCAGGGATGACGGACATCGCCGCCTTTCCGTTGACAATGAGTTTGGCTCTGAGCATCTCAATCGGATTTCAGGACCTTCTTCACGTTGGGTCTCTCTTTGAAGAAGATCTTGGACCCGCACTTCTCGCACTGGAGCCCCAGGGCGTTGACGTTCCTTACGGGCTCGTTGCACTTGGCGCATCTGTACAATCGGACCACCTGACTCAGTTCTCGCTGACCTGGGACAGCTCCTTCTTCGTCTTAGGGGAGTATGCGCCCGCGGCGAATTTGGTGTCGCAGTGCCTGCAGTACCAGATGCCGGAGCTCTCCCTCTTCACTGAATTGTGGTGGCAGACGGGGCACTCGTGCTTAGCTTTCTGCTGGGCCTCAATGTTCTTGACCCTGTTGCGCACGATAACTCCGTACCTTGCACCGAACCTTCCGGAACTGCCTGCCTTCTCTGTTCTCTTTGCCATTGGAAATCACCCGATGATTTTTCTGATCTCCGCACCGATCTCGACGGATCTGTCGAGGCAGAGGCTGAGGTCGTCAAGAGTAATCGATCCGCGACCTCCCTTCTGCATCGCCCTGAAGTTTCCGACATCGTCGGTCGTCACCGTCAGGCGTGCGGATGAAATCTGCTCTTCGTCGTAGTCGGGGTCTACTATTAAAGTATTTCCGATTTTGACCTCAGTGACCGATATCGGGGTGCAGGTGATGGGCAGAGGCTTGTTCTCTCCCTTTCCGTACTGCTCTCCGGGGATGATCGCGGACTTGAGGGCGCACACCGCCGCAAGGTTCGCGGCGTCGAACAGGTTGCCGTCGTAGTCCAGGGCGTAGATGTCCACGAAGCACATCCAGACCTCCTCTCCGGGCACGATGCACAGTTTCTCCACGTCGACCATGCCAGATTCGCGGATTCCGCGGTCCACCACACGGGCCAGCTCGATGGCGTCCTCTCCGGGAGGGCCGGACTCGAAGGTTCCGTGCGCCATGGGGATTAGCTCCGCACCGGTGGTGAGGACTCCGAGGGTGGGGGTGTCTCCGAAGGGTGTTCCGGGGATGATCTTGACTCCCGCGATGACTTCGGTCTTTCCCAGCTTGACCCTGGCGGACCCGTCTGCGGACTCGATGCAGTTGGTCTCGACGGAGATCTTCCTGACATCGGCGACCCCGCGGCCGTCCTGCCTCTTGCCTTCGGCGAGGAGGTTCATGATGTGGTCGCGCTTGATCTCGGACATAATCTCGTTGCTCATTCGGATCCCTCCTGCTGGGGTTTGGAGTAGCGTCTCTTGAGGGCGTCCACCTGGAGGTCGTGGACCTCGTGGCAGGCGTTGACCGCCAGGTCTATGGCGTGGTCGAACTCCTCGCGGGTCATGTTCCCGTCCATCTGGAGGAGGACGATCTCGTCGGTCGAGGGCATGATTGCGATAGGCACATCTGCCTGTCCGTAGTTGTCCTCTTCCTTGTTAAGGTCCAGGAGGACGTGTCCGTCTGCTTTCCCTGCGGCGATGGCGGGGACGATGTCCCTCATGGGGATCCCGGCATCTGCCAGGGCCACCGATGCGGCGGTGAGTCCGGCGCACCTGGTTCCGGCGTTGGCCTGGAGGATCTCGATGTAGACATCGATGGATGCGCGGGGGTACAGCTCGGTCAGGACGACCTTCTCAAGGGCCTCGGCGATGATCTTGGAGATCTCGATGGACCTTCTGTCGGGTCCGGGCCTCTTTCTGTCGCTGACGGAGAACGCCTGCATGTTGTACTTGCATTGGACGATCGCCTTGGTGGGGTCCTGGAGGTGCCTGGGGTGGCATTCCCTGGGTCCGTAGACCGCAGCCAGGACCTTGTTCTTTCCGATCTCCACGTATGCGGATCCGTCGGCGTTGCTGAGGACGCCGGCTTCGATCTTGATGGGCCTGTGCTGCTCCTCGGTCCTGCCGTCGATGCGCATTCCGTTCTCGTCAACCAATACCATGTCAGTGTGTCCGCTCATTTTCACTCCTCCCCCTCATCTTCATCTTCGTACTCTTCGCTCTGGGGGAGCTTGCTTCCGATAAAGTCTTTGATCTTGTCGGTCAGGTCCTTTGCCTGGGCCTGTTCCTCAATCATCTTGACGGCGAGCACGGCGACTTCCGCGTTCTCGTCGTCTCCGTCGATCCAGATCATTCCGTTCTGTCCGACGGTGAGGCGGCAGTCGGTCATGTTCTTCAGCATGGAGATCATGCTACCGCTCTTCCCGATGACCCTCGACACTTTGGAGTGGGAGATCTTCACGAGCCTTCCGCCCTCGATCCTCCTCAGTCCGGAGTCCTTCATGGTCACCTGTATCTTCTTGCTCTCGTCCACGGACAGGACCTTCAGCAGGACGACGTTGCCCATGCCGAGGTAGCGGGACGTGTCACCGAACTCGACCTTCCACGGAACCTCGTTCACGTGCAGGGGTGCGGGGTAGGGTGCTCCGATGTCCACGAGCCAGTTGGACGGGCCGATGTCCACGATGACTCCGATGACCGTGTCCCCGGCCTTCGGCATGTAGCATCCCTTGAGGGGTATGACTCCGACCGTGTTCTGGAACACGTTGCGCACACCCATGACGCTGGCACGGACCTTGCCGTCCAGCATGTAGGCGTTCTCTCCGGGTTTCATTCCTGTCCCGTCGAGGACGTCGCCGGGCACGACGATCTCGCGCGTCTGTCTGGCGTTTCTTTTCTCCATATCTATCAATCTCCCTTTAATGTAAAATCAGCTGACCAGCTTCACGGATGCCGTTCCCTTGGTCTTGTGCTTGAGCTTCTCGGTTAGGTCCGTGATCATGCCGGCGGGGATCTCCATCAGACCGATCCATGATCCATCTGCGGTCCACTCCTCTTTCTCCACCAGGCCGAAGTGTATGATGTCGTCGTAGCAGCGGCCGTAGTCGGTGCCGTTGAGCTTTATCGCCACGCGGCTCTTCTCGAACCTGATCGGCAGGAGAGGACGGAGCAGCTTCATGGCCTCGTCGATCTCCTTCTCCAGGGGTTTGAAGGGGTCCACATGGAACTTGGCCTCCTCCAGTGCGAGCTGGATCCTCAGAGGGGGATGGGGGGATTTGGTCTGGGGGTTGATGGCGTTGGCGGCGATGTAGGTTATCACCTGCTGCCTCTTGGCCTCCAGCATCTCCTTGCGCTGTTCCGCCGTGATCTGGATCTCGCCCTTCTCGACGATCTTCTCAGCGATCGACTTTATGTCGTCCGTCCCGAAGGCCTCCATTATCTTGTCCTCGGGGGGCCTGGTTCCCTTGGAGGCGTTCTTGAAAACGTCCTCCACTGCCATGTAGTCCACGATGTCGAACTTCTTCCCTTGTTTGACAAGGTCGAAGACGGCGGGGTCGAGGAGTATCTCGAACGTCTCGCCGTGGGACTCCATCTTGGCAACGATCGCGTCGTCGAGGTTGACCATGTTCTCACATCTTCGCGATGAGAGCCGAGATCTCTTCCTCGCCGAGTCTTCTGAACTTCTTCCCGACCTCGGCCACTCCGATCTCCACGCACTCGGCCTTGGGCTTGTCCTCGATGGCGGCCTCCAAGGCCTTGAGTCCCAGGAGGG
This sequence comes from uncultured Methanomassiliicoccales archaeon, assembly GCA_964550065.1. GTDB lineage: Archaea > Thermoplasmatota > Thermoplasmata > Methanomassiliicoccales > Methanomethylophilaceae > Methanoprimaticola. Next base: position 384,449 of record CAZJWD010000001.1, read on the forward strand.
CGGCGTCCTCGAACGACATGTCGTCCACGAAGTCCTTCTCGAAGAGCTCCATGACGGCTCCGCGTCCGCTTCCGACTCCGGTCGCCTTGTACGCGACGAGGGCTCCCGAGGGATCGGTCTCGAACAGGTGGACTCCGAGGTCGTCCGTTCCGGCCACGAGGAGCGCGGTTCCGAACGGGCGTGCTCCGCCGTACTGGGTGTAGTTCTGCTTGTAGTCGCAGACCTTCTTGACCAGCATCTCGACGGAGATGTTCTCACCGTAGTTGACCCTGTGGATCTGCGCGTTCTTCCTGGCCTCGTCGACGAGTACCCTGGCATCGGCCACAAGTCCTGATGTGGCGCATCCGATGTAATCGTCGATCTCGTGGATCTTCTCGGTGGACTTGGGTTCCAGCAGCCTGCTGGATGACCTCCTGTCCACAATCAGGGCCACCCCGTCCTTGTACTTCAGCCCGATGGTCGTGGAGCCTTTCTTCACGGCCTCGCGGGCGTATTCAACTTGGAACAATCTTCCGTCAGGGGAGAAAACTGTGATCCCCCTGTCATAAGCCATCTGTCCGGGTTGCATAATGCCTGCTCCTTATTTCTTGCCGTCACTCGGATGAAAGGGGCAGTATAAAGGTTTCTTGGTAAGAGTTCCGGAGGACGGAATCATTTCCTGCGCTTGCGTTGGACCCTCAGGCTCGGGTACTCGTCCCTGAGGGTGCGGAGCGTGCCTGATGTCTTGACCGAGACGTACTCCGATCCCTGAGACTCCAGAACCTCCACGATGCCGGGGACATCGGAGGGTCCGCATCTGACGACGGCCTCCCCATCGTGGCAGGTTATGATCTTGTGGTCGGGGTATTTCTCCGCCAGTATGGAACCGAGATCGTCCCTGCGGATGTGGATGGGGGTCCTGAAGAAGATGTAGCGTCTCCTGCCGCGAACAGACTTGACGACCATGCCCGAACCATCCGGGCATCCGATATAACGGTTCTGCCGCCGTAATGCCGAAATGTTTAGGATTTCCGAAAAAACAGGTCGATTCCCAATTTTCGGCGTAGTGTCTCGGAGGATATGCCCTATACGGAGTTTTAACAGCAATTTCTTCCTTGAAACGTTCTGATTTCTCGTTTTTGAAGCTGGATGTACACTACATCCAACAAAAAGCGATAGCCAGTGTATGGAAAATGACCATTTTCCAGTGTTCTAATATTTAATCATAACTTTGTTAAATCGCAATGGTAAAATCCTTCGTAAACATACGAAGCATCTGTCATTTTGATACAAAATTACCTGTTGTATTACCTATTAAGATAATACTTTGAAATGCATTTTTTGGATATGCTGGCTATGTAAGAATTAGGCTACCCTAATTATTTTAGCTACTTCTAAACTTTCCAAAAAATTTTCTGGTTAGAAAAAAGATAACATCTATTTAAAACTTCTTTGATACGAATTAATATACCTCGCCGACCTTCTCAGGCTCATTCCAATTCACCAATTGGTATACGGAGGCAATGATTTGACAAAATCGGCATTGGTTATTGGTGGAGGAATTGCAGGAATCCAGGCTTCGCTGGATCTTGCCGACCGTGGTATACACGTCTACCTGGTGGAGAAAGACCCCACCATCGGTGGAGTGATGTGCCGTCTCGACAAGACTTTCCCGACGAACGACTGTTCCGCATGTATCCTCTCTCCTAAGATGGCTGACTGTGCAGGACACCCGAACATCGATGTTCTGTCCTACCACGAGGTCCAGGAGGTCACCGGCGAGGCTGGAAACTTCAAGGTCAAGGTACTGAAGAAGGCCAGGTTCGTCAACCCCAAAGAGTGTACCGGATGCGGCGACTGTCTCGCCAAGTGTCCCGTCAAGAACATCCCCGACAAGTACGAGTTCGGCCTTACCAACAGGAAAGCAATCTACATCCCCCACGCCCAGGCTGTGCCCCGTGTGGCGATCATCGATGCAGAGAACTGTAACATGATCAAGAAGGGCAAGTGCGGTCTCTGCGCAAAGAACTGCGGTAAGGGAGCCATCCACTACGACGACAAGGACGAGGTCATCGAGCTCGATGTCGGTTCCATCGTCGCAGCCCCCGGATTCAAGGTCTGGGACGCCCACATCGCCACCGAGTACGGATATGGCAGGTACCAGAACGTCGTCACCGCCATCGAGTACGAGAGGATGATGTGCGCTTCCGGTCCCAGCAGGGGACACATCACCATCCCCTCCTCCGGAGAGGACCCCAAGAAGATCGCATACATCCAGTGCTGCGGATCCAGGTCCGAGAAGAAGGGCTGGAAGAAATACTGCTCTTCCGTGTGCTGCATGTACGCCACTAAGCAGGCCATGATCACCAAGGAGCACGGTGACCTCCAGGAGGACATCTTCTTCATGGACATCAGGTCCTATGGAAAGGAGTTCGAGGCCTACATCCACCGCGGAGAGGACGAGTACGGAATCAAGATGCACAGGGGAGCCCGTGTGTCCAACATCGAAGAGGACCCCGTCACCAAGAAGCTCACCATCAACTACACCGATGATGAGAACAACGGAGTCTCCGAGGAGTTCGACATCGTCGTCCTGTCCATCGGACTCGCACCCCCCGAGGGAGCCGAGGAGTTCGCCCAGACCCTGGGAATCGAGCTCAACGAGTACGGCTTCTGCAAGACCTCCGTCTTCCACCCCCTGGAGACCACCAGGAAGGGTATCTTCGTGACCGGTGCCTTCGCCGCACCCAAGGACATCCCCACCTCCGTCGCCGAGGCCTGCGGATCCTCCGCAAAGGCCGGAGCCTGGATCGTGGACGAGGCCTTCGAGCCCTGCGCTCCCAAAATCTACCCGCCCGAGAAGGATGTCGAGGGCAAGGAGCCCCGTGTCGGAGTATGGGTCTGCCACTGCGGTATCAACATCGGATCCGTGGTCGACGTCCCCGCCGTCGCAGAGTACGCCAAGTCCCTGCCCGGAGTCGTCATCTCCACCGAGTCCCAGTACGCATGCGCCCAGGACTGCCTCGAGGCAATCTCCAACGCAATCACCGAGCACGACCTCAACAGGGTCGTCGTCGCATCCTGTACACCCAGGACCCACGAGCCCCTGTTCAGGGAGGCCTGCAGGAACGGTGGTCTGAACAAGTACCTCTGCAACATGGCCAACATCCGTGACCAGTGCTCCTGGATCCACATGCACGAGCACGAGGCCGCCACCGCCAAGGCCAAGGATCTGCTGAGGATGGCAATCGCCAAAGCCTGCCTGCTTGAGCCTCTCGTCGGAGCCGAGATTCCCGTGACCAACGCCGCCGCAGTCATCGGTGGAGGAATCACCGGAATGACCGCCGCTCTCGACATCGCAGCTCAGGGATACCCCGTCCACCTCGTGGAGAGGGAGAACGAGCTCGGAGGATACGCACGCAACTTCCGCCACAAGGAGGACGGAGTCAAGGTGCAGGACTTCCTCGCCGAGACCATCAAGAAGGTCGAGAACTGCAAGCTCATCACCGTCCACAAGGGCGTCACCGTCAAGGACATCCCCGGATATGTCGGAAACTTCAAACTCCAGCTGTCCGACGGAAGCGAGACCCCTGTCGGAGTGGTCCTGTTCGCAGTGGGAGCCACACCTTATGAGCCCAAGGAGTACAACAACGGAAGCGACCCCAAGGTCATGACCCAGACCGTCGCCGAGAAGAAGATTGACGCCGGCGAGTTCAACGCCGAGAACGTTGTGTTCATCCAGTGCGTCGGTTCCAGGAGCAACGAGGTCAACTACTGCAGCCGTGTCTGCTGCGCCGCCTCCCTGAGGATGGCCATCCAGGTCAAGATGAACAACCCCATGGCCAACGTCACCATCGTTCACAAGGACATCAGGACCTACGGGTTCCGCGAGGAGCTCTACCAGAGGGCCTGCCAGATGGGTGTCAAGTTCCTGAGGTATCCCGTTGAGAACGACCTGCCCGCCTACGACGGAAACGTCGTCAAGGCCTACGACGCCGTCCTCGGTGCCGAGGTCGAGATCCCCGTCGACGCGCTGATCCTGGCCGCCGGAATCGCCCCTGACAGAGAGAACAAGGAGAACCTCGCCAAGATGGTCAAGGTCCCCATCTCCAAGGATGGATTCTACTTCGAGGCCCACCAGAAGCTGAGGCCCGTCGACTTCGCAACAGAGGGAGTCTACGTTGCCGGTGCAGCCCACTGGCCCAAGTTCATCGACGAGTGCATCGCCCAGGCGTCCGGAGCAGCCTCCAGGATGCTGACTGTCATCTCCAAGGACAAGCTGATCTCCGAGGGTATCACCGCCGTGGCCAACCACGACAGGTGCGACGGATGCGGAGTCTGCGTCGGATGCTGCGACTACAACGCCATCACCCTGATCGAGATGCCTGACGGATCCCTCAAGAGCAACGTCAACGCCGGTCTGTGCAAGGGATGCGGATGCTGTGTCGCCTCCTGTCCCGCAGGTGCGATGGAGCAGAGAGGATTCAGGTCCAAGCAGATCATCGCCGAGATCGATGCATGCCTCGACCACCCCGTTGGAGGAGAGTGATTTACAATGGCAGATTTCGAACCTAGAATCGTCGCATTCTGCTGCAACTGGTGCTCTTACGCCGGAGCCGACGGAGCCGGTGTCGCCAGGCTGCAGATGCCCACCAACTTCCGTATCATCAGGACCATGTGCTCCGCACGTGTCGACCCCGAGTTCATCCTCAGGGCCTTCGCAAAAGGTGCGGACGGGGTCATGGTCCTCGGATGCCACCCTGCAGACTGCCACTACATCGGCGGAAACTACAGGGCAAGGAGGAGGATCGCCCTTCTGAGGATGGTCCTCGAGCAGTACGGATTCGACCCCAAGAGGCTTCTGCTCCAGTGGGTCTCCGCGTCCGAGGGAGAGAAGTTCCAGACCACGGTCGTCGGATTCGTCTCCACCATCAAAGAGCTGGGGCCCACCCCTCTCCAGAAGGAGGTGCAGTGAATGGGATTCTTTGACAAGCTGTTCAAGAAGAAGGAAGAGAACGGACAGAAGCCCGAGGCCGAGAAGCCCAAGGCCGAGCCCGCAGCCACCAAGGCTTCTATCAAAGCCGAGCCCGCGAAGCAGGCCGCCCCCGCTGCCCCCAAGGCAGAGGGCGGAAACCCCGACCCCTACGCGTTCATCGTTCCCCCCGTGGCGACAGCCCTGGACGACTCCGTCCCCAAGGACGCCAAGCTCCAGGCAGCCGACCTGGGTCCCCTCCTCCCCGGAGCACCCGCCGGCGGGAAGATCAACCTGGCGGTCTACTGGGCCGCTGCCTGCGGAGGATGCGACGTATCCCTGCTGGACACCCACGAGAGGCTCCTGACCATCGGAGACATGGCCAACATCGTCATGTGGCCCATCGCCGCCGACGGGAAAGAGAAGGACATCGCGGCCATGGAGGATGGGGAGATCACCGTCTCCATCATCTCCGGAGCCATCAGGAACACCGAGAACGAGCACATGGTCAAGCTGCTGAGGCAGAAGTCCAAGATCGTCGTCGCCTACGGAACCTGCGCTGACTTCGGCGGAAGCCCCGCCCTGGCCAACCTGGTCCCCAACGGAGCCGACGAGATCCTCGATTACGTCTACACCAAGACCCCCTCGTCCGCCAACTTCCAGCAGGAATACCACAAGGATGCACCCGTCATCCCCCAGTACTCCTACCAGGCCCCCGAGGGAGAGCTCACCATCCCCGTGCTGTACGACACCGTCAAGACCCTCGACCAGGTCGTCGACGTCGACTACTACATCCCCGGATGCCCGCCTCTCCCCGAGTCGATCTCTCAGCTGCTGAAGGCAGTCGCGGACTTCGTCTACGCCGGAGTGCCCCTGCCTCCCAAGGGAACCATCGTCGGAGTTACAACCAAGACCCTGTGCGAGGAGTGCCCCAGGAAGAAGGAGAACGCAAGGATCACCGAGATCAAGGAGCCCCATGAGGTCGACGTCAAAGACGGAGTCTGCCTCATGGACCAGGGAATCCTGTGCCTCGGACCCGCAACCATGGGTGGATGCGGCGCCAGGTGCACCAGGGCCGGTCAGCCCTGCCGCGGATGCTACGGACCCTCCCCTGATGTTCAGGAGCAGGGTGCCAGTATGTTCACCGCAGTCGCTTCGCTGTTCCCTGTCCTGGACCAGGACCCCACATGCAGCGAGGACGAGATCATCAAGATCATGAGCACTATCAAGGATCCTCTCGGATACTTCTACGCCTACACGCTGGGCAAGTCGCTCATCAAGAGAGCAGTCAAGGAAGGAGGTCAGTAAATGGCAGGACCTGTAATTTGGGATGACAAACAGAAGGTCTCCGGGAACCGTGTGACGGTCGATCCGATCACCCGTCTCGAGGGACACGGAAAGATCGAGATCTTTCTGGACGACAAGGGAGATGTGACCAACGCCTACTGGCAGGTCCCCGAGCTGAGAGGCTTCGAGAGGTTCTGCATCGGAAGGAAGGTCACAGAGCTGAACCAGATCACCGCCAGGCTCTGCGGTGTGTGCCCCGGTGCACACCACCTGGCAGCCACCAAGGCCATCGACGGATGCTACAACACCAAGCCCACCGACACAGCCTACCTGATCAGGGACACGTTCTACAACGCCCACTTCGTGCACAGCCACATCGCGCACTTCTACGCCCTGGCTGCGCCCGACTTCGTGTGCGGACCCGCGGCCCCCGCCGCGGAGAGGAACGTCCTCGGGGTCATCGGACACGTCGGACTGGAGCTCGGGAGCGCCGTCGTCAAGACCCGTCGTGAGGCCCAGAGCATCCAGGCGATCATCGGTGGAAAGCCCACGCACCCCCTGATGGGTGTCCCCGGAGGAGTCTCCAAGGGAGTCTCCAAGGAGGAGCAGAAGCAGATCGTCGCCTACGCCGAGGACATGGTGGAGTTCTCCAAGAAATCCATGGAGGTCTTCAAGAGCGTCGTCCTTGAGAACAAGGAGTACATGGACATCGTCCTGAACCCCGATCTCTACTACAACGAGACCTACCACATGGGTCTCGTCAACGACAAGGACCAGTTCGAGATCCACGACGGTAAGGTCAAGGTCGTCAACCAGAAGGGAGAGCAGACCAACCTCTACGACCCCTACGACTATCTGGACAACATCGCCGAGGCCGTCGAGCCCTGGAGCTACGAGAAGTTCCCCTACCTGAAGAACCCCGGATACAAGGGACTCGTCCCCGGAGCCGACAGTGGACTGTACAGGGCTTCGCCTCTCTCCAGGCTCAACGTCTGCAAGGAGATGCCCACACCCCTGGCCAACGACTACCTCCAGGAGTACCGCGGTATCCTGAAGGACAACGGAGTCGAGGGACCCTGTCAGCACACCCTGGTCACCCACTGGGCAAGGATCATCGAGATGGTCTGCTGCGCCGAGAAGTGTCTCCAGGACGCTCAGAACCCCGACCTCTGCAACGGCGACATCAAGCAGAAGGACATCGTTGCCGGCGGACGCGGAGTAGGAACCGTCGAGGCTCCCAGAGGAACCCTGACCCACGACTACACCTGCGACGAGAACGGTATCGTCACCGCCTGTAACATGGTCGTCGGAACCACCAACAACAACGGACCCATCTGCATGGACGTTGCCAAGGTGGCCAAGGCGCTGATCCATAACTTCGAGGTCTCCCCCGGTCTGCTGAACATGGTCGAGATGGCGTTCAGGGCATACGACCCCTGTAACTCCTGCGCTACCCATGCTCTGCCCGGACAGATGCCTCTGACCGCAGTCATCAAGAATGCGGACGGCAGCGTCTACGACACCATCAGCCGCAGCTGATAAAACCACGGGGGGCGACCCCCATTTTAAAATCCAGGGCCCGGAAGGGCCCACCATACCATGATTTCTCCAGTGGAAATGCAGGGGGCTCTCAAGAGTATTTCGCTCTCCTCTGCGGAGTGTCCTTCCACTTCGAACGGTCCTTCCCTTTGATCATCAGGTCCGCTCTGCGTCCCAGGTCGATGCCGTCCAGCAGATAGATGTGGGCGTTGTCCAGGTCGAGGAGGTCGCTGTTCAGTATAGGTCCGAGGAGATTTTCGTCGATGACGTTCACCGGTGAACCTCCAAGCATCCTGTTGAACGCAGGGATGACGATGAACCTCTCCGGGAGTTCGGGATAACGTTCGTCCGATGCGCCTTCCGAGATGCTTCCTCTGAACCAGCAGGGTTCGGTGGTCTGTCTTCCGACGCCGTCCCTGAACATAACAGCAGGATGGTTATGGGCCATCACAAGGGTGCGGCAGGACATGACATCCTGCGAGGGCCATGTGTGTCCATGGACGAACCCCACATCATCCAGCCTCAGACCTGTGGCAGGTCTGATCTTCACCTTCGATGGAAGGAACTCCTCTATGCTTGTGTCGTGGTTCCCGCGGACCACGTCAATCATGGAGAAATGTTCCAGGAGCTCCTCGAAGAAGTCCGGGATCTCCCTGTATTCCTGTTTGGTGGATCCTGGTACGGAATCCTTCACATCGCCGATGACGATCAGTCTGTTGGTGTAGTCGTCCATCGATTCGAGGATAGCATCCCTCATGTCCGATGTGCGGGAGACCAGATGGAACCCTTTGGACCTTAGGTGGGACTCCACACCTATGTGCAGGTCCCCTATCACGAGGCAGTTCTCGACTCTTAGGGCCGGGATGCCGTGCACAGGCTGGATCTCCGTCATGACAGATGTTCTCCAAGGACAATCGGGATGCACTCGATTATGTCGGTGGCCATCGTCCCGTAGGATTTGGTTTCGGCGGCTTTCTCTCCGGCGAGTCCGCATATGTAGGCTCCGAGGCAGGCGGCATCGAACGTGGTCATGCCTTTGGACAGCAGGCCAGATACGCAACCCGCGAGGACATCGCCCGTTCCGGCACCTGTCATCGCGGGCGTTCCGGTACGGTTCAGCCTCGTGCGGCGTCCGTCTGATATCTCGTCCGTCGGTCCTTTCAGAAGGATCGTGGCACTTATGTGCTCCGACATCTCCATTACGCAGCAGCTTCCTCCGAGTCTTCTGAATTCCGCTTTGTGAGGGGTAAGGATCGTTCTGTCATTGAGTTCCATGCTTGACACGGCGGTTATCCCGTCCGCATCAACTACCATCGGTTTGGTGCAGCGCGTGACGAACGATCTGACAGCGTTCATCGTGTCATCCGACGTACCGAGGCCGGGTCCTATGAGGACCGCATCATAGTTTTCGGATTCCTCCAGGAGCATCCCCACCGAATCGAGGGTCAGATGGTCTCCAGGCAGAGTTGTGATCATAGGGACGGGGCTGTACGATGCCACTATCCCGTAAATCGATTCCGGTATGAACAGTCTGACAAGGTCGGTTCCGGTTCTGAGGGCTCCTAATGCAGCCATGGCCGGGGCCCCGTAGTACGGGCCGCCTCCAATAATCATCAGCCTGCCGTTCTCGCCTTTGTGGCTGTCCTTCCTCGGTACGGGGTATCTGAGCATGTCGCCAGGTCCAAGACAATCCACGGCTTCAGCGGGGATCCCTATGTCCGCGATGACAATCCTCCCGCAGTTATCGGGGGTCATACCCTCCTTCACATCGTGGAATGTCACGGTGGCCGAGGGCCTTACGGCATCATTCCCTCCGAGTCCTGACGGGACGTCTGCGGATACGACCTTAGCTTTGGATTTGGAAATGTCCTTTATGAATCCGAGATAAGGTTCGCGTATTTTGCCCGACATCCCTGTCCCGAGGGCGCAGTCGACGATGACTTCATAGTCGTCCAAGGTCACCTTGGAGTAGTCTATGATTGGACATTCGAGGGCCGAATAACAATCCCACGCTTCTTTGGAGCGTATCTCGGATGGTTTCTTCAGAAGAGCGACCGACACCTTCGAAGAATCCATCTTCCCGGCGGCGCAGAATCCGTCTCCGCCGTTGTTGCCGGTCCCGCAGACGAAGAGGATCTTCTGTCCGGGGTACTCGGAATTGAGGAAGTCAGCCAGGGCCTTCCCTGCGTTGTCCATCAGTTGGGAAACAGGGATGCCCAGACTCTCCGAGTTCGCATCCAGGACCCTGGAGTCCAGGGAACTGATCAGGGAATCACTTCCTTTGGTTGCTTACAAGGATCTCCCCGATCTTGGGGAGGATCTCGGTCTTGGACATCTTGCCCTTCTCCACCTTCACGCAACCGTGTTTGGCGCGGGGGGCCTGGGGGTATGACATGTCTTCGCGAACCTCGAATTCGAGGTCCAGGAGCATCGCACCTTTGGCGATGATGTCCAGGCTGGGTTCGGACACGCACAGCTCTTTGGGGAGCCTTCTTCCCTCGGCTCTGGTACGGTTGATGTCGAAGTACTCGGGCCAGAGGGTAATCGCTACGTCCGGATCGTATGCCATGACCGGTTCAATTCAGCATGGATATTTATTTGATTCGCAGGCGAACGCGGAGGTTCGGAAGTCGATGGATGAAAACAGGACGGCCCCCGAAGGGGCCAGAATAGCAAATCGTTTATGGCGTGATTACTCAAGCAGAACTGCGTTAACGGCGCCATCCTGTCCGGGCCTGGACGTGATGACGGCGTCACCGATCTCGGTGGCGATGGTTGTCCCCTTGTTCATGATGTTACGCTGAACGTAGTTGGGGTCAGCCGGGTTGGACTTGACAGTCAGGATCTTGACTTTCTTGACAGTGCCTGTCTTCTTGTCGACCACATTGGCGAACTGAGCACTGAGCATTCCAACCTTGACACTTCCTCCGGCACCGCGGTACTGCTTGAGGGACTGCTCACCGAGCCTGGTGAACTGCTTCTCTCTGCCGATCTCGAATTTTCTCTTGCCCTGGCTGGCTACGAGCCTGCCTCCAGTGGGCTTCTTGTTGGATTTACCCTGCCAAAGTGCCATTGTAATCGAACCACGCTAATCATGGTCTCTTATTTAAAGCTTGCTCGGTCATTTTTAAAGAACCGCAGTCATTCCGAGGGCCCTTCCAGCCTGACGTCGGTCACCTTGCCGTCATCGATGGACACGAATGCACATCTGTTTTCCCTGGCTGGACCGGGGTTGACGAACACTGTGCCGTTCTCCTCCACGACGCCCACCGCCTCATGGATGTGCCCGGACACGGCGAGTATCGGATGGAACTCGTCGACGATCCTCTTGACCGCCGGGCTCCCGACGCTCAGTCCCGAGGGGATCTGGTCGAGGATGCCGTATGAGGGGGCATGGGTCATCAGGATCATGCCTTCCGACGCGACAGCCTTCAGGGAATCGTATATGGTGTCCTCCTCCAGTTCAAAGGGGGTTTTGAATATGGTTATGTTGGATCCGCCGAGGCCGACCAGTCTGTATCCGTTCAGGTTTGTGGCTTTCCCATGCATGTCGGTGGCGACACCGGAGACCTTCTGAGGGAGGTCCAGGGGGTCGCAGTTGCCGGGGATGGCGTAGACATCAGCGTTGATCGAGGAAATGATCTCTGCCGCATCCTCTCCGGTGCCGAAGTCTGTGATGTCTCCGAGGAAGAGGACGGCATCGGGTTTCTCCGAGTCTATCTGTCCGTTTATCCAATCCAGGACGGACTGGTTCTGGTGGAGGTCCGTGATGACCATGAGCTTCATGGACGGTGATATCCGCCGGAGCGGGTTAAACGTTGTGGATGTCGGTTCTTCCGCTTCAACCATCCTTGCCCGATCCACGACGTTGGCGTGTCATCATCAAGTAGAAATATCGTAACAATAATGATGAAGTTGGATGTATTGTTCAACTAACAAAACAACCGTTTCATCCTCGAGAAAGAACCGAAAAATAATTGATTTATTTATATACCGGAGATAGAAAAATGAATAATAAGATCTTGGCGGTAATCGCGATTTGCGTAATCGTCGTGGCTGCGGTGGGGGCAACCGTACTGACGATCGGGGACAAGACCGAACCTGTCGTGGAGACAGGCAGGCTGGTCGTCTACGGTAATGCGAACAACGACGATTATCTCGATGAGAGGGATGTGGATTTCCTTAAACAGATAGTTTCGGGCGAGAGCGAATGGGACAGCGAGAAATATCCCTTCGCCGACACCGATACGGACGGGGAGATAACTCAGGCGGACATCGATCTTCTGAACAAGTTCCTGAAGAAAGAGGAGTCGATCATGCGCTACTACGACTACGCGGGAACTGTGCAGTCCATCCATTATCCCATCACGGGAAATCTTTCCGTCATCTACAACTATGGTCTCGATGCTGCGATCATCCTCGGATGCTACGACCGTGTCGTGGCTGCGAGCAACAACGTCATAACCACTGCCACCAACACGGAGACACGTTACCCCGGACTCAAGAGCATGGTGAACATAAGGGATCCCGTCGGGGACCCGCAGGATCTTCTTCAGGCGGGAATCGACCATGATGTGAAGGCGATCTTCGGAATCGGAGAGTCGTATGTAACCACAATCCAGAATTCGCTGAAGGCCGCGAACTCCGACATCGACGTCATCACGATAAGCACCAGCGGTTATGCCGGACGCTCCTGCGACTACCTTGGCGGTATAATCACACTCGGCGTCATGTTCGGATGCGAGGATAACGCTTATGATTACATCAAGTTCGTCGACGGTGCGATGGACCGTCTGGAGGAGAACCTGGCCGATGTCGACCCGCTTTCCTGTGTGATCGTCCATAACACCAGCAACGCATCCACAACCCAGATCCGCACCACGAGCACCTCCGGAGCCCAGGCGGGCAACGCCCACACCTACGCGATGCTGCCTCTTGTGGACATGTTCGCGGGACAGTACGGTGCGGCGAGCTCCACAGTCAACATCGAGGACATCGCGAAGATGAATCCTGATGTGATTCTGATAAGCTCATGGGCCCTGATATCGGATGCGATGACCTATGATGAGGGCCAGAAGGCATTCGAGAACATGGCCCAGTATCTGCGTATCTGTCCTGCCTATGACAAGGGAATGGTCTTCGGCGCGACATTCGAGTCCTACGGAACGTTCTCGGGACCGCCCGCGTTGCCTTTGCTGGCTGCGTTCATCTGGCCTGATCTCGTGGACGAGGATTGGGCCTGGGACGTCCTCCAGGAGTACTACGACAAGTACACGATGCTGGACGTCGACGTCAGCAAGGTTGGATGCTTCGCCCCCAACAAGCTGTAAACCCAAAGCCCGTCGGCATCCGACGGGCGCAATCCCCGGACGGTGTCCATTTGAAGATCAGCAATTCTGTTATGAGGTCCGTCGATCAGTGGTTGATGGATGATAGTCTCAGGGAGCCCGAGCTTGTTCATGAATACGGGCGGTATCTGACCCGCAAACTGGTTCTGATTGCCGCGTGTCTGATCATGATATTTGTAGTGGCCGGTTACGCCATGACGATCGGGGGATATGACATAGATATCCTCGAGACATACAGCATCCTCTGGCAGAATCTGATCGGCAACGGAGGGGAGACGACCGAGGAGTACGTCATCATCGATGTCAGGTTACCTCGGATTGCCATGGGCATCATAGCGGGTTCCGGACTAGCTGCGGCGGGGGTCGTCATGCAGAGCACTCTCAGGAACCCGTTGGCGGACCCGTACACCACCGGGGTCTCATCCGGGGCCCTGTTCGGTGCGACGCTTGCGTTCACGGCTCAATCTGCTGTCGTGGCCAACCAGTTCACTGTGGTCTTGGATGCATTCGTATTCTCACTGATCCCCACTGCGGCGATCATCATGGTCGCCAAGGTGAAAGGCGCATCGCCAACGGTCATGATAATGGCTGGAATCGCGGTGATGTACATCTTCAACGCGATGACGACGGTCATGAAGCTGTGGGCGGACCCGAACAGCCTGTCGGAGATCTACCAGTGGCAGGTAGGTTCGCTCACGCTGGTGGAATGGAGCGATATACCGTTCATCGCCGTGACCGTGCTGATAGGCATCACGATCCTCCAGTTCCTGTCAGGAAAGATCAACATGCTCAGTCTCGATGACGACAGCGCTAAATCCATGGGGCTGAACGTTGAGACTATGCGCGTCATATGCCTGTTGGTGGTGGCTCTGATCACGGCAACGGTGGTCAGCTACACAGGATTGATAGGATTCGTCGGACTCGTGGCACCGCACATGATCAGGATACTCATCGGTTCGGACAATCGTTATCTGCTTCCCGCGTCCGCGGCATTCGGGGCGTTGCTTCTTCTGGTCGCAGACTTGGTGGGGCGGACTGTCATAGCACCTGCGACTCTGCAGGTCGGTGTGGTCACGGCATTCATGGGAGGTCCGCTGTTCCTGTGGTTAATCATGAACCGGAAGAGCAGGGTCTGGAGCTGACATGAGGCTGATCGTAGATAATCTGACATTCGGATTCGATTCCGATGCTCCAGTGCTGAAGGATGTCAGCCTGACATTGGATGGTCCTGGGCTTGTGTGTATCATAGGGCCAAACGGCGTGGGCAAGTCAACGTTGATCCGCTGCATCAACAGATTGATAACCCCTCAGTCCGGGACAATAACCATAGATGGGACGGATGTCAGGGATCTGAATCGCAAGCAGCTGTCCCGCCTGGTCTCGTACGTCCCGGCTTTCTCAAACGGCGTGTTCTCGGTGCCTGTGATCGAATCCATGCTTCTGGCGATGGAAGGGGGAGGGAGTCAGGCGGACAAAATCCATCGTGCGGGAGTCATCCTGGATTTGGTGGGCATGGGCGATTTCGCCATGAGGCGGACGAACGAGCTGTCGGCGGGACAGCATCAGAAAGTGTCCATAGCCCGGGGCTTGGCCCAGGGTACGGGGATCATATTGATGGACGAGCCCACATCCAATCTGGATCTGAAACATCAGGTCTATGTAATGGAGATGCTGCACGAGGTGTCCCGCAGGAAAGGTCTGATGACCATAATGATCAGTCATGACATCAACATGGCCGCCAAGTATGCGGACACGGTGGTCGTGATGCAGGAGCCCGGAGTCGTATCTAGGATCGGCCCTCCTGAGGAGGTCATCACAGAGGACCTCGTGAGGGAGGTCTACGGGGTGGATTGTTCGGTAATGGAGCTCGATGGACGTCCGCACATCGTGATCGGGAACATACCCGATTGAGTTTCCGGTTGGAAGTCGATGAGGATTGGTTTCAGCCCGGGATGAAGTCGGAGACGGCCTTCACGACATCGGGGTCGATCTGTCTGCGGAGACCGCGAAGGCGAGATACGAGGGTCGGGACAATGTCCTCTCGGTTAATTCACAGAAGATGTCCGTAGCCTGCAGGTACTGATTGCCACATAAGGTGACCTCTCTTACAGGTTCTATCCGATAGTATGGCATCGTAAATTTCCTATTACAACAGTCGTTTTCGACGAGAGGTATTGCGACAACGCACATTCACGTACCAGACGAGCCAAACTATGGCTAACAGCAGGATTGCAGTATACACTGCAAACATCGTTGCATCGAACGCTACAATCGTCAAGGGTAGGGTCGAGGCGACGATCATGAAGAGGCCTACGGATTTGCCGATCTTCTCAAGGTCGTATTCCTTCTTTTCCGACTCGGTCATGGTGTTGACTCCGGCAATCATGCCCATGCCGTGACCGGTGATGAGGGCGATGCCGAGTATCAGGAAGAACAGGAAGAGTCCTCCCAGGAGGACGTAGATTCCGATGTCCGAGATCAACGTTACGACCAATCCCACCAGGATAAAGGCAGGGAAGAACACTGCCGTTATGGCTATCCTCGTGCCGTTTTCCATGGTGAAGAATCGGTCGAACAGTTCTTAACACGAGCACGACGGGATCGAAACACGATCCATGATTGCGGGCACCTGCATCCATATCAACTCGATTTGAGAGGCCCTACGGTCTGAACGGAACTCTGATTCAAGGACCTCATGTTAAAGCATATACTAATAAAAACAGAATTCCAAGGACAATCAACACTATTGCTATTCTTCTGTTCAATCTGGTGTCGTTATCAAAACCAATTATCCTGATGGTATTTGGTATAGAATAAGGCAACAAGAAGAGCGTAACCCCCTCCAATACACAGAATAGGGCGGAAATGACCAGAATATACTCGTTAAAAACTATCATAGGGATGATAAGGACAAGCGGAAGCATCATCAGAATAATCCGGATGTTGTAGAATCTCTCATAGCGGGCAATTTCATCAGCATAGGCTGCTCTGCACTCATCACAGAATTGGTTATCGGACAATTGTCCACATAATAAACATCTCAGGAACATGCACTTCCTTAGATCCGAATGAACATGCAATCAAACTACAGGATTCATACCATTGTATGGAATCATGCATGAAATAAAACTCGGCGCGAAATTATTGAAATTGTAGCCAGATGCAAAATTGGCGTGGAGAGGGGCATTGACCATGTGGTCAGTCAGTATCTTTAGTCAGGAATCAATAGCGAGGGTCTCCCGCTTATTGAATCTGTTATCGGCTGTCGAATGACAGCTCTATGAAAATCACTCTAAGGCTGTGTCCTTCCATGCCTCGCCGATGGCGTTTTCGATCTCTCCCTCCTGGATCCTCGCATAGTATTCCTCGGTGGTGGAGAGTTTGGAATGCCTCAGCTGTAACGAAACGGGTTTGAGACGCTCAAGGTTGCCCATGATCGTCAGTGTCGCCAGAGTAGACCGCATGTCCTTCAGGTAGAATGACACGCCGCTGTCATCTTCGATCTTGGCCTTCATGACTCTGATAGCCTTCAGGGTGTAGGGGTCTCCGGACCGGTAGTTGAAGAACAGATACTTGCTGTCTCCGTGCATCTTGGCGAGCTCGGTTCTCTCTTCGATGTATCTCTGAAGCCGGGGGATCATGTCCCCTCTGATTATCGGAATCCATTGAGGCGAGCCCCAGGATTCCTCTCCTTTCGGGTGGCGTACATAGAACCTGCATCCTTTCAGATCCAGGTCTGTGAGTTCTGCTTTGATGAATTCCTTGGGTCGTATCCCTGTGGCGAAGGTCAGGGCGAGTACGCCCCTCATTATGATGCCCTGGTATCCGCTCATCCTGTCTGCGGATTCGAAGATCCTTTTCAGGTCATCTACGGACAATGCCCGAATGGGATCGCCGGATTTGGTGGGGAATATCCTGCCGTCCGTGCTGATAATGTCATCGATGATTCTGTTTCCCCAGAACTCGAGATATCCTTTGAGTGTTTGGAGGTACTTGCCTCTCGTTACCGGTTTGAGGTCCTGCTTCTTGAGGTGGATGATGTATGACTCGACATCCCTACGGTTCATATGGCGGGGATCGGTAGTTCTTACGGCACCGGATCTCTTTAACGATTCCAAGGCCAACGCCATGTTGCGTAGTTTCTTCTCGTTCTCCTCAATTGTGGTGGTGCTCTGTGCGACCTGCTTCCTCGCCACATAGTACTTAATCCCCGCCGCAAACGGATAGCGTCCGAGATGCACGCGGCGAAGATCTGCGGAACGGCATTTTCTGAGTTCCTCGTCGGATAGATCAAGATAAGACAGGAGTACACCCCCAAAATGTTCACTTGTTCACTTTTCAATGAGTGTTAATACATGAGCCAGACGTCTGATTTCGTCCGAGTGAACATAGGGATTTCTTCTTCACCTTCGGTTCACCGGTATCACTCTTTTGTTCATCGAGTATACCTGAGAACCTGTCTGTATCCGAGGGAGAGTACGCCCGTACGTACTTATAGAATGTACGTGCGAAAAGCGGATCTGTCGGATCCATCCAGGATCTTCTCTGTGCGCCTCTGCGATAGGCAAGCCCCAGAGCGCTGAGCTTGGCAGTGACTGTCTTCGTAGCCACTGCCTCTCTGCCCGCGTTGCCTGTGTCCAGTAGCAGATCGTTGTATTCGCGGGCGATATCTGTGGTGTTAATCCCCTTTACGATCTTACAGAACTGTTCGTGGCATACACTATTGTCGAATACAAGGTTCATGTCGGCGGCTCTGAGCTTGATCAGCTCTAGGAACGCGACGAAGATCAGGACCTCCTCGGTATCTGCCTGGACCTCCTTGTTGACTTCCTCGTTTCTGATGATTGCCCTTATGATTGGACGTTCCGTGCCGGTTGCCAGCCCTATGCTGTAGAGCGTTGCCGCGATGTTCCTGTTCCGGTTCTTGATCTGTGGCGAATCCTCCGGCAAATCGAGAATGTATGAGTATAGCCATTGTCCATTCTCGCACCGCTGTGTCATGTGCCTGCGGGTGTTGCGGATATGTTCTCCCATATCCACCGCTCTGCTTCCCCGAGGTTCCAGCATCGTCAGCATCTTTAGTGTATACAGTGCGTTTCTGATCTCTACAGGGGAGCTCGGTCCGGACGTGTCGTCCTCGGCGCAACTATAGATGTCTTCGAGTACGATGTCATCGGGCATTCCGGCCATCCCTATCCTGAGGCCTCTGTTGTAGACGTCCTCCGGCAAGCCAACGCCTTTCACCGCCAATGCGATGTTCGTGTACACATGATAGACGTAGTTCTTACGTCCCTTCGGGTCTGCACGGATCCAAGTGGATGAAGGCTCCCAGGCACTTTTGATCAGCGAGCATAGATCGCTGCCCCTGTCGCTCTGCAGGTTGTCCACGGCCTCGTCGATGAGGATGGTGAGGTTGTGATCCTCGATTTCTCTGGCCAGGGATGCGGCAGAGTTGTTGCTGCTCTTGTATCCGCGGTATGCGATCATCTCCAGAGCCATCAGTGCTGTGGTCTTCCCGGTGTTGGTGATCCCGTCGAAGATCAGGATTGGCGCGAATGTGAACTGGTCGCGGAAGTATGTGCTTATGACCCATGCCGCCGCCACATCGTACATGTCGTCGTTGGAGAACCAGACATAGCGCTTCAGGAATTGGATGATGTGCCCATGGATCTCCGGCAGAGCAGGAACGTCTTCATTGAGATCAATTCTGGTGGGTAGCCTCCAGCGATATTCTGTTCCGGCCTCTATGAGCAGTTTTTGCTCCTCATGGCTGAACCTATCCTTGTTCCACCACTCTCTGGAGTCAATATGCTCGACGGTGCCGTCCTTTATCATCAGAATCCACACCTCGCCGTTGCGGCTGTACGGCTCCAGATGTGCGCCATAGACGCTCATGAGGATGCCTCTGATGCTGATCTCTCGCCATTGCCCTTCATTGGGATTCCCCATAGAGGGCGGAGTCTATCGCAGAGGCGACCTGGCGCATCATCGATGATGCTCCCATCTCCAGTCTGCGCATCTGATGGTCCGGTATTATGCCGGGGACCTGCAGTATCAGATACGCGATCTGTATGCAGCGTCCTTCCGACTGGATGGTCACGGACTTTGTTATGCTCCGTGGTGTCAGAGCTTCCGCTGATTGGCTGTTTTCTTGCATTGGTTGTCACACCTATCGGATTTAATCCGATAATTGTAACATTAATCCCACCAATATTAATAATCTCTGATATGATAGAATCATACTTGATGGTAGAAAATAAGCCGCGTATAAGTGTCACCGTTGAACAGGAACTGATTGACTGGATGGATGAGCAAATCCAATCCAAGGTCTTCGCAAACCGTTCACATGCTGTCGAAGCCTGCCTGTATTGGTTTAAGAACAAGGGCGGGCAGTCACCATGATCAAGGTGTGACATTCCAAAATTGAACGGTAACTGCCCATTGTGTCTTCTCGCACCGCCAAGTGCAGCGCAATTGGTTATAATTCTGTTGCGACCCACCGTCGCATTCGCTGTCAACGACAGCTTTATGATGTGCTCACCGGATAATGGCCACCGCCGGTTAGCGGGAAGCCCCGAATCTGTCGCGCTTTCCATTCCGGCAGATTCGGAACCGTCCCGGTAGGAGGTGTTAGGATCGTAATGATCCGCATTGAGAACCGTACGGCCGGTCTCCGCATCGTGATCAAGACCGATGAGGTCGAGATCACGATCGACATTCCGTAAGGAATGATCGGGTCTGACCCGCCTCAAGGGTCCGGCTCCTTCGGGAGCCGTCACACCTTCCTTACATACGGTTAGGACGCCTGCTGTATTTATACCTGATATCGGAAGGCCCATCATGATGTGCACCTCCTCGGACGTGCGACTATTGCATAGAGATCTCCGTCGAGGAACACCTCTTCGTCGGGGTTCTCCCGGATGAGCCTCTCGATCTCGGCCATCATCTGCTGCATGGTGAGTCCGCATGTGCGGACGTCCATCAGGATTCTGTCCTTCATTGGGATTCCCCATAGAGGGCGGAGTCTATCGCAGAGGCGACCTGGCGCATCATCGATGATGCTCCCATCTCCAGTCTGCGCATCTGATGGTCCGGTATTATGCCGGGGACCTGCAGTATCAGATACGCGATCTGTATGCAGCGTCCTTCCGACTGGATGGTCACGGACTTTGTTATGCTCTGTGGTGTCAGAGCTTCCGCTGATTGGTAATCTTCTGTCATGTTTTGAGTCACCTGCAAAGAAATTCTTTGCAGTACAAATTATCATTTGGGTTATATTTAAAGATTCATGTAATTCTTGGTTCTGCATGGTAGTTACCAAGCGTAATAAGAAATCACTGAATGTGACCATATCTGAGGATCTGTTCGAATTCTTGGACGAGATGGTGAAGGAACACGAGTTTGCCAGTTGGTCGCATGGTGTAGAGCTAGCTCTGGCTAGGTTGAAGAAGGAGAAAGAAAGAGGGGGTGAGCGGCCACCGCGTTGAAGGTGACTCAAGCCTAAAACATTGAACGGTGGCAACTCATTGTGTCTTCTCGCGCCGTCATCGACGGTGCCGTTAATTTTGATTGCGGTTCTCAGGCGACCATCCCCTGATTGCGATCCTGAAGCTGGCCGTCGGGTATCGTGTGCATGTTCGACACCGATGGGCATGTCTTGAGGAACAGGATCGGAATGTGTTCCTTCCTGTGGAGGCAGAATGGGCCGTACGTCCCGGTTAGCAGGAATCCGCATCTTGTGCAATGGAGGCTGTGGTCTCTCATTCCATCTCCTCCGCAGTCCAGACTCTGAACCGGTTGCATCCTTCGGACTCCTCCAGCGCGTATCCGTTCAGACTGTCGCCATCAAGGCTGATGAATCCCGTACGGCACCACATCTCGGTCACTTTTTTGCAGTCACCCAGCACCAGTCCGACGTTCCTCTTGTAAACGAGCTCCGCATCCGCTACGGCCACATCGCCGAATACTCCTGATACCAATTTCCTGGCGATAGGCACCCTCGCCTCCAGAGGAATCTCCAGGGGGTCGGTCCACTCGCCTGTCCTGGACATAGTGCCGTCCCTGAACACTCTGAACAGTGGCACTGGGTCCTTGTCTCTAGGCCTTCTGATCACGTACGCCGATTCGGCATTCTCTTCAAGGATGCGGTTGAATGCGAAGATCCGGGCGGTTCGGTCACCTGCGGCATCGAACAGCAGAGGCCTTCCGTCGGGAAGGACCATTGTGTAGCCGATACGCCTCATGAGGCACCCTCTTCGTCGGTGAGTGAAGCGAAATAGGTTACGTCCAGGGCCTGCAGTGATTCTAGGAACTCCCGCCCTTCGCGTTCATCGTAGAACTCGATTGTCTTGGCAGTGTTACCGTCCAACCATGTTACGATCATTCGACGCACCTTCCGTCGTTGTCATAGATCTGCACTTGGCTCTCGTGGACGGACCATGTAAACCATCCTTTCTTTGGCATCGCTTTTCCTCGCAGAATTCAGTTATTCTCTCAAAATCATCCATTCTGTCGCTCCCAGGAGCGGGTGCGGCGGACTGCTTACGGTGGGTTGCACCCAAGTTCAGTCATCCGCGCTGATCTCTGGAATCGCAGGCTTGGCGATGGCAATCTCTCCCCTGTCGGTCTCGTACATGACAACGAAGTCCCCTATCGAGACTCCCAGCCTCTCGCACAGGTCCTTCCGCAGAGGGATTCTGTGACCCTGAGTCACCTTCACTATGGTTAGTTGCTTCATCGTATCACGTTTTCGTGTTTCACTATAACTTAAAACCAATGTGAATATTAATGGTTTTCGTTATTAGTAAAATCATGAAACCAACATCGCATTAATTGCCCCAAATGAGCATCGAGATGCATGGAGGCGGGGGTTGATTTCAAGGAACTCGAGAGGAATAACCTTTTTTCAATCCTAATCTACCTATATCGTAACGGACGGTGTCTGAAGTCGTCCCTGTATGATGTCTCCAAGACCAACACTCTGCCGCAGAAGATATCGTTCCTTATCGAGAATGGCTTCATCATCGAGGATCATCGCCGGTTCGAGAACAATTCCAAGTATATCGAGCTCACGGAGAAAGGGCTGAAGGTGGCTCGGAGGATCTCCGATATCGAGGACATCATCAACGATCGGGATACGGAGGCAGATCAACTGAATCACGGTCCATCTGAGACGGAAGGGACTGAGGCGAGGTCGTGACGTTCGAGATCGCGGAGGTGGAGCACAACAGTATATCTTCCGTCTCTGCCAATAGCCGCTCATGCCTTTCTCCTCCCGAACAG
The DNA here is from genome assembly GCA_964550065.1 of uncultured Methanomassiliicoccales archaeon. Taxonomy (GTDB): domain Archaea; phylum Thermoplasmatota; class Thermoplasmata; order Methanomassiliicoccales; family Methanomethylophilaceae; genus Methanoprimaticola. The sequence continues at coordinate 406,856 of CAZJWD010000001.1, forward strand.
GGTCGTCTGCTTAGTATTCGCCGGAGCCGCCACTCCCGGCTTTCCGGCCGTGGCGTTGGTGATGACCGCCGAAGGCTTCTCCGCTTCCTTGGTCCTGGGCTTAGCCTTGCTGACCCTCTCGCATACGCCGTAGTCGTCCGCCATCTGGTTGACCGCCATCTTGCCCGAGGGGCAGAACAGCCTCGAGATGTGGGATTTGCCCCAATTCTGCTCTACGGATCTGAGAGCCTCCTCGCCCCTCAGACCCTTGCCCTTACCGTAAGTGAACAGCAGATGATCTTCCTCGGCCATCGCCATGGCCTCCGCCCTAGTGGCCTTCCTCCAGACGTGTTTCTTCTCATCGTACACAGCCACCTGCAGGTAGTATCCGGTGTAGTCCGGCTTATCGGACCTGGCCATCTGCTCCGCCACGGTGCAGCTCTCCTCGATGCCGCGATTTGGGTTCTTCATGACGATGGGGTTCGTGCGATGGCCGTCACGGTCTCTCAGCAGATGCCCGCTCTCATGGGCCAGGACACCTTGGTTGAGGCCGTCCTTTCTGTCCAGTTCGATGCGCGTTCTGGAGGGTATGTAGCGTCCGGAGTAGGATGTGCCTGTGGGCTTGACGGCGATCGTGGGGCCTGCCTCGGCGATCCTGTGCAGATCCTCCGCGCTGTAGGTCATCACGAGCTCCCTGCGCAGCTTGGCCTCCTCGGATGGGGTGGCGACCACCCTGATGTGCCCCTGGTCCTTCTTCTGCTGGAGGGTCATCTCCTTGGGGATGTTCACTTTCGGAGCTCCGGCGGTGTCGATGTCCTGGACGTCGCAGCATGTGGGGTCCGCCCACCATGCGGCGACCTGCTCCGGTGTGCACTTCAGCGGGATCACCGTCGAGGATGTTGTGTCGTAGTCCCTCTGGGCCAGGTTGATGGCGGGCATGCGTCCCTTGTCGCTGATGCCCATGGCCACCTCGTGGTTCCTGAGCTCCCGTTCCATGTCGTAGTCGCGCTGCTTCTCCCTCATGACGTCCCGGTAACGTTTCAGCAGTGCCGCTTCCGGCACATACCCGTCCGGACCGACGGGGATGACCGTCTTCGCCATGCGATCAGCTCCTGCGCCTCGACCCTGAGCCGGAGATCCTTCTCCTGTCCGCGAAGGTGAACGATCCTCCGACTCCGCCCTGCTTGGAACGCGCTTCGATCCTGGCCTCCTTCGCCTTGAGCTTGATCTGCTCCTTCCTGGTCTTGTTCTTCAGCTTGTCTATCTTCCTCTGTTCCTTGGCCTTCCTGACCTCCGTGCTCTCCTTTCCGAAACTCATGGCTTCTGCCTCCTCTTCACGACTTCCTCCGGAGTCGTCCCGGTAACAGGTTTGGTCTTCGCGGACCCCGCGATCTTGAGCGGAGGTCCTGCGTCCTTGATCGTCTTCGATTCTCTCGCCCTCGGTGCCGGAGGCCGTGAACGGTTTGTCTCCCGTGCACGTTTGCCCCCGGTTTTCCGTGCATCTTTCGTCCTCTTCTTCCCAGCCTTTCCGATGTCCTTCCGCTTCTCTTTCGCCGTCCTCTTCTTCGACCTCCCGAACATCATTCTTCACCCCCTGCCGACGAAGGGAGGGGCCCGAAACCCCCTTCCTTATTCAGGTTGTATATATACGCGCCCGCCACGGGCATGCCGTCGTCGTTCGTCGGATTGCTGGCTCTGCCCGATTCCGACGACGACCACTTGCCGTAGCGGCTCTTCAGAGTGGTCTCGATCTCCCCCTCGATGACCGCGATCTGCCTCCAGGTGAGACCCATGTCCCTCATGCGTCCCATCCTGCGGCACTGGTCCGCGATGCGGATCCTGCCGTGGTCGGCCCCGGGGAGCTGTTGCTCGTCATCGGACCCCTCCTCGTCCCATCTCTCGAAGTACTCGTCTATCCTGTCGGGGACCTCGTGGGACAGCCCCTTGGAGGTGACCTTCATGAAATCGTCGAAGACGAAGGGGATCCCGTGCTCGTTCTCGCCCACCGAGAATGTGGCCATCGACTTGGTGTCGTAGCCATAGGATCCCGGCGGGGCGCCGTCGCAGATGCCGCGGACCCATGATGTGGGCCTGATGTACAGCGGCAGGTAATCGGAACGGGGATCGGTCCGGACGAAGGTGATGCTGCGGGGGTCGGCACGGCCTCCTGCCACAGTCGCGCCCCAGTTCTTGTCCTTGATCAGCTGTGCCGTGCAGTAGCCGGACTTGTCGTCACCCGTGGGGAAGCACCGGAAACGCGGAGCAAGATTGTCCACAGTGGGGGTGAGGAAGACGTTGCAGATGTCGAACTTCCTTGCATTCCCGATGTATTTCTTCAGCACCAGATTCTCTTTCTTCGAGTTCTCGTCGCTGAGCATGTAGTTCTGGGCCTCGTCCAGCAACCATAGGATCGTGCAGCCGCCGGGCCCGAACTCGCGGAGGATCTTCCCCACCCTGCGGAGGGTCCCGGCCATGGTGTCCTCATGGAATACCCCCGGCGGATAGTCCTCCACAGGCCTTCCGCCTCCCGGAGGGATGCGGCCGAAGGCGATGTTGGTGATGACCTGAACGTTGTCGTGACCGTACTCCCCCTCGAGGGCGTTCTGGACGATGGAGATCGATGTGGCGGTCTTCCCGTGACCTCTGCGCCCTCCCACGATCAGCGTCTCCCCCGGCTGGAGCAGCTCGTGCATGATGTCCCGGACGCTCATCTCATCCGCCTCCTCCGTCCAGTCCGACGATGGTCCTCTGCTTGGTGCCGATGAGCCCTTCCTCGCGCATCACCAGCTCGTACAGGGTCATCCACGCGCGGAATGACTGAATGTCCATGGATTCGTAGGGGTCGGAGGGCATGGGCATCTCGGCCGCCTGCCTCTTGTACGCCTCGGTCTCCCAGAGGGGCTTGGACAAGGCCGGGCTCAGAGACATCTCGAAGGACAGGAGGTAGATCGCCCTCCGGTCCGTCTCCTGAAGATGCTGGATCAGCCTCTCGTAGTCCTCGTTGATCCTCGCGACGACGTTGAGGTAGATGCTGTTGCCGTTGCCCGAGGTGATGTCTCCGATCATGGGGCCAGCCACCTCAGGACCGCGGTCTTGTAGTCCTTGTCGGAGCTCCCGGAAACGGAGGCCCTGGCAGAATGCTCCCCGAGCCCGATCAGACGGCCGCGGTGCTCCGCCTTCTCCACCCACGAGCGGACCAGACCGAACGCCAGTGTGTCGCGCACGATGCGGCGCAGCAGGTCCACGGTCTCGACGACCTCCGGCGGCCACTCCTGCGGATGCAACGGGACATCGGACATCACCAGCCCCGGGGCCTCCACGAGGATGGCCTCGGCCAGCTCCAGGTCGAGTCCGGACAGTGTGTCCTGGATGCGGCACTCCAGGCCGGCGGCCAGCGTCCTGCCGGTCTCCCGGGCCAGGACGGTCTCGATATGGGCGGAGCCGTAGAGTGCGGCCTCCAGGGTGTAGTCGTCAGGGATGCTCGACGTCGTCACCGGCCTCACCTCCTCTGCGCTTGCGCTCCTCCGAGATCCTTCTCAGGATGTCCTCATGGCATCCTTCGGCATCCGTGGACAGGGACACCAGGCCGGAGACCAGTTCTGCCGCGGCGTCGTACTTGGCCGACTGCATCTGTATCTCCAGCCTGGCCGCCCTCTCCTCCGCGTCGATCGCGTCCTCGATGCTTGTCTTGTAGATCTCGTTCTTCACCCAGAAGCTCAGGTGGTCGTCCGTAACGCCCTGGGCGAAGCGGATCCTGTGGGATGTGACCGTGGGGTGCCACAGATATCTGGGGGATTCCGCGATGATGTTGCGGTTGTCGTCGCGGATCTTCCTCGAGCCGATGCGGAACACGCCGACTGTTATGGACTCGGTCTCATGCAGGGAGACGGGGATGACCCCGAGGGTGACGGGCCTACGGATCCCGTTGGAGTAGGTGCACGACCTCTGCCGGGAGATCTCGTACACGGGGATGTCCGCCGGATGGCGGGCACCCAGGAACGATCCGACGATGCCGCCGAGGGTCTGGGGCATGATGTACAGGTTGCCGTTGCGCCTGTAGTGGACGACGGGGCCCACATCGGTCACGGTGAGCGTGTCGTCGGGCATGTCCAGGATGAGAACGTCTCCCGGACTGCACATGATGTATCCCATCACATAGCCGAGGTCTGCCGCGAAGAAGCATAGCAGCACTGCCGCTCCGAGGTCCGATACGGCGAGGGAATCCTCGGCGAGCGTCATCATGCCCAGGGGCAGGACGCCGTACGCATCGGCGATCATGACCGCTGCCTCGGCGATGATGAGGCACAGGAATACGGGGTCCCTGATGGGGAGGATGGCGTGGATTATGCCGCGAGCTTTGTATCCTGCGACGATGGCCAACCCCATGAGGAGGACCCCTGCGAGGATGGATGTGGCATCCATCAAACGGATCCCTCCGTTTCGAGCGTTCCTGTGAATGGTTTTATATCGGTTGTGTCCATGTAATTCTTGACTAAGTCCGGAAGAAGGGTCAGGCTCTGCTTTGTCTGCCAACCCCCGGAGGTCCTAGCTAAGTCCGGAAGAAGGGTCAGGCTCTGCTTTGTCTGCCAACCCCCGGAGGCTAGTCCTTCATTCCTCTGCATCGGCATCACCTTCTTCGATTCTCTCGATTCTCATCTTGAGTATCTTCGCCCTGCGGCTGTCTCCCGTCTCGATGGCCGCACGTGCAGAATTGGCGACATGATCATGCGTCTGCAGCACATCTACCATCGGGCCCGTGTGTGAGTCGTAGATTCCTCCCCTGATCAGCCTCCCACTCCCGGACTTGGATGAGATCATCTGTTCGACCTGTCCCTTGTACGCGCTGTGGTTGTCGACGACCACAAAGACGTTCCCTTCCGTCCTGGAGAGTGCTCTGGACATGGAGACGTCCAGGGTCTTTCTCATGACCTTCCCTCTGTTCTTGTCCTTCCAGTAGTTCGGAGGGTCAGTCTTATCGACGAAGAAAGCGTACGTCTCGGTTCCGGATCTGCGGACCTCTTCCGCCACCTTGAACTGGTTGCCATGATCGTCTCTGGCCTTCCTCTCCAATCCATCCTTTCTACGGGAGTAGTCGGTTATTCTGCCGAATGCGTCTGGGTCCGAGGTAACAGAAATTGCGTAGCCGAACTTCGTCTCGCTCTTCCTCGGTACGATTCCGGGATTGCCGAACTCGTCGACGACCATGATGGTGTCGAATCCGGTGAAGCGCCCCTTAGAGTCTCTCGGCTGGAGCATAGCCCTCTCCGACCGTGTCATCGGCATTCCGGATTCGGGCGAACGCGGGGATGTCCTGATGGATCTCATCGGAACACCCCCACCAGCGACAGGAACGAACACATCAGCAGGGTCCCGTAGAATGCGACCTTCCATGCCGCTTCCCCGAGGACAGCGGCATACACGCAGTGCAGTCCGAACACGCAGCAACCGAAGATGCTCCATGTTGTGTCGTTCAGGATCCCGCCGACGTTCAGCATGACAACGATGGCTGCGAAGGTTCCGATGCCGTAGATCAGCGTGCGGACCGCATCGTTCCTGAACAGCCCCCAGGCGAGGTTGATGATGCACCAGACTGTGCCGAGGTATCCGCAGACGGCCCCGATGCCGGACAGGGTGATCTCGATCATGTCAACCCCAGATCATTCCGGCGATCCAGCCGGCGAGATAGTATCCTGCAACAGCCACAATCATCCCGAAGACGGCCATCCACGGAGCGCGGACCAACAATCCGATGACTGTCAGCATCGCTCCCGCCAGAAGGAGGATGATCTGCATCAACAGAGTCACGTCGATCGTTGTTGGTGTCGGAGGAGGGTCGGGAACGTTGAAACCGATCAATCCGAGGCGTTCCATCGAGTCCACCTTCAGGTCCACCGATGAGACCTCCACGCCATCCCGTACGATCCTGTCCGTGTCCAGCGTTGCACCGGAAATCGATATAATGATGCTACCTGAGGTGACGCCGTCCCAATCCTCGAGGACGGGCACACCGGTGGCCCAGATCATCGCCAGACCGTTGGTGTACAACGTCTGTCTGCCTACCGACAGCGTGGAATCCGTGAAGACGAACGGCGTGTATACAGCATCATCTGCTATGAGTACGCCTTCGTAGTAGATGTCCCCATGCAGGTACAGGGTCATGCTGTCCGGTGAGATCAGGATCCCATCCGACGTTGCATCAGCCCCGAGCCCGGATATCTGTTGCATCGCCGCGATGTACATCACGGATGCCTGTTCCGATGTCAGAGGTATATCTGTCTGAGTCCCTGCGGTTATGGAGGAGGGCTTGAGGAGTGCGGAGCTCTGGCCGAGTATGTCGTATACGTTCCATGCTGTCTCCCCGGCATAGTTAGCACTCAGGGCCGCATGGTTCAGAGCCTCGGAGATGTCCGTGTAGGCCTCGAGGACCTGAGAGAGATCCACCAAGAACCCGGACATTCTGTTTCCATCGCCATCGTCATAAGTGATTTCCAATCCAATATCGTCCGTGATCGCCGGCAGGCCGTCATGGACGACCGAAAATGCGCCTCCCGACTCATAGACGAATGCAAAATCGGAACCGTTGCGAAGGACCATGCAGGCGTTCGGCATGAGCCCGTCCTCGGAGACGCTGCCAGAGAGATTCTGAGAGATGTATGTCGTGGAGGGAGCGAGCTCGTACCATCCGGACGTCACTCCGAGGGAGTGCAGATCGTTCTCGCCTTCGGACAGGGCGAACGTGCGACCTGTGGACGCGGATGTCAGGGACCCCGACGATCCGACGCAGAGCATCATGTCCGTGCGGTCCGTCCAACCGTCCTCGTTCGTACCTACGACATCGATGTAGACACGGTCCGACGATGCCGTGGGGGTGACGTAGCGCATGAGCTCGGCAGAGAACAACCCGTCTGAGGTCCAGCGGTCGGATCCCCATGTGAAGGCTACCTCCATGGTATCGTACGCCGGGTCGTTGGCCCATTTGTCTCTGTAATCTGACCACGATATGGAGAACTCGTTCCATGTGCTGGTCACGTTGTAATTATAGATCAGCGAGTTGGCGACGAACGACGACAGCTCCAGGATCCTGTCACCGTCATACCTGGACGAGTCCGACCACAGAGATGCGACTGCGGTCTCGGATTGATTGTCGAAGTAGTTCTCGACAAAAGACCAGAGCTGGGCATCATTGACGGCGAGCTTGCTCCAGATGCCGGCCGCAGTGTCGTAGTTGCTCGACACGAGCTGGGCCTGCAGTTCGCGCAGTGTCGCGTTGACCGAATCGTCGACGGATCCTTCGGGCGGGTCTCCGCCACCCAAGGACGATGCGAGGGAGAATGTAATGTATGCCGTGGCCACGAACACGATGATGGCACCTGCCAGCATGATGGCAGGCACAACGGCATCGCTCTCCTCTACTGTGTCCTCATCGTAAGAGACGATCACCGGGCAGGCGAGGACGAGGATGGCGCAGAACATGCTGACTGCCCTCCTGCGCCTCGTCTCCGGATCGGAGTAATGGGTTTCCGTGGATGAGGTCATGGTCTCAGATCAGCCACCACATGACCGCACCCAGTACGGCGATGATCGCACCGGCGATGGAGACGGTGTAGCTGCCGAACACGGCTCCTCCGATCAGGACGACCAATCCGAGGATGGCCATCGCGATTCCCGCGAGGATCATGATGCCCTGTACCTCTTCATCCTCGGCATCCTCACCTTGTTCCATGGCGGTCACTGTGACGGTCGCGCTGTACTCATCGGTCATGGTGCGTCCGTCTATCGTCGCGGTCACCCGCTGTGTAATCTGGTAGGTTCCAGCCTGCGGGAATGTGTATTTCGTCTCTGTGGTGTTGGATTGAACGAAATTACCTCCGGAGGTCCACAGGTAGAATGTCTGGTCCGCGTTGGATGCGGTCGAGGTCACAGTCACCGTCAGGCCGTCGGTCTTGACTGTAAAGCCTGCCTTCGGAACGGTGGAACCCTCCGTCACGGTGAGGTTCCAGGACATGGTGAAGTCCCCCACCCTCAGGATGACGTCGTATGTCTTCCCCACATATGCGGTGGAGCCTGGTGTCCCGGAGACCGTCACGTAATTGCTTCCGGCGGAAACGGACAGGAACGGGCATCCGGTGATGGTCGGAGTCAGCCCTTCGGCGTCGATGCCGAGGGTGAACGTGTACTGATGGTTGTACTGCACCGATGACCCGGGGGTTCTGTCGGCGATCAGCACGGATATGGTGGTTGTAGCGGTTCCGATGGAGTTGCTGGCGACAGCTCTCACGACATATGACCCCGATGACGTGTATGTGTGCGTGGACATCGCGCCAGTGCCGCTGGTTCCATCGCCGTAATCCACCACTATGCTACTGGCGTCGTCGGCGATGATGGAGAACGTCAGACGGTATGGATTGGAATTGTCAACGGAATAGGATACGCCGGAGATAGTCGGTGCCCCTTGTGTGACGGGCTCATCCACCACGACGATCACGACCGTCTGAGTGGCCGAAGTGAATCCATCGGCGGAGGCGGTAATCGTCAGCGTGTACGATCCGGCAGAGGTCGGAGTCCCCGAGATGATGTGCCCGGAAACGGAAAGCCAGGTTACTCCGGAGATGGAGATCGTGGCATCGTACGGAGTGGTCTGGACGTTGTACTGGTATTGGTAACCGACCGTGGCCTCCGTACCGCCCGTCGAATCGAACCTCACGTCATCCGGGACGGTCACAGGTTCATCGACAATGACGATAGTACCGAAACCGAATGACGAGAATGAGGATCCCGACCCTCTTTCGATGCTGATCGTGACTTCTCCGGTCTTGGACAGGGTGCCCTTTACGCATTCAACCGTGACACCATAGAGATCGACGAAATCACCGTTGGTGTATCTGGTCAGACCGTAACCAGACGTCACATCAGATACCTGATACACGATGCCGTCCGACGGTTCGTGAGGATACACGGTTATGGGGGTGCCGACCTGCACGTAGTACCGGTTGCCGACAAGGCTGAATGTGTCGAGAGTCAGAGACTCGAGAGGTGCGTCCTCTGAGCCGAATGTCTGGCCGTCGATGGCCGATGGGATCCAGACCACAGATATGATCAGGACCGCAGCCAGAGTGGCCAGAGCTGTTTGCTTAAGCCAATGCATATACTATCACCCCGTTGGTGGGATCGCCGGTGAAACCCAGTGCGCTCACTACGGTAACTGTAAAACTGATTGAATCTGACTGATAGCCTGTCTGGTTTGCGGTGATTGTCACATCATACGTCCCCGGGTCGGTCGGTGCGAACCCGCTGACGACCATCCCGGAGACCGTGAGCCAAGAGGCGCCGGTGACGGATATTCTGCACGAAACGTTTGTCTCGATGGGGATCGAGAGCTGTTGCCCGGCAACGAGCGTCACATCACCTTGGACCGTGTTTATCTCGATGACGTTCCGCTGCCATACCGCATAAAGGGTCTTCGATGAATTGTATCCCACGCTGATCGTACCTCCGGGCTGATAGGATGCGGCAGTTGCGCCAGAAGTGGTAGCCCACCCGAGGAACGTGTATCCCGACCTGGTCGGTTCAGCAGTGGATATCGCGAAGGAATGGTTGCTGGTGCTTGTACCTGTGTAGCTCTGGGTGCTGGGGGCTCCGGAGCCGCCGTTGACGTTGTAAAAGAGATAGCATGTGTAGGACGGGTTGGTGATGGTGATTGTCTTGGTGTTGTAGATCCCCGATCCATCCGTAGCCGTTGCCTTGACTGTCACCGATCCGGCACTGGTGAGCAAGATCACGGCCCTACCGCCGGTGGTAGTGTCCGATGTGCTGGAGATGTACGCCCTGGCGGAACCGGAGGTTATGCTCCATGTAACGTGCCTGTCGGTGGCGGACGTGGGACTGGTCGTGGCTGTGAGTGTTATGGCCGATCCGACCTCTCCCGATGTGAATCCGGAGATCGAGACGGATGTAACCGGGGTCGTGGCAGCGGACACCGTGAAGGAGTGCGAGCTGAACGATCCCTGCTCGAGGCCGCTGGCGTAGTCGAGGTAGGTGAATGTTATGGATGATGTTCCGACTGATTTACCCGTGACAGTCGCATTTTTCCAGTTTGAGCTGATGGATACGCTGATGGCAGAGGAGGTGCCATAGTAAGTGAGCTCTCCGTCATCCGTGACCGAGCCCGTGTATCCCGTCGACACGGTCACCGACTCCCCCACCTTGAGGGAATAGGATGTTGCATCCGTCTGGTCATCGATGATCCCTATGCTCAGAGCACACAAGGTAAGGATGACGGCGAAAGCGGTAAGGAGTTTGGGCCGGGAGGAATCCACTCAGATCACCCCGGCGAATGACAGCACCGTTGCCACTGCGGCGATCGCTGTAATGGTGAGTGCGACAGGACTCCTGGTTACGAAGAGCGCGATGGCGCAGATGGCCGTCAGGATGGCGAGCAGGATCCACAGGGGAAAGCCCTCATCCTCATCTTCTCCGTCCACGAGTCCGGACTCGTCGGACCAATGGGCGGTCAGGGTGACGTCCTTGGTGGGAGCGAACGGGTCTCCTGTGGACCCGACCCTTATGTCACCGTCATACCATCCGGCGAACCTGAAGCCTTCCCTCGATGCGTCCGGAAGGGTGATGCTGCATCCCTCCTCGCAGCTTGCGGAGGACTGGCCTATCACTCCTCCGTCGCCGTCGAAGGTAATCTTGAAAATGGTCGTCCCGGGACTGACCGCAGTCCAGTGGGCGGTCAGTGTCATGTCCTTCAGGACAGGGGACGTGAACGACCATCTGTCGTCCCCGTCATACCATCCGGTGAAGATGTAGCCTTCGCGGACGGGGTCCGCAGGCTCTGCCGCCGCGCTACCGTGCTCCACCGTCTGGGTGGCGATGCTTCCGGATCCTCCGTCGAGGTTGAAAGACACGGTGTGCGACTGCAACGTCCATCCTGCGTACAGGGTGACGGCCTCGGTGACCTTCTTGGTCCAGTCGTAGGGCTGGGTGCATGCCTCGTCGGTGTACCATCCGTCGAAGTCGTATCCTTCGCGGACAGGATCCGCGGGCTTCTCGGCGGCGACGGCGTTCTGTCCGGCGGACTGCATCTGTATGCGTGCGACATCGGAGCCTCCAGTGGTGTCGAAATCGATCCAAGGGTATCCGGCGATCGTAATCTTGTAAACTGCGATGGCATGGCTACCGCCGTTGAACGTGTTGTAAGCGTCCTGTGTGATGTAGTACACGCCCTTCTCTGCGTATGTGTGCTGGGGGTTCCAGTCCGTGACGGGGTCGGAGCCGTCTCCGAAATCCCACGTCACGGACAGGGCGTCGGAGCCGGTGAAGACGAACTGCATCACGTATCCGTACATGACGCCCAGGTCCTGGTCATACTCCTGGTCGGCCCCGTCAGTATCCGTAACGGAAAAAGACATGACGGCCACAAGGGCCGCCATGGCCACCGCCAGCACGATGGACTTGTTCAGGTTCATAGGATCACGTCAATCAGGCAATAACGTAGACTGCCGCACCGCTACTGGGGTTGTTGCTGAAAATGAGCTGGCTGACGATCTGACAGGTGACGATCTTGGTGACCTCCTGTCCTCCTTCAGTGGTCAGGACGATGGTGACATCGAAGGCACTCACGGGAGACGATCCGGAAAGAGACAGGACGCCGTTGTCATCGATGGTGACGGTCACGCCTGCGGGTGCGTCGGATGCAATTGTCCAGGATCCTGCGACGTTGCAGGTGTATCCCGCGGTAGCCGGGGCACCTGCCATGGCTGTGAGGGAATCGTTACCCGTGATTGCCGCCGTGGGTTCCTTGATGATGGTGATGACCTTGGTCGCGGTCGCTCCGTAAGCGGTGGTCGCGGTGACAGTCACGGTGCCGCTGGATGCCGCATCGGTGACGGTCAGGAGACCGGTGGGGCTGATGCTCACTCCGGTAGCGGAGCTGACGGACCAGGTGACGGCGGAGGTTCCCGCTGTGGCATTCATCTGGAGGGTCTGGGATGCGGAGCCGGGGTAAACGATGATGTCGGAGCCGTCGGAGGTCACAGAGACCTTGGGCTCGGACTTGATGGTGACCGTCTTGGTCGCTGTCTGGGCAGGTCCGTTGGCGGCTGTACCGGTCAGGGTGACGGTGGTCTCCTGCAGGGTGGTGGAGGATCCGCTGACCACTCCGGTGGTGGGGTTCAGGGTGAATCCTGCGGGAAGGGTCCCGGTGGTGACGGCCCAGGTGACTCCAAGGTCGGAGCCCGTCTGGGTGATCGCGGTGGATGAAACGGCGATCCCGTTGGAGAAGATGGTCTCGGCGCTGCCTCCGACGATCACGTTGTAGACGGTGAATGTGATGACGAGGTCCTTGGTCTCGCCGCCTGCGTTGGCGGTCAGGGACACGGTGTTGACGCCCACTGTGGTGGGGGTTCCGGTGACCTTTCCGTTGGAGAGCGTGAGGCCGTCGGGAAGCTCGGTACCGGACTTGACGGACCAGGAGATGTTGGATGTCATTCCGGAGGATGCGGAGGGAGTGAAGTCCACGGAGGCTCCGGCGATAATGTCGTTGATACTTCCAGAGACGCTGAGTCCGGAAACGATGTTGAAGCGGATGTGCTGATAAGCGGTCTGGACGAGCCCACCAGTGGAGGTCTCGGCCTTGAGAATGAGGTCGTAGGATCCGCTGGTTATGCCCTCGTTCACGGTGACGCTGAGGGTCCCGCTCGTGACGGAGGCGGTGATGCCTGCGGACTCGTACTTCTCGATGCTCGTTGTGACGTTGAGATCGGAGGGGTATGTCGGGGTGTACGCGTATCTGAAACCGGGTGCGAGGTCGATCTCGTATACCTGGCCGTAGTCCTCTGCATACGATGCGGAGGAATCGTTCCCGAGCATAACCACTGCCGATCCGAGGATGGCGAGCATCGCTACTGCGAATGCTGCCATCGATTTGGTTGATGCAATGGTTGAACTCATGATATTCACCGAGTCCGACCTTTGTTTTAGCACTCGATAGGGTCGGACCCAGGGAATATTCGATTCTTCAATTGATAACTCCATGAGGTGAACAAAAAATATGTTCACTCGGAGTTCACCTATATGTTCACCTATGTTGCCGTGATTATCTGGCTAGGTAATTTTTAGAGGTAATAAGTGAACATATGAACATTTTCAGGAGATATACAAAAGCCGTCAATATGCGGGTGAGAGGCAATAGTCCGAAGGTCCAAAACTATTGAGCCGAAAATCAGCTGTCTGGATAGTGAGCTGGCGTGGAGAGGGGGATTCGAACCCCCGGGTCCTTTTGGGACATAGGATTAGCAGTCCTACGCCTTACCAGGCTGGGCCATCTCCACTTGCATACGCGGGAAGTTCACATTCTCTTTAAAGCTTTTCATTTTGGACGAGTCTGGTGTAATTTACCGGGTAAGTCGAGAAAACGCATCTAGGTAGGTAATTGTTCACTATTATAGTAGGGAACAAAGGCCAATGGGAGGTCGATCTGAGCCTGTTGGTCAGAACCCAACGTAAAGGTATATATTCTAGATGAGAATCAGGAGGTTTACCCAAGTCGGCGGGAGTCGAAGATTCCTGTCAACGTGTGGTTCGGGGTTGCCTTCTCGTAAGGCTTAAATACCTCCTCGAATTACAGGGGTTGCTCGATTCGAAAACACGAACCGAGACAGATGGAGAATCATGATCTCCGCCCTAAGCGGCGTGCACTCATGGATTCTGACGTTCGATGCTACGAATGTTCCGTTAGACGGATCATTCGATTGAGTGTGCCGTTTAGCGGGACAGCGGTGAAACATGGTAAACTGCCAGTTTCTTTCATCCATCAGAGACGAAAAGTCAAATGATTTGACTCCGGTTGATCCTGCCGGCGGCCACCGCTATAGGAATTCGATTAAGACATGCGAGTCGAGAGTCTTCGGGACTCGGCGGACTGCTCAGTAACACGTGGAGAACGTGCCCTTAAGTGGAGGATAATCTCGGGAAATTGAGGATAATACTCCATAGATCATGGGATCTGGAATGACCCATGGTTGAAAGTTCCGGCGCTTAAGGATCGCTCTGCGGCCTATCAGGTTGTAGTGGGTGTAACGTACCCCCTAGCCGACGACGGGTATGGGCCTTGAGAGAGGGAGCCCAGAGTTGGATTCTGAGACACGAATCCAGGCCCTACGGGGCGCAGCAGTCGCGAAAACTTCACACTGGGGGCAACCCCGATGAGGGAATTCCTAGTGCTAGGACATTTGTTCTAGCTTTTCTCAAGCGTAGATAACTTGAGGAATAAGGGCTGGGTAAGACGGGTGCCAGCCGCCGCGGTAATACCTGCAGCCCAAGTGGTGGTCGATTTTATTGAGTCTAAAACGTTCGTAGCCGGTCTAGTAAATCCTTGGGTAAATCGGGAAGCTTAACTTTCCGACTTCCGAGGAGACTGCTAGACTTGGGACCGGGAGAGGCAAGAGGTACTTCTGGGGTAGGGGTAAAATCCTGTAATCCTAGAAGGACCACCGGTGGCGAAGGCGTCTTGCTAGAACGGATCCGACGGTGAGGGACGAAGCCCTGGGTCGCAAACGGGATTAGATACCCCGGTAGTCCAGGGTGTAAACGCTGCAGACTTGGTGTTGGAGGCCCTTCGGGGGCATTCAGTGCCGGAGAGAAGTTGTTAAGTCTGCTACTTGGGGAGTACGTCCGCAAGGATGAAACTTAAAGGAATTGGCGGGGGAGCACCGCAACGGGAGGAGCGTGCGGTTTAATTGGATTCAACACCGGAAAACTCACCAAGGGCGACTGTTACATGAAAGCCAGGCTAATGACCTTGCTCGATTTTCAGAGAGGTGGTGCATGGCCGTCGTCAGTTCGTACCGTAAGGCGTTCTCTTAAGTGAGATAACGAACGAGACCCTCACTGATAATTGCTACTTCATTCTCCGGAGTGGAGGCACATTATTGGGACCGCTGGCGCTAAGTCAGAGGAAGGAGAGGTCAACGGTAGGTCAGTATGCCCCGAATCTCTTGGGCTACACGCGCGCTACAAAGGGCGGGACAATGGGCTCCGACGCCGAGAGGCGAAGGTAATCTCGAAACCCGTCCATAGTTCGGATTGAGGGTTGTAACTCACCCTCATGAAGCTGGATTCCGTAGTAATCGCGAATCAACAACTCGCGGTGAATATGCCCCTGCTCCTTGCACACACCGCCCGTCAAACCATCCGAGTTGGGTTTCAGTGAGGTTGCCTCTGATTAGGGTATTCAAACTGAGATTTAGCAAGGAAGGTTAAGTCGTAACAAGGTATCTGTAGGGGAACCTGCAGATGGATCACCTCCTAAGCAGGGTGGGGTTCCGCCCCACCCTCACAACCCGTACTATCACAGTACACATTGCAAGGAAACTCCGAAGCGAGTTTCCCGGCAATTCCGAGGCAGCTTACCATGCACTAAACGTAGCATCGAACGCCATTTCTCACCATCATTCTTTTTGTTTGTCTGTTTCTTGTATCGTCATCATTTCTTCGATCTGTTCTCGTGTCCTCTTTTCGGCTCGACTCCTATTCAGATCTTCTCTTTGCTACAGTGTCCATCTCTGCTGTGTCTGCCTCCGGTCCCCTCAGATGTTATGCTCTTATCTTGTGATTTCATTTGTTTCCTCTAACCTCCGTTCTTTGGTCGATCCTGTTTCCTTCCGATGATCCCACCTTCCCACACACACAACCGCTGTCATCTTGCCTTCCTGCTTCCAGTTTTCCTCATTCTTTCTCTTATTGCGCAGTTTGTCATGCTGGCTTTGTCCATGCCGATTTTTCAGATAAGTAAATTTTAAATATTAGTGCATAATCAAGGGATTTGTACGATGCGTCGAGAACACCTGGAATACGGTGCTTCTGCGAACAAGTCGTAATCTCCGAATTCGGGTTCGGGTACCTTCATGTGAAGGCTTAAATACCTCCTCGAATTACAGGGGTTGCTCGATTCGAAAACACGAACCGAGACAGATGGAGAATCATGATCTCCGCCCTAAGCGGCGTGCACTCATGGATTCTGACGTTCGATGCTACGAATGTTCCGTTAGACGGATCATTCGATTGAGTGTGCCGTTTAGCGGGACAGCGGTGAAACATGGTAAACTGCCAGTTTCTTTCATCCATCAGAGACGAAAAGTCAAATGATTTGACTCCGGTTGATCCTGCCGGCGGCCACCGCTATAGGAATTCGATTAAGACATGCGAGTCGAGAGTCTTCGGGACTCGGCGGACTGCTCAGTAACACGTGGAGAACGTGCCCTTAAGTGGAGGATAATCTCGGGAAATTGAGGATAATACTCCATAGATCATGGGATCTGGAATGACCCATGGTTGAAAGTTCCGGCGCTTAAGGATCGCTCTGCGGCCTATCAGGTTGTAGTGGGTGTAACGTACCCCCTAGCCGACGACGGGTATGGGCCTTGAGAGAGGGAGCCCAGAGTTGGATTCTGAGACACGAATCCAGGCCCTACGGGGCGCAGCAGTCGCGAAAACTTCACACTGGGGGCAACCCCGATGAGGGAATTCCTAGTGCTAGGACATTTGTTCTAGCTTTTCTCAAGCGTAGATAACTTGAGGAATAAGGGCTGGGTAAGACGGGTGCCAGCCGCCGCGGTAATACCTGCAGCCCAAGTGGTGGTCGATTTTATTGAGTCTAAAACGTTCGTAGCCGGTCTAGTAAATCCTTGGGTAAATCGGGAAGCTTAACTTTCCGACTTCCGAGGAGACTGCTAGACTTGGGACCGGGAGAGGCAAGAGGTACTTCTGGGGTAGGGGTAAAATCCTGTAATCCTAGAAGGACCACCGGTGGCGAAGGCGTCTTGCTAGAACGGATCCGACGGTGAGGGACGAAGCCCTGGGTCGCAAACGGGATTAGATACCCCGGTAGTCCAGGGTGTAAACGCTGCAGACTTGGTGTTGGAGGCCCTTCGGGGGCATTCAGTGCCGGAGAGAAGTTGTTAAGTCTGCTACTTGGGGAGTACGTCCGCAAGGATGAAACTTAAAGGAATTGGCGGGGGAGCACCGCAACGGGAGGAGCGTGCGGTTTAATTGGATTCAACACCGGAAAACTCACCAAGGGCGACTGTTACATGAAAGCCAGGCTAATGACCTTGCTCGATTTTCAGAGAGGTGGTGCATGGCCGTCGTCAGTTCGTACCGTAAGGCGTTCTCTTAAGTGAGATAACGAACGAGACCCTCACTGATAATTGCTACTTCATTCTCCGGAGTGGAGGCACATTATTGGGACCGCTGGCGCTAAGTCAGAGGAAGGAGAGGTCAACGGTAGGTCAGTATGCCCCGAATCTCTTGGGCTACACGCGCGCTACAAAGGGCGGGACAATGGGCTCCGACGCCGAGAGGCGAAGGTAATCTCGAAACCCGTCCATAGTTCGGATTGAGGGTTGTAACTCACCCTCATGAAGCTGGATTCCGTAGTAATCGCGAATCAACAACTCGCGGTGAATATGCCCCTGCTCCTTGCACACACCGCCCGTCAAACCATCCGAGTTGGGTTTCAGTGAGGTTGCCTCTGATTAGGGTATTCAAACTGAGATTTAGCAAGGAAGGTTAAGTCGTAACAAGGTATCTGTAGGGGAACCTGCAGATGGATCACCTCCTAAGCAGGGTGGGGTTCCGCCCCACCCTCACAACCCGTACTATCACAGTACACATTGCAAGGAAACTCCGAAGCGAGTTTCCCGGCAATTCCGAGGCAGCTTACCATGCACTAAACGTAGCATCGAACGCCATTTCTCACCATCATTCTTTTCGCGTTCTTCTCTGTGTTTCCTTATCGGTCTCTTCATGCGCCATGTCGATTCCGCAGGTTTTACCGACTTGTCGGTCCTTCACTGATCGGACCATAGCATCGAACGATAGGAACCGATCGGGCTGTGTGCTACGGGTATCCGTCACAGCCTTCGAGAAGTATCAGATGGTAGTCCCGTCCGGGTTCGAACCGGAGTCGCCGGCTCCAAAGGCCAGCATGATTGACCACTACACTACGGGACTGTATGTCTCAGGGATGGTCTTTCCGTATAATTCAGTTTGCCAACCGTCCTATCAGATAGGTGGGGCGGTTCTCCGTCACGGTGACGTCGACGAACGTTCCCAATGGGACATTGTCGGGGATTACCACGGGCCTGTAGTTGCTTGTCCTGACGATCGTGCCGTCTTTGTACTCCGTGGCTAATGCACGGAACGTCCTGCCCACGAGAGCGCCGTTGATGTTGAGTTCCGTCTCATTCTTCACCTTTGTGAGTTCTGCGGACCTCTCGGCGGAGATCCTGCCGTGCACCTGCTCCATGGATGCGGCATCCGTTCCAGGCCTTGCCGAGAACCTGGTGATGTTCACGGTGTCCGCTCTGAGCCTTCTGATGAGCTCCACGCTCTTCATGTGGTCATCGTCGGTCTCTCCCGGGAATCCGCATATCAGGTCAGTGGCTATGCTTATGTCAGGCACGTTCGAGCGGAGGACGTCGACGAGCTCGAAGAACCCTTCTGCCGTGTACTTGCGACGCATCCCTCTGAGGACGGCATCGCTGCCGCTCTGCACGGGGATGTGGACGAACCTGTAGAGTCTGTCGTCGTCCATAAGTCCTGTGAGGCCCTCGGCGACCCTGGCCATGCTGTCGGGGTTGGACATCCCGATCCTGATCCTGAAGTCGCCGTCCCTCTCCAGCATCGAACCTATCAATGAGACGAGGTCCGTGCCTCTGTCGCATCCGTAGCTCGCCGTGTCCTGGGCGGTCACCAGGATCTCCTTGGACCCACCTGCCAGGAACGAGTCGAACCTGGAGAGGATCGTGCCCTCCGGATAGCTCCTCAGGTCGCCTCTGGCGAACTTCGTGATGCAGTAGGAGCAGTTCCCTCTGCATCCCTGCGCTATCGGTAGGATGGCGTCGCTCTCTGGCTCCAACGTCCCGGCGCATCCTGCCGTCCCGAACCTGTCCACGATTATGTCGCGGAATCCCGGATACTCCTCAGGTGCGACGATCGGTGCGCCCGGGAGGCGTATCTCGATCCTCCTGGGCTGGGCTTTGGCCATGCAGCCTGTGACGACTATCTCCTTGCCCTGTTTCTTCAGTTCGGAGATCCTTGAAAGCATGCGCTTCTCGGTGGTGTCCACCACCGTGCATGTGTTGAGAATCACTATGTCCGCCTCGTCGGCGGACATAGAGGGTTCGTACCCCAGGGATGCCATGACTTCCGAGAGCTCGCGGCCCTCGCCGAAGTTCATCGTGCATCCGTAGGATTCGACGTAGAATTTCATCAGCGGGTGCAGGGCTCCGTGGTGGGCACTGCGAACGCGGTCTTGGCGGAGATCTTGGAGATCTTTGCGTGGACCTTCGTCCCCTTGACGGTTCCGGGGACGACGACGAGGTAGTCGTAGAACTTCCCTGTGCCGTCTCCCTTCTTACCCACATCGGTGATCTGCAGCTCGATGATGTCCCCCTCGCGGAGGGTGTTGGCCGTATCCGCCCTGACGGACTTCCTGACGGTGATCGGCCTGCGTGCGCCGCAAGCCTCGCATTCGAGCATGAGGGTCCTTCCGTCCCTGTTCATCTTGGTGTCGGGGAGTCCGCATTCGGAGCAGATGACGTACGTCTCGGTGTAGATCTGGATCTTGTCGTTGATGACGTTCGGGTTGATCTTCGCCTTGAACACCGCCCTGCGTCCTTCGACGTTGCCGGGTGCACCGAGCTCCTTGAGAAGGAACTGGAGGACATGCTGGGGGTCGCGCCTCAGCTTGTCTGTGACATCGATGAAGTTCCTGAAGACCGTGATCTTCCCCTCCTGCAGTATCTCGAGTTCGGGGATCTCGAACCTCTCGTGGTTCTCGATGGTCTCGGGGCATGCGATCTTCGCTCTGTTGAGCAGCGCCATGTAGTCATCTTCATCGGACATTTCTAACACCTTGAACCGGCTATCGGAGGGCGATTTATAAATACTTCCTTGAGAGGTCTTCCTCTTCCTTCCTGTTGCGCCTCTTGATCGGTGGCTCCGGCTCGTCCTCGTCGTCATCCGGCTCGTAGTCCTGTCCGCTGGCGAGGTATTTGATGAGCTCGCTGAGGGTGTTGGATGCGACGACTCCCCTCCGGGTGAGTCTGATCTCCCTGATCACATGGCCTCTGTGGTTGTCCCGCTTGTTGGTCAGTTTCTGTTTCAGGAGGCCCTCTGCCTCGAGACCGTCGACGCATTTGCCGATGGTCTCATACTTGATCCCCAGTTCCTCCACAAGCACCTGCATGTTCGTCCTTTCGTACTTCCCTAGGTGCACCAGAACAAGGGCTGTGTGTTTCTGGTTTAGGAAGTCCAGAATGAAGCTGTCTCTGACGTATGTTGACCTCGACATTTTACGCACGAAGACCGTGACAATTTCTCCATGGATGTTACTTATCTTCACATCGTGGAGTTGTATCCATCTTATGGAACTGATTTATATTTCTTAGACTAATGCCCGAACACGCAACCGACCGCACCGCCTCCGGAGGCGTTGTGGCTGATTTTGCGACCGGAACCAGCCGGTTTCGGAGGTAAAAGAAAATGAAAACGAACGAAAGTGGTGCCGGGTTCGGCGCCATAGGAAAGGAGAGAAGCAAACTCCTGCCCGTCCTCGCGATCGCGATGATAGCGTTCCTGGGAACGTTCATCGTGGTTTCGGAGGGTGAGGCCTCCGAGGCGACTCCGGATGGAACGCCTGTTTCCTCTTATGAAGAGCTTAAGGTGGCCTTTTCCACGGGCGGGACGTATTATCTTTCTGAAGACATAACGATCAGTGTTTCTTCTGCTCTCAAAGTTACATCCGATATCGTTTTGGACCTCAACGGGCGTACGTTGGAGAAGACTAAAGAAGTGTTGAACAACTTCATTATAAAGGTAGAAGGAAGTTCTTTTGAGATTGATGACTCCCTTGGAGGAGGAATGATCAAATCCGTTGATTACGGAATACAGCTACGTTCGAACTCCTCATTCGTATTGAACGGAGGCAGTATAGAATCTAGAGAACAATCTATAGACATTTGGGATTCTTCCGAAAACGTATCTATTACCATTAATGATGGATCAGTCAAGTCAACCAAAGATAATGTTTTGGGAATCTACGGGAACAGCAATATTAATGTGAATATTCACGGAGGTAAGCTGAATGGTATGGGGCGCGTCGGAGTCTACATATCCAGCTATAAGGAATGCCCAATCAATTTCACCATGGATGGTGGAGAATACACTGGTGTTGGGATACAGGCATACAGGGGATCCAACATCACGATCGGGGGAGATGCAAGTTTCAACTGCCCTGGACACATCCTTCATATTCAGGACAACACGCATGTAACTGTCAACGGCGGTAAGTTCGTCACCAATGATGTTGTATTTACCACCGACAGTGGCCCAGGCTTTAACCCTACATTAACAATATCTGGTGGGGAGTTCGAAGGAGAATTATTGAACGCAACCAGCTACTCTAATAAAGTTAACAATTCAGTCATCACCATCGACGGAACCGGAATTCCGATAAGCGGTACTTTAACGGGCAATGCGAAGGTCGTGATCAACGCTGGAGCAAGTGCAGACATACAGGATCTTAAGATTGAGGCTACCAACGTCATTGAAAACAACGGTACCCTTGACTTCTCTAAGCCGATCACAGGTACCACCACAGCTGCTAATCTCACCGGAACCGGAATCGTCCTCAGATACACAGAATCCGGTTTCAGCGACTGTATCAGCGTCGATGCGAACGCAAGTAGCATCAAGGTGAATAATGACAACCATGCTACTGTTCTGGGAAGCATGGTCAAGAACCCCGACATGTACGAGGGAATCGTCACCGTAACGACCTCCGGGACGATCAACATCTCCGGCGAAGTGACCGTTCCAGCCGGAGTGACGTTCTCTTTCGACGAGAGCGGGGCGAACATCAGCGCTGTCGGAGACTCCATCATTCTGGATGAAGGCGCCTCGATCACAGGTATCATCGGAATCGGCGGATCCGCTACAGTGACCGCCACAGGACTCACCGCAGGCAACAGTGGACTGACCATCAGCTACGGGTCCATCATCTTCGACGGTGATGCCACAGCAGGTGACGTGACGTTGACATCCTCCGACGGGGAGGTCATCAAGCTCACAGGCACCCTCGCCGCCGACGTGACCCTCACGATCGAGCAGGGTTCCGAATCCAAGGTCCCCGTAAGGTTCGAGGACTTCGACGCCAACGGAGGCAAGGTCCTCTTCAAGGCATACGGCTCCGAGGACTCTTACGAGTCGATCCCCGAGTGGGTAGACGGAATCTACGCAGGCAACGTCAGCGTCGGCGGACTCACCATCGTCAACGACGACGTCTACACATACAACGGTCAGCCTCAGTACCCCTCCGAGATCAGGGCATCCATGTCCGGAATAACCTCCCAGGGAATGATAAAGTCCGACCTCTCGGGTTTCGCCATCAGCGCCGAAGAGATCGGAGTCTATGATGCCGGACTCAACCCGACCACGGCCACAGATGTGGGCACATACTACGTCTACTACGGCTACTACGCCGACTCGGTACTCCATCTCTTCCTTTGCGAGTGGAAGATCGAGCCCGCAAAGCTGAACATCACCATCGACTACACCGATGCGTATGACGGCGAGAACCTCGAGGTCTCCCTGGCCGGGGGTGTCGAGGGCGTCACCGTCACGGGTCTCATCCCCGGGGACTCCATCGTCTCCGGAACGGTCACGACCAACGGAAGCGACGTCGGAGTCTATTCCGATGCAGAGCAGTGGGTCCTCTCCGGAATCGAGACCGAGATGGGCATCGCGAACTACACCGTCGTGTTCGAGAGCGTGTCTTTGACGATCACCCCCAGGCCGGTCACGGTATGCGTTTCCGACCGCACCACCTATGACGGACAGATCTTCACATACGAGTTGACCGCCGAGGATGTTATGAATCTCCCGGACGGTCACTTCGTCTCGGGATCGGTCGTGACCAACGGGTCCGATGCAGGCGAGTACACGATCGCCGATTCCGCAGTCACGCCGAGCATCACGCTCACAGGCGGAGACAGCAACTACGTCATAACATACGATGTCACCCTGACCATCGACAAAGCGGAGCTCACGGTGTCCGACGTGGCGGTCGAACAGAAGACCTATGACGGAAGCACTGATGCGACAATATCCAACGTCACCTTCGAAGGGTATGCCGTTGCGGACGTCCAGCTTACGATCAATACGGACTTCACCGTCACCGGTGCGTTCAGGGACGCCGATGCCGGCGATGACAAGGAAGTCGATGTCACAATCACACCCGTCGATGGATCCGCGAACCTGAAGAACTACACGATTCCGACCACATACGTTGCGACCGGAACAATCTCCAAGGCGACTCTGACACTGAGCGACGCGGAGCTCGAGGAGAAGGTCTACAACGGTTCATCCAAGTGGGACAGCGTGTCCAGCGTCACATTCGCCGATTCCGACGATAATGCTGTGACCTTGGACTCCGATGATTACCAGGTTTCCGCTGCAACCGCCGACGGAACAGCGGATGCAGGCACATCCCCTGATTACGCAAAGGCCGCAACCGTGACAGTCACACTGAACGCGGATCTGAACTACGCATTTGTCGACGGACTCACAGCCACATATGAGGTCTCCGATGCGGTGCTCAAGCCCCTCGAAGTGACCTCTGACATGGTCATAATCAACAAGTCATCTGTTGACGGGAAGTTCTTCGCAAAGATCTCCGTGGTCAGCGGCGAGCTTAGTCTTGATACGTTCACAGCCTCGGTTACCGGACCCAATGAGGGTTCTGCCGTCGAGTCCGACGGCAGATACGAGCTCACCGAGACCGGAACATACAAGTTCACTGTCAGTTCGACGACCGACACCAACTGGTTCGTCCCCGGGGGCGGAGTCACCCTTACCGTCGATGTCCAGCTCTACGAGGTCAGGTTCCACACCCGGACCACGGTCGGCGGAGAATACGAGCAGGAGCAGGTCGTCTACGGTTCATCCGTCATGACGCCCATGGCCAGCAAGGTCCCCGAGGGATACGTCCTGAAGGGATGGTCTGCCTCTGAGAATGGAAACGTTGAGTACAGCCCTCAGGTGTACATCGCCGTACCCGCGATAGGTCTCGACCTCTACGCCGTGTACGAGGAGGAATCCGCAGGAGTCACCCCCACTCCCGGAGACAAGCCTACCGTTTCCATCTCGCTGCCCGGAAGTTTCACCGTTGGTAACAGCGCGATCTTCTCCGTGACCACCACCAAGGGAGATTATGTCGGAAACGTCATCGGAACCGGGTCGTTCAGTGGAAAAGCCGGTGATTACAGCATCTGGTACTGGGGCGGAGATTACTACGCAAATGCCGGAGGCTGGGTTGAGTGGACAGAGGGCAACTTCGGAGGGGACAGCGGTTTCCCCATGAGTGATGCCATGACCCACTTCAAGGTTGTATTCCACAACGCCGGACAGTACTCCCTCATCATCAAGATGGAGAGTGTCAATGGAAACGAGGTCGTCTGTCAGGACAGCGCAATTATCACCGTCGAGCCCAGGGTCACGGAGCTTTCACCCTCCCTCGATGTGACGGTCCCCTCCACAGTCTACGCAGGAGAGGAGTTCGAGTTCTACGTCACCACCCTCGGATCGTACGATTCCGCCGTTCGCGGCAAATACGTCGGTACCGGCAGCGGTTTCGACGTCAAGTACATCGATGAGAATGGAGGTCTGTGGCCTCTCGATGACGGATTCTTCGGACCCGCTGGTGGATTCACATACCAGGCGGGTGCGACATCCGCGTTCAAGGCAACCTTCAGCGAGACCGGAACTTACAGGTTCACGATCTCAATCGTCGATGCTGGATCACAGGCCGAGGTCTGTTCCAAGGTCGTCTACATCACGGTCCTGGCATCTCCCTCCGAGGAGGTTCCCGAGCCCGAGGTGTACACGGTGAAGTTCGTGGATTCGGACGGAACAGAAGTGAAGGTCGTCGGCGATCTGGCTTCCGGTGCCGCGACCATCCTCCCCGTGGAGTTCTCCGTCGGAGGTGCAATCTGCACCGTCGACGGCTGGAAGGTCGGAAACGATTACGTTCCGTGCTCTGCAGGATACTATTTCGTCGATCCCAGCCACGCGGGCGAGTCCAACACCATAGCCCTGACCGCTGTCGTATCAGAGGTCCAGGAGCCTGTCATGGTCACCTACTATCTCGGAGAAAAGGCTCTGAAGTCGCAGAAAATGTATCCCGGGGACTGCTTCGAGTTCCCCCAGGTGCCTCTTGCAGATGGAAAACATTTCGACGGATGGTTTACCGATGCCGGACTCACCGCGGACGCGGGAACAGTTCTTCCCGATGATGCCTCCGGCGTCTACGCTCTCTACGCGAAGGTGACCGGAGAATCCGGAGAGATAACCCCGACCGTGACCTACACAGTCTCTTTCATGAACGGCGATGCCACCCTCACCTACACCGGATATACGGATCTGGCCGAGGGAACCACTGTCGCCCTGCCCTCGTCTGTGGACGGAGTCGATCCAGCCAAGTACCGTCTCAACGGATGGTGTATCGAGGGCAAGATGCCCATGACCACGTACACCGTTCGCGGTGTGGACGCTAACACTGACAATGTCATCGTGCTGTATGCAGATATTGTCCAGTATGTGTTCTCCGTGACCTCCGAGTCGACCGAGAACGGTTCGTTCTCCACGTTTGTCGACAACGGAATCCTCAGGATCTTCGTGACTCCTGCTTCCGGATACGCTGTCGACAAGGTCGAGGTCAAGGCCGGCGGTCAGGCAATCGATTGTGTGGCTTCCTCAGAGAACGTGTTCTACGCCAACATCACATCCGATGTCACGGTCTCCGTGACATTCAGGTCCGTCGCCGGTGAGCAGAATCCTGATGATGTCAGTACTAATGTCGGTGTGGCAGTTGGATCGACCGTAAACGGTGTGCAGATCCAACTTACGGCACACGATGGTGTACTGCCCAGCAGTCTCGATGTGACTGTCAAGTACTACTATCAGGAGACATCCAACGGCATGATTGGATTTGGTTCTCAGACCGTCGTTCACAGCAACACGTCTATTGCAGATGATGTGAAGCTTTGGAACGAGGATTTCGATCTGAGTTCTGAAGTGAGCTATGACACAGCATACATCTGCTTCGCTACCATAACATACAACATTGGAGACAAGGCATTCACTGCCCAGTCGGTGTTGACGAACATCATACACGCACCTGCTTGAGTGATGATCAGATGACAAACAAAACGACCTTGGGTGCCATCGCATTCCTTGCGGCAACGGTCCTCGCGATCACTGCCGGAGTCGCCGTCGCTGACGGCGACTCGTCGACCTTCAAGGTCGACATCGTAGATGGAGAAAACAATGGCCTCATAATGACGTTTACCGCTTTGGATGGTGAGAAATTCAACGGCACATACCTCGTCACAATTATGGAGCTTGATGGGAGAGATGTGCTTGAGACAGTTCCTTTGAAATCGCTGGATGGGCTTGATATGTTCTATATCAAGGACAGTGCAGATCTGAATCTGAGTAAGACTGGATCATACTATGTAACACTGACCAACAACAAGGGTGAGACATCATCTGCCATCTATCTGGGTGAAACACCGAGTATCGTACTGACCATCGACAATTCCGAAGGTTCAGGTACCGTGTACGACGGCAATACATATCAGATGACTGTGGTGGCAACCCCTGCAGGACTTCTTGACTGGGGGTCAGCTGGGTCCTGTACCAGCTTCCCCGCTGGTATCGTCCAGATCTCCGGAACTCTTGATTCTGGATACACCGTGGAGGCGCTGAAGCCCGGCGAATGCATGATAACCCTGCCGATAACGGTCGATGGAAAGGAGTACATAGGGGAATACAGGCTGACAGTCGAACAGACCGATGTAACCTCTGTCACCGTCACCTCAGAAAACGGTGCATCCATCGAACCCGGATCCACACTTCAGCTCAGCGCAACCGTGACTCCCGAGAACGCAACCGACTCCAAGGTGACCTGGTCCACATCGGATTCCAATGTGGCAACGGTCTCTGAGAGCGGACTCGTGACAGGTGTTTCTCCCGGAAGCGCCAAGATCACCGCCATGGCCGGCGGAGTGAGCGGCTCCATCGACATCACCGTGGATTCCATCCTGGTTGAATCCATCTCGATCGGAGATGATTTCGAAATGAGCATCGGCGGTTCGAAGCAGTTGGAGTGCACACTCACGCCCAGCAACGCCACCGACAGAAATGTGACCTGGACCTCCAGTGATGAGTCTGTGGCAACAGTGTCCGACGGAAAGGTCACCGCGGTCGGAAAAGGAACGGCCACCGTGACCGCCACCACAACCAACGGCAAGACGGCAACAGTTACCGTCATAGTCACCGTCGTCAACGTGACCGGTGTGTCCATCGTCGAGCCCTCCAGCACATTGAAGGTGGGAGATGCCTACAAGCTGGAGTACACTGTCCAGCCGGCCGATGCTTCCGTCGGAAGTGTCAGCTGGGCGTCGAGCAACGCAGCGGTTCTCTCCGTTGCATCTGACGGTACGTTAACCGCAAAGGCTCCGTCCGATTCCCCTGTGACCATCACGGTCACCGTCGTTGACAAGTACGATCCGGAGAAGTCGTTCACGGACTCAGTCAGCATCAGCGTCGTGTCTGCAGAAACGCCGACCCATACCATCACAGTGGTCTGTGGAAACGGCGGGACCATCAGTCCCAATGGCAGCGCCCTGGGGAAGGTAACCGTCCTCGATGGAAGCAGTCAGACGTTCACAATCACGGCAGATAGGGGATACAAGGTTTCGACAGTCAGGGTCGACGGTGCCGAGGTTACGCTTACCGACGGCAGGTACACATTCAGCAATGTGGCCGACGACCACACCATAGAGGCCGAGTTCAGCTACGTTGGAACCGTCTACCCCCCGATAGACGAGGATGACGAGCTCCCCATCCTGCCCCCTGTGAACAACAACGGCGGCAACGGGAACGGAAAGGACGACGACAAGACCACGGTGGTTGCATGCGCGGCCGCCGCTGTCGTCGCGGTGCTCATCGCCGTGTTCCTGATCGTGGAGCACAGGAAGAGATGACGAGCCACGCCGATGTCCGTCCGGATATCCGGGTGCTGGAGGAGTGCCGCATGATCTCGGTGCTCCTCTTCCTCCGGGACAACGAGGGGTGCATGAAGACCGATCTGTATCGGGCTCTCAGCCGCACTCCCCGCTTCCCGGAGAAGCTGGACCTGCTGGAGGTCAACGGTCTCATCTCCGTCGACACCGAAAGGAGGGCCACCTGCATCCGCCTCACCGAGAAGGGCCGGATGATATCGGAGCATCTGGCGGAGATGCAGGCCATAATGGCCGACACGGAAACCTGAACATAAACCGGGCCGGAAGGCCCATCTTAAAACCCCGGGGAGACCCGGGGATACGAACAATCTTCGTGTTAGATTGTCCTAACACATAACCCAGCGATTCCGAACGCAGATCATCTGTGTTTCGCCATCGTCTCCTCAGCCATCTCCGCTATCCCGTACATGGAATCGTCACCGTTCATGCACGATTCGGAGGCCCTGAAGAATCTGGCAACCGCCTCTCCGCAGGGTGTCAGCGACCAGTGCTTGGCGTGATGTCTGCTTCTTGGAGATTCATCGAACCTGCAATCCGCCAATCCCATTTTTTGGAACTCTCTGAGAAGCTTGGGGGTTTCCCTGGAGATGGCTTCCGTGATCAGGCTCTCCATCATCTCCCCGTGGGCGTTCATGTACAGCAGAAGTGCTACTGTGTTCTTTCTTTGGAACAGCAGCATCGGCGATTCGATAGCAGGGTCTGCTACCTTGGCTTGTATGTAACGGTTCGATTTCAAAATGTTAGTTGCAGAGTCGTGTCTTAGGATGTACTTTGTTGAAGAAGTTTCAACACGTTACAACTTTTCCGCAGTGATATATACTTCTTAGACCATGAACAGACAACACGGGCGAGAGTGCGCTGGACGCAGGCACACACGTCCGTTCGTAGATTATTCCGGAGGGAATTCAGTGAGAATTGGAGGATTCGACACTAATCGTTCTTCTAAGAGCTGTCTGGTGTTCCTGGTGGCGGCGATACTGTCTGTTACGGTGATAGTATTCGTGCCTTCAGAAGAGTCAGATGCTGATGGTTCAGGCATCTTAGACGAATTGGGAAAACTCAATGGGGATACGGTTAATTCAGTCACGTACACATTGAATGGTGATGAGTCGGTTCAAAGCAGTATAACCATTACTGGGAACAACACTGTTACTATAAACCTCAACGGTTACACATTGGACCTAACATCTAAACAGATCATTATCAATGCCGGTGCAAAGGTAATAATCAAAGACACAGGAGTCGATGGGCTTGTCAAATCCACTTCTGGTCACATGTTCAAAGTAAAAGGGACGTTGGATCTGTTATCGGGATCACTTGAAGCGAAAGGCTATGGTGCCGTTTCGATGCAATCGGGCGGAGCATTCACAATGAGTGGGGGTTGCATCTCCGGTAATCCTGCCTTGTACGGTTCATACGGATCAGTAACAATTGAAAGTGGAATCATCACCACGAATGGTGGCACATATTACAGGAGCATCGAATTGTCAGGGACAGACCTTACCATCGGTGGGGCAACCATGTCCGGTCCTGACATAGAATCATTGAACCTCAGCAATAACGATGTTATATTCTATAGTGGAAAAATCGGTTCTGTAAATGGTGTATTCGGTGCCCAATCGGTATTGAAAGGCTCATTTGGTAGCAGCATTGTAGATAATTTGCCTGTTGGAATGAAATGTGTTTCTAACGGAACAGAATATGTGGTCGAGAGTCTGACAGAAGAGGCGGAGGCCGTTGCTAAGATCGGTGACGATCTTTACGGTTCCGTAATCGTGGCCGCATCCTCAATGAAGAATGGAGATGTGTTAACGATCCTTCAGGATTACATCGGCGAGTCCACGCCATCCATCAAAGCGTGTGAGGGGGTAGTTGATCTAGGCAACCATTCGATCATCAACACAAAAAGCGATTCCTATGGACTGAAGTTTAAAACCCCGTCCAGCGGGAAGAGTGGAACAATAGAGGTCAGAGGCACAGGGACCATCAGCGCATCCACACCGATTATTGTTGGCAGTGGTAACAGTATGAACCTCATCACCTTTGTCATGGGCGATGATGTCAAATTGATATCGACATCAGGTGCGGCACTGATCGACTGGGAAATGAGCGTAAGGTTGTCTTATTCTGAATCCGTCACTCAATATTTGGCAAACGGGGGTTTTCTGGCGGAAGATTCGGGATTCCAATACATCTATTCGACTGCATCATCCGCATTGGAGAATGATGACGATAATACCGTAACACTGTTGGGCAATTACAAGGGGAATCTGGCCGTTGCAACGAAGGGCTCGGAATACAGTATAGACCTTTGTGGACATACCGTAGACGGAGACATTACCATCAAAGCAAGCGATTCCAAACTGGCTGTCTTCAACGGCATCGTCAATGGTTGCGCCCGTGTTGCCATATCAACATCATTGTCCGGAGTTTATGACAGTAATTGTCTGCTTGAGCTTAATGATGTCCATATCAACAGCAACGGAGATTGTGGCATCGTAACTCATGGACTCAGCGACAACATCAACATCACGGTCAACGGCGGATCTATCATCGTTCCTAACGGGTTGGGCATTTATCACCCCAGCACAGGGAATGTCGTTCTGGACGGCGTTAAGATAAAGGCGCAGACCGGTATCGAACTCCGCAAGGGGTGTTTGGAGGTCGGCGGAGATACGGAGATTGTCGCTTCCAACACTTACAACGCAGGATCAACCCCTGAAGGCGGAGGTTCGACGACCATCGGTGCAGCCATAGCCCTCGTCCCGTACACTGCATCGATCAAGGCTGTGATCAGCGGCGGGACCTTCATCGGAGCAGTGGCCGTGTCGCAGACCAACCCAGATTCCGTTCAGAATGTGCATTACGACATCACCATCACAGGCGGGACATTCGAAACGAACGATGAGTCTTCCGATGCCCAGGTTGTGGTCGCCACAGAGGCCAAGAGCTTCATCAGCGGAGGAAGGTTCAACAAAGCACTGGCATCGGATGCGATCTCAGGAGACCTTGTGCAGAAGGAGGACGGTTTCGTGACCGACTCCGAGGCAGTAGTTGTCGCACACATCGGGGACACCCAATACTACAGTCTGGGCGATGCCGTCGCCTACGCCAAAGGTGGGGACACGATAGTTCTCTGTGATAACGTTTCCCTAACCTCCACTCTCACTGTGTCCAAGGGCATAACATTGGATCTAAACGGTTTCACGATCACGATGTCCCTGAGCGGTTCCGATTACAATGGTTTGTTGTTCACCGCAGGGGAATCCGTGTTGAAGGGCGGAGAGGTAATCGATAACACCAGTGCCAGGGTCAGTTGGTATGCGGTCAGCGTTTCTGGCCCTGGTTCAAAACTCACAGTCACCGATGTCGATATAAGACAGGCTGCTTCCAATGCCGTGTTCAGTTACGGTGTGCATTCCTCGTCCGGGGCCATTTTGGTTTTGAACGGCGGCACCTCGATATCCGAGTTAACCGATGGATACTGCATCGGTGCTTTTGTGGATGGAGGCGGGAACAACACGACAACCCTTGTCGTCGAAGACGCATCCATCATCACGTCTGCATACGCCATCGCCGGAAACGGTTCGAGGGACAACACGTTCATCCACGTGGTCGATGGGTATTTCTCCTCTTCATTGGGAGTCGCGGTGTTCCATCCGCAGAAGGGTGACATGGTGGTGGACGGGGGCACATTCACGGGTACAGGCGGAATCCAGTTCTGCGGTGCCGGGAAGCTCACCGTCAACGGAGGGACGATCACCGGGACATTCAGGGAAACCGATCCCCCGTACAAATCTCCGGACGAGTCCGATGGTTCAGTCGATGACGGTTCGGCGATATCCATCATCTCACGTGGCGGAGGCTACCAGAGTGCCGATGACCGCATCGATCTGGAGATAAACGGCGGAACTCTGACCAGCGAAAACAACAATGTGGTCTCCGTGTACAGATTCCAGAGAGTAAACAATCAATGGGTCACGAACGAATCCACGGACATCAACTCGTATGTGGGAAGCATCGTCATCAACGATGGCGAATTCCATGCCAAGGGATCGAAACAACCCATCGATTTCGAAATGGATGATGCCAGGAAATTCGTAGTCTCCGGAGGAACGTTCGACAAGTCGATCGATGCCAGCATTCTTGCTGACGGCTACATATTGGTATCTGTAGACGGTGGATACACTCCAAGCTATGCCCCGGAGACGGGGGAGAAGGCTCCTGCGGTGATTATAACAGCCGGAGGAACGGAGATCGGCAAGGCATCCTTCGAAGAGGCTGTGGATGCATCGAAGGACGGGGAGACCATAGTACTCAACGAAAGCGTGTCCATCGTTGCAGAGACCGTCATCGACAAGGATCTGGTACTGGACCTTAACGGAAACGTACTGACCCTCAGCGAAGAGTTCCAGATCAGTGGGGCCGTGACCATCCGTGGCGGATCGATAGTGCAGGATTCTCCCTGTCTCGTCAACTACGGCATCCTGTACCTCGACGGCGTCTCCGTGTCCGGAGCCCACATAGGTTCGGTCGCCACCGGTATCTCACGCTCTCTCGGGTCGGATGTGTCGACACAACTGGTCATCAGAAACTGCAGTTTCACAACATCTCTGACCACAATGATGGCATTCGGAGGCACAGTTCTCATGGAGAACAGCGCATTCGCCGTCGAGGGTTCTAGCGACATGGGATTCGGCATAATCCCATCAGGCGATTGCGACATCATGATCAGGAACTGCGTGTTCGATTACCCGGTATCTTTGATCCCATCGGATGATTTCTGGAACGGAGGCTTTTCTGCATTCACAGGAACCCTTGCCGTGGAGGGCGGGACGTTCAACGGCAGGGAGTCTTACGCCCTGGCCGAGGAGTTCAGCGGCCTGAAGGTATCATCTGGAACCAAGGGTGCGGTCACATTCGAGTCCGAACTCGGATACACGGTCACCATACCTGCGAAGCCGTCGGTTCCAGTGTATCCGCCTCTTGATGACGATGACGAGTATGTTCCGATCATCCCTCCGGTAGTCAACGAGGTCGCATCCGACGATGACGATCGCGTAACCGTCCTGGCATGCGCCGCCGCTGCCGTTGTGGCGGCATTGATCGCGGCCTTCCTGATTCTGGACAGGAAGAGCTGATGTCTCGGCGGACACGCTTGTCCGTAGAACAAACCTGAAACAAACCGGGGTCGAAAGGCCCCTTTACCCCGGATGTCCGGGGATTTTCATAGATTCATAAACAAGATCGTGAACTTGGTTTCCAAGTGTACTTGTGTTTTCCACAACCACTATGGTCGAAGGCTCCGCCTGACGCGATCCCGGGCGACCGTTCACTCGTCATCGGTGAGTCTGATGCGTAGCGATGAGCCGCAGTTCAGGTTCACTGCGAACTCCTCGAGGGCCCTGCCGTCCATGTGCAGCTCCCCCTCGGCCTTCAGATACTCGTTGAGGCAGTTCATCGTGACGGCCACGACCTTCCCTTTATCCTTTATCTTCCAGTAGTTCGCCCTGTCCTTTTTCTTCGGGTCCATCGGGATGAACTCGACGAGGTCCATGTCCAGGAGGATCAGGAGGCATTCGCCGACGCTCCTGTACCCTTTGTCGACGTACCTCTCGATCTCGCTCTTCTTCGCCATCCCCATCCTGTTCAGGTAGTTGATCACGGTGAACATGTTCGTCTTCTGGAAGATCGTGATCGGTGTCTCGCGGTCGAACATCCTGTTCCCGCCGTCATTTATGCTGCAATCATTGGACACATGCAATGAAAATGGATTCGAGGGAATGTTACTTATTGTACATATTGCAACTAACTGTACAAGTTGCATACTGATTTATACTTTTTAGAGCTATGGGCATACAGTATGAAATTGACGGGATCCCGAGGGGGTCCGGTCGTTTCATCAGAACATTCGGAGTCGGATGATGAAGATGAAAACAGCAATCGAACAGCCCGGCAGATTCGGATGCGCGGCGGTGATGATCGCGGTATTCGCGCTCGTCCTGAGCCTCGCGCTGGTTCTCCCGGGAGGGGACGTGGATGCCGGGATCAATGAGGTCGAGGTGGATGGGACCACAACGACGCTCAGTTCCGCAATCATATCGGCAGGTGAAACCGAGACCGTCATAAAGCTCACAGCCGATGTAATCGAATCGGTGCAAATCGGTGCAAATCAGACAATCACGATCAATCTCAACGGACATACGATTTCTGATAGTGCGACGGCCCGTGACAACGAACCCACAGCACATAATACAATCACCAACAATGGAAACTTGACCATCATCGGCACTGGTATGGTCGAGAATTTGACGCACGGTTCGGCCGCTCTTGTGAATAACGAGGGTGCAACCGCCACTTTATCAGGGGGATCATTCGAGAGGCCTGCTGACAAAGGGACCATTATAAGTAGCAGTAAGACCGATAGTGGTGGCAATTCATTCTACACGGTTCAGAATTTTGGAACAATGACCATCAACGATGGTGTTTCAATATCCAATGTTGGATGTGGCTCTTCCACCTTGGCTAATGGGTGGTCGAAGGACGTTCATAGTAATAATGCAGTTATGACCATCAATGGAGGCACAGTATGTGGAGGTCTTCATGCAGTCAAGAATGATAATGCAGGAAAACTCACCGTAAACGGAGGCAGTTTTAGTGCTGGATCGGAAAATACATCCTTTAGTAATTTGCAGTATGTAATACTCAACGCGGCTGATATAACCATCAACGGAGGAACGTTCCAGACAACGGCTAAAGCAATTTATGCTTTTTGCAGTGATGCATGTTCTGACAATGCTTATGTCAATATCGACATCAATGGTGGAATCTTTGGTGGAAATCTGCTTGTGCGTAGTATTCCTGAAGATTTCACTGTAGAAGGTACTGGTGGGCCCGAGAAACCAACAGTCAATATTGATTTGGACATTGGTGTTAACCAGCTTACTATATATTATGGGGTGTCTATCAATGGTACCGTCTGTTCTAATGGAAACATTGTGAAATTTAACGATGTACTTTCCAGCGGTTCAAGTCTGATAGTTGCATGGAGAGGAAATACGGAAGATCTGAGAGTTGGTGGGCGTATAGACACGGGGACCGTGACCTGCTCGGGACCTAGTTTGTTTATGAACTCTACAGTTGGTAGTGCCAAAATCATAGTAACACCTTGGGCGAATGGAGATAAAACCCACATTCTTTGGAGTGGTTTCATATTGAATGACGGTACAGTAGAGTATCAGGATGCAGATGGGTCAAAGGTGGACAATCCCAGCACGGTTTGCGACCAAACATCCGTCAATTCCTCGTTTGATTACGGAAAGATCACAGACTCCGCGACAGGTTCATTCTTCGTAGGTGATAAGAGGGTACTGGCCTTGGAATCCGAGATTGAAAATTACACATGGAGGTCATCCGATCCGAGTATAGCGACGGTATCCGATGATGGGACAGTCACAGGCATTGCGCCCGGGACTGTGATAATCTATGCGGACGTTGAAGGATACATGCCTCTGGGAATGTCCATGACTGTGAAAGCAGTTCCAACCAAAGGCATAACCTTGGATCAGTCCGAGACGACGATGACGACGGAGCCTGGGAAGAACACAATCGCCCTTGTCGCCACAGTCTCCCCTTCTAACGCCACCAACAAGACTGTCGAATGGACTTCCAGCGATGCATCCGTTGCCACAGTGTCCGACGGAGTCGTGACCGCTCTGAAAGGAGGGGAGGTCACAATCACCGCTACAGCATCCGGTACCAAATACACCGCATCATGCACCATAAAGGTCGAACAGGTCTACACCGTGACCATTGTCGCAAACAGCGGAGGTTCCGTGGATGTCGATTACTTCGTGGTGAGTCCTGGAGGAGATGTCTCGTTCAACGTGTCGGTCGACAGCGGATATGTCCTGGATTCCGTGACCGCCAACGGTATCCAGATCGTCGGGTATGATGGAATGTACACACTGGAGGGCATCGATTCCAACATAGTGGTGAATGTGGTGTTTGAACCTGTGAAGACCACCACCCCTTGGGACGATGAAGATGAGGAATACGTCCCGATAATTCCGCCGGTAGTGACGGAGGACGTCGCATCGGACGATGACGACTCCGTCACGGTCGTGGCCTGCGCAGCCGCGGCTGCCGTGGCGGCATTGATGGCGGTCTTCCTCCTCCTCGACAGAAAGAGATGACGTCAGACAGGGTCTGTCCGGGCATGAGGGTGCTGGAGGGTCGCTATATGATCCCCCTCCTGGTCTACATCCTGGGCCATGACGGCTGCATGAAGACCGACATCTACAGGGATGTCGGACGCGGCACCCGCATGCCGGACAAACTGGACCTCCTGGAGGCCAGCGGGTTCCTCAGCAGGGAGGAGCTCGTCACGGGTAGGACGGTCATGCATCTCACCGACAGGGGTGCGGAGGTCGCCCGTCGTCTGGCGGACATCGAAGCCTACCTGGCCGGAACACTAAACTAAACCGGGGCCGTAAAGCCCCTTTACCCCGGATTCCCGGGGGTATACCTTGTCACTCTGTTTCAGATCTCTCCGGGGCGCCCCCGGAGCCGAGATCATCTGGAGAGTGCGTGCGATTTCATTGATGAAGTGGATTGACTCCGCTTCACCGCCATCATCCTGAAACTCCGATTAACTCAGGACATGATGAAGGCCATAGCGGATATGATGACAGCGACTGAAGCTACGAGAAGTGCCCATCTGTCGTGATCCCCGTGGTATCTCTGTTTGAGATATTCCACGGACTGGGGAGACTATTGTCAAACAAAATAGCTTGTGACTGATGTAACGATAATTGATTTAAGGCCGGTTTATTTCAAAGTGTTTGTGAATAACATGACTACTTGCGTTTAACACAAGTACTTGAGTTAAACACAATAAGTTGAAGCGACAACGCCTAAGAATACCGGAGGCGAGGGCCCCGCGTCAACCAAATAAAAGTCGGAACAGACGCCGGAACGGATAGGCTCAGGGAAGAGATGCCGTCCGCCGACCTTTGTCCGTCGAAGAGCGTTCTATCGAGACGGATTCGATGGAATCTCCCGATTTCGAACAGGTTCCTGCTCCGTACATTCGCTCCGAAGTCGTCCATGCCGGAATGCACGCATAGAAGATGATCGAGGCCTTGGTAGCGATCCATTGATATCTTCGGCAGAACGAGGGAAAACCCCGGAGCTTCCGCCCCGGTAAGAAGTTCACTGCCTCTCCATGTAGGCGATGGCCGCGTCCACCAGACCCTGGTGCAACGGCGACGGTCTCTCCGGCTTGGACTTGAACTCCGGGTGGAACTGGGACGCCATATAGTACGGGTGGCCTTCCAGCTCCCCGATCTCCATCCTGGTCCCGCATTTCGCCCTTCCGACGAACCTCCATCCGGCCTCCTCCATCCTGCCGATGTACGCCGGGTTCACCTCGAACCTGTGCCTGTGCCTCTCCAGGATCGTGCCGGAGCCGTACAGCGCGAACGCCTTGGAGCCCTCGGCGACGACGACCTCCTGGGATCCCAGGCGCATGCTGGCACCCATGTCCCTGACTCCCTTCTGCTCGTCCATGATGCATATCACGGGGTCGGGGGTGTCGGGGTCGAACTCCGTGCTGGTGGCCGACCCCAGTCCGAGGACGTCCCTGCAGAACTCGATGGTGGCTATCTGGAATCCCAGGCACACGCCGAGGAACGGTATCCCGTTCTCCCTGGCGAATCTGGCGGCCTCGATCATACCCTCCACTCCCCTGGTCCCGAAACCTCCGGGGACGATCACGCCGTGTACATCCCCCAGATGCTCCCCTGCCTTCCCGTTCAGCAGGTCGTCGCTGTCCACGAACCTTATCCGGACCTTGCATTCCCTGGCCGCCCCCGCATGGGTGAACGACTCCAGATGGGACAGGTACGAGTCGGCCAGGGCGGTGTACTTCCCCACGAGGGCGACGGTGACCTCCTTCTTCGGGTTGACGACCCTGTCCACGAACCTCTCCCAGGCGGCCATGTCGCGCTTGGACGTCATGGGCCCCAGCTTCATCCTGTCGATGATGTAGTCCGCAACGCCCTGTCTCTCAAGGTTCATGGGCACCTCGTAGATGGACCGGGCGTCGGGGGTGGATATCACCGCCTTCTCCGGTACGTCGCAGAACATGGCGATCTTGGATACGGCGGAGGGGCTCAGGGGCTCGGAGCACCTCCCGACGATGATGTCCGGCCTGATGCCGATGCTCATCAGCTCCTTCACCGAGTGCTGGGTGGGTTTGGTCTTCTCCTCCCCCACCGAGCCCATGATCGGGATCAGGGTCGTGTGGACGAACAGCACGTTCTCCTCCCTCCCGAGGTCCCTGCCGAGCTGTCTGGCCGCCTCCAGGAAAGGCATCGACTCCATGTCCCCGACGGTGCCGCCGAGCTCAACGATGACCACGTCCGCCCCCGATTCCCTGGCCACGGAGGTGATCCTGCGTTTGATCTCGTTGGTGACATGGGGGATGATCTGCACCGTCTTACCCAGGTAGTCCCCGCGTCTCTCGTTCTCGATGACCGACCTGTAGACCTTCCCTGTCGTGATGTTGTGGTCACGTGTCAGGTGGAGGTCCATGAACCTCTCGTAGTTGCCCAGGTCCAGGTCTACCTCCCCTCCGTCGTCGAGCACGTAGACCTCCCCGTGCTCGTAGGGGTTCATGGTCCCGGCATCGATGTTCAGGTACGGGTCTATCTTGATGGCGGACACCTTGATCCCGCGGGACTCCAGCAGCTTCCCGATGGAAGATGCGGTGATCCCCTTGCCGAGACCGGATATCACGCCTCCGCTGACGAAAATCAACTTCATATTGAATCAACGGAATTAGAGGTACGGGGATTTCATAGATAAAAGGTTCTATAATCACGGATTCAATAGACAAATGTCTTGTTATGACCTGGATTGATGAACGATACGAGTTGGATGAGTCTTCATGCGATTTCTTCCCTGATTGACGGTAGGATTTCAGTAGTTACAGCCAGCTCGCGCTAGGATTAACTATCTTAGAGGACTACGGGGGCATGGTGCTAGGATGGAAGGACGCAAGGATATCGCCGACATGAGTTTCGAGGAGTTCTTCTCCGCCGAAGGGAAACAGCCCGCTCGGGAGCAGGCTCCCCCCAAGGAGAGGGACGTGCCCGTTCGCAGGAACGCGGACACGGCAGGCGATATCCAGTCCGGTTTCGGTCCGACCAGACCCAAGGTCAACGTGAAGGACGGAGCATTCGTCCTGTACGTCCCCAGGTACGGGTCCGACGCCAACGCGAGGTTCGACGTCGCGATAGACTGCCCGGAGGGAGTGATCCCCATGGGCCAACTGGAATCCATAGCCAGACAAGGCATGCGTCAGTCCAGGGCCACGACCCTGAACCTCACTTCCAAGGGGATATCCTTGATGGAGCCCTTCAAGCTCACCATTGACGGGGAGGAGGTGTTCATCCACAAGCCCCGCAAGATCATGTTCTTCAGCAACACGGGCATCCCCGTGGGGGTGCCGTCCGGGGAGGTGCTCGCCGTCTACCCCAACGGACAGGAACTCGACCTCGTCAAGACAGAGGTCATCGGCACGACCGTCATCGGGGACATGACCGTCATGAGAGCCAGGATACTCTTCGGCGGAGGGATCTGGATCAAGAAGGACGGAGGTGTCCCGCAGAAGGAACCGGAGAGCCCGGAGCCCGTGAAGGCCGAGGCGAAGCCTAGGCCGAGGGGCAAGAGGAAGAAGGCGGTAGGTTCCGTGAAGATCCCCGTGGGGGTCCCCGACGCCGATGCCGTCGTGGGCGGTGCCAGACTTCCGATATTCAAGTCGTTCCCGGCTTTCAGGGTGACCGTGGAGAACCGCGACCTTAGCGAGTGCACGGTGTCCCTCCGGGACCCCATGGGCAACGAGATCCGCGGAAAGCCGCCGGTGGACGCCCCGATGACGTTCGACACGGACTCCGACGGTGTCCTGGAGATCGTCCTCGTCTGCGAGGACGTAGAGCTGGCGTCGGAGAGGTTCGTCTACATCCCGGACCTGGACGTCGAGAGGCCCGGCGGAGGGGACCTGACGGACGAGACTTCCTTCGGGTTCACGGCCTTCGGCGAGAGCCTCACGGCGGATGCGTTCGGAGGACCCTGGGTCACCGAGAGGAACGGGACCGAGATTGCGGTGGTGTGGAACGTCCCCGCAGTCACGTACGACATCGGGGAGGGTCCGGTCCGGCTCTCCCCCTCGGGACAGACCGAGGAGGTCGACATAGACCGCATGGGGTCGGTCATCAGACTGAAGGTCTCCGGGGCCAGGAAGAGGTCCCTGTTCATCGGGCCCGAGAAGGGGAAGAAGAGGGACCTGGACCCGGAGTGGTCCGACGACATGTGCGAGATCGACCTGTCCGCGACGTTCGACGAGATCCTGTCCTCCAGTTCCCCATACTACACGATGTTCATAACCGTCAACTCGTTCCCAATGCGGAAGCTGCTGGTCATTAGGAACCCGGTGAGGATCGAGGCCTCATTCTCCGACGGGAAGGTCCATGCCAAGGTGGCGGAGACAGGCACCTTCGAGTGCCGCATGTACATGACCGACAAGTCCGTCAGGACCGTGGCCCTCCAGCCCGGCGAGAACGACGTCGAGGTCCCAGAGGACGCGGTGGAGGCGGAGGTCGCGGAGACACGTGACGGCAGGGACAGGAGGTCCGTCACCGTGGGTGTCAGGAGCCTCCCGTTCCTGTGGAGGGATGGCGCAGGGGACATCTGGCTTTACATCAGCAGGAGCAAGCGCATCCCGCTGCCCGACGACCTGTCCGGTTCCAAGCCCGATCGCTCCGCCGTATCCGTTTGGCACAGCAGGATCGTCCGCATGAACCCTGAGCTGAAGGCCGTCTCGGCCATGAAGATGCTGGAAGCGTTCGACCGCATGCGGTGGTGAGATGCGTCCGAGTCTGTCGAGGGCCGCGGGCTCCACCATGGAGTCCTTCATCATGAGTCTGGTCGACGTCGCCGCCGAGCCGGGCATGATCTCGTTCGCAACCGGGCTGCCGGACAACTCGCTCTTCGACAGGGAGGGTCTGTCCAGGGCCATGGCGGAGGTCATGGCCGAGGATCCGGACGGGGCGCTCCAGTACGACACCGCCACGGGCTACATCCCGCTGAGGAAGAAGATCGCGGACAGGTGCCGCAGGGAGTTGGGCTTCGACGCGTCCTGGGAGGACGTGCTGATGACCGGCGGCTCCCAGTGCTGCTTCGACATAATCGGGAAGATGTTCCTGGACCCCGGGGACCTGATGGCCGTGGAGAACCCGGGCTATCTGGGTGCCCTGCAGTCGTTCTCGGCCTACTCGCCCAGGTTCGTCGGCTGCGACATGAACCCCGAGGGCGTGGACCTGTGCCAGCTGGATGGGGCCGTCGGATCGGGCGCGAAGCTGTTCTATTCGATACCCAACCACCAGAACCCGTCCGGGGCCAGTTACTCCGATGCGACCCGCAGGGAGGTCGCCGCCGTGATAGGGGATTCCCAGTGCATGATGCTAGAGGACGACGCCTACGGCGAATTGGGATACGACGGGCGCGTCGGCAGGACCATGAAGTCGATGGCGTCCGACAACGTGGTGTTCACAGGCTCGTTCTCCAAGACCATCTCGCCCGGCATGCGCGTGGGCTGGATGGTCGTCCCCGAGTGGCTCAGGGAGAGGGCGGGCAGGAGCCTGGAGGCATGCTGTCTCCAGTCCAACACGTTCTGCCAGAGGATCATAGACAGGTTCCTGGAGGACAACGACTACGACGCCTATCTCAGGGGCCTCAGGAGGGCCTACCGGGAGAAGAAGGACATGTTCATGGACGCCATGGAGGACAGCCTCCCGGAATCGGTCACATGGAACGAACCGGAGGGAGGCATGTTCGTCTGGCTCAGGACACCTGAGGGGACCGATTCGATGAGGCTGTTCGAGAAGGCCGTGGAGGGGAAGCTGGTCACGATGCCCGGCGGACCGTTCCACGTCAGGGGCGGAGGGAACACACTCAGGCTCAACTTCGCCACCCCGTCCGGGGACGAGATCGTCCGCGGCATGGAGGTCCTCGGAAGGGCGTGCAGGGAGCTCGGATATCGTTAACGCTGTTTATCCGAGCTTTCCGCAGATGTCCGAAACAGGCTCCCCGTTGGAAATATCATTAAATACGATGTGGGGCTAGCCACCTTAGCATTAGAGGTCCACCGTAGGGTGGGCTATCGACGTTCCAATCGAAAAATAGCAAAATTCGAGGTGAAAAAGTGGGAAACGGTCTGTACACCGCAAGGAAAATGAAGACTGACCGCCAGAAATTCCGCTGGCTGGACAGGGGATACAAGAAGAGAGTTCTCAAGCTGAGGGAGAAGTCCGATCCTCTCGAGGGATCCGCACAGGCCCGCGGAATCGTCCTGGAGAAAGTCGGTATCGAGGCT
The DNA here is from genome assembly GCA_964550065.1 of uncultured Methanomassiliicoccales archaeon. Taxonomy (GTDB): domain Archaea; phylum Thermoplasmatota; class Thermoplasmata; order Methanomassiliicoccales; family Methanomethylophilaceae; genus Methanoprimaticola. Next base: position 449,423 of record CAZJWD010000001.1, read on the forward strand.
AAGCAGCCCAACTCCGCCATCAGGAAGTGCGTCAAGGTCCAGCTCATCAAGAACGGACGTCAGATCACCGCCTTCGCCGTCGGAGATGGAGCTATCAACTTCATCGACGAGCACGACGAGGTCATGGTCGAAGGTATCGGCGGAAGGATGGGAAGGTCCTACGGAGATATCCCCGGAGTCCGTTACAAAGTTATCAAAGTCAACAACGTCTCCCTCGACCAGATGGTCAGGGGCAGGACTGACAAGCCCGTGAGATGATTCACATGTCGGAAGATATCGTAGCACAGAAAGCGCTCATCTTCGGCAAATACGACACCTCCGATGTTGTCGTCAACGACGGTGGACTGGCCAAGTACATTGACCTGACCCCCACCAACGTCCCCCACTCCGGTGGAAAGCACGCCAACAGGTGGTTCGGAAAGTCCAAGCTGAGCATCGTCGAGAGGCTCATCAACAACATCATGAGGACCGAGAAGTACACCGGAAAGAAGATGAAGGCGTACAAGACCGTCGCTCAGGCCTTCGACATCGTCGCCGAGAGGACCAAGAAGAACCCCGTTCAGGTCCTCATCGAGGGACTCGAGAACGCCGCCCCCCGCGAGGAGGTCACCAGGCTCCAGTTCGGAGGAATCTCCGTGCCCAAGGCCGTGGACATCTCCCCCCAGAGGAGGCTCGACATCGCGCTCAGGAACCTGAGCTCCGGAGTCGTCAGCGCGTCCACCAAGAACAAGAAGCCCATCTACGAGTGCCTCGCAGAGGAGCTCATCCTCGCCTCCAAGGGGGACATCACCTCCTACTCCGTCGCCAAGAAGGAAGAGGTCGAGAGGGTCGCCCAGTCCGCCAGATGATAACGAACCGCAGGTGAGTGTTCATGGGACGTAAAGAGGACAACGCGAAGAAAGCAGTAGAGCTGATGAAGAACCAGAATCTCATCAGGAACCTCGGAACTGCAGCACACATCGACCACGGAAAGACCACATTCTCCGACAACCTGATCGCAGGTGCCGGAATGATGTCTTCCGAGACCGCCGGAGAGCAGCGCCTTCTCGACTACGACGAGCAGGAGGCCGCCAGGGGTATCACAATCAACGCCGCTTCCGCGGCCATGGTCGTTCCCTACAGGGAGGCCGGATCCGACAAGGTCGACCACTACCTGGTCAACCTTATCGACACCCCCGGTCACGTCGACTTCGGTGGGGACGTCACCAGGGCCATGAGGGCTCTGGACGGTGTGTACATCCTGTGCTGCGCCGTCGAGGGAATCATGCCCCAGACAGAGACTGTCATCAGGCAGGCTCTGAAGGAGAGGGTCAGGCCCATGCTGTTCATCAACAAGGTGGACAGGGCCATCGTCGAGCAGCAGCTCACCCCTCAGATGATGATCGACAAGTTCTCCAAGATCATCACAGAGTTCAACAAGAAAATCATGGACATCCTGCCCGCACCCCTGAACAAGGAGTGGCAGGTCAGCCTTCAGGACGGTACCGTCGCTCTGGGATCCGCCTACAACAACTGGGCCGTTTCCCTGCCCTACCTCCAGAGGCCCGAGCTGAAGAAGATCGGAATGAACCTCACCAAGGTCTTCGAGTACTGCGCCAGGGAGGGCGGACAGGCGGAGCTCGCCAAGCTGATCCCCCTCGCGGACGTCGCGCTGGAGATGGCGATTAACCACATCCCCAACCCCGTCAATGCGCAGAAGGTCCGTATCCCCGTCATCTGGAAGGGAGACCTCAACTCCGACATTGGAAAGCAGATGCTGAACTGCGACCCCAACGGAGAGGTCGCGATGATGGTCACCAAGATCATCATGGACAAGCAGGCAGGAGAGATCGCCATCGGAAGGCTGTTCTCCGGAACCGTGAAGAAGGGTCAGACCCTGTACATCGCGGGAATGCCCAACGCCCAGAGGGTCCAGACCGTCGCTCTCATGGTCGGTTCCGACAGGACCCCTATCGAGGAGTGTAAGGCCGGAAACATCGTCGCACTGACCGGACTCAAGGACGCCATCGCCGGAAGCACCGTGTCCTCCATCAAGGACATGGAGCCCTTCGAGAAGATGGCCCACTACTCCGAGCCCGTCATCACCAAGGCCATCGAGGCCAAGAACATGGCCGACCTGCCCAAGCTGGTCGAGGTTCTGAGGATCATCGCCAAGGCGGACCCCTCGCTGAACATCGAGATCAACAACGAGACTGGAGAGCACCTGATGTCCGGTATGGGGGAGCTCCACCTGGAGATCACCGAGTACAGGATCATCAACGAGCAGGGAGTCGACATCGTCTCCTCGCCTCCGATCGTCGTGTACCAGGAATCCGTCAAGGGATCCAACCCCTCCGAGTTCGAGGGTAAGTCGCCCAACAAGCACAACAAGTTCTACTTCATCGTCAGCCCCCTGGAGGACTCCGTCAAGGATGCCATCAGGAGGAACGAGATCGATGTGGACTCCAAGATCAAGGACCCCAAGGCCCTCGCCAAGCAGCTGATGGACCTCGGAATGAGCGATGTCGAGGCCAAGGGCGTCGTCGCGTTCAAGAACAACAACGTCCTGATCGACTGCACCAAGGGAATCCAGTACCTGCACGAGACCATGGAATTGGTCAAGCAGTCCTTCGAGGAGGCCATGATGAGGGGACCTCTCGCCAACGAGAAGGTCGCCGGACTCAAGGTCTGCCTGATGGATGCCAAGCTCCACGAGGATACGATTCACAGGGGACCCGCACAGATCATCCCCGCAGTCAGGGACGGTATCTACGGAGCCATGTGCCAGGCCGGAAGGATTCTCCTCGAGCCTATGCAGAAGCTCTTCATCAGCGTGCCGCCCGACTACATGGGAGGAGCGGTCAACCTGATCAACCAGCGCCGCGGTACCATCCTCGAGATGGGACAGGACGGAGCCGACTCCACTGTCACCGCCGAGGTGCCTGTCGCAGACATGTTCGGATTCTCGTCCGATGTCCGCGGATCGACCCAGGGACGTGCAATCTGGTCCATCGAGAACGCCGGATTCCACCAGATCCCGCCTGAGCTTCAGAAGAAGATCGTCGGAGAGATCAGGACCCGTAAGGGACTGAACGCCGAGCCCTATGACGCAAACTACTACTCCGGACTCTGAGTCCGGGGTGGCAGTCAGTCACCTTTAAATAGAAACATCTTATCGCACGCACTAGCGTTCCACATTGGAGGAATAAAAATGGCAGAGAAAGAGCACATGAATCTGGTCATTATCGGCCACGTCGACCACGGAAAGTCCACCCTCACCGGAAGGATCCTGCTGGAGACCGGCGCTATTGACCCCCACATCGTCGAGAAATACAAGAAAGAGGCAGAGGAGAAAGGAAAGGGATCCTTCTACTTCGCTTGGGTCATGGACGGACTCAAAGAGGAGAGGGAGAGGGGAGTTACCATCGATGTCGCTCACAAGAAGTTCTACACCGACAAGTACTACTTCACCGTCATCGACGCCCCCGGTCACCGTGACTTCGTCAAGAACATGATCACCGGAACCTCCCAGGCCGACGCCGCCATCATCACCTGTTCCGCTATCGAGGGACCCCAGGCTCAGACCAAGGAGCACGTCTTCCTCGCCACCACCCTCGGTGTCAAGCAGATCATCGTCGCCATCAACAAGATGGACGCTGTCAAGTACGACGAGGCCAAGTACAACGAGGCCAAAGAGGCTATGATTAAGCTCATGAAGATGGTCGGTGTCAAGACCGATGAAGTCCCCTTCATCCCCGTCTCCGCCTACATGGGAACCAACATCAAGGCTGCTTCCCCCGAGACCTCCTGGTACAAGGGACCCACCCTCATCCAGGCTCTGGACGGACTCAAAGTCCCCGAGAAGCACACCGAGAAGCCCCTCAGGCTGCCTATCCAGGATGTTTACACCATCACCGGAATCGGAACTGTCCCCGTAGGACGTGTCGAGACCGGACTGCTCAAGCCCAACATGAAAGTCATGTTCGAGCCTTCCCACGTTCAGGGAGAGGTCAAGTCCGTCGAGATGCACCACGAGCAGCTGCCCCAGGCAGGACCCGGAGACAACGTTGGATTCAACGTTCGTGGAGTCGCAAAGAACGATGTCAAGAGAGGAGACGTCGCCGGACCCGTGGACAATCCCCCGTCCGTCGCAAAGACCTTCACTGCTCAGATCGTCGTGCTGAACCACCCCTCCGTCATCACCGTCGGATACACCCCCGTGTTCCACTGCCACACCACTCAGACCGCATGCAGGTTTGTTGAGCTCGTCAAGACCATCGACCCCAAGTCCGGTCAGGTCAAGGCCGACCACCCCGACTTCCTCAAGACGGGAGACATCGCCATCGTCAAGCTCGAGCCCACCAAGCCCATGGTCATCGAGACTGCCAAAGAGTACCCCCCTCTCGGAAGGTTCGCCATCCGTGACATGGGACAGACTGTGGCTGCTGGAATGTGCATCGAAGTCGAGAAGGCTTGAAGGCCTTCTGGTTTCACTTTATCTCTAAGGGATAAAAGATGTCACAGCGCGCAAGAATCTCTCTTAGCGGCACCGATCCTGCAAAGGTCGACAGTGTCTGCGCCCAGATCAAGGGAATCTCCCAGAGGACCGGCGTGGATATCCGTGGACCCGTACCCCTTCCCACAAAGAAGCTGAAGGTACCCTGCAGGAAGAGTCCCGACGGAGAGGGCAGCGAGACATGGGACCGCTGGGAGATGCGCATCCACAAGAGGCTCATCGACCTGGACGCCGACGAGCGTGCCCTCAGGCAGCTCATGAGGATCCAGGTTCCCGATGGAGTCAACATCGAGATCGTTCTCCGCAGCGCCTAAACCTCAAAATCACGGAGGGGATTTCCCCTCCAAACCTTTTTGATCATTCTTCTTCACACGGTTCCCCGTTGTTTTCCGTGCGGTCCACCTGCACAAGATTAAGATACATCCGCGCAATCCTCGGACATCCAATCCGATGTGATTATCATGAGAAGCGATGCAATCAAGAAAGGACCGTCCGCGGCTCCCCAGAGGAGCCTCCTCAGGGCGGACGGCCTGGATGACGAGGACTTCGACAAGCCCTTCATCGGTATAGCCAACTCCTGGAACGACATCGTCCCCGGACACATCCATCTGAACGAGATCGTCGAGGCAGTCAAGGAAGGTATCATCGAGGCCGGCGGGAAGCCCTTCGTCTTCGGTGTCCCCGCCGTCTGCGACGGTATCGCCATGGGTCACAAGGGGATGAGATACTCCCTGGTCTCCAGGGAGGTCATCTCCGACTGCTGCGAGGTCATGGTCGAGGGACACGCCCTGGACGGTTGGGTCGGCGTCTCCAACTGCGACAAGGTCACACCCGGCATGCTGATGGCGGCCGGACGCATGAACGTCCCCGCCTTGATCGTCACCGGCGGTGCCATGGAGCCCGGCATAGGGAAGGATGGAAACATGGACCTCCAGTCGGTCTTCGAGGCTGTCGGGGCATTCTCCGCCGGAACGATGACGGAGGACGAGGTCAAGACGATCGAATGCACCGCTTGCCCCGGTAGGGGGAGCTGCTCCGGACTGTTCACCGCCAACACCATGGCGTGCCTCACAGAGACCCTCGGTATGAGCCTCACAGGCTGCGGAACATGCCTCGCCGACGACACCAGGAAGCTCTCCATCGCGAGGGAGACCGGAAGGAGGATCGTCGAACTCGTGAAGAAGGACATCAAGCCCAGGGACATCGTCTCCAGGGATTCCTTCCGCAACGCGATCCGTGTGGACATGGCCATCGGCGGGTCCACAAACACCGCTCTTCACCTGCCGGCGATCTCCAAGGACTTCGGATGCCCTGTGACACTGGACGACTTCGACGAGATCTCCAGGGACACCCCGCATATCACCAGCCTCAGGCCCGCAGGACCCTATGCAATAAAGGATCTGGACAGGGCCGGCGGGATCCCCGCAGTCCTGAAGGTCCTGAAAGGAGGTCTCAAAGACGTCCCCACGGCTAATGGAACCTCTGTCTTCCAGATCGCCGATTCCGCATCGGTCAGGGACACGGAGGTCATCAGGCCCCTGGACAACCCCTACCACCAGCAGGGCGGAATCGCCGTCCTCAAGGGAAACATCGCTCCCGACGGATCCGTGGTCAAGCAGGCCGCTGTCAGTCCGAAGATGATGAAGTTCAGCGGAAGGGCCAGGGTCTTCGAGTGCGAGAAAGATGCCGCGGATGCTATCACATCCGGAAGCATCGTCGCCGGAGATGTGGTCATAATCAGGAATGAGGGCCCCAAGGGTGCCCCCGGGATGCCTGAGATGCTCTCTCCAACCAGTCTCATCATGGGAAGAGGACTCGGGGAATCAGTCGCTCTGATCACCGACGGAAGGTTCTCTGGAGCCTCCCGCGGAGGTGCCATCGGACACGTCTCACCTGAGGCTTACGCCGGCGGACCAATCGCGGCTGTCAGGGAGGGGGACATCATCGACATTGACATCCCCGCCAGGTCCCTCAATGTCAGGCTCTCCGACGAGGAGATAGCCGCCCGTATGAAGGAGTTCAAACCTCTGGAGCGTCCGGTGACAGGTGTCCATGCCAAGTACCGCAGGCTCGTCTCCAGCGGTGCCAACGGCGCCTACCTGAACGATTTCTAAACCCAAAACAGGAGAGGTCTTCCCTCCTGATTTATCGTTTATCGATAAATAATTATATACATGTCCGGGGATGACTCCGGTATGAAGAACGATCTTTTCAAGGTCGACGAGAACGGACTGACTTCGGACGGGTACCATGTTCTGAACCCCGTCTGTATGAAGTCTATGTACCTCTCCCGCGCGGTAACGCTCGCGGTGTTGTTCGTGATCGTATTGTCACTGCATCTGCACCTGGGTTCCTTGGAAGACGTTCCCGAATGGGCTTCCCCGCTCCTCTGGGTGCTTTTCGTGCTCCTGGCTGTCTGGACACTCATTTCGCCGACGGTCTTCTACAGGCGCTACAGATACAGACTCGACGAGGACAAGGTGGATGTCCGCAAAGGTGTCGTGTTCATCAGCCACGAGATGGTTCCGATAGAGAGGATCCACCAGGTGGATGTGAACGCGGGTCCGATCAACAGGGCATTCGGACTGGCCGATGTGGCGGTCACCACCGCCGGAGGCACGGTCACGCTCCAGTTCCTGGATGCAGATGTGGCCGAGGGTATCGCCAACACGCTCAACAAACGCATCGTCAGAATGCTGAAGGACCGTGCGTGAATGGAACCCGAAGAGACCCAAACACCTGCGGAGACGTCGGACGACGTCTCCGACGGGGGATATGTTTTCAGGAACCACCCCCAGGTCATCGTGGACAACGTCATCGGGATGCTCGTGGTCCTGGCGTTCATCTTCCTGATGAACCACTCCTCGTTCGAGGACGATCCCAAGCCGATCCTCATGATCATCGCGGCGTTGGTCATCCTGATCACCGCTTACTCGTTCCTGGTCTGGAAGCGTACCGTCTATGAGTTCACCTCCGAGGAGATCAAGGTCTCCAGAGTGGCTCTGTCCAAGAGCGAGAAGCGCATACGTTATGATAGGATCGCCTCGGTGGGGATCAACCGCACCGTAACGAACAGGATATTCGGTACCTCCACGCTGCTGTTCAACGTTAACTCAAGTGTCAACGCCGCCACGGCGGAAGCGAAGCTGGTGCTTCCGAAGGACCAGGCTGACAGGCTCCGTGACAGGATCAACTCCAGGATGTTCGGGATGGATCCTGCCGACGAGGTCCCTGCGGAGGAGACGGAGTCCATGGTCAAGGTCACCAATGGGGAGATCATCATGCATTCCCTGGTGGCCCAGTCCACCGCCCAGGCGATATACGGTATCGTGATGCTGATCTACGCGGTCATCAGCACCTTCACCGGGAGCTCCGGAGGTCTTCTTATGGCCGTGGTCCTGCTGGTATTCGGTGAGGTCTACCCGATGATAAGGCAGATCATGAAGTACTGGAACTACAGGATCTACCGTGTGGGAGACAAGATAACCGTTGAATGCGGGCTAATCTCCAAACGCCGCAGCTCCTTCAAGATCAACAAGATCAACTCCGTGAGGATAAGGTCGCCTCTGATCGCAAGGGCTCTCGGAGGCGCGGTCCTCGAGGCGGAGGTCGTCGGTCTGGCCGACGAGGCTGCGGACAACATCCCTCTGCTGTGTCCGCTGAAGAGGCGTTCGGAGGTGGAGGACCTGCTCGGACGTCTAGTACCCGAACTGGTGTTCACCCCCGGAGTGGTGAAGCAGCCCAGGGCCGCCATAGTCCCGATGGTCATCACGGACATCATCATGTCCGCATTGGTGATCCTGTTCTTCGGAGGCATCATCTTCTATGTGGAGGCCTACGTCGACATACTCAGCGGGTTCTGGATGGCCACAGCCAGGTTGATCGAGGTCTGCGCCCTGGTCATCGCCCCGGTTCTCATCTTCGGGCATTCCGGCCTGGCTCAGAGGAACCGCGGATTCGACATGGGCCCGGAGTCGTTCCTGTTCGTGTACGGGGCCTACGACCTCAACCACGAGTACATCAACTACGACAAGGTCCAGTACACGGATGTCCGGAGCGGACCGGTCCAGAGGATCTTCGGTGTCTCCAGATGCTCGGTGTACATGATGTCCTCGTCAGGGTACAAATCCATCAAGTCCGGGATCTTCGCCCCGGAGGACCTGGAGAAGGTGTCCGGGGAGGTCATGGACAGGATCCGTGACGGCAGGTACGACTACCGTCGCTATTACTGACCTACCCGTCCCTCCTCCGGGAGGGGCGGACCTACATATTTTCGTTGTAACTACCGAGATTCCATTAATACTCAGGTCTCTGGACAGGGCGATTCCATGTCCGAGAGGTACTATCTGGGTTTCGATGCGGGTACGCAGAGTGTCAAAGTCGCGGTCTACTCGGAGGACGGCATCTGCGTCGCGCAATCATCCAATCCAACGACCATCCGTTACCCCGGACCGCGTCGCGTGGAGATGGATGCCGATGAGTACCTGGCCCTGACGGTCAAGGGCATGAGGGAATGTACCGAGGACATGCTTTCCTGCGGATTGGACCCGGAAGGGATACGTTCCGTGATGGGCGACGGCATAATCTGCGGTATCACCGGTGTGGATGAGGACGGGGACTCGATGACGCCGTTCATCAACTACCTCGATTCCAGGACCCAGGAGGATGCCGATTCGATCAACTCCATGGACCTGGATATCTGGGGTGAGGAGACCGGGAACGCCGATGCGAGCTGCATGTTCCCCGCTTTGACCGCCAGATGGTTCGAGTCCGAGGGGTGCCGTCCGGCTAAGTACGTTCACAACGCACCATATATCCTGATGCACCTCGCCGGTCTGAAGGCCCGGGACGCGTTCATCGACCAAGGTACAATGTCCGGGTGGGGACTCGGATACGACGTCATGAGGAAGAGATGGTCCGAGGAGCAGCTCTCCATACTGGATCTGGACCCCTCCCGTATGCCCCGGATTGTCAAGCCCTGGGATGTGGTCGGACACCTAACCGGGGAGATGGCCGAGGTCACCGGACTCAGGCCCGGGACCCCTATATGCGGAGGCGCCGGCGACACCATGCAGTCTATGCTCGGATGCGGGGTGTTCGGTCCGGGTATGGCAGTGGATGTAGCCGGGACATGTGCCATGTTCTGTGTCTCCACCGAGGGGATCATCCCCCGGCTGAGCAGTCATGGCACGGGACTGATATTCAACTCGGGTTCCCTCGACGACTCCTACTTCTATTGGGGCTTCATCCGCACCGGCGGACTGTCGCTCAGATGGTTCAAGGACAGCGTGTACGGCGGGAGCATAGGGTACAGGGATCTCAGTGCCGAGGCGGAGAAGGTGCCGGCGGGATCCCGCGGGGTGATGTTCCTCCCGTATCTCACAGGAGGTTATGGAGACATGACCGATGCCAGCGGTGCGTTCCTCAACATGACCCTGGACACCGATCGTCCCACCCTGTGGAGGTCAGTCCTGGAAGCCATAGGTTACGATTACATGGGGGTCACCGACCTCTACCGTGAAGCCGGCGTGGACCTCTCCAGGATAACGATCACGGAAGGCGGGAGCGCCGATTCCGTCTGGAACCAGATGAAGGCGGATATGATCGGAAGCGAGGCTGTGGTCATGAAGACCCACGGCGGAGCCGTGATGACGGATTGCGCCATGGCAGCCTATTCCGTAGGCGACCTCGACAGCATCGCAGGTGCCCTGGAATCCGTCACGGAGCTGGACTCGGTGTACGTCCCGAACCATGAGAACACCGTCGCCTATCGCGGATTCCACAATGCACGCACAGAAGTGATAGTGGGGATGAAAGGGGTTTTCGCCACGCTCAAGGGGTTGAACAGGCTCAGGTGAAGTACTCCCGTCCCTTGTCCATGAGGTCCTTGAACGCCACAGGGTTGTCGGAAAGGGCCGCATCCACCACATCGCTGACCGCACGGTCGAATTCCTTCAGCATGTCCTCGCGGTACGCGTTCATGTGCTGGATCTCGTAGTACAGGTATGGGTCCTCCAGTGCCACGGACTCGTTGGTGTCCATTAGCTTGGAGTAGGTCGTGGATGCCACCGACCTCATGTCGTCGAAGCCGATTCCGCTTCTGTCCAGGACGGTGAAGAACGCGATGTTGACCGCGTGGCTCAGCCCCAGGACGTAGGACATGTACATGTCGTGCTGTCCGATGGGCATGGTCCTTATGTTGGCTCCGTGGTTTCCCAGGAGGTCGAGGGCGTCGTCCACAGCTTCCTTGGATCCGCAGTCGCAGACAAGCAGGTTCCTGTCGTACATGGACTCCGCCGAAGGACCGAACATCGGGTGGACCGAGCAGACCTTCCTCCTTCCGCCCATGTCCTCCAGGATGCCGATGAACGGTGACTTGAGGGACGCTATGTCGAAGATCAGCGTCTCCGGCGGACACACCGAATCCAGCTTCTCCAGGATCCCTGCGGTGCGGGAGATCGGGACCGAGACGATCACGGTGTCGGACCATTTGGCATCCTCTATCGTGAGTCCGTTGCCGGCGGACGGGTCGATGATGTCGACCCTGTGGCCGGACTGTCTCAGGAGGTCCGCCATCCATCTCCCCATCTTGCCGTACCCTCCGATGACCGCGATGTGCCTGGACTGGGACGTCTGCCTGGGGAGGGCGGCCTGGACCTCGATGGACTCCTGCATCAGGATCTTGCAGATCTGCTCCGCGTAGACAGGGTTCATGCCGTTCTCGAGGGCGAACCCCCTGTAACGGTCTATGACGTTCCTCTCCTGCGCGATGTTCCTGACGGCGGCGTTGCGGGCGACCTTGTCCTCACCCACCAGCTTGGCGAGCTCGAGCCTGCGTTTCATCAGACCCAGCATCTCGATGTCTATGTCTCCGATCTCCTTCCTGATGTCTTCCAATGCCATTACAATCCCCTCGCTATCTGGTCGGCGACCGTCAGTGCGGCCATGGCCTCAACCACCGCCACCGCCCTGGGGACGATGCAGGGGTCGTGCCTTCCGGTGACCTCCACGGTGTCGTCCTTCCCGGTGCTCAGGTTGACGGTGTCCTGACTCTTCCCGATGGACGGGGTTGGTTTGAACGCGACCCTGAACACAACGGGCGCACCGTCGCACATCCCGCCGACTATACCTCCCAGGCGGTTGCTGCCGGTCACGATCCTCCCGCCGTCGAAGCGGTACGGGTCGTTGCTTTCGGAACCTTTCATGGTCGCCAGACCGAATCCGTCCCCGAACTCCACGCCCTTGCATGCGGGTATGCCGAACATGGCGGCCGCGAGCTCCGCGTCGAGGGCCTCGAACCATATCCCGCCGAACCCGATGGGCAGGCCGGTGATGATGCATTCCGCCACGCCTCCCACGCTGTCGTTCTCCGCGCCGGCGGACTCTATGCATTCGCGCATCTCGTCATCCAGTCCGGATGTGCATGCGCGGGTGGCGAACCCCCTGGAACCGTAAGCCTCCGCGGAATCGCGAGGTTCGGTGTCTTTGACGGGCCCTATGGAGCGGGTGAACGCGTTCACACCTATCCCGCGGGCCTCGATGTATTGTTTCGCTATGGCTCCGGCGGCAACTATGGCCGCGGTGAGTCTCCCCGAGAACTGGCCGCTTCCGCGCAGGTCGTGGTCGGGGAACTTCAGGAGCGCAGGCAGGTCCGCGTGTCCGGGACGGGGGGTGTTGTAGAACTTCATGTACTTCGACCCGTCGGTGTCTCCGTTGGCGATCCTTATGAGGATCGGGCCACCGTCCGCTCTGCCGTCGACGACCCCCTGGACGAGCTCCACCCTGTCGGCCTCCCTTCTGGGGGTTCCGATCTTCCCGGTGGGTTTCCTGAGGGCCATCTCGGCCTCGATCCTGGCCTCGTCCACGGGGAATCCCGCGGGGATCCCGTTCAGCACGCCGCCGATGCAGGGGCCGTGGCTCCTTCCGAACAGGTCGAAGGAGATCCTCTTACCGGTCATGTACATCGGAGCACCTCCGAAACCATCCCCAGCCGGGACATCTTCTCCGGGAATCCCGGGAAGGACACGGCACAGCACTCGGCGTCGTCCATCGTGACCGGGCCGTCGCAGACGAGCGACGCCACGGCAGCGGACATCATGATCCTGTGGTCGCCCTTGTGGACGATGGACCCGCCCTTCAGTCTGGCCACCCCGTGGATGACGCAGCCGTCGTCCGTGGCCTCCGCGTTCCCTCCCAGGGTGTTGATCATGTTGACCACTGTCTCGATCCTGTTGCTCTCCTTGAACTTCAGCTGGGGGGCTCCGTAGAGCCTGCTGTCGCCTTCGGCGGTGCTCAGGAGCACCGCGGTTATCGGGAACAGGTCAGGTATCTCGCCCATGTCTATGTCGCATCCCTTCAGTCCGGATTCGGAGACGGTAATCTCGCTTCCGTTCACGGACACCTCCGCGCCCGCCTTCCTGAGGATGTCGACTATCGCTTTGTCCCCCTGGGGGTCGTCCATGTCCATGCCTGTGACCGTCACCCTCCCTCCGAGCGCTCCCGCGACAAGTGGGAACGCCGCGGACGAGAAGTCCGCGGGGACCATGTAGTCGTATGGTGTGTATCCCGTCCCTCCGGACACGGAGAACACGTTGCCGTCCTTGACGGCCTCGGCTCCGAACAGGTGCATCATGTGGACCGTGACGTCCAGGTACGGTGCGGAGACCATGCTGCCGGTGACCGTGATCTTGGAGTCGTTCTCCAGCATGGGGGACACCATCAGCAGCGATGTGATGAACTGGGAGCTGACTCCGCCGTCGATGGAGACGTCCCCTCCCCTGTTGGGGCCTTTGATCCTCACGGGCGGGAGTCCGTTCTCTGATCCGCATTGGGTCCCGTTGACGGCAAGAGCCTCCAGGAGAGGTCCCATGGGCCTCTTGAGCAGGGACTCGTCCCCGGTTATCGTGACCTCGCCGTCGAACATCGAGCAGATGCCGGCGAATATGCGCATGGTCGTGCCGGAGTTCTCGGCGTCCACCTTCTTCGGGGTGTGAAGCCTTCCTCCGTCGATGATTATACCGTCCTCGGTCATCTCGACCTCGGCGCCCATGGCCTTGCAGGCCGCCAGGGTCGCCTTGGTGTCCGCGGACAGGAGGGCGTTGGTGATCACGGATCTCCCTTCGGCCATGGAGGCCAGGAAGAATGCTCTGTGGGTATGGCTCTTGGACGGGGGAGGGGATATCCTGCCCTCCGGCCTTCCGCCTTTGAATGCGATGGATGTCATTGTCCGCACCTCGTCGCGGTGAATATGGTTTCGTCTTCCTTCAGTCCCAGGTCGGATGCGAAGCTCCTGCCGTCGCCCTTCGGCACGACGATGGCCACCGCAGGTCCGGAGCCGGACATCCCTGCTCCAAGGGCTCCCATGGATACCGCCTTCTCGGCGACGGAGTTGTCCATATCCGATGCCGCGGATATTATGCGGCCGTTCATGGTCATCGCACCGAACGGGTCGTCCATGGCGATGTCTATGGCCTTCCTTATCTCCGGGGCCACCTGGTGCAGTCTGTCCAGCGGGAGTCCGGTCTTTCTGATCTTGAACGCGGGCACGTGGACAATCACGTCCAGGTCGTCCACGTCCGACATGGCGATTATCTCGTCCTTCCCGTTGTCGGTCATCACGAGTCCGCCCAGGCCGCAGCCGCATGCGTCGTCGAAGGAGCCGGTGACGGTGACCTTCGCCTCCCTGGCGCAGCCGACCCCCAGCCTGATGAGGTCGACCTGGTCCATCTCGACTCCGAGTTCGGAGAACACGGCCCTGAGGATCGCGTTGCATGCGCAGCTGGAGCTCTTCAGCCCCCTGGACACAGGGATCTGGGAGTCTGTGTCGAGGGTCCAGCCCTCGGGCTCCTCCAACCCGGCGTGCTCGTAGGCGCGCCTGACGCATATGCGGGCCATCTCGGTGTTCTCGCCCGTGTCGCTGTTTATCCTGACAACCCTCTCGGACCCTCCGCATTCGAATACGGCGGAGGTCTCCAGGCCCACCCCGATGGTGGCGCCGATGCCGCAGGGCATGGCGTTGATGACCGTTATCGATCCGTGGGAGCTTCCTCTTCCGGTCATTCCAACTCCTTCCTCATCACCGCGAACGAATCCTTCACGCCCGTCCAGAGCTCGAAGGACGCCGCACCCTGGCCGGCGAGCATGTCCGCCCCGCAGGCCACCTTGCAGCCCTTTGACAGAGCCTGTCTCACGAGGGGTGTCTCGCATCCGTAGACCATGTCGAAAACCGACTGTTCGTGGTCCACAGCGGTTATGTTCAGCGGGTACGGTCCGTCGGAGTACATGCCGACGGGTGTGCAGTTGACCACGAGGTCGTACATCTTCACGGACACCGAGGCAGGGGTTCTGAATCCGACACCGAACTCCTTGGCAAGCTCCTCTCCGGTGGATTGGTTCCTGCCGGTGATCATGACGTCGGCGTTCCTCTTCTGCATGTAGTGCACGCAGGCCCTGGCGGCTCCGCCCGAGCCCATGATCAGGACCCTCCTGTCCTCCGGGTCGATCCCGGCCGACTCCAGGGCCTTCCCGATGCCGATCACGTCGGTGTTGTATCCGGTCAGGGTTCCGTTGTCGTTGACCACGGTGTTGACCGCCCCGATGGCCGATGCGTCTGGGTCCACCCTGTCGATGTGGTCCATTATCTCGGTCTTGAACGGTATGGTGACGTTCACCCCTCTGATGCCGTAGCCCCTGATGGCCTCCCCGACCTGGTCCAGGCTGTCGGATTCCAGCGGGAGGTAGACCCCGTTGATCCCCGCGGCCTTGAGGGCGGCGTTCTGCATCCTCGGGGATTTGCTCTTGGACAGAGGGTTACCCAGGATGCCCAGGATCATGCAGTCGTCACCCATCGCGGACATCTCGTCGACGCTGAACTGCCCGGGGGCCGTGGGCTCGCCCACGTACCCGAAGGAGAACTCGTTCCCCAGGAGCCTCTGCCTTATCCTGGTGACGGACCCTATCGGCCCCATCCCGAGGATGACATGTCTGAAGTCCACGCCCTTGGCGGCGTCCAGGATGCTCACGGCATCCCTGAAGCCGTTGACCTTGAACGCGGCTTTGCGTATGTCCGCGTCCATGCCTCCGAGGATCGACCTGATCCTCTCCGCATCAGGCGTGGATTCGTAGTCGTGATACGATGCGACGACGGTGAGGTCCGTCTCGGGACGGTCCTCCTCGCCGATGTCGATGAGTCCCCTGAACCCCTCGGGCAGCACGCCCAGGTCCACGGGACCCCTGAAAGTGACCAGGGTCTCCTTGCCTTTGGTGTCGGGCACCGATCCCAGGAGGTCCAGGCGGACCTCGACCATGTCGGCGTTGCCCGCCAGCTCCAGGTCGGAGACGCTGCTGAGCGAGGCGCAGACCTTCATCAGATCTCCCTTATCGTCTCGTCGATCTTCATTCCGAAGTGCCTTCCGCCGGACTCCAGCCTTCCCAGGACCCTGTCTCCCTTCTTCAGGTCTGAAACGGATATGGACCCGTCGCGGGTGACGAGCCTCACGGTCTCGGCGTTCTGGAGTATGGTGGAGTACGTCTGCTCTCCGTCGGTGGCGGTCATCAGGACCAGCGGCCTCTGCTCGACCTTGCATCTTCCGACGGCGGACATCCTGGTGTTCCCGTCCCTGTCCACGAGCACTATCGGCTCGCCGGACTTGAGCTCGGCCAGGTACCTTGTCCTGCCCTCGGGCCCGAGGACGTAGGCGTGGACGGCTCCGGCGTTGACCCTGAAGGGCCTGGCGGCAACGTAGCCGTTGTCCATGCTCTCCGACTGGACCAGGAACAGGCAGGAAGCCTGTGATCCGATGAGCATGCCCTCGCCGGGGACCATCATCGAGACGGTGTCCACGCAGACACGGTCGCCCATCTCGATGTTCTTCACGTCCAGGACCTCGAGCTCCTGCAGGTCCACGTCGGACGTGCCGGAGATGATCCCGGAGAACTGCCTGACCGCGTTGGGGTCCAGGGTGCTGATGACGATCCCGTCCACGCCCTTCTCCAGGGTCTGCATGTATAGCTTGGCCTGCTCCCTGTCGGAGGCGCACGCCAGAACCTTGGTGCCGGAGTCCCTGAACTTGGCGATGAGGTTCTCAAGGGGGATGACCGTCCAGTCCGAGGAGTCGAGGATGACTCCGGACTTCCTTCCGGCCATCGCCATGGCGCGGTCCTGGTCCTCAGGGGTGCTGAGGCTGACGATCTCGTATCCGTCGGACAGGACGCCGTTGTCGTTGAACAGGAGTGTGACCTTGCCCAGGGACGAGAAGTCCTCGTCTTCGGGCCTGACGATGGCCGTGCTTATCCCGCTCTCGAAGGCGGACAGGACCAGGTTCTTGCGCTCTTCCTTGCTCTCGGGCACATCCGCCCTTACCCAGATCTCTTTGTCCATGGGGATCAGCTCAGGTTGTCTTTCTTGGCCTCTTCGACGGTGTATCCGCGGAGGACGATGTCGCTGATTGCCCTGGTCATGCCCTCGACGTTCCTGTGCTGGAAGACGTTCCTCCCTATGGAGACCCCGTGGCCTCCGGCCTGGATGGAGTCGTAGACCATCTGCAGGATGTCGTCGTCGGAGTTCATCTTGGGCCCTCCGGCAATCACGATGGGCGCGAGGGCGCCTTTGACGACCTCCCTGAAGGAGTCGATGTCCCCCGTGTAGCTGCATTTCACCAGGTCGGCGCCGAGCTCAGTGGCGACGCGTGCGGCGTGGGCGACCGCCTGGGGGTCGTAGGAGTTCTCGATCTTGGGTCCGCGGGGGTACGCCATGACCATGAGGGGCATCCCCCACTCGGTGCACTCCTTGGAGACCTGTCCGAGGTCGTAGAGCATGTCGGCCTCGGTCTCGGCTCCCACGTTGACGTGGATGGAAACCGCATCGGCTCCGATCTTCAGGGCCTCCTCGACGGTGGCGACCAGAACCTTGCTGTTGCTGGTGACCCCGATGTCGGTGGAAGCGGAGAGATGGAGGATCAGACCGATGTCATGACCGCTGGTGCGGTGGCTGTAGCGGATGAGCCCCTTGTGCATCAGGACCGCCGTGGCCCCGCCGTTGGCGACGTCGTCCACGGTCTTCTTCATGTTCACAAGTCCCTCGGTGGGTCCGATGGTGACTCCATGGTCCATGGGAACGATGACGCAGTTCCCGGTGTTTCTGTCCATAATCCTCTCGAGTCTGATGCTTTTTCCGAACATTGGGTTCACCCCGTGCTAAGTGCTAACACGCGACATTCTATTTCAAGATGTCGAGATGCCCTCGCGGGCGCGTACGCACATACTAATATGCGGGCGTATGCGTGAATGCTCTTTAAACAATCGTACGGATATGCATGAAAACAGGCTTCCGATGCACAGATCCGTCCAATTCTGTCCGGACTGTTTTCGACGCGAGTAGTAACATTTTTATTATACCCACAATTACGCAGGAATCAGTGGGCTGGTAGATCAGCTGGTTAGATCGCTAGCTTTGCAAGCTAGAAGTCGCGAGTTCGAATCTCGCCCAGTCCACCATTTGTGATTTTTGTTCCCGTCGCCGTGTTCCATGGCGGCGTCATCGTGTTCCCTGCATGCATCCGCTTCCAATTCGACCCATCGGTGCCCGACAGGTTAATCCATCGGAATCACTTATGTGTGCATAAGAAACATCGTAATATGTGATTTATACCCATCCCGAAGGTATCCATCGCAGAGAGGTGCGATCATGGTTTCGGGAACGCTGGTGGCGGTCGTCTGTCCGATCCTGGAGGATGAGGTGATCCATAACATCACCAAGGACGGACTGGACAAGAGGGTGGTGCTCATCGACACCCATCCCAGCAAGAGCATCCGCAGGAAGTTCGACAAAAGGGGGATACCCTACGAGATGATGGATGAGTGGGACTTCATGAACGGGTACCACGACCTGTCCAAGGACGACTTCAACGTCGTCATAGTGTCCAACGAGCTGGCACTGCACATGGAGCCGGAGGGTCTGAAGAGGTACATCCAGGACCAGCTGGTCATGCTGCAGGGCAGGGCGGACGCCCTGGCGCTGTACTACGGCATGTGCGGCAACTTCGGCTGGGACATAGAGAAGTGGGCGGAGTCCAACCTGTCGTATCCGGTGATAACGTTCCGCGACAGGAGCGGCAGGATCATCGACGACTGCATCGCGGTGGCCGTCGGCGGGGTGGACAGGTACAAGGAGCTGCTCAGGAAGTACATGTGCTGCCTGCTGGTGACCCCTTCCGAAGCCACCAACTGGCAGGACTTCATGGAGTCCACGGACACCTACGGGGGAGTGTTCGGGGGAAGCCAGGGGGCCTCCCAGGAACAGCTGAAGACTATATTGGACGAGGTCGGTTACAGGAACATGGTCAAGATCGACACGGGACTGGGGATCAAGGAGGACTTCGAATCCTCGGCGACCGAGTACTCCGAGGCGATGGGTCTCGAGCTGATCGAGGCCGAACCGGGTTGGCCGGACATCTGGCCGACGAACGAGATACACAGGAGATGCCTGGAGTCGCTGGAACAGGCAGCGGGGAGATGAACGAGGAATACCGTGAGGCGGGTACCATGAACAGGTACCTGGCACTGCAGAGGATCATCGAGACCGGAAGCTTCACCAAAGCGGCACGGTCCATGGGGTGCACCCAGTCGTCGATAAGCCAGATGATATCGTCCCTGGAGGACGAGCTGTCCGTGGTCCTGTTGAACAGGACCCGCAACGGGGTCACACTGACTCCCGAGGGGAAGGACCTGTACCCGTACATAGAGGCGTACATACGCCAGTACAGGATGATGCGGGAACGTGCCGACGAGATCAACAACCTGGAGGAGGGCGTGGTCAGGGTGGGCACCCTCGCAAGCATCACATGCCATTGGATGCCCGATCTGATACGCGGATTCAAGGCGAGGTATCCCGGGGTGCAGTTCCTGTTCCACCAGGGGGACTACACCTCGATCCAGGAGTGGATCAAGACCGGGGAGGTGGACTTCGGGTTCATAAGTCCGGATGCGGCGAGCGGATTGGAGGTGGAGGTCCTCAGGAAGGGCGAGATGGTGGCGATCCTGCCTTCGGGCCATCCGCTGGCAGACAGGGATTCCCTGAAGCTGGAGGAGATAGTCAACGACCCGTACATCCTGCTGGAGGAGGGCCATTACAGCGAACCTCTCGAGGCGTTCTACGCCGAAGGGTTGGAGCCCAACGTCAAATACCGTATACACGACGACTACGCCATCATGACCATGGTGGAGGCCGGATTGGGGGTCAGCATAATCGCGGATCTTGTCCTGCGCAGAACCGGTTACAATCTCGCAAGGATTCCCCTCGACCCTCCGATCCACAGAATAATCGGGATAGGCTACCGCAGCGGGGCCACGCTCCCTGTTGCCAGCCGTCATTTCATCGAGTATCTGAAGCAGAATCTGGACGGTCTCCCCTGATGCCATGGGTCCGGAATATGGATGGATGATTGGTGGTAAGAACTTACCATCTATCTATTCATCCATGGTCAGAATCTCCTGTCTTCTGCAGATACGATAGTAATTTTTGTCCGCTTCCAAGGGTTGGATGTCATCGTTTTCCGATGCATCCATTGCATTTTCCCATCGATCCCGGGCGGTGTCCCTGGCTTTGGATTTAATGTTTTCCTAATCAGATTGGCATATACGTCCAACTAATCCAACAGTCCTTCCGAAGGTCCCGAAAACAGGTTCGGAGTTCATCCATCCATCATCCGTCCACGGTTTCCTTTATAAATGGTCTGCAAGGCGTCGTCATCATGTCGGCAAGGGAAGCCTCGAACAACCGGAGCCGATGACAGAGTGTGATAACATGATAGACGCATGCAGAGAACAGAAGATGAACGACTTCCAGGAGGTATTCGGGGAGATAATCAAAGTCTGCGAGAACAGGAAGATGGATTCCAAAGAGGTCATAAACGCCCTCGGATGTTCCATCGCCCTTCTGGCTCTGGGCTCGGAGGATCCCAAGGGATACATGAAGGACATCACCGACAGGATGCATGCGTACACGGAGGCCCTCATCGAGACCGCCGACATAAAGCACGGATGAAGCATCCGGATAGTATTCTAGCTCCTCCTTCCCGGAGTCATCCGGGACCACTACGATCCCGGGGCGCGATCTGCGTCCCGGGGGCCCCGGCGGTCATGATGCCGCCGGGGTTAGGAAAAAAAAAAAACATTCAATCGAATTTTCCGACGACGGCCTTGATCCTGCGTATGCCCGCAGCCGAACTCTCCTCCTTCTTGATCTTGAATCCCTGGAGTTCGGATGTGTTGGACACATGGGGGCCTCCGCAGATCTCGCATGAGACGTCGCCCATCGTGTAGACCTTGACCATCTCGCCGTATTTGTCGCCGAAGACACCGATGGCCCCGCGTTCGCGGGCCTGCTCGATGGGCATCTCCTCGCACACGACGGGGATGGCGGCCCTGATGGCCTCGTTGACGTAGTCCTCGACGGCCTTCAGCTCCTCGGGGGTGCACTTCCTGTCGAGGTTGAAGTCGAATCTGAGCCTCTCGGCGGTTATGTTGGAACCCTTCTGCTGGATGTTGGGGTCCACGAACTTCCTGAGGGCGGCGTTGAGCAGGTGTGTCGCCGTGTGGAGTTTCGTCGTCTCCACCGCGTGGTCGGCCAGACCTCCCTTGAACTGCTGGTCGGCACCCATCCTGGAGTTCTCCTGATGGGCCTTGAACCTCCTGTCGAAGTCCTCGGTGTCGACCTTCTTGCTCTGCTCCGCGGCCAGCTCCTGTGTCAGTTCGACCGGGAATCCGAACGTGTCGTAGAGTCTGAAGACCATCTCCCCGTCCAGGACCTCCCTGTCGCCGTTCTCGGCGATCATCTCGTTGAACTTCCTGAGTCCTTTGGTCAGGGTCTTGCGGAACTTCTCCTCCTCGGCGGTTATGTTGGTGTAGATGAACTCCTTGTTCCTCTCCAGCTCGGGGTAGGCCTTGGAGTACTGGCAGACGACGACCTCGGACACCTGCTTCATGCAGACGTCCTCGACGCCGAGTTTGGACAGGTACCTGCTGGCCCTCCTGATCAGACGCCTGAGGATGTAGCCCTGTCCCATCTTGGACGGGACGACCCCGTCCCCGAGCATGAAGGTGGCGGCCCTGAGGTGGTCCGCGACGATCCTGAACGCGCGGGTGGTCTCCTCGTCCTCTCCGTACTTCCTTCCGGACAGCTCCTCCACCTTCCCGATGATCCCGGAGAACAGAGGGGTGTCGTAGACGGTCTCCACGCCGTTGAGGACGCGGAGGATCCTCTCCAGACCCATGCCGGTGTCGACGTTCTTCTGTTTCAGGGGAGTGAACTTTCCATCGGCGTCCTTGAAGTACTGCATGAACACGTTGTTCCAGATCTCGGTGTACTTCCCGCAGTGGCAGGACGGCCCGCAGGACGGTCCGCACTTGGGCCTCCCGTCGTCGTAGAATATCTCGGTGTCGGGTCCGCAGGGTCCGGTCTGACCGGCGGGGCCCCACCAGTTGTCCTCCCTCCCGTAGAAGAAGATCTGGTCGTCCCTCATGCCGTGGCTCTTCCAGAACGCGGCGGTCTCGTCGTCGCGGGGGATGTCGCCTTCTCCGGCGAATGCAGTGACTGCAAGGTGGTCCCTGTCTATGCCGAGGACCTCGGTCAGGAGCTGGTAGCTCCATGCGATGGAATCCTCCTTGAAGTAGTCCCCGAGGGACCAGTTGCCCAGCATCTCGAAGAACGTCAGGTGGCTGGCATCCCCTACCTCGTCGATGTCCCCTGTCCTGACGCACTTCTGGAAGTCGGTCAGCCTCTTGCCGGCGGGGTGTTTCTCGCCGAGGAGGTAGGGCACGAGGGGATGCATCCCGGCCGTGGTGAAAAGGACTGTGGGGTCGTTCTCGGGGATCAGAGGCGCGGAGCTGATCTGCGCGTGTCCCCTCTCTTTGAAGAAGTTGATGTAGGTCTCTCTCATTTCCTGAGCGTCCATGATGCACACTCCAATGAGGGGTCACTATTGATACCTCTATTTAAGGAAGGGGACGGAACGATGTCGGTCAAACGAGGTCCCTGAGTACTTCGGCAATCGGGCCGGATGCCGTCACGACCCTTGTCCCGAGGTTGGACAGCGTCTTTGAGGGCATGTCGCCTATCTCCGTCACGACGACGGTGCCGCAGCCTTCCAGGGAGTCTATTATCGACTTGATGTGCTCCCTGTGGCTCCTCCCCGATGCGGGGGACGACCTGTCGACGACGACGTCCCTGACGAACGTAGGATCTTCCGAGGATACGTCGAACACCTTGTATCTGGACGCGTTCCCGAATCCGGAGTCGACGGACAGGCCGTCGGAGGTCGCGACAGCCACGAGATCCCTGGGATCCTCACCGATGCTTATCGGTTCGGATGGGCTGCAGCCGGAACCGCATCCCGAGAAACGGACGAACTCCTGGGACCTGTCGTGGTCCAGCATGCCGATGGCATCCGCCCTGCATTGTCTGCAGTGGCGCATCATCCTCACGTCAAGGGAGCAGAGGTCCATCATGTCCCTCCTCTCCTTGGGGGTGGGTGCGCGCAGGTCCGAGAACGGGGTCCCTTCCACGGGGATGAGGGGCAGTATGTTGACTATGTACGCTCCCTTGTCCTTGACGTATCTGACGAGTTCTGGGATGTGGGAGTCGTTTATCCCGGGCACCATCACGATGTTGACCTTCACTAGCATGCCCAATGCGGCGCACTCGGAGATCCCCTTGGTCTGTCTGTCGATCAGGAGGGCCGCGGCCTCGGTCCCTCTCAGGACCTCTCCTTCCCATCTCACGGAACCGTAGATCCTGGCTCCGATTTCCGGGTCGCAGGCGTTCATGGTGACCGTGACGAACCTGACTCCGAGGTCGTAGAGTCTCTTCGCGTTGCCCGGAAGCGCGAGCCCGTTAGTAGAAACGCACAGTGTGAGGTCCGGTGCCTTGGCCGATATGAGCTCCAGTGCCTTGAATGTCTCATCGTTCGCAAGCGGGTCTCCGGGGCCGGCTATCCCCACCACGCTGAGCTGCGGGATCTCGGATTTAACGTAGAGGACCTTCTCCGCGGCCTGTTCGGGTGTGAGGACTTCGCTGGTCACCCCCGGGCGGGATTCGTTGCAGCAGTCGAACTTCCTGTTGCAGTAGTTGCATTGGATGTTGCATCTGGGTGCCACGGGTATGTGCATCCTGGCGAATTCGCGATGGGCATCGCTGCTGTAACAGGGATGCCGGGACAGTGCTACCTCCAACTGCTTCTCGTGAGACATGCGGGTTCGTGATTGACAGGATTTATATTAAGATTAACGCCGTTATGTAAGGATATTTTGTTCGAACGGTCGTAAGTGTCGGTTGGGATGTTCTATTATAATAATATAGAATAATGGTAGAACATGGAAGAAGCATTCCTGAGCTCGATAATGAAGGACCTCAACTCCAATCTCGCTGTAAGCAAGCCCTTGCTCATGGACATGATGGACGGAGGAGACAGGTCGTACAGGCTCAGGGACGGGTCCGTCATCGAGATCCCAGAGGATCAGCTCCGCATAATCTGGGATGCCTGCGACGACTCCCAGAGGATAAGGCTCCGTCTTCCGATTTACGTATCCACGGACATCTCCGGCGAGGTTTCCGCATGGAAGGTGGAAGGTCTGGCGGAAGCCGCAGTCGTAGCCAAAATCCTCGGCAGGAGGATCCACAGGGACGGTTATCTCAGGATTTACCATCCAGATCTCAAAGAATTGAGATCAAAGATAGGTGACGCGGTCCTGGTGGTGTTCACTCCATAATCCCGTTAAGGAAAGGTTCAAATATGAGTTAATAGTCAGGGGATTTGTGCGTTGTGTGGCACCGCGCGAATACGGTCAAAAACCGGGTTCGAAGTGGCGTTGATGCAAGGCAAAAATGATTCCGAACTCGTGCGGGCGGTAAGTTATATATACTTCTGCCGTGTACGGGGGTTTCACAGCCATCTCAAGGTGGCGGTTCAAGATTAGAATCAAACGTGCACCCGGCCAGAGGTCCTGTCCCGGGGAAGTGGTGTAGGACTCCGTAAATGGAGGATGAGAACGGATAAAGTCCGATGATCACCAATCATACGAAACCTGGACGTGTGCTAGATCATACGCCAGCGGCGATGCTACGCCGTATGGGGGATGGTTCGGCTAGAGCGCTGAAGAAGGTCGTGTCAAGCTGCGATATGCGTCGGGTAGGTGCAAGAAGCCTATGATCCGACGATGACCTAATGGGACTTCCTATTCTTCGGAATGATCAGTAATGATCGGGAACGCGGGGGATTGAAGCATCTTAGTACCCGCAGGAAAAGAAATCAATCGAGATACCGTTATTAAAGGCGATCGAACGCGGTAAAGGGCAAACCGAATCCCTACCGAAAGGCAAGGGAGATGTGGTGTTACAGACTCATTTACACCTAAGTCCAAATACTCAAACTTGTCTGGAAAGACAGGCCATAGAGGGTGATAGCCCCTTAGAGGAAGGTGGATATGGTGATTTTTGATGTTCTCGAGTAGCGTGCGTTGGATATCGCGCGTGAATTTGGGAGGCATTCACTTCCAACCCTAAATACGTCTCTAGTCCGATAGTGCAGTAGTAGCGTGAGCGAAGACTGAAAAGTACCCTTAACGGGAGGTCAAAAGACCTGAAACCATACGGTTAAAGATTTATATGGCATCAAAGGGAAGAAACCAATTTTGGTGGACCAGTGTTATATTGTTCGTTTCGAAAAACGATCCAGGGAGTTCTGGTCATTGGCGAGGTTAACTATTCAATTAGGTAGCCGAAGGGAAACCGATTGTCCGCAGTTTTTTACGAGGGACAAGGTGTGCTCGCCTGGAGTCAATGGTGCGGATACCCGAAGCCGGTCGATCTATGCCTGAGCAGGTTGAAGCCCCTCGAAGGGGGGGTGGAGGACCGAACCAGTTCTGATGTGCAAATCGTTTGGATGACTTGGGTATAGGGGTGAAAGGCCAATCTAGGCCGGAAATAGCTGGTTCCCCCTGAAACTAGTCGCAGCTAGACCTCGATCGAGGCAGAACGTGAGGTAGAGCACCGATTGGGTGCTTAGGGGAAGAAATTCCTCGGCATCTTGTCAAACTCCGAACTTGCGTTCACCGTAGACGTCGGGTGTGAGGCCATCCGGGGTAAGCTTGGTGGCCATGAGGGAAACAACCCAGACTAAAGTTAAGGTCCCTAAATTTCGGTCAAGTGTAATACGAAATGGCGTCGGCAGTCTAAAACAACCGGGAGGTGGGCTTAGAAGCAGCCATCCTTCAAAGATAGCGTAACAGCTCACCGGTCTAGATTGTGGGCCCAGAAAATGGACGGGGCTAAACCGAGTACCGATACTTTAGAAAACAGCAATGTTATTTGGTAAGGGGGCGTGGTGCATGGGCAGAAGCAGGGCTGTGAAGTCCTGTGGACCGTGTACCAACGAGGATCCTGGAGAGAGTAGCAGCAAAGCACGGTGAGAATCCGTGTCGCCGCAGGGGCAAGGGTTCCTTGGCAATGTTCGTCAGCCAAGGGTTAGTCGATCCTAAGGTAACTCTTAATCGAAGTTATCGAATGGGAAACAGGTTAATATTCCTGTACCAGTAAGATCTTTGCCTATGTTGTAGGATCGGGATAGTTATTGTACACCCGTCAGTGTATCCAAGCGCCGAAACCGATGAAGAACCGTAATGGTGAGAAGTTGGTGAATGCGTGATGGGGCAAGCGTAAGCTTGCTTATGATGATTCCTGGTTCCCGTGAAAGCTTCATAGTTACAATCTTATTGTTCGTACCAAGAACCGACACAGGTGTCCCTAGGTGAGTAGCCTAAGGCGTGTTAGCATAATCGTGGCGAGGGAACTCGGCAAATTAGCCCTGTAACTTCGGGATAAGGGGTGCCAGCAGTGAGAGCTGCTGGTCGCAGTGACAAGAGAACACCGACTGTTTAATAAAAACATAGGTCTCAGCTAGTTCGAAAGGATGTGTATTGAGGCCGAAGCCTGCCCAGTGTCGGCATCTGAAAATCTGTTTCAACGGATCGAAGGACCGATAAACGGCGGGGGTAACTATGACCCTCTTAAGGTAGCGTAATACCTTGTCGCTTAATTGGCGACTTGCATGAAGGCTCAACGAGTGTTCTACTGTCCCCGCCATGACGCTAGTGAAATCAATCAGTCTGGTGCACAATCCAGACCCCTCCATCTGAAAGCGAAGACCCCATGGAGTTTCACTGCAACCTGTTGTTGTTGTAAGAATTGGCATGTGTAGGGTAGGCGGGAGACGTTACCCAGGAAGGTGCGCTAGCATCTCTCCGAGTCACCGATGAAACACCGCCCTTGTCAATTTTTACGACTCACCTCTCCGGAGGAACAGCTATAGGCAGGCAGTTCGGGTGGGGCGCCACGCCCTCAAAAAGATAACAAGGGCGCCCAAAGGTTAGCTCAGGTAGGTCAGAAATCTACCGAAGAATGTAAGGGTATAAGCTAGCTTGACTCGGAACCAGACAATAGGGTTCGGAGATAGGAAACTATGGCCTAGCGAACCAATCAACCTCCTGAATGGGGGTGATTGATGTCAGAAAAATTACCCTGGGGATAATTGAGTTGTCACGAGCAAGAGTTCATATCGACCTCGTGGCTTGCTACTTCGCTGTCGGCTCTCCCTATCCTGGTGGTGCAGCAGCTGCCAAGGGTGGGGTTGTTCGCCCATTAAAAGGGATCGTGAGCTGGGTTTAAAACGTCGCGAGACAGTTTTGTTGCTTTTTGATGGAGGTGTAGGTACCTGATGAGAAGGACCCTTTAGTACGAGAGGAACAGGGGTTCGTCGCCTCTAGTTTATCAGTTGTCTGACAAGGCACGCTGAGTAGCCACGCGGCAGTGGATAAGAGCTGAAGGCATCTAAGCTCGAAGCCACCTTAAAAAAGAGGTACCCATAGGACGCTCATAAATGATGAGTTTGATAGAAGCCGGATGTAAGTATCGAGGTTCGCCGAGGTATTCAGTCCTGGCTTACTAAAGTTCTTTGAACGTCGCTGGAGTGTGATCTAGCAGTTAAACAGGTTCCGTATGAAATTCTCATCCTCCGGAAACCCTCTTATTTTTATCATCAGTTCTTCTACGAGCCTCTGCTCTAGCTTTCGTTTGATATTTTCATCCTCTCGGATCATCGTATTCGATATCTGTTCATCTTCCACGGTACGCCTTTATTGTTTCTGTTCTCTATCTGATTGATATCTTCAGCTGCGATTTTCATAGTCGCTCTCATAGGTTTTGATCGATATCTCTTGACGTCGCTGACGGCCGGTGCACCGTCCAGTCCCATCGTTCTTTCATCTCCGGGAATCAGATTCGCCATTGTCTCCATTTTGATTGAGGCCAGATCATCCGAAGATTCTATCTGATTCTGCACATTCTCTTCATTTGTTGTCTGGCTGGATTCCTGTCCACCCACAACTGTTATATACCAATTAATGTTACAGGAATTTTGCGCGTGTTGCGAGACACGTTTACAATCGACATAGCATGCACCCGGCCAGAGGTCCTGTCCCGGGGAAGTGGTGTAGGACTCCGTAAATGGAGGATGAGAACGGATAAAGTCCGATGATCACCAATCATACGAAACCTGGACGTGTGCTAGATCATACGCCAGCGGCGATGCTACGCCGTATGGGGGATGGTTCGGCTAGAGCGCTGAAGAAGGTCGTGTCAAGCTGCGATATGCGTCGGGTAGGTGCAAGAAGCCTATGATCCGACGATGACCTAATGGGACTTCCTATTCTTCGGAATGATCAGTAATGATCGGGAACGCGGGGGATTGAAGCATCTTAGTACCCGCAGGAAAAGAAATCAATCGAGATACCGTTATTAAAGGCGATCGAACGCGGTAAAGGGCAAACCGAATCCCTACCGAAAGGCAAGGGAGATGTGGTGTTACAGACTCATTTACACCTAAGTCCAAATACTCAAACTTGTCTGGAAAGACAGGCCATAGAGGGTGATAGCCCCTTAGAGGAAGGTGGATATGGTGATTTTTGATGTTCTCGAGTAGCGTGCGTTGGATATCGCGCGTGAATTTGGGAGGCATTCACTTCCAACCCTAAATACGTCTCTAGTCCGATAGTGCAGTAGTAGCGTGAGCGAAGACTGAAAAGTACCCTTAACGGGAGGTCAAAAGACCTGAAACCATACGGTTAAAGATTTATATGGCATCAAAGGGAAGAAACCAATTTTGGTGGACCAGTGTTATATTGTTCGTTTCGAAAAACGATCCAGGGAGTTCTGGTCATTGGCGAGGTTAACTATTCAATTAGGTAGCCGAAGGGAAACCGATTGTCCGCAGTTTTTTACGAGGGACAAGGTGTGCTCGCCTGGAGTCAATGGTGCGGATACCCGAAGCCGGTCGATCTATGCCTGAGCAGGTTGAAGCCCCTCGAAGGGGGGGTGGAGGACCGAACCAGTTCTGATGTGCAAATCGTTTGGATGACTTGGGTATAGGGGTGAAAGGCCAATCTAGGCCGGAAATAGCTGGTTCCCCCTGAAACTAGTCGCAGCTAGACCTCGATCGAGGCAGAACGTGAGGTAGAGCACCGATTGGGTGCTTAGGGGAAGAAATTCCTCGGCATCTTGTCAAACTCCGAACTTGCGTTCACCGTAGACGTCGGGTGTGAGGCCATCCGGGGTAAGCTTGGTGGCCATGAGGGAAACAACCCAGACTAAAGTTAAGGTCCCTAAATTTCGGTCAAGTGTAATACGAAATGGCGTCGGCAGTCTAAAACAACCGGGAGGTGGGCTTAGAAGCAGCCATCCTTCAAAGATAGCGTAACAGCTCACCGGTCTAGATTGTGGGCCCAGAAAATGGACGGGGCTAAACCGAGTACCGATACTTTAGAAAACAGCAATGTTATTTGGTAAGGGGGCGTGGTGCATGGGCAGAAGCAGGGCTGTGAAGTCCTGTGGACCGTGTACCAACGAGGATCCTGGAGAGAGTAGCAGCAAAGCACGGTGAGAATCCGTGTCGCCGCAGGGGCAAGGGTTCCTTGGCAATGTTCGTCAGCCAAGGGTTAGTCGATCCTAAGGTAACTCTTAATCGAAGTTATCGAATGGGAAACAGGTTAATATTCCTGTACCAGTAAGATCTTTGCCTATGTTGTAGGATCGGGATAGTTATTGTACACCCGTCAGTGTATCCAAGCGCCGAAACCGATGAAGAACCGTAATGGTGAGAAGTTGGTGAATGCGTGATGGGGCAAGCGTAAGCTTGCTTATGATGATTCCTGGTTCCCGTGAAAGCTTCATAGTTACAATCTTATTGTTCGTACCAAGAACCGACACAGGTGTCCCTAGGTGAGTAGCCTAAGGCGTGTTAGCATAATCGTGGCGAGGGAACTCGGCAAATTAGCCCTGTAACTTCGGGATAAGGGGTGCCAGCAGTGAGAGCTGCTGGTCGCAGTGACAAGAGAACACCGACTGTTTAATAAAAACATAGGTCTCAGCTAGTTCGAAAGGATGTGTATTGAGGCCGAAGCCTGCCCAGTGTCGGCATCTGAAAATCTGTTTCAACGGATCGAAGGACCGATAAACGGCGGGGGTAACTATGACCCTCTTAAGGTAGCGTAATACCTTGTCGCTTAATTGGCGACTTGCATGAAGGCTCAACGAGTGTTCTACTGTCCCCGCCATGACGCTAGTGAAATCAATCAGTCTGGTGCACAATCCAGACCCCTCCATCTGAAAGCGAAGACCCCATGGAGTTTCACTGCAACCTGTTGTTGTTGTAAGAATTGGCATGTGTAGGGTAGGCGGGAGACGTTACCCAGGAAGGTGCGCTAGCATCTCTCCGAGTCACCGATGAAACACCGCCCTTGTCAATTTTTACGACTCACCTCTCCGGAGGAACAGCTATAGGCAGGCAGTTCGGGTGGGGCGCCACGCCCTCAAAAAGATAACAAGGGCGCCCAAAGGTTAGCTCAGGTAGGTCAGAAATCTACCGAAGAATGTAAGGGTATAAGCTAGCTTGACTCGGAACCAGACAATAGGGTTCGGAGATAGGAAACTATGGCCTAGCGAACCAATCAACCTCCTGAATGGGGGTGATTGATGTCAGAAAAATTACCCTGGGGATAATTGAGTTGTCACGAGCAAGAGTTCATATCGACCTCGTGGCTTGCTACTTCGCTGTCGGCTCTCCCTATCCTGGTGGTGCAGCAGCTGCCAAGGGTGGGGTTGTTCGCCCATTAAAAGGGATCGTGAGCTGGGTTTAAAACGTCGCGAGACAGTTTTGTTGCTTTTTGATGGAGGTGTAGGTACCTGATGAGAAGGACCCTTTAGTACGAGAGGAACAGGGGTTCGTCGCCTCTAGTTTATCAGTTGTCTGACAAGGCACGCTGAGTAGCCACGCGGCAGTGGATAAGAGCTGAAGGCATCTAAGCTCGAAGCCACCTTAAAAAAGAGGTACCCATAGGACGCTCATAAATGATGAGTTTGATAGAAGCCGGATGTAAGTATCGAGGTTCGCCGAGGTATTCAGTCCTGGCTTACTAAAGTTCTTTGAACGTCGCTGGAGTGTGATCTAGCAGTTAAACAGGTTCCGTATGAAATTCTCATCCTCCGGAAACCCTCTTATTTTTATCATCAGTTCTTCTACGAGCCTCTGCTCTAGCGTTTTATACAATTGTTGGATTCCGTTCAGTATGATCAGGAGCCTGCACTCTTCCTGTCAGTACGACTCCAACATTTATCTTGTTGATTCTGACCGCACTATGCTCGTGGACACGGGAACCGGTGACGATTCCCCCAACACGATATCTCAGATCCGTTCTGCTCTACGCGGAAGGCCTCTGGACATGGTCGTCCTGACACATTGTCATTACGACCATTGCGGCGGCTTATCGGACATAATCAAGGAGTTCGGCTGTCCTGTTTACGCTCATGCCCTCGATGCCGAGGCTCTGCGTTCGGCCGATGACACATACATCCTCTCCCGCATGTTCGGCGGCTCCTTCGATCCCGTCGATGCGATCGATCTTCATGACGGACAGGTTATCGATCTCGGAGACAGGAGGTTCACTGTAATCCACACACCTGGGCACACACGTGGAAGCATCTGCCTCCACGACCCTGATTCCGGTTCGCTGATCTCCGGCGACACGGTGTTCGAGATGGGTGTCGGCCGTACGGATTTCCCAGGCGGATCCCTCGTTTCCCTGTGCGAATCCATTGCCAGGCTTAGTAATATTGACATAAAAGAACTGTATCCTGGTCATGGAAGCATGTGCAGTTGCAGCGGCTTTGACCCTTTGGCCAGGGCCAGGACACTGGTAGGTGTATGAATGAAGATAATCAAGTGCGATTACTCCCACGGTTTCGACGCTCATTGCGATGAGGCCGTTGCCGCCGCCGCGGAGGATATCTCCGCCGGCAAGCTGATAGTTTATCCTACCGAGACCGTCTATGGTATCGGAGCGGACATTTACAACGAGTCTGCCGTCAAAGGGCTCTATGTGGCAAAGAACAGGCCGTTCGACATGCCCCTCTCCGTCGCTGTATCCGACAAGGCCATGCTGGAGAAGGTCGCCGTCCTCAACGAGAACGCCGACAAGCTGATCAAGGCCTTCCTCCCCGGACCCCTCACGATCATAATCAAGAAGCAGCAGGATGTCCCGGACATCGTCACCTCATCCTCTCAGAAGGTGGGTATCCGCATCCCGGACAACAGGTTCGCCCTGGAACTCATCAGGCGTACCGGGCCTATCGTGGCCACCTCTGCCAATCTCCATTCCCATGCCGATGCCGTCGACATCGATGCCGCCATCTCTGATTTCGGGGATGCCGTGGACACCTACATCGATGCCGGTGCCTGCACCATAGGACAGCCCTCCACAATCGTCTGGTTGATGGACAAGGAGGTCGAGATCGTCCGTCAGGGTGCCATTCCTTCCGATAAAATCAAGGAAGTCCTAGGATGTTAAACGAAGATCAACTTTCGAAACTGCGTACAGCCGGAAAGGTCGCCGGAGCGGCCAGGGAACTCGGGCTGTCGATGATTAAAGAGGGTGTCAAGCTCTACGATGTGGCACAGGAGGTGGAGGGCTACATCCGTGAACACGGGTGCGGTCTTGCCTTCCCCTGCAACATCAGTCTCAACGAGGTCGCCGCCCACTACACCCCAAGCTGCACCGATAAGACGGTGTTCCAGCTCGGGGACGTCGTCAAGCTGGACTGCGGCGCGGAGCTGGACGGATACGTCGGCGACACCGCCGGGACAATCGAAGTCGGCACCAACTCCTACAAGGCCTTGGTGGAGATCTCCAAGACCGCCAGGAACACGGTCGCCGAGTTCATCGGTGACGGGGTGCCGTTGGGCGAGATCGGACGCGCCGTCGAGATGACCATGGAGAGTGCGGGGTTCCACCCCATCGTGAACCTCTGCGGCCATCAGATTGAGCCATACAACCTGCATGCAGGCCTTTCGGTGCCCAACTACAACAGCGGGGAGACCACGCAGATCAGGTCAGGCATGGTCGTCGCCGTGGAGCCCTTCGCCACCAACGGCAAGGGTGAGGTGAAGAACGGCAAACCCGGGAACATCGTCAGGATCCTGAGGGAGAGGCCCATCGCCGACCCCAAGGCGAAGGAGTTCTTCGACTATGTCAAGGGCGAGTTCAAGACGTTCCCGTTCTGCGCCAGGAGCTGTGATTTCCCGGATGCCGAGAAGCATGTGAAGACCCTGATCCGCCACGGTGTGCTCTCCAGCTACGCCCAGTTGGTGGAGGTCAAGGGTGGCATCGTGTCCCAGCACGAATACACATTCTACATCGACGGCAAGCGCGGCGAGGTCACCACGCTCCCGTAAACGTTTTCAACTGAACATCGATAGAGATGGTGAAGCTGGGGTAGCCGAGCCTGGTCAAAGGCGAGGGACTCAAGATCCCTTATCGTAGGATTTCGAGGGTTCGAATCCCTTCCCCAGCACCATCTTCAGTTTCTGTGTGGCCCTTGCGGGTCATTCCCTCGTCCGGTATGCGGTGTCCTTTCCGATCCCGATCCGCTCCAGCAGTCCCGACCTCTCCATGGAGGCTATAAGCTGCGATGACTTTGTCTTGGAGATTCCCAGGAGTTCCTCCGAATCCATTGGCGAAAGCAGAGGCCGCTTTGAGGGATTCTGCATTCCAGATACGTTTGAACTCCATGGTCTTGTTCTCTCTGAATCCCTCTATTTCACGATGACGAGAGTGTTTGATTCTCAGTATTCGTTCGTATACGTTCGCGAACGAATAAACGCCACTTAATCTTAGTTAATATTGGTTTTTCTTACCTTCTACGTTGGATAGTTATCGATATGGGTTCCATTCGAGAGGGCGATGCAGGTCAGATGGTTTTCTCAACAAACACCAATCGATTATTGTCAATCATCTGATTTGTTATGCGTGTTTGCGGTCGTTTTTGTCGCCTGCTTATTTGATATACAAGTACAGCTATATTGTCCGTAATTAAATTACGGTGATTATCATGCTGAAGAGATTCGCCGTTGAGAACTATAGAGGATTCAAGAACCGTGTTGAGATGGATTTCTCCAAGGTTCGGAATTATACATTTCATTCGGAGTACACACGGAACGGTCTCGTGAACAAGTGCATGATGGTTGGGAAGAATGGTTGCGGCAAGACGAATTTCGGTCTTGCACTGTTCGATATAGTGGGTATTTTGACAGATTATCAGACGGATGAGAAGCAGAAAGATGCGTTTGGGTTCCTGAACGGTGATTCGGATACACCTTATGCAACATTTTCGTATGTTTTCAGGATGGGATCGGAAGACGTTCATTATGAGTATCGTAAGACGTCGCCTGACAACATCATATACGAAAGGATGTGCGTCGGAGGAAAAACCATATTTGAAAGGGATGGACAGAATGCGGATTATTCCGGATTGAAGGGTTATGGTGCCGGCAATCTTCGTATAGATATCCATGACGGTGCTCTCTCCGTATTGAGGTATATCGCAAACAATACGGACCAGCCTGATGACTCTCCGATATCGAAGGTCATGAATTTCGTAAAGGGGATGCTGTATGTCAGATCCACGCAGGATGGCAATCGGTACATAGGTCTTACCCGTGGTTCGGAACCGTTGCAGGACTACATTGTACGCAACGGGTTCACGGAAGATTTCCATAAGGTTCTGAAGGATCTTGCGGAGTTGGATGTCAATCTTGCTGTGACAGAGGCCGCAGGATCTCCGAAGAGGTTGGTCATAAAGACGAAGAATAAGATGCTGGACTTCGACTATTCTGCGTCTAGCGGTACAAGACTTCTAATGCTTCATTACTATTGGATGAAGCATCTGAAGGATGTGACGTTGGTCTACCTCGATGAGTTCGATGCATACTATCACTACGAACTCGCAGAGAAAGTCATGCTTCAGTTGTCGAAGGATTGTAGATTCCAGTGTGTGTTCACGTCACATAATACCACCCTAGTTAGCAACAGGATATTGAGGCCCGATTGCTACATGGTCTTGGATTCTCGCGGAATCACCTCTTTGCCCGACCTCACCGATAGAGAGATCAGAGAAGGTCACAATCTGGAGAAACTACTCCGTGGCGGAGAGTTCGATGAGTGAACGGAAGGTCCTTTTCATAGTCGAGGGGCGCCGCGGAGAACCACGTTTACTCAAACGGATGCACAATATCCTGTTCGATACGACACCTGAGAATATCTATTGGCACGGGGCTGTGATTTATGATCTTCTGCTCAGGATGTTTGCAGACGAGGGCGAAGATGACAGTCTTGATGTCGTTTCGGTTCTCCGTGAGTCGGTTACTGGCCTCACAGACAGGGAGATGTTGGAACAGGAGTTTTCGGATGTATACCTGGTTTTCGATATGGACCCCCATGATCACAGATACGATGAAAAGCTCCTGAGTAGGGCAATGGAGTTTTTCTCGGAATCCACAGAGAACGGGAAGCTGTATCTGAACTACCCCATGTTGGAGTCATATCGTCATCTTAAGGAACATGATGATCCAGAGTATCTGGAGAGGGTGGTGTCTGTAGGTTCGCTCAGCGGTTACAAATCACTGGTCGATGCGGAGGGGCATAACGATTTCAAACAATTAGACAAGTACGATGAAGATACCTTCCGTGAGATAATCCACATGAACGTCAAGAAGGTGAATTGGATTCTGGAGCATGAGAAGTCATTGCCAGATGCAGATACATTCCTCTCCTGGAGGGGGTCAGACATTTTGGATGTGCAGAACGGCATGTGCAGTCTGATAATATTGTCTATGTGCTCAACACATCGGTCTTCTACCCAGTGGAGTTCAACCCATCTCAGTTTCTCGGATGATGCGTCTGGGTTCCGATCTAAGCATCAACTGGGCGAATGGGTTGCACCTCCTGAGGATGACTGGGGGTCGGATTTGAGCGTTGTCCACTTCCAGAGGCAGGTCGCCTCCGCCAATCCAATCCTTTATTAATAAGGAGCCCTTCGTCTGGAGCACGTAAACTCAGGACCCCCTATCGACGTGTTTCGGCAGGTGAAAACTGAGAGCTCCTTCCCATGAGGAAAACGGAGCTTGTGCGAACCCCATCCGGGGATGCATTTACGGAGGTTTAGCATATGGCTAAGAAGAAAGAGCAGCAGATGGAGGACGAGAACTTCAATTTCATCGTCCGTATCGTCAACTCCGATATCGACGGTCAGAAGAAGACCGTCATCGGACTTCAGAGCATCAAAGGTGTCGGAAAGAGGGTCGCCCAGATTGTCGCCAAGAAGGCGAACGTCGACCCCTCCGTCAAGATCGGATCCCTGTCCGACGAGAAGGTCAAGGAGATCGAGGCCCTCGTCAAGTCCTACGTCGAGTACGCCCCCACATGGGCCATCAACAGGCAGAACGACTACGAGACCGGAGCCGACATGCACCTCTTCGGAAACGACCTCGACATCATCCAGAAGGATGACATCAACAGGATGAAGATGATCCGCTGCTACCGCGGTATCAGGCACGAGGGACGCCACAAGGTGCGCGGACAGAGGACCAGGTCCAACGGAAGACACGGACTCACAATGGGTGTCCAGAGGAAATCCTGAGGTGGTTTGAATGGGAGATCCTAAATTTTCACGCAAGACATATGACACGCCCTCCCACCCCTGGCAGGGCGAGAGGATCAAAGCCGAGGTCGAGGTCGTCCGCGCCTTCGGTCTGAAGAACAAGACGGAGGTCTGGAAGGCCGAGACCATCCTCAGGAACCTGAGGAAGCAGTCCAGGGACCTGCAGGCCCGCCTGAGGTCCGGGGACGCACAGGCCAAGATCGAGGCCGACGCCCTGCTCGCCAAGTGCGGCCGCCTCGGATACCTGCCCGTCGGAGCCGACCTGAACGACATCCTTACCCTCAAGGACGAGGACGTTCTCTCCAGGCGTCTCCAGACCATCGTCTACGAGAAGGGACTGGCCAGCACCATCAAGCAGGCCAGGCAGATGATCACTCACGGACACATCTACATGAACGGCCACAGGGTCACCGTCCCCGGTTACCTCGTCACCAGGGCCGAGGAGTCGTCCATCGAGTTCAACCCCGCATCCCCCTTCACCGACGACATGCACCCCATGAGGATCTCTGCCGACCAGGCAGCCGCAGCCGCAGCCGTCAGGGCAAAGGCCGAGGCGGAGCAGGCAGCCGCGGACGCCGCGGCCGCCAAAGCGGATGCAGAGGAAGCAGGAATCACAGCAGAGGACGGTGTTAACTGATGACAGCAAAATGGGGAATCGCAAACATCTACGCCAGCTACAACAACATCATGATCACCCTGACCGACATCACCGGTGCCGAGACAATCACCAAGGCCACCGGAGGAATGGTCGTTAAACAGGCCAAGGACGAGTCCTCGCCCTACGCGGCCCAGAAGGCAGCCGAGAAGGTCGCCGAGGTCGCCAAGGAGAAGGAGTTCGTCGGTATCCACGTCAGGGTCCGCGCTCCCGGAGGAAACAAATCCACATCCCCCGGTCCCGGAGCCCAGGCTGCCATCCGTGCTCTCACCAGGGCCGGACTCAAGATCGGCAGAATCGAGGATGTCACACCCATACCGCACGACGGTACCAAGAAGAAGGGCGGACGCAGGGGACGCAGGGTCTGAGGGGGATCTCCTATGGACATAGAGATTCTCGAAATGGCCGAGAGGAAGGCCAGGTTCATCCTGAAGAACTCCTCTCCCGCCATGGCTAACGCCCTCAGGAGGACCCTCCTTTCGGACATTCCCAAGATGGCCATCGACAAGGTCGAGTTCCACCTCGGACCGATCATGTCCGGCGACAAGGAATACGAGAGCGTGACGCCCTTGTTCGACGAGATCATAGCCCACAGGCTGGGTATGGTCCCTGTGCCCACCGATCTGGACCTCTTCGTGCCGCAGAGCGAGTGTGTCTGCGGCGGAGAGGGCTGCCCCAGCTGCTCCATCATGTACAGTCTGAACAAAATCGGGCCCTGTACCGTGCTCTCGGGGGACCTCATGCCCCTCGGGAACCAGGATCTGAAGGTCAAGGACGAGTTCATCCCCATAGTCGAGCTCACCGACGGACAGGCTGTGCTGATCTACGCCCATGCGGTCATGGGTACCGCCAAGACGCATGTCAAGTGGCAGGTCTGCAACGGGGTCGGCTACAAGTACATGCCCGAGATCTCGATCGACGAGGCCAGGGCAGGGGACGAGGACATGCGCGAGTGCGCGAAGATCTGTCCCAAGCACGCCCTCGGCGTGGAGGACGGGAGGCTGACGGTCGTCGA
Source organism: uncultured Methanomassiliicoccales archaeon (assembly GCA_964550065.1). Classification (GTDB taxonomy): domain Archaea; phylum Thermoplasmatota; class Thermoplasmata; order Methanomassiliicoccales; family Methanomethylophilaceae; genus Methanoprimaticola. The sequence goes on from CAZJWD010000001.1 coordinate 487,683, forward strand.
CTCCATGGCCTGCTGCATGTGCGACACCTGCATGAACCATGTGGGGGAGCGCGGAGGCATAAAGGTCACCGGGGACGACAGCAACTTCCTGTTCACGTTCGAGACCGATGGTTCTCTGACCGCGCAGCAGGCCCTCGACAAGGCCCTCGAAGTGCTCGCCGACGAGGCGATGGACTTCAAGTCCCAGCTCGAGGAGCTCTAAACCATTCAACCCCCTCCTTCGGGAGGGGAACACTTTTACTATCCACCACGCGATATGTCGTCCCGGGGTTTTCGGGATGAGATGCACGCATTGCGGTTTCACGAACGATGATGATTCCATGGATTTCTGCGTCTCATGCGGCGCGTACTTCGGACCGAGGTTCACGGCACCGGACGATCCGGTCGTGGACGGGAGGCGCCTGCTCGTCGCAGGCAATCTCGCCGAGGGCATGGACCTCTGGGTGCGCGCCGTCCTGGAACGGTTCACGCCGGATGACTCCCAGTACCGCGCGATGGTGGACTCCGTCGCCGACTGCATGATCAGCGTGAAACTGACCGATCATTTGTACGAATCCGCCAGGGTGCCCGATCTGGCTCTGCTCCTGCACGACAGGGAGGTCATACCCGACATAGTGGGGTCAATTGCGGGGAAGCTGGGTGGATGCAGGGACCAGAACTCCGTGCTGGCTTTGGCCAACGCGTGCATGTTCCTGTACATGGACTGCTTCTCGGTGTACACCGACCTGAGGGAGCTGGCAGGGCATTCGGGCACGGCACTCGGACACATGGATGCCATGCTGGACAGGGCATCGGGTCTTGAGGACAAGATCAAGATGGGTCCCGAGCCCGTGGTGTGGCTGAGGTCCTACCGTGACTTCATAATGCGTATCCGGGAGGCTCTGATGGAGGCCATAGGCTCATGCGGCAGGGTGGATGAGCTCGCGGACTACTGGGCCAACCGTGACGGGGCGGATTATGCGACGCACATCGGGGTGGCGTTCATGCTCAGCAACAGGTCGGTGACCGCAGGCAGGTCTGTGTCGAAGTCGCTGCTGAAGTCATGTGACGCTCAGATCGGCATATTCCTGACGAAGTACCTCGATGGCGGGAAGCGTTTCACCGGTATGTCGTGACCTTCGCCGGATGGATTGCTGGGTGTGACCGTCGGTGGTTTCCCGATTAAGAAAACATTAAATATCACTATTAAATCAGGGGATTTACTGGGCAGGTAGATCAGTTGGAAGATCGTTACCTTGGCATGGTAGAGGCCGCGAGTTCGAATCTCGCCCTGTCCACCATTCTTTCTCATTCAGATTTCTGATTCTTGAGCGTTTTTGCGATATGCGATTGCGAGCGTTCTGGGATGTCAGATTGAGGCCCGGTTGGCAGGTGGGTCGGCTGTTGCAATCAATTCGAATTATGCAGTGTATAATTCGTGCCTCAACACACAAAGAGATGTTGAAAATGAAGCAACATCTGTTTTTATTAAATGCTGGACTCAATCACGCTTTTGGTTCAGGAAGAGATTGTGTGCATTATGACCCATCCAGTCTAATTGTCGCTGTTTCGAAAGCATGTGGGCATTTTCCAGATGTTGAGGAATTCTCCGATCGTTTGACCGTGCAGAGGGGTTGCCACATCCTCAACTCCTAGGGATACGAACCCATCTACAGATATGGCTTATACATCCGCGGGCCATATTCCATGGAACTTGCCGACGATTACTACGAGATGCGTGGTGAAGTCTCCGGAGATACCGATGTCTCGGAGAGCGATTTATTCAGATTGAAGGAAATTTACACCAAAAGTCTGCCGTATGTCGAAGCCTATGCAACCGTCCTTCTGTTAAGGAACAGCAATCCCGGCGTTGCATCCAATAAGATTCTGGACAGGGCCCTGGAGTTGAAGCCCCATCTCGAGAAAGAGGTCAGAGAGGCATGTGCATCCTTTTGGTCCAAGAGTTCGCGGTGACAACAGGGAATATGGTGGTTAGATCTTTCAAACCCGGGGTCGGTACTTGTAGAAAAAGAAAGACTCATCGATGCGGCACCCGGATCAAGGAACGAGAAGATGGCAGCCATGATGCGCAGAGTGAAACTTTGCAAAGAGCTAGGAAGTGGTTGGGACAAGATCGTAGAATCATGTGAGAGGGAGGTATTCCCTGTTCCAACTGATCAAGTGGTAGATGAAAACACTTCTCACGTATGTTCAGATATGTTCCATTCTGGGCTTAATCCGGGTGCTTAATGGATGCTTAATTCGATGGTTCGATCAATGAACCGATTCTGCTTTTTCAGTAGAATCATTTATATAATGAATCATAAAAAAACCTAGATTAATTGAAAATAACCGATAGTTTGTGCTTAATGGATGCTTAATGAACAAGGTAGGGGGCGGATGAATCCGACCCTCTACGTTGTGACATCCTGGGGCCACGGCCTCTCTGAATTCGGCGGATGTTTCGTCGAACCGAGGGATGTCCGGGGGATATAGGTCGAACCCTTCAGCAGGGGCCCCTAAGGGACATGAATATGACATCGATATTCCGGGAGGCTCTCCCCGAACCCTGTAGCGTCCATCGGTTCATGACGGAGGCGTGGCGTCCATGCGGCGTTTCCTCACGGAATCGGTCGTCACGGACACGCCGTGGTCGTCCCACCCTACATCGTGCTGACTGAACACGTCGACGGATCCGCCCTGGAATTCCCCCTCCCCGGCCCTCTCCTCCAGCATGGATTCAATGTCCAGGTATCTCTCCTGGAGCACTCTGAGCATCTCCTCGTCCGCGTTCCACAGGCCTCTGCTGTACGCCTCCAGCAGGCGTCTCTCCATCTCCTCCAGGGCGTATGGGTTGTTCTCCTCGAAGAAGGTCCTGTTGTCATCGTCTTTGATGAACACGTTCACGGCCTCATCGAACATCCAATCGTCCACCTCATGGGTCGTAGCCTGCCATCCGAACAGTCTGACGACGCGTTTCGACATGTCGTTGGCACCTTTGTATCCGTGCTCCTTCATGGCCTCTATCCAGGCCGGGTTGAGGGTCCTGATCCTCATGGAGCGGCGGAACTCCTCGGCTAGGGTGCCTATCGAGAGGTCACGCGGATCGCGGGTGTCCCCGTAGTAGGTTCTGACGTCCTTCCCGGAAAGGTATCTGGACGCCACGGCCATTCCGCCTATGTTGCTGAAGTGGCAGCTGCATGACAGCACGTCGGTTTCGTCCGAAGCTGTCCTGTCGAAGGCGATGTCAGTCTTGGAGAGGGCCGTGGCGAACTGCTCGAACATGGGCCTTCCGTCGCGGCCTCCGCCGTATCCGTGGCCCTTTGTCTTCACGAACACGTCGGCCAGGTCCTTCTCGTCCTTCCATGCGCTAGCGAATACAGCCAGGTTCACCCCTGATGTGTAGGTCCCGGGTGGGGCACCGAACATGCGCGCGTTGGCATCGGATTCGGACATCCCCTCCCTGATGGACTGAAGGGTGTGTTTGCGGACGAAGTTCATGTCATCCGGTTCATCCAGGGCGGCCACCGCGGTTATGGCGGAATCCATGAGGTCGATGGAGCACAGCATGTTGTCCCTGAGTATGCAGGAGACGTTGATCGTGAGGTCGATGCGAGGTCTGCCGAGCTCCTCCAGAGGGATTATGTCGAATTCGGACACGCGTCCGTCGGACTTCCATCTGGGCTTCACCCCTATGAGGTACATCAGCTCGGCCATGAGCTCCCCGCCGGTGGCTATCAGCTCGCCCATAGTCCAGAAGAACCCTATGCTCTCCGGGACGGTGCCTGTGTCCTCCATGTATTTGGCAAGTGTGGCATCCGCCATCCTCATGCCGACCTTCCATGCGGTCCTGGACGGGACAGAGTACGGGTCTATCGAGTAGAAGTTGCGGCCTGTGGGCATGATGTCGTACCTTCCCCGGGTGATGTACCCCGAGGGGCCTGGCTCTATGAACCCTCCGTTCAATCCGTTGAGCAGGGAGCCGATCTCGTCCGAGGATGATATCCTGTCCGACACGTCGAGGATGAGGCCCCTGTACTTCTCGAGATCCGACAGCCTGCCATTCGGCTCCAGACCCGCATCCCTCACGGCATCCTCGGGGGTCTTACCGTTCAGTATCGAACCCACGAACGTCTTGGTCCTGTCCCCCACATCCCCGATGATGCTCCCGTAGGACCTGCCGCTGGCGTCGTCGATCCTTCCCTGGTCTCCGTACAGTTCGCTCAGGTCGTATCCCATCAGTTCCGATATGACGTCCCTGAGGGAATCATGCTCCTCCCCGTATCTCACGATGGAGTTCACGGCCTCCGTGAGGTCGTCGCCCCGGGGCATCCTGCCGAATGTGTGGAGTCCCTTGTTCATCTGCGAGTTCTCCAGTTTGGACAGTTCCTCGTGGCAAATGCGGACGCACTCCTCCAGAGGGGTGTCGTCATCGAGGCCGACGTCGAGGAACCTGACCTCTTTGGCCTTCTCGAGGATCGAGGATCTGAGCTCGGATGCATGGGTCGGGTCGTTCCTGGCACTCTGGTATTCATCCAGAAGCCCGTCCAGCTCGGAGTAGCCTCCGTACAGCTCCACGTCCACCATGAGGTTCTGCATGTGGTCCACGAGCGTGGCATACGACCTGCGTTTGGCGACCAGTCCCTCCGAGGGGTTGTCCGAGTTGTAGATGTACAGGTGAGGTTTGTTGCTCATGCAGATGTCCGGATAGCAGCTGTCCGACAACCCGACACCCTTGCCGGGGGTCCATTCCATGCTTCCGTGCGTGCCGGTGTGGATGACCACGTCCGCACCCCAGACGTGTTCGTAGTAGTGGTATGTGGCCAGATACTGATGCGTCGGAGGGCAGGCGGGGTCATGGAGTATCTTGCAGACCTGTCCGTCGCACTTGGCACCGAAGCACCCTCTCTTCGGTTGGACGACGACCATGACGTTCCCGAAATCGACGCCGGTAATCTGTATCCTGCCGTCCAGGACCATGGCCTTCCCGGGAGGCTCTCCCCAGGTGTTCACGACATCGTCCTGGGCTTTGCGCGGGAGGGTCCTGAAGTACGAGAGGTACTCCTCCGCATCCATCTCGTGGATGACTCCTCCGCACTTCCTCATCTCGACAGTGGTGGTCCATCTGAATTCCGAGAGGGCCTTATTGGTCAGAATCCTGTCGATCAGGTCCTTTCCGTTCTCGGGGGGATCCACGGTGTAGCCCTCCTCCTTCAGCCTTTTCATTATGTCCGCGACGGATTCCAGTGTGTCCAGGCCGGCGGCGTTGCCCACGTTGGCCTCCACCCCGTAGCAGGGGAAGTTGTTCAGGAAGATCAGGACCTTCTTGTCGCGGTTGGGCTTCCTCCGGAGGGAGATGTCGTTGGCGATCCTCTCCGAAACGCGTCTCACGCGTTCGGGGATCAAGGTGCGGCTCTGGTCTTCCGTGTCCTTGAGCTCGCCCATGTCGGAACCTATCAGGTATGGGCCGATGATGCCCTCGAACTCCGGGAAGGCCACCTGCCATGTTATGTCGGTCGTGAGACCGTGGCACTGTTCCCACTCCTCGACGGACATCCTCGCCATCATTATCGGCTGGTAGATCGGTACGTTCATCCTGCTGAGGATCCCGTCGTCCGCGTCCGGTTCCCTGTCGTATTTGCTGTTGCCGATGAAGGCTGTGGAGAACTTGACTATGCCGTCGACCAGCCTTCTGCCGTCGATGTGGAAGAAGTCCCTCACGCACTCTATGTGGCTCCTGGTGCCGAGGTCGCTGCGTTTGGAGAACATGCAGTAGATCATGATGGGGTTCAGGCCGGCTTCCGTCAGCCCTTTGCAGAACTGCCTCTCCGGGAGAAGCCCGTCCATCATGAATGAGGGTCTGGATGCTATGACGCCGACGAAAGGTCTGTCCATGTCCGGTTTCTTCTTGGCAAGGTAGTCTTTGACATCCGTGTACAGGGTTCCGTTGTCTGCGTCGACTACGGCTTCGTAGGGGAGGTCCAGGGGCGGCAGGACCTCGCCTTCCGCACCGAGTATCCTCTTCTCAATGAAATCGAACAGCCTGCGGAAGTTCTCGTCCCCGCTGGCCTGCATGTACATGTAGCACTGTACAGCATCCTCGTGATCCACGGTGGTGAGGCCCCACATGGACAGGTCGTTGGCCATGGAGACTATCCTGCACTCGGACCTGTACGGTTCCATCGCGGCATCGAACCTGTCCATGAACTCCGTGTTGTGCCTGTAGATCAGGGTTGCGTCGGCGCGGCGAACCCTGTCCACCATGTCCCTGACATCTTCGTCCGTGGACATCCTCTTCTCATCCGCGATATCCAACTCGACGTTCAGATCGTCCTTTATGCGATTGAGAATCGGCCTGTGGCTCGACCACAGCATAGTGAAAATCCTCTTCTTGACCATAACATCACCCGAAAATCCTCATGGCTTCCCTGATGCTCTCCGAAAGGGTCCTGGCATCCAGGTCCTCCAGCATCGTGTACTCGGCATCCAGCAGTCCGCTCAGGACCGCGGATCTTCCGAAACGGATGAGGCCGACCTCCGTGTCGACCACGATGATCCTGATGCCGCTGTCCCTGAGAACGTCGCATACGGCCTGCAGCTGTTCCGGGGTCTGTTTGCCTCCGTCCGGTCCGACGTTCCCTCTGCCGTCGGTCAGGACGACCATGACCGGCTCGTTCCCTTTCTCGGCCTCTTTCGACAGGATCTCGTATCCTTTCCTCAGTCCTGCGATTAGCGGGGTGTGGCCCCCTGTCGGAAGTTCCTGGAGGTGCCTGTATGCCGTGAGTACGCTGCGCGTCATCGGCAGGACCTCCTCCGCCGATGAATCCTTGAATATGACCAGCCCGACCTCGTCCCTGCGGCGGTATGCGTCCTCCAGCATGGACAGTATCGCCCCTTTCACCGCCACCATGCGGTCATGGGCTCCGACGGATCCGGAGCCGTCGACGACGAACAGCAGTCTGGTGCCCTTCATCCTGATGCGAACCTTCTCTCTGAGGTCCTCTTTCCTCAGTGCCACGGCCATCCCGTCATGGTCGCGTATCGATTGATACGGTGCGGCCGCACGTATGCTGGCCACCAGGGCGATGTCGTTCGGAGTGCCGACAGGCAGTCTGTCCCCTATCGCGCGACCGGTGCGGTCCGTCGATCTGGACATGTCCCTCTTGCCTGATTTCCTGTTCCTGTTGTCGCGGCTCTCCGGCGGCACGTAGTCCCTGACATCGAATGTGTCGCCTATCGCGAACACCGTGTCGCCTCCCTCCGAAGGCTGCTGTTCCGTACCGTCGTCCCCGTCATGGTCATCCCTGGGTTCGGACTGTTGATCCGACGGATCGTCGTGCTGTCCGTCACCGTCGCGATCCCGGGGTTCGTCGGTCTCGTCATCGTCGTCCGGTTCCTGCTGCTGTTCCGGAGGTTCGGGAGAATCCTCGGGAGGTTCCCTCCTCCTGTGCTGGAGACACAGCCTGGCGGCTTCCTTGAGTTCATCCAGGCCGGCATGGGATCTGCCGTTGAGCGCGGAGAGCGCGCATGCCACGTTGAGTACGGAGACATCACCTCTGTGGCCGTCGACGTACATCTCTTTGCAGATCTTGGATATGAATCCCAGGTACTCGTCCGAGACGGACACCCCGCCCACACAGGCAGAGTCTATGCGTTCCCTCAATGCGGCCTCATCGGATTCGTACCTGCGACAGAAAGCAATCGGGTCCGATTCGTATTCGAGGTTGTTGAGGACGATCCTCTTTCTGACATCCTCGTCATCCACGGACCCCATGGTCACGTACATATCGAACCTGTCCATGATGTGGGGGTCCAGCGTGCCCTCGTCGGGATTCATGGTGGCGATGAGGATGCAATCCAGGGCCGAGTCCACGGATACGCCGCCCAGTTCTGCTCTGACAGCGCCCTCGCAGACGGCGTTCAGCAGCGGCATCAGGACGTCTTCGGACAGGAGGTTGACGTCGTCCACCATGATGATGTTCCCGTCCGCCCTGCCGAGTATCGAGTCCATGCAGACGCGTTTCCCTGTCGATATGGCCTTCTCGATATCTACCGAGCCGAACAGCTGTTCACGGGTTACGCCCTGGGGGATTTCGATAAGTTCCCTGTCGGGACAAATACCCGTAATGCTTCTGGCAGCGACGCTCTTTCCTGTGCCGGAAGGTCCGGATATCAGCAGTGTGCGGACATCATCGGAGCACAGGAGGCATGCGAACGAGTCCACGATGTCGGAGACCTCCGACATCGCCATGAGGGGCATATGAGGTCTCATAGGTTCTCGAGGGTGTTCCGCATCCATCCGTCCAACCCTTCCATGTCCAGCGTGGAGTCTTGGAACGGGTTCTTCCTCATGCGGTGCGGGAGCACGAGTCTGGAGACCCTGACGACGTCCTCCGGTGTGACCCTGTCCCTTCCGTCGTATGCGGCGTACGCGCATGCGGTCTTGACCAGCGTCAGGTCGGAGCGGTGGCCGTCCACGCCGAGGTGCATCGATATCTTGACGGCCATGTCCAGTGTTTTCCCGTCCGGGATGATTTCTCTGACCGTCTCCCTGGCGGACACGATCCTGTCGCCCAGTTCCGAGTTCAGGTCCCGGTACGACTCTATGAACGCCTCCGGGTCCCGTTCGAACATGAGCCTTCTGCGGATGATCTCCGCCCTTTTCCCCTCGTCCTGCTCTCCGCGTATGTCGACCATGAGTCCGAACCTGTCCAGGAGCTGCGGCCTCAGGTCCCCCTCCTCGGGGTTCATCGTCCCGACCAGGATGAATCTGGACGGGTGCTGGTAGGACACGCCCTCCCTCTCGATGTAGTTGACCCCCATCGCCGCGGCATCGAGGAGGAGGTCGACTATGTGGTCGTCCAGTAGGTTCACCTCATCGACGTACAGGATGTTCCCGTTCGCCTTCGCCAGGATCCCGGGTTCGAACTTCTTCTTCCCGGTCGTGATGGCATGCTCTATGTCCAGGGTCCCTGCGACCCTGTCCTCCGTGGAGCTCAGCGGGAGCTCTACGACCGACATCCTGCATGCGGTCTTCTCGGCGGTGCCATTGTCGATCTTCGTCTGGCATTCGGGGCATGCGAAGTCACGGTTTCCCCAGCTGCATCCGCATGCGCAACCATCGACGACATCCCTTTCCGGCAGCAGGTCCGCCAACGCGCGGACGGCGGTCGATTTCGCGGTTCCCTTCTCGCCCCTTATGAGAACACCGCCGATCAACGGGCTTACGGTGTTCAAAATCAGGGCTTCCTTCATCTCATCCTGGCCTACTATGGCCGTGAACGGATAGTTGATCCTTCTCATGATGTTCCTCCCTCATCATTCATAAATGGTTCAGCGGTCAGAATCCGCCGCCGTCGCCGTCGCATGGGGCTATGGGCAGGATGTACCTCCCGTTCCCGGTCTCGACGATCTCGGTCTCGACGCCGTACACCTCGCGGATGCTGTCGCTGGTTATGGTGGTCCGGGGGTCGCCTGATGCGAAAATTTTCCGGTCCTTGATCATTATGACCCGGTCCGTGTAGTTCAAAGCGAGGTTGATGTCATGCAGGGCGATCAGCATCCCCGCATTGCGTTCTTCGATGACCTCCCTCATGGTGATCATCGTCTTCATCTGGAATTTAAGGTCGAGAGCACTCGTGGGCTCGTCGAATATGAAGAAGTCCGGGTCCTGTGCCAGCGAGCGTGCCAGGAACACCCTCTGTTTCTGTCCTCCCGACAGTTCGGACACGTTCTTGTCGGACAGCGACTCCACGTTCATCCTTTCAAGCGATTCGACCGCTATGTCTATGTCCGACGGTCTGTAGGACCATCCGATGTACGGCCTCCTTCCCTGGAGGACGGTGTCCATGGCCGTGGTGTACACCGCGGTCAGGGATGACTGCGGAACGTACGAGATTATCTTGGCCAGGTCGGTGCTGTCGTAGGAATGGACATCGTTCCCGTCGATCAGGATGCTCCCTGATTTAGGGGGCATTATGTCGCACACCGTCCTGATTATGGTGGACTTGCCCGATCCGTTGGGACCCAGGAGGGCGACTATCTCGCCGGTGTCGATGTGGAACGAGACTCCGTCCAGGACGGTGTTCCTGCCGTATCCCTGGACAAGGTCCCTGACCTCCAGCCTCATATGTCGTACCCTCCCCTCATCTTCTTTATCAGGAACATGAAGAACACCCCTCCGACAAGGTACATTATGATGCCCACCGGGAGTTCCGACGGGCGGATGACGTAACGTGCGATCGCATCGCAGATGACCAGTATCAGGGCGCCGAACATGGCGGATGCCGGTATGAGGTAGCGGTTGTCGTTCCCTATCAGCATGCGGACCATATGGGGTGCCATGAGTCCGACGAATCCGATTATCCCGGTGAATGCCATGCATGCGGACGTCACGAGCGCCGACAGGATCATGACCCTCTTCCTCAGCGAGGCGACGTTGACGCCCAGGTTCTTGGCGACATCGTCACCTCCGGACAGTGCGTTCATGTCAACCGCGGTGCGCCAGAGCAGGATTATCCCGATCAGCCCTATCGGGGCGACGATTATGACGGCATCCCAGCTGGCCCCCCACATGCCTCCCAGCAGCCATACCGTGAGGTCTTTCAGCGCTGATTCGTCGGAGATGTACTTGAGGTAGGACAGCACGGCCGAGAAGATGTATCCGATGACTACTCCGGTCAGGATCAACGTCGATTGGCTGACGGGGCGTCTGCCCGTCAGGAGGATGATCAGCATCGCGCTGCTCAACCCGAATATGAATGCGACTATGACCATGAACACCCATTGGAAGGACACGAAATGTCCGAGGATGTCGTAGGTCGTCGTGTAGAACGAACCGAATATCATCGGTCCGAGGACGATCCCTATGCCCGCTCCGCAGGATGCGGCCGAGGACAGGCCGAGTGTGAACGGGTCGGCGAGAGGGTTCTTCAGTATGCCTTGCATCGATGCCCCAGCCACAGCCAGGCACGCACCGGTCATGACCCCCAGCAGTATGCGGGGGATGCGGTATCCGTAGATTACCACCTCGTAGTAATCCTCCGAAGGTTCTGCGATAATGTCGGGAAGGTACTGGTGGAAGAACGTCCTGAACACGTCCAGGGGAGACACCATGATGCCTCCGACGCCCATGACGGAGATGGAGATCACCAGCAGCAGGACCGCCGCGACGACAATGAACAGGATCTTCCTCCTTCTGGAGCCTTCGTACTGTCCCCGGGTGGAGCCGTCGACACGGTCTCCTCTCAGCAAGATTCTGAATTCCTCTAGTCTTCCCATGGCCGAACACATCTTGTTAAGGGGTTTGGGAAGAGGTTTGGGAAAATGTTCAGCTCATCTTGTAGACGAGGTTGGGGTTGAACGATGTGTTGGCGAGCGCGTTGTACTCGTTCATGATCTCCGTCACGTCGTAGTCGGCGCAGTCCTCGTTGAGGACGGAGAGGAAGAACATGCCTCCTATGACCCCGCGGATGCCTCCGATGATGTCGTTGGAGATGTTGTATACGTTCTTGTTCTGGACAGCGTTGATCATGTCCCATCCCGCACGGTTCTTCACGGCGTCGAACTGCGCCTGGATGTCCGCGTCGGTCCACTGGGCGTTGTACATGACCGTGAAGTAGTAGTCGGGGTTGAGCTCGATGAGGGTGGACGCCTCGGGATAGTTGTACGATCCTGAGAACACGTTTGACCCTCCGACCTTGGCCAGAAGGGTTCCGGGAGTGGAGGACGAACCGCACATGGACAGTTTCACCGCAGACCAGCTCTCGATGGCGTTCTTGACGGAACCGTCGGTCGTGGCACCCTTCTCGGTGACGAGTGTGTAGTACTTGTTGAACCAGGTGAGGATCTTGTCCGCCTGCTCCTTCATGCCCAGAGCCTTTCCGAGTGCCGTTATGTCGGCGTTGATCTCGTCGAGCTTCGACGCTCCGATCTCGAGGACCGGGATGTTGCTCGCACTGAAGATGGATGCATCCCCGCTGTATAGGATGATCAGGTCGGCCCTGTTCTGGATCGCGGGGTCGGCGCTCGTGGGGGTGCTGCCCGTCGCCGCACTGGCGACTCCTTTGTAGTAAGGTGCGTAGTTGGAATCGTTGAGGACGGTGTCGGATGTCGCGACGACCTTGTCGGTCGCACCCATGAGGATGAAGGCCTCGGCCATGTACTTGGTGTACACGACGACCCTCTCGGCAGGCTTGTCCAGGTATGTCACGTTCCCTTTGCTGTCGGTGATCTTTATGCCTGTGACCTCGACATTGACGCTCTTCTTGGTGTCTCCGACCGACACCTCGATCGTGGATGTGCCCTTCTTGAGTCCGGATATCACTCCGTCCTGATACGAGTATATGTCCGTGGATGCGGGTGTGATCACGACTTTGTCGGAATACTTGGAGGGAGTGACCTTGACCTCGATCCCGCAGGTCTCTCCCGCCTCCACCGAGATGTTCGAAACCTGGATGTCTATATCGCCACTCGGTGTCTCGTCGCCGCTCATGGCGAAAACCGCCGCCGCAGCGATAACGACCACGGCAACCACGGCGATGATGGCTATGATTTTTTTATCCATTAAACCACTTGGATGTATTATCCAACTAATCGTATTTATTTGTACAGAGTAAATTGGATAGGGCACTATGCCGGTTAAGGGTGCCGAGAGCTCGGGCGAGAGGTATTTCGCCAGATAGAGGCAGGTTAGGGCCAGATAAGCGATGAGAACGCGGCCTTTGATCGAATATTCGTCCCTGCATCTCAGAGGACGGATGTCGATTCCGTGCTTGAGGTCCCTGTAGGCATCCTTGATGGCATTGCGGGATTTGTATGGAAATTCTCGGACTTTCTTGTTATGCTGGCACCTGATGGGTGCCGGCGATTTCATTGCCTGAATCCCTTGGGCGGAGAGCGAGGGGTCAAAAGGGTTCAGAGCCTTGGCGAAAACCGTCAGACAGCATTTCGATGGCATCCTTCTGGCCATCGAGACGGGGGTGAACAACGCCTATCAGGAGGGGCTGAACGCAAGGTTCAGTTCAGCAAGCGTCTTGCAAACGGCTACCATCGCAGGGATCGCCTGTCAAGGATCGTGTACTTCAGAGACTCATGCAGGTTTGTTTGAACGATGACGAAAGAACCACCGTTCAGATTGCTTCGGTTCCACTCATTTTGTAATAGGCCCAAAATTTGTTCATGATTCAATTAAGAGTACATAGAATACAAAAACGAAGCCAACGCAATCACAATTGTGATGCCAGTCATCACAGCCATGCATACACTCATATTTTTGTTCGATTCAATGTAGTTAACAACATCCTTCGCCCGATCGTCGATACTCTTGGTGTAGTCACCCAAATTGTTAACGACATGGTCCACCCTTTCCATCACAGACCTCATCTCTTGTACAGATTGCTTAATGTCCTGAGAGTATGATGCCATCTCGGAAATCAAACTCTTAGATGCTTTGGATAAATCGTTAGATGCGACGATGAGGGCTTCGATATTGTTGGCATTATCTATACGGTGCTTCTCGGAATGGTAGTTCCTGACCATCGCCACCTTTTCTTTTCTGCAACGAATCTGGGATTTGTAATCGTTGAGTTCACTTCCAAGATGTTTCTCATAGATGTCCACGAACCTTTCCATGTACAGGATGTTTGCCCTTACGACGGAATCCTGATCAAGTTCGAACACGGCTTTTGCATGGGAATCATATTCAACGTAAATATCGACATCTGTAATGTTCTCGAGAGCCCGGATAAACCTTTTGACGATCTCCCTGCACATGCACTCTTCTTTTAGGTCATTGCATGTTTCGGAAAGTTGGATGAGCTGGTCCATGGCGGTACAGCGGCAAAAGTTGGAGCCACTATCGATAAGTTCCCTGAACGTGGTCCACACTGCACCGTGCATGGAACTCAAACTATAATGCAGATCCTGAGATTCCAGAGCTGAAACCATGTCATAGACGACGCAGAGTCCTGAGTCATCCAATGCCTCTATCTCGACAACATCTCTGCCGTCCATTGATACGATAGTTCTACGTCCGTCACATCTGAATGCGTACTCCTTGTCAGAGGTGGCGACTTTATGCGAGCGCCCATTCACGTTGGAACGGAGATTCTCTTCAGATGTTACCGTTTTACCGATGTTTGGAACCCAGCCGAATGCGATAGCTATCCTGGACTGCAGCATTCCGGAACCTCAAAACCTAACGGCTTGTGCAAAGATGCCCTTCTCGGTATAGCGATACTCGATACGATGTGCGTCCACGAGGATGTCCAAAACCCTACGGTCTTTGTCATCGACCAGTTTGCCGTCCTTGTAATCAAGATACGTCTCCCTGATGGTTCTCCCCTCCGCTCTAGTACACATCCTACCCATACCCCATACATTCGAAGAGTAGACCTCGCTTTACACAATAAGTCAACTCGGAACGTTTACACTGTATATTCAGTGTAAATCGGGCTATAAAGATGTTGTCTATAAAACTTGTGCCATAATCACTGATATTGCCCAACCTCATGTATCCGAAATGGATGGATCCACAACATCTGATTGTATTGAACAGAGATGATTTGATCCTGTGTTGGGATACCTATCAGTCACGATATGGAAGTACAAATCAGACTTGAAAGCGCATCAACCTTTCATGGTGGTATTCTCATCTGTTGAATATGTAACCGTGACGACCTTCGAGTATCTTCAAAATTTTCTCACCCATATCTTTCAGATTCTGAGGGGATGAACTGCCATCTTTCAGCATCTTTACAGAGGTGAGTATTACTTCATCCTCATCGATACGGAGTAACTCCATTACGATACACTCTCTGATGTAGTTGGATATGACTTTTCTGTGGCCGCTGTAAGGAGCGAAGACATTCCATACGCGCAACAGATTCTCGGGGATACGAACATTGACTCTCACATCCAATTCTTGACCTGGATAGTAATACTCATAAACATCTAGAAGACCTGAACCGTCGAATGAAACCGTGACGAATTTAGCCATCCGTCTTCCAGTCCTGTCGGCATCATCGATTCTGTTCAAACATTCGTTCATATTTCCCAGATGACCATGGTACATCATGCATTCTGCAGTGGATTCGAGCAGGGCGTGTGTATGGTTGCGTATGGCGGTTATGATCATATCCTGGCGGTCAGAATACAATCCATCGTTCACAAGTTCCATGATCCTTTCGTTCATCTTTTGACAGATAGTCAACGATACCTGTTTAGTGTTCATAATGATTCATATAAATGATTATATTAAATTATTCGCAATAAAATAATCGTCATATAGATGTAATATCCTCATCACATACCGCTGTTATGTGAATCCGTTCTGTGCAATGATGTTAAATGTGCTTTTCATCCACTCTCTGGAGGATTGCGATTCTGAAAGCATGTTGTCCACAGACAGCTCGCCGTTTCCCTTGATGATTCATTATGACGTCTGGATGCTGTATTCGGACGACATCACACTCCTTGGATCGGAACTCTCCGAGATCCCATCAAGCATGTCATCTGAAAACGAAAGGCTCCGCGATGATGCAATTATTATAACATCGGCTGACCAGCTTCGGGCGGAATCGCTCTGCGGAATGACTCTGTCGATAGGGCACTATGCCGGTTAAGGGGGCCGAGAGTTCGGCCTAGGAGTGTTTGGTGAGGTGGGATGACTGCGGCGGTTGTTCCGTCGGCCGTCCTGTTATATTGATTATTATTAATGATATGGACGTAGGGTCGGATCGTAAGCGATTCATCTGCATTCGCTGTCGTGATGATTGGTCGTGCGGAAGAGGGTCGATCGCATTTCCATCGGTGCCGACTCCCATCTATGACCGATGGGGAAGTCGGGATCCTCATCGGACTCCGCAGCATCACGTCACGGTTGTTGTGATCGCTTCTTCATCGGTTCATGATGCTCATGTCTTCCGGGGCCCTCGGCGGGTTCGGGGGCCGGGGGTTGATCGACAGTGATTCCGTGCGGTCCGTCCGCGGCATCCGCGGAGCCGTCCATGGGATGCCCTCCGGTGGTCGGCTGTCGTTAGTCGCGGAAAATAAAGGGGGTGATATCCAGCCAATTTAGGTTGGATTTATATTCCAACATGGAGAATCCAATCTTAGACTCTGATGAGGGTCTACGACGATGCGGATTCGGCTCGGTAACGTCGGGCGTCGATGCCCGGTGTCATGGTCGGATCAGCATCGTCAAGGTAAGTTAAGTGATTAAAATGAATTCAAAAGTAATGACTTTAATCATTTCGTTCTGCGTTATCGCGGGAGCGTTCGCATTTATCGGTGCTGACGAATCTGACGCGGTGACCGCAGGGCAGATGAATGTATACATCTATAATGGGGACGAGTGGAGTGATTATCTTGGAATGCCCGGGTACAATGCCCTCCAGGCCCTCCAGGCTACCGAAGAATCTATCGATGCTGATTGCGACTACATTCTCAACAAGGTTAATGAATGGGGACCTTACACCGAGATGAACTCCAACTATGGAAATGTCACAGCTATCAGCGGCTTGGCTGAAGATGAGCAGAATGTTTGGAATGTATTCGTGTACAACAACGGATGGTCGGTCGGAATCGATGCCATCGGATACATCACGCCTTTCGTCGACGGTGCAGCGCCCTCGGCTAACATCGTGCTCTACTACGGAGCGGACGCCACCGAGGTTCCTGATGATGTCGTAAGCCATGTTACCAGTTTTGCGGCTATGACGGTTGTCGGAGGAGACGATTACAAGTACACATTCGAGCTGCTTGTCAAGGATGAGAACTACAACCCCACGGTTGCTTCGTTCACTGTTGTGGAGTATGTCAAGGCAGACGGAACCATAGCCACCAAGATGCTCACCGCCGCCGATCTCAAGAATGGTATCACTCTTGTCGGATACGGTTCCAATGCGTATGCAGCTTTGAAGGATGCAGTAGGCGCGAGGAACATCAGTGCAACCGAGACGCCTGGACCGTACTACGGATGGTTGAATGTTCTCTTCGGATTGACAACGGTCTCTTCCGGTTCGAACTACACCTACTGGGCTCAGAACACCGCTGGCGGGGTTTATCTTTCATACAACCTCGGAGCGTACAGCACCTTGGAGAATGTTCCTTCGGATGATAATGCCAATCCGGAGAATTTTGTTGTGTCGGCCTTTGAACTGGTTTACATGACGTATTGATCTCACGAACCCATAGGTGGTGATCCCGCCACCCATGGGTTCGGCCAGTGTGTCTATATTGCTGATTTTAGCAATTTCAGGTCGGATGGATTCCATCCGACCTGAATTAAATCAGGTATAATTGTATGAATCGCAGTCCTGTTATGTTGTATTGTGTAGTGATACGATGGAGTGAATGATCCGTGGGGCTGCTATGATGGTGTAGTGATTAATCTTATTTCATTGGGGGTGACTCATAGGGTTCAGAAAGCTGGTTTGACAACATGGTTCCATGCAATCCAAATCCTTTGTGAATGAGTAATTCGAATGGATCCGGATCGGTTCATTCGATTGATTATTATGTTTGGTATGTCACCCCGGAGGTTTGTATGCGCGGGTGGCGTTTTTTTTTGCCATATCTTACATTTGTCGGAGTTGTCGTTCTGATTCTATCGACCATTCCTTTGGATGCAGATGTGGCGGATGATTCTGATGATGGTCGGATGACCGTTTACGTTGGGTCTTTTTTAGACTTGGATTCTGTGGTTGTTAATGTAGGTTCTGATGTTCATAAGGTGGGTTTATCAGAACATCCCACAGGGGCGATGTATGGTACAGTTGAACTTGATGTTTCCAAGGAGGAAATAATTGTTAATGAGGGCCAATCCTATAACGGAACTAAGGCTAGCATATCTCTAGACGGAAAAAGCGCATACATTTGGATTACCAATTATAGTTATGACAATGGATGCTTCGTACATGGATCTCCTGGTGGTGTTGATTATTACTCGGTAACGTTGGAGGACAACAATGCTACTTTATCAGAATGCGGATCTAGTGCGAATGTAGCTATAACCAATTGCATTACAATCGATGGAACTGAATACAATATTCAATCCTTTAACGCTCATAAAAAATCGATGGGAAGTCTGGCCGCTGTCGGCATCAATGTGTCTGCGGGGGGAACAGCTACTGATTGTTCATCCGATGCGCTAGGCATGTCAGGTGTAGTTAATTATTCCTTTACATATGACTCCGTTTATATTAGGTCTGTTTCTTTGTGGAATGCGTCATCAGATTCAAACTCATTCCTTGCCATATACAGTATAGAAACGATTTGGTTGATGGATTCAACTTTAGGTCCGGGGGCGTTTGCCCATTTAGTGCCTGTGGGAACCGATATCAATTTGTATGTTGGTGGATCAACAACATTTGGATCATACGTGAATGTCGATGATTCGGATAAGCACTCTTTCTTTGAACCAAATGTTGACAAAATGAGCGCGATGAATAAATATCGCTATTTGGTTCATGTAACGACCGATGATTATGATTTTAGGTCTCTATACAATAACATTTCAGAGTATAGCGTCACGTATTGGGATGGGGTACCAATTATAGAGATGGTTTATTTAGGTGTAGGGACGATTGCTTTCTTCTTCGAAGCAGATTGTATTAAATCTTATGAATCTGCAGATGTAAAACCAGCTTTAGAGGGGTATGATGAACATGCGATCGTTGGCGTTCGTATTGGTGATTCATGCGATGCTGTCGGGGCCAACGCATTCAACGGTATGAATCCTGTATGGGTGAATCCCCAAGGTTATTCCCTACCCCCTGATGCATCCTGGGCTAGAAATTTGGTCAGCGTTGGCGAAAATGCATTCAAAGGTTGCGATTTCATACAGGTGTTGCAGCTGGATTCAATCCAGAGTCTTGGTAATGCAGCATTCAAAGATTGTGCTTATTTAAAGCAAATCTCCATCCCCGATAGTTTTTCGGATGATGTGGATTTGGCGGTTGTATTCGAGGGGGCGGGATCCAAGCTTGGTTCCAATGTTGACGTCAATCTTAATCTGGGTGATAAAAATGATGATTATGTTTGGATGCCAGGAGCATTCGGTAGGATTATAGAGGTAGTTGAGGGGAACGTAACTTGGAAGGTGTTGATCGTTGGAAGTAATGCAACAATCCTGGGTGTGGAAACGCAAGACACCTCTTTGAATATTCCATCAACACTCTCTGGAGCTAATGTAAAAACTATAGATTCGAAGGCATTTGAGAACAATGACTCCATAACCGCAATCCAGTCTCAGTCCGTCACAACCATTGGAGATTATGCATTCAGTGGTTGTTCCAATCTGTCTTCTGCTTCTTTTGATTATTTAGAATCAATCGGTGAGAAGTCATTTGCGGGAACAGCATTGAATGAGTTTAATCTTGAATCGTGTAGGACTTTAGGTTATGCAGCTTTTACAGGATGTACTTCACTGACCAGTATAACGTTGGGTAAAAATTTGAGTTCGATTCCCGAAGATGCATTCTGTGGTTGCCCGATAAGTGCGATTCAGGTTGGCACAAGTGGCGGTTCAGAAGTTTCATTGTCTCTGAATACCATCGGACCCAATGCGTTCGGTAGCAGTACTTTTGAGATTGACTCTCTTTCGGTCAACAAAGTAGACGCCAACGGTCTTGGAATGGTAAAAATTGATAAATTAGTCATTCCATCCTTCGATGTTGTTGATCTTCAGGATGTTAGAGTCATCGATTTGGTCTTTTCAGCTAGATTGGATCAGACCGTGCCAGAAGAGATGTTCTTGAATCATGGCGATTTGGTTTCCGTGACGGGATCGAATAATGGAAACATAACCCGCGTGAATGCAAGTGCATTTGCTGGATGCACATCGTTGAAGGTAATCGATTTCTCTAAGATGGAGTTCATAGACGCGTCTGCTTTCTATGGATGTACGTCCTTGACTGGAGATTTGAAACTCGATAGTGCTCAATCGGTCGGTAGTAAAGCATTCTCCGGGTGTGGTTTTGAAACGATTTCCATCAAGGATGAAGCCAGTCTGCATTACGATAGTTTTGATGATTGGAATATAGTTGAATCCGATGTAGAGCAGTATACGTCAGAATACGATGGTAAAACGTGGCATTATTATGTCAGGAACAACATCATAATCGATGCCGATCCTGACATCGAGTACATCCTGGTGCCGGATGACATCGTGTCTATAGGCACAAGTGTTTTCTCAGGCTGTAGCAGTCTGGCCATCGTTTCTTTCGGGAGCGGTTCAAATCTGAAGATAATCGGGGCTGAGGCCTTTAAGGATTGTATTTCTCTAAAGTCGATTTCGGTTCCAGACTCTGTTGAGCAGATCGGTGATGGCGCTTTCAACAATTGTTCTGCATTAGAACAAATTGATCTACCTTCGAATTTAATTGCTGTGAGCAACAACATGCTCAGGGGAACTGCTGTAACCGAGGTCTCTATCCCTGAATCCGTGAAGACTATCGGTTTATATTCCTTTTATAACACTGCATTGAGGCATCTCGACTTGTCTTCCCTTTCTGTGTTGGAATCTGTAGATCAGTATGCCTTTTCCAATTGTACTGACTTGGAAACCGTCATATTGCCTGCAGCCCCAATTAATCTCGGTGGTCAATACGGACGTGTTTTCCAGGGTTGTTCTTCTTTGAGTACGGTTTCATTTGATGGTGCAGTATTGGAGGAAGGTGTTCTCAAGTTACCGCCTATGATGAGCTCGGTTGCAGCATACTCGTTCTATGGAACGAGCATTCGTGCCGTGGAGATCTCTGCTGAAGTGGATGAATTGAGCATTGGTGGCTATGCTTTCTATGGAATTACAACCTTGGAAAGCGTTACTCTGACGAACACAGGTCAGATAGTCCTGGGAGGATTCTCATTCGCATACAACACTGTGCTTCAGGACCTGGCGTTCAGTGCCGGAGGGGGTGTAAGTGTGGGCATGGATGCATTCTATGGCTGTCCCACTCTGGGAACGGACTCGAGTGGCAACCGGATACCTTTGGATTTGACGGATGTAACCTCCTTAGCTTCCAATGCATTCGGTAATTGTACCAGTTTGTTCCAGGTCAATATGCCTTCAGGACTTACAAGCGTGGCATACGATGCTTTCCAAGGTTGTATCATGCTTGAGAAGTTCAGTCTCGACAGTAAAAACTCGACATATCAGTTGAAAAACGATATGCTTGTTAACATGGCTGGAACCACTGTGGTGGCGATTCCAACAGGGTTGCAGAGCGTCACCATTTCCAAAGAGATAACCAGTTTCGAAAAGAGCGCCAATCCGAGTACCAACAGTAATGTGTTCTCGATCATGAGGAATTTGGAGGAGATATTGGTAGAACCGGGAAACAGTACATATGTTTCGATATCTGGGTCGCTTTTCGAAGTTGAGATGAACGGGGGGAGTTCCTACACCTTATGTGCGGTTCCTTCCGGAAAGAGCACATTGTTCTTGGATGTGGAGGGGTCACTGATCATCCCCGGATATGTATTCAAGGGAGCAAGTGCGAAAACCGTCTCAATCAGAGCGGTTAGTGTGGATTTCCAAACGTTCTCCCTGGAGAGTGATTCCCTACGGAATTTGAAAGTTGAATGTCACGACACCGTGGGAATGGGAGCAGTTATAAGCATCTCAAATGAAGGACGCTATTCGACCAGTTTCAACAGCATAGATGTGATCTCTGGTTCTGATGTGACCATTGGTGGAGCTTTGGCAGCGTCCACGGTTTCAATCGTATCCGGAGGTTCGATCAACATTACAGCTGGATTGTTGTATGGAGCCAAGACTGTCTATCTTGAGTCCGGGTTGAGTTCACAGGACACTAGCGTTGGAATCACGCTCCCTGATGTGTATTTCAGTAGGTCCATAGGCACACTTTCCGATTTATCCCTTATAACAACTGGTTGTATTGACGGCAAGAACACAATCATCGAAGACGGATATGTTGTATCCGGGGGAAGGATCACACTCGGTTACTGCAACATAACAGGTAGTGTGGCCAACATTAGTGATGTACAGTACTACATCCAGGCTAACAAAACCGGTAGCTATGACAATCCGATGTCCTTTATCATTGATGGCGATCATGGAGTCATCAGACAGGTTACGGTTGCAGGGTCTAGTATTCCGTTCTACATCTCCTCAGACATCAACGACATCCAAGTTTCAGTTATTAGTCTCTCATCTCAGAGCGGAGACGATTCTCAGAATTCAACTAATTCCAATAAGCTTCAGTTCAGGTTTGTCACAGGCGAGAATTATCAGCCCTGGGACTTGCGGGTTCAGATTTTCCAAAATGGCTCATGGGGATCATTGTCGGCTAAACAAGACTATTATGAGATTGATAATTCGACGGAGGGCATCTATCTCAGAGTGGATGCATGTGTCGCGGGCATGGACGATACATATGTTCGTGTGATGTTCGATTCTCAATCTTCTATATCGGTGCCAGACATGATGGTTGTACAAGGCAGATCCATTCTCAAGGGTCAGTTGCCGGTGCCAGTTAGGCCAGGGTACTCTTTCGAGGGTTGGTTCCTGAATAGTGATATGTACAATCAGCAATCGATTACCAATCCTGTCACATTGTACGCCAAGTGGGAGAACCTTGATTCGTACGTCAGCCTTATCACTAAGGGGGGAGTATTTGTAGATGGGAGCGGAAAAGAGGTAACAGGAGGCAAGGTATCGTCCAACAGTGACACTCCGATGAAAGCCAACACGAGATACTATTTCCTGTTGAATCCAAGTTATGAATTCATAGGATTTGAGGCAACATCGACTGGAACTCTGGAGTGGAGCTGGGATCTTGATGAAAAAGGTGTATACATCGAGATTGAGAGCATAGATGGGTATGCAACAATCTCGCCTATCGTCAAGTACTACTCATTGTCATCCGATCTGCAGGAGATTATAAACATCGGTACCGTGGAGTCGAATGAAGACCTGGTCATGGGTTGGGCATATGCGAACAATCCTGTGATTTCGGGCATGTCCTGGCATAATACCCCGGGAACGCCCCTTATCGTTGATGACTATGTCTACCTCCATCTTGGACCTGAACTATATAAGCTCGATGTGGAGACTGGAACCGTTTTGACCAGTGCAAAATCCGTTGAGAATGGTAATTTCTATTATCATCTGGGATATGGGGGTAGTGGAGAATCATGGTACATCTTGGACTATGCTACAGGCCAGGTGTTTGATGAGGATCTTCAGAACATTACAACATCCGATGGATCAATCGTTGTTATGCCACGTGGCATGACATATGCCAAGTGGTATGGGGGATTCTTCTTCTCTGTTTACAACGGGGCAATATGGATGATGAACCCTGAGGAGACCAACCCCAATGGCGAGATGATCAATCTATTTGTTCCGATATATGATGGTGAGAACATTGTTCCTGGCGATATATTCAGTCAGTATGGAGTTACTTCATCCGTACTCATCGAAGAAAGTACAACTGGGCATCCAACCATGTATTGGCTGAATGTTGATGGAAAGGATCGTTACATCTATGCCTCTGACCTGAGTACAGGGCAGATTTCGAGGATAAAACTCGATTGCATTCGCGGATATTTCATGGACGATGGATGGCTGACATACTATGATGGACACATCTACACCACTGCATACACCCAGGGTCTTTTCGGAGATAAAGCATCCGAGGGCAATTCAAAGATTGTCTATGTCGAGGCGAATGGAGTTGAGTTCGGATCGGTCAACAATGTGGATGTCGAGAACGACAGGAACAGCCTGCTCAGCGGTTTCGTCATTGTCGAAGGACGTGGCTACCTTAACGCTACCACGAGTGTATCCGGTGGCGGTGCTCTTCAGATATATAATATCAGCAATCATAAGCCAGAGTTTGTAGTCGAGGTGAAGAGTGATTCCTCACATGGGGGAATCGTCGTATCGACGGCGAACCTCAGCACATCCAATGGTCTGAACGGCTACGTCAACATTTACATGATGAACTATGATGGGTCGAACAAGCTGTATGTGTTTACCGACCGCGTGAATACCGACGATGCAGACAACACGGTTTGGAGTGCTGACGAAGTTGCGGAGATCAAGGATCTTCCGGCAGGATTCGGATCGCAGGCAATCAGGGTGGATGCCGAGGGAAGAATCATATTCTACAATGATTCCGGGGCCCTGTATTGCTATGTCCCGGCACACCTGTATAGCGACTACTATTTCCTCATCGAGGGGGAACAGAACTACGAGGTCGTGGTCGGGACCGGTAACGATTCCGAACCTTATGTTGCTATTGAGGAAGCGATATGGGATTCGAAGAGGTACAATGCAACCTATGATGAGACAACCAACACGATGTCTTATGCCAATGTGTTACGTTACGCGTACTACTTTGATGGAACGACGTTCAAGCCCCTCAACACCTGTCCCAATCTTGAATCGCTGAGGAGCATATTCCTTCTGAAGGAAAGAGATTACAACAACATCAATCAGAACCTTGGAGTGTATACCACAGAGAGCGAGAACATAGGGGCTACATCCGGTCTTTCCATGACCATCAATGGAAGCATGGTCTCAAAGACCGTCATGGATGTGGGGGACATGATTCAGTTGTCTGTGGGAGGAACGGCAACCGATGTCAGGTGGGTGTCTTCGGACAGTTCTGTGGTACGTGTGGATTCTGACGGGAACGTGACTGCCGTATCCTTGGGTAGCGCCCTGGTGGTCGTGACCGCGACTGTCAACGGAAGTACTGCCACAGCCTCATGCATGGTTTCAGTGACAGGGGCACATCTCAGCGATCTGGCTTTGAACCTTAGTGCCTACAAGGATGTAGGTATCACCAAGGTTCGTTATTCCACGGTTTCGTTCGACCTGGATGGTGGAAAGTTGAGCGAAGGCATGACAATTTCCGCAGGATCGTACGAGGCTGGGACCAGGATTACTCTTCCTGGTTTGGACAATTCGAATGATGTGGGTATCACCAAGTCTGGATACGAATTCGCCGGATGGTGGGACGGAAGCATCATTTATGATGCTGGCTCCCAGTATTTGGTCGGATCGTCCACAGTTCTCAGTGCGTACTGGGTATCGGAGAGTGAGCCTGACATTACAACCATTACTATCGTGGATGATAGTGGCACATCATACAACAACCAGAAAGTGATCTTGTCTGTATCCGACGACCCGTTGAAGCTAGGCGTTACTGTGATGCCGCAGAGTGCTGGCGAACATATCTCCTGGATATCGGGTAACCCTGATGTTGTCTGTGTAGAGAACGGTGTCATCACTGCATTGGCACCCGGAACTGTTACAATCACAGTCCAGGCTATATCCAGTGAGGCCAAGGCATCGTTCGAGGTGACCGTGCCCGGGTATAATGTTGTTATCGACCCTATCACACTGAACATGACGGTCGGCGGGTCTGAGACCCTGAGTGCGGGATACGAATCTGGTAAGCCGCTGATGGGGTCAATCAGTTGGAGTTCCAGCAACCCTGCTGTGGCGAATGTGGGTCCAGACGGATCGGTTACCGCGATTTCTGCGGGGACTGCGGTTATAACCGCAACCGCTCCGAACGGAAACACGGCTCAGTGTGTCGTGGCTGTCACGACCCCCCAGGTTACCATAACAGGGGGTGGCCTCATGTACATCGGTGAGAAGGAGGTTCTCAAAGCGAGTGCAACGGGTGTTTCCGGATTCATATGGTCCTCAAGCAACCCGACTGTTGCAACAGTGGATCAGAATGGGAATGTTACGGCCGTGTCCGAGGGATACGCGACAATCACCGCCACAGCCAGCAACGGTTCTGGAGCATCGGCAAGTGTGACCGTCACAGTACAGTCTGTGAAGGTACAGTCTGTCAGTCTTAGCAGGAGTATACTCTCGATGCAGGTCGGCGGAACACAGGCACTTTCAGCCACCGTAAGTCCGACGAACGCTGCTAATCGTTCCGTCATCTGGACCTCTAGCAACTCATTGGTCGCCAGCGTGTCCAGTGCTGGAGTCGTCACTGCCTTGTCTGCAGGAACGACCATAGTCACCGTCACAACCGTGGACGGAAGCTATTCCGCATCATGCACGGTGACGGTCCAGGGCGACGTGACATCGATCAAGCTGGATCAGACGGTGGTAAGTCTGGGGATTTCCGAGACCGTTAAGATCGGCGCCACCACGGCTCCGACCGAGAACGTCTCACTGACCTGGAGGTCATCCGACAGCAAGGTCGCTACTGTGGATTCCAGCGGGAACGTCAAAGGTGTGGCTGCCGGAACTGCGACGATCACCGTTACCTACAAGGATATCTCTGTCACCGTCCAGGTGACCGTGGTCGGAGACGCCGAAGTCGTCGACAAGGGAACTGTGGAAAACAGCGATGGAACCAAGACAAGCACGGTGGAGGAGACCTCTGAGGCGGGGGACAGCACCATCTCCAAGATCACGGACACGACGACCGATTCCGAAGGGAACGTAGTCGGGACTGAGGTCAGCATAGAGGTCAAGACCGAAGGTAGCAAGACCATGACCGTAGTGAACATCGTCACCGATGTCGAAGGCAACTCCCAGGCTTCTGCGGTCACCACCATACCATCGAAGGTGGACACATCCAACGGCAAGCAGACGATTACGGTGAGCCCTGCAGACATCCAGGCTGCGGTCCAGCAGATCGCATCTGTATCGACCGTCGCGGGCGAGGATATAGTTCCGACCGTGGTCATTGGATCCCAGACGGGAGACGACACGATCGATTCGACCGTGACGATCTCCGAGAGTGCGATATCGGTGATCGCTGAATCCGGAAAGACCGAGGTCCGCGTGGACACAGGTGTCGGATCCGTCTCGTTGTCCAGTGACATTGTAGTCGGAATGGCCGATTCCGGAGGGGATGTGAAACTATCTGCATCCCTTGTGTTCGAGAGTGAGCTGACTGACACCCAGAAGACCTCTGTCTCCGGAGGCGCAGTGTTCTCGCTTTCCGCATACGTTGGCGACACCAGACTCCACGAGCTCGGAGGAACGGCGACCATCTCCCTGCCTCATGACCTCAAGGGTGGGAAGGCAGAGGACGTCCATGTCTACTATATGGATGACTACGGAAGGCTCACTGAGCACAGGAGCACCTATGACAAGCTGACCGGTGCGGTTACATTCGAGACCGACCACTTTTCGTATTACGTTGTCAGCAACGGAAGTCTGCTGGATGACGGTTCGACAGTCGGCCCCTCATCCGGACAGTCCGATGACGGGCTCACAGGCCTGTTGTACGCTGTCATCGGCCTTCTGGCGGTTCTCATCGCCATGTTCGGACTCAACATGTATCTGACATACGTCAGAGGGAGGCCCTGAGATCCGCGGATGAAGAACGGAACCTGTCGGATCGAATCCGAATAAACTTATTAACAGCCTCCCCGTATCTGCGGGGAGGCAGACAATTATTGTCGTTCCTGTTTACGCGATATATTCCGTAAGTTGCGCATCCAACATCCAACCATGGCTATTCGGGATTTTTATTCAGACATCTGGCTATTGATAATACGTCGAAGACGTAGGAACGTCAGATAATGTCGAACATAAAACGCGCCGTGTTACTGGCGGTCGCGGTCATGGTGGTCTCAGTCACCTTGGTCGCAGTATCGGACGACTCTGAAGGAGCATCATCCTACACAGCAAGGGTTTTCATCGGGGATGGGACCGTCGCCGGCACTATAGAGCTGAGCGGGACCGGTCCGGACATAGAGGGAATTCTCAAGGATGCATTGTCTGGACGTATAATCATGAACGCTAACGGGACCGTAAAGTCTTTGGATGGCACCGCAAACACAAACAGTAAGAGTTGGTACATTCTTCAATGGAGGCCACCCACAGGTTGGGTATCCGTAAACGCGAATATGGACAGGGCCTACCTGGAGACTGGAACTTCATATTATGTGTATTATTCTGATATCACAGTGGATCTTTCAGGCAAGGTTATAAAATACAGCACTCCATCTTCGTTCAAGCCAGTCAGTATCGGATACTTCTACATCAAATTCGTCACCGACTCCAAGGCCAACGGCTACGTCAACTCGGTTCTGACCGAGGAGCAGAGACTCCGGGGATTCTGGATCGCGGGTCAGGGGTCAAACATCGCCGAAGCCTTCATAGACGCTTGCAGCACGCTGAGGGCCAGAGGGAACAGCGGGTTCGAACTGGATATCAACGATAACCCTAGCAATACTCTTTACGGATGGCTGGGGTCGTTCATGGGTCTTGAGGATGATGACGTCGGAAACGGCCTGTGGAACAACTGGTCCCAGTTCTCATGGAACAGCAGCACGGGCAAATGGGAGTACAACAACTGGTGTCTCGGGTACTACGATCCCGGGGTCTATCCGTACTTCAGCGTCGTCAGGCAGATAACCGCGGACGACAGCGCTACATCAGGAGTCACAGCCACTCCGTCCAGCATACCCTCGGGCCTGAAGAACGACTCGTGCACAGTACGGTTCGTGGACGGGAACGGTACAGTCATCAAGTCGCAGACCGTGAAGTACTTCGCTTCCGCCACAGCGCCGGCCAATCCGTCGAAGAACTCCACGGACGGGACGCAGTACATATTCACCGGATGGGACCGGGACTTCACTCAGGTCGTATCCGATATCACCATCACGGCGCAGTTCACGGCTGTCGGTGGTCCGACGACACCGGTCGAACCCGGTAAGCCCACCGTCCCCGTGACCGGGGTCGGAGTAAAAGACTCCAAGAGCAGGATGGAGGTCGGGAGCTCATACACTTTCACGGCTTCGATCGCACCTTCTGACGCTACCAACAGGAACGTCGTCTGGTCCAGCAGCAACCCGTCGGTTGCGACGGTCAGTCTCTCGGGAGTCGTGAAGGCCGTGTCCGAAGGGGAGGCGGAGATCACCGTGACGACCGTGGACGGGGCATTCAAGGACACCCGTACCGTTACCGTTGTCAAGCCCGGAACCCCGATGAGCATAATGCTGGATTGCAACTATTGGATGACCTCGGTCGATAAGGCCCGGGTACTGACTTACGAGTTTGATCTCGGTGCCAAGGGGACGGTGACTTGGAGCTCGGATGACAAGGGTGTGGTCACCGTCGACGGCAACGGGAAGCTCGTGACCGTCGGAGAGGGGGAGGCGACCGTGACCGCTAAGGTCGACGGCACGAACCTCTCGGCATCATGCATGGTCCGTGTCGTGTCCGAGCAAGGGTCGGCGGTGGAGTTCGAAGCCGTCGACAACGAGGACGGATGGCAGGGGACCATAGTCGATGACTCCGACGGGGCGGTGCCGGAATACACCATGACGATAGAGTCCGTCGGATCGGTGAAGATCACGGCATCTGTTTACGGGACCGTCGCCAGGGATTCGGGCCTGAACCTGTCCGTCAAGTCGATAGCGCAGACCGACCTGACCGCACCCCAGAAGAGCATTCTGGGTTCCGTCGAGGCGGACCTTCGGTTCTTCGAGTACCAGGTGAACGGCGGAGGCTGCGATGACCTCGGAGGTGTCGCCACGATCACGATGCCGTACATCCTCGGGTCCTATGAGGATCCTGGCAAGATCTCAGTCTATTACATGGATAGCAGGGGTAACCTTGAGAGGTTCCCCTGCACCTATGCGGACGGGTTCGTCACTTTTGAGACCACCCACTTCTCGTTGTACTTTGCCACGACCGCGGATCTGACCGGAGGTCAGGCGGAAGCGGATAAGCCTGGGGATGAAGGCAACACAATGCTGTACGTCGGAATAGCGGTGGTCGTCCTGATAGTCGCCGTCCTGGCGGTCTTCTTGATGAGGGGGCGCTCCGAAGCCCGGTGAGGGGGCACCGCCCCCTCGGAAAACCCGGAGGAATCCGCCATGAAGTCAATCAGGATCAAGTTGTTCGTCTCTGCGGCGCTTCTGTTGCTTCTCATAGCCGCAGTGCCGTTCATAGGGACAACGCAGCAGTCCTCGGACGAGTCTGAGGGCGTGGTCCTGGACTTCGGATACTGGGACCTGTACTGGGTGGAGATGGGGCTGTCAGAGGGGATGACCGGGGACTCCGTACTGGATACCGTCTGTGGTGTCATGGGGTTCGAGGCGCCTATCCGTCTTAATGATGGGACGGTTTACTCTGTCGACGGCCAGGAGAACCTGGTCGGAATCAGATGGGGCTTCTACATACTCGGTGGGGGCGGATGGGTGGAAGCTGACCCGTCTGCGGACATAGGGAGCTGCCAGGTGGTTTCCTGGGCCCGCACAACAGGCGAGGATGCCCTGGTGCCAGGCACGGATTACACCGGATTCTCTTACTACGGATACGCCAGAGACGGTAACGACATCGTCACCGGGGAACCTCTCAGGGTGGTCACTCTTGCTCCGTCGGTCACCGAGACCGTTGTGGCCGTCGGAGGATTGGACTGTATCGTCGGCACCGACCTGTACAGCAACTATCCGCAGCAGGTTCGTGACCGTCAGGACGATGGTACGATCACCTATGTTGGAGGGTACACTGACCCCAACTATGAGTGGATAATCAAGGTGGAGCCGGACCTGGTGATATGCGACGGTTCCGTGGGTCAGCAGGTCACCATCGCGGACAAGCTCCGTAAGGCCGGAGTGGATGTGGTGGTGCTCTATGACGCAGTGGATGTCAGCAAGATGTACGACAACATCTGGATCGTGGCATCCGCTCTGGGCATGCCCGAGACGGCCAACAGAGTGATAGCCGACCTTTCCGACACCATAGACATCGTGTCCGGGATAGCGGGCGACACGAACAAGCGGGTGTTCGTCTCGCTTTCAGCTGATCCCTCTCCATGGACATCCGGTTCATACACATTCATGTCCGATCTCGTGTCCAGTGCGGGCGGACGCAACATATTCGACACCCAGTCCTCGGGCTGGTTCATGGTCAACAAGGAGCAGATCTACGCCAAGCAGCCGCAGGTCATCATAATAATTTCTGTCAACCCGGTGAACGACAGGGAGAGCTACAACTCCCTGTTGGAGTCTCTGGACCCGATGTGGAAGAACACCCCTGCATATCAGAACGGCGAGGTGTACGTCTTCTCCGGAGACGCCGCGGACATCCTCCAACGTCCTGGGCCCAGGCTCGCAGAGGCGGCGGAGCTGTTGGCCAAGATTCTCAACCAGGAAGCGTTCCTGGATTGGGATCCGTTGGATGCGGTCCCGTTCTGGTTCGGGGACGATTATGATTACTATCTGAAGTACCAGGTGGGGGAGATATTCTGAAGGGCAGCAACAGGACGGTCGCCGTGCTTCTTCTGGCGGTACTCATGGTCTCTCTGGCTCCCACCGCCGCGAGCGGGTCGGACGGAGCCGTTACGGATTTGATGCTCATGGACATGGGTAACGGGACAACGTACTGGGTCGACGTATCCGGAGCATCCGGAACGTACTCATCCATCGCAGGCGAGGCCGCCGAGGCGCTGGGGCTTGAGTTCTCAATTTCAGATGGTCAGGTGACCATCATCGGCGAGATGACCAACCATATCGTCGGAACCCAGGAGTGCAGGTGGAACCTGTATCTTTGGGATGGCACAGCATGGGCAGCATCCGAGGACGGGAACTACTCCGGCGGATGCTTCGCATGGGGATTCTACCCGAGCGGTTCGATCGTTCCCGTCGAGACCCCTGACAACCCGTCCGCCTGGACCCAGCACCGCGGGGATTCCGCCTCGTCCGGGAACTCCGACTCCTTCGGAACAATCGATGCCAAGTCTCCTATGGAGTGGTACAGAACTTACACGTCCGGTTATGTTGATTCATCCATAATCGTAGCCGGGAACCTACTGTACCACACGACCGGCGGTGCCTACGGGAAGTCCGGAGCGGACGGGAACCCATGGGTGTACTGTCTCGACAGGTTCACCGGGGCGGTCGTCTGGAGCTTCATGATGTCCAAGGGACAGGGCTACGAGGTCACGTCCCCTCTGGTCGTCGGGGACATGCTCATCGTCACGGCGACCAACTGGAACGTGTACTGCTTCGACCGCTACACCGGCGAGGTCCTGGACATTCTCGCCCTCGACTCCAGTTTCCCGTACGATGAGAACAACGACGTCGCATGGGACGGGAGGACGTTCCATACCGGGGGAACCACCCCGATTTACGATTCGGGTGCCGTATACTTCGGCACCGCCAACGGACATGTAATGTCCTATTCCGTGGACCGTGAGGCAGGGTTCACGCTCCTGTGGGACTACGACCCAGACGACACCTACTCTGACGGGACCTACACGGGGACGAAGGGCTGCTTCTACTACCATGCACCCGTCATAGCCGACGTGGGCGGCACGAGGATGCTGTTCATCGGATCGTACGAGGGATACGTCCATGCTCTGGACGCATCCACCGGTCAGGAGATATGGGTGCAGAGGATGATCAACCTCGGGGATGACAACATCCCCCACAAGGGGACGCCCGGTTCCGCCGCCGACATCTCCATCATGCCTGACGGCAGGATGCTGGTCAGCTGCACCGACGGAGGCATGACCTCCCAGGACGGGTTCACAATCTGTGTGGACGCATCCACCGGGAAGGGCCCGGACGGCTCCGATCACTACTGGAAGCTCGACCTGTTGATGGGAGGTCCGGTGGTCGCCGAAGACGCCATCTACGCGTACATGCAGCCTTCCGTCAACGGCACCAGGACTCTCGTTTCAACCGACGGTTCGGAGATGGATCTGGTCCAGGCTGTCTACAAACTCGATTTCGACGGCAGGGTCGAGTGGGTCTCCAAGGAGTACAACTGGATCAAGTCAGCGCTCACCCTGGCCGACGGTGTGATCTACATGGTCGACTACTCCGCCGGGGAGTATTGGCCCAACGGAGGGGGCGTCACGGCGGTGTCTGCCGAGGACGGCTCCGAGATATGGAGGCTGAAGCTCTCCCCATCGTCCAAGGACAACTACTCCATGGTGGCCGCCACAGTCATCGATGGCAGGGTCTACGTCGGTAACGACTACGGGGCGGTATACTGCATTTCCGATATCGCCGGACCGCAGGTGGGTGATGACGGGGAGATAGTCCTCGAGAACGGTTTCTACCACTGGTCGTGGTATCTTCTGATAGCCATCGCGATGCTGGCCATCGTGGTGTTCTGGAGGCTCTACTGAGGGGTATGGTATTTTGAGTGATGAAAAAGTCGGATTTGCCCGCCTCAGGAGAGGCTACAGAGGCTTGAAGGAGGACATGGAGGCTCCGATACCGGACGACGGTTCCGAGATCTCCAGGAAGAAGAAGAGGTTCGTAGTGATCGTGGTCTTCGGGATACTGATGTCATTCGTGGCATTCCTGATCTCGATCTCCATATCCTCCGGAGGAGTGATATCGATCAGCGAGGCCGTGGGGGCACTGTTCTCCGCCATAGGGAAGGCGACAGCCAGTCCCGAGGAGATAGCCCTCAACCCGGCGGCCTACGAGATGACAACGGTTGAGCTGTACATCTACGAATCGAGGCTTCCGAGGACCATCGCGGCCATCGCCGTCGGTGCCGGACTGTCCATTGCCGGATGCATGTACCAGGCCATAATCAGGAATCCCCTGGTGGACCCGTACATCACCGGAGTGTCCTCCGGAGCAGGATGTTTGGCGATCTCCGTGGTGGCCTTGGGAATAACAATCCCCATGATACCCAACAGCTCGCTTTACATCATCCCCGTGGCGGCGATAATCGGAGGTCTGGTGGCCTTCGCGATCACCATGCTTGTGGCCGAGGGTTCGGGAGGTTCGGCGACCAACTACATCCTGGCTGGAACCATCGTGGGATTCGCGTTCTCCTCGGTTCAGACCATATTCCTGACCCTGAGTCTGGACAACATCCAGAACACCATGTGGTGGCTGTATGGGAGCTTCGCCAACATCACCTGGGAGAACGCATGGCTGGTATTCGCGCCCGCCATGCTGCTCGCTCTTCTGTCCATGGTGTGGGCCAGGGAGTACAACCTCTTCATGATGGGAGAGGACCAGGCCAAGCAGCTGGGACTGAACGTCAAGCTGTTCAAACGCTCGATGCTGATCCTGGCATCCGTCATCACCGCGGTCTGCGTGGCTTTCTGCGGTATCATAGGTTTCGTGGGACTCATCATCCCGCACGCATGCAGGATGGCCCTCGGCAGCGACTACAGGCTGGTCATGCCGGCATCACTGGTCCTCGGTGCGATGCTGATGCTGTTCGCGGATCTTCTGGCCAGGACAATGCTGTCCCCACAGGAGCTCCCTGTGGGAGCGATCACCGCGATCATCGGGACCCCGATATTCGCATACATGCTGATGCGCAGAGGGAGGCAGTACGATGGATGATCTTCTCAAGGTCGAGGACCTTCGCATGAGGTTCGGGGACTTCGAGGCCCTGAAGGGGGTGAGCTTCTCCATGGGCCGCGGGAAGCTGGTGGGACTCATCGGACCCAACGGATGCGGGAAGTCCACCATGATGAAATGCATCTCGAAGATTCACGACATGACCTCGGGATCAGTGTTCGTCGACGGCAACGATGTCGGCACGCTAAAGCCGGCGGACGTGGCCAAGCTTGTGGCCACGGTCCCCGCCGAGGCGGGACAGACGTTCGGCACCACGGTCATGGACATGGTGATGCTGGGCCGCTACCCCTACGTCGATAGGGTCTGGTGGGAGACAAGGGAGGACGAGCAGAAGGTCCGCGAGGCGCTGCGTGCCTTCGGCCTCGACCATCTGAGGAAGAAGCAGGTCTCGTTATGTTCCTCCGGGGAGAGGCAGAGGGCCCTGATCGCCAAGGCCTACGTCCAGGAGCCGAAGCTCATGCTGGTGGACGAGCCCACGTCCCACCTGGACATGAAGTACAAGCTGGATGTCATGGAGTACCTCCAGTCCATGGCCCGTTCCGACATGACCGTCATGGTGGCGGAGCATGACATCTCGCTCATGGCCCGTTACTGCGACACATGCATCATAATGAAGCAGGGGGAGATCGTGACCATCGGCGATCCCAAGAAGGTCATCGATGCCGATCTCATCAGGGACGTCTACGAGGTAGACGCCCGTGTCGGACTGGACGAGGATGGGGAGATATACGTTCTGCCGAAGAGGTTCGCGGGAAGGACATGATCGCCGAAAGCCAGTTCCATGAATCGGCGTACTGCTACCGCTGCGGACACCTCTGGATGCTGAAGTCCGAGAGGTCCCCCAAACGCTGTCCCCGCTGTCATTCGTCGAGATGGGACGTCCCGGAACGCAAGGTCCGCATGTGCAAGTTCTGCAGAACGGAGTTCCAGATGGGGTCCCTGGACGACCCATGTCCGTTCTGCTCCAGGAAGCAGAACGAAGGCCTCACGGAATCGTCCCTCCATTGCAACCAGTGCGATTACGACTGGGCCAGGAGAGGGGACGAGAACCCGAAGCGGTGTCCGATGTGCCATTCTGCGGAGTGGAACGGGCCCAAGGCCGAGCGTCTGATGTGCCTCCAGTGCGGACACCTCTGGCGCAAGCAGTCCGAGAGGCCCACCAAATGCCCTTCATGTCAGTCCAGGGTCTGGGACCAGCCGTCCAGGGCCGTCCGCTGTCAGAGGTGCGGGCACGTGTGGAAGATGCGGGCACAGCGTTCGGAGGAATCCAAGAGCATCTGTCCCCGGTGCAAGTCGAGGAAGTGGAACGAGCCCATGTGGGTGTCAAGGAACTCCAAGGGCGGTCAGGTGAGGTACACATGCGTCAACAATCCCCCGACGACGGAGCTGATGGTCTGCAGGGGTTGCCATCGCAGGTGGTACGCCAGGCGTGATCGCGACAAGGTGTGCCCGGAATGCGGCCTGGTCGCGGGATACCGTGACAGGATCGAACCGACCAGCATGCTGATCTGGAAGGAAGGTCGCATGGAGCTGACGTACGTCACCGAGAACGGCTACGGCTGTGTCTATCTGTGGGTGGACGACATCCCGATAGCCTGCAGGTACATCCACGAGGTGCTCCAGAAGTTCGGGATCGTGATAGGTGACCTGGTGCGCCATGTCAACGAAGGGGACTTCAGGTCGGAGTTCCGGGAGCTGGCCCTGGACATGGAGTCCCGCAAGGACGAGCACGAGGGCTACATAGATTACTTCATGAAGCGTCTGTCCCTGTCCAGGAACGATGCGAGGATACTCGCGATACACTTCACGGGAATGAGCCCCGAGGCCATAGCCCTGTCGCTGTCGTACACGGACGAGGAGGTCGAAGGTGCTTTCAGCCGCATTATGGCCGCGTACGCGGACTCCGGAATCATAGTCGATGATACTATATTCACAGAGGACCCGATAGGGCACTATTGACCTTGTTATTCCTTTATTCACCGTAAAATCACATAAAAATCCATAGATTTGTGAATAAGTTACCAGATTTTTACATAACAACATATTAGAAGACACATCAGTTATTGGATTATATGTCCAACATGGCTCAACCGTTCGGGGATACCGACGTATCATCACCTGGTGATCACAGTCAGGGTGGGATTCGCGGTTTCGATAGCGGCGACAACATGGCCGAGGCGGTTGTAGACGCAGGGATATGCGAATGCCCGTATTGCAACAGACAGTTCAAGATCGGGAAGTCGGCTCCGACCAGCGGTTCCAGATATCCGTTCGACTGCAAAAGGTGCGGATTCCACTGGAACAGCAAGAGCGGCGACCCGACCAAGTGTCCCAAGTGCGGCTCGTACGCCTGGGACAAGCCGACCGTCAAGTGCACGTGCAACGCCTGCAAGTATGCTTGGATATCCAGGAAGACCAGCGGGCCCACCAGATGCCCCAAGTGCGGTTCCTATGCTTGGGACAAACCCTCGCTGGACTGCGTATGCATGGTGTGCAACTACAGCTGGGTCTCCAGGAAGCCCGGAGGACCCTCCAAGTGCCCCAACTGCAAGTCCAACAGATGGGACGAGGCCCCGATGACCAAGAACACCAAGGTCCAGGAGAAGGATGCGGCAGAGGTCTCCCGCAAGTGGGTCCTCGAGAAGTACGCCGCAGGCCTGGGATGCATAGACATCTCGACACAGCTCGGTCTTCCCCTTCTGACGGTGATGTCTTTCATCAAGGAAGACAGCAATTCCCCGGTGTTCCCGAGATTATGAACGGCAAGCTCCTCATCCCTGTGGCCGTGGCGGTCGCCGTGATCGTCATCGCAGCGGTCCTGATCCTCCCGTCAGGGGAGGACGGACCTGCCCCGGAGGGGATGTACAGAGGTTTCGACGCCGGTTACGGGTATTCTGTGTCCGGCGAGTCCAGCGAGAACTATGAATCCTGTTTGCTCTCCGTGAGCAGTCGCGCCGACACTCTCTTCCTGCAGTCAGCGTTGGAGGGGTATCCGCTCAAGAGGATCTCGGACGGGGCTCTGAAGGGTTGCGGCGCGAGTGTGCTGGTCATCCCGGCCACGGTGGAGTCCGTATCCCAATCCGCGCTGTCCGAATCATCAGCAGAGACGATAGTTTTCCTCGGAACGGTGCCTGACGGCATAGACGATGAACGCGTCGTCACCCTGGATTCCAACGGCGGGACGGTTAGGACCGTCACGGAGGAACAGGGATCGGTCTCCGTCACGTTCATGCTGCTGGGTTCCGAGGCGATTGTGATCTCCGTCACAGGCACAGGTGGTCTGAGTCTGCCGGCCACGGTGACGTCCGGATCGGATATATACACGGTCTCAATGGTCGGATGCGACTCGTTCAGAGGTTCCGGTGTGGTCTCGTTGACGCTTCCCGAATCTGTCAAGCGCATCGCCACCAGGGCGTTCTACGGCTGCGAAAGTCTGGAGACCGTTGAGTTCTCAGGTGTCGTCTCCGTTGAGGATGAGGCATTCAGGGCCTGCGGGAATCTGAGGTCCGTCGACCTGACAGGTGTAGGGTTCATAGGGTTCGAAGCGTACAGGGACTGTCACAGCATACCCTCCATGGAGATACCCGACAGCGTCTCGTTCATAGGCGACGGGGCATTTTACGTGTGCACCTCGATGAAGACCGTGACGGTCCGCGCAGACATCGAAGCCATACCTGACAGATGCTTCGGATGGGGTACCGAGCTGGTCTCAGCGGACATCCACGACGGTATAACATCCATCGGCAGCTACGCCTTCTTCAACTGTCCGGCCCTTCAGACGGTTGACCTCTCGGAGGTGGAGACGATCGGCAGCTACGCATTCGCGGAGTGCAGGTTCCTCCAGCAGGCAGACATGTCATCGGCGACCGTGATAGGCGGTCATGCTTTCCAGAACTGCAGGTCATTGGAGACGCTTTCGTTCTCCGAGGGGCTTAGATCCATAGGCAGTATGGCGTTCTCGGACTGCAGGTCCATAGATGACGTATACTTCGGAGGCCCGATGCCGGACATGGCTGAAGACTCGTTCTCGGGCACCGACTGCACGATCCACGTCAGCGGCGAGCATTCCGACTCTTGGGCGGATTACGACGGGACGGTCGAAGTGTACTGAGGTCAGACCAGTTCGAGCGCTGCGAAACCTGCGGCCCTCTTGGCGACCTGTTCGTTGCCGCCTCCGCCGATTATCAGGACGTCGCCGTTGTTCATGTTGGTGCTGTTCCTGATCACGGAGGCCACGTTCGGGTCGTTCTCGTCGACGTTCCAGTTGGGCAGCATGATGACTCTGTCGTTCTCCATGACCCATGTGGTGCATCCGTCTCCGCCGGCCCTTATCCCGGCGTTCCTCTGGTCTATGCCGTTGAACACCTTCTCCGAGGCGTTCTCCACGACGATGCCCTGCTGGTACTTGCCGAGGACGTACGCCGGTATGTAGATGGGGACCACCCTGAGTCCGAGGGAATCCAGGAGCTTCCTGCCCCCTTCAGTGATGGAGACCCCTACCTGTCTGATCTCGACCAGGTTGAAGGACTCCAGAATCTCCAGGAGCGTCCTGACGCTCCCTTCGCCGAGGTCGAGATAAGACGATATGCGGCCGCGACCGACAACCTTCCCATCCGACAGGAAGTTCAGAAGGAAGAGGACGTCCGAATCCGTGAACCTACACGAAGGACCTCTCTCATCCAGACCCAATAGCAGAACCATGGAACTGAACCTGCGACGCTGAATATAGATGTTGCTCGAATTGGATGGGATAATCGAGAAATTGTGTGCATATTACGAAAATATCATCCAACTCATGCATCGGACGACCGCAACGTGTCCGGTGAAGGCGGGGCCGGTTCGGCCCCGTGTTGTCTCAGACAGATTCTACGTAATCCCCGAGCCTCTCGAAGATGTACGTGAAGTCGTCGGCATCGAACGCGCTGCGAATCCCGAGGGTGTCCGCCATGTCCGCGTAGCCGCCTGTGTACGCGACGACGTCAAGGTACTTGTCCACGGCCGCGTCGTAGTCGTCGAGGCCGTCCACGAAAATCTCCAGGGCGTTGAACACGGAGATCCCGTAGCTGATGTAGTAGAACGGGTTCTCGAAGGTGTGGGGGTACATGAACCACATGCCGTTGGTCGCGAGGCCGAAGTCCCTCCAGACCCCGTTGTATATGGCGGATATCTGTTCTGCGGTCTCCGCGCCGCTACCGTAGACCCTCTGCTGGAACTCATCCTGGATGCACGCGTCGATCAGCACGTACAGGAACGACAGGAGGTTGTCCATGGCGTAGGCGTCGCCGTCGATCCCGAAGTACTCCTCAGACTTGATCATCAGCAGCGCCTCCAGCCCCTGGGACTGGGTCTCGTTCACGTCGAGGTCGTAGCTCGGCCCGTACACCAGTGACCTGGATGCCGCGTGTCCGAACTCGTGAACCAGGGTGCTGACGTCGTCGAAGGTGCCGACGGGCTTGGTGAAGATGTAGACCAGGTTCACATCCTGCACCCCGGACGTGTATCCGAGGTTGTTCTTGGTCGGGAGGTCCTCTGCATCGATGAGCCCGTACCCGACCATGTAGTCGTACAGTTCTCCGAATTCGGGGCATATGCTCCTTATGAAAGGCGCCACATCCTCCAGCAGCTGATCCTCTCCGGAGTAGGTGTAGTCCATCGACAGTCTGTTGCCGTTGATGGCGCTCAGCACCTCGAAGTACAGCGTCGGGGCGTACTTCATGACGATCCCCTTGAACGTCTCCACGTCATCCGGTGTGTATCCCCTCTGATACGTCACCTCGTAGGCGTAGTCCGCGTAGGATCCGTATCCGTTGATCTCGGCGATCCTGTTGCGTACCTGGATCAGCTCAAGGAACACATCGGTGACCTCCGTCACGTCGTTCTCGGCATATGCGGTGTAGTACGCGGAGACGAGGGCGTTCTCCCTGCGTGACAGGTCCATCTCCTCCTCTGTGGGGACGGATGATGCCAGGAACCTGTCTGCTGCGTCATCTCCGACGATCTCCCTTATGGTGTCGGAGTTGGGGCCCTGCAGGCCCTTCTTGTAGATCTCGTCGTAGAGCTCCAGGTCCACGGTCAGGTCGCTCCACTTCACATACTCGTCTTCCATGGCGGACGGGTCGCGGTTGTACTGCCAGTACACTAAGTAGTAGTCGTGGACGATGTCGTAGTAGCAGGTCGTGATGTCGATCATGGACTGCTCCAGGTCATCGTATCCGGATTCCGGGTCCAGGAGGATCCTCTCCGTCTCGGCGGACGTCCCGTCCCAGTACTCCCTGGCCTCCGCATACGTCATGGGCTCCAGGTCTCCTTCCCCCTGAGGTCCCAGGATAAGCGTGAAGCGTCCGTCCCCGTCGTCGTCCAGGTTCTGGGTTATCCAGAACGCCCCTGCGACGGCCACCGCCGCAAGGATGACGACGGTCAGTGCAGCAAATCCCTTCTTCATGCGGGTGAATCGTAGGGATGGTTAAAAAGGACCGTGCCCGGAGGCACGTAAACGGTTTCGTGACTGCGATTACAGCTCGGTCATCTTGATGAGCCTGTTCCAGCGCCTGTCCACCTCTTCCTGGATGGACTCGACGATGGGCTCCCACCTGTCCTGCTGGAGGTGCTTGAACCTTCCCTGGGAGTTGATCCAGTCCAGGACGGGCTTCTTCTCGGCCTTTCCGTCGGCGATCCTGGCGCTCTCGGCGGTCAGGGCGTACTTGCCGTCGACGACCTCGTAGAGGGGCCAGACGCAGGTCTCGACCGCCAGGCGGGCGATGTTGATCGTCTCGTCGGAGGGGAACCTCCAACCCCTGGGGCAGGGGGAGATGGCGTTGATGAAGCTGGGTCCGTCCGCGGAGAATCCCTTGGACGCCTTGGAGACGGTGTCCCTCCAGTTGTGGGGGGAGACCTGGGCGACGTAGGGGATGTTGTGGGCGACCATGACCTCGGTCATGTCCTTGGAGAACTCCTTCTTACCGGGCTGGACGGATCCCGCCCAGGAGGTGGTGGTGGACGCTCCGAGGGTGGTGGCGGAGGACCTCTGGATTCCGGTGTTCATGTAGGCCTCGTTGTTGAGGCAGACGTACATCATCCTGTGTCCCCTCTCCATGGCTCCGGACAGGGCCTGGAGTCCGATGTCGTAGGTGGCTCCGTCTCCGGCGAAGTTGATGAACTTGATGTCCTCCTTCACCTTGCCCTTCTTCTTCAGCGCGTTGTAGGCGACCTCGAGTCCGGCGCATGTGGCGGCACCGTTCCCGAAGGCGGTGTGGATGTAGGGTGTGTTCCATGCGGTGTAGGGGAAGATCGTAGTGGACACCTCGAAGCATCCGGTGGATGCGGATACCGCGATGGGATCGGACGTACCCATCATGACCTGCTTGGCGATGATGGACTCGGCGCATCCGGCGCAGAGCCTGTGTCCGCTTGCGAGCCTGACAGGCAGCTTGTTCAGTTCCTTAAGAGACAGTGATGTCATGCCTTCACCCCCATGTATGTGACCTTGGAAGCCTTCTCCTCTGCGACGGCCTCCATCATCTTCTTGAATCCGGCGACTGTGGCGTCGGCTCCTCCCAGTCCGTAGATGACGTTGTACATCTTCGGCATCTTGTCCAAATCCGCGGCCGCGGTGACGACCTCGGG
The DNA here is from genome assembly GCA_964550065.1 of uncultured Methanomassiliicoccales archaeon. Taxonomy (GTDB): domain Archaea; phylum Thermoplasmatota; class Thermoplasmata; order Methanomassiliicoccales; family Methanomethylophilaceae; genus Methanoprimaticola. Next base: position 529,593 of record CAZJWD010000001.1, read on the forward strand.
GAACATGGGTCCGTAGGCTCCGATGCTCAGGTGCTTGTCGAACACAGCGACTCCCTTCTTGCCGGCCATGACCTTGGCCAGGGCGGCCTCGGGCCAGGGCCTGTAGACGTGGGGCATGCAGCATCCGACCTTGAGTCCCTGGGCGCGGAGGATGTCCACGGTCTCTTTCATGGTTCCGTAGGAGGAACCGAGGATGACGGCGATGAACTCCGCGTCGTCGCACATGTACTCGTCGACGAGGTGGTACTCCCTTCCGGTCAGGTCGGCGAACTCCTTGAAGACCTCCTCGGCGACGCCGAGTGCCTTGTCCATCGCCAGAACGGACTGGTACTTGTGGGGGTAGTAGAAGTCCGGACCGTCCATGTTACCATGGGAGACCGGGTGCTTGATGTCGAGCAGGGGGTACTGGGCCTCGTACTCGCCCACGAACGCCCTGACATCGTTGGTGTCGACCATGGTCATCCTCTCGATCGCGTGGGTGAGGATGAAACCGTCCAGGTTGACCATGCAGGGGAGCTGAACATCGTGGTGCTCGGCGATCCTGGGGGCGATGATCGAGTTGTCGTACGCCTGCTGGACGTTCTCGGAGAACAGCTGAATCCATCCGCAGTCGCGGGCGGACATGGCGTCTCCGTGGTCGTTGTTGATGTTGATGGGTCCGGAGACGGCCCTGTTGGCCACGGCCATGATGAGCGGGACCCTCATGGCTGCGGTGATGGGCATCATCTCCCACATGTAGGCCAGTCCCTGGGATGCCGTGGCGGTGAAGGTCCTGGCTCCGGCGGATGCGGATGACGTGCACAGGGTCAGGGCGGAGTGCTCGGACTCGACGCACACGAACTCTGTGGTGACCTCCCCGTTGGCGACGTACTCGGCGAACTTCTCGACGATGATGGTCTGAGGGGTGATGGGGTACGCGGCGCACACGTCGGGGTCGATCTGCCTCCATGCCAGTGCGACTGCGTTGTCTCCGTTGATTGCGATGTCGTGTGTCATCCTCACTCCTCCTTCATTGTGATGGCCTTCTTGGGGCAGACCTTGGCGCAGATGCCGCAGCCCTTGCAGTGGCTCATCTTGATTCCGGACATCTTGTCGTCCCTGAAGACGATGCTGTTGTCAGGGCAGTATATCCAGCAGGTGTAGCAGTCTATGCACTTGTCCTGGTCCACTATGGGGACGTAGCTCCTCCAGTCTCCGGTGAAGAAGTTCTCGGAGTTGCCTGCTTTGACGATGCGTCCTCCGACGACCAGGTCCTTGATGTTTGCCATTGCCATTTCACTGCACCTCCTGGAATCCCCTCTTCAGAGCAGAGAGGTTCTTGACGATGACCTTGTCCGGAAGCTTTCCGGTGAACTTGTTGGTGATCTGGTCCTCCAGCTTCTCGTAGGAGACCACATCGACGCATTTGATCAGGGCGCCCAGCATGACGGTGTTGACCATGGGCTTCCCGATCTCCTCGATGGCAATCTTGTTCGCGTCGAGGGTGTGGCACTCGACCTCCGTAGCCAGGGCGTCCTGGAGCTCCTTGGGCGTGCCGGGGTAGTTGGCGAGGATAACGGAGTCCTTCTTGATGCCCCTGGTGACGTCCACCTTCCCGACGAGCGTCCCGTCCATGATGATGACCACATCCGGTTCGTATACCTGGCTGTGGACCCTGATGGGGGTGTCGGCTATCCTGGTGAATCCCCTGATCGGGGCACCCATTCTCTCGGGTCCGAATTCGGGGAACGCCTTGACGTACATGCCCGAGGCGATCGCAGTCTCAGCCAGGATCTCGTTCGCGGTGACGACACCCTGTCCGCCTCTGCCGTGCCAGCAAATTTCCATGTGCATAAGTACCACTTGACCTCCGTATGGAGAATACGATTTAAACCCTTTGTAGTCCTGGAAGGCCTTTCTTCTGATTTCGCTTACAGAAATGAAGGTTTTTCGAAGTGAACAGATGGTTTTTCCTACGGAATTCGTAGAATAAATCGGGTAATCCGCAACGATTGGGATGCAAACCGCAGATTGACCGCATCCGAAGGGCCTCCGGAGCCGTACCCGCGGACGGGGACTCTCCACGCGCGTGCGCATTTAGTCGCCTTTCCTAAACAGTTAAATGATGCTACGGAATCAGCGAATCGTAAAGGGGCCCGCAGGGACCCTCAAACCTGTTCACTTTCGCAGTGATTCACATGGACAAGAAGATCGTCGACGTTAACGAACTGCACGTGGAAGACATACCCATCGTGGGAGGCAAAGGCGCCAACCTCGGTGAACTCACCAACGCCGGATTCCCGGTACCCGAGGCGTTCGTTCTCACGACGGCCGCATACGATTATTTCACCCAGAGCGCGGACCTCCTGGGAAAGGTCAACAAGGCGCTCGAGGGTATAGACAGGACCTCCGACGACAGCCTCGCCCAGGCCTCCGCGGAGATCAGGGCGATGTTCGAGGAGTGCGAGATCCCCGAGGACCTGAAGAAGGAGATCGTCTCCCGTTACAAGATCCTCTTCCCCAAGGGGAAGAAGGGCTTCGTGGCCGTCAGGTCCAGCGCGACGGCGGAGGACCTTCCCGACGCCAGTTTCGCCGGACAGCAGGAGACGTACCTCAACGTCGTCGACGAGGCGGACCTCTTCGACAAAATCAGGAAATGCTGGTCCTCCCTCTTCACCGCCAGGGCCATCGCCTACCGCGAGAAGCAGGGATTCGCCCATGAGGACGTGAAGCTGGCTGTAGTCGTTCAGAGGATGGTCAACTCCGAGTTCTCCGGAATCATGTTCACGGTCGACCCCAACAGCGGGGCCAAGCAGATCGTCATCGAGGCCGGGTACGGTCTCGGAGAGGCCATCGTCGGAGGGGAGGTCACCCCCGACACGTACGTGGTCGACAAGCAGAAGATGGAGATCATCAAGAAGAGGATCTCCAGCCAGACCTGGAAGTACGTCCGCGGGGCTAACGGGGGAGTCGAGAGGTTCGACATGCCCAAGGACATGGTCAAGGCCCAGAAAATCCCCGATGCACGCATCCAGGAGATCGCGGAGATCGGAAGGCAGATCGAGATCCACTACGAGAAGCCCATGGACATGGAGTGGTGCGTGGAGGATGACAAAGCCTACATCGTCCAGGCCAGGCCCATCACGGCCACTGGGAACTCCGCCACCAACGAGTCCGTCGGAGCATCCGCCTCCAGCGAGGACATCGTGGCCAACGGTCTCGGTGCCAGTCCCGGCCTCGCCACCGGAAAGGTCGTCATCTACGACACCAGCATGAGTCTGGAGGCGATCAAGGAGGGCGACATCCTGGTCACCGAGATGACCATGCCCGACATGGTCCCCGCCATGAGTAGGGCGGCCGCCATCGTCACCGACGAGGGAGGCATGACATGTCACGCCGCGATCATCTCCAGGGAGCTCGGGACCCCCTGCGTCGTCGGAACCGGCAACGCCACAGAGGTCCTCAAGGACGGCATGGACGTCACTGTGGACGGAACCACCGGAACCGTCTACAAGGGCATCCTGAAGAAGTCCGGCGGAGAGGTAGAAGCATCCCAGGCCGCATCGTCCTGTGCATGCGCGGAGTACGTCCCCATCACCGGGACCAAGGTCATGGTCAACATGTCCATGCCCGCCAAGGCAGAGGAGATCGCCAAGCTCCAGTGCGACGGAGTCGGTCTGATGAGGAGCGAGTTCCTCTTCACCAATTATATCGGGGAGCACCCCTGCGCGGTCATCGAGGAGGGAAGGTCCCAGGAGCTCATCGACAAGCTGGCCGAGGGCATCTCCAAGGTCTGCAGGGCGTTCTACCCCAGGCCGATCACGCTCAGGACATCCGATTTCAAGACCAACGAGTACCGCGACATGAAGGGCGGTGCCGACTACGAGCCCAACGAGGACAACCCCATGATCGGATGGAGGGGATGCTCCAGGTACGTCTCCGACTCATACCGCGAGGCGTTCATGTGCGAGCTCAAGGCCATCAAGAAGGTCAGGGACGAGATGGGTCTGAAGAACCTCAACATGATGCTTCCCTTCGTCAGGACCGTCGAGGAGGTCGAGGAGATCACCGAGATGATGAAGTCCGTCGGCCTCAGGCGCGGACGCGATTTCAAGCTGTACTTCATGGCCGAGGTCCCCGTGAACATCTTCATGGCCGATGAGTTCTGCAAGTACTGCGACGCGTTCTCCATAGGGTCCAACGACCTCACACAGCTCACCATGGGATCCGACCGCGACTCGGATATCCTCGGACACATGGGATACTTCGACGAGAGGCAGGAGGGAGTCAAGAGGGCCATCGCACAGCTGATCAAGGTCGCTCATGAGAACGGCAAGTTCGTCAGCATCTGCGGTCAGGGCCCCTCAGTCTACCCCGAGTTCACCGAGTTCCTGGTGGAGCAGGGTATCGATTGCATCTCCCTGAACCCCGACACGTTCGCCAAGACCAAGAGGCTGATCGCTTCCGCAGAGCAGAAGATCATCCTCAGGGACCTGAGGAACCTCAGGAACAGGTACCTTTGAAACCAAGGGGCTCCGGCCCCTATATACAATAATAACAGCCCCCTTGCCGGGGGCGGTGTTTTCTTTTTGGGATATTGGCCCGGGAGTCTCCTCCCGGTAATGGCGGAGCGGGTCCGCCGTTTCAGAAGTTGAACTCCGCGGATGTGCCGTTCTTCCTGTCCTCCACGACTTCCGCCACGGCGGTGTAGAAGACATCTCCGGAGGAGTTGAGGGCGGTCTCCATGGAATCCTGGATGACTCCGATGACGAACCCGACCGCGACAACCAGCATGGCGGTGTCCTCGGGGATGCCGAAGAACGAGCATGCCATGGGGATCAGCAGGAGGGAGCCTCCGCTAACTCCTGATGCACCGCATGCGGCGATCGTGGACAGCACGCACAATACGATGGCGGTGGTTATGGGTATGTCGATCCCCAGGGTGAACGCGGCGCAGAGGGTCATGATGGTGATCGTCACCGCCGCACCGTTCATGTTGATGGTGGCACCCAGCGGGATGGACACGGAGTAGAAGTCCCTGTCCAGGCCGAGCTTCTCGCACAGGACCATGTTCACGGGGATGTTCGCCGCGGAGCTCCTGGTGAAGAACGCGGTGACTCCGCTCTCCCTCAGGCACTTGTACAGCAGAGGGTAGGGGTTCCTCTTCATCAGCAGTCCGCCGATGAGCGGGTTGCTCAGGAACATGACCACGGCCATGCTGGCCACCAGCAGGACGATCAGGGCGCCGTACTCGGTGAAGATGGACACGCCGTTCTCGGACACCGTGTTGTAGACGATGCACATGATACCTATCGGGGCGAATTCGATGATCAGGCGGACCACCTTGGTCACAACCTCGGCGATTTCCTTGGCGACCTCGGTGACCTTGTCCTTGTGCAGGGACCTGAGGACCAGACCGATGACGACGGCCCAGAACAGGATGCACAGGTAGTTCCCGCTGATGAGCGCGTTGAGCGGGTTACCGATCATCCCAAGCAGCAGGTTGGATATGAAATCCCAGAACCCGCCGGTCGTGTTCGCGATGTCGGACGATCCCGGGAGCGTGATGGTGACCGGGAACGCGTAGAAGAACACGGTGGCGATGATCGTGGCTATCACGGTGCTTCCGAGGTACAGGAATATGACCGTCTTGAAGCGGGGGCCCAGACCCGTGGCCGATCCCGCCAGCGAGCTGGTGACCAGGAAGAACACCAGGAACGGCGCTATCGCCTTCAGGGCGTTGATGAACAGGTTGCCGGGCAGGTACAGCGGTTCCAGCGAGGGGATGACCAACGCCAGGACCACTCCGATGATCAGTCCGACCAATATGCGGAGAACCAGACTGATGGATGTCCATTTGTCGAATATCTCTTTGACCTTCATACTATCTCAAGCCTTATCGGTTACCGGTCTCCTCCTTGGCGTTGTCTATAAGACGCTGGTTGATACCGGACGCCTCCTCGCTGGGAAGAAGCATGGTGGTGACCTCCATGAACGGGTGCTTGGACCCCTCGATGATCTTCACGTCATCCAGGGTGTGCAGGCCCCAGCGTTGCGCGGTCTTCTCCAGACCGAACGAAACCTCTAGGTCGTTCGGGACCAGGACGATGGCCTTGAACGTCTTGACGCCCATCTTCTTGGCAGCCATGACCCTGTGATGGCCGTCGACGAGGAGGTATCCCATCCTCCTCTTGACAACAATCAGGGGCTCGTTGAGGCCTCTCTTGATCTCGTACTGACGTCCGATGAGCTCGTCCATGTACACCTCCTTCTGGGTGGGTATGATCTGCTCCACGGGGACGTCGTCGTTGACGATCCTCATCCTGATCGAGTTCTGCTGCTCCAGGAAGTTCTTGACGCTCATGACCTTCCCGGGACGGGACTTCTCTATCTGGGACCTCACGATGTCGATGTTCGAAATGATCCCCACGAGCTTCTTGTCCTCGTCCACCACCGGCAGGTTCCTGAGTCCGTATCTGAACAGGATCCTGGTGGCATCGTCTATGTTCATGGACGGGATCGCACAGAGCGTCCCGCGCTTCATGACGCTGCGGATCTTCGCGTCGGGCTTGTCCACATGGCGGAGCAGCTCCTTGGCGGTCACGAATCCCAGAAGGTAGCCCTTCTCTACGATGGGGAACCCGTGGAAATTGGAATTGATGATCTCCTGTCTGACCTGCTCCACGGTCATGTCGGGGCTCACTGTGTGCACATCGCGAATCATATATTCGCCGACGGTTGCTTCTGGCATTGGTTTACATTAAAGGGTACGGATAATAAAATGATACTGGCACCTGAGCTGGAGGGGTGGCTCCGGGTGTCGCAGGTATATGCCGTATCTCCGGAGACGGGGCGGGATCAGGTCCCATAGATCCATTGGGGTGTCCTCCGGGCGGATCGTCGGAGCCGACCGTGAATTTTAAGCCACGGCATCCGATGCGGGTGCATAGGAGACAGAGAAATGGCAGGACCGTTACTCACAGAGGAGAAGATCCAGGAAGAGACCAAGCTCCAGGACGCTCTCGGACAGATCAAGCACATCATCATCGTCATGAGCGGAAAGGGCGGTGTCGGAAAGAGCACCGTGTCTTCCAACTTGGCGGCAGCGCTGTCCATGCAGGGCAACGAGGTCGGAATCATGGACGTGGACATCACCGGACCCAACATCCCCAAGATGTTCGGGGTAGAGGACGAGTCCCTGCACGTGGAGGATGAGAGGCTGATCCCGGTCACCGTTCCACCGTCGCTGAAGATCATGTCCATGGCGTTCCTCCTTCCCGACAAGGATTCCCCGATCATGTGGCGCGGACCCGTCAAGATGGGTGCCATCAAGCAGTTCATCGAGGATGTCAACTGGGGACACTTGGACTACCTCGTGGTGGACATGCCCCCCGGAACCGGGGACGAGGCCCTGTCCATCGTCCAGCTCATGCCCAAGGCCGACGGTATGGTCATCGTGACCACTCCCCAGGACGTTGCGCTCCTGGACAGCAGGAAGTCCCTGAGGTTCGGTGCCGAGACAAAGATTCCCATAATCGGTATCGTGGAGAACATGAGCGGGTTCGTCTGCCCCCACTGCGGAGAGGTCACCAACATATTCAAGAGCGGAGGCGGGGAGAACGCCGCCAAGGAGCTCAACGTACAGTTCCTCGGAAGGGTCCCCATCGAGCCCTCTGTGGCCGACGCGGGAGACAGCGGAATGCCCGTGGTGCTGAAGTATCCTGAGTCCGCATCGGCCAAGGCGTTCGAGCAGATCATCGGGAAGATCGTCAAGACAGTGAACTGAGATGAACATAATCGTCATCTCCGAGGGGGAGTCCCTGGACTCCTATGTGGCCGACGACTTCGGTCACGCCCCGTATTTCCTGCTGGTCGACTCCGAGACCCTGGACTATCATGTGATAGTCAACGAGTTCATGAACTCGGAGGAGGGTGCGGGGTTCGCCGTGGCCAAGGCCATAGTTGGACTCGGCAACGTGGATGCGGTCATCACAGGCGGTATCGGCATGCACGGGATACAGATCCTCCGTGAGGGCGGGATAGACGTCTCCTACGATGAGGAGGGGACCGTCGAGCAGTGCGTCAGGGACTATGTCAGACGCATCGAACGCCGCAAGAGCTTCGAGGCGAAGGCCCCGGAGTGAGAAACCATCGCCGCGGGTCATTCCCGCGGCTCATACGCCCTGTTTGTTCCCCCAGATCATCTTGTGAAGCTGCGGGAGGACCCTGATGTCCAGTCCTTCCTTCAATACGCGCTCCACAAGCCATTCCAGTCTGTCGGTTCCTCCCACGGGTCCGAAGATAATGGGGCAGGATATCCGGTTGTTCCTGACGAAATCCACCGCGAAGTCCAGGTCGTTTCCGTTTTTTATTATGAATTTGAGCTGATCCTTCGGTTTCAGCAGGGGGATGTTGGACATGAGCATCCTGCCTGTCATGCCGGACGAGGGGCATTTGATGTCCATGCTTATCATGACCAAGGGGTCGTCCGGAACGACCGACAGGTCCACTGAGCCGTTGGTCTCCAGGACAACCTGCTTCCCATCGGACACGAGTCTGCGTATGAGCTCAGGCGAATCCGCCTGCAGCAGAGGTTCCCCTCCGGTCAGGCAGACCCTGAAGCAGTCTCCAGTCCTGTCGACGATCTCGTCCACCGACATCTCGGTGCCTCCTTCGAAGGAGTACCCTGTGTCGCACCAGGAGCAGCGAAGGTTGCAACCGACCGCCCTCACGAAAACCGTGGGGGCACCCATCGTCAGGCCCTCGCCCTGGATGGAGTTGAATATCTCACAGATTCTCATCGTGCTCGTACTCGATCTCGTCTTTGAATCCGGCTTCCCTGAATCCCATGAGCCTGAGGCGGCATGAGTCGCAATGTCCGCAGGCCTTGTCCCCGCCGTTGTAGCATGACCATGACAGGTGCAGAGGGGCTCCGAGCCTCTTCCCGCGCCGGACTATGTCCGCCTTGCTGTCATGGAGGATGGGGGTGACGACCTTGATGGGGTGTCCCTCGACACCCGCCTTGGTCCCTTTGGCGATCATGGCCTCGAAAGCCTCGAAGAACTCGGGACGGCAGTCCGGATATCCGGAGTAGTCCACTGAGTTGGCTCCGATGTAGATCCTGTCCGCGTCGACGGACTCGCAGAGTCCGGCCGCGATGCTCAGGAAGATGATGTTCCTTGCGGGAACGTATGTTATGGGGATCTCGGAGTCGAGCTCCCCCTCCCTGTCCATCGGGACGTCCAGGTCCTGTCTGGTGAGCGCGGACCTGAAGGAGCTGAGGTTGAGGTCGATTATCACATGGTCGACGTTGTAGAACCTGCAGACGTTCTCGGCCGATGTCAGTTCCTTTGTGTGCCTCTGGCCGTACCTGAAGCTGATCGCGGTGACCTCGCATCCGTCGGCCAGGGCCTGGGCGAGGGATGTGGTGGAATCCAATCCTCCGGACAGAAGTACAACGGCCTTCGGCATCAGAGCACCTCTGTGTACCACGCGGTCTGTCCGCGTTCCTCATCAAGTCCGACGGACACCGACCTGACGTTGTCTGGGAACCCGATCTCGGCAACCAGCCTGAGGGTCATCATCTTGGACATCTCCTCCGCAGTGGTGTTCGGGATGTCCAGGAGCGTGACGTCGACCCGGGGGAAGACGTATCTCTTTCCGCAGGTCAGGGCCTCCACAGACTCCTCGGTGACATCCAGTTTCACATCCTTGGAGAGGGTCGGGAGCAGGGTCTTGTGGTCCAGCTCGTCGATCATCTGCTTGAGCGCTTTTTTGAGCACCACGAAGTCCATGATCATGCCCTCGTCACCGATGTCCCCTTCCAGCCTGAGCCTCACGATGTAGGAGTGGCCGTGGAGCCTGGAGCACTTCTCGTGCCTTGGTATGAAATGGCATGCAGAGAACCTGATGCCGGAATAGCCTCCGTCAATCTCAAGAAACATCTTCATTCCTCCGTGAGTCTCATCGCCAGGGCGATGGAGTCTCTGTAATCCGTTTTGGCGCGGGAGGTGTCCACGAAGACCCTGTCCGCATTTACGACCGGTGCACCGAGCGCCCTTGCGCCGCCCACCAGGTGCATCGTCCTGAATATGATGTTGCCGGTGATCCCCTCCGGAGCGATCACGATGTCGGCCTCCTTCACAGCGTTCTCGATGAGGATTTGCGAGTGGTATGCGTCGTACCCCTCCTTGCACAGACGGTCCGCGATGGACCTGGCGCTTTCGATGGATCTGTCCACGGCCTTGCACCTGCCCACATCCTCGCATCTCCCGCCGGACATCACCGCTATGCGGGATCCCATGCCGACCTTCCTGGCGAGCTCCGCGGACCTGACGGCCAGGTCGTATCTCTGGTCGTCGTTCCACCCCTCGTCTATGCCCACGGGTGAGAGGATTATGAGCTTCCCTCCCTGAGGCTCCAGGAACGCGACCCTCTCGAGCGCGGATATGCCGAGTCCTTTCTTCAGGATGGGTAGCAGCATGGATGACGACATGTCGCCGCGCACCGCGGCATCGATCTCACCTGATTTCAGGTCGTCAACCAGTTCGTGGGGGTCGGTGTATATCACGATGTCGTGCCCTTCCATGGCCAACACGCTCCGCTCGACGTTTCCCGCGTCGGAGCCGCGGCCTATGCCCACCTTCACGTCCGGAAGGTCGCCGCTGAGAAGGGTCTTCGATGTGAACATTGGGGCTGCGATGCAATGGTCGGTTTTACTCTTTCGCATGGTTCTCCCCCACAAGACCGTCTCGGACATCCGTTTTTCCGGCAGGAACGTGATTCCTGGCACGTTCCGTGGCGTTATGATGCCACGACAGTCGTGAGATATAAACCGGTTGCCAGGAAAGGTTCGTGCAATCGGAAGGGTTCAGGGGCGGATCTGATCGAAGACGTAGTCCGGCCATTCCCTCTCGCCCAACGCAATCTCCAGCTCGGGAGGCGTCAGCATGGGCTTGTGGTACCTGGCGGAGTCGTCCATTGCTATGCGGGGGCAGGCGGTGTTGACGAAGGCATCCACCTGATAGGACATCAGGGCCACGGGGCTTATCTCCTCCATCACGAGCTTCTGGACGGACCTGCCGTGCTTCCTCAGTAGCTCCACCGTCCTGTCCGCCTCAGAGGGGCGGTTCTGTCCAATCTTGCTGCAGACTATCACCAGGAATGACCGCGCATCCCTGGCACCCTGTATGGCGGCGAACCTCTTCCTGAGGATCCTGTCGCGGACGTCGGTCATGTCCCTGACCTCTCCGGTCACGGGGTTGAGGACCAGGACCGTCTTCTTCATCCCGAAGGCGGCTGCCAGCGGATGGAAGTCACCCTCGCCTATGAACAGGTACCCGTCCACATCGGCATCGACGGATTCCGCCGCGCTGCAGTTGCATCCCAGCACCTGTCCCGGGTGGCAAATCCTCCTGTCTCCGGCACCGACCAGCACAGTGCGTCCGGACGATTCCAGTATGCTCTTCACCTTCGGGATCAGTCCCAGGTACTGGATCGTGGCCAGGAGGCCCACCCTTTCGGGGAGGTCGCCCAGGTTCTCGAGGACCGAGTCGTCCACATCCGCGTCCGACCTGGACTCTATGTACAGGATATTCGGGTCGTCGCCCTGGGACGGTATGGGGGAATGGCCGAAGTGGATCAGCGCATCGGCCCATCCGCGGTAGTCGAAGAGGTCGCAGGCACCGTAGCACGGGCGACCGACGATGACTACGGACGCGCCGGTCTCCCTTTCAATATATTCAGAAATCTCCGGGGCCCTTATCTTGAGGCCCTCGGGCATCTGGACAGCGACGGAGGAGTAACCCCCGTCGCTTATCCAGCGTGATATGGTTTCCAGTTCGAAATCGAACATTTACAGGATGAGTTCCTGTCCCTGTTCCACGTCGATGTAGCAGGGGGAGGGGAACTTCATGGAAGCTCTCCACAGGGCATCCTTGGCGATGGCCGCTTTCTCGGCGGGGACGCGAACGGTCAGGATGGCCTGGTTGCGCTCGAGCCTGGCAGCGGTTCCGACGGTCTTTCCGAATCCCTGGCGCATTCCGCTCGAAACACGGTCTGCTCCTGCTCCGGTTGCCAGCTTGTTCTCCCTCAGGACGACGTGGGGGAACGCCCTCACGGTCATGTGGTAGTTGGCGACTCCAGCCTGTCCGTTCAGGACCTTGTTGGCGGCGATACGGCCGGCCTCGATGGAGGTGTGCCTGATCTGGACGCGGTTCTTGACCCTGAGGGTGAGAACCACAGGGAACTCCTCCCTGGTGTTTCCCATCTCGTACTGGGAGACCCTGCTTGCGGGGACTCCTCCCATGTACTCGCGGCGAGTGTATGCCTGTCCTTTAATCTGCCTGTACATCGATGCGGGCTTTCTTACCATTGTAACCACCTTGGATTGTGAATGAATCGGAGCACCTAGGCTCCGTGTAACTAAGGGTGCCGATACCTGACCCTCATATAAGCGTTTCGCCGAAAACCGGGCGCGCGTCCCTGTGCGCGTATAGAAGGATGCGCGAACCAATAAGTACGTTTCCGCCCTTAGCTGGACTATCATGCAGCCGTTCAACTTCAAAGTGATCCGCAGGGACGACGAGAACGCACAGGTCCCGGTCTCCGTGGCCGGACAGACGATGGTCGACGTCCAGAACCTTCTCACGGACATGGGCGAACTGATGATCAGGCGCGAGATGAGGCTGCAGAACGGCATCCCGACGGGACTCATGGGGAGGTTCAACCTGTGCATGGACCTTTCCCAAGGCAGGGACGTGGGAGCTGTCACCGAGGGTGAGGACACCCTCATGCTCGACGCCCTGAACCAGCTTATCGGGGAGTTCGACGTTGCGAACCTGCCGGAAGCCCTGGATCAACCCAACAACCATCTGGAGGCGGTCGCCCGCAGGAAGATATTCAGGGACATGCTGGCTCTGGTGGACCATCTTGAGGGTTACGATTTCTTCTACGGCACGGACAGCGGCATGAAGAAGCTCAGGATGAACCGCAGGGAGAGGTTCGAGGCCCTGGCGGCCAACGACTCCGGAACATACCCCGGGGCTGTGATCGGAACCATCTCGCAGGACCCAGTGAGGAAGCACCGCTGGGTCATATCCAACGGTGAATATGACATCCCGATCTCGTTCGCCAGCAACATCGCGGTGTCCGACATCCCGTTGTTCTCCAAGGCGGGTCCGCTCATAGCATCTGGCACAGTGGTGATGGATGCCGACGGGAACGTCAGGGAGATGAAAGGGGTCAACGGATGCTACTCGTTCCCCTGCGTCAAGTTCCACAGGATCATAACGTCCGCCAGGGACATCGTCCTGCTGGTCCCTGCCGAGGCTGTCCCCGGTTACGACCCCGTCAGGAGGATGTGGTCGCTGGACAACGCCGACCTGGGGATAGAGGTGTCCAAGCCCACCTGGGACCAGTGCGTGATCGCCTTCCATGAGTACTTCGAGTTCCTCTGGGAGACCTACTGTGAGTCAGATGACGAGTTCGAGGGCGAGGAGAAGGAGATCAGCGACCTTCTGAAGTCCATGGCCGTCCCGTACTGACCATAGGTGGCCACGCGCGTGTGCGACGCGCACATTTTAATACGTCAGCCTGTATCGGAGCGACCGGAGCACACCGTATGAGCAGAAGGCGCATCCCTCAGAAGGTCCTGACAGACATCGGAGATGCGCGCATCGGGACCCTCCTGAAACTGGCCGTGGAGGCAGTCGGGGAGGGGAAGGATGACCGTGCGAGGAGGTATGTGGAGCTGGCCGGGCGTATAGCCGCCAAGACCCAGACATCCATTCCGAAGGACTTCCCGTACTGCCGCGGATGCAGGGTCCCGCTGATCCCGGGAAGGAACTGCACCGTCCGTCTCAACAACCACATGGTGTGCGTCACTTGCGGTTCCTGCGGAGAGATCCGCAGAAGGCCGTACCTGAAGGAGCAATCACATGACTGAGAAGGACGCAAGGAAGGAGCTCATGAGAAGGGCCAACGAGTTAAGCCCGACAGTGCACGTCGGCAAGGACGGCCTGGACCAGGGTGTCTTCGACGAAATCGTCAACCAGCTGAAGAAGAACCGCCTCATCAAGGTAAAGGTGCTCTCCAACTCCGACGACGACGCCAAGGGTGCGGCCGCCAGCATAGAGGAGGCCACCGGAGCGGTCGCGGTGGACGTCCGCGGAAGCGTCATCGTGCTCACGGACAAGCGCACATGGACCTCCCTCAGCCAGAAGAAGTTCCGAGGTGTTTCAGATGCTTGACGTCAACGTCATCAGATCCAACCCTGACATGATCAGGACCATGCTTAAGAACAGGAACAAGGACGAGGCCATCCTCGACAGGTTCCTGAACGCAGATTCCGAATGGAAGGCCCTCACCAATGAGAACAACGGCCTGAGAAAGACGAGGAACGAGGTTTCCCTCAGCATCTCCAAGATGCCCAACGGCGACGAGAAGGACGCCGCCATCGCCGAGATGAGGAAGGTCTCCGAGAAGATCAAGGCCAACGACGAGAGGATGGCCGAGTTGGAGGACATCAGGCAGGACTGTGTCCTCAACATCCCGAACATCCCCCATGAGTCCGTCCCCATAGGTAAGGACGAGCACGACAACGTGGTGGTATACGAGAAGGGGGAGAAGAGGCAGTTCGACTTCAAGCCCAAGGAGCACTGGGAGATCGCCGAGGACCTGGATATCATCGACTTCGACAGGGCCGTCAAGGTCGCCGGAAGCGGATTCTACTGCCTGAAAGGCGACGGGGCTAGGCTCGAGAGGGCGCTGATCAACTACTTCCTCGACACCCATCAGGACCAGGGATACACCGAGCTGTTCCCTCCGGTGGTCGTCAACAAGAACGCGGTGATCGGAACCGGGCAGTACCCCAACCTCAAGGACGACATGTACTACCTTGAGAGGGATGACCTGTTCCTGAACCCCACCGCCGAGGTCCCTGTGACCAACCTGCTCCAGGACGAGATCCTGGACAAGTCCCAGCTCCCCATCTACTGGACCGCGTACCTGCCTTCCTTCAGGAGGGAGGTCGGTAAGCACGCCGACACCAAGGGGATCATCAGGGTCCACGAGTTCAACAAGGTCGAGATGGTCAACTTCGTCCTTCCCGAGAACTCCTATGCCAGGCTCGAGGAGCTGAGGCAGAACGCGGAGGACCTGATCAACGGCCTCGGTCTGCCCTACAGGGTGCTCCTGCTGTGCACAGGGGACATGAGCTTCTCCTGTTCCAAGTGCTACGACCTGGAGCTTTACGCCCCCGGTAAGGATGCATGGCTGGAGGCTTCCTCGTGCAGCAACTTCACCGATTTCCAGGCCAGGAGGGCCAGGATCAAGTACAGGCCCGAGCCCCATTTGAAGAGTGAGTTCGTCCACACCTTGAATGGTTCCGGACTCGCCCTCCCGAGGACCATGGTCGCCATCCTGGAGAACTACCAGAACAAGGATGGAACTGTTACCGTGCCCGAGGTCCTCAGGCCCTACATGAGGGGTCAGGAGATCATCGGCAGGCGCTGAACCGGTCGGGGGCCCCACCCCCAGCCAAAACCATTCCGGGCATGGCCCGGACTATATTTTTATCACACTGCATTAGGACGGACCGAAGCGAAGTCGGACGCCATAACCTTGGACTGCCCAGTTGTCTGCGACGGCGGAATCGAATCCGACCTTCGGTCGGGAATCGTATCGGTGATGTTTGAGACGTTGTTGCATCATATGGACGTTCTACGGTAAGCGGAATCAGTATGCCGCGGTGCGGATCACTCAAGCAGCCATTCGACCACGTTACGGTGTATCAGGCCGTCGGGCATGTCCCTTACCACCGAATCCAGGGAAAGGACGGTTTTGGGGTAGTTAT
Source organism: uncultured Methanomassiliicoccales archaeon (assembly GCA_964550065.1). Lineage (GTDB taxonomy): Archaea > Thermoplasmatota > Thermoplasmata > Methanomassiliicoccales > Methanomethylophilaceae > Methanoprimaticola. Next base: position 545,425 of record CAZJWD010000001.1, read on the forward strand.
CGTCTATTGCCTTCATCGAACGCACTTCTCTGTAGAACGTGTTGTCATCAAGCATCATCAGGCACACCTGGAAGTACTCCGTCCGTCCGTCCTTCTCGGCAGTGAAGTCCACTTCCCTGTCTCTGAATGATCCTACGCGCACGCGGTATCCTCTGCGGATCAGCTCCATGAACACTATGTTCTCAAGAGGCCTCGATGTGTCAGACACGCCTCTGTCCAGGACCGCCCTCGCCAGTCCTGTGTCCACGGGATAGTATTTCTCATGGGAGTTCAACAACCTCTTCCCGACCACGTCGTACCTGTCAACTCTGTAAACAGGAAGGCCTCAGTGAGGGAGCTGATGTACTTCTCGACGGTCTTTTTCGCCAGGCCGACGGCCCTGGCGATGTTGTCCACGTTGGTGACGTTCCCTGTATTGTCCATCAGGAATCTCGCAATACGGTCCAATCCCGACAGGTCTCTAACTCCCATCCTGACTGCTACGTCCTTCACCAGTACGGTGTTGTAGATTCCCTCCAGGATCATACGGTTGTACCTGTCATCCCGGTCAGGATCCGTCAGCGGTATTCCGCCGGTACGAAGGTATTGCTGGAACCGGGCGTTCCTATCCGTATCCGGCACTGCCGGATGCCCTTCCAGGAACTCTTTGAATGAGAACGGGAACACCTTGATCTCCACACATCTGCCGGACAGATACGTGGATAGCTCTGAGGAGAGGAGATACGCGTTGGAACCGGTGATGTACACGTCCGCGTCGTAATCTGCCAGCAGTGAATTGACCGAACGTTCCCATCCGTCCACTCTCTGGACCTCGTCCAGGAACACATACGTTCTTCTATTTCTGGGCAGTTTTTCCGAGATATACAGATTTAGGTCCGAGTGATTCTTTATTCCGTCATGGTCAGAGGATTCGAAATCCATGAAGAGGATGTCCCCCGAATCGGTGCCCGATTCTTCGATGCGCCTTATGAACTGGTTCATGACAACTGATTTGCCTGCGCGCCTTACACCAAGTATGACCTTAACCACGTTTGGATTGTCCTTCCATGCGTCAAGCTCTTCAAGGTACTGTATCCTCTCGATTTCTTTCACAAGTATACATCCCATTTTGTGTATAAAAATGGTATCGTAATTCTATTTTTTATAAATAATTTTTAATAAATGGTATTATAATCCTCTTTTTTGACAGTAGAAACAAGGGTAAACCCTACAATCTTGGAAGCCGTAGACATTTTGATGGATTTTGTGGGTCTATTCTGTGCTGAAAGGATTTGTGATGTGCGTCGGATTGTTTCATTCTATGACTCAGCCATATCCGGCCTGATTTCGTTGTCCGTTAGATGTCGAACGACCCCTCAGGTCTTTCCGTCATGTTGTCACGGTTCTTCATGAGCGTGTACCGATCTGCTCGTGCTTGGGACCGTTCCTTGGTTCCAGTCGCGTTGAGGAACTCCCTGACGTAATTGGATGATAGGGGTCTTCGAATGGATCCGACATCGGCAGTCGCCGGTATTCAGAGACGTATCATGGATCTTCCGTGAGCCAGTCCAGTAGGCTGACGATGCGGATGCCGTCGATGTCCGTCATAGGGAACCTGTCGTAGGTGATGACGGTCTTTTGATAGTTGTCGCTGATGGCCTTCAGCGGGCGGAGCTCCCTCTCCTTCGTAGCAGGGTCGGTGATATTCACAGACACCTGATAGTATGAGGGGGCACCCAGGGGATCGGCTATGAAGTCGACCTCATACTGGCCGACGCTGCAGACTGCAACATCCCCGAAACGGTAGACGAGCTCGTTGTACACCACATTCTCCATGATGCCATTGAGGTCGTTCTGATGGAACGGAACCCTGCAATGGCGTATCCCCAGATTGGCGATGTAGAACTTATCCGTCGTCCTGAGGTACTCCTTCGCCTTGGAATTCAACCTCTTGGCTCTGGAGAACAGCAGGGCCTCCTCCAGGAAACCGATGTATTGGTCGACGGTCGGAGGTTGTGTCCTCATCCCCTTGCCGGTCATGTAGCTGGCTGCACCTCTGACGGAGATGCGGTCACCTATGTTCTTCATGAGGTAGTTGCAGAGGCGGTCGATCATCTTGTTCCCGCGGATCTCGTGCCTGCCGACGACGTCCTTGTTGAACACCGTGTTGTAGATACCATCTAAGATGTCGTCTACCTGAGCGGGCATCCTGTCCATTGCCAGGGACACCGCAGGGAATCCCCCGTGGCGGAGGAAGTCCTCAAGCAACCTGGTGTGATCGTCAGATTCCCTGAACATGATATACTCGGAGAACACGAGTGGTTGGACATGGATCTCCAGGCACCTGCCGGATAACTTGGTCGCGAGCTCGGAGGACAGCATGTTGGAGTTGGACCCGATGATGTATATGTCCGCCCCACGGGTGTAGACCGTCGATACGGCACGCTCCCATTCCGGGACGTTCTGCACCTCGTCGAGGAAGATGAACGAATCCTTGATCTCGCCCAGCCTCGATTCTGCCGCATCGATGAGGTTGTGGAAGGTCTCCACCCTGGTATCCCCATAGTCCAAGTTGATGAAGAGTATCCTATCGTCCGGTACACCGGAGTCCCGGAGCTCATCGATGAACATCATCATAAGGGTGGATTTCCCGCATCTGCGGATCCCTGTCAGGACTTTGATGAAATCGGAACCGCGGGATTCGCGGATGCGAGACATGTAATGCTCGCGCGGAATCCAGACATCGTTGGATATGATATGTTATAACATATCAGAGGATTTCAAAATGGTTATCTGATATCATATAAAATATCAGATCCTATGCAAATCGACTTCGTTCCGCGCCTGTGTAGCCTAGGACAAGCGGAGTTTTCAGAAATCATAGGTTTGATGCGTCTTTCGCAATCGATCCGTAATCAACAGGGAGTTGGTTTCAACTCAGATCCTCATCTTGTCAAGTCCCTCGATCAGAGCCCTGGCGTTGATTCCGGTGCCCTTCTCGATGAGCTTGTCGCGGATGCCCCTTTCACCTTCCAAGAGGGTGTTGGACGTGATTCCGTATCTGCGGGAGATGTTGGCCTCCATGTACGCGGCCATCAGGTCGCATGCTTTGAGGTCTGTGCCGTTCCTGGGACCGAACCCCGGTTCGGCGGTGTCAGAGAACGGTTCGTAGACCATCATCCTGAACTCGTCCCTCCACTCCTCTCTGAGCAACGGCATTATGGTGGATTCCACAAGGTCGTGCTCATACTCCTCCAGAAGAGACACCAGGCCGCTGACGTTCTCCTTGATCGGGGATATGACATCCTTGGTCAGCACCTCCGGGAGGTCGTGGAACAGGCCGCTGTAGAAGTCGTTGTACACCTGACGGTCCGATACACCGCGGTCCAGGTCGTTCAGGTACATCATGTCCGCGACCATGAGGGAGTGTCCGAGGACCGTCGTCCTGGGGACCCTCGGGGTCCTCGCCCAGCGCTGCTGGAACCTGAGCTGGCCGATGAGGTCGATGAAGTCGAAAGCATCCTCCGATGCCATGAGCTCCCTGACACCCATCAGGTCCGTGTGCTGGGAGATCTGTTCGTCTATCTCCTCACGGGTCTTCTCTATACCGTACATGGATCTGTTGGAGTCGTAGATGAGGTTGAACTCCCACCTCGTGGCCAGGTAATGCGCCGCACGGATGACCGCATCCTCCGGCGTCGATTTGGGATTCTCCAGATACTCCGCGAAGCGCTGTCTGAAACCTTGGTCGGGCTCGGGGACGAGTCTATCGAACTCCCCCAGGACGTAGTCGTTCACGGGACCGCGTTTCTCGGAGGTGATTCTGTGGAACACCTGGGGTTTCAGGTCCGTGAGGACCGATCTCTGGATGAACGAGAACATCGTGTGCTCGATTATCCTCCTCCATTTGATCGGGTTCCCCGCGGATTCCTCGAATTTGGCCAGGACCCACGCTATGGCGGTCTTGTGGGCCTGCTTGTCCAGTTCGGTCAGGTCCACCGGACGCATGTGGTCGTTCCAGCGGTTCATGTTGGCCGAGTTGAAGAACAGGTAGAGTATGTCGGCACTGAGTGCGGGCATGGTCACTCCTTGGTGAGGTCGATGATGACCGCATCGTTGGCGGATTCCACATAATCCTCGTCCAGGACATAGTAGAATCCATCGAGCATATCCTTCTCCAGGATCTCCTTCTCCTCTGCCGACGATCTGCGGTTGGCGAGGTACAGCAACGCGTAGCCTGCCGCTATCACGACCAGTCCGATCGCGAACACGACCTGTCCTGTCGCGGAAGGGGAGGCCACATACCACAGCGTGCCCGCCAGCATGATGATGAAACCGATCACCACTGCCGCGACGAGATGCCTGGGGTCCGGATTGCCGATGGATATCATGGTCACATCGAGGCCTGGATCAGCCTGTTTACGACGAATTTCTGATCCATGGATGCCAGGAACGGTCCGAGCCTGGGGCCGGCGTTCTTGCCGATGAGGATCTTGTACAGGGCCTTGTATCCGCCTTTGGCACCGATGGGGGACTCCTTGGCGATGTCCGAGACGACCTCGGTGATGGTGTCGGCGTTCCAGACGCAGTCGTTCATCCTCTTGACAAGGGCCTGGAAGAACACCTTCTCGTTCATGGAGAGTTCGATCGCGTCCGGGATGGACTGCAGGACCGAGAACTTGACCATGTCGGGTGCGAAGCCGTTGAGCCAGTACCTGACACAGTCCACGCGCCTCTTGAGCCTCTCGAGGTCCTCCCCGGTGGCCTTGGAGACGTCCTCTGTGCGGGACAGGACCTCCAGGACTCCCTCGAACGTCGGAGCCATCTGGACGACGTTGACCAGGTGTCTGTAGGGGATCTGCAGGGGCAGTCCGGCCGGCACATGGTTGTGCTGGGCGATGACGTACGCTCTGACGGAGTTGTCCTCGGACTCCATCCATTCTCCGCCGAAGTACAGCCTCTCCATCCTGTCGTACTCGTCCGCCATGTCCAGGGTGCCCATTCCGGAATCGTAGTCGATCGCCTTGGAGGGGTTGACTCTGAGGAACAGGTAGTTCAGAACCTCGGGGGGAGTCATGTTGATCGCATCAAGCCCGGTGACCGAGCATCCGAGGGACTTGTGCATCTGTCCGACCCCCTTGAGTTGGACGAACTCGTAGGGTATGGGGTAGGGGGCTTTGCCGCCGTAGATCTCGGCGATGATCCTCTTCCCCGAATCATAGGACCCTCCGGCGGCCGCGTGGTCCTTCCCGAAGGGTTCGGCGGATGTCCCGAAGACCATCCATTTGGCGGGCCATTCGAGACGCCATGTGAGCTTTCCTTCTCCGGTGCGGATGTCGGCCTTGCCGTGGTGTCCGCATGTGCAGTCGTACTCCACGTAGGGGAACTGGTAGCTGTCGAAGATGGGCTTCGTGAAGCGTCCGCATTTCTCGCAGACGGGATTGTAAGGTGCGTACTCCGGGTCGGCGGCCTTGCCGGTGACCTCGTGGAGGATTTCGATGACCTGGGCCCTCTTCACGAAGGTCTTGTCTATGCACTCGGCGAAGACGCCCTGCTCGTAGAGCTCGTGGGTCCATATGATTTCGCATTTGACTCCCAGGGAGTCCACGGCATCGAGGAAGGGCTGCACGAAGTGGTGGGCGTAGTTCCTGTGCTTGCCGCAGGGGCAGGGAATCCTTGAGATGGGCATGCCTACGTATTTCTCGTATTCCTGAGGCAGGAAGTCGTAGCGTTTGCGCAGAGGGTCGAAGGAGTCGATCAGGTAGATCAGACGAACGTCTTTTCCCATGGCCTCGACCGCGGAGCGGACCGACTCCCCGGTGATTGCCTCTCTAAGACTGCCGACGTGGATGATCCCGGTCGGACTTATACCTGTAGCGATCAGAGGGCGTTCGCAAGTCTTCGCGACCTCCTCTGCGATTACATCTGCCCAATGCATATCAATCGGGCGAGCTATCTGACTATACTTAAAGAGGGTTTCGGTACCGCGCGTGCGTGCACTTATAAAGGACGGGCTAGTGCGACCCGGAAATACCTTTTTATATCAACCTAAGTTAACCCACGTCCATGGCAAAAAAGAACGACAGCGGATTCCAGTCCTCCGCAGGCCTTATGAGGTACTTTGACACGGAGAACGAGAAGGGAGTCAGGATCAGTCCCCGCGCCGTCATCGGAATCGCGATCGGACTCATCGTGGTCGTCATGCTCCTTAATGTTCTGTACCCTCTCAGCTGAGAGTCCGTATATCTCGAACAAACACGGCGTCGGTTTATGGCGCTGTGGACTTTCCATGTCTCACCGGATGGTCTGATTCCCGATTGTTTCCCGGGTTCCGTGGTTTTCCGATGTGGGGTGGGGAAAAGAAAAAAAAAAGTCCGACACGGACTGTGCCGTGCCGGTTTTGATCGTCCGGTTCAGACCTGGTCTTCCGGAAGGATCCTGTACTCCTCCGGGTACTTCTGCCTGAACAGTTTCGCCAGTATCGGCGGGGCTATTATCGTCGTGATGACCGACATCAGAACAACCACGGTGTACAGTTCCGCGGACATCGCATGGCTTCCATCCGCGAGGGTGATGCTGAGTCCGATGGTGGCGATGATGATTCCAACCTCGCCCCTGGGCATCATGCCGACCCCGATGATGCTGAATGAATCCATCCCGAGGGAACGGTCCCCCAGTTTGGCACCGAGCCCGCATCCGATGTACTTGGACAGCAGGGCGATGACTATGGTGGCGGCCGCGAGCAGCAGGACGCTGGTGTCGGTGAGGGACATGATGTCCACCTGCATCCCGACGTTAAGGAAGAAGAAGGACAGCATGAACGTGGTGATGGAGTCGATCTTGTGCTCTAGGTCCCATTCCCAGGCATGGTCGGCGAACAGCATCCCGGCCAGGAACGCCCCTATGATCGCCGCAAGACCCATGTACTCTGCCAGGGCGGACATCCCCAGGCACACGATGAGGGCTATGACCAGTTTATTGAACGAGAACGGCACCTTGCCGGCGGCCTCCGCCGCCTCCCTGCGCCTGTCGAAGAAGTCGTATATCCTCGGGATGACCCATTTGCACACGGCTATGATCACCAGCACGAACAGGATGGCCTGTATGGAGATCATGGCTATGTTCCCGATGGACAGCTCCCCGGACTCGACCATGCCCCTGACGATCGCCAGGACGATCATACCGAGGATGTCGTCTATGACGGCGGCGACTATGATGATACGTGCTTCGCGGGTGTCGATCAGGTGGAGGTCCTTGATGATCCTGGCGGTTATCCCTACGGACGTGGCGACCATCGCCGCCGCGAGGAAGAGCGCGTGGTTCATGTTCCCGTCTCCGAGGGTCATGACCAGTGCGAACCCGCAGATGAACGGTATCACGACACCCAGGACCGCGCAGAGCGGTGCGACCTTCCCTGAGCTGGTGAGGTCCTTGACCTTGGTCTCGAGACCCACGGTGAACAGCAGGAATATGACTCCCAGCTCGGCGAACGCGTAGATCACGGAGTACGACTCGCCCTGAGGGGTCCCCGTCACGGGATTGGAGGGGTTGACTCCCAGAAGCTCTATGAGCGTGGAATCCCCGGATATCGCGATGTTGGCGATCAGTATCCCGACCACGATCTCTCCGATCAAACCCGGGAATCCGAATCTCGACACTATTGCCGACCCTATGCGGGCCAGGGCGAAGAGCACAACCAGTGCGACTATCAACGGGAGAAGGTCCATGAGGCGGGATAACAGAACTATCGGATAAAAAGGTAGGAGGATGAAAAGATGTGTTCCCGGCGGGTTTCCGCCGGGTAATGAGCCAGGACTCGGTTTCTTCGGATGTGCATATATGTCTCAGAACGAGAAGCAGACCCTCCAGCCTCTGCCTTCGGCCTCCTGGGGCCCGAAGGAGAACCTCACTGCGGGGCTGTCCTCGGCGACCGCATCCTCGGGGATGCAGGCCACATCGTTTTCCTCCACGTCGGCGACCTCGATGGGCTCGGGCACGTGGAGCACGGCTGATGCCATGGGGAATCCGTCATCCTCGGAAACGTCATCTGCCACGAATTCCGGGGATGCGGCACCGGAGACCTCCGCGGGGAGGGCCTCCGGCATCGCCAGCAGGGCGGGGGCCATGGGCGCGGACACCAGAAGTGTCCTCGCGGGTGCCGCCAGGGCCATGCAGGCGGTTTCATCTGCAGTCGATGCCATGTCAACATAGACGGTCTCCGCGGGCTCCTCATGGAACCAGCAGGCTTCCGCCCCGTCATCGGGCATCTCCTGTTCGGTGAATGTGAGTTCGTCGTAGGCCGACAGGCCGGGCACCGCGATCAGCATGAGGTCGCGTACCTCGTGTCTCATGTCGAACCAGGGGATCTCGTCGTTGATGTAGGCCAGTGCGAAGACGCCGTCGAGCCCGTCGTCCGGCATATGGGCGTCGGGCTCCACGAGGGTGTCCAGGTCCTCCTCTTCGAGCCTGGGGACGGTGAGGAACATCACATCGCGGACCTTGTCCGCAACATCCACGGGTTCGGATTCGAGGAGGGTGCGCTGACCCGTTACGCTAAAGGGTCGCGGAGGTCCTCCCTGGGCTCAACCTTCTCGGAGTCGACGTTCTGGAGGACTCCGTTGCTGAAGCGGAAGCGGACAGACCTGGGGCGGGTGATGACGGGGTCCTTGAGTTCGGGGAGCCCCTCTCCGCTGGCGTCGATTCCCTTGATCATGACCTTCTCCGCGACGGCGGAGCTGGTGGCCGCGGTCTCGTGTATCTCCACGTTGGCCTGTATCTCGGAGACCTCCGATTCGGAACTCGCCTCGTTGCCCTCGGTCACGAGTCCGGCGACCTCCTCGGTCTCGGGGATCTCGATCGTGGGCAGGCTCATGACGGCCATGGGTTCGGCGGGTACGGGGGCCTGTGCGTCTGCAACGGCCTCCGCGACCGCCTTCTCGGAGACCTCTCTGATGCAGGACTCGAGGGCTAGCTGCTCCTCCGTGAGGTTGATGACGGGGATCCCGATGACATCCTCGCACACGACCTCCTCGGTCTCGGGCATGAACTCCTCGAAAATCTCGATCTCTTCCTCGATGGGTTCCTCCGAGGGAGCCTCGCAGACATCCGCCTCGAGGGAGCAGTCTTCGGAACCAGAGATCTCGATGCAGGCCTCCTCGCCATCGCAGTCCAACGCCGATGCGGTCAGCTCAGGACTCTCTCCGATGTCGGAGCAGACGTCCTCGGCCTCCACGGGCTCGTCCTCGATGAGGAAGCTGTTGATCTCCTGCTCCCCGCTGAGTATGAGGGGAGCATCCTCGTCATCCTCCTCGGCTTCGAACTCGTCGGGGACCCTGGGCATCGGGGTCTCCGTCCCGACAGAGGACATGACCTCTGCGGGTGTTTCCTCGATGGCCTCCTCCATGAACTCTATGCGGTGCTGGGCCCTGGAGTTCTGTCCGGAGACGGACTTCATCTTGTCCAGGAAGGAGTTGTCGATCGGTGCGGGGTCGATTCCGCCCTCGGCGTTGACCTTTCCGACGGTCGCCCTGAACTCCTTCTCCACGGCGGTTCCGTGGGGGACGTTGGTGAATATCGCGACGGAGTCCTCCTGGATGAAGTCGCTGTCTGTGATCTCGATCTTCGCGGCGGTGCGGTCGGAAGATCCGATGAACTGTCCGCCGTTGGCGCGCACCATGATGGGCTCGCCGTCGTTGAAGAACGCCTTGTCGGGGACCCTGGATATGAAGATCTCCGTCTCATCCTCCAGGTTGTACTTCTCGAAACCGAACTCGTCGAATTCGCGGACGCCCTTGGAGTAGTTGCTGGATTCCTTCGTGGACGTCAGCATGCTCTGGACCTTGGTCCCGAGGTTCTTCGTCCTGCCTGTGAACTGGCTGAATCCCTTCTTAATGTCAGTCTGCAGACCCTTGTTCTGCAAGCGGTCCTTGATGCTCTTGAAAGAGCTACCGCTGTTAGTTTCGCTTGAGTTATCACTCATGCACATCCCATCCGAGTTTAACGAATGTGTTTAAGATATTTAAAACGACGATAGGGTTTCCATAGGAAACCATGGTTCGAAACTCCGGGATCCGCGGGAAACCTTCATCCTCTGACGAATTTCACGTAATCCGCTTTGCCCTCGGAGTGGATCTCCCTCATCATCCCCTTGAGGACGGAGGCCTCGCAGGAGACCACCATGACTTCCAGGCATTTGTGGTTCTGCAGGTGGGAGTGCATCTGCGTCTTGATGCACTGCTCGTACCTCGCCTGTATGAGGCTCATCCAGGGGTCCGCATGGTTCCCGCGGACTATGATCAGCACGCCTTCGATCGTGCCGTCCAGGGATTCCAGCTCCCTTATCTCGGCCAGGGCCGCGTTTATTGACGACCTCACGGCCTCGGACCTTCCGGACAGACCGTATGCCTTCTGTATCGTCTCAAGCGCTGACAGATTGTCGTCGTTCAGGGAGATGCTGATGATGCCCATGGTATCACGTTAATAACTTCGGCACGTCGTCCGAGGTATTTGTTAATAACATTCTGCTAAGTTATTAATATCATCCATGCGACCCGGAGGTCATGGAAGCGGTGCTAACGTTCGCCCTATACTCTCTGTTGCTCCTGGCTGTGTCCATGGCAGGGGCGTTCGTCCCCAGGGTCAGGAAGCTGACCGACCAGCAGGCCCATCTGCTCATGTCTCTGTCCGCAGGGATATTCCTGGGGCTTCTGCTGTTCCTCCTGATCCCGGAGGCCGTCCACGAGAGCGAGGAGGGCGGTTGGGACATCCATGAGATAATGTACGCCCTCGCGGCAGGGTTCGTGGCGATCATGCTGGTGGAGGTGGCGATGAAGCACCGCACCAAAGGCGGTTGCTCCTGCGAGGGATGCAGGGACCACCGCAGCCACAAGATAACATCGCTTTCGTCATTCATCGGGCTGGCTGTCCATGCCGCATGCGACGGACTCGCATTGGCCGCCACCTTCCTGGCCGGCGAGGATGTCGGGCTGATAGCCACGATAGGCATGTGCATCCACAAGTTCGTGGTGCTGTTCTCCCTGTCCACCACGCTGATATTGGCCGAGGAGGAGTCCCGCACGGCTTACCGCCGCCTGTTCGCATTCTCCCTGATCACGCCTGTGGCGGGGATCCTGTTCTTCCTGGTGCTGAACGGCATAGATGTGGGTGGACTCACCGGGCTTCCGCTCTCCTTCGCCGCCGGTACGTTCATGTACGTCTGCGTCTGCGACATACTCCCGGATGCGTTCCACAGGGACAGGCAGGACATCAAATCGACGGCACTGGTCATGCTGGGTCTGATCCTGATACTGGCATTCACGATCCTGTTCCCGCATACCCACTGAGGGTATATCCGGGACACCTCCCCGTGACCGGGGAGCATCGCGATTCGCGTTGCATAGTACAGATAGGTTTATCATCAGTCCCCAGATGGGCGGTTCATGATAGAAGAGTCGTCACTATGGTACGTGTTCGCCGTACTTGTGGCAGTGCTCCTGGCCGCCGATCTGTGGTGCAACCGCAAGGCCCACCACATACCGATGAGGACAGCTATCCTGCAGACTGCGGTCTGGATCTCCGTGGCAATCGTTTTCGGTGTTCTGATATTCATCGTGACGGGCGATTCTACGCTCACGATCGAATACTACACCGCCTATGCCATCGAGGAGGCGATGAGCATGGACAACCTGTTCGTGTTCATCATGATCTTCGCCTACTTCGGGATCCGTGACGAGGATCAGCACAAAGCGCTGTTCTACGGCGTCATCGGAGCTATCATTTTCCGTGCGATTTTCATATTCGCCGGTGTGGAGCTGATCAGCAGGTTCGATTGGCTCCTGTACGTTTTCGGAATCATATTGCTGATCGTGGCTGTCAAGACCCTCCTGGAGAAGGAGGACGACGGCGACGGTGAGAACAAGATCGCCAAGTTCATGAAGAGCCATCTGAACTACGTGGACGGCGAGGAGTCCCGCGGGAAGCTGATCGCGAAGGTGAACGGCAAGAGGGTCATAACGATCCTGCTGCTCTGCGTCATCGTGATCGAGCTGACCGATGTGGTGTTCGCTCTGGACTCCATCCCGGCGGTTCTGGCAATCTCTACGGACATCCTGGTGATCTATACATCCAACATATTCGCCGTGATGGGCCTCAGGTCCCTGTTCTTCGTCATCAAGGGCGGATTGAACTCCCTCTGCTACCTCAAGTACGGTCTGGGGGTCATCCTCATCTTCGTATCGGTCAAGCTGCTGTCCCACAAGTTCCTGGAGATAGACGTCATCTACTCCCTTGTGGTTATCCTCGGTGTGCTTCTGGTGACGATCGTGGCATCCCTGATGCACGGAAGGAAGGCAGGCCAGGCAGGTCCGCCGGAACCTCAGTAACCCTTTTTCAGAAGGGTCGGCCGTTCGGCCGGCCCCGTTATTCTTCCTCTTTCGGAGGTTGACGGTCTTTTTATCCCATGTCTGCTTACGGTTTGATATGAAGCAATGCATGGATTCGGAGAATCTCCACCGCAGGATCCGCAAGGTGGCGGGGCAGATCGCCGCCATCGACAGGATGATCGACGAGGATGTTCCCTGTGAGGACATCATCGTCCAGGTGAACGCCGTCAAGAGCGCCATGCACAAGATCGGACAGATCATCATGGAGGGTCACATCCAGCACTGTGTTCGTGACGGAATTGAGCACGGTGATCCCGAGAAGACGATCGCCGAGTTTACCAAGGTCATCGAGCAGTTCTCGAAGATCTGATCCGGGCACGTTTCGCCATACCCCCCTAGGGTATAAATACAGATACCCTATAGGGGTATATGGAGGCGAAATCCGTGTCGCTGATAAGGGACTCTATCCTGGATCAGAAAATACCGTTCGTTTGTATCGCGGCAGGTGCGCTGGCCCTGTCCGCCGCATTGCTGTGGGAGCAACTGGAGCTCCTGTTGGCCGTCCCCATCGCCGTGTGCGGGGCACCCATAGTGTGGGGTGCCGTCGTGGGTGTCGTGAAAGAGCATGACATCACCGCCGACGTCCTGGTATCGGTGGCTATCGTGGCTTCGATAGTCATCGGCGAGTACGAGGCTGCCGCCGAGATAGCCATAATCATGCAGATAGGCGCGTTCCTCGAGGAAGCCACTGTCAACCGTGCCAACGCCGGAATAATGAGGCTCGCGTCCATGAGGCCACGTGTCGCCAGGGTTGTGACCGGCAACGGACTGAAGATAATGCTGAAGGTCGAGGATGTCAGGGTGGGGGACATCGTCCGTGTGATCCCAGGAGAGACCGTCCCGGTGGACGGCGTCGTCATAGCCGGGAACTCGTCCATGGACAACTCCATGCTCACCGGGGAGTCCATGCCTGTAGATGTCTCCGTCGGAGACAGGGTGTCGTCCGGTTCCGTGAACATGTTCGGTTCCGTGGACATCAAGGTGGACCGCGTGGGTGAGGACGCGACGATAGCCAGGATGGTCCGGATAATGGAAGGTGCCGATGCAGGCAAGTCCAAGGTCGTCCGCACCGCGGACAGATGGGCGGCTTACATCGTCGCCATAGCGTTCTCAGTCTCGGTGCTCACGTTCCTGTTCACCCGGGACATATACCGTTCCGTGACCGTTCTGGTGGTGTTCTGTCCCTGCGCGTTGATCCTGGCCACCCCCACTGCCATCATGGCCGCCGCAGGCAACATGTCGTCCAAAGGCATACTGGTGAGGGACGGAGGTTCGGTGGAACGCATGGCATCCGTCGACACGGTCCTGATGGACAAGACAGGGACATTGACCGAGGGGAACGTGGTATGCCACAGGTTCGTGTCCACCTCTGACATGGACTCGGACGTTCTGGCGGACATGGTGTCATCGGTGGAGTCCCGTTCCGAGCATCCGCTGGGGAAGGCCATCGCCGGACTGCGCGGATCCCTGATGGATGTCCATGACTTCGAGTACATGCCAGGACGGGGCGTGTCCGGGACGGTCTCCGGGTCGCGTGTGCATGCCGGTAACCGCACATTCATGGCCGATGTCTGCCCGGACAACCTGGAAGAGACCTTCGGATCGGCCATGACGGAGATGGAATCCGGGAAGACCGTGGTTCTCGCCGGCGTGGACGGAAGGACCGTCGGTTACGCGGTGCTGTCCGATGCTCTGAGGGAGACCTCTGCAACGACAATAGGTGTTCTAAGGTCCATGGGTGTCTCGACGATCATGGTCACAGGGGATTCATGCAGCGTGGCCAGGAACACGGCTGAGACCCTGGGTATGGACGATGTTGTGTGGGAATGCCTTCCGGAGGACAAGCTCAGGACCGTGGAGCTGATGGAGGGCACCCACAGGATCTGCATGATCGGTGACGGCATCAACGATGCGCCGTCGCTGAAGCGCGCCGATGTGGGCATCGCAATGGGCGGAATTGGCAACGAATTGGCTACAGAGTCTGCGGACATGGTGTTCGTCAACGACGACATATCCAAGCTTCCTGGGGTCATGAGGCTAAGTCGGAGGACCTTGTTCACAATCAAGGCCGGCATCGCTTTCTCTCTGATCCTGAACAGCCTGGCGATGGTCCTGGCGGTTCTGGGCATCATGGGGCCCATAGCGGGTGCGCTGGTCCACAACGTAGGCTCCGTGATAGTGATAATCATGGCCACCATGTTGCTGAGGTACGACTGCTGGGACAGACCCTGTGAAACCGCAGATCTGCCGGAAGCTACGGCAAACGGCGTCTGAAACCCTAAATCATTCGACGGATGCCGAACTATGCATTCGTCGATTGATATACTTATATATCTTGCCACAGATGCAGTCGCATGACCGACGGAAGCATGCCGGCCAAAACAGCCAATCCAGGACCATTGGGACTTCTGGGATTCGGTATGACCACCGTTCTGCTATCGCTCCATAACGCAGGGGCGCTCGGATTGGATGGGATCACGCTTGCCATGGGGATATTCGTGGGAGGTCTGGCCCAGATCCTCGCTGGAATCATGGAATACAGAAACGGGAACACCTTCGGAACCGTCGCATTCACCCTGTACGGGATGTTCTGGATGACCTTCGTCGCCACCCATGCAGGGATCGAGGGGATGTCCTTCGCGGAGAGTTCCATCGGAACCTACCTTCTGCTCTGGGGCGTCCTGACACTGTTTCTGTTGATCGGGACCATCAAGGGAAGGAAGTCGACAGTGTTCGTGTTCGCATCGCTGACCGTCACGTTCCTTCTGCTGTCCGGCGGACATCTGGCTGGAATCGATGGACTCCTCACGACAGGAGGTGTCGTAGGGGTGATCTGCGGATTGTCCGCGATGTACACAGCATTCGCGGAGGTAATCGCGGAGCAGCATGGGAAGGAGATCCTCCCGTTCTGAACAAACAGGGGTCCAGGCCCCTTTTCCTTCTTCTATTACACAGGACGAGTCTGAAAAACGGAGATTCGAATCCTGAAATTCATGGCGGGTTCCGTACTCCAGCATGCGCTGAATCGGACTGTCTTCTGTCAGTGATGATGCAGATATCGCCTGGTGAACGAGATAACCGCACCGACTAATAGTTGGATGAAAAAGATGAGTGCTCCCGTCGGGATTTGAACCCGAGTCGAAGCCTCGAGAGGGCTTCATGATTGGCCGCTACACTACAGGAGCAACAAGTCTGGCCATACTGATGTAGTTTATATAATTTTTGTTTCTATTTTGCAATCAATTCTCCATTCAGTATTCTCCAGTGGATGGATTGATGGGTAAAGGTGCCTTCCGGCACATAGGTTTCAGAAATCGCTCGGTCTGATGGCCGGCAGCCTCTTGTGCTCCATGGACGCGACCTGTCTGCGGATGTCCGCGACCTTCTCCCTGGTGAGTCCTGTGTCCGCTGCGATCTGTGCATCGGACAGGTCCCTCTCCATATCGTACAGGATCCCGTCGAGGTCATGATATGTTATGCCCATCTCGGATTCGTCGGTCTGTCCTTCCCAGAGACCTGCGGACGGAGGCTTGGAGATAATGGGTTCTGGAACGCCGATCATGGCGGCGATTTGCCTGACTTCGGTTTTGTAGAAATTGGCCAGAGGCGTGACGTCGCAAGCGCCGTCACCGAACTTGGTGAAGTACCCCATCATGATCTCGCTCTGGTTGGACGTTCCCATGACGATGTAGTTCCTCTTCTTGGCCAGGTTGTACAGGACGATCATCCTGCACCTGGCGGATATGTTGCCCCTTTCCAAGGGGGTGTCCTTGTCCGTCAGCAACACAGCGGCTAGGGCATCCACCGCAGGGTGGACGTCGACGACCTTGTATTCCGTGCCCCACATGGAGCAGAGGTCGGCCGTGGTCTTGTAGTCCTCGGCAGGAGTGCCGCGTGACGGCATGAAGACGTTCAGGACGCGGTCGGCGCCCAGCGCATCGACGCAGAGCTTGGTGACGGTCGCGGAGTCGACCCCTCCGCTGAGCCCGATCACAACCCCCTTGCAACCGATGTCGTCAACGGTCTTTCTGATGAATCCCGTGAGGCGGGTAACATCCTCGCGGGTTATGTTCGGAATCTTGACTCCGGTCATTGTCTGTGGAATTCTTTCGGTCCGATTTAAATGTATACAGGCTCGCAGGGCGAATCATGTTTATCGTTTGACGGGCATCGGAGTTGCATGCAGGTGGAGATCGCTCTGTGCCAGTATATGCCGGTCCCCGGAAAGCCCTCGCTCAACGCTGCCAGGATATCCGAGGCGGTGTCCGCATCCGACGCGGACGTGTTCCTGTTCCCAGAGATGTACCTTACCGGGTACGGACATCCCCTGGACGGACTGGAGGAGCAGGTGTCCTCGGAGCTGGGGGAACTTTCTGACCTGTGCCGTTCACAGGACAGGGCCATTGCGGTCGGGGCACCGAGGTTCGACTCCGATTCGGTGTACAACTCATTGGCGTTTCTGTCCCCGGACGGGGACGTGTGGTACGACAAGGCCCATCTCGCAGGGTTCGGGATCTATGCGGAGACGGGGTTCAAGCCCGGGACAGGTCCCGCCATGGGGTCGTATCATGGGATGCTGTTCGGGATGTGCATCTGCTACGACATATTCTTTCCGGAGATTCTCCACGGTTGTTCGCTGAAAGGTGCGGCGGTGAATATCTGTTCCGCGGCTTCCGCCCTTCCGTCGAAATCATTCCTTGACAGGGTGCTTCCCGCCAGGGCGTTGGAGGACGTGACTTATACGGCATACATCAATAACGTCGGGCCCGCCAACGGGCTGGACATGCACGGATGTTCCAGAGGTCTGGATCCATACGGTGACATTCTGGCTCAGTGCGGTACCGGGGAGGGGTTCTGCACATTCACAGTCGACACCGATTTCCTGGAAGAGGCGAGGGAGACCCGCCGCCATCTGGCGGATTATCGGGGAGATCTGGATTGGAACGTAAGTTTTTAATAACGCGACCAATTCCCCCGTTACACACACGCCGAGATGGCCCAGCCCGGTAAGGCGCGAGCCTGGAAAGCTCGTGGGAACTTTTCCCTCGGGAGTTCAAATCTCCCTCTCGGCGCCATTCATCCTTCTGATTGTCGTTTTTTGTACGCGCGCATCCGTCCGACAGTGCGGCAGTCGCGCGCCTTTTTATAATAAATAAATAATGGGCAGAATCGAAAGAGGCCCCTCCAATGATAGTGAACGCCGAGTTATTCGTCAAAGATCTGCCTGGTCAGCTCGTAGGCTCGATCGAACCCATATCCCTCGTCGACGGGAACATCATGGGTGTGATGCACGACCGCGAGCGCATAGTCAACCACAGGATCTGCATCAACATAACTTTCGAGGTGGACAGCGAGTCGCAGCTGGAGGAGCTGAAGAAGATCTGGATGTCCAAGGACATCATCATATCCAAGATCGATTCCGTCTATCAGACCTACACGATGGATTACATGCTCATCGGCGAGATAGACGCGCCTTATATCGAGAAGCTGATCAACGACGCATCCAAAATCGCCAATATGGACGCTGTGGACGTGAGGTACTCCTCCAAGACCAACGCATCCTCCAGGCGTAGCGGGATGATATCGGTCAAGACAAGAAGTGCGGATGACCTTTCGAAGCTGGACAGGTTCCTGGCAGAGGAATGCGCCAAGACCGGAACCACTTACGTGAGAGGTGTCTGAGATGAAGGTGTTCATCTGCGGATTCGGGACCGTCGGTCAGGGTTTCGCCGAGGTCCTCAGCATGCGCCGGGACTTCTTCATCGGAAGGTACGGTTCGGAGGTCCTGATAACCGGAGCCATGGACTCCAGGACCTATGTGTCTGACCCGGAAGGGCTGGACCCCCTGGAACTCGTCAAGAGGAAGCAGGAGACAGGGAAGGTCGGGGACAGCACATACACGGATTCGACGGAGGTCCTGAGGAACGCGGACTATGACATCCTCGTGGAGGTCAGTCCGACCAACGTCAAGACCGGAGGCGTGGGTTTGGTGAACATCACACACGCCCTTGAGAACGGGAAGGATGTCATCACAGTCAACAAGGGGCCATTGGCCCTCAACTTCGCGGGACTAATCGAGCTCGCCAGGAAGAACAGGTGCAAGCTCAGGTTCGAGGGTTCCGTCGGCGGGGCGATGCCTATAATCAACCTCTGCCATGAGAACCTCCGCGGGGAGAAGATCGACTCCATCCGCGGGATATTCAACGGCACATGCAACTTCATATTGAGCAAGATGGACAAGGGTCAGCCGTTCGAGCAGGCCCTGAAAGAGGCACAGCAGATGGGCTATGCGGAGACCGACCCCACCAACGACGTGGAGGGTTACGACAGCGCATGCAAGGTCGCCATCCTGGCGAACTCCGTCTTCGGGAGGAACGTCACCTTCAACGACGTCAGCATCACAGGGATCACGGGAATAACCGAGGAGGCCATCGCGTTGGCGGCAAGCAGGAACATGGTCATCAGGCTCATAGGGGAGATTTCGGAGACCAAGCTGGAGGTCAGCCCCAGGCTGGTTCCCAAAGGACATCCCCTCAGCATATCCGGGACCCTGAACATGGCGCAGATTTTCTGCGACCTGGCGGGCCCCGTCACGGTCACCGGACGCGGGGCCGGGAGGATGGAGACCGCTTCGGCCATCCTGAGCGATCTCATTTCCATCATGGACGAGAGGACATTGTGAGATGGACAGGATCTTCATCTACGATACGACCTTGAGGGACGGTGCCCAGACCGAGGGTGTCTCGTTCTCCTGGGAGGACAAGCTGGACATACTGCTTAAGTTGGACGAGTTCGGAGCGGACTTCGTCGAGGGCGGATGGCCGGGTTCCAATCCGAGGGACGACAGGTTCTTCTCCGAGGCGGCAGGCTCGAAGCTCTCGAACGCCTCCCTCACGGCTTTTGGAAGCACCAGGCATGCGGGATGTCCTCCTGAGGAGGACGCTAACCTGAAGGCCTTGGCGGACTGTCCCGCCGAGTGGTGCTGCATATTCGGGAAGACCTGGGACTTCCAGGTGACGGATGCTCTGAGGGTGACCAAGGAGGAGAATCTGGCGATGATCGAGGACAGCGTCCGCTTCCTCCGGGAATCCGGGAAGAGGGTCATGTTCGATGCCGAGCACTTCTTCGACGGGTACAGGTCCGACAGGGGATACGCCCTGGATGCACTGAAGGCCGCCGAGCGCGGAGGAGCCGAATGGCTGGTCCTCTGCGACACCAACGGCGGTTCGATGCCCTGGCAGGTGGCCGAGGCGGTATCGGACGTCCTCCTGGAGACGGGCGTCCCCCTCGGAATCCACTGCCACAACGACTCCGACATGGCCACCGCATGTTCCGTGGCGGCGGTGGAGGCCGGATGCACAATGGTCCAGGGAACCGTGAACGGCATAGGGGAGAGGTGTGGAAACGCCAACCTGTGCACGATACTGCCCAACCTGGCGCTGAAGATGGGCTACGACCTGGGCAGCGTGAATCTCCCTGGGATCACTTCGCTTTCCAAATACGTGGGGGAGGTGGCCAACGCAGCACCATCCACAGGCATGGCTTTCGTCGGCGAGACGGCTTTCGCCCACAAGGGCGGGATGCACGTCTCCGCACTGGTGAAGGACACGCGCACCTACGAGCACATAGACCCCTCCGCGGTAGGCAACTCCCGGAGGCTCCTGGTCTCCGACATGGCCGGCAGATCCAGCATATCGGAGAAGCTGAAGGAGCTCGGTCTGGAGATCGGGGACGACAGTCCAGAGATCACCGAGCGCATAAAGGACCTTGAGTCCGAGGGATACCAGTTCGAAGGGGCTGATGCCAGCTTCGAGCTGTTCGTGAAGAGGTTGAGGGGCGACCTCGACAAGAGATTCGAGGTGTCCGGATTCAGGATTTTCATCGACGAGAGGGCCGGATACGAGATGGATTCGGAGGCTAGCATAAAGGTCACCGACCCAGACGGCAGGACGGAGCAGACCGCCGCCGACGGCAACGGTCCGGTCAACGCGCTCGACAACGCCTTGAAGAAGGCACTTGCCAGATTCTACCCGTCCCTCAAGGACGTCCGCCTCACGGATTACAAGGTCCGTGTTCTGGACGGCAAATCGGCCACGGCCGCTAGGGTCAGGGTTCTGATCAGGACCACCGACGGGGAGTCCAGCTGGACGACCGTGGGGGTGTCCGAGAACGTCATAGAGGCCAGTCTGATCGCGTTGACCGACTCCCTCGAATATGCTTTAATGAAACACGATAGAACGGTTAGGTGAACACATGAGCAGAACCATCGTCACGCTTGTCGGAAAGGATCACGTCGGCATCATCGCCGCCGTGTGCAACTACTTCGCCGAGAACAACATCAACATCCTCGACATCAAACAGACCACCGTCCAGGAGTACATCAACATGATCCTGATCGTCGACGTCTCCGGATTCACGGGGACGTTCGATGCGCTCGCCGAGGGTCTGAACGGCGTAGGGGAGAAGGTCGGTTGCATAATCAAGGCGCAGCACGAAGAGATCTTCGATATGATGCACAGGATCTGATCCCATGGTAGAGCTGAATGAGGTGTTCGAGACCTACGAGATGGTCTCACACGAGAACCTCGATGTCAGGACGATCACCATGGGGATAAGCCTGCTGGACTGCATCGATCCCGACCTCGACCGCATGTGCGAGAAGATCTACGACAAGATCACAACCCGGGCGAAGGACCTGGTGAAGGTCGGGGACGAGATCGGACTGGAGTTCGGTGTCCCCGTGATCAACAAGAGGGTGTCGGTCACTCCGGTTGCGTTGGTCGGAGGTGCCGCATGCAGATCGCCTGAGGATTTCGTCAGGATCGCGAAGACCCTGGATGACGCGGCCAAGGAGATCGGGGTGAACTTCATCGGAGGATACTCCGCGCTCGTCCAGAAGGGGATGACCCCTGCGGACAGGAACCTGATAGAGTCAATCCCCTCGGCACTCGCCGTCACCGAGAGGGTCTGCTCGTCCATCAGCCTCGGATCCACCAGGACCGGGATCAACATGGATGCGGTCAGGCTCATGGGTGACATCGTGGTCAGGACCGCCGAGGCCACCAAGGACTCGGACTCCATCGGATGCGCCAAACTCGTGGTGTTCTGCAACCCTCCGGACGACAACCCGTTCATGGCAGGAGCCTTCCACGGAGTCACCGAGGCGGACTGCATCATCAACGTCGGGGTCAGCGGGCCCGGGGTGGTGAAGAACGCTCTGTCCAAGGTAAGGGGGGAGAGCTTCGAGGTCCTCTGCGAGACGATCAAGAAGACGGCTTTCAAGGTCACGAGGGTGGGTCAGCTGTTCGCCAAAGAGGCGTCCAGGAGGCTGAACGTGCCCTTCGGCATCGTGGATCTGTCCCTGGCACCCACGCCTGCGGTCGGGGATTCCATCGCGGACATCATCCACGAGATGGGTATGGAGTACGCCGGGGCACCGGGAACCACCGCCGCGCTGGCGATTCTCAACGACCAGGTCAAGAAAGGCGGAGTGATGGCATCATCATATGTGGGCGGACTCAGCGGAGCGTTCATCCCAGTCACCGAGGACAGGTCCATGGCGGAGGCGGCCGAGATCGGTGCGTTGACCCTTGAGAAACTGGAGGCCATGACCTGCGTGTGTTCCGTCGGATTGGACATGATCGCGATCCCGGGAGATGTCCCCGCGACATCGATATCTGGAATCATAGCCGACGAGATGGCAATCGGAATGGTCAATCAGAAGACCACTGCTGTCAGGATCATACCCGTGATCGGCAAGACCGTCGGGGACAGGGTCCAGTTCGGAGGTCTCCTCGGGGACGCGGGCATCATGCCTGTGAACAGGTACGAGTGCGCAGATTTCGTCAACCGCGGTGGAAGGATACCTGCACCCATCCACAGTTTCAAGAACTGAGGACTGTCAAACAATTATTGCCGCCCCTAGCATAGGAATAATCCGAGATACAGATCCGCATCAGGACATCTCTCCGTCAATAAGGCGGGATATCAAACGGTGCAGTGTGGTACTCGGATTGTGGCGATGGCATTATAGGGGTGTGCATTTTCCATTTTCAACAGCCGTTCGGCATTGACGATAGCTCTACGAACGTCTTCCTCATCGAATATGATGCCATCTGATTTCTCATACCCATTGAGCAGTTCTTTGAGAGCATACTCCATCTCAGTTTGATTGGAGGGTTTGGTGTACGATTTGTAATGAAGATACAGCCAGAGTTCAAATGATGGGTTCGAAAGAAACAGCAGACAATTGTCGCGTTCACAACGTTCCGTCATAGTTTTGACTTGCAAATCATCGAAGCGTCCATCATCATCCATTACGAACACGACCACATCCCCATTTAACAGGTTAATATCCCCAACAGTGGCCGAGCCTCTAACCTTCTTAAGAAAGGAATCAATGCCTGTCTTGCCCATCGGTATGCTCTTTATCCTCAGATGAAACAGCTTGGACAGCGAATTGAAATACAGCATCTCGGACTTGCCATCTCCAAGTATTATGACCTTCCGTCTTTGTTCGCGTGTTTTCTGCGTGCGTCTGTCTCTTCTCTTGTTGTTCATCTGAGCACACCGCGCGAGTCAATCTCTGGAATGGCATCAAATCTTCCAAACAGATATGCCTTCAGGATATTCGAATTCGAACGTAGATCTTTGAAATCAGAGAGGCTATACAGTTCCGATACACCCGTATCGCGGTCTTTGTTGGTGAAGTATATCTGATCCCTGCGGACAAGTTCTGATACATCCAATAGTTGCAGATCATGTGTATTTGCAATCAATTGAGCTCCGTTGGGGTTAGATGCTCCTTTGAACTGTTCTACTATCCATCTTGTGAGCAACGGATGAAGGTGGGATTCAAATTCGTCAATAATCACAATTTTTCCATTGAGAAGAGCGTCAGTAATCGGGCCCATCAGACCAAACATATTCTGCGTTCCTGCAGACTCCGCTTCGATTGGAAGGAATAGATCACGTTCATCAACATCATACTGGTTGATTTCGTGTTTAAAGCTGATATCTTTTCTGAACAGTGGTTTCGTGCGATCTATTTTCTCTATCAGAGACGGAGGAATATTAGATTCGATTGCAGACCATGACAGTTCTAGGTTTTCAGATTCGAAGTCTGATATCCCGAAGCCCGCAATACGGAGTGCTTTGATCATCAGTGTCTTCTTTAGAGGATTCGAACACACGAAATCGCACGAGGTGTCTTGTAACGCACTCAGATCCGAATTCAGGATTATTATGCGCCTGAGTTCCTCTATTACGATGCCGCATATCTCGTCATTGTAATCGGATGCGACCGTCAGGTACGCTGACGCTGGAGTAGTCTTCGATGAGAACGCCTTTTTGGCCTTCGTGAATCCGTTCGTTTCTCTTTCGAAGACAGTGGCCTTGCGGCCTTGGGATAATGATGCAATGACTCTCTGACGATTTCATACTCCGTGTACGCAATCTCGTAATCGTATGTCTTGCTGTCAATGAGTAGCCGGATGCGCATTTCGACGGGCGATGAGTGGGCATCTTTTCTGAATTGAAATGGGGTGTAGTTCGGGATTCTGGCCAGAGGTCCGCGGACTTCTCTTACAACATGGATCAGCGAGAGCAGAGCATTCAAAATGTATGATTTTCCGGATGCGTTGGCACCGAATATCAGCGCAGAGGATAGAATCTTGCCGTCTCTCGGTGACTCCCCGGCGAAGTTACCTTCAGGTCCGTTGATTGAGACTGCACGGAGATCCAGCGTGGCCCATTCGAAGAAGGGGCCGTAGTTCTTCACACCGAACTGCACAAGCATGATATGTCGTGGTTCGTGAACGTATTTGAAACCTGGGGTAAAATTACGGATTTAGATAGATAATCGATATTGATTATTCATTTAAATTCAAAATCCGTAGTCATTTTACATAAAATGAAGATTAATATACAAATATCAATGAGATGCACTCTGTTATTTTTGAATTGATCTGATGCGGTCAGACTCTCTCTTCCGTCCTGCATTCGGTAGCATCCCCCTCGCGTGCCCATTTCGGCAGAGGGATGTGGGAACCTATGAACGTGGATATGGCCATTGGGATCACTGCGAGGATAGGGAAGCACAGGAACAGCAGTAAGACGGACATGAGCGGTTTGCGCATGACCCCTCCGATCAGTCCGGCTGTCACAACGCAGAGCGAGAATACGGGGTCCACTCCTGTGAGGGCGGCCATGCCGTATCCGATGGAGACTCCTGCGAATATTATCGGGAAGAAGTGACCTCCGCGCCACCCCATGTTGACACACATGGCGGTGGCCAGGATTTTCACGATGCCTGTGGCGAGAAGGGTGACTGCACTGATTGTTGCCCATGTTCCGTTTAGGTCGGTTATTTCCGCCTCTCCGGAGAACATAGTGAAAGGAAGCACCACTCCGCAGACACCCAGGACGAGTCCGGCGATGACCGGTTTAGCGATTGTGTCTCCTGCTTTGTCTGATAAGCGTCCGAACAAAGCATCCGACATCAAGAAAAGCCAACCGCCGAGGGCCCCCACCAATGAGAGGGGAATCATCCAGGCGATCTCCTCGACCTCGACACGGTCCCATTCGTAATGTGGCAGGGACATGCCTCCACCCACATATTCGGAAAGGAGCATCATGGCACCGAGGGCCCCTGCGATGGCGAAGATGTAAATCACGATCCTTGTTTTATTGGACACCTCATGTTGTTCTATCTGGCGGTCATGCTCCATACCAGCAGCAAATCCGTACAGCGGTGCGGTGAAGAGTGCGGACAAGGTGGCTGTCACACCCGCCTCAGTCAACTCCTTGAAGTCCGAGCCGAAGCGTTTCATCCTGTCGCTCACCCAGGCACATAATCCTGCGATGACCCCTGTGAGTCCCGCTTCTGGACCCACGGATCCACCGAAGATCAGTGGCAGTAGGGCGGCTACAGACATACGTCCTAGTTTGTCGTATTCGTAACGGCCGTCATGTTTCACCTTCGCCATCACCGTGGGGAGGTCTTCCGGATAGTTCCCGTAGCGTCTGGCGAACAATGCGATGACCAATCCGCCTATGGTGCACATGCCTATCGGGAAAAGGACACCGAAGAACGATGACATCCCGTCCCAAATCATGCCGAGTCCGACATCCATCAGGAACAGAATCAGCCAGACGAACGCACCGGCTATGGCTCCTGTGGCTAGAACGGAGATCAGGAACACCGTGCGGTTGACTGCCTTTACACGATCCATGGATGATTCTCCGTTCCAGACAATTCAAGCGATTGTATTGTAGTTAAAAGAAAAGGTGGGAAAAGGGATTTGGCACGCTAGGTGCCCGAGCAAGAGCTCAGAAAGAAGCGCAAGGTGGGGGCAGAGGGATTTGAACCCCCGTCAGCGGGTTTCCACTACGGGAGGAGCTACCTCCCGCGGAATTAATGAGTCATCGCTCCAGTTAATCATCAACTGTCAGCAAACCCATTATCAATCACTCTCAATAACTGGAGCCCGCCAGTCTGCCAGGTTAGCCTATACCCCCGGGTGAGTGTGATAGCGAGTAGCAATCACTTCTTGCGCATCTTTGCTGCTCTCTTTCTTCTTCTCATTTTCTTCTTGCGCCATTTCCAACGCTGGTTGCCGCGTTTCTTCCAGGCGCGCGAGCTTCTCTTCATGATGGTTCCTTCCTTGAATGTGGCGCCGTTAGGCGTGCATCCGTGGCGGGCCCGCCGGGATTCGAACCCGGGGCGTCTGGCTTAGAAGGCCAGCGCTATATCCTGGCTAAGCCACGAGCCCACTCTCACCCTCCATCTACTCATTCAATTTAAAGGTTCGCAACAATTTCATCATTGCGAAATAGCACTCGTATCGATGTAGTCCAGTATGGTTCCGTTGCCGGTGAGCAGCAGTGCAGCCTCGATCATGCAGATGAGTCCGAGGATCAGCAACAGGGGCCACCAGTTCAGTATCTTTCCGAACAGTTTGACTATGGCTTCTGCGAAGTTCAGTATCATGTAGAGGACTGCACCGACAAGGAACGCGGCGATTATCCTCGGCCAACCTTCGGAGAGGAATGTGAGGTCTATGCTGTCGAAAAGCATGTATCCGGCGAACCCGCCCAGGGCCAGATAGACCAGGCCCATTACCAGCAGGGTTATGATGATCGCGAAATGAACGTCCCTGAAAGGACGGATAATCAGCGCGAAAGAGGCTATTAGAACTATGGCGGAATCGACGGTGTTCCATCCGCCGTATGATGTCAGGGCTTCGTAGGCCATGACCAGACCGAAGACGAAACCTATGGCCGTCATCAGTTTGTACTTGCCGGAATCCTTGTTCTTGGCGTATGTGATCGCGATCAGGAGGGCGATGAGGCCTCCGACCAGGAGAAGCGTCTCCAGAAGATGCGATGACACCAAGGAGGATACGTCAGAAGTGTCCATGAGGATGTGTATGCCTCTTCATGTAATTATACGGAACTCCGTATGCGATAGGAGTTCTGAAATGGTTTCAGCCCCCCGAAGGGGGCCTGTTGGAATAGAATCAGGCGATCTTGGTTCCGGCGTTGGGTCCGGCACCCTCGTCGTAAACCTCGCAGACGTCGAACATCCATACAGCGGATGCCTTCAGGTTGACTGCGGCCAGGGCCTGGTTCATGCCGTCGACGACGGGCCCCTCGGTGAGACGGACGGGATTGGATACTCCGATCTCGTATGCCTCGTTACCGGCGCTAATCAGGAAAGCGGCCTTGGGATTGGCCTCCAGGTTCTTGGAGGACCTCTTCATCAGGACCTCTCCGACCATCATCTTGTCGGGCTGGGGGCAGGCGATGGAGCCGCAGACGATCGCGTGGGGTTTTCCTGCGGCGTCGGATGTGACAAGCACCTTAACG
This sequence comes from uncultured Methanomassiliicoccales archaeon, assembly GCA_964550065.1. Classification (GTDB taxonomy): domain Archaea; phylum Thermoplasmatota; class Thermoplasmata; order Methanomassiliicoccales; family Methanomethylophilaceae; genus Methanoprimaticola. Next base: position 572,712 of record CAZJWD010000001.1, read on the forward strand.
GATGTACGGTCGTTGATCTTCTCTATCACTTTCTCGGGAATGCAAACCATGGATTCACCTTACAGTCAGAATCCATTCCAGCCTATTTATTTAGACGAGTATCACGGCGGATACCGGTCATGGCGAACGAGGGGCCAGATCAATGGGTGAACGTGACATTCCTGTGGATCCGTATCCGAAAATGGTCTCTTTGTTCCCTTATTCTAACATCTTTAGACAAATTGGATTATATCTCCAACTCTATTTCGGTGCATGTATCGTCTGGCCGTCTACGGGAAGGGAGGGATCGGAAAATCCACCATATCGGCTAACCTGTCCTATCTTCTTTCCACAGGGGGCAGTTCCGTCCTCCATGTGGGTTGCGACCCGAAGCACGATTCTGCCAGGCTCCTCACCGGCGGGGAGACAGTTCGCACGTTCCTTTCGGATACATCCGCCGACCCGATCTGCACAGGTGAGAACGGAATAATGTGCGTCGAATGCGGCGGCCCCGGGCCAGGCAGGGGGTGTGCCGGCAAAGCATTGGAGCTCCTCATGTCCCGTTTGTCCGATGTCGATTCCGACTTCAGGGTCTACGATGTCCTGGGGGATGTGGTATGTGGCGGTTTCTCGGTTCCCGCCAGAGCATCCAACGCCGATGCGGTGATTATCGTGACGTCCGGTGAGATGATGTCCCTTTACGCCGCCAACAACATACTCCGCGGTCTGGAGAACATAAACCCCGGTCCGTGCGTACTCGGGTTGGTGCTCAACCGTCGCGGTATCGAGGGGGAGACGGAGAGGGTGTCGGAGTTCGCCGATGCGGTCGGGCTGCCTGTGTTGTGCGACATCCCTCGTTCCCAGCTGTTCGCCGATGCGGAGGCATCCGGAAGGGTGCTTTGCGTCGAGCATCCGGATTCGGAGGAGGCGCGGATCCTGAGGGGTCTTGCGGATATGATAATCGGAGGTACGGAGGGTCACAGGCCGGCCCCACTTTCGGAAGAGGACATAACCGCGGTCTCACGCGGACTTCCTAGATCTCCCGTCAAGGTCGAGAGGCAGGCCAGGAAATGTTCCTTTGATCTGTTCGACACCGAGAGGAACCTGACATATCACGGCGAGTTCGTGGTCCCGTCATGCACATCCCATGGTGCCGCCGACGCTGCCATGAGGATAAGGGACGCGGCGGTGATCCTCCACGGTCCGAGGAACTGCGCGTATCTGATGGAGTACGCATTCAGACGCAGGGCGATATACGGTTCAAGCGAACGCGCCGACGGCATACCGGACCCTGGGCTGTACTGCACATGCATGGATGCGGTATCGGCATCGTCCACTCCGGACGAATTGGTGATGGATGCGGCCCGCAGGGCCATGGGCGATGGTTACGCCGTCGCATTCCTGATCCCCACATGCGCCTCGGTGACCCTTGGTGTGGATCATGCGGCTGTGGCCCGCAGGGCATCCGCCGAGACAGGCATGGACATAATCCCAGTGATCCATGACAAGGTGTTTCTTGGGAGCAAGTTCGGCGGTACCTTCGGGCTGTTCGACGCCCTAGCAGGCAGGATGGTCCAGACTCCCGTCGAGAAAGGCACAGTCAATCTCATCGCCAGATGGTTCTACGGTCTCGGAAAGGACCGTAGCATGACCGAACTGGCGTACATACTGGGGCTGATGGGCCTCAAGATCAAGCACAGGCTGTTGGACTTCTCCACGATGTCCGAGATAGCCGATTTCCCCTCGGCGGAGTACGACATCCTGCTGGGGAAGGCGAAGCTGAACCGTCGCATATCGGAGAGGATAGCCGATGCTACCGGCAGAAGGCCTGCCTTGGAGATGGACGTACCCACAGGGCTGTGCAGATGTCTGAGGACCGTCAGGGATATAGCTGACTACGCCCCGGAGCTGGCGGCGAACCTGCCGTCTGCCGAGGCGGCTCTGAAGGAGAGGTTCGAGAAAGGTATCTCGGCCGTCCGCCATAGGACCGAGGGTCGGAGCGCGGTGATATACTGCATCGTGAACGCTGACCTGGAATGGCAGGTGGAGACGCTCAGGGCAATGGGCATGAGGGTCGACGCGATAATCTACGCCAAGGGGAACGTGACCGACCATAACGTCCGCATGCCGGATTACGGGGACATCCCGGTGATGACCGATGCCTGCATGTGCGACCTTCAGGAGGTGGTCTCATCCAAAGGCTCGGAGATCGTCCTGACCAACGACCCGGACAGGGTCGGAAGGAAAGGATACAGATGGACCCACATGGGGTCCAGGACAATAGGTATCGAGGGGGCCATCGAATGGGCAGAGACGGTGGCGGACGCGCTTCATGTGATCGGCTACAGATGGGAGGAAGGACTATGAGGACGGAACCAGACGGACTTCTCGGGGCGCTCCTGGCATCCGAATCCCTGGGCATGACCCACAGTATGATCAACGGTCCGGGAGGGTGCAGGTCTAGAGCGCAGATCCTGCTTCACGAGCTCCTTCCCGAGTACATGCCCGAGAATCAGGGCTGCTGCAGGTCGAAGTACTTCAGCAGGCAGTCCAGGCTCCCATGCACGTATCTGAACAACGGGGACATGGTATTCGGTGCCGACGAGAAGATATCCGAAGGTCTGGACTCCGTCAGCGGAACCGGGAATAAGGGTATAGTGATGGTGGACACCCTGGGCGCTTCGCTGATATGCACGGATTTCGAATCCATATTCTCCGGCAGGGATCCGAGGCCGATACGTGTCGACGGGGATCTGGCGGGCATGACGATGAACCGGGGTTTCGATGTGGGCACCAGGACAATCCTGGAGTCATATGGTCTCGAAGGAGGGGAGAACGGGACCGTGAACCTCCTGGGCTACTCCATAACCGATCCCGGATGGACCGCCGGTGCGGAGAACCTCAGGACGATCCTGTCTTTGATGGGTCTGGAGGCGAACATACCCGGATGTCTGCCGTCGAAGGATGAGATGGATCGTGTCGGCGGGGCGGCATTGAGTGTAATGGTCAGGCCGGAGAGCTGTTCGGAGACCGCGAGGATGCTCGAATCCTCATATGGGGTGCCTTCGCTGAGACTTCCCGAAGGTGCTCCGATCGGATATCGGGCCGTCAGGAGCTTCGTCAAGGACATCTCGGAGAGGACCGGGGCGGATCCAGGGGCGGCATTGGAGTTCATAGACAGGGAGGAGCGCAACGTGCGCAGGGTCCTGCTCAACTACGACAGGGCTGCGGACGGACTCCACCTGAAGGGCATGGACATCTCCGCAGAATCCTCGACAGTCCTGCCTCTGCTGAAATGGATGCACGGGACGTTTGGGATGGTTCCGAGGCACATTGAGATGACCGACGATGCCTACGGGGCCGAGGTCATGTCATATCTGGAATCATATGGGCTGGAGAATGCGTTGGAAGGTACGACGGGAACAAGGGATTTCGTGTTCTCGGACGGTCTGACGGCTCTGGAAGGAAGGATGTCCTGCAATGCCACGAGCTATGTGGAGGTCCGCATGCCAAGGAGCAGGCATCTGGATCTGATGGGCAGATGCATCGTCGGAACCGCAGGGTGCAGGTATCTCCTGGATGAGATGCTCAACGGGGTCCTGAGGTTCAGGTGCGGACAGCCAACCGATGTGGACTTCAGAGACGGCTGCAAGGGTTGTTGAAAAGACTCCCGTCCACAAGATGAAATGGAGAAGTGGCTGACAGCGTGTCTGAGTTCCCGTACGCTTGCGCAATACAGTACAGACAGATACGCGGGCGGACTTTACTGCCGGGTTCGGAATGGGACCGGGTGTGACCCCGCCGCTATGGCCGTCATACCAAGACAGGGCACTGCAATCAGGTATATAATAATAACTGACATTGGAAAAATCGGAGTCTGTAACAACAAATACCATCAATCAGATTCAGTGCCATGTTCGCTCACACCACGCTCCACGTAACGGATTATGACAGAAGCCTGAAGTTCTATACTGAGGAGATAGGCCTTCCTGTGGTGTCCGAGTTCACCAATCCAAGGGGTGTCAGGATCGCCATGCTCGGGGAAGGGACGCATCTGGAGCTGGTCGGTGACGGCAGGGAATCAGTCGATTACAGCGCCATATCCATTGGATTCATCGTGGAGGGTGCCGGTGAGAAGGCAGTGGCTTTGGACGAGAAATACATAGGTCCGATATCCCCCAATCCCCGCACAACGTTCTATTTCATCCGCGATCCGGATGGCTTCACGGTCCAACTGGTCGAGAAGACATCACAGGAGTAAGTACACAGCTACACCAAGAATCGCACCGATTATCGCGGTTGACGCGTTGTTGGTGTACTTCGATATATGGCCGGGATTCTCCAGTACGGCTCCGAACACACTGTCCAGGAGATTTCCGACAACCCCTGCGACGAACGGAATCAGGAGCATCCAATCCAGGGTCTCGGTGATCACGAACCATCCGAGGATAGCGATGAGCAGCGCCGCTACAGTGGATATCGCCGTTCCGAGCAGGGATACCCCTCCGTTGGTTCCAGGCTCCGTCTTCTTGAATGTGGTTATCATGTACACGTTGGGGTCTTTGATCCCGATCTCGCTTGCTATCGTATCTGCTCCGGCCACAGTCAGGGTGGATACGAACATGATTGCGAACGTTTCAAGGCTTAGACAACCCGTCAGATCCAGGGCTACCACCAGACACGGCGGCAATCCAACTCCGAGGACGTTCTTCCATGTCCTCTCCCCATGGGTCCCTTCTTGGAGGCCTTCCTTCTTCTTCCGGTCAATGTCCCTCATCGTGGCGAAGAACCCCGCAACCGTGAACACGGTCATTATGAAGAACGCGTTGATGGATGCGAACACACCCACGAACGATCCAACGAGGAATGAAGCCAGCGCACCGCCTTTGGTCAGGCACTGGAGCTTGTACGCCTCGAAGGACAGGGCAGCGGAGAGAACCACGGCTGCCACCGTCAGGTAGGTGAGTTCCATGAGTGGTCATGTGCCAGCATCATGAAAAAGACATCGGTTCCGGAACGGCCTCACAAGGATTCCAGGATCTCCGTCGCGTATTTGATGCAAAGGTGTTTGTCCTCCAGAGGGAAGAACATGACTTTCCCCTGTGAGTAGAGCGTGGTCTCCATCCCGTTCCATTTGAAGACCATCATCATCTCGTCTTGCTGGATTACCTCGCATCCTTCGGATGAGAACTTGTCCGCGGCCTTCGCCATGTCTATGTCCAGTTCGTCTGTGGAGACGGCCATAAGTGCTTTTCCTCCGCAGAGGCGAGCGGTGGTGAACCTCATATCAGACCACCCAGAACGTCCGATGCGTTCTTCTTGAAGGATTCCAGGTCGGAGTCGTTGACAATCATTATGTCGGCAAGGGCCAGAACATCCGAGAGTCCCCAGCCCATCTCGCGACTATCCCGGGCTTCGAATTCCTCACGGTTTCTGGGCGCATCATCCCTCGCTCTCTCCACCAGACGGCGGTAGCGCTCCTCCGGAGGGGCCGATATCCCGACTATGCGGACGTCATCGGCCAGGCCCCTGTAGGACCTGACCTCGTCCATGCTCCTGCAACCGTCTACCAGGAAGACGTCGCCGCCCATGCGTTCCAGGGCTCTCTTCGCCCATATGTCCTTGCCGAGCTCCTCCCTCTGGGAGTTGGCGAAGGCCCCCACGGACAGGTCGGTGTCGGATCCCGCATGGTATTCCCTGACGATGTCCCCCATCCTGAGGAATGGTATGCCCATGGAGCGGGCTACGGTGAGGAGCTCCTCCTTGCCCGCCCCGGGCATTCCGGCGATAAGCAGGATCTTCATCCGATCACAGCAGGTTGTCCGAGATGTTCGTGAGTATCCTGTCGCAGTAGCAGCATCTCAGCATCGGAGGGTGCCTTCCGATCACGTTGAACTCGGGACTCACGGGCTCCCCTCTGTTGGTGATGCAGTTGGGGTTGCTGCATTTCGCCAGACCGACCACATGGTCGTCCAGCCTGACCTGGTATTTCTCGGCGACGTAGAAGTCGCGGATGATCGAGATCGTGGCATCCGGCGCGATGAGTGCGATCTTGTCCACGGTCTTGGAGTCCAGCTCCCTGTCTTCGATCTTGATGATGTCCTTCCACTCGGTGGTCTTGGCGGAGATGACGTGCATCCCGATGCTGATGGCCGAGTCGATGTTGCTCTCGTTGACTCCGAGGATCTTCATGACGTTCAGGGCCTGTCCGCAGGTGATGTGGTCGATGACCGTTCCGTTGCGGATGGGCGCCAGTTTAATCTCTTTGATTGTTCCCTCAGGCATTCATGTCACCTCCGAGGATCGAGCAGAGCAATGCCATCCTGACAGGCACTCCGTTGAAGGCCTGCCTGAAGTACCTGGCATGGGGCGTGTTGTCCACTTCCTGAGCGATCTCATCCACCCTGGGAAGCGGGTGCATGACGATCAGATCGCTCTTGGCCTCCCTGAGGATGGCGTTGTCGATCCTGTATGTCCCGGCGACCCTGTTGTACTCGTTGGGGTCGGGGAACCTCTCCTTTTGGATCCTGGTGACGTAGAGGATGTCCGCCTGGTCGATGGCGTCGTTGAGGTCCGCCGTCTTGGTGGGATGACACCCCTTGTCGTCCAGATGCCTTACGATGTCGTCGGGCATCTGAAGGCTCTCCGGCGCGACCAGAGTCAGCTTGGCTCCGAACATGGTGAGTGCGTCGGCCAGGGAGTGGACGGTCCTTCCGTACTTCAGGTCCCCGACCAGCACGATGTTGAGTCCCTCCAGGGTTCCTTTGGCCTCCCTCATGGTGAAGAGGTCCAGGAGCGTCTGGGTAGGATGGGATCCGGCTCCGTCCCCTGCGTTGATCACAGGGTTGATGGAGCAGTTGGCAGCGAGTCTGGCGGCTCCCTCGTAGGGATGCCTCAGGACGATAAGGTCGCAGTAGGCGTCGACCATCCTGATCGTGTCCGCCAGGGTCTCCCCTTTGGAGATGGAGGTCATGGACATCTCCGACACGTCTATGACGTCGCACCCGAGTCTGTACGCGGCACTCTCGAAAGAGAGCTTTGTACGGGTGGAAGGCTCAAAGAAGAGGTTACCGAGAATCTTGCCGTCCAGGGCGCGTTTGGTCTTCTCGCCCATGGCATAGGGAACCATATCCTCGGAAAGGTCCAGAATTGCTTCGATCTGGTCTTTCGATAGGTCTCTGATCGAGACCACGTCCTTGTCGTAAAGGTCCATGGTTCAGTGTATTGCGTGCAGAGGTATAATACCATCCCAACGAGTGTGGCGATCGATTCCGATCAGTGGGATCGTTGTTCTCGTTTAGATTTTCAGGCAGTCAAGGTCCCAGGCATCCAAGGGGGACGACCCACACCCCATCCTCTTTGCGTTGGTATGCGTAGTCCGTGGCCGTTACGACCATCAGAAAAGAAGGTGGATTATCTCCTTCCGAATCGATCTTGTCACGTATTCTGACAAGATGTTTGGCCCCTTCTTCGATACGGTCCATGTTGCGTAGTTTGATTTCGATGGCTGCCCACCGTCCATCATCCAGTTTTATGACAGCATCCGCTTCAAGACCTGTGTGGTCGCGATAATGGTATGTGCGCCCATACAGAGGTTCTGAATAGATTCTGAGGTCTCTGATCGCCATGGATTCGAAGAACAGTCCCATCGTCTGAAGGTCGTTCAAAAAAGTCCATAGGTGATATGTGAAGTGCCGCGCATCCGATGGAGGGGTCTGTGAAATGACGGGTTTTGACAGCATTGCTAGCGGTTTTACTTCTGATGTTGGTGTTCCAAGCTTCCAGTTCTTCGATGACATACATCCGTTCCATATCATAGATGTATGATGCAATCGTATCCTCATCGGACTGGTTTTCGCCCATATCGGTCTTGATTTTTCTATACGAGGCCTGGTTGGCCGTGTTGCGTGCATATGACCGCATGAAGGAATCAATCTTCGATATGTCACGTCTCTTTTTCCTCAATCTGTGAACATCTTCGTTTATGAGGACGTCGTAGTAGTTCTTGGACTGTTGAAGCGCGATTCTCTCATCTTTTTGGATCACTGCTTTCGGCCATCCTCCGCGACAGATCAAGAACGCGTATTTTTCCAAGTTCACAGAGGACTCGCAGGGTTCGGGGGTATCTCCATCGAATAATGCTTTCAGGGAGATCGAACCAGAACTGTCTCCTGATTCGAATAGAGACATGGTCCTCAGCATCATGGACACGATTCTTCCTGCACCGGAATGTTCGATCTCATCGGTCTCTGCCGGGACTGAGGATCCAGTAAGGATGAATTGACCGAATTCGTCTCTGCAATCGACTTCGTAACGGATGGAATCCCAGATAAATGGTATGATCTGCCACTCGTCTATCAGACGGGGAACATCACCTTTTAAGAGCAGACTTGGCGAGTTCTTCGCCAGCTCTATGTTTTGCTTCTGCCTTTCCTTATCCTGCATGTACACTGCACTGCCCATGTGGTGTTCCGCGGTTGTGGATTTACCGCACCATTTCGGGCCTTTGATCAGGACTGCTCCGCAGCTACTCAATAGAAATTCAAGTTTGCTGTCTGCAAGTCTGGGTATGTATTTGCAGTCCTGTTTCATGCAATAATTATCATTATCTGGCTATTATAATCTTCGGTTATTTTAGGAAGAAATCTTCGGTTATTTTAGGAAGAAATCTTCGGTTACTTTCTGCAGTCCCCACATCTGTCATCTCCTCTCAAGAGAAGATGAAACAGCAAAGAGTCTCTCACGTACTGGGTAGTATCGTCAAGGGGGAATCGACGATGCCGATTCGTCTGCTCACTGGGATATTTTCAGGAAATCGATCGATGGGGCCGTTCCAGATAGCAAGTTTGATATCTCTGCCTTCCGTCGCAGGCATCATGTTGGATGTCGTGGCCAGGTCCCAGAGGGGTAGAATCTGCGAATTCTCTAGAGACGGGCAGGTCGTGAAGACCCCGTGCATGATAAGGTCCGGAGCATCGGATGCTCCGGTCAGCGTTTGTTTGTCGGAATCCGGTAGAACCCTCAGGTTCTTCGGCTCCGAGGTCCCGCTTGAGCAGGGTTTGCTGACCACGGCCTCGTCCGGGATGGGGTCCGAGGACATCGTGAAAGACGGGGTACAGGTCATCAGGTTGCCACTTCCGGAGCAGATATACGTGGATGAATCTGCGGAGTTCGTCGTTATACCCAACGGGTATGAGCTAAGGAAGGATCCCCGGAGGATTATCGATACCGTCGTCAGGATCAGGAATGCCATCGGATTCAACCGGGTCCTGATGGTCATGGGTCTGGGAGAACCATCCACTGTGGCCCTTCTGACTTACATGGGTGTGGACGTCTTCGATGATTCACTTCCGAGGGCAGCCGGAATCGGAGGCGTGAGGCTCATGGCCGAGGCGGAGGTCGCCACAGGCTCCGACGAGGCACAACACAACCTGGACGCCATGGAGGCCGAGCTGGAGAAGATAAGGATATTCATCGGTTCGGACAGGCTCAGGGAGTTAGCCGACCAGCGTTCGTTCTCATCCCCTTCGTCCGTGGCCCTTCTTAGGCTATACGACCAGGATGCCTACGGATACGCGGAGGAGACCTGCTCCACAGTCGGATGCAGGTTCGGATGCAACACCACTCAGGCCCTTAGACGTCCGGACATCAAGAGGTACAGGGAGCGCATCGCATCTTACAGGAAACCCGAGCACAAGAGGATCCTGGTCCTGCTGCCATGTTCCGCCAAGAAGCCATATCATATCTCTAAGACCCATAGGGCGTTCGCGTCCGCCATACACTCGGCCCAGCACGATACTTTGGTCCACGAGGTCATAGTCACCTCGCCGCTTGGAATGGTCCCAAGAGAGCTCGACGCATGCTACCCTGCAAACTCCTATGATATCCCGGTCACGGGCGAGTGGAAGTGTGAGGAGAAGAAGATGATCAGGGGGATGGTCGGAAGTCTCATCGCACAGGGATACGACAAGGTTGTCTGCCATCTCGGAGAGGACTACGAACTGGTGGAGGGTCTGGCGGACATGGAGTGCACCGTAGTCGGGGATCCGACCTCCCCTAAGTCCCTGGAGAACCTGGACAAGGCCCTCAGGCAGGCTGCCAAGGGCATGGACTTTGTCGGTTACCTGGAGGACAGGAACAACCAGGCCAGAAGTATCCTGGAGTTCCAGTTCGGCAGGGAGGTCTCGGACATCCTCATGGATTCCGACACATACGCCATAGGCAAGTTCCCGTATTGGAAGTACATCCGGGAGACTCCTGAGGGCGGAAAGGTCCAGCTTGGGATGATGACTCCAGAGAGGGGTATGATGTCTCTGACATTGGAAGGTGCGGAGATCGTCGCCGGGACAGGGTACGGGGTAGTGGAGATCATGGACTTCGAACTCAAAGGCAACCTGTTCGCCGTCGGAGTTATCAGTGCCGATCCGAGGATCCGCATAGGGGATGAGGCCATCATAGTCTGCAACGGGCAGGTCCGCGGTGTCGGGGTGGCGATGATGTGCGGTCGCGAGATGACCGATCTGAAGAGGGGGATCGCGGTCAAGATCCGTCACAAGATCAAGTCCTGATGCGATCATCCCCCGAAGGGGTTTTCGGGGGTTTTCGGACGCTAGCCAGACATCCAAAATCGGGGGTGTCCTTTTCGGTGCACCCCCGGAATTTCGTTTATATATTCTCCCGGAAATCTATGTTATGAAGACAACAAGTGTGCATCACCCGCTGTACTTGATGTCACTGAGGCGGACGGTCAGTTCAATCCATCCATCCTATCCATCCGGACGCCTCATTTTTCTTTTAAAACGGGGATAATCTCCCCGGTCCTTTCTGTCATGCATCATTGGGATGCATATGCGGGAATTCAATCCTGAACGATCTCCTTACCCTCATTGATGGTCTCTTCAGCGTATCTTCCGGAGATCTTGCTTACAGCGTATCCGAACACGATTCCTGCCACGATGCCGACCGCACTGGCAGGGATCATGGATGAATCCATCGACTGGAATGCCTGGACCAGAACGGTCACTATGGAGCCGATCGTGAGTCCGAGGATACAGAAGTATGTGGATCTGCGGTTGTTGCGCATGAAGTGATCCACGACCTTGGACAGGAGGAGCACTCCGAACAGGAGTCCGAGACCTATCGGTATAACCGCCGCGATCTTGTCCATCAGGAGCGAGACGGTCATGTCGCTGAAGTCCCCGAGGAGGCCCATCAGGGGTGTGTAGAGGCCTATCGCCAAGAGCACGGCTGCACCGCTGAGGCCGGGAACTATCTTGGAAACGGCGATGACCAGGCCGACGATGAACAGGAGGATCATATCCACGGCATCCAACTCCATGAGCGAGATGTCGGATTCCGACGATCCGAGGAAGATGAACGCAACCATGCACGCGAGACCCACGATGCACGCCAGGATGTTGAGTTTCGTGGGTTTGCCATCATCCTCCCCGTTGCTGATTTTGTACATGTCCGGGATCTGGAACAGGATGAGGGCGGCGAAGAAGAACATCATCGGAACCTCCCAGTCCTTCAGGAGTGCGTCTATTCCGATGGCGCAGACCAAAAGTCCGATGACCAGACCGATTCCCACGGGGATTATGAATCTGAGGTCCTTGAGCAGCTTGTTCCTGATGTCTGCTAGGTCCGCGATGAGCCTTTCATAGATACCGAATATGACGGCGATTGTTCCGCCGCTGGCGCCGGGCATCATGGACATGACCCCGATAAGGGCTCCGACCAGCAAATCCTTCACCGCTCTAAGCGTCATGCCAATCGGTAGTGTTTCAGATATATAATCCGTGACACGACATCGACCGGCGAAAGCTCAATAACGGCGGAGCCTATGGAGAGCCATCATGGCAGACATAATGATCCGTAAGAGGAAGAGGATGAGAGGCAAGGAGGTCAAATCCCTGGCGACCGAGATGGAGGCCGTCCTGGGCGTCCCGTTGTTCACCGAGGAGGACGGAGTGGACATGGCCGAGAGCTCCGATTTCAGTCTGATCTTCGTCAAGGGGGACATCCTGGGGTTGGTTCTGGAAGGTAAACCGTTCCTCACGGTCAGGGGGATCCTGAAGTACAAGCCCGAGAAGAGGGCGGTCACGGTCGACATGGGCGCGGTCCCGTTCGTCACAAACGGTGCCGACGTCATGGGTCCCGGAATCACCGAGGCCGATCCTGACATCGCCGAAGGGGACATGGTCTGGATCAAGGATGTGAAGAACGGGGTTCCCCTCGCGGTCGGTGTCGCCCTGCGTTCCGGAGCCGATCTGGCATCCAAACAGCCCGGCAAGGCCATCAAGACCATCCACTTTGTCGGAGACAAACTGTGGAAGACCGGCGAGTGATTCATTTGGACAGGACCAAGGTGATACAGGATCCGGTGCACGGCAGCATCGGGGCAGGAGGCGTCTTCCTGGAGATGCTGGACCGGCATGAGATGCAGAGGCTCAGGTTCGTCAAGCAACTGGGCCTGGGGTATCAGGTCTTCCCGGGCGCCAACCACACCCGGTTCGAGCACTGTCTCGGAACGTATCATCTGGCGGGTCGGATGGCCGACGCGATCGGTCTCGGGAGGGAGGATTCGGAGGCAGTCCGCATGGCCGGCCTCCTGCATGACATCTGCCATCCGCCTTTCTCGCACACGCTGGAGCCTATAATGGAGAAAGCCACGGGTTTGGACCACATGGAGCTGGCCCGGGCGCTGATCATGGGGGATGTGTCCGATCATCTCCCGGAGGATGACGATATCCTCGGTGGAAGGGACTCCATGGCGGAGCTCATGGAGGCCAACGGCATATCCGCAGAGGCGGTGTGCGGGTACATCTCCTCGCCGGAGTCGACATCCGAGGAGGCCCTGGACAGGTTCTGGGACAGACACGAGTACTTCCCGTCCAAGGATTACGCCCATCAGATCATACACGGTCCGGTGGACGCGGACCAGATGGACTACCTGATGAGGGACGCCCATCACACAGGGGTATCCCACGGGAGCATAGACTCCGAGAGGCTGATCAAGACCATGATGGTGATGAACGACCGCATCGTCCTGCGCAGGGGAGGCATAACCGCCGCCGAGGGCCTTATGGTGGCGCGTTCCCTGATGTACACCACCGTCTACTTCCACGAGACCGTACGCATATCTCAGAGGATGCTGTCTAAGGCCGTGGAGGCGTCCGGTGCGGACCTGTCGGACATTTACCTGAGGGGTGACAGCGAGCTCATGTCCATGGTGAAGGCCATTGGAGGGAAACCGTCGGAGATCGTCCGCAGACTGGAGTCCAGGATGTTCGACAAGAAGGCTTTCGCGGTGTACAGCGATGACATGACTGAGGACAAGGCGCACATCCTGATGGAGTACGCGGGAAGGGGCGGAAGCGCGAGATTGGAATCGGAGATTGCGGACGCGGCGGGACTGGACGTCCTGGAAGTCGGTGCAGAGGTGACATCCAAATCGAACCTCCAGGGGGTCATGAGGATCGGCAAGACCGATGTGGCAATCGCCGATGACGAGGGGAGGATAAAGTCCCTGGCCAGGTTCTCGCCGATAGCGAGGTCGCTTCAGGCAAGGGACCCGTACGGATGGGCCGTACTGATATCCGCTCCAGAAGGGAAGACGGAGACCGTCCGCAAGGCGGCCTCCAAGGTCCTGGGATTCTGAATCATCCCTTTATGACGCCGATGGGGGTCAGTTTAGCGACCTTCGCCGTGAGTCCTGCATCGCACACCACGCTGATGACCTCGTCCACATCCTTGTAGGCCTCGGGGGCCTCTTCGAGGACACCTTCCAGGGACCCGTTCCTGAGGTAGACTCCCTTGTCGGACATCTCTTTCATGACGCCTTCCACGGTGAGGGTGTCGATGGCGGCTTTCCTGGACAGCTTCCTTCCCGCTCCGTGGCAGGAGGAACCGAAGGTCTGCTTCATGGACCCCTTCCTTCCGGCCAGAACATACGTGCCGACACTCATGTCGCCGGGGATGATGACCGGCTGTCCGGCGTCGCGGTACTTCATGGTGATTTCCGACCTCCCCGGTGCGAACGCACGGGTGGCTCCCTTCCTGTGAACCAGCACGTCCTCGTGATGGCGGTCGATGTCGTGCCTTTCCTTCTTGGCGATGTTGTGGGCCACGTCGTAGACCACGTCCATGCCCATGGATTCGGCGGAGTCCCCGAGGATGTTCTCGAAGGACTCCCTGACCCAGTGGGTGATCATCTGCCTGTTGGCCCAGGCGTAGTTGGCCCCGCAGCACATGGCTTTGTAGTAGTCATCCCCGAGCTTGGAATCCAGGGGGGCGCATGCCAGCTGTCTGTCCGGCAGCTTCACCGAGTTGGTCTTGATGTAACGTTCCATCTCCTGGAGGTAGTCTGTGGCGATCTGGTGTCCGCATCCGCGGGATCCGCAGTGGACGGTGACCGTGACCGTGCCCTCCTTGAGTCCGTAGACCTTGGCGGTCTGCTCGTCGAAGACGTTCTCCACCAGGTCCAGTTCCAGGAAGTGGTTTCCAGATCCCAGGGAACCCAGCTGGGGGAGGCCCCTCTTCCTGGCCTTGTCGCTCACCACGGATATGTCGGCATCGGTCATGTGGCCGTGCTCCTCGGTGACATCCAGGTCGCTCTCCCATCCGTAACCGTTCTCCACGGCCCATTCGGAACCGTAAGCCAGGATGTCGTCCAGCTCCTTGTATCCGATTTTGGTGAGGCCCTTTGACCCGAGTCCGGATGGGACGTTCTTGTAGAGTTCGTCCACCAGGGCGTCCTTCTTCCCTCCCAGGTCGTCCAGGGTCAGGTCGGTCTTGATGAGACGTACTCCGCAGTTGATGTCGAAACCTATCCCGCCGGGGGAGATGGATCCCTCCGACTGGTCGACTGCGGCGACCCCGCCGATGGGGAATCCGTATCCCCAGTGGATGTCGGGCATGGCCATGGAGCTGCCGACGATTCCGGGCAGACATGCCACGTTGGCAGCCTGCTGGGGGGCGTTGTCCGATCTGATGGACGATATCATCTCCTCACTGGCGTAGATGACCGCATTGGTCCTCATCCCGGCGGATTCATCCATGGGGATTTCCCAGCGGTTGTCGTCAATCCTGTTGAGCTTGCCCTGCCATGTCATTTGCTCGACCTCAGCCATGGTAGGATGACGGATTCCAATTTAAGTTTGGTAGTCACGCCGTCCCTGCCCAGAACACTATCAAGTTAGGGACGGGAGCGCTTTTCCGTCTCTGGGAAGGAAAGGAAGGGCCCATACAGACCCGCTTGGGAGGCGCTCACTCGTCAGGCTGTCATGGGAGGGGGACAGGTATCCTGTGCCTCTTCAGGGACTCGGTGTCGCCGAACGCCAGGGCCACCAGCTCCGCCAGGTGGACTACGGGCTTCCCATCCTTCCAACTGTCGTATTTATCCTGGCACATGGCGCAGCCTACAACGATGAGGTCGGCGTCGGCGGCCTCCTCCTGCTTCTCGGCCATTAGGACGGGACCGACCTTCCTGGAGTTCTTGCCGCAGCATCCGGGCCCGTTACCGATGTGTTTGCATCCCATCGCCTCCACGACCTCCACCATCATGTCCATGTACTCAGCCACTGCGCAACCTGGATGGATGGCGACCCTTAGTCCCCTTTCCAACCTCGGCAGTCTGTCGATGTTCCTGTGGAGAAGCTGGATGAAGTGTGTGTTCGCGGCGCCATGCTCGCTCATGAGCTCGTGGCACCCGCCGCAGAGGGTCACCAGCTCGGATTCGCCCGAAGTCTCTTTCATCCTCCTCACGTACCCCCAGCGTTCATCATCTTCCATGGTTCCGAATTGTATGGGATACATGCAGCATGTGAACCCCGGAAGTTCCGAGGCGTGGATCTCGAGTCCGCGCAGCGCGACGGACACAGCATACACCACGTAGGGGACGTCGCACTTTGCCACGCAACCAGGCATGATCATCACATCCTCTCCGTCCCAGACAGGCTTCATGTCGGATCCCGGAGCATCCTCGGACGGATATCTGGAGTAGCCGGTGTCCAGGAACGCCTGGGACACGGGTCTGTTCAACATGATGCTGTACGCGGCCAGCATGACAATCTTGGGGTCGGTGTGGTCGCAGGCCCGTGAGCAGTATCCGCAGCCGATGCAGTCGAACACCTTGGAGTTGTCCCCACGCATCACTGCCAGGGGATCGCAGCCTCCGCGATTGTAGGACAGACACACCTCGCGGCATCTGCCACATTCGACGCACATCTGGCGGTACATGTCGATGTTGTCACGGATACGGGTCATGGTAACGGCCGGGACATTGACTGATACGGTAATGAATGGTTCGATTGGACCGTTCCGGGAGTCAGGTCGAGTTTCCAGGCATAGTGTGGTTTCGGCCTGCAATTCGCCATAGATCGCACCGCGTCGACAGTTCTCTCGGAACTTCGCATGCGGATGAATCCTGAATGCATCTGAGAAACAAGTGAGGGCCGGGACCGAGATTTGAACCCGAGTCAAGGGATCCACAGTCCCCTAGGATAACCAAGCTACCCTATCCCGGCCATGATGTGAATCCGCTTATCAGCTCCCCTTACATAAAGATTTGGTTGAAAATCGATGCGCCAAGTATAAGAACGACGAGGCATACACAGGATGTATTGGCCCTTTTAAAGGAGCGCACGCGCGTACGCACCATGACGGGCCGGAGATGATTTCAATGAAGGCACTCTATGCTGACGGTTCCGTTCGTGAGATCGACGACGAACTCCCCGTCATCAGGCACACCGCATCCCACATCATGGCGCAGGCGGTCCAGAGGCTCTATCCAGGTACAAAGCTGGCTATCGGGCCCGCCATCGACGATGGTTTCTATTACGACTTCGACAAGGAGGGAGGGTTCACCCCCGAGGATCTGGAGAAGATCGAGGCCGAGATGAAGAAGATCGTCAAGGAGAACCTGAAGCTGGAGACCTACACCCTGCCCAGGGCGGAGGCCATCGAGTTCCTCAAATCAAAGGGTGAGGATTACAAGGTCGAGCTCGTCCAGGACCTTCCCGAGGACGCGGCGATCAGTTTCTACAAGCAGGGTGAGTTCACCGACCTCTGCGCAGGGCCTCATGCGACCTACACCAAAGCGGTGAAGGCTTTCAAGCTGCTCTCCCTGGCAGGTGCCTATTGGAGGGGGGACGAGCACAACAAGATGCTCTCCAGGATCTACGGAACCGCCTTCGACAGCAAGGAGAAGCTGGAGGCATACCTCAACATGCTGGAGGAGGCCAAGAAGAGGGACCACAGGAAGCTCGGAAAGGAGCTCGGACTGTTCTCCATCATGGAGGAGGGCCCCGGATTCCCGTTCTTCCTTCCCAAAGGGATGGTTTTGAAGAACAGCCTAATCGAGTACTGGAGGGAGATCCACACCCGCGAAGGGTACCAGGAGATATCCACTCCCATGATCCTCAATCAGGCTCTCTGGCTCAGGTCAGGACATTGGGACCACTACAAGGACAACATGTACACCACCACCATCGACGACGAGATCTACTGCGTCAAACCGATGAACTGCCCCGGAAGCATCCTGGTGTACAAGACCGAGCCCAGGTCTTACAGGGATCTTCCCCTGAAGCTGGGGGAGCTCGGGATGGTCCACAGGCATGAGAAGTCCGGAACCCTCCATGGTCTGTTCAGGGTCAGGTGCTTCACCCAGGACGATTCACACATCTACATGACGCCCGACCAGGTCGAGGCGGAGATCGAAGGGGTCGTCAGGCTCATCGACGAGGTATACTCCAAGTTCGGATTCAAGTACCACGTGGAGCTCTCCACCAGGCCCGAGGACAGCATGGGTTCCGATGAGGATTGGGAGATGGCGACGTCCGCTCTGGAGAACGCGTTGAAGGCCATGGGCCGTGAGTACGTGGTCAACGAGGGCGACGGGGCGTTCTACGGACCCAAGATCGACTTCCATCTGGAGGACTGCCTCGGAAGGACCTGGCAGTGCGGAACCATCCAGCTGGACTTCCAGATGCCTCAGAGGTTCGAGATCGATTATACTGGGGCAGACGGGGAGAAGCACAGACCGATCATGATCCACAGGGTCATCTTCGGATCCATCGAGAGGTTCATCGGAATCCTGACGGAGCATTATGCCGGAAGGTTCCCCGTATGGCTGGCTCCTGTTCAGGTCAGGGTGCTCTCGGTGTCGGAGAAATCCTTCGACTACGCATCCGGTATCGCGGCCAAGCTGAAGGATGCGGGAGTCAGGGTCGAACTGGACAACAGCGACAACAAGATCGGATACAAGATCCGTGAGGCGCAGCTTCAGAAGGTTTCTTACATGATCGTGCTGGGCGAGAAGGAGACTTCCGATGGAACGATCGTGACCGTCAGGACCAGGGAGGGTCAGGACCTGGGCTCCATGCCCACGGACGATTTCGTGTCCAAGGTTCTTGATGAGATCGCCAAAAGGGCTTGATGATCATTCCCGTGCCTCCACGGCACGGGAGAAAACACATTTTTGGGCCGTCAGGCCCCTCCGTTATCAAGGAGGATGGCGGCGATATGCCGCGATGATTGTTTTCAGACTATGTCGGAGGGACATCGCGGGCCTGGGTTTGACAGACGGGTCCCGGGGACCAGCGTTCCATTGTCCTCGGTTGCCCCCGGTCGGTCAAATCCAACATGGAATCTCGCGGTTTTTACCATGTCTGCGGGAAACTCGGAGCTTGTATACCATCAGAATGAGGTTGGTTGCAAGCATTGAAACGGTTTGTCAGGACGGCTTTCGCCGTCCTGACGGCCTCAGGCTCCGACAGTGGCTTTGTCCTTTACGGATTCAAGCACCGCAGGTACGGTGAGGATGCTGACAGCTTCCACAATACTGTCCCAATCCTCTTCGCTGATCATGATGACGTTTCCTGCGCCGGTGCTAATGGTGATCTTCTCTCCGGCGAGAGATCTGTCGGCAAGGCTCTGCAGCTTCTGCTGCGCTGTGGAAACATCGTATGATGCCATGATCCGAACCACAAAATCATGGTATATAAATCAAGCAGTTCCTTGCTTCGTAATATGGAGTATATGTCCCGGAGAACCGATTCCACCCTCCGGGATGATGTGGTGGGCCTCCGAAGAGGCCCGGAAAACATACGTCTCAGTCCTGGATGACACGGACCTGGACGTTCTTGTTCTTGTACCTGGACTTGGTGAGGTCCATGGTCATCCTCTTCCCGAAGTCCTTGTGGACCTCGACGACGGACGACTCCGGTCCGACCGTTATCTTGCCGATGGAGACATCTCTGATCCTGGCGTTCCTTATGATGAAGTCCGCCAGCGAGACCTTTCCGAAACCATCCTTCTTTCCGAGGTTGATCTCGAATCTGCACATGCCGTAGACGTCGGAGATCTGGTCGTAGTCAATGACCTTCCTTATCGTGTCCTTGGTGCCGGGCTCGGCATCGGGGACGTCTCTCTTCTCGATCTCCATACCGGTACGGAGCTCGAACTCCCTGATGAGGTGCTCCTCCTCGCTGGTGACGAAGGACACCGCGGTCCCCTCCCTTCCGGCCCTGCCAGTCCTTCCTATGCGGTGGATGTAGGTGTCGATATCATCAGGCATGTCGTAGTTGATGACGTAGGTGATGTCATCGACATCCAGTCCCCTGGCGGCCACATCGGTGGCGATGAGGATATCGGTCATGTCGCTCTTGAAATCAGCCATGACCTTCTCCCTCTTGCTCTGCGGCATGTCCCCGTGGATGGCCTCGACCTTGTAGTCAAGGGATGTTAGTCTCTCGTCGAGGACATCTACCATCTTCTTAGTCTGGCAGAAGATGATGGCCTTCGGTTTGTCCAGGTCCAGGATCCTGCACAGGGCCCAGGATTTGTTCCTCCTTCCAACGGAGATGTAGTACTGCTTGGTCAGGTCCAGGACGACCTCGTCCTGGGAGACGGAGACCTCCTTGGGGTTCTTCATGTAGTCGAAGGCCAGCTGCTTGACGTTCTCCTGCATGGTCGCGGAGAACAGGAGGGTGTGTCTCTCGGAGGGCATGGCCTTGAGGATGAACTCGATGTCCTCGGTGAATCCCATGTCCAGCATCCTGTCCGCCTCGTCGAGCACCATGGTCTTGATCTCGGAGAGGTTAAGGACCTTCCTGGTGATCATGTCCCTGACGCGTCCGGGGGTTCCGGCGACTATGTCGCAACCGTTCTTCAGTTTCTTGATCTGACCCTCGATGCTCGCTCCGCCGTAGATTGGGAGGCAAACGTGGCCGGAATACTTGGAGAGCTTAGTCAGCTCCTCTGAGACCTGGTTAGCCAGTTCCCTGGTGGGCACCAGAACGATGGCCGACGGGATGGTCCTCTTGGCTTCGATGGTGCCGAGCACGATGGAGCCGTACGCACCGGTCTTCCCGGTACCTGTCTGGGCCTGGCCGAACATATCCACGCCCTTGAGTCCAATCGGAATCGAGTTGATCTGAATGGGGGTTGGTTCCGACCATCCCATGTCTTCCATAGCCTTTGCGACGTCCTCGGGGATTCCGATGTCTGTGAATTTGGAGATCATTTAAACCACTGATCTGAAACTCTGCCTGGGACAGAACCCAGACGATTTCCTTTGTTACAGGTTGCCGTACCTGCTTCTTGTTTATAAATATAATTTAAAGAACACCTGTTAGCCGTCTTCAGGTTTGCCGTTTCCAACGATTGTCCTGTTCCAGTGTCATGATTGTTTTGGCTGGTGGGACGTCGGAGGTGCATCGTGGGTCTTCTATCAAAGACCGGTAGAGGCGGGTTACGGTCGACAACGGGATATGAGGTTACGATATCTTTATATCGAATGATAATATCCCACGATTCGCTACGTGTGGACGTGGTGTAGCTGGTTATCACTTGACCTTGCCAAGGTTAGAACTCGGGTTCGAATCCCGGCGTCCGCACTTCATCTCCTTTAATCTCCTTAGAGCGCGAGGTTAATAACGGAGTGGCGAATCTTAATGGGGCCCCCGAGGTTAGATTTTTAAGAAGTGGTGTTCCTAAAAATCCTCGGGACCTCCACCCTTCTCAATCACATTCTTATACTTCCGACTGCGTTCATCCGCCCGCAGCCTTAACAGCTGTAGGAACACCAAAACATGCAAGAAACAACCCTTCTAGCGAACGCTATGTACGTCCCGGCGGAGCCGTCGGGACGTTCGGAACCATCGATTTCCAAGAGCATCTGGATTGCCGGAGAGACCAGAAGGATGCAGATTGCCTGCGTGGACGTCTATCTCCCGGAGAGGATACCGCCAAGCGTCAGGGCCGCCGTGGAGGCGGAGGTAAGGCGGACGATCAACTCCATATCGGACATGCTCGCGGGGATGCTGCTCTTATGAGCTTTTCATCCGTTAGGGGGATGTCCGCTGAGATGTCCCCTCAAGCCCGGGCTATGCTGCAGCGCGGATGCTCGCAGATGCCTCGCCCACGAATCATGCTGCATCTCCTGCCCGTGCATCTCCGACCTCGACAGAGCGGTGATTCACATGACCGTTCTCCGGAGGAACCGCAGGGACGATGCGCCGTTGCTCGTCATCGAATCGGAGGTGTCGGCATGAGCCCTTGTTGCAGATGCTGCGACCATCTGTTCATCGGACGCTACAGTCCGTTCTGTTACTACGACGGGAAGCTGACTCCTCTCCTCCTCGTCAAGTTCTGTCCTAGAGAATCCATCCCGGTCATCCCGTCCATCAAGAAAGAGGAGGTGTCTGCATGATAGCTCCGGTACGCGGGCCCCTTCCCTCATGCATCCGCCTCGATGGCGACATGCGCGCCATCCTGGTGCGCATGAGAATCCAGGAGGTCAGACGATGGTTCCGAGCATCGTCAGTGAAAGGATATCTACCGAATCCGCGATTTCGCATGAAAGCGGAAAGGGAGGTGAGAAGAGAGTGGCAAGTGAATGGGAAGAACTGGAGAAGCTGTCCAAAGAAGAGCTCATAATAGAGCTGGTGAGAGAGCGCAACATACGCAGGATAATAGATTGGAAGCTTCGCAACATCGTGGAGATCGACCACCCGGCAGATGTCAAGATACCAGTCATACTCGAAGGCGATGAGGATGATCAGCGCCATGTCGCCAACGACGAATGGGCGTATGCCATCGCACTGTACGCGTACCGTTGCGCTCCGGACAAGGATGATTTCAGCCCGTATGACCTTCATGAATATGGTCTGGACCTTGATCAATCCGAAGAAGCGTATCGCAAGCTTCGCGTGAACGGTATCGTGACGAACACCGAACACGACCTGGAGGGATGGTTCTGAGGAAGATAAGGATCTTCGATCGTGAACCTGACTATGAGGCCTCATCGGTCATCATTGAAGCAGACGGTATCACCGATCCCGTGAAATTCCGTCGCTCCAAAAACCATCATGCCTCGCAGATTGATGCAGACGGCGACGCCAAAGTGACCGTGAGGTCACAGTATCCCAACTCCAGAGACAAGACTCGCCGGCCGGATGCTGGCACAGTCATAACAGGGGATAAGATAACCATCGATGCCCGCGATGTCGATATCCTCGACAGATCAGGCAGCAGACATCGTGCATCGGCAAGCAGACGTGTTCGCATTTTCAAAAGAAGGAGGGGTGAATGATGACCTCCACCCTTTACTCCTGCAACAGATGCAGCATGCACACCTCCGAAGGAGAGACCTCGGCACCCTGCTTCCTCATAGTGACCGGAATAGAGGTCCCCCGCATCTGCATCAATGGAAACAGAGGAGCATCCGATTGGAGAAAGGTGGTGAGGCTCGGTGGCCAGTGAGTTCCAGAAGGCCGCCGACGAGTTCCTCGGGACGTACATCGGGGTCTACTCTCCGGGTATGTGGATGGAGCTCGAACGCCGGTACAGGAAGCTGGACAGGATCCTCTGCGACCTGGAAGCCAAAGAAAGGATATCGACATCCTCACCCGGTAGCATGACCCCGGAGGATATCAAGTCATTCATTCTGCATCGCCGTGCCGAGGGTCTCAAGGACACCTCGATATCCCACGATCTTTCCGCGTTGAGCAATCTCTGCGAGTACACGTCCGGCAACCACTGCGTGAGCATGGCTCGCACGAAATATCCTCTTCTTTTCGCCAAACGCAGAAAGAAGCTCCTGCCGGTCATGGAGCGCGAGGACTTCGACAAGCTTGTCAGCATGGTGGATTCCCTGTCCGAGAGGTCAGATCCATGGAGGATACGGAGCTATGCCATGATCATGACCGCTTTATGCGGCGGGCTCCGCACTCAGGAGTTGCAGTATTCCAAGGTCGCCAACCTGTCCAAGGATCTGACGACCCTTCATCTCGATCACGTCAAAGGGATGAACACCTACGGCGAGGAAAGGACGGTTCCCCTTCGCCCGGAGGTCAGGCACATACTGGAGCTCTGGCTGCCGTTGCAGAGGAGGATCGGTTCCGAGTTTCTGTCCCCCAGCTATGAAGGGGACCCTCTGTCTACCAACGGGCTGACGAGGTCCAGGAAGAAGGTCAACGACGAGCTCGGGATGGATTTCGACTACAGGATGTGCCGCAGGACCTATGCCCAGTACCTCGTGGACGAGGGCATGGATGTGGATAAGGTGGCTGTCATACTGGGCCATGCATCCGTGAAGACGACAGAAGCGAACTACGCCAGACCGCGCGAGGACAGGGTCGTCAAAGAGGCCCTCGACCTCTGGACCAGGGTCAGGAGCTCCGATCTCTGACAAAACGAGGTGATGGTCGATGAATCTTCAAGTCCGCTGTTTTTTGTCCGGCGTTCGCACTCATTACTTATTTCTTCAAAAGTCTATGTGTCTGTCCGTTGTCGATTTCGATACGCATCCATCTCATATCCTCATCGTGTGCAGGTTAGCCTCGGAGCCATTAGGCATTCGGTTTTTGAGAGGATGTCTGCATACTCCAGGTTCGTGATGTTACGCTCGGCTTGCCCCGCTAACGCTTAAATCCGACATCAGCATCGCACACATCATGATACAGTGTCCGCGCGGTACCAGGGACTTTCTTCCGGACGAGATGGAGAAACGTAGGTTCTATGAGAACAGACTCAGGCATACCGCTAAGACATTCGGCTTCAGGGAGACGGCTACGCCGATCTTCGAGGATGCGGAGCTGTTCATACTCAGATCCGGTCCGAACGTTCTGAAGGAGCTCTACGCTTTCGAGGACAAGGGCGGGAGGCAGATTGCCCTTCGTCCGGAGATGACCGCGCCTGCCGTCAGGATGTTCGTGAACGGAATGAGCAACGACCCGAAGCCCATCAAGATATTCTACTTCGGGCAGTGCTTCAGATACGAGAGGCCGCAGAGCGGCAGATACAGGGAGTTCTTCCAGTTCGGGGCCGAGATCATCGGAGGGGCGACCCCAGAGACTGATGCGGAGGCCATCGCAACCGCATACGCCATGATCGGGGCTCTGGGCCTGAAGGATTACAGGATCAGGATCGGACACATCGGGGTCCTCAGACAGAAGATCGCCGACGCAGGTGTTCCCGCGGACAGAGCCGCCGAGGTCCTGCAGAAGCTGGACAAGAAGCTCTACGACGAGGCTCGTCCGATACTGACGGACATGGGAGTCTCCGATTCCGACATGGAAGACGTATTCGCATTAACCGAGACGGTCGGGGGCACCGAGGTTCTCGACAAGGTCCTCGGGGAGGCTGGAGACTGGCTCAGGCAGGTGGTGGCTTATCTGGACGCGATGGGCGTCAGGGATCTGGAGATCGACCTCGGAGTGGTCAGGGGGCTGGACTACTACACCGGGATGGTCTTCGAGGCCGAAGCACCTGCATTAGGTGCGGAGAAGCAGATATGCGGCGGAGGTTCCTACACGCTCTCAGAGCTTTTCGGTGGGGAGAAGGTGTTCTCCACAGGATTCGCCATCGGGTTCGACAGGATACTTCTGGCCATGGAGAAGGAAGGCGCCGAGTACACTCCAGAGGGTATCGACGCCTACGTGCTCTCAGTCACTGACGATGTAAGGTTGAGGTCCGCGGAGATAGCCGCGATGCTCAGGGCTTCCGGAATATCCGCCGATGTCGACATCATGGGCAGGAAGATGGCCAAGGCACTGAAGTTCGCATCATCCTCAGGAGCGAGGTATGCGGTGATTGTCGGAGCCAAGGAGCTGGAGCAGGATTCCGTGACCCTCAGGGACATGTCCACCGGGGATCAGGCCCTGGTCAAGATCGGAGACCTGTGCGAGAGAATCCGCGGATGAGGGGCTTGAGCCCCCTTCCGGTCAAGCGGTTTTGATGGTGTACTTCACACCGTTGTATGTGATGTAGTCGATGGACCCGTTGGTCACATGGATTTTGTAGTCATAGATGCTGCATGTTCCGTCGGCAGCGGGGGTCGAGGGGATCCCGGACGCATCAGACCTGTAGTAGTCGCATTCGCCTGAGCTCTTGATCTCGAAGAGATACTTGCCATCCATGGACTCGCTGACACAGCTCAGTTCTATGGTGTTGCTTCCGCTGGCGAACGTCTTTAGACCGGCATTGGTCTTGCCGTACGTCCCGGTCTTGATCTCCGAATGGGCGATCGTACTGTCTTCTTCGCCTTGGATCGATATCTTGTAAGGCAGACCGTTGAACACGAACGTGATAGTGTATATCTCCGTATTTACGGTCACGCCGTTGGTTTTCCCGTAGCCCGGTATGTCCACTTTGACATCTTCGGTTTTGTACGTCCCTTTGATCGCGTCTTCGTACGTTATTATGCCTGTGGATGAGAGCGTATCCCCATCCATGACATACTCCTTGCCGTTGTATCCCCATACAACCTTGGATTCGCTCACATTTCCTATGCTGTATGTTATCTTGGACCCTGGCATGACGTAGTCTCCGTCGTTGAAGACGTTCTTGTCAAGGGCAACGTACACGGCTGTACCCGCGAGAGCGATGACCACAACCAGCATTATCACGATGAGGGATGAGGCGGCTTTGTTGGAGGAATCTCCTTTTTTCATTCGGTGCACCGTGGAAAGCATCTCGGTTCAGGTCATAAGTCTTGCTCCGGTCCGAGCAGGAGTCCAGGGATGAGGCATGCGGTCGTCCTGATGACCGTGGGAAAATATGGGAATGAAGGAGGGGCAACCCCTCCTTGTTTGGGTTTCAATCGTCCTGACGGTTCTTCAGGGCTTTCGGCATCATGAATCCGGGGCACTTCCAGTTCCAGTCACCCAGAAGGTGCATGACGGCCGGGACGATGTATGTCCTGACGATCAGTGCATCCGCGATGATGGCGAAGCACAGGGCGAATCCGAACTGCTGCATCATGACCATGTTGGACAGCATCAGCGTACCGAACGCGCCTCCCATGATCAAACCGCAGATGGTGATCACGGAACCCGAGTGGACCACCGCCTGGTGGATCGCCTCGTCGTTGCTCATGCCTTTGTCGAGCACGTTCTCGCGTATCCTGGTGGTCAGCAAGATGTCGTAGTCCATTCCGAGTCCAAGGCATATCACCAGCAGAATCAGCGGAATCAGCCACATGACCTCTCCGCCAAGCAGGTTGGTGAACAGCAGGTGAGTGGCAGCCAGTGTCCAGCAGATCGACATGAGGATGGTGGCCACGGACCTGAACGGTATCGTGTACGACCTCATGACGACGAACAGCAGTATTATGATCAGAACGATGACCAGTATCTCGATCTTGTTGAACTCGTCGCTGATCACCTTCGAGACCTCGTACATCACTGCAGCCGTGCCTGTGACCCAGGTTCCGGCTATCAGGCCTGAGTTGGCGGACACGAAGTTCTCCACGGCGGCCGACAGGGCATCGATGGATTCCATAGACCTCGGTGCCATGGCTGCGTCATGGGTCGCGGCGGTGATCTTGATGATGGATGCGGTGCTCGTCTGTCCGGGTTGAGCTGAATCGGTGGCGTACTCCCCTCCGATCAGTGCGCCGGTGCAGTTGGCGACGTAATCGATCGTCGGGGCGCCGTTCGCGATCACGTACTGTTTGGCGGCAAGATCGTCTCCGGTCGTCTCGGCGACGGCTTTGACCATCTCCGTGACGGCTGCTGCGACGTACTGGGCGGTGATTCCGTTTGCGGATCCGACCGCTGCCGCTATGATCTGGTCGGGGTCGGAGATGCCGGACTCGTAGGCTTTCCGGACCGCGGCATCCCACATGTAAGGTCCGTAGATGTACGCGATGTTGCTGTCGTCACCTCCGTCCCTGGCTATCGTATCCAGGTACATCGCCTCGAGTTTGCCGTATATGTCGTTCTTCCAGGAATCCCTCCATACAAGCGAACCGGCCGTCGGTTGCCCGTCGGCATCGATGCTCGGGAGGGTGATGTCCGCGATGGGCTCCGCGAACTCAATTATGGAATAGTTGGGCATCATCATGCCCTGGTCTGCGTATTCTCCGATGAGGTCCATCCCAGCACCGGAATCGCCGTTCTGCATCGAGCTGATCATGTCGTATGATGTCTCAGACTCCAGGGCCACGTATGCGGCCGGAACCGAGACCAAGATCGTCACGGCCAGGATGGCCTTGGCATGCTTGATCGAGAATCTGGAGGACCTCTCGAAATAGGAGTGTCCGACCTTCCCGCACCAGGCGTACCAGCCCCTGGTGGACTTGCCACCCTCCCTGAACGAATCCATCTTGGATGGCCAGAATATCCTGTCTCCGACAAGAGCGAGCACGGATGGGATGAACGTGAGGGCTGCCAGGAGGGCCACGATGATTCCGAGCGCCAGGCATATACCCATGGTGGAGACCATGCTGAAGGAGCAGATGGACATGGCACCGAACCCGATGATGACCGATGCTCCGGATATGGCGATCGATTCGCCGGCCCACTTGATGGCCTCTCTCAGAGCCTCCGTGTGCTCCTTTCCGGAACGGAGCTCCTCTCTGTAGCGTGCGATGATGAAGATGCAGTAGTCGCAGCCGGCACCCATCATGGAGACCAGCAGCATCATCTCTGTGATGAAGAAGATGTTCATGACCTGGCCGAGTCCGAAGATCAGAGCCAGGACGACGACGAACGCCACACCTATGGTCATCGGGGGCGTGGCGGATGTGATGAACGATCTGAAGAACAGACCTACCAGGACCAGGATCAACAGGATGGTGAATGGGTCGATCCTCTGGATGTCGGCCGTGGCACCGTGTTCGGTGTCGTACCCTATGGCCGGGGTTCCGGACAGGTATGCGGTGAATTCCCCGTCAGATCCGAATTCGGCCTGCTGTTCTTTGATGAAATCCCTGAGGAACGGGGTGTCCGCGGTTATGTCAGTCACGGCATCCGTGTACACGATGCCTGCCAGGACGATGCCCGACCCATCGGCGGAATCCCCGTACTGGGAGCCGACGGACGACACTGTAAGGACCTTTCTGTTTCCGTCCTCGTCCACATAACCGTCCATATGCGAGTCCAGGTACTCTATGAAGTCCTGGGCGGACTGTTCCCCTGCGGCATCGGAGAAGTGGAGCACCAGAACGGGGATGCTGGAGATGTCCACCTCCGACGAGGGGAAGTACTGCGACAGGATTACCATTCCTTGGACTGATTCGGAGTCCTCCCCTGCCATGTCGTTGACGTCATAGTTCATGACCTCTTGGGACTTCAGTGCCAGGGGCGCTGATATCAGAAGGATGACCACCCATATCGCGATGATCAGTTTGGCATGACGTATAATCCCGTCTGCCAGTTTGTCAAATGCCATAGCTTAGTCTAAACCTGTTGGTATTTAGTCGTTCGCAATTTGGCTTAGGGTTCTTCGTTCCTTCAGCAATGGAAACACTGACGAAGGTTTCAGAGAACCACATCTGCGAAAGACGCATCCTATGCATACTAAATTCTATGCAAGCAGTCTATAACCTGACTTCGACACGTCTGGAACTGGGATTGGAAGAGGGCGTGGGTGTGGTCAATTCGTACGATCGGCTGCCTGGTTGACAGTGCCGACAACCATGATACGGGGTCGGCTTACGACCCGTCGAACCGGTCGATCACGATTATAGGATACGCGCGTTAAAAAACGCTTTATATTGTCCCAATCTACACAGCACCGTTAGCCATGGCTCAGTACGATTCATCATCCATCGAGAAACGCTGGGAGGAGATGTGGAAGAAGGAGGAGACTTACCGCTTCGACCCCAAATCCGATAAACCAGTCTTCAGCATCGACAACCCTCCGAGGTACACATCAGGCTCCCTCCATCTCGGACACGCCACAGGATACTCCCTCATCGACTTCGCTGCCCGTTACAAGAGGATGCGCGGTTTCAACGTGTTCTTCCCCCTGTGCTTCGACGTCAACGGTACGCCCATCGAGGTCAAGGTGGAGAAGAAGCACGGAATCACCAAGCTGGACACCCCCAGGAAGGAGTACAGAAGGCTCTGCGAGGAGTATGCCAACGGGTTTATCGAGGAGATGACCCACCACTTCGAGATCCTCGGGGAGAGTATGGATCCGAGCATCTATTATCAGACGGATGCCCCGTATTACAGGAAGATCACGCAGCTCTCGTTCGTGGAGCTGTTCAACAGGGGGCTGGTGTACAAGGCCAACTTCCCCGTCAACTGGTGTCCCAGCTGCATGACCGCCCTCGCCGATGCCGAGGTCGAGTATAGGGACAACGTGAACAAGCTCAACTACATCAGGTTCAAGGTCGCCGATGGTTCAGCCGATGATGTCATCATAGCCACGACCAGGCCAGAGCTCCTGTGCACATGCAAGGCTGTGGCCGTCCATCCGGACGACAAGGAGAAGGCGGGACTCGTCGGGAAAGAGCTCATCGCCCCCTTGTTCGGAAGGAAGGTCAAGGTGATCTCCGACCCCAAGGTCCAGATGGATTACGGTACCGGAACGGTGATGATATGCACCATCGGGGACAAGGACGATCTGGAGTGGGTGATGAAGTACCACTTCGAGATGGAGAAGGGAATCGACGAGTGCGGGAGGATGACCGAGCTCGCCGGAAAGTACGCCGGCATGAGTGTGCTGGAGGCCAGGGAGGCAGCCATACAGGACTTGAAGGACCAGGGGATAATGGTGGACCAGAAGGACAACCCTCAGCAGGTGTCCATATGCTGGAGGTGCCACACACCCATCGAGTACCTGCAGGTGCCCCAGTGGTTCCTGAAGACCACGGATTTCAAGGACAAGATCCTCGAGAGGGCCAAGGAGATCAACTGGTTCCCCGAGTTCATGAGGATCAGGCTCGAGGACTGGACAAACTCCCTGGAGTGGGATTGGGTCCTCAGCAGGCAGAGGATATTCGCCACACCCATCCCCGTCTGGGAGTGCGAGAAGTGCGGACATGCGGTCTGTGCCACGAAGGAGATGTGCTACTGCGACCCCACCGAGGATGCAGCACCTGTCGGATGCTGTCCCGAGTGTGGGGGGAAGATGATAGGGTGCACGGATGTCTTCGACACATGGATGGATTCCTCGGGATCGTCCCTGTACAACACCTTCTGGGAGAGGGACTCCGAGCTTCACAAGAAGCTGTTCCCCATGACGCTCAGGCCGCAGTCTCACGACATCATCAGGACATGGGCATTCTACTCCATCCTCAGGGCGGAGCAGATCGAGCAGTCCATACCCTGGGAGAACATCATGATCCACGGGTTCATCATGGCACCCGACGGAACGCCCATGCACTCGTCCATCGGTAACGTCATCGACCCCATACCGATACTGGAGAACTACGGTGCGGACGCACTAAGGTACTATGCCGCCACATGCTCTCTGGGTATCGATCACGCCTTCAGGGAGAAGGATGTGGTCCGTGGAAGGAAGCTGTGCAACAAAGTGTTCAACATCGGACAGTTCGTGGGCAGGTTCTTCGAAGGCGTACCGAAGGATATGCCGGAGCTCAGGGTCGCGGACAGGTGGATTGTCTCCAGGTACAGCAAGGCCGTGGAGGCCATCACGGGTTACTTCGAGGTGTACCAGTTCGACAAGGCCATGAAGGAGGTCGAGAGCTTCATCTGGCACGAGCTGGCCGACAACTACATCGAGATGGTAAAGGGAAGGAACGACGACGCGGTCAAGTGGACCCTGTACAACGTCTTCCTGGGAAGCCTGAAGATGCTGGCTCCGTTCATGCCCCACGTTACGGAGGATGTCTACCAGGACAGGTTCAGAGCGGTCGACGGATGCTCCAGCATCCACCTGACATCCTGGCCTGAACCTATTTTCATCGACGAGGTCTCTGAGAGGGCGGGGACGCTGCTCTCCGACGTACTTGCGGCCATCCGTGCATGGAAATCGGAGAAGAAGATCCCGCTCAACGCCGAGATGGAGATGATCGAGCTCGTCGGAGCCGATGCGGACATCCTGTCCGAGACCGTCGCGGACATCTCCGAGACCACCAAGGCGGAGGAGGTCAGGATCGCTCCTGAGGCCCAGTTGACTGAGGAGGTCGTCGGGGTCAAGCCGGTCCATGCCAAGCTGGGTCCCGCCTTCAAGGCGCAGGCCAAGGCCATCGTCTCCGCCGTCGCGGCCATGGAACCCGCCGTCGCGGCGT
Organism: uncultured Methanomassiliicoccales archaeon; assembly: GCA_964550065.1. Taxonomy (GTDB): domain Archaea; phylum Thermoplasmatota; class Thermoplasmata; order Methanomassiliicoccales; family Methanomethylophilaceae; genus Methanoprimaticola. The sequence goes on from CAZJWD010000001.1 coordinate 604,180, forward strand.
CCAAGCTCGTCACTGGGGCCATCGACATCGATGTCGACGGCGAGACAGTCTCCGTCAGCTCGGAGTACTTCGAGTTGGACAAGCGTCTCATGCTCGGAGGCAAGGCCGTCGAGACCATACAGGTCGGCAACGTTCTGATTCTGATAGGTCAGTGATCAAACAGGGTCGGTTTCGACCGACCCGTCTCACTCTTTTCCCCCATCGATATCACGATACCCCCGGTTACGGTTGGATGGGTGTTTCCCTCATCGTAATAGTAGCCTATGCGGTTTTTATCACGTATAATAGCGCCTGATACGAAGATTCCTTCATGTTCTCAAGGAAGTTGGAGCATGAACTCATGGAATGGAAGTCGTCTAACAGATCCACGGTCGCCGTCATTCGGGGACCTCGCGGGATCGGCAAGACGACTATTACGGAGAACCTTGGATCGACATATTCTCGGTTCATAAGGTTGGACCTCGGCACGGACCCCAGGTTGGGGAGGCTCATCGCCGACCGTCCGGATGCAGACCGGCTCGTACACAGGCTCAGATCGAGTTACGGCGAGGACTCCATAGTCGATGGTGACACTCTCCTGATCATCGACGAGGTGCAATGCTGTCCTGGTGTATACCACGCACTTGGGAATCTGACCGACCGTGACGACCTGCATACGATCGCGACCTGTTCATACTCGTCAGAGGACGATGTCCCGTCGGACCGGCCCATGTCCTGGGAGGAACGGTTCGAGATGAGGCCCTTGGACTTTGACGAGTTCACGGGGGCGATGAGCGTGGATGACGAGGTCAATATGAGGGTCAGGGAGAGGTTGGAGAGGAATCAGGAGCCGAGACCGGATGACGGTAGGCTGATGTTGAGGCTGTTCTCGGACTACATGGTTACAGGAGGGTATCCGGAGGCCGTGGACACCCTGGCGGAGACCAACGATTACAGAGCGGTGATGGGTGTAAACAGACGCAATAGAGTCGCTCAGATGTCCGATGTATTCCGTTTCCGTCGCAGAAGTTTCGATGTGATCAGTGCATGCATGGATTCCATACCGGAACAGCTGGTCGACAACGGGAAGTTCAGTTACTCGAAGGTCGAGGGCAGAGTCAACCACAACTCCCGGTATTACAGGGACAGCATAGATTGGCTGGAGTCCTCGGGGATGGTGTCCCGGTGCAACCGTCTGAACCATCCTCTCTCCCCTCCGAATCTGTCATTCGAGGAAGGTTCGTTCAAGCTGTACACGGATCCAGGAGCATTGCTGTCCCTGATGCCTCCATGGGCGGCGGATCATGTCATATGCGGCAATCACGATGAGTGCGGATGTGCCGTGGTGGAGAACTGCATCGGATCCCTTCTGTCCTTGCAGGGGATCGGATTGAATTACTACAGCAACGGACGCAGGGAACTGGACTTCGTCATACCCCGCGGCAGGGAATTCATCGGTGTCGGGGTGAAGTCCGGCAACAACTCCCGTAGGAAGTCATTGGACTCCCTGATAGAGGAGGGGATGATCCAAAGGGGGATAATATTCGGTGATTACCGCAGACGTACGTCGGCGGAGGTGTATCCGTATTACGCGGTCGGTTTCGCGGACACGTTACTCTGTCCGGAGAGAGGTGGGAGCATTCAACTGTGAGAAGCCGTCGACCGTCCTGGACGAACTCTTCGGTCATGCATAGATGTTCGGGATCCGTTGACGGAAGGGAAGAAGGAAGTGGGCATCCCGCCCCATTCAATCCGGAGCGGGATGGATTGGGTTTCGTAATCAGTTCTTGGCCTTGGCGATGGCCGCGTCGACGTAGGACTTCCATGCGGCTTCGAGGTCGGGCCTCTGGATGGTGTCCATGATGTACTGAGCGAACTCGTCGCCGGTGGCCCCGGTGTCTCTTCCGGTCATGACCAGTTTCTTCTCGAACTGGGTGCAGATGTCCAGGGCCATCTCAAGTTTCCTTCCCTTCTCAGCTTCGCCGATGTGGTTCATCATCAGGGCAACGGCCTTGATCATGCTGCAGGGGTCGGCGTACTGGGCACGTCCCTCGGAGACCATCCTGGGTGCGGACCCGTGGATGGCTTCGAACATGGCATACCTCTTTCCGATGTTAGCGGAACCGGCGGTTCCGACACCGCCCTGGATCTGGGCGGCCTCGTCGGTGATGATGTCACCGTACAGGTTGGGCAGGACGAACACCTTGAAGTCGGACCTTCTGGCGGGGTCGATGAGCTTGGCGGTGGTGATGTCCACGAACCAGACATCGTGCTTCACTCCGGGATAGTCCTGGGCGATCTTGTCGGCAAGGTCCACGAACAGACCGTCGGTGGTCTTGATGATGTTCGCTTTGACTATGATCGACACGTAGTTCTTGCCGGTCTTCTTGGCCTCCTCGAAACCGGCGCGGATGATCCTCTCGGTTCCCTGGTGGGTGGCGACACAGAAGTCCATCGCCAGGTCGGGGGTGACGAAGAAACCGTCGCTTCCCAATGCATAGGATCCCTCCGTGTTCTCCCTGTAGAATGTCCAGTCGATGCCCAGCTCGGGGACGGACACGGGTCTGACGTTGGCGAACAGGTCGAGCTCCTTCCTCATGGCGACGTTGGCGGACTCGATGTTCGGCCAGGGGTCTCCTTTGGCGGGGGTAGTGGTGGGTCCCTTGAGGATCACGTGGCATTTCTTCAGCTCTGCCAGGGTGTCGTCGGGGATGGCCTTCATGACCTCTGCCCTTCTCTCGATGGTCAGGCCGTCGATCTGTCTGATCTCCGCCTTCCCGGCTGCGAGTTTGTCGGCCAGGAGGAACTCCATGACCTTCTGTGCGGAGGCGCAGATGTAGGGTCCGATACCGTCTCCTCCGCAGACTCCTATAATGAGCTTGTCGAGCTTGGAGTAGTCCGTCCAGTCTCCTTCGGATTTGAGGACCTCGACCCTCTCCAGCTGTTTTCTGATCAGGGCGCCGAACTTCTCCTGCGCCTCTTTGATGGCGTTCTCATCGACCATTTGTATCGCCACTCGGGATGCTGTTATCTTATATAACGCGCGTTGAACGGAATTGTCATCAATGACATGCTATTGCATGTCAAGTGAACAGTGCTAACATTTGACACGCTTAAATAATCCGAAACCATTTCCCAGGCATGGAGCAGAAAATCATCGATACGATGAATCTGAAGGCCGAATACGGCCTGTACATAGGCGGGAAATGGGTTCCCGCATCCGACGGCGGGAAGTTCACCGCTTACTGTGCGGCAACTGGCGAGAAGCTCGCGGAGTGCGCCGAGGCCACCGAGGCGGATGTGGATGCGGCAGTCAAGGCCGCAGAGGAGGCGTTCCCCGCATGGGCGGCCAAGATGCCTGCGGAGAGGGCGACGATACTCAACAAGATCGCAGACGCCATTGAGGCCAACATTGAACGTCTCGCCATGATCGAGGCCATGGATGTCAGCAAGCCCATCAGGGAGACCACGATCATCGATGTCCCCACGACCGCGGACCAGTTCAGGTATTATGCCGGACTCATCCGCGGCGAGGAGGGCGCCGTCACGAAGGTGGACCAGAACACCATCGCCATGATGGTCCACGAGCCCTTGGGCGTTGTGGGTCAGATCGTCCCGTGGAATTTCCCCCTGATGATCGGGTCCTGGAAGTTGGCTCCTGCCCTCGCAGCGGGTAACACCATCGTTTTCAAACCCTCGTCCGTCACATCCCTCAGCGCCTTGGTGCTGATGGAGATCATCCAGGACATCCTTCCTCCCGGAGTGCTCAACATGGTGACAGGTTCTGGTTCCAAGGCGGGACAGTACGTCCTGGACCATCCGGGCATCAAGAAGCTGTCCTTCACCGGATCCACCGGGGTCGGATACAAGGTGGCCGAGGCCGCTGCCAAGAAGCTCATCCCCGCCACTCTGGAGCTTGGAGGGAAGAGCCCGAACATCTTCTTCGACGACTGTGACATGGAGAAGGCCATCGAGGGCCTTCAGCTGGGTATCCTGTTCAACCAGGGTGAGGTTTGCGCCGCTGGTTCCAGGGTGTTCGTCCACGAGAAGATCTACGACGAGTTCCTCAGGCGTGCGGTCGCCAAGTTCAACGCGATCAGCGTGGGGATGCCCTGGGATATGGGAACCCAGATGGCGTCTATCGTGGACGAGAAGCAGATGAAGACAGTCCTGGACTACATCGAGATCGGCAAGGCCGAGGGCGCCAAGGTCGCATGCGGAGGGGTCAGGCTCACCGACGGGGACTTCGCGAAGGGATGCTTCGTGGCCCCGACCCTACTGGTGGACGTCACCAACGATATGCGCGTGGCCCGTGAGGAGATCTTCGGACCTGTCGCCGTGGTCATAAAGTTCAGCACCGAGGAGGAGGTCATCGCAATGGCCAACGACAGCGACTACGGTCTCGCCGGTGCCGTCTGGACCAAGGACATCAACCGTGCCCTCCGTGTGGCGCAGAGGATCGAGAGTGGACGCGTGTGGATCAACTCCTGCTCCAACGTTCCCGCGGGCATAGCCTTCGGCGGATACAAGAAGTCCGGATACGGCAGGGAGATCAACAAGTGCGCCCTGGACCATTACAGGCAGATCAAATCGATTGAGATCAGCACGCTCGAGAGCCCTCTCGGCTTCTACCCCCAGTGAGGTGACACACATGCTTTCATTCACACTTCTCCAGAGAACCAAGATTGTGGCCGCTCCCGGTTCCGCTTCGCAGCTGGCCGAGGTACTGGCCGATGCAGGATACTCCAGACCATTCGTCGTCTTCGACAAGGGCGTCCAGGCCGCAGGCATCACCGACAGAGTGCTCAAGCCCCTGGCAGATGCCGGAATCAAATGGGTGGAGTTCTCCGACGTCGTCTCCGACCCTCCCTGTGATGTCGTAGAGGCTGCCGCAGACCTGTGCAAATCCTCCGGATGCGATTGCGTCGTCACCATCGGCGGCGGAAGCGCCATCGACACCGGTAAAGGGGTCTCAGTGCTGAGGTTCAACCCTGGGAAGATCCTGGACTACGCCGACCCGTCGGTGCCTATGGAGTACTGCCCCGGACTGATCTCCCTGCCCACCACTGCTGGAACCGGAGCCGAGCTGTCCAACGGTATCATCATCACCGACCCCGTGGCCCAGGTTAAGGTGCCTATCGTCGGCAACAAGGCCATGAGCGAGTACGTCATCTTGGATCCCGAACTGACCATGGGGATGCCTCCGGGACTGACCATGATGACCGGTCTCGACGTGTTCTCCCATTCCATGGAGGCATACACCACAGTCCTGGCCGGACCTATGACGGACATCATCTGCGAGAAGCTGATGGCCGACGTGGTTGAGTTCCTGCCCAGGGCTGTCAAAGACGGCAAGGACATGGAAGCCAGGCAGAGGATGCTGGACTGCTCCTCCATGGGAGGATGGATGCTGGCCAACTGCTGTGCGCATGTGGGGCATTCCCTGGCGCATATCATCGGAGCCAAGTTCCACATACCCCACGGTGCCGCATGCGCTTACGCCGCACCGGCGACCATCAGGTTCATCGCCGAGGCCGTTCCGGAGAAGATGGCCAAGGTGGCCAGGATCCTGGGGGCCGAGGTCCCCGCAGGAGCGACCCCCGAGCAGATCGGGAGGATAGCCGCAGACGCATACACCGCGTTCAGGGACGGCATGGGGTTGAAGCCTCTGTCCGACTACGGAGTGTCCAAGGATGACGCGGTGGCCCTGGCAGAGGATGTGGCGAAGGAGTGCTTCGCACCCCTGACGCCCCGCAAGGTCACGCCCGAGGACGCGGCCAGGATGCTCTCCGAGACGTTCAGCTGAAACCATAACCGCCCGGTTCGCAGCCGGGCGGCATTTCTTCGACCCACCGGTTAGCATGGTGGGCGGTCTTATTCGGAATCGGTGGAGAGAACCGTCCATCCGTACCCGGTTTCGGTTCCCCTGGACGTAAATCCGTGCGAAACCACCCTTTATATCCGATTTAACCATTCCAGAACCCGGATGCCCTCTGAGGAAGTTGTCAAGGGAGATGCCGCGCCCAAAGAGAAGAAGACGGCCACAGCAGTCAAGCTTGCCAGCAAGCAGCAGGAGATTTCCGTAACGGAGTTCTTCGAGAAGAACAAGCAGATCCTGGGATTCGACTCCCGTTCTAAGTCCCTCCTCATGGGTATAAAGGAGGCGGTGGACAACTCTCTGGATGCATGCGAGGAGGCAGGGTTCCTCCCGGATGTGTCCGTCGAGATCGAGAGGCTCAACGACGAGGACTACAGGATCCGCATAGAGGACAACGGCCCGGGTATAGTCCACAAGATGATGCCCAATGTGTTCGGGCGTCTCCTCTACGGTTCCAGATTCCATGCGCTCAGGCAGTCCAGGGGACAGCAGGGTATCGGCATATCGGCCACGGTCATGTACGGTAACATCACCACCGGCAAGCCGGCCCATGTGATGTCAAAGATCGAGGGTGACGATGAGGTCGCATGGGGGATGGACATAGTCATCGACACCAAGACCAACCGCCCCATCGTGACAAACGACAAGGCGTTCACCTGGGAGGGCAAGGAGCATGGAACCAGCATCGAGTACACCATCAAGGGAAGGTACATCAATGGCAAGCAGTCCGTGTTCGAGTACCTCAGGGATACGGCCATAGTGAATCCCCATGCCCAGATCACATTCCACGACCCGGATGGCAAGAAGTACGTCTTCGAGAGGGCCACAGACATCATGCCGCCCAGGCCCAAGGAGATCAAACCCCATCCGGAGGGCATGGAGATCGGGGATCTGATGAAGTACTCCTCCAACTCGGTCCAGAAGACCGTGAGGGCGTTTCTGAAGAACGACTTCTCGCGCATCACCGACAGGCTGGCCACGGAGATCCTCCAGCTGGCCGGGGTCGACGGGGACAAGAAGCCGGAGAAGCTCACCAGGGAGGAGGCGATAGCCATCCTGGGAGCCATCGCCAAGGTCAAGATAATGGCCCCTCCCACGGACTGTCTCTCCCCTATCGGGGACACACTGATCAAGAAGGGTCTGATGCATGTCCTGGAGGGTCTCAGGCCTGAGTACTATGCTACTCCCGTTACCCGTTCTCCCAAGGCTGTGAACGGAAATCCGTTCGTGGTCGAGGCAGGAATCGTTTACGGAGGCGACATCCCCTCGGATGGACAGGTTCAGATCCTCAGGTTCGCCAACAGGGTGCCTCTGCTGTACCAGCAGGGAGCATGCGCCATCACTAAGGCCATCTCCGACATGGACTGGAGGAGGTACGGCCTGGAGCAGAGGGGCGGAAAGGGAATCCCCTTCGGACCAGCCATCATCCTGGTCCATATCGCATCCACCAAGGTTCCGTTCACATCCGAGGGCAAGGAGGCCGTGGCATCCTTCCCCGAGCTGCAGAGCGAGATCGGTCTCGCCCTCAGGCTCTGCGCCAGGAACCTCAAGAGCCATCTGAACAAGATGGAGAGGAAGAATAAGACCCATGCCAAGTTCGAGATCGTCCAGGAGATCCTCCCTGACATGGCCAAGAAGGCCGCCGACCATCTGGGCAAGCCGGTTCCGAACCTGGACATGACCATCACCCGCATCATGAACGTGGTGTGGGTGGAGCCTTCCGTGACCAAATCGGGCAAGAGCGGAAGGGAGATCACGTACACCGTATACAACTACACCCACCAGACCAGGACGATGATGCTGCACGCCCATCTTCCCAAGGAGGCCGTCAACCTGACCCTGTTCTCCAACGAGCATTTCGTGGACATGAACGACGAGGGCAAGGCGAACTGGGAGGTGAAGGACATCCCGCCGTCTAAGCATGTGACGGTGAGCTTCGAGCTCAAAGGGGACATGGCGGACACCTTTGACGCCGATGACATCTACTTCTCGGGACTCAACCCGGCGATGGTCATGGGCGCCGACCCGCTCCCGGGAGACTGGGGAATCAAGGGAATGGAGATCTCCGAGACGGACGACTACGTCGCGGAGGAGGACGAAGAGGAAGTTCAGGAGGTTGAAGACCTTGGCGATGAATGAGAGGCAGAGGATTGCCCAGGAGAGCCTCACCGGAGTGGTGGAGCAGATTTACGGTCAGCTGGACGGAGGCGAGATCCCCACCATGGACCTCCCCATGAGGTCCAAGAGGAACATCGAGTTCGATCCGCAGCACAACGTGTGGAAGTACGGGGATCTGAAGACGATCCGTACCGCCAAGACAGTCAACGGCGCCACCATGATGCTCAGGACCGTTTACACGGCGGACTTTATCAACGAGATGATCCGCGAGAACAAGTCGTCCACCTTAAGGGAGATGTACTACATCTCCGAGGGATGGAACAACGCCAAGTTCCACTCCCAGGACGAGAGCAACCTTCTGGCGGAGGACCTGGAGGTCATCACCTCGTGCATGAGGGAGGACTTCAAGCTCCGCCCCGAGGAATCCGGTGCCCACGTGTACGGGGACATCAACTTCACCGTGATGACCAAGAAGGGCATGAAGACATCCAACTGCATCGACGATGTCTCCGAGGCGGGATTCGCCGTCCCCTACAAGGTGGAGGACGACACCTTCCGCATCGATCCCGGAAACGCCAAGTTCGTCATGGCCATCGAGACCGGTGGTATGTTCGCCAGGCTGATCGAGAACGGATTCCCGGAGAAGTACGGGTGCGTCCTCGTCCACCTGGCAGGTCAGCCCGCAAGGAGCACCAGGCGTCTGCTGAAGAGGATGAACGAAGATTACGGGCTCCCGGTGACCGTCTTCACCGACGGGGATCCCTGGTCCTTCAGGATCTTCGCCTCCGTGGCGTACGGGGCGATCAAGACCGCACACATCTCGGAGTATCTGGCCACCCCGACCGCCCAGTTCATCGGGGTGACGGCGTCGGACATCCTGAATTACGACCTGCCCACCGACAAGCTCAACGACAAGGACGTGGGGGCCCTCAACGCAGAGCTCACGGACCCCAGGTTCAAGGACGAGTTCTGGGTTACGGAGATTCAGGCTATGCTGAACATGAAGAAGAAATCCGAACAGCAGGCCCTGGCCAAGTACGGTCTGGACTTCGTCACGGACCACTATCTTCCCGAGAAGCTCACCGACATGGGTGTGCTGTAAACATTTCCGCCGGGGAGACCCGGTTTCTTCAATGGCCGAAAGGGCGGGACTTGGACCAAACTCTAAGTATCCCGCCCCGGATAGCCGAGTTGGTGCACATGTCGGGGACACTTTACTTCGAATGCTACTCGGGCATAAGCGGGGACATGGCCGTAGCCGCCATGATCGATCTCGGAGCGGACAGAGGGGCCCTAATGAGGGCCATGGACTCCCTGGACATGGGAGGATTCCGCATAGAGGTATCCAGGAAGACGAAGTCCGGCCTGGACGTCTGCGATTTCGATGTGATCCTGGATGAGGACAACCATGACCACGATTCCGAGTATCTCTACGGTAGCGGCCATCATGAGCATCACGGTCATTGCCACAGAGGTCTGGCCGAGATCGACGCCATAATCTCCAAGGCGGATGTAACCGATCGCGCCAAGGATTATGCCCGCAGGATCTTCCGGGTCCTGGCGGAGGCGGAGTCCAAGGCTCACGGGGTTCCTGTCGAAGAGGTCCATTTCCACGAGGTCGGAGCTGTGGATTCCATAGCGGACATCGTCGCCCTGGGCGTGTGCCTGGACAGCCTGGACGTCTCCGAGGTGTGTTTCTCCGAGCTCTACGAGGGCATCGGAATGGTCAGATGCCAGCACGGTATCCTTCCGATACCCGTTCCGGCGGTGGCCAACATAGTCTCCGCTCACTCCATCCCCATAAGGATCACCGAATCCAAGGGGGAGTACGTCACGCCCACCGGGGCTGCCTTCGCAGCTGCCGTCCGCACCAGGGATCCTCCGGAGTCCTTCGTCATCCGCAGGACCGGGATGGGAGGCGGCAAGAGGGAGTCCGAGAGGTCGGGAATCCTGAGAGCGATGATCATCGAACCCCGTGCCGCCGGAGACACCATAGTCAAACTGGAGTGCAACGTCGACGACTGCACAGGCGAGTTCCTGGGGTATGCGGCGGAGAGGCTCATGAGGGAAGGCGCCAGGGATGCTCACTACGTCCCGATAATCATGAAGAAGGGGCGTCCGGCATATCTCCTGAGCGTCATCTGCAGGGAGAGCGAACGTCCCCTCATGGAGAGGATAATCTTCGAGGAGACCTCCACCGTGGGGATCCGCAGGGTCGTCATGGACAGGACGGTGATGGACCGCAGGTTCGAGGACATCGAGACATCCATCGGGACGGTCACCGTGAAGTTCTGCACGATAGGCGGGATCGAGAAGCCCCATCCGGAGTACGAATCGCTGTCGGGTGTCTGCCGTCAGAAAGGCATCCCCTACAGGGAGGCCTACGACATCGTCATGGCGGAGCTCAGGCACCGCCGATGAGGGCGTTGATTATCCCGTCCAGCATCCACACGGAATGATAGGGGATGTTCACCGCTCCGGGGATCCCGGGGGATTCGGTGGCCACGGTCATGGACACCTCAGGATGATGGCGCTCCATGTACTCCGTGAGGCCTCCGGTGGGTTTCCCACTGTCGTGGATGACCTCCATGGGAACCGTTCTGCCGGCGAACTCTATCAGGAAGTCCACCTCCTTTCCGCCGTCACGCCAGTAGCGCAGCGGACAGTCCATGTGAGCCACTATCTCGGTCGCCACGAAGTTCTCGGACAGCGCTGAGCGCATACCGTCGGTCAGGTTGCCGTTGTAGTACGCCTTGGGGCTGAGCCTGCATCTTCTGCACAGCAGTCCCACATCGGCCATGTAGGCCTTGAACGACCTGCCGTCGGATGAATCGGAACCCGGCGACACCAGGTCGGATCTGATGACCATGCCTCCGTCCACGAGCCACTGGAGGGCCCTGCCCAGCTCCTTGGAGCGCCTGTCGGTGCACAGGACCTGTCTGAACCTGAACCTGGAGTTGTCCTTCATCAGCTGAACCGGGATGGACCTGTAGATGTCCCTGACCTTCTCGAACTCGGATATGGGGGCGTAGTCGAACAGGAAGTTGCGGTTGGTCTCGATTATCCTGTCCTGGATCTCGGTGACCTTCTGGATGTCCCTACGGGTGATCCAGCATTCCACGGCCTCCGGCATGCCGCCCACGATGATGAAGTCCTTCAGGTGTTCGGCGGTGATCTTCCTGATGTGTTCCGGGACATCGTCACCGAAGACCGCCATGGATCTGTCCTCGTAGACCCTGATGCCGTTGGCCACCAGGAACTCTCCGAAGTCCATGGGTCTGACCACCACGCGTTCCACCGAGCCTTCGGGGATGCTACCGGATGGTGTCCTCACCAGTCCAGGAAGGGAGCTGACCATCGCCAGGGCCCAGTCCGGGTGCAGTCCATGGATCCTCAGCACGGCTTCCGTGGCCGCCGGGCACAGCTGGACGCTTTCCAGGATCACCAGTGTGTCGTGGTCGATCGGGGTGCCGAACCTCTCGGACACGGCTTTGAACGCCGATTCGGGGTCGGAGGTGAACATTCCGCGGATCTCCTCGTCGTCGAGGCGGACCTCGATGAAGCGTTCGAACTCGGTCCTTCCCAACTCTCTCAGAACGTGCGTCTTGCCGCAACCGTTGATCCCGGTGACGAACAGGGGTTTCCTGTCACCATGCTTCCAGGAGATCAGTTTGTCGGTAACGCGACGCCACATGCACTCGGAATCCAGGTCGCCGTATAAAGCAGGTGGGTTCGGAATCGTTTTCCGATGAACAGGTTTGAGTTAGGCATGTTTTCCGGATGTCTGCATGGGAGAGATGTTATGTTACTTCCCGTATGCCATGGAATTTTGCGGTGTGCCCCAGTGCTTTGACGGACGGTTCGGTTAGACGGGTTTTGGTCTTCGATGCACACACCCATTTCCCTTGGATGTTGGTTATTCGTTTCATCATCCGATATGGGTGGATATGCGTGACCTGTTTCGGGTGGACATAGCTATGCTGTTCAGGAGATGTCAAATCTGTTTTACGGGCAAAAGATGGGTAACGGAATGGCGGTTTCGCACTACTTGTCGGATTTCAACAGCATCCACAAGACCGGGACATCGATGCAGGCGATATCCTGGAATGGTTCGCTCTCGGTTACGACGGGTTCTGTCGAAAATTCTTCAAGATAACTATTTATAGAAGGGCAAACAGTAGAATGCCTAATGACCTGCGGAGAGCAGGAAACCAATAGTTTCGGAGAGACACGGAAATGTCAAAGAAACAGTTCAAGACGGAATCCAAGCAGCTTCTGAACCTCATGATCAACTCGATCTACACCCACAGGGAGATCTTCCTGAGGGAGATAATCTCCAATGCGTCCGATGCCATAGACAAGCTCCACTACAAGTCGCTGGGCGATGCAACCGTGAACGTCGCCAGAGATGACTACAGGATCGACATCTCCTCCGATCCCGAGGCCCGCACCATAACCGTCTCCGACAACGGAATCGGTATGACCGACAAGGACATGGAGAACAATCTCGGAGTCATCGCTCACAGCGGTTCGTTGGATTTCAAGAAGAACATGGATGAGGGCTCCGATGTGGACATCATCGGACAGTTCGGCGTCGGGTTCTACTCCGCGTTCCTGGTCTCCGACAAGGTCACCGTCAGGTCCAAGGCCTATGGCCAGGACACCGCCTGGGAGTGGACGAGCTCCGGATCCGACGGTTACACCATCAAGGAATGCCAGAAGGACTCCTGGGGTACCGAGGTCGTCATGCACATCCGCGAGGACACCGAAGAGGAAGATTATTCCGAGTACCTCGATACATACACCCTCAGGAACCTGGTGAAGAAGTACTCCGACTATGTCCGCTGGCCTATCCATATGGATGTGGAGAAGGAGGACCTGGTGGAGACCGGTGAGACCGATGACGACGGCAATCCCAAGAAGGACTGGGTCACCACGATATCCGACGAGGTCGTCAACAGCATGGTACCCATCTGGCAGCGCCCCAAATCCGAGGTCACCGACGAGGACTGCATCAAGTTCTACAAGGAGAAGTTCCACGACTGGGAAGATCCCGTTGCCGTTCTCAGGATCAACGCCGAGGGTGCGGTCAACTACCGTGCCATGCTCTTCATCCCGAAGAAGGCCCCGTACAATTTCTACAGCAGGGAGTTCGAGCCCGGACTGGAGCTGTACTCATCTGGGGTCATGATCATGGACAGGTGCAAGGATGTACTCCCAGACTGCTTCAGGTTCGTCAGAGGAGTCGTCGATTCCCCGGACCTGTCTCTGAACATCTCCAGGGAAATCCTCCAGCACGACCGCCAGCTATCCGTCATCAGGGGAAACATCGAGAAGAAGGTGAAGTCCAAGCTGACCGAGATTATGGAACAGGACAGGGATGCTTACCTGGAGTTCTTCGACAGTTTCGGGCCCCAGCTGAAGTACGGTGTGGTGGAGGACTACGGCATGAAGGCGGACCTTCTGAAGGACCTGCTGATGTTCGACTCCGACTCCAAAGGCGGCAAGGTCACTCTGAAGGAGTACGTCGATGCCATGCCCGAGGGCCAGGAGAGGATCTATTACGCCGCATCCGAGAGCATCGCCAGGGCGAAGCAGATCCCCCAGACTGAACAGGTCAGGGCCAAGGGCTACGACATCCTGCTCTTCGCCGAGGATGCCGACCAGTTCGTGGTCAGGATGCTGAGGGAGTTCGAGGGGAAGCAGTTCTGCGACGTCGCCGGAGGGGACCTGGGACTGGAATCCGAGGAGGAGCTGAAGGAGTACGACGAGCGCAGCGACGCCGAGAAGGAGATCCTCGGATTCATCAAGGAGTCCATAGGGGACCAGGTCTCCGAAGTCAGGGTCTCCAAGACTCTGAAGACCCATGCCGTCTGCCTAAGTGCCGACGGCGAGGTGTCACTTGAGATGGAGAAGTACTTCGCATCCGTCCCCGGAGGGGATGCCCAGAACGTCAGGGCCAAGCGCGTACTGGAGGTCAACATCGACAGTCCCGCATATACCAGATTCAAGGATGTCTACTCTCAGGACAAAGACAGGGCGAAGCAGATGGCCCTGGTCATGTACGACCAGGCTCTCCTGATGGCCGGAATGCCCCTGGATGACGTTCTCGGATACTCCGACAGGGTGTTCGGGCTCTTCTGAAACCACAGCCGGGGCCCGAGGGGGCTCCGGCAACGAACCTCTTAATTACGCGTCCGCGTTCTCTTGGAGCATGTCCGGAGTGAAGCCCGTTAAGGTGGGCTGGTGGAATGCGTTCAGGCCGTGGACCCTCCACGGTGCCGTCGTTCCGGTCCTCATCGGCGCATCCGTTGCTTACGTAGCCGAACCCTTCGGGCCTCTGGAATGGGTCCTTTTCCTGCTGATAATGGCGGGCGGACTCCTTTTGCAGTCGGCTTCCAATCTCCTGAACACCTATGGAGACTACTCCAAAGGCACGGACACGGCTGAGAACGAGATCCGCTCCCCGGAACTGGTGACAGGTGTCCTGAAGCCGAAGCATGTCCTCATGGTAGGGATGGCCTGTATCGGGGTCGCATGCCTTCTCGGTCTCGTTTTCATATGGCACGTCGGCTGGGGGATCATGGCGTACGGTCTCCTGGGGATCGCCGGTGCAGGTCTCTACACCGTCGGCCCCGCCTACAAGTACTACGGGCTGGGGCAGCCCTCGGTGTTCTTGATGATGGGCATCCTGATGCCGCTGGGAACTTACTACGTCCTGACAGGTGACATGTTCTCCTGGGAGGTGCTCCTGATAGGACTCCCCAATGCGTTCATGATAACCGCCGTGCTTACCGGCAACGAGGTCCGCGACTATCACGAGGACCGTAAGGCCGGTGTGGGCACCCTATGCGGTCACATGAGCTATGAGAACAGCTTGAGACTTTACTATTTCATGAACGGTGTCGGGTTCCCAATCCTCGCCGTTCTCATTATCGCAGGGGTGGCCCTCCCGGGTTGCGCCCTGGCGTTCCTCGCGCTTTATGACCTGTTCGTGTTGGTGAGGAATGCGAAACTGGCCCCCACAGACCCCCATGCG
The DNA here is from genome assembly GCA_964550065.1 of uncultured Methanomassiliicoccales archaeon. Lineage (GTDB taxonomy): Archaea > Thermoplasmatota > Thermoplasmata > Methanomassiliicoccales > Methanomethylophilaceae > Methanoprimaticola. Next base: position 619,194 of record CAZJWD010000001.1, read on the forward strand.
GGATTCATGCTGGTCCCCCTGGCCTTCAGGATGAACTGGCATTTCGGAGTCCTCCTGGTCCTGGGGTATTTAATAAACGCATTCGTGACTACGGTGATCTGATATGGCAGAAGAGGAGCTCAAGAAAGGTGTCCAGTTCGAGGGGAAGGAGGAGTACGTCAAGGACGTATTCACCGAGATCGCGGACTACTATGACGAGATGAACGAGATCATGAGCATGCACATGGTCCAGGGGTGGCACAGGTTCATGATGAAGAAGGCAGGGAACATCTCCGGAAAGAGATGCCTAGATGTGGGTACCGGTACAGGGGAGATCGCGTTCCACGTGGCCAGGACCGCGGGGGAGGGATCCACCGTCGTGGGCGTTGACATCACCCCCAGGATGCTGGAGCTGGCCGAGATGAAGGAATCCGGCCTGAATCTCCCAGTGAAGATCGATTGGAGGGAAGGTGACGCCCTGAACCTGGACATTCCGGATGGGTCTTTCGACCTGGTGACATCAGGATACATGCTTCGGAACGTCACCGACATCCAGAAGGCCGTGTGCGAGATGCATAGGGTTCTGGCTCCCGGAGGGAAGGTGGTCGTCGCCGAGCTCTCCAAACCCAAGAACGGTTTCATCCGCTTCTTCTACGACATCTACATGAAGAGGATCAAGAAGAAGGGCCGCAAGTACGACAAGGGCAAGTCCATAGACGGAAGGCAGCCGGCGTACGACTGGCTAACCTCCTCCATCGAGGGATTCCCGTACGGGGAGGAGATGGTCAAGATCTTCAAGAAGGCCGGATTCGAGGATGCTACCTATTACGTCAAATCCTTCGGCGCTGTCAACATCTATGTGGGAACCAGATGAAGGACTACGACCTGTACCTCTTCGACTTCGACAACACGCTGTTCGACACCAGATACGGCATCACGGTCATCCTGAGGAACGCCCTCCCTGTCCTCGGAGTGGAGTACAACGAGCTCCGCTTCGCGGAGTGCCTGGGGTTGTCGCTGGACCAGATCTACGACAGATACTGCACCGACCGCTCCAAGTACGATGAGTACAGGGATGAGTTCATGAGAATCGTGAATTCCGATGCTTACTTGGGTGCGGAGCCGTTCCCGGAGGCTCGCAGGGTGCTTGATAACCTAAAATCGGAAGGCAAACGCATCGGCATAGTGTCAGGGAAGAAGAGGTTCAAGATCGTCAACCTGCTGAAGGCTCAGAACATGGAGCACTATCCCGAGGTCATAGTTGGTTATGACGAGACCGAGAGGAGGAAGCCCGCTCCGGACCCGATACTTTTGGGGATGAGCTACTTCGATATCCCGAAGGATAGGACGCTGTACATCGGCGACAGTCCCAACGACGCGCTGGCATCCGCAGCAGCCGGGATCGACTGCGCCATCGTGAACCGTCACAACGGACTCAACGACCTTCCCTGCGAGTGCACATACAGGATAGAGTCGCTGGAGGAGATCATTCCGCGGTGAGCTTGGACAGCAGCTCCGCGGCCTCCATGACACCGCCGGAAGCGGCCTTCACCAAGAAGTCCATCGCCTCGCGGTCGTCCATCCTGATCTGTCCTGAAATTCCGAGGGCTCCGAGGTTGTACATCGCCGTGGGCTCCCCCTGAGCTGCCGACTTCCTGAACCATTCCTCGGCTTCCTTCACTTTCCCGGAATCCAGGCAGAGGGTTCCCATCATCGTCTGGGCGTAGGCGAACCCTTCCTCCGCGGACATCTCGAACCATTCAATGGCCTTGGCACGGTCCGGTTCGCCCATGGAACCGTCCATCTGCATCAGACCCAGGTTGTACGAGGCCTTAACCTCCCCTTTCATGGCGGCATCCATGAACCATTTCTCGGCTTCGGCGAATTCCTTGCGCTCATAGAGTATCCCTCCGAGGCACAGGCAGGCATCCGTGTCGCCCTGTTCCGCTGATTTCCTGAAGAGTATCTCGGCTTCGGCCCTGTTTATCGGGATTCCCTCCCCGGCGTCCAGCATGAATGCAAGGTCGTACTGGGCATCGGGATCGCCCGCATCCGCGGCCAAGCGGTACAGTTCCGCCGCACCTGCCTTATCCACGGGGATACCATCGCCGTTGCGCTTCATCGTCGCCAGGACGATGGTGGAGTCAATGTCACCGAGTTCCGATGCCATTCTGTAGTATTCGGCTGCCTTCTCCTTATCCAAGGGAGCCCCGGACCCGGTGGAGTATGATGCGGCCAGGTTCTTCATCGCTCTCAGGCTGCCGAGTCCTGCGGCGTTCTCGAACCAGGAGATGTCCGAGAGGAGGACCCCCAGGTTGCACATCGCCACGGGATCCCCTCCGTCGGCCGCCATGCGTAGGTACTTCTCCGCCTGGGTCTCGTCCTTCGGGATGCCTTCGCCGACCATGAGCATGTATCCGAGGGATGATGCCGACTGAATGTCGCCCATCCCGACAGCTGTCTCATAGAGCTTCGCGGCTTCGGCGCAGTCGGCGTCCGATCCTTCGCGGAGCAATCTCGCCCTTTCCCTGATTTCGGCGACTTCCCGGTCCATGGCGACCTCATGGCGGGAGAACGGATAATCCCTTGCCCCAGTGGCAAGGGTGAGGGGCGGTCGACCGCCCCTTGGAGTTTCAGAAGTCCTTCGGTTCCTTGGACTGGTACACGGCGAGGATCGCCTTGTACAACATGTAGACGTCCGCTTTGGAGACAACCTCTATGGGTGCGTGCATGGACAGCACAGGGACGCCGATGTCCACGGTGTCGATGTTGTGCACCGAGATCTCGGAGGCGATGGTTCCTCCGCCTCCAAGGTCGATCTTCCCAAGCTCGCCGATCTGCCAGGCTACGTCTGAATCCCTGAAGATCCTGATGACGTAGTTCATCATCTCGGCGGAGGCGTCGTTCGTGCTGTACTTGCCTCTGGATCCGTCGTATTTGGCGATGCAGGGTCCGTGGTTGAGGTAACAGCAGTTGTTCCTCTCCTGGACTTCGGGATATGCGGGATCGAATGCGGCGCTGACATCGCATGACAGGCATATCGAGTTCTGCAACACGTGTCTGACCTCGCAACCCTCGTCCTGAGCCAGATCCTCCAGGAAGTCCCTGAAGAAGAATGACCTCATACCTGTGACACCGTCTGATCCGGTCTCTTCCTTGTCTGCGAATATGGTGACCGTGGTGTACTCGGGGTTCTTCACGTCCAGCTCAGCCATGAACTCCGCGTAGGCGCAGGAGCTGTCATCCTGGCCGTAGGCCGCCACCATGGACCTGTCCAGGCCCATGTCCCTGGGTTTGAACGCAGGTACGGCGCAGAGTTCCGCTGTCTCGAAATCGCATTCCCTGATACCGTATTTCTCGTTCAGGATCTTCATGACCGCCAGCTTGACCCCGTCCTTCACCTTGTCGTCCTCATGGGGCCAGGATCCCAGGAGTATGTTCAGCTGCTCGCCTTCGACGACTTCGGACGCGGTCTTCCTCATCTGGTTCTGGGCCAGGTGGGGGAGCAGGTCGGTGATAAGGAACGAGGGTTCATCCTCTTCCTCTCCTATCCTTACGGTCACGGAACCTCCGTCCCTGGTGTAGACCACGCCTCTGATGGAGAGGGGGATGGTGGTCCACTGGTACTTCTTGATGCCACCGTAGTAGTGGGTCTTGAAGAACGCCATGTTGGCGTCCTGGAACAGGGGATGCGGTTTGAAGTCCAGTCTGGGGCTGTCGATGTGGGCCACGGTGACTCTGACTCCTTCGGAGACAGGTCTCTTCCCTTTGGTGCACATCATGATGGTCTTCATACGGTTGACCTTGTAGAATTTGGAGCCGGCTTTGTATTTCTTTCCGGATTGGTACTCGGTGTAACCATGTTCCTCGAGGATAGGGAGGACATATGACACCACCTCACGTTCCGTCTTGTTGGACAGGAACTCCTTGTAACCCTCGCAGAATTTCTCTGCCTCTTCGGAAATCTTGGGGTATCTCTCGGCGAGGCTCTGAGGGTTGGAGAGGATGTCTTCGGCCAGAGTCTGGCCTTTGCTCTTTTTAACCATAGATATGCCAGTGTTTGCGCTCGTATTTGAATCTATGTATAAACCGGACAGGACCAGAGTATTTCGATTAATGGTGTTCATATTTCACCGGTTAAGCCGTCAGCGTATCCATTGAATCAACGCATACAACGACACATCATCCGGAACAGTGTCCTGGTCTTCAGAATCGGATTCGGAACCATTCCAATGATGACACGTTCAGTCGTAAATCCATCATCAGCAGGTTTTCCGTGGGTGGCCCGGCCCACCATGGACATGCAAAGGTTAGGTTATCAGAGAATAATCATGTTTTCCCGATGAGGTTCCGCAAGTTCTTGGTTGTCAGACGCCGTATGCGAACCCAGGAATGAAGATCCGGCGGGTCTCCCCGCCGTAAGATAATCAGAGTGCTCCGGCACCCTTGGCGGCTTCGATGCAACACTGGCATTCGTCGCCGATCTTGGGGAGTCCGAGCTCAAGGAGCCTGAGGACCTTTCCGAGGCATTCGGCCATGGTCTTGTTCACCATCTCTATGTCCACAGCCTCGTCTTTCCAGACGTCATAGTCGGTGATCGTGGCGAGACTGCAGTAGCACATGCCCAGCTCCCTGACCAGCTGACATTCAGGGACGACAGTCATGCCGATGATGTCCGCGAACTGCCTGAACATGGAACTCTCCGCCCTGGTCGAGAACCTGGGACCCTCTATGCACAGATACGTCCCTCCTTCGTGGTATCTGATCCCCATCTCCTTCGCAGTCTCCGCGAAGACGGAGTTGAGGTATGGGCAGAATGGGTCGGGAATCGATATGTGGACAGCCTTGTCATCGAAATATGTGTAGTCCCTCTTCTTCGTGAAGTCCACGAACTGGTCGGCGATGACGAGGTCTCCGGGGACGAACTGCTCCTGAAGGGAGCCTACGGCACATGCTGACACCACATATTTGCAACCCAGTTGTTTGAGTGCCCACATGTTGGCCCTGTAGGGGACGTTGGTCGGGGGGTGCTGGTGGTTCTTGCCGTGACGGTACAGGAACGCGACCTCCACACCGTTGATCCTGCCGATAAGGATGGGATCGGACGGTTTCCCGTAGGGGGTGTCAGGGAACACCTCCTCGATGGTCTCGAAGGTATCCGGGTTGTAGATCCCGGTTCCGCCAATGATTGCGATCTGAGGCATGTCCCTTCGTATGTAGCCGGATTATTTTTAGATTCACCGCCCGGCACTCCTCCTTCTCCTGTTTTCAACGACTATCATTCCGATGTAAATTCTATTATTCCTACGGGAATAGTAGGATTAAAATACAAGCCACTCATACTAACACTCAGCACAAGAGGTGTAACAAATGACATTCAACAACGTACCCAAAGGACCCAACAACGCCGCAGGAAAGAGGTTCGAGACCCTTCAGCTCCATGTGGGGCAGGAGAATCCCGACCCCGCAACTGATTCCAGGGCGGTGCCTATCTATCTCACGACATCGTACGTGTTCAAGAACTCCCAGCATGCCGCCGACAGGTTCGGGCTCAAGGATGCCGGGAACATATACGGACGTCTCACCAACTCCACCCAGGATGTCCTGGAGAAACGTATCGCCGCACTCGAAGGGGGTACGGCGGCTCTTGCCGTGGCCTCCGGGGCCGCAGCGATAACCTATGCGATCCTGAACATCACAAGGGCGGGAGACAACATCGTGGCCTCCAAGACAATCTACGGGGGTACGTACAACCTTCTGGAGCACACCCTGACCCCCTACGGCATCTCCACCAAGTTCGTTGACCCGGAGGAGGAAGGGTCCTTCGAGAAGGCGATCGACGAGAACACCAAGGCTGTGTTCATCGAGACCTTCGGCAACCCCAACAGCAACATCATCGACTTCGAGAAGGTCGCCGCCGTCGCGCATTCCCACGGAGTGCCTTTGATCGTGGACAACACATTCGCCACACCCTACCTGTTCAGACCTCTGGAGCACGGGGCGGACATAGTAGTCGAGTCCGCAACCAAGTTCATCGGAGGACACGGAACGGTCCTCGGAGGTGTCATCGTCGAGGGAGGTAACTTCGACTGGGGCAACGGGAAGTTCCCCGGGCTGTCCAAACCCGATGCGAGCTACCATGGCATCAGTTTCTACGACGTCCTCGGGAACACAGCATTCGTCACCAGGATTAGGGCCGTGCTGCTGCGTGACACCGGAGCGACGATCTCCCCTGTCACGGCATTCGTGCTGCTCCAGGGCTTGGAGACGCTGTCGCTGAGGGTCGAGAGGCATGTGGAGAACACCCTGAAGGTCATAGAGTACCTGAAGACCAATCCCAAGGTCAGGAGCATCAGCCATCCGTCCATCCCCAATCATCCCAGCCACGCCCTGTATGAGAAGTACTTCCCCAACGGCGCCGCATCCATCTTTACCATCGAGGTGGAGGGAGGACAGCAGGAGGCCCAGAAGTTCATCGACAGCCTGGAATTGTTCTCCCTGCTGGCGAACGTGGCTGACGTCAAATCGCTGGTCATCCACCCTGCGACCACGACCCACTCCCAGCTGAACGAGAGGGAGCTGAAGGAACAGGGGATCACACCGTCCACAGTCAGGTTCTCGATAGGAACCGAGCACATAGACGACATAATCGCCGATCTGGAACAGGCATTCGCAAAGATCTGATAACAAGGAGTATGAGAAGAAATGGCAGACGAGACGATATATCTTGATAACGCGGCCACCTCGGCGGTACTGCCCGAGGTACTGGACGCGATGCTCCCCTACTTCGTTCAGGAGTACGGGAACCCTGCGAGCATCCATGCCATGGGTAAACCCGGCAGGGACGCGGTGAAGGAGGCCAGGGCCAAGCTGGCCGCGGTGATCAACGCCAAACCGGACGAGATCTACCTCACGTCCGGCGGATCCGAGTCGGACACCTGGGCCCTGAAGTCCGCGGTCTACGGACCTCACTCCAAGGGGAAGCACATCATCGTCTCAGCCATAGAGCACCATGCGGTGATGAACACCTGCGAGTTCCTGGAGAAGACAGGAGTGGATGTCACCTACGTCCCCGTGGATGAGTACGGGCTGGTCAACCCTGCAGATGTGGAGAAGGCCATCCGTCCGGACACGGCCATAATCTCGGTGATGACCGCCAACAACGAGATCGGAACCGTCGAACCCATCAGGGAGATTGGGGAGATGGCTCGGAAGCACAAGGTCCTGTTCCACACCGATGCCGTCCAGGCCTACGGCCAGATCGACATCGACGTGGAGAGGGACAACATCGACCTGTTGAGCGCCAGCGCCCACAAGTTGGGAGGTCCCAAGGGAGTAGGCCTTCTGTACATCAGGAACGGGGTCAGGCTTGACCCGCTGATCTGCGGCGGGGCGCAGGAGCGCGGAATCCGCGGAGGCACAACCAACGTCCCCGGAGCCGTAGGATTCGGAAAGGCCGCGGAGATCGCGGTGGCTACCATGAAGGAGCGTACCGCCCACGAGCAGCAGCTGAGGGACCATCTGATCGACAGGATCCTGAAGGAGATCCCTCACTCGCGTCTCAACGGCCATCCGGTGAAGAGGCTCCCCAGCAACGCCAACTTCAGCTTCTCGTTCATCGAGGGCGAGGGTATGCTGATGTCCCTGAACATGAAGGGAATCTGCGTGTCCACCGGATCCGCGTGCGCATCCGGATCCCTGGACCCGTCCCACGTGCTCCTGGCGATCGGGCTGAACCACGAGACCGCCCATGGGTCGGTCAGGTTCTCCATACCTCCGACGGCCACGCTGGAGCAGGTTGACAAGGCTGCGGACATACTGAGGGATACGGTGGCGAGGCTCAGGTCCATGTCGCCGTTGTATGACGATTACATCAAGAAGCACAAGGAGGAATGAGAATGTACGACGGAGAGTACAGCGAGAAAGTGATTGACCACTTCACGAACCCCCGCAACGTGGGGGAGATCGAGGACGCTTCCGGAGTCGGAACCGTGGGCAACGCCAAGTGCGGGGACATCATGAGGATATTCCTGGACATCGATGACAACGGGATCATCAGGGACTGCAAGTTCAAGACCTTCGGATGCGGAGCCGCTGTGGCCACCAGCAGCATGGCCACCGAGATGGTCAAGGGCAAGAGCGTGGAAGAGGCTCTGAAGCTGACCAACAAGGCGGTCATGGATGCCCTGGACGGGCTCCCGCAGGTGAAGATCCACTGCTCCCTCCTGGCGGAGGAGGCGGTCCATGCGGCCCTTTGGGATTACGCAGAGAAGAAAGGCATAGTGATCGAGGGCCTGAAGAAGCCCAAAAACGACATTCACGACGAGGAATAATCATGATATACGCTAACGTGACGGAGCTGGTGGGGCACACTCCCCTGCTGGAGCTGTCGAACATCGAGAAAGAGGAAGGCCTGAAGGCCAAAGTGGTGGTTAAGCTGGAGCTGTTCAATCCTGCCGGAAGCGTCAAGGACAGGATAGCTAAAGGGATGATCGAGGCCGCGGAGAAGGAGGGACTTCTGAAGAAGGGCTCCGTCATAGTGGAGCCCACTTCCGGGAACACCGGGATAGGGCTGGCATCCATCGCCGCCGCCAAGGGTTACAGGATCATCCTGACCATGCCGGAGACCATGAGCATCGAGCGCAGGAACATCCTGAAGGCCTACGGTGCCGAACTGGTTCTCACGGAGGGTGCCAAGGGGATGAAGGGGGCCATCGAGAAGGCCAACGAGATCGCCGAGTCCACTCCCGGAAGCTTCCAGCCCGGTCAGTTCATCAACAAGATCAACCCGCTGGTCCATAGGAGCACCACTGGCCCCGAGATCTGGGAGGATTCCGACGGAAACGTGGACATCTTCGTGGCGGGAGTCGGTACGGGCGGAACCGTTTCCGGAGTGGGGAACTACCTGAAAGCCATGAACCCCAAGGTGAAGGTCGTCGCAGTGGAGCCTGTCGGATCCCCTGTACTGACTGAGGGTCATGCCGGGCCTCACAAGATCCAGGGTATCGGGGCGGGATTCGTCCCCGATGTGCTGGACACCCAGGTCTACGACGAGGTCATCGACGTGAAGGACGAGGACGCCTTCGAGACCGGACGCAGGGTCGCAAAGACCGAAGGGGTCCTGGTGGGTATTTCCTCTGGAGCCGCCGTCTGGGCCGCGTTGGAGCTGGCCAAGAGGTCGGAGAACGAAGGCAAGACCATTGTGGCTCTGCTGGCAGACACAGGCGAGAGGTATCTTTCCTCCCCCATGTTCGCCGACCAGTGATAAAACAGGGGCGGAGCCTCCCCGCCCCCTTCTCACGGTTCGTTCCGCGAACCGTGTCCTATCCTATTTCCAACGTTTTTCGATTTTCTACGACCCGACCGCGTTCAATCGTGGAAGGGTAGAACATTTACCGTCACGATGAGACGTGCGGTGATAATATCCGGATGATGGAAAGAAAAGGGAAGCCCGCGTTGGCGGGAGGGGTTTCAGGACTCAGGATCCAGGATGGTTATGATCCTGCGGTCCTTGCCTATGTCGATCAGGTCCTGGAGGGTCATGCTGTCGATGACCCCGGATATGGCATCGTTGAGTCTCTCCCACAACGGGAGCGTGAGGCAGTCGGCGGACCTGGGGCATCCGTTGGAATCCGCAAGGCACGGCACCGGGATGAGCTGTCCTTCTGTCGCCCTCAGGATGTCCCCGATGGTGATTTCCGACGGAGGGTTGACGAGGTTGTATCCGCCCTGCGGTCCGCGGACGCTCTTGAGGAAACCGCCACGGGTCAGCGTGGCGCCGATCTGCTCCATGTACTTCACGGAGATGTCCTGTCTCTGGGAGACGTCTTTGAAACTCACCGGACGCTCTCCTCCGTTGAGGGCGATGTCCAGCATTATGCGGAGGGCGTATCTTCCCCTCGTGGAAACCATCATGAAACCATATCCTAGTAATCATATATGATTTTAGTCATAAGGTACTTTCAGCGGATGTGCCTTATCGCTTCATAGGGGGTGACGTAGAGTGCCCTGTCGGCTTCTTCAGAGGTCATCCCGGCACCCAGGGCGACGGTCCTGGCGGCCTCATCATCCATGAGGTTCTCAGGGGCATGGGTGTCTGAGTCTATGACCATCTCGGCACCGACCTGACGTGCGACGTTGACCACGTGGCCGTTGGTGATGTTGTGTCCGGACCTCCCGGTGACCTCCAGGATGACACCGTTGTCTTTGGCGATCTGAGCCTCCTCCACGGTGATGAACCCCGGATGTGCCAGAACATCCACCTCTGGGTTCTCCGCGGAAGCACGGTTGGTACCGGGCATTACAGGTTCGGTGACGGTCTCCCCGTGCACCACGACCCATTCCGCACCGTATTTCCTGGCGAGCTTCGCCACCTTGTCGATCTTGGACGGCGGGACATGGGTGATCTCCACCCCGGGGATGACCCTGATGTAGTCATCCAGAAGCTCAACTGCCTTGGCGACGTTGCCGGCCACGAACTCGACGTTGGTCATGTCCACGTGGTCCGTGATGGCGATCACGTCATGCCCAAGGACCATCGCCCTGCGGACCAGTTCCGCCGGGATGAGCTCCCCGTCGCTGAAGACGGTGTGGGTGTGGAGGTCGGCTCTCATTGGGCCCTCTCCCAGAGCTTCCTGTAGACGTTGTTCATGGGTATCCCGACCTTCTCGATGGCCACCATGGTATGGTATATCAGGTCGGCCAGCTCCCATGCGATCTCGTCCCCTTCCCTGTCCTTGATGGCGAGTACCAGTTCTGCGGCTTCCTCGACAATCTTCTTGCACATCTTGGTCTCGTCGTTGTACAGTTTGCAGGTGTAGCTCTCATCCGATGGGAAGTCGTGGCGGTCCTTCAGAACCCTCTTCAGGTCGGGGATGATCGCCATGGTCTCGTCGGTGCTTCCGTACACCAGTTGGTTGAAGCATGAGGGGGACCCGGTGTGGCATGCGATGCCTCCCACCTGTTCCACTCTCACGAGCAGGGTGTCCCCGTCGCAGTCCTTCTGTATGGATTTGATGAGCTGGAAGTGTCCTGACTCCTCCCCTTTCTTCCAGAGTTTCTGCCTGCTTCTGGACCAGAAGTGGGTGTATCCGGTCTCCGTCATCTTGGCCACGGCCTCTTCGTTCGCCCAGGCGACCATGAGCACCTCGTTCGTTATCCAATCCTGAACCACAACGGGGATCAGGCCCTTTTCATCGTATTTCAGATCGATCATCTTACCACGATCCCTCTGTCCCTGAGGTACTCCTTGACCTCTCCGACTGTGTACTCGTTGTAATGGAATATTGATGCCGCCAATGCGGCCGAGGCATCGGTCTGGGAGAACACCTCGTAGATGTGCTCCACGCTTCCGCAGCCTCCGGATGCCACCACCGGGATGCTGACCACATCGGCCACGGCCTCGGTAAGGGCGATGTCGTATCCGGTCTTGACCCCGTCGGCATCCATCGACGTGAGCAGCACCTCCCCTGCACCCAGGTCCTCGGCCTCCTGGGCCCATTGGACCGCATCTATGCCCGTGGGTTTCGTGCCGCCGTGTGTGAAGACCTCCCAGTGGTCCCCGGTTTTCTTGGCGTCAATGGCGATGACCACGCACTGTTTGCCGAAGTTACCGGCGCAATCGGATATGAGGCTCGGATTCCTGACTGCCGCGGAGTTGACGGAAACCTTGTCCGCGCCTGCGTTGAGGGCATCCCTCATGTCATCGACGCTTCCGATACCGCCTCCCACGGTCAGAGGCACGAACAGCTTCCCTGCGGTCTCCGAGACGATGTCCAGCATGGTCTGGCGTGTTTCAAGGGAAGCGGTGATGTCGAGGAATGTGATCTCGTCGGCTCCCTGAAGCTCATAGGACGCGGCCATCTCAGGGGGGTAACCCACATCCCTGAGGCCTTTGAAGTTGATCCCTTTGACGACCTTCCCGTTCTTCACGTCGAGACAGGGTATGATCCTTTTCGTCAGCATCCGAATCACCCGATGATCTCGCGGTCCTTGGTGCTGAGCTCCGTGTCCCTTCTGGCCAGCGCGGCCTTCAGGGCCTTGCCCGTGGCTTTGAATCCAGCCTCGACGATGTGGTGCTCGTCGAACCCGCGTATCTCCACGATGTGGAGGGTCATCCCGGCCGACATGGCGAAGCTGCGCATGAAGTGGGTGTATATGGGGTCCGGACAGTCGATGTCCGCGTACGGACGGTCCACCAGGTCCAGCGAGGCCATGACGAGGGCATCGTCCATGGGCACGACCGCGGTCCCCATCCTTTCGATGGGTTCCTCTCCGATTGCATCCCTGAGGGCCTTGCCCAGGGTAATCGCCGTGTCCTCTATGATGTGGTGGTCGTTGTCTCCCGATGCGGTCAGCCTGAGGTCGAACCCGGCATATCTGGCCAAGGTTTCCGTCATGTGCTTGAGGAACTGTATGTCGCACTCGACGTCGAACTGTCCGCTGCCGTCGATGTTCAGGTCCACGGAGACCTGCGTCTCCCTGGTGCTGCGCTCGATAGAGGACTTTCTGGCGTTCATATTAACACAACTCGATGGCGTAGCCTCTACATAAACACGCGCGTTAAAAGGGGGAGGCGGTCACTCCTCGGGGATGGTGATGGCTATGCGGGGGCATTCGGCGCAGACGCCGAGGTCCCCTGTGTACCCTTCGAACACATAGAGGGCCTTCAGAAGACCGCTGTCTTTCACGAACCCGCAGATCTTGCACAGGGATTCGGTGATGTCGCCACCGTTGGCGACCTCTTCGGCGGATTCCGCGATCATCCTGTAGAAATCGTCGCGGTACGCGCTCTTGTCTATCAGGTTGTTGCCTCCTCTGTGGCCTTTGACGTACTGGGACACGGCGGCACTTGTGACTCCGAAGAGTCCAGCCACCTGCACCTGGGTCATGCCGTGGTTGCGAACAAGCTCCTTCGCAAGCGCTCCCCTTGCGGTGGGCAGAATATGCGTCACGATGAGTTCGCATGGCATCTTCATGATATCGGGATGTCCAACGGTGTCGTAATCTTAAATGTAACGCCGTTACCTATACGCAGCCTCCTCAGATGTGACGATAACAACCAATATCCCGATGCGATATCGGTTCCCGATGATAATCTCCGCCAGTCGCCGCACTGACATACCCGCGTTCCATTCGGAGTGGATGATGAACCGGCTCAGGGCGGGCTATGCGCTGGTCCGCAATCCGGTTTCGCGCACTGTCGTCCATAGGGTCGACCTCACCCGGGGCAATGTGGACTGCATAGTATTCGTGACCAAGGATCCCGGCCCGATGGTCCCTCATATGAGGGAGATCGGGAGGATGGGGTACACGTCGTTGTTCCAGGTGACCATGACCCCATACGGGAAGGACCTGGAGCCGTTCGTACGTTTCAAGGCGGACATCAACGACTCGTGCATCGAGATATCCGACAGGATCGGACGCGACAGGATGGTCTGGAGGTACGATCCGGTGATCCTCAACAAGGGGATAAGCCTGGACTACCACAGGAGGAAGTTCGCCATGATGTGCCGCGAGGCGTCACAGTGGACCGACCGTTGCATATTCAGTTTCGTGGATGTTTACGGGAAGCTAATCAGACTGGAGGAATCGGGAGTCATACGCAGGGTGTCCCATTCGGAGATGGATGCCTTCGTGGAGATGGCGTCCTCGGTCGCCGCCGATCACGGGATGTCGCTGAGCTGCTGCTGCGAGGACAGGGACTTCACCGGATACGGGGTCGAACCCAGAGGATGCATAGACGCTGCCACGATGAGGATGCTGAACATCCCGTACGACACAAGACAGAGTCTGATCAGGGAGGGGTGCAGGTGCGTCCGGTCCATAGACATCGGGGAGTACGACACCTGCAACCATGGCTGTGTCTACTGCTATGCGGGACACAGGGACACGGTTCCCGGCAGGACCCGCCTGTACTCCCCGGATTCGGAGCTCCTCTGGGGGACCGTGATGCCGAGGGACACGGTAGTGGAGCTTTCCGGCAGGACCGCGAACAGCTTGGATTCATATAGATGAAGAAAATGCACGACCATGGACGTCCTGAGCATACTCCTCATCGGTATCGGGCTGGCCATGGATGCATTCGCGGTGGCCGTCTGCAAAGGGATGGCCATGAGGAAGCCCGGTGTCAAGGCGATAGTCGTGATCGGGCTGTGGTTCGGTGTGTTCCAGGCCGTGATGCCGGCGATAGGGTATTTCCTGGGATCGTCGTTCTATTCTTACATATCCGATTACGACCACTGGATTGCGTTCGTGCTCCTGGCACTCATCGGTGCGAACATGATACGCGAGGCCATGTCGGGTGAAGACGAGGGCGTGGACGGAAGCATCGGGATGAGGACGATGCTGGTCCTGGCGATAGCCACGAGCATCGATGCGTTGGCCGTCGGCATCTCGCTGGCCATGACCGGGGACGGTATAGCCGTGCCGGCTGTGATAATAGGCGTCGTCACGTTCCTGATATCCGCATTCGGGGTGAAGGCCGGAAGTCTGTTCGGAGACAGGTTCGGTTCCAAGGCAGAGGTCCTGGGAGGGATCATCCTGATTGTGATCGGACTCAGGATCTTACTCGAGCACCTCGGGGTTTTCTGAGGTCTCCTTCTCCGGTTCTGGCTCGTCGAGCATCAGGTTGCGCCTGACATACAGATCGACGGCATCGGGCTCGCTTATGGGCTCCGCATCCGCGGTTCCCCTCTTGGCAAGCCTCTTGAGGAGGCGGTCCTTCCCGACTCCGAGGATGTTGTCCAGGGCTTCCTCGTTGAACTTCAGTGACTCGTCGTCCCAATGGTCCCTTATGACGCGGAGGTCGTCCTCGGAGAGGTTCTCGATGTATTTCTCCAGATCCTCCCTCAGGAGGTCATAGATGTGGAGGTCCTCCATGTCGTCCTCGACGTATGTGTCCCTGTTGTATGACATGCTCTTCAGGTATTCGTCGATGATGCGGATCAGACACGGGAAGTTACGGTGGTATTCTACAACCCTCTTGAAAATACGGGGGATGGCATCCTCGTACGATTCCCCGCCTTCGGATGTCTTCCTGCCGACGAGCGACCTGTAGTCCTTGTATATGTTGTAGAAGAGGAAGGCCTTGCAGTTCTCATCGGTGTTGGCACGGATCTCATCACTGATCTTGTCCGCATACCTGACGGGGTCGAAGTCTAGGTACTCCTCTTCCTTCATGTATATCATGTCGGAGATGCACTTGGCCATGAGGCAGATGTACGCGTCGATGTTCGTGTACACGGTCAGGAGCTCCAGCCCCTTCTTCCAATCCATGAACGCCTTGCCTTCCTCTCCGAGGCTGGCATACACCGCACCTCTGAGGAAGAAAGCGTCGAAGTCCGTCTCGTCGGAGACCGAGATGAGCTCGTCGGCGATGGCCGCGGCCTTCTTGGTGTTGTCGTCATCGAGGGCATCCAGAGCCTCGTTGAACCTTCCTTCGAGTTCACCGGGGCGTATGAAATGACGGATGTTCTCGCGATCCGTGTAGATGCTCTTCCCGCAACTCAGGCACAGGTATTTCTCCGGGTTCCCCGAGTCGACGTCTCCGCCACAATACGGGCAGAACATCAGTTCGAAATCCATGGGAGCTAATTCTGCTGTGGGTATTTCATGGTTACCCATGCAGTCCGTTGGACAGACGAAGAATCCGAAGCGTAAAGCGTCATATCGGTATCTGGCAGGCATAAACGGGGCGGTCTTAGAGGTTTATCGGAACCGTTCGAACCCAGATCATCCACATGAGCCAGTTCGGAACGGAATGATCCAGCCTGTGCAGGAACGCGACCGTTCCGGTTGGATCGTCGATGTTCAAACAGGTAACCGTAAGAAGTCAGAAACGGCCCTTCCATGTACGACAGGGTCGGATGAGTGGGCCTGCCCGGATTTGAACCGGAGTCAATGGCTCCCGAAGCCACAAGGATACCAAGCTACCCCACAGGCCCACTGACTGCGCCAATCCATTCGATGATAAAAGCATTTGCCTGTCTGTTGTTGTGGGTCTTACCGCTTTATCAATTACACCAAAGATGGTCTACGGTGGGTGTCCGGCAATCTTATGCTGCTGTTCTATGAGTCGGATTCTACCTCTCATTCATTCTGTGTATCTGCGGATGAAGCATCGGTTGCGAATAAGACGCTGTTCGAAAAGCGTTCCTTTGTCGCCGGGTTTGTCCGAGCGTATTCAGATCCGGTTTCCAACCTCTGTATCGTGGGTTCTCTGTGAAAGTTTCTTATTCCGTATGGCACTTGTCAGGGACATGACCATGCTGGTGGCTTATGACGGCAGGGAGAACACCGAGAAGGCTCTGGAGCACGCAATCTCCGAGGCCGTGATTCACAAGGAGAAGCTCTATATCCTCTCCGTCATACCCAGAGGTTCCGAGTCCCAGGAGGACATCGACCGTGTCCATGCATTCGCGGACAGGGCTCTGGAGAAGGCTCTGGCCGGAGGTGCGGACGCACACGTCCTGGTGGAATCCGGTCAGCCGGACACGGAGATCCTCAGTGCCGGATCCAGGTTCGGATGCGGTACAATCTTCGTCGGAAGGTCGGGGAAGACCTCCCTCGACAGAGTCATAATGGGGAGTGTCTCCAACTCCATCGTCGCTAATGCCAAGTGCACCGTCGTCGTGGTTCAGTGACGAAGTGCCAGCGCCTTCATCAATGAGCGTATGACCCTGTCCGGTGACGGAGGACATCCAATTATGAACATGTCCGGATGGAGCACATCCGAGATCCCGGAAGGGGCCACGTCGCCGCCGACGAACACTCCGCCCGATATGGCACATGTGCCCGAGGCTATGATCAGCTTCGGGGACGGGGTGGCGTCATCCGTTCTGATGGCCGCTTCCCTCATGTTCTCCGCCATTGGCCCGGTCACCACAAGCGCATCCGCGTGACGTGGTGATGCGACGACCTTTATCCCGAAGCGATGGGCATCGTAGAACTGGTTGGACATGCAGTTGAGTTCGATCTCGCATGCGTTGCAGGATCCCGTGTCTAGCTCGCGGATCGCGACGGAACCTCCGAACATCTTCCGAACCTCCTTGCCGAGGGGCTTCTCGATGTCCTCCACGGAACAATCCCTTCCGATCACGAGGTCATCCCTGCTCAGTGCGTAATCCGGGGCGGGAACCTCGGATATGGCACCGTTGGGACAGACCATGGCGCAGTCCATGCAGAACAGGCATCTTCCGAGATCGACCTTCCACCCTCCTTCCAGGGTGATGGCTTTCACGGGGCAGTTCCCGGCGCATCTTCCGCACTCGATGCATCCGTCCGATGCCATGGGCATGGTCCCGCGGGATCCGTAGATCTCTTCCGAAGGGACGGTGTTGCGTCTCTTACCGACAAGATTGGATAGGCACACGCTGTACATTGTACAACCTCACAAATCGTTCCCCGCGTAGGAGAGCCCGAAGCTCTTGTTGATCAGCGGGAAGTCGGGGACGACGTTCCCGGGAACCGCATGGCACATGCCGAACCAGTTGACGAAGGACGGGTCTCTGACGGTGTACCTCCAGATTGCCCCGTCACGGATCACGGCGGAATGCACGAGTTCCCCTCTCGGGGCCTCTACAACGGAGCAGTGGAACCCGTCTGAGGGGACCGCCTTGACGCGGGTCTTCCCGGGCTCCAGCATCTCGGTGCATTGGTGGACCAGGCTGATGGACTCGCAGATCTCGTCGAGTCTCACCAGGGTCCTGGCGCTCACGTCTCCGGATGTGCGGGAGCAGACGTTCAGCCCCAGGTCGCTGTAGCATTCGTACGGCCTGTCCTTCCTGACATCCGAGACCACTCCGCTGGCCCTCGCTATGGGGCCCACCGCTCCGATCCTCAGGGCGTTGTCCCTGGTCAGGATGCCAGTGGTCTCCATCCTGTCCTGAAGGGCGGGGCTGTCCATCATCATATCCCTGAGGTCCGATATCTCGAATTTGACCTTGATCAGGAAATCGTCAAGCTCCCTGAGCCTGGAATCCGGGATGTCCCTCCTGACGCCTCCTGGGACCACGCAGTTCATCAGCTGCCTGTGGCCTGTAAGGCTCATGTTCATCCTCATGACCTTCTCTTGGATGCCGGAGCCCATGGCGGAAGGCACGTTGAACGCGGTGTCGGTGCAGATCCCCGCCACCGACCCGATATGATTGTAAAGGCGTTCCATCTCGGCCATCAGGACTCTGATGACCTTGGCCCTGCGGGGGATCTCGGTGTCCGATTCCATGATCTCCGCGTATGCGATGGAGTTGGCGACGCATGTGTCCCCGGAGATCCTCTCCACAAGCCTGGACTGGTCTGTGCAGACAGGTCTCTCCATGAGCTTCTCCACACCGCGGTGGGTGTAGCCCAGGCTGGGGTTCAGCTCGATGACCGGTTCCCCTGCCACGCTGAACCTGAAATGTCCCGGTTCGATTATCCCGGCATGGACCGGGCCGACGGGGATCTCGAAGATGTCGTCTCCCACGGTCTTGTTGGGTTTCAGCGGGACTCTGACCTCTGTGCTCTTGTCGTAACAGCCTTTCTGAAGGGGATGGCCGTCGCCTTTCCTGCGGTATACTATCGGGTCAAGGGACATGTCGAATTGGATCCCTGACATCTCGGACATCCTCCTCTCGAACGGGGATGCCCCGGGGATGTCCCTCGAGAGCGTGACCCCTCTGTCGTCGGTGAGGTACCACAGCCTGACGACATCGTCCTTCAGTCTGAACAGGGCGTTGACGGTCCTGACCCCTCCGACGGGCTCATCGGCGAACATGTCCATGAGACGGTACCCGTCGCTGTCGAGGTCCACCGCCGACGGGCGGAAGGATTCCCTGTCCGTCTCGACCATTCTGATCATGTGAACACCTCCGTGACCGCCGAAGCGGCATCGGCGAACCATCCCGCCATGGTGTCGGGCATGAACAGTCCGATGGCAAGCGAGATGGCGATGAGGATCGCCAGTGGGACGGTCCTGTCCCAGCCCTTCAGGTCCTCCACTCCCTCCGGAGGCTCTCCGGATAGCATGGGGAATACGTTCCTTGTCATGCCCGCGAAGACGACCGCCAGCAGGACCACCGCCAGGGCCGCCGCCCAGAGCATCCCCGATCCGGTGGCGCTCAGCAGGATGGACAGCTCCCCCACGAACACGGCGAAGGGAGGGCATCCGATTATGGCCAGGGTTCCGGCCGTCATGGCGAAGGCCGTGAACGGCATCGACCTCCCAACACCTTTTATCTGTCCCATGATGCGCGTACCGTACGACTGTATGATGTTCCCCGCACTGAAGAACAGGATGGGTTTGGTCACCGAGTGGGCGACCATCTGGATCAGGGCCGCGGTTATCGCCATGGGGGAACCGATACCGAATCCGATGGCGATGAGGCCCATGTTCTCTATGCTGGAGTAGGCCAGCATCCTCTTGAGGTCCCTTGCCGAGACGATGAAGAAAGCCGCAGCCGCAAGGGAGACGAATCCGAATATGAGCATCACCGTGGATGCGAATCCGGGGTCAACGATCTCCGACACTCCGTAGAACCTCAGGACCCCGTACATGGCGCAGTTGAGCAGCACCGCCGAGAGCAGACCGCTGACCGGACTCGGAGCCTGGCTGTGAGCGTCCGGGAGCCATGTGTGCATGGGAACGAATCCGACCTTGGTGCCGAACCCCACGATGATCAGGATCATGGCCATCCTCATGAGGTTGGGGTCCAGTTCGGATGCGTGCTCCATCAGGGCCGGCCAGTCCAGCGCGGAGCCAGAGTCTATGACCCCGACGGTGGAGGCGTACACGAGGGTGAGCCCGAACAGGGCGATGGTTATCCCCACGGAGCACAGGATGATGTACTTCCATGCGGCCTCCGTCGATTCCTCCCTGATGTAGAACCCCACAAGGAAAGTGGATACCAGGGTGGTGGCACCGATGCCGAGCCACACCACGGCCATGGAGCGGACGGTGAACGTCAGCATCATCACCGAGATGAATACGATCAGCAGGGAGTAGTATGTGCCGTTGTCCCTCAGGCCGATCACCCTCTCCTCGAGCTCCCTGCCTATGTACGCTCTGGAGTAGAGCGAGGCGCAGAAACCCACCAGGGCGACGAGCATCATGAACACGGCAGACAGGGGGTCCATCCAGAACACGCCGTCGTCTATCGTCTTCCCGTTCAGCACGGGGATGCAGAGGTTGGCGCACAGGACCATCAGGATCAGGGCGCACACGGGCATGACCGACGAGACGGCCCTGGTCTTTCTGAGTCCGATGCACAGGACGGACGAGGCCACCATGGCCAGGATGAGGACTGCAAGCGACGCCATCATTCCCTCAGCCTCCTGAGGAACGATGTGTCCACCGAGTTGAACGACTTGTTGATCCTGTATGCGAATATGCCGATGATGATGACGGCCACCATGACGTCGAAGAACGCCGCGATCTCAACGATCAGCGGCATCCCGTGGGACAGGGCTATGGCTCCCAGGAACAGGCCGTTCTCCATCATCAGGAGTCCGATGGTCTCGGTTATGGCCTTCCTCCTGGTGGACATCATCAGCAGTCCTATGAGGATCATGGACATGGAGATGGCCAGGCAGCTTCTCTCGACGGTCTCCACGGATGATATCAGCGGTTCCGTGATGTAATACGAGATGAATATCATGAATCCGGACGCCAGAAGCGATCCGGGTATCCCGATGCTCAGGTCCACCTCCTTGTCCACGTGGATCCTCCCCATGATGTACATCAGCATGCGGGGCATCACGATCACCTTCAGCGCCAGGGTCAGTCCGCACATGATGTAGATGTGGGAGTTGCCTGACGTGTATGCGACCACGAAAGCCTCCGCAGCCAGGAAGACTGACTGGACGGAGAACAGCACGATCAAGGTCCTCATACGGGTGCTGGCTATGGCCATCACGGATGTCAGCAGCATCATCACCGCGCAGAGGTCCACAAGGTTTCCGGCAATCAGTTGATCCATCTTCAGACCTCCAGGATGTAAAGCGACACCATCGCGATGAGCGACAGCGCGAACGATACGGTCAGCAGGTTCGGGGTCTTGAACAGCCTCGACTTGCACAGTACGGACTCCACCACGGCCACGGCGAACGCGACAAGCAGCATCTTGACGACCGCCAGGATGAGGCCTATCGCCAGCGACAGGGGTTCGCAGTCCGTGGCTATCCCCCAGGGCAGGAACAGGGAACCCAGAAGGGCCATGAAGATCGTGAGCCTCATCATCGAGGACAGCTCCATCATGGCCAGGTCCCTTCCGGAGTACTCCAGGATCATGGCCTCGTGGACCATGGTCAGCTCCAGATGGGTCGTGGGGTTGTCGAACGGGATCCTGGCGTTCTCCGCCAGGAGTGTTATCATGAACGAGCATGCCGCCAGTATCAGAGCCGGGCCGACGGCCGCGATGCCCATGGTGGCGATGGTCTCGGAGATCTCGCCCATGTCTGTTCCGGCTCCCGAGAGGACGGCTAGGGTGGCGATCGCCAGCAGAAGCGCCGGCTCTATGAGCACGGACATCATCATCTCGCGGCTGCTGCCCATCCCGCCGAAGGTGCTTCCACCCTCCAGTCCTCCGAGGACCATCGCGAAGCGGTACATGGTGAACATGTAGACCACGGTGATGAGTCCGCCGTAGTGGGCCAGGACCCCGGTGTACATGAACGGGGTCATGGCGGCCAGGATGATCATCGAAGCCATGCAGATGAACGGGACCGCCCTGAAGATCCAGGAGCAGCTGCGGGACACGGCCCTGTCCTTGCGGCACAGTTTCATCAGGTCCCTGTACGGCTGGAATATGTCCGATCCCGGGCGGTTCTGCATGCCCGCTTTGATCTTGGACACTATCCCGGCCATGAGCGGGGCGATGGCGATGAGCAACACGCTCTGGAAGACGGACACGAGGGTCTCGATCATAGCAGCCTCACCGCCAGAAGGGCGACCACCAGGGCCGCCAGGATGTACCCCAGGTACGACTGGATGTTCCCTGTCTGCAGACGGGTCACCGTCCTGGAGACGTAGAGCATCAGGTTGCCTAGGGGCGTGTAGATGTATTTGACGAAGGGTTCCTGGAACCTCACGCGGTACCTTCCGCCCTCGACGGCGGAGGTGTCGCCGTAGAACGGGTGGAACACCCTCACGATGGGTTGGGAGAAGCCTTCGGAGGAGTACTGCATCCTGGAGTCCAGGGTGCCTCCGCATCCCCATGTATCGGTCTCCCTTCTGTCCTTCCTGAACACCCTGCTGAGTCCGAAGACCACGGCGATGGTGCCGAACACCATCAGCCCCAGGGTGAGGGGCTCCAGACTCCCTGACATGCCGTCGCGGTACGAGGCGTCCATGCCCGCGAGGGCGCATGCGCCCTCGGACACGGCATCCATCAGCGGATACGAGAGCATCCCCATGGCGACGCACATGAAGGCCAGCATGGCGAGGGGGCCGATGGACCCCTTCCTGACCGGTCTGGGCTCCGCCGCTCCCTCGGAGCGGGGGCGGCCCAGGAACATGAACCCGAACAGTCTGGCATAGGACGTGGCGACGATCATCCCGCACACGCCCATCATCGCCACGAGGAGGGGCATAGCCACCCTGAGGTCGGATTCGATGGCATCCGTCCCGATGAGGGACTGGAGCATCAGCCACTCGCTGATGAACCCGTTCATGGGGGGTATGGCCGCCAGTGCGGCAACTCCGATGAATGCGACGGCGGACAGGGCGGGAAGGGCCTTGGCCAGTCCGCCCATCCTGTCAATCTTCTTCTCTCCGGTGACGTCCTCCACGGAATCGACCGTGAGCATCATCAGCGACTTGAAGACGGAGTGGTTGAGGGTGTGGAGCAGCCCGGCCAGTATGACCAGGGCGGTCAGGCTCTCGTTGCCGGAGGAGAACACCAGGCCAAGCGCAAGGCAGAGCGTGGCCAGGGCCATGTTCTCCATGCTGGAGTAGGCGAGGATCCTCTTGGGCTCTGTCTGGATCATAGACTCCATGGCACCCCAGAGGGCCGAGACGGATGCGAGGAGGCACACGGCCATCCCGATTCCGATGAGTCCGTCAGATCCGATGTACGAGTATACGGCTTTGAACAGCATGAGCACCGCCGCGTTGGAGCAGACCGTGGTCAGCAGAGCGGAGGTGTGGGTGGGGGATTCGGCGTAGACGTCTGGCATCCACGCGTGGAAGGGCACGGTCCCCAGCTTGGTCCCGAACCCCAGGAAGAGCAGGATCGCCAGGGCGGAGGACGTCGCTGTTCCCATGATTGCCCCCAGATTCTGCCAGTCGTGCAGGTAGCCGCTGCCGGACGAGATCCACATGTAGCCGTACACGGCCATGAGGACAAGCCCTCCGATGTGTGTCACCGCCAGGAACCTCCAGCGGGCCAGGTCGCTCTTTCCGTTGCAGGCTAGTAGGAATGTGACCATGGAGACCGTCTCCCAGGCGAGGAGAAGGAGTATCGCAGTGTCGGCGCACATGCACAGGGTCACGGCCAGGAAAAGGGCGCAGCAGAGCGCCGAGTAGCGCGGTGTGTAGCCGTGTCCGGAGTGGGACATGTGGACGACGATGGCCAGGAACACCAGCGACGATATCGATATGAATACGGAGCTGAGCCCGTCGAAGAGGACGGCATAGCTTCCGAGGTAGGAGCCCGCGGGAAGCTCGTAGGAGAGTCCGGGGCTGAGTATGTGGAACGGGTAGCATAGAATCCCGGCGACGCATGATACGGCGCAGAGGGCATCGGGCAGTCCGCCGGTGCGTTTAGACATGCCCGCGACGATGCCGATACATGTCGGCACGAAGAGGGCGATTAAGTAGATCGAATCGATGGCGAAATCGCCCGTTCCGTCCAATTTAGCACTTCCAAGCGGGGCTATTGCGTATTGTTCTTAATCTTTACGCACACGTTGGAATCCGCCTGCATTTCGCAAGTTGCGGGACTGTTGACGATTGGCTTGACGCGGAGGCGTGCATGCAGTCCTGCAGTTCTTATTTGCGTTGCTGATCAGACTACTACCATTAGATTATCGGCCTCAACGCCGAGGGATGGTTGCTGAATGGATACAGACTCCGAAGCCGTCCAGATCTCCGTTAATAACGTGGTGGGCGGTCGAAATTTGACAGGCATGTGCGGTCTACGGATGACGAGAACCTGCCAAGTGTCGTGAGATTAGATATACTGGACATCTTGACGGCTCTGAGGAACCCGCCTTAGGATGGCAGGCTTTCGTAGAAATAGAGGTATGAGTTGTTGTTATATTGTTTTAGCACTAGGGTGATTTACTGATTGTAGTTGTAGATGTAATTGCCATGGGCGTGCCGGAGTACCGGCACGCCCGCTAGCATAAGGGGCGTATAACTGCACGGCTCAAGATCGCGTACCTGTCGTCGTCCCTGTAGGAGCGGCGGTATCGACAGCTTCTGATGCATTTCTTACCCCGGTTCCAATAGTTTAAGCCTCCCGATATGATTTTGAACGTGTCAACTCCTCTGCTTTGGGCTGGTCGATCCCGTTCAAGTCGTTGTTGCGGTCGGGGCATGGTCATAACAACACAACTTCAATACTGATTGTCTTATCTGTTGACAGAGATTATCTTTGCTTACAAGGGAACATGCGGTGATCCTCCCAGTCCAGCCAGTTCGGAGGGTCATCCCCGCTTATGCGGGGAACACAAGTCCACGGGGCGGTCGCTCTGTCCGAGCATGGGATCATCCCCGCTTATGCGGGGAACACCGCTACACTCAGAACTTCAATGCGATCAGAACGGGATCATCCCCGCTTACGCGGGGAACACCGCCTGAGCCCCCATTGCCTCCATTCGCACCAAGGATCATCCCCGCTTACGCGGGGAACACTGAGGGCTATGCTATCGCTCCCTGAAGATGATGGGATCATCCCCGCTTACGCGGGGAACACCCGTCAGAGCAATTGTACTATTGCTCCTACGGAGGATCATCCCCGCTTACGCGGGGAACACGTATCTGAAGATACTGCGAGCATATCTCTTATAGGATCATCCCCGCTTACGCGGGGAACACCTTGACCGCCACCCCCATCTCCCTCAGACGCTGGGATCATCCCCGCTTACGCGGGGAACACCAAGCAAACCAACACAGGGACTAAGCGCTACTAGGATCATCCCCGCTTACGCGGGGAACACCTGTCCCAGTATACGTCGGCGCCGATGCCCAGCGGATCATCCCCGCTTACGCGGGGAACACGGATTGGATGGGAGTATGGTTCTGTCTATTTCAGGATCATCCCCGCTTACGCGGGGAACACAACCCCCGAGTCCCTTCCGCTCCTCCTCGGACAGGATCATCCCCGCTTACGCGGGGAACACAGATAATCAAGCCATTCCTCGGCTTGCTCCATGGGATCATCCCCGCTTACGCGGGGAACACGATCACCGCGGACGTGACCTACGTCGCGGTCTAGGATCATCCCCGCTTACGCGGGGAACACGCCCACTTCTCCGACTCGTAGGCGCTCATGTAGGGATCATCCCCGCTTACGCGGGGAACACTGAGATGTCTTATCGGTTTTCACCATTACTTCCGGATCATCCCCGCTTACGCGGGGAACACATTGAGTACGGCGAAAACAAGGGCTTCAATACGGGATCATCCCCGCTTACGCGGGGAACACTTTCGTCAACCTTGGTCACTATCCATCCGAGCAGGATCATCCCCGCTTACGCGGGGAACACCCCTGGCTGATTGTCAGTGTCGCAGGGTTGCCGGGATCATCCCCGCTTACGCGGGGAACACTACCTCAATGCGAACGACTTGACCCTTTTCCCGGGATCATCCCCGCTTACGCGGGGAACACCCGTGCTTCCAATACCTGATGTTCTAACCTCTGGGATCATCCCCGCTTACGCGGGGAACACACAGACCTGGCCGCGTTCGTTGATGTAATAGTAGGATCATCCCCGCTTACGCGGGGAACACACTAACTGAAATCCATATAGTCAGATGTATAAAAAAATCTATGAAACAGAATTGGAGATGTGGCCTTTTATTCAATTGTTATTTGACAATACATTTTGCCTATAACACAACCTCGTACCGCGCGTGCGCACGCATGTACATGGTGATGACCCGATTCGAATAGTGTTGAACAAGAAATGGGGACAAAGCAGAAGAGAGGCTTTTGTCTTCGTAAAAGCACTAACCCAAACGACACGGTCGAGGCTATGTCAAGTTATTTGTCCCGGATACTTAAGCACGCTGGCAGTCGTTGTTGGTATGAGATACACTTGGGACGTACAAGTTGCCAATCGGTATAATCTGGGAAGATACAGCAAACCACACTCGCATACATGAATGTTGATGAAACATCTACGACAATGCATTCTACCTGTATGGCCAGATACGCACCTTTAGGCACTATACAAAGTCTATCGGGTCTGGATCACCCGAGAGGTCTGAAGGAGGTATGTATCAGGACGGTTTTTCTGCTAGAGATCAATGTCAGAATGACATCTCGGAATGTCATCATGGCGTACCGCCATCGTGCGATGGTGGAGCAGACAATATCCTCGCTGAAGTACTTGACGGGCATCAAACCGTTGTGTGTTTGGTCGTAAAGGCTTAGATCTAGATCGATGATAATAGTCATTCTGACAGAAGCGGTGATGTCGATGGCGCGCTACTGTTCTGAAAGAGGTATCGTCTCATCTACCTCAACCATGGTCGGGATCTGGCTTATTTGACACTTACACGTTCCAAGGTCGGTAATAGGATTCAAGATTCTAACTGTACAACAGCACACTCCTTTGCCGGGCGGTTTTTGAGGACATTCATCTTCATAAGGCTTCTGAATGGAACTTCATGGATGTTCTTCTCACGTATTATCTGAGTTAAGCATCTTCGTCCCTTAATTGTCAAATGCTTTCCGACCTATAATTCAATGTGAGTCCTATTATCACGTATGTGTTACACGCAATTAAGGGGGGGGGGGGGAGGGCATAGGTCAGGATACATTCCCTGCAGGTTTCATCAAGACAATTAATCCGTCTAGATCCATTCTCTCGCTGGCGATATTGTGAGTGATGAAATCAAATCCCTGTTCGTTTCTGACGGAATAGACCATTATCGCATGACCTTCATTGATATTCCGAGTTATGCGTACCCATAATTCATCACGGACGCGAGCTGAGACTCTCCCAACATATACATTGGTGCTGATCTCAAAAAACCATTTTGTCAAGTCACCTTTGAGTGACATGGGGCAGGCAGATAGCACTATCACAATCATATGTCGTCGGAATAATCGGTTCCGCCCCGAATACACCCTTCTGGGTCCCAGAGTAGCTGGACATCAAAATCGGATTCGATATCGTATTCTTCAGATAGCAAATAACCGATGTCATGTGCAATTCTGTACATCATTTTACTCGAACGAATCTCATCGCGCATGGCTTTACGGACGGATGCACCTATATTCTTGTGCTGAGCCGATGCCATTCTGAACGCAAGAGGTATCGTAATCTCCGTTTTGTACAAATCCGCTATGTCGTATACAAATGACCGTTCATGGCCCGTGTGTATGAATCCAAGTCCGGGGGAGCATCCAAGGGATACTATCACGGAATGAACTATGCCGTATAGACAGGCATTCGCTGCCGAGAGAGCTTTGTTGACCTCATCGCTTGATGAGAAGTCCTCCGGCCGATAATGACGTCCTATCCATTCTACACCGGTCTCTTTTGACATGTCACGATAGCATTTGCGTATGCGGGCCCCTTCCCTGCCACGTAGTTGCTGCATTGTGAGTTTGGATACATTTTCTCCTGGGAAGCGCATCTGATACATTTTCCTGGCGACATCCAGCCTCGTTTTGCGGTTAGTCACGGCTCTGGCCTGCGATTCTAGAAGAGCGGAGGAGTGGGTCAGTGGACGGCCATGGGCATAGTACTTCACTCCTTGTTCACCAACCCATACGATCGTGGTGCTTAAGTCTCCTAGGAGTTCCACGGCACGATGCGTGATGGTGGTGCCAGGGCCTAAGAGGATTGTTGCCAGGGATGCAGAAGGGAGGTTGAAACTGCCTTTGTCATTCTCCACCTTTATGCCGTTGTCATCCCTGGTTATCCTGCAATATTCCAGATAGACGAAACTCAGACGATCTGTCACGCGTGGCAGTTCTCTGATATTCGCTTTCTCAGCACTGATGGTCATGTTTTGATTACGGTCATCAAACCGCACCCATAAGCCTTTGCACGACCGATTCCGTCACAGAGCGTTTTTCTGAAGACGTCCGAATCTTTCACACGGATCGTTCCTTCGAAAGTAGCAACACCGAGCGTCACATCCCTGTTGCCTCTTTTGAAACGGAGCGTGTCGCGACTTACCACATCGAATGACGGTTCATCATCGGAGATGCAGAACTCGAAGCCGCACTTTTCAGCACGATCCATAAGCCAATTCTTTTGTTGTCTTACAGTTACGTGTGCGACGACCTTGCCCCGGGATTTGATGGCGAGTGCAGAAACGCTGTGAACAGGGTTCGCCTTCAGACGGAATCTGAGCACATCGCCGTCCGAGATGTCGGACAAGAACTGATCATAGTCCAGGGTCTCCCATCCGGAACCGGATCCAGGTCTGCCGAACTGGTCAATCATGTGGTTGAAATCCGGTTTGCGATTGCTTTGAACCAGCACATAAATCGAAGGTCCGATCTTGTCTATTCTCCAGAGTACGCGATTGTCACCTTTGTCATCGAATGAATTGAAAGATGACATCACCGCAGCATGCATGATCTGCGGAGATGAGAGGGCTCTGATGGTTTCGCGCCGATAGGGACTGAGTTCCACGCGGGATATATACATTCAGTCACCCCTCAGTTGTTTGAACGGATCGTGCTCCGTAACACCTTCTAATCTGAAGCGGCTACGCTCGTTCTTGATGTTCACAGCCGATGGGATATAGCGGACGTTTCTCAAACCGTAGACTCTTTTGGATTGAGAGAAGGATACGGGATTGTCGTTCTGCAGATATCCATCTCCATCGGAATCCATGGACAGATCGAGAGAAACCATGGGCGGTTGCCTGCGGGCGTAGACGTCGGTTGCGAGCCAGGGCTCCCCACGCAGAGCATCCTCCAGAGGTATATCTCTAATACCCAGAGAGATTCTTCCCGCGGGAGGACAGGATCTGCGTCCAAGGAACAGCGGATAATACGGGTTCCTAAGGGATTCGTCAAGTTCCTGCAGGAATACACCGTCTCCCTCCAATCCCACCAGGAAAGCGGCATCAGCCAGGTAGTGTCTGTTTGTAATGTACGGCGGTTTATCGTCGGGGCCGCGGGCGGTATGGAAATCGACAATTAGCGTGCCTATCTGGTCAACGCGAACTCCAAATCTCAGGGCAGCCAGGTCATCCACGGGGTCGTTCCTCGATCTTCCCTGTGCGGCCGCCAGCAGTCCGATCACACCGCTTTTGCTGGGTTCGGAGCCAGTCGTACGGTTGTTGAATTTGCTTGAAATCCCCCAAGACTGGAGAGGTCCTGCGAGTCTAAGCAACAGAGTGCTCATACCTCACATCCTCTCTCTAAGAGCCTCGGCCAAACAGTCCAGCATTGACTGGATGTTGATAGCCTTGTCACCCATCCCCTGGCCCACGTACCACTCGCAGACGGGTTCCGATACGAATTCCGATTCGATGGTGCGTTCATAGCTCATCATCCTGGCCACCGAGGCTTCGTTGTATCCGCCTTCGTTCCTGTCAGGGAAAACAGGCTTTTCGAAAGCTGCCACGAGATTCACGGGCTGATCCTGGCGGATTGCGATGTATGCCGCATAGGGCACCGTCTTGTTGGCGAATGTGTTCTGCTTTCCTGTGGGCATCGAGAGTATGAATGCACGTACGAACTCGACCACCGCATTCTCTGTGGCATCGGCATCGCCGAGAATCCCGTCTAGTTGGTGTATTGCGATTGTCGCGTAACGGTAGAGCGTGGCGGAATTGAACTCGACGGTGGAAATCATCCCGGCACCCGCGTTGTTCTTGGGGGCACAGTCGTCTATTGCAGTGAAGTAATCGAACTCATTGTCCACCTTGTGCGTGGATATGCTGTGTGCGACCTGGCATGATGCATCTGAGTTCATCTCGGGCTCTTCTGCAACCATGCGACCGAAGAGGGCTATCTCTACCCCACGGTCCTTGTTGAGTGCCGCAATGACGTCTTTCTTGCTGTATTCTCCCGAAAGAGCCAGATTGGCCAGGTTCTCTGCCTGCTTCAGGCTCATGAAGAACAGGGCACGGACCTCGGGGGTGCCTTCGACCTCGCCCTTCTTCGCCTTTTTGGACTCGACCTTGATCCCGGCCTTACCCAGGACGTCCGCGGCCATCTTCTCGGCACTCTCCCTGCTCACGCTGACGTCAATCCTCTGGATTGCATCGGCGATCAGACCGACGATCTTGGTCGTCCTCAAAGCGAGTTTTGTCTCGTCGAATCTCTGTTTAAATTCATCCCTGACTGCCTTCTTCCAGCTCTGAGATGATACCCTGGCACGCCTCACTCCTCCGTAGATCGCGGTTTTTGGCGATCCGGTATCGTCTCTGTTGATGCAGCTGGGCGGTACGCTCTGTATGATGTTTATGTCTACGAACAATCTGTCTTCCATTTTTATTCCTCCTTGTTTTTGTCCTTCGCGGGGCTTGTATAAAAGTCGCGTCCCCAGCGTATCAGAACGTTTCTCTTTCCTTCCGGGAACTGATAAGAATACAGGTCTTTGGCGAAGGACCTGTAATCGAAACAAATGTTTTCCTTGGTTCTCATGATTTGAATCAGGCTTCTGGCGTGATACGTCATCTCGTTCAGGTCTGTGGCGGTGATCATCGACGCGAATCTGCGTCTGACCCCCTCGTCGTTCGTGCCGTCGATCGTAGCGGCTATGGCCGATGCGAACGAACGCTCCTCCGAATTGGCGGTTCTTGTGCGACCCTGCATATGCAGCGCGTAAAGGGTCAGGGTGGTGTGCACAGCGCATTCTGCTGCGCTGGGTTCGAAGCCGTCGGCGGGCCGTCCCATGAGCTCCTCGGGGATGCCGTCCAGGATTATCTCCCATGTGTCCTGCGACTCACGAATATCCTTTCCCACACAGCGTCTGAGCTTGGCAAGCTCCGCTTTCGACCATGGGGAATCCGCATCGAGGAGGCTTATCTTGTACCCGACGTAATCGGATATGATCTTCTTCTCATTCATTGTCCATCTCCATCCAGTTTCTTCTTGAGATTCCATCTAAACAACCGGAACGCTGTGAATCCGTTCCTCACCTTCCCGTTCTTGTCGACATCTCCTAACATCGCTCTTGTTCCTGTGTTCCTGATGATCTCCTCGGCCTCTCTGACGAGATTCCTCTCAATGATGCAATCCCATTCGTTGAAACAGGCTTCCGCATTGCCGCCGAAAGGATCTATCGAGGCGAGCCAGCTTCTGAAAGGCTGATCCAGGGCCTGGTATCCGCGTCTACGCGCCTTGCTCGACTCCACGCCGGCACGGTCTTTGTCAAGCCCGTTCATAATTGCCAGATCGGATGCCAAGTTTCCGAGGACTCTGACGCAATCATCTGTTTTGGAGATGGTCGAATTGATCCTCTCGTTCATCGACTCTCCTAGGCTGGCCAGTACGGCAGCGTTGACCGATATTGAATCATCGACGATGTCCTCAATCGAGCAATTCTTGCTGTCATAGCAGATTCCTGTGGAATGGACATTCAGCATTGACAATTCCAGAATTCCCTCGTCGATCAGGTCTGAAACCCATCTGATCACTCCCGGTTCACGGATGTCCGGTCTGGCATCTGCCGAACGCATGACCAGAGACGAGTAGTCCCTCCACATTGCCCTTGATGGATCATGGGTCCTCGGAACCCATTCGTTTTCCTTGGTCAGTCTCCACATGGTCATCTGTTCGGTCAGGGCGTTCTCCCTCGGAACGATGTCCCCTCCGAGGATCGTGTAGCCTACCACCATTTCGTTCTCGCGTTCGAGAAGTATCCTTCTGCTCTGAAGAGTCAGCAATTCCGCGGGACTCTGAGGTAGAGGGATCATGACGCGTTCGGTATCGTTCACCCTCTCCTGCTCCCAGATCGGCTTGCCGGTTGGGAACGGCTCGCCGAACTCGTCGGTCAGAACCAGATTCAGCATCAGGGTCTCGAAGAGGTTGTTCCCGACAACCATGACGAATCCGAGTTTGCCGACCCACCCGACTCCGGGGGAAGGGAGCTTTCCATCCGTCCGATCCTCCGATTCCTCTGTGTCCGTTTTGTTCGAACAGGCTCTGTTTGTGGGTTTCAGCGACGCATCGTCGAAGCTGTTCAGAAATAGCAGCCATCTACTCGCCTCGGGATACGACAGACAGCTCTTGCTCCGTCCCGAGCTCGTTGAGAACAGACGGGGTTTGTTCGCGCTCTCGGATATTGATCCGTTGAGTTTGGACGCCGAATATCTGGATCCCTTCGATATGTTGACCTGGAAGAAGGGTTTGTCCGGGTGGAACAGATAGAATCTGTCATGGTGTTCGGACAAGTACTTTCCAATCACGTTCCAATCGAATTGCTTTTCGTCCCAGATGTTTCTCCATCTGCCGTAGGCATTATGTTTGTCCGTGATCTCGGAACTGCAGCCATCAGCATCCGTTTTCGTGTAAACACTGTAGAGTACTGCCAGCATCAGTCTGATCAGGACCGCGTCCTGAGGCGGTATGTCGCCTTTCACGGCCCGGATCATGTGGGCATCGCAGAGCGCCTCTGTCAACGAGATCTCCTTGACGGTTCCATCGCAGTAGATGACGGGGATCCACCCCTCATCTAACAGGTTAAATTCAGGTTCAATCAACTATCGTCATCCCCTTCTCATCATCATATCTTATCGTCCGATCGCATACCTTCGCGCAGAGGTTCTCGTCCAGTATCAGAAACAGATCCCCGTTGAGCCATTCCGAATCACTCCAGGATGCCGGTATCTCTACGGAATCGAGATCCCGGATCCAATCAATAACGCGGTTTGGATCCCTGGCAGTAATTGCCCTCGGGAGAGGGACCTTGCATCCAGATACGGTGAAGGCCAGTTCTTCGGAGAGATCATCTGTGCCGATCTCACAGCCTCCGTAATCCGGAATCCATGGCAGTACGCGCAGGATTCCGTTAATCCTCTGGATCAGAATGGCTTCAACCGACCTGTCGCCGTCACGGACGCAAGCGATTGCCTTGTCTCCGTTCGTGTCGTCCAATATTGAGTTGTTAAGCCATCCGGTCAAATCGTCCATGCCTGACGGGCGCCCTATCTGGAACGCCTTGGCTTTGTTCTCCTTGTTCTTCTCGAGGTCGGTCTGCAGCTGCTTCGATTTCGAGTAGTCGTCTCTGAACTGTGGTTCAATTGAGACTCCTTCATCGGAATATGCCTGTTCGACGAGCTGAGGTATGGACGATGGAATCGAAATCACATCTCCCAACAGGGTCCGGGCGTTGTACAGCTGATACCTCCCGTAAACCGATTCGGATCCGGAATCGAACCCCTCGTCCTCGTAGACGACTTTGCAGATAGGGTCACGCAGGTGCTCGGGACGGACGTTGTCGTGCCTGTGTAGGCGACCGATGCGCTGAAGCAACAGGTCCATGGGACACAGATCGGTGAACAGGATATCGAAGTCCAGATCCAGAGACTGCTCCATGACCTGGGTTCCGACCACTATCATCCGGTAAGGCGGTTCCTTCCTGTTCTCGGATCTCAGGGATCTCAGGACCCTGGACTCGCGCAAGCTTCTGTCTATCCCCGTGAACCCCGAGTGCAGCAACACTATGTCCGTGTCTGACATCGAGTTCCTCAGGCCGTCCGCAATCGTCTGCGCGCGTTTCACGGTGTTGACCACTATGCCCACGTATCCGCCGCCTCTGCTATATTCCATTACCTCCTCCAACAGCTCCGAATCCGATATGCGCTCAATCCTGACATCGAAGCACCTATTGGAGGACCTGGCCGAAAATGACCGTACGTCATCTCCATCGGTGTAGGTTATGCGGGGGTACCCTTCGCAGCATGGAATTGCCGCTGCGCCTTTCTTTCCCATGTATGCCGAAACGTAGTCTCTCCTCCGCTTCGGCGGAAGCGTTGCAGACAGCATTATTGTCGGTATTCCGTACGAGCCCAGCCATTCTAGGGTTCTGGAGAGGTAGCTACCCATGTATGCGTCATAGGCGTGGCATTCATCGATTATCACGACCTTGCCGCAGATTCCCAGATGACGCATCTCCGAGTGTTTCTGTTTGAGGCCCATCATGAGAATTTGGTCTACGGTTCCGATCACGAAGTCGGAGAGGATTCCCTTGCGTTTTCCGGTGAACCATTCGTGGATCACCTGTCCGTGTTCCGATTCCGATCCTGTGAGGTCCACGTGCTTGAGGGAGTTGAAATCCTCATTGTATGCGGATCTTCCATGGGCCAGGAAGATTGTATGGAACCCTTCGGCCCCTTCCGTGACGGCATCCGACCAGGACCGGATCCTCGGAAATACGCCATCCGCCGTAGCCTGTGTCGGGAGACCGAACATGATTCCATCGAATCCGAATTTGCGTATGAGCACCTCGGCGGCGACCAGCGCGGCCTCGGTCTTTCCCTCCCCCATGGGGGCCTCGATAACCATGATGCCGGGCCTCTGCATCTCGGACGCAATTTCCGCAACCTTGAGCTGAAACGGACGGGGTTCAAATGCGAACCGGTCTCTGTACATCTGAATATGGTCTTCGGCAGGTGCCGTGAGCCATTTCGAAGGTGTCCTCATGCGTTCCGAGCAAACCTTCCCCCTCTCTCCGAGCAGGACCTCGTCCGGAGTGTCGTGCAGAAGCGGGAACAGGCATTCGTTACTGGCAAGCCAATCGCACATGACGACGATTCCGCTCAGAAGTATCTGGGATTCCACATCCAGCCTTATCCTCTTCACGGCATCGAGGCTCATTCCTGCAGTCTTGCAGCAGAATGAGATCAGCTCAATATGCACATCATGCCATGCCTTCATCCGGATGCCGATGTGATCAGGGTATGCATCTTTCAGGAGACGGAGTTCCTTTCTGGAAGGGGTCAGCCCATGGTGTCCTCCCGGTACCACGGCGAGGCTTCTGTGGATGCCGTGTTCTTCGAGTATTATCTGAGAAGCTGTCGCGTGTTTGATTGCATTCTGATCGTTCAAATCCAACCTGAACGGAAGGTCGGTGCGCTTCAGCTCGTTGCGGAAGCGGTCCTGAAGCAGAGGGTTATTCGGCAGGGCTCTCGACTGGAATGATGGGATGGCCTTTCCCAGATCGTGTACCGACGACAGGAACATCGCAACCGCCTTCGGTTCCGCATATGTCCCCTCCGCCGTGATGCCCTGTGCTATCCTGGATTTGATGCTGGCCGCCACCCATGTATCCCATATCCGCGAACAGACATGGGCCGAATCCGACATATGGACGAACAGCGGTGTCCACGATTCGCAACCGGCTCTGGATGCTTTTGCCCAAAGGACCTTGCTTCTTTCCGAAAGACTCATCTTCACTCCTGCTCCGGGTAACGGTGTGCATCTGTTTGAATCGACAGCACATTATGGTATTATGACCTTAAACCATTTGCGGTACATTAATGTTGGTTCGATTGAGAGCGACTGAGTAAAGGTCGATGAGCAGAGGATATAGCACTTGTGTACAATTCTCCAAAGGTAGATTGAGATAATGCACACAATCGTGCTACAATGTATGTGATTTCCGCGATACATATTCAATTGGAACTGCCATACCGAACTATCCGAGGTGCCGATTGGATGATTATCTACAATGATACGAAGGACGGATTCCTAGACGACATCGTCAACGGCGTTCTGGACGAGAAGATCAAGACTCTCGTCACCGAACGCTTCGGCAGAGGGACGTCCGAATCGGAGCACCGCGCCTGGCGCAACTCCCTGACGTACATGGGCAGCATCATCGCCACGTCATCCATCCCCGGAGATGCTGGGGTCGCGATCGAGTACGGGATCCCGTACACCTCCAAGCGCGTTGACCTCATCATCACCGGTTTCAACGAACATGGCCGGAACAGCGCGGTCATCGTCGAGCTCAAGCAGTGGTCATCGGCCGAGGCCGTTCCGGGAAAGGACGGGGTCGTGAGGACAGAGGTCGGAAAAGGATTCCGCGAGGTCACCCATCCCTCCTATCAGGCATGGTCGTACGCAGAGGCCATCGAGGATTTCAACTCCGATGCACGGGAATCGGGT
Organism: uncultured Methanomassiliicoccales archaeon; assembly: GCA_964550065.1. Classification (GTDB taxonomy): domain Archaea; phylum Thermoplasmatota; class Thermoplasmata; order Methanomassiliicoccales; family Methanomethylophilaceae; genus Methanoprimaticola. The sequence goes on from CAZJWD010000001.1 coordinate 655,406, forward strand.
CTGATGCTGATGCCCTGTGCCTGCCTGCACAACTATGTCCCACCCATTCCGGATCCGCTGAGATCTGATATCTACAGCGAATACATCCTGAAGGCCCCGATGTTCACCAAGCACCAAGGTCAGGACCTGCGCGGATTCCTCGAGAAATTCATCCGTAAGGGGGATAGGGGAGAGACGCTGTTCATCCTCGAAGGCGGGAAGCTGAAACCGTCAAAGTCGCTCCAGGATGTACTGGCATCCATGATGCGCGGAAACCAGGAGTTCACCCTCCTAGACACTCAGAAGGTGGTCCACGAGGAGATCCTGGCACAGGCTCGTGCCGTCTCCAGGGGAGCGGGGAAGCGGACGGTGATCGTCAGGGGAGGACCGGGCACCGGGAAGTCGGTCCTGGCCATGAACCTCCTCTCGGAGCTTACGTCCATGGGTATGGCCACGTTGTACGTGTCCAGGAACGCCGCTCCACGCAAGGTGTACAGCCAGAAGCTCAAGGGCATCGGAAGGGGAAAGAGCAGGGTGGACAAGCTGTTCGTAGGTTCGGGCAGCTTCACGGACACCGAACCCGACACTTTCGATGTGCTTCTCACGGACGAGGCCCACCGTCTGAGCCTGAAGAGCGGATTCGTATACAGCAAGGGAGAGAATCAGGTGATGGAAATCATCCGTTCATCCAAGCTGTCCGTGTTCTTCATCGACGAGGACCAGATGGTCACCGTCAGGGACATCGGGACCGTGGAGGAGATCCGCAGATCGGCCAGGAAGGAGGGCGGCACGGTAACTGAACTGGAGCTAGACTCCCAGTTCAGATGCTCCGGATCCGACGGTTACCTGACATGGTTGGACGCCGTCCTGAGGATCAGGGAGACCGAGGACTTTGACAACTCGGGTATGTCATTCGACTACGATTTCAGGGTCTACGACGATCCCAATGAGCTAAGGTGCGACATAGAGAAGCTCAACGCCGGCAACAGATCCCGCATTGTTGCCGGATACTGCTGGGACTGGATCTCTTCCGGGAGGAGTGACACCACGGTCCACGACGTTACGATTCCGGAGTTCGGGTTCGGGATGAGCTGGAACCTGGACAGTAGCGAGACATGGGCCATCGACCCAGATTCGGTGAACGAGATTGGGTGCATACACACCTGCCAGGGGCTCGAATTCGATTACATCGGGGTCATAATAGGCGACGACCTGCGTTTCAAAGATGGGGAGCTGATCACGGACGTGTCCAGAAGGGCCGGCACGGATCAGTCCGTCAAAGGTCTCAAATCCACCTACGGCGACAGGGCGGAACGCATGGCCGACCGCATAATCAAGAACACCTACAAGGTGCTCATGTCGAGAGGCATGAAGGGATGCTACGTGTATTGCATCGATTCCGGGCTGGCGGAGCACATCAGGAGTATGCTCCCTGTCCGGAAAAGGGACTGACTTCCATTCAGAGAGATTATAGAAAACGGCCCCGTCCGGAGACGGGACCTTGAAGTTTCACTGAGCCATCCTGCGGAGGACGTACTGGAGGATCCCGCCGTTGGCGATGTACTCGACCTCTGCCGGCACGTCCACCCTGCAGAGGGTGTCGAACTCCAGCTTCTGGCCGTCGCGGTAGGCGGTGACCCTGACGGTGCACTTGGGCTCCAGGTCGGTCAGCTCGATGTCGAAGGTCTCGGTCCCGTTGAGTCCCAGGGACTCGGCGCTCTGGCCGGGCAGGAACTGCAGCGGGACGATGCCCATGCCGACCAGGTTGGACCTGTGGATCCTCTCGAAGGACTCGGCGATGACCGCCCTTACTCCCAGCAGGAGCGGTCCCTTGGCGGCCCAGTCCCTGCTGGATCCGGTTCCGTACTCCTTGCCCGCCAGGATGATCAGCGGGGCCCTGTCCTCCTCGTACTTCGCGGACGTCTCGAATATGGTGTCCACGCTTCCGTCCGGGTGGTACACCGAGCAGCTCCCCTCACTTCCGGGGACCAGCAGGTTCCTGAGCCTGACGTTGGCGAAGGTCCCCCTGACCATGACCTCGTGGTTCGCCCTGCGGGATCCGTACGAGTTGAAGTCCTTGGGCTCCACGCCCTTGGCCATCAGGTACCTCCCGGCGTCGGTCTCCTTGGCGAAGGCTCCCGCGGGGGATATGTGGTCGGTCGTGATGGAGTCGCCCAGCTTGGCCAGGCACCTTGCGCGGCAGATGTCTTTGATCTCCGGCTCCTCGTAGATGTCGTCGAAGAACGGGGGGTTGCGGATGTATGTGGAGTCCTCGTCCCAGTCGAACAGTGCCGTCTCGGAGCACTGGATCGCCTCCCAGGCGTCGGATCCCTTGAAGATGTCCCTGTACTTGGACTGGAACGTGGCGCGGGTGACGTACTGCTCCGTGAGCTTGGCTATCTCCGCGTCGGAGGGCCAGATGTCCTTCAGGTAGACCTCCTTCCCGTCGGCAGTGACCGCCAGGGGCTCCCTGTCCAGGTCGATGTCGACGCGTCCGGCGATGGCGTAGGCCATCACGAGAGGCGGGGAGGCCAGGTAGTTGGCCTTCACCAAGGGGTGGATCCTGCCCTCGAAGTTCCTGTTGGACGATGCGATGGCCGCCACTGCCAGGTCGTTGGCCCTGATGGAGTTGGAGACCTCGTCGGAGAGGGGTCCGGAGTTGCCGATGCAGGTCATGCATCCGTATCCGCAGACCTGGAACCCGAGCTTCTCCAGGTAGATCAGCAGGCCGGAGTTCTGCAGGTACTGCGTGACGACCTTCGATCCCGGGGCCAGGGACGTCTTGACGTAGTCCTTGGGCTTCAATCCCAGGTCTGCGGCCTTCTTGGCGACCAGTCCCGCGGCGATCATGACCGAGGGGTTGGCGGTGTTTGTGCATGATGTGATGGATGCGATCACCAGGGACCCGTCCCCCAGCTGTCCGGCCACGGGCATCCTCTGCTGCTCCACGCCGAGTGCCTTCAGGGACTCGGCGAACCTCTCCTTCATCTCGGACATGGGGATCAGGTCCTGCGGCCTCTTGTGTCCGGCCAGACAGGGTACGACGGTGGAGAGGTCCAGTTCCAGGGTGTCGGTGTACTCCGGGTCCTCGGTGTACCAGAGGCCCTGCTCCTTGCAGTACTTCTCCACGGTGTCGATGTGGCCCTCGTCCCTTCCGCTGAGCCTGAGGTACTCGATTGTCTTCTCGTCCACCGGGCAGAACCCTGTGGTCGCCCCGTATTCGGGGCCCATGTTGGCCAGGGTGGCGCGGTCCGCAAGGTCCAGGTTCCTGTATCCCTCGCCGTAGTACTCGACGAACTTCCCGACGACGCCCTTCTTCCTGAGCATGCTTACGACGGTCAGCACGAGGTCGGTGGCGTTGACCCCCTCCCTCAGCTTCCCGGTGAGCTTGAATCCGATGACATCGGGGAGCTTCATGTAGCTGGGCTGCCCGACCATGGCGGCCTCGGCTTCTATGCCCCCGACGCCCCATCCGAGTACCCCAAGCCCGTCGATTTGGGTGGTGTGGGAGTCGGTTCCGAAGCACGAGTCGGGGTAGGCGACCTTCCTCCCGTCGACTTCCTTGACGTGGACCAGAGGTGACAGGTACTCCAGGTTGACCTGGTGGCAGATCCCGTTGCCCGGAGGGACAGCACGGAAGTTCTTCAGGGACCTCTGGGCCCATTTGAACAGCTGGTACCTCTCCTTGTTGCGCTGGAAGTCCAGCTTCTCGTTCAGGCTCTGGGCGTCGTCCCTGCCGGCGTAGTCCGTGTTGACCGAGTGGTCGATCACCAGGTCGACGGGCATCAGGGGGTTGATGAGTTCCGGGTCCTTGCCCATGGCTGCCATGGCGTTCCTCATGCTGGCCAGGTCCGTGATGACAGCTCCCCCGGTGAGGTCTTGGAGAAGCACCCTGGCGGGTATCCAAGGGATGTCCCTGTCGGTGTTCTCCGAAGGGTTCCAGGATGCGGCGGTGACGACGTCCTCGTCGGTTATGTTGGATCCGTCGCGCTGCCTGAGCATACCCTCGATGAGGATTTTGACTGAATAGGGGATCTTGGAGAGGTCCTTGACGATCCCCTTGGCCTCCAGTTCGCGGAGGCTGTAGATTGTGATTTCGCCCTCTTTGGTCGAGAGGGTCCTGGTGCACGGTCCGACTTCTGTCATGGGTCACCTCTTTTGCCGGAGGTTAGTCGCGCATGTTATTAGGGTTTTAGGGACGGGAAGGCCGATGGCGACGAGACCATCCGGGCCGGGGTCGGACGGTCCCGACGTCCGGTATTGCGACGCGGATCCGTTCCTGGACATCGGTGCTTGGCTCATCTCTTGCGTCTTGGAGACCATTCCGACCGATTCATGCCCATTGTCCGGCACGGGGCTTCGAGACCTCTGTCCGAGCACATAATAAATCCGGACGGGTTAACCGCGGGTATGTGGGAGCTGTCGGTCCTCGAGTGGTTCGATTCCGTCCACGGTCCCTTCAGGACGGGCTCATGGTCGGGGTTACGTACAGTGCCACGGCTGGGCTGATATGGCTGGTCATAGGGTTCGTCATGACCTGTTCCGAGCGGTGGCGGAGATGCGGCGCATCCGTGGTGGCATCCGTGGTCGTCACCTATGTGATAGTGAATCTGATCCTCAAGCCTCTTGTCTGCAGGGACCGTCCGTTCAGTGTGGAGGACTTCGACCTGTTGGTCCCAGAGCCATCATCATGGTCTTTCCCGTCCGGGCACACGGCGTCCTGTTTCGCCGGGGCCACGGCGATCCTGCTCCATGACCGCAGGTTGGGTGCGGTCGCCATGGCGTACGCCGCGTTCGTGGGGGTGTCCCGCCTATATCTCTGCGTGCATTGGCCTACCGATGTGCTCGCGGGGGCGCTGATTGGGGTTCTGGCAACCGTGGCCTTGGTCCGTTTCATGTACAGTAGGGTCCCGTACTTCGCCGACCCGGTCCGATGAGGGGTCGGCATATCGTCATAAAACGAGGGGAAATAGTTTGGATCGGGCCCTGGGGCCCGATGTTCCGGCCTGTCACCGATTGGATGGCCGCTCGCCGCTGTGTCCGGAGGAACCGGATGCATCGGAACCGTCGTCGCTTTCGGTTCCTTCGGAATGGGTCCTGTCGGATCCATCGTCCGTGTCGTCGGTCGTCTCGTCGTATCCGGCGCCGTCGTCTGCATCGGTGCTGCCGTGACCTCCGTGGCCGCCGTGACCTCCTCCGCCATGGCTGTGGCTGCTTTCAGGAACGACGACCGCGCACATGGCCAGGGCGATGAGTATCGCCGCTGCGGATATCACGCAGAACGCCTTCATGGTCCTGGGCGTCATCCTGATCTTGGTCAGTGTGAACACATTCTCGTCTGCCATAATCACGCCTCCTCCGGTTCTGTCTCGTTGCTGCCTCCGGCCTTCGCCAGGCGTCTGTCCCATAGGTACCTGAGGAAGCGGAGCACGAAGTAGATCGCCCACAGGACGGTGTAGTACTCCAATGCGACCGCGTGCTTTCCTGAGAACACGGCCGCGAATCCGCCGTCTATGGTCGCGTAGAGTCCGAAGATATGGAGCCACAGCATGAAGTAGAACACATAGGACCACCTCTGCAGGCTCTTCCATTTCTTGGGGCTCATGTTGGTCCTGACGCAGTAGAACGACGTCAGCATCAGCGGGATGAGCAGGGCCAGAAGGACGATGGTGGATATCGTCGCGATGTCCCTGGCGGCCGACAGCTCGCCTTCGAAGAACTGGACGAACGAGTCTGCGTAGTAGAACATCTGCCCTATCCCTATGAAGCAGGCGATGACGGAAAGCTCCGCCCTCACCGATTTGAGCCTTCTGGTGACAGGGTGCTTCGGAGGGAGGCACCCCATGTAAGCCACAACCGCGAACAACGCGGTGGACAGGATGCCCATGCAGAACAGTCCGCTCACTGCCCTGCTGTCAGTGAACAACTCGTATCCCAGGTATCTGGAGAGGACGAAGTACGCCTCGATTATCGCGAATGCGGCGTAGATCACCACCCTGTATTTGTTAACCTGTTTGTGTGCTAAGGCCATAACGACGGCTAGAGCCACAGCTACTATCAATCCGTAAACTATCGTCTGAATCAGACGCACACTCCTTGTACATCCTCCTGGTCTTCCAGCCTGTCGTTCCGTTGTCCGCGGCCGTCTAGAAAATAAACGGGGAGTTTTCGAGGATAATTTTAGGAATTCCTAATATTATTTAAACCATCCTAAAAATATATTCGGAGCAAATGGTTTGGGAAGTGGTTTCAGGATGTCCTGCGGGCATCCTCCAGGCCTTTCAGCGAGTAACCTCCGCGGATCACGACGACCCACATGACGGCGTACAGGATGCAGCTGATCAGGATCGTGAACGTTATTCCGTTGATGTAACTCTCCCACGGCATGGACGCGACGACGACGCCGAGGCAGCAGAACACGAAGGATGCGAAGTTTATCACCGATGAGACCGCTCCACCGTTGTCATCGCTCTGCGTCATCAGTATGTTGAACCCGTATGCACGGGCCAGCATGGCACCTCCGGAGCAGGGGACGAAAGTTACCATGAACATCGCCCAGTGCACATGTCCGAGGAGGACCATGGCAACGAGGCTGATCATCCCGAGGCCGAGTAGCAGTGACAGGGTCATGAGGGTCTTCCTTCCGGAGACGACCTTCTGCAGGACCACCATGAGGGCGATGCCGCACACCAGGGTTCCGGCCAGGGCGAGGCTGTATTCGGTCGACGTCATCCCGAAGGTCCCTTGGAACACGTATGTGGATACGGACACGTAGGCCAGCTGGGCGCACATGAACACCGTCATCATGATGGTGAACGCGGAGAAGTTCCTGTCTTTGACGACAGCCACGACCCCCTTCAGGGATTCCCCCAGCGAACCGGTGGAACGGTTGACCGGAATCGAAGACGGTATGCCGAACGCCATACCCAGACACAGAAGGGACACGATGGCCGGAACCCAGAATGTGGACTGCCAATCCAGGGTCTCGATCAGCACGTTCCCCAGGATCGGTGCTATTATTGGGCCTATGACGGCGAGGGCGGATGTCAGCGACAGTATCCTGCCCATCTCGCGGCCTTCGAAGCAGTCCTTCACCAGCGCGATGGATATGCACATGGCTCCGGCTCCTCCGACGGCCTGAACGACTCTCAGACCGATCAGGATCCAGATGTTGGGCGCGATGCTGCAGACTATGCTGGATGCCGTGTACAGTACCATGGAGGCTATGAGGATCTTCCTCCTGCCGTACTTGTCGCTCAACGGACCCAGCACCAGTACGCCGACCGCAAGGGCCAGCATGAACATGTACAAGGTCATGCCCATGATGGATTCGGTGGTCTCGAAGTACTCTACCATCTCCGGGAGTCCCGGAAGGTACATGTCGGTGGAGAGGGGTCCGAATATCCCCAGGAGGACTATCAGCAGGATCAGAGGTCCCTTCTTAAGCATCCGCATCCCTCCCGCGTTCCCGGGACATGTTGGAATGCATCCTCAGGAGCAGTTCCGATACCGTGTTCCTCTCATCATCGGTGAACCCGGCCATCAGGGCGGATTCCATCTCTCGGATCCTGCCGTAGATGCCCTCCGTGACCTTCCTGCCTTCATCGGTGATCATCACCCTCTTCGACGAGTTCCCGTCGCGGTCGGACAGTTCGACCAGTCCCTTGCCCCGGAGCCTTTTGATCAGTCCGACCATTGTCGGATGGGACACCATGAAGATGTTCTCCAGCTCCCTCTGCGTCAGACTCCCGTCCTCTGAGAAGCGGAGCGTGACGAGCAGGCGCGCCTGTGAGGACGTGATCCCCGTATTCTTCAGCGAATTGTTGAGGTTGCCGTCCATCATGTCGCTTATCTGCTTCAGGACAGGCCCCAGGTCTCCTCTGTAGTATTTCTCAATCTCTATCATGTAGCGTGCTACGGTTAATGTAGCATGCTATAAAACATTGGCGAAAAGGTGTGGCCGCCGGGGGTCCCGGCGGAATTGCGGGACGGTTCAGTCGTCCCATTCGGAGAACAGCTGGGCGATCCCCTTCTTCGCTATGGACCAGCAGGGGACCCCGCCGATCAGCACTGCGACGTTCACAGCCTCGAGGATCTCCGCTTTCGTAGCACCGTAGTTCTTGGCGACCTTGGCCTGCGCGTAGACGCAGTCCTCGCACATCCTCACGCACACGCAGGACAGCGCCATGAGCCTCTTGGTCTTCCTATCCAAAGCCCTGTCCTCCACCATGACCCTGTCCATGGTATGCAGGGTGTCGATGAACGACGGGTCGAGCTCGTTGATGGCCTTCAGGGTGTCGGGGGCGAAGCCGCCCATCCCGCAGCACATCTGGCCGAATTTGTTTCCGTGACATTCGTTCTGAGCCATGTTCCCCGGAGTTGGTTACGGTCGGATAAGCCTTGCGTCATCGGTACGGCGTCCTGCCGTCGAACGCCTTTCTGACGGATTCCGCCAGGATGTCCAGGTTGTCCTGGCTGTTGGCGCACAGCACTGGTGACGGGCGGTCGTAGCGTACGTCGGAGTCTATGCCATGGAAAACGCCTCCAGCGGCCTTGACGCATGTCAGTCCCGCGGCGTAGTCCCATGGCGACAGCCTTATCTCGAAGTACATGTCGACCGCACCCTCGGACAGCATAGACAGCTCGACCGCGGCGGTGCCGATCCTGCGGATGTCGTTTATCCTGGGATACAGGTCCTCGCTCACCTGGAATACCCTCCTGGAGAGGCTCTTCTCGTAGCAGCACCAGGCGGTGCTGAGTATGCAGTCCTCGGCGGGTCTGTCAGACACCTTGACGGGGTTGCCGTTCCTCCAGGTCCCTTTTCCGATCTCCGAATGGTACATGGCACCGGTGAACGGGTTGTGGACCACTCCGATGTACGGCTCGCCGTCCTTGAAGAGCGCGACCGAGATGCCCACCTCGGGAATCCCCCTGGAGAAGTTCATGGTCCCGTCTATCGGGTCCACGATCCAGGTGTAGCCTTCCTCGAGGATGGGGTTGTCATCGCCTTCCTCACCCACGAAGGACGATCCCGGGACGAGGTCTGTGAGCCTTCTCCTGAGGAATGCCTCGTTCTCGATGTCGATGGACGTCACCACGTTCTCCCTGGTGCCCTTGTCCTCGACGGTGAATTCCTTGGCGGAGGCGACCATGCGGCCCGACTCACGCACCGTGTCAACGATTTTTCCAAGCACGGGGCCCACATGGCTCAGCCACGATAAAACCCTGTCCGGTCCAGTACGGGCAAGCGGTACGCGAAGGTTCTAATGCGGGTCATCCGATTGAGTGTCCATGGCATCAACCGTCCCTGAAGACCTCGCGGAGGAGCTGACCCTTCTGCAGAGGCGTATCGTGAACGAAGGCAGGAGGGTCCTGATAATATTCGAGGGCCGCAGCGGCAGGATAATGGGGCGGGTGATAAACGAGTTCATGAACGTTCTGGACCCAAGGGGGGTGAGGTACGCCCACATGACCCCCGAGAGGGTGACTTCGCCCAGGGAGATGCTGAGGTACATGGCGAGCGAGCCCGCCAAGGGGCAGATCGCGATCTACGACCGTTCGTGGTACTCCCTCCTTGTCAAGGGGGCCGACGCCGGGAACGGACAGGAGGACGCGTCGATACAGATGGTCCGGTACTTCGAGCGGTATTTCTCCGACAACGGGGTCACCGTGGTCAAGATCTTCCTGAACATAGGGGACGAGGCCATGGACGGCGTCGCCGAGAAGATGAAGGGAAGACGGAGGATTCGCGACACGTTCCTGACCGACGACCACATAGACCCCAAGGCCTGGAGGGACAAGCTGGTGATGCCGATGATAGCGTCCACCAACACGCCGCATGCGCCGTGGGACATAATCGACGTCAGGGACCTGGACTCCACGATGGAGATGGTCACGCACACGATCCTCGAGAGGGCCGTACACAGGTTCGACCACCCTCCGGCGCAGGAGATGATGACGATCGGCGGGAGCTTCCCGAACCCCAGGGACGGGGTCGACCTGTCCAAGAAGGCCAAGGGGTACAAGTCCGAGTTGGCAGACCTGACCGAGGAGATACGCGATTTGCAGATGCTCCTGGCGGAATCCGGAAGGTCCATGGTCCTGGTCTTCGAGGGCTGGGATGCGGCAGGGAAGGGAGGCAGCATCAAACGTCTGACGAGGGCCCTCAACCCCAGAGGGTACACCGTCGTGCCCGTGGCTGCGCCCGTGGGTGACGAGAAGGCGCACACATACCTCTGGCGGTTCGCAACCGGGATGCCGAAGTCGGGACACATAACGATATTCGACCGTTCCTGGTACGGCAGGATGATGGTGGAGCCGATAGAGGGGTTCTGCTCGCAGGAGGAGTACAGCCATTCCAGCAGGGAGATCCGCGCCTTCGAGAGGATGATCGCCGAATCCGGCGGGATAGTCATCAAGTTCTGGATGGAGATATCGCCGGAGGAGCAGCTGGAGAGGTTCAGGGCCCGTCAGGACGATCCCGCCAAGACATGGAAGATCACCGACGAGGATTGGCGTAACCGCGAGAAGTGGGATGTGTACGGGGAGTACATCGACCGCATGATCTCATCCACCAACACCCCGTACGCGCCCTGGGTCGTGGTGGAGTCCGAGGATAAGAAGTACGGCAGGCTCAAGGTACTCCGCACGGTCAGGGGTGTGCTGAGGAAGCAGCTGAAGGGCTGAAAGCCTCATGCGGGACGGCGCGTGGACATCGGAAGACACGGGCTGTCCGTCCGCGGTCCCCTTCGAATCGATTTCGTCAATTGTCGGTATAGGAATACGACACTGTTATATACGGCGGTCAGGTTGTCAGCATCAATGGTTGACGAGTTCAAGCAGAAGATCGCCGGAGAGATAACCATCTCGCCGGACCCTGGCAAGACCATCAGGAAGTGGAGGGAGGAGTTCGGCCTCTCCCAGAACCAGCTGGCCGATGCCATGGGTGTGTCCCATTCGGTCGTCAGCGATTACGAGTCCGGCAGGCGCAAGTCCCCCGGAGTCAATGTGATCAAGAAGATGGTGGATGCCTTCATCGAACTCGACATACAGAACGGCTCGCCCGTGATATCCAGATACAATCCTGATTTCAAACTGGACTGCATCATAGCCATGGACGAGTTCCCCGGAGGCGTGGACGTGGAGGCGTTCATAGCCGCCATATCCGGGAAGAACATGAACCCCGACCGCGCGTTGTCGAAGTCCATATTCGGTTACACGATCGTGGACTCCGTCAAGGCAATTCTGTCGCTGGGTTCGGAAGACTACCTCAAGATCTACGGCTGGAACACCGAGAGGGCGCTCATATTCACGAACGTCCACTTCGGACGCTCTCCGATGATCGCAGTCAGGGCGCACCCCCTCACGCCGGGGATGGTCGTGTACGTCAGGCCGGAGAAGACCGACCCGCTGGCGGTGAAGCTCGCCAGGCTGGAAGGAATCCCCCTGGTGACGACCGAACTGGACGTGGACGGGATAGTCGCCCGCATGGACACCCTCAAGGAGGGCATATGATGGATGTAGGAATCGTAAGTTACGGAGGTTACATCCCCAGATACAGGATCAAACCCGAGGAGATCGGCAGGGTCTGGGGAGTGGATGGGAAATCTATGGGCAAGGGTCTGATGATCTATCAGAAATCCGTGCCATCGCCCGACGAGGACGTCGTCACGATCGCCACCGAGGCGGCCAGGTACATGATGGCCAGGGTGCCCGAGGTCGATCCTAAGGACATCGGCGCGATCTACGTCGGATCCGAATCCCATCCTTATGCTGTCAAACCCACTTCGACCATCGTCGCGGAGGCCATCGAGGCCACGCCCGCCATGACCGCGGCCGATATGGAGTTCGCATGCAAGGCCGGAACCGCAGGGATCCAGGCATGCATGGGTCTCGTCGGTGCCGGCATGGTGAAGTATGGAGTCGCCATCGGCGCGGACACATCCCAGGGGGCTCCCGGGGACGCGCTGGAGTATTCCGCTTCCGCCGGAGGGGCCGCTTACCTCATCGGAACCGAGAAGGTCATCGCCAAGATCAACAAAACATTGAGTTTCACCACGGACACCCCCGACTTCTGGAGGAGGGAGGGTCAGCCCTATCCCAAGCACGGCGGGAGGTTCACGGGGGAGCCGGCCTACTTCAGGCACATCACGTCCGCCGCGGGCATGATGATGGAGGCCATGGGCACCACACCCGAGGACTACAAGTACGCTGTGTTCCACCAGCCCAACGGGAAGTTCCCCACCAGGGTGGCCAAGCAGCTGGGATTCAGCGACGAGCAGATCCAGTACGGTCTCCTGACACCCAACATCGGGAACACGTACAGCGGAGCCGTGCCCCTCGGTCTGGCCAACATCCTGGACCATGCGGAGCCCGGGGACAGGATCTTCGTGACGTCCTACGGTTCTGGAGCCGGAAGCGATGCCTTCGACATCACGGTCACCGACGAGATGGCCAACTACAGGAAGGACAACGCGCCCAGGCTGGAGAAGGTCATGGAGAACCCGGTCTACCTGGACTACGCGGTGTATGCGAAGTTCAAGGGAAAGATCGTCATGCCGGAGTGATAACATGAGGGACGTAGCAATCATAGGAATCGGAGTCACCAAGTTCGGAGAGCACTGGAACAAGTCGTTCAGGGCCCTCGGCATCGAGGCGGGTATCAAAGCCATTGGCGATGCGGGACTCCACGGGAACGAGATCGAGGCGGCCTACATCGGCAACATGGCCGGAGGCCGTTTCATCAACCAGAAGCACATCGATGCCCTCATCGCCGACTACTCCGGACTGGCGGAGAACCACATCCCCGCGGTCAGGGTCGAGGCAGGAGGTGCGTCAGGCGGTGTCGCGTTCAGGCAGGCCGTTATGGCGGTCGCGTCCGGGATGCACGACATCGTGATGGTCGGAGGAGTGGAGAAGATGACAGACATGGACGATGTTTCCATCAACTCCGTCCTGGACACCACGGCCGATGCGGAGTGGGAGGCCGGGATGGGGGCGACGTTCGCCAGTCTCCACGGCATGATCGCGCAGCGTATGATCCACGACGGCATAGCCACAAGGGAGGAGATCGCCTCCTTCGCGGTGAACAGCCACTACCACGGTGCGCTCAACCCCAACGCCCAGTTCAGGAAAGCCATCACCCTGGACACCGTCCTCAAGTCCGGGCCTGTCGCGTCCCCTCTCGGGATGTTCGACTGCGCCCCCATATCCGACGGTGCGGCCTCCCTGGTGCTGTGCCCCCTGGAGGACGCCAAGAAGTACACGGATAGCTACGTGAAGGTCTCGGCGGTCGCCCAGGCCAGTGACACCCTTGCTCTGTTCCAGAGGCCCGACATCACCACCTACGGGGCCACCGTGGCCGCGGCCAAGTCCGCTTACGAGCAGGCAGGCATCACGGCATCCGACATCCAGGTGGCGGAGGTCCACGACACCTACACAGTCACAGGGATCATGGCCCTGCAGGACCTCGGATTCTACAAGCGTGGGGAGGCGGGCAAGGCCGTCCTCAACGGAGAGGTCCAGGTCGGGGCTGGAAAACTCGCCGTCAACACGTCCGGAGGCCTGAAGGCCCGCGGACACCCCATCGGAGCGACCGGAGTGGCCCAGATCGCAGAGGTCGTGGAGCAGCTCAGGGGAACCGCCGACAAGAGGCAGGTCGAGAACTGCAAGTACGGTCTGGCCCAGAGTTCCGGAGGAACCGGTTCGGCTGTCACCGTCAGCATCCTGGAGGCGATTTGATGTCATCCGTTGCACGTGAGTGGAGGGAGATCCCCGGAAGGTACAACCTCAAGGGTACGAAGTGCGAGAACTGCGGGTCCATATACTTCCCCAGGCGCGACTTCTGCCCCAAGTGCCGCCGCGCAGGCATAGGCAAGATCACCGAGCACGCCCTGGCCAGGACCGGAGAGGTGTTCACCTACTCCATCGTCTACGAGGCTCCCGAGGCATGCGACATGATGAAGCCCTACGCCGTCGTCATGGTGAAGACCGACGACGGTGTGATGATCACCGGCCAGCTGGTCGACGTCGCCATCGAGGACGTTGCCATCGGTATGAGGGTCAGGGCGGTCCTGCGCAAGCTAGACGCCGACGGCGAATCCGGTGTCATCCACTACGGATACAAGTTCGTACCCGAGTGATCGGGACAAAACTCCCCGGGGAGATCCCGGGGAACCTTCAGTTTATACAACGACTATGGCCCGAAGGGCCGGTGACCCGATCGTTATGTTAGGCGGGGATCAGGTCTTCTGGAGCTCCAGCATGGCCACCTTCTCGACGGCCAGGTCCTCCGGCGGGAGGAAGCATGACCTGAGACCGAGCCTCTCCGTCTTGAACTCGTCAGCATCCATGAGGGAGTCGTCCCTCTCCATGCCTATGGCGTCCAGTCTCGGGTCGTCCACGTCCATCAGGATCGCGACGTACTCGTTCCTCCCTTCCTTGGGTCTCATCTTCGCCAACGCTTTGGATATCTGACGTTCCCAGGCGCAGTACATGATGATCTCCGTGGGAAGCGACTTGGACCTGTTGGTCCCCTCGGCGAAGCTCCTCTCGGCGTGCAGTGCGGCTGAAAGCGCATGGTCCCTACCGGCGACCATGTCCGGGTCCAGGAGGACCACGTCCCCTCCCATGGATGTGAAATGTTCCACTATGGAGCCGAACCCCGCATCCCCGCGCATGCCGATAACGCTGAACCTCATGCTACACGGATGTCGGGCCGGATATTAACAATGCGCGCATGACCTGCTCGGTTTCCCGTCGTTTGTCTGCTTCCGAGGGTGTTTATACGGCACAATATCTAATGACATGGCTTCCACCGAATCAGCATCGGAAAAACCTTATTAATGCGCGAAGGTACGGGCCGTATAAGAACGGAGATTGACCCATGGCTGACGAGTGGATCAGGATAGCGGCCCCCGCAACGACATCGAACATCGGCGCAGGATTCGACATTTTCGGATTGGCGTTGAAAGAGCCCTACGACATCATCGAGGGCAGGAAGATCGATTCCGGCATCATCATTTCAGAGGTCACCGGGCCCGGTTCGGAGAGCATCCCCACCGACCCCGAGCAGAACTCCGTGAGCATCGCCGCAGCCGAGGTCCTCAGGAGATGCGATGCCGATTTCGGCATCGAGATCAGGATCAGGAAGGGTATCCGTCCCTGCAGCGGAATCGGATCCTCAGGGGCATCCGCCGCGGGAGGTGCGTTCCTCGCCCACATACTCTGCGGGGAGAAGCTCAACCTGACCGAGGTGGTTCTGTGCGCGGCACATGCCGAGGATGTGACCTCCGGCGGATTCCATGCCGACAACGTCGCCCCATGCGTCCTGGGAGGATTCACGGTCATCCGTTCCTACGAGCCCTTCGAGGTCATATCGATACAGCCCCCTGAGAGCCTGGGGATAGTCATAGCCATGCCCGACATCATGGTGGCCACCAAGGAGTCCAGGATGGTCCTCCCCAAGGAGGTCTCCGTCAAGGACATGGTGTTCCATCTGGGAAACGCCGCTTGCATGGTTTACGCAATGCAGACTGGGGACCTGGGACTCATCGGGAGGTCCGTCAAGGATGCGGTCTTCGAGCCCGCCAGGACCAGTCTGGTGCCCTATCTGAAGGACGCCGAGTCTGCGGCCAAGTCGCACGGTGCAATCGCGTCGTTCCTCGGAGGTTCCGGACCCTGCATAATCTCATTCTACGACAAGAGCTCCCACAACGGCGAGGCTATTGCCGACAGCATCCGCAGCATGTATGCGGAGCATGACATGAAATGCGACACCTGGATCACGGAGCCCGGCTCCGGATGCGGGAGGATTTAAAATGGCAGCACACAAAGTTATCTGCTGGGACTGCGGAGCCGAGGTCGACGACCCGTTCGTCAACACCTGCCCCAAATGCGGCGGTCTCCTGACCGTCAAGATGGAACTGGAATCCGTCAAGGAGATGAAGCCCACCGACCTCCACAAGACACCCATAGGTGTATGGAGGTACGCACCCTTCATGCCCGTGGACCCCGCCCACAAGGTGTCCATCCAGGAAGGCGGAACCCCCCTCTACCCCACCAGGGCCCTGGGGGCCGAGATCGGTGTGGAGGACGCATACGTGAAGTTCGAAGGTCTGAACCCCACCGGTTCCTTCAAGGACAGGGGCATGACCATGGGAGTCTCCCACGCCAAGGAGCTGGGAGCCAAGGTGGTCGGTTGTGCCTCGACCGGGAACACGTCCGCAGCCCTGGCCGCCTATGCCGCCAAGGCAGGCATGCAGTGCGCGGTCTTCCTTCCTTCGGGCAAGGTCGCCATGGGGAAGCTGGCACAGGCGCTGTTCTTCGGAGCGAAGGTCCTTTCCGTGGACGGGAACTTCGACGACGCCCTGGCACTGGCCAGGAAGATGGCCGACGAGAGGAAGCTGTACCTCCTGAACTCGATCAACCCCTACAGGCCCGAGGGACAGAAGTCCGTTCTCTTCGAGATCATGGACCAGCTGAGCTACGAGGTCCCTGACAGAATCATCCTGCCCGTGGGGAACGCCGCCAACATCTGGGCCGTGTACAAGGCCATCACAGAGCTCCAGGAGGTCGGATGGATAGACAAGGTCCCAATGCTCACAGGAATCCAGGCCGAAGGTGCGTCGCCCGTGGCCGCGGCTTTCAGGCAGCACAACGACGACTTCGTCCCCGAGACCAACCCCGAGACGGTGGCCACGGCAATCAGGATTGGGAACCCCGTCAGCGGGAGGAAGGCCCTGAAGGCCATCTACTCCACCGGAGGATACGCCACCACGGTCACCGACGAGGAGATCATCAGCGCTCAGCAGCTCCTCGGAAGGAAGGAGGGTGTCTGCGTCGAGCCCGCGTCCGCCGCTTCCGTGGCCGGACTCAGGAAGCTCCGCCAGGAGGGCATCGTGGACAAGGATGAGAAGGTCGTGTGCATCTGCACGGGTAACGGTCTGAAGGACCCCGACACCATCATCAACAACTGCGCACCGCCCATAAAGTGCGGAAACTCCGTCGCTGATGTCGAGAGGATCCTGTCGCAGTGATCAGAAATCGAAGAGGCTGGCCTGACGAGGGCCGGTCTCTTCGGCCTTTCCATCTTTTCTACTCGTATCATCGGACGTTACGGGTTCCTCACCGTACGCCGCAGCCATCTCCTCGAGCATCGCCTCCTCTTCCGATGGCGACATCGACACGTATCTGTCGTGGGATGAACCGGTCTGCTGTTTCATGTTATGGGCGAGTGCCGGGCCGATCTTGGGCATCGCCGCCAGGACCGACTCCTCCGCGGAGGCTATGTCATCCTTCGTCCTGTACCCGGTGTCGAACAGGACCCTGGCCCTGCTCCTTCCGACCCCTCTCAGGGAGACCAGTTCGATGAGCTCGTCCTTGACTCCGTACCTGACCCTGGTGGACAGGGGCCTGATGACCTTCACGGCGTCAGGGTTGAAGATGTAGGCGATCTCCGACATGGAGTAGATGATCCAGTCCATGAGGTCGACCTTGGACCTTATGTCTCCGGGACCGATCTTCATCGTATCGGTGATGACGTCCTCTCCCACTTCTGTTATCCAGCTGTTCAGCAGCAGGGCGACCTTGAGGTCGCTGGGGAAGTATTCGGGATCGTACCCGTCGGTGTCGTAGGGATCTATGAGAAGGTCATCCATCAGGGAATCCGTCGTCTCCTTCAGGAGGTCGGCGTCGCTCTTCTTGGGGAACATGCCGACTATGTCTGGGGTCATGGCGGCCGCGACGAGGATGGGAAGCGCCGGGGTGTCCTCCTTGATGTTCATGACGGCGTCCCTGAGCATGAATGCGGTCACAGGGTCTATGTAAAGATCCGACACCCTCTTCCCGAACGGCAGGATGCGCACATTGTCGCCGTCCCTGGCAACCATCTTCTCCTTGGCCAGGAAGTCGACCACATCACCCACGACGGATTCTATCCCGAACATGCTGGATGTGGATCCGAAGAACGTGTCCCTCATGAAATCCACGATCGATTCGTCCGAATCCCCGTCGCCGGTGGCTATGATGCCGAGTATATGGCTTCTCAGGATGGTCTCCTGGAACAGCTTGGACCTGAGGGTTTCGGTCTCATGCTCTATGTAATCCATCATCAGATGGTCTGCGTCGTCTTCTGTCTTTGCGATCAGAACAGCCTCTCCGTAGGGGTCGTATCCGGGCCTTCCCGCGCGCCCGCACATCTGCTTTATCTCCATGACGGACACGGGGACGTTGCCTCCGCCCTCGTAGCGGTAGCTGTCTCTGACCACGACCCTCCTTGCGGGGAGGTTGATTCCCGCGGCGAGGGTGGGTGTTGCGACTATGGCCTTGATGAGTCCTGCCCTGAACGCGTCCTCCACATACTTCCTCTGCCTGTATGTCAGTCCGGCATTGTGGAACGCGGCACCTCCGGCCACGCACGAGGCCAGCTTCTTGCCGACGGCCGTGGTCTCAGAATCCCCCTCCAGGGTGGATGTCTCGGATTGGGACAGCTTCCTTCCGGCAACGGACGACAGTATGCTCGACAGCTTGACCGCCTCGGCCTCCGTGGACCTGCGGGAGTTGACGAATACGAGGCACTGTCCGCCGTCGTTGACCGCCTGCATGACCAGGGATTGGACGGGTTCCCGTCCCTCGGGCACGTCCCTCCGGGAACCGTCGTTGAATGTTATCTCCCCGTCCAGGTACACGCCCTCCCTGAGGGGGACCGGCCTCCAATCGTTCCTGACGAGTCTCGCATGGAGCCAATCGGCCAGGTCGTCCGGGTTGGAAACGGTGGCCGACAGGGCGATGACCTGCAGGTCGCTTCTGCGCCTCATCATCTTGGTGAGGGTGATCTCAAGGGTCGGGCCCCTGCCGGGGTCATGGATCATGTGGACCTCGTCGGCTATGACGAGTTTGACGTCCTTCATCCAGGAACTTCCGTGCCTCAGCATGGAGTCCGCCTTCTCGCAGGTGGCCACGACTATGTCCGCCTCCTCCAGGTTCCTGTCCTCCGCATCCAGGTCCCCTGTGCTGAGGTGGACCTTGAATCCAAGATGCGTGAACTGCTGGAAATCGTCCTTCTTCTCGGAGGCGAGGGCTTTCAGGGGGACGATGTAAAGGACTTTCCCCTCCCTGTTGACCACGGTCTTGAGGGCGGCGGCATACCCGATCAGGGACTTCCCGCTGGCCGTGGGGATCGCCGCCACGAGGTTCCTGCCCTCCAGGGCGATGGGTATCGCCTCGGCCTGTGGCGGATGGAGTTCCCTGAAACCCGCCTGCTGCAGCGCGTCCACGACGCTGTCCGGGATATCCAGTTCGTCGACCCTCATACTGTCGCTTGTACCCCGAGGAACTTCATAAGGGTTCCCGAGGGTCCATCTCTATCCCGGTCTTTATCAGGCAGGTCCCAGGATGGCATCCCACGACCTTTCCGGATAAATCCCGTATGAGATACCATGGCGATTCCGAAGTACCCATAGTCACTATTAAGAAAGGAAGAGCATAATCCCTCCGCAATGAGAACGAGGAGCGCTGCGGTACTGGCAGCTTTGTGTTGTGTATTCATCGTCCTGACGCCGTCCATCGTGACCGATGCGGATTCGCTGGCCCAGGACTACGCATCCGGATTGGATGGTAACGGGAAGCTGGTGTACGATGCCGTGTCGGAGAGATTCCGTGAGGAGATGGCGGACCCCGCTTCGGACCTGTCGTTCGACATAGTCCTGTCTGGGCCGATGCTCTTCGATTCCACGGAGGATGCCATGGCGTACGCCCGTGACACGGTGAACTCGGCGCTGGCATCCATTTATTACACCGATGCTACGGCAATATGGCTGTGGGACCTTCCGGTGAAGGCTGTGGAGATAGATGTCGATAGCGAGAGTGTCAGGGTCTCGTCCACGCAGTCCGGATGGGCGTCAGAGGTCATGTTCATGCCCACACACGTGAGGTTCACGGTCTCCGTCCCCGAAGACATGAGGGATGACGAGGCTACAGAGGCCAATGAGATCTCGGGATACCTGAATGAGGTCTCCGACAGGGTCTTCCAGGTCTTCGGATCGGACAGCGAGAAGGTCGTGGCCATCGCCAAGCGCTTCACGTGCAGGCTCGCGGAGGATCCCGAGGGGGAGGTCAGCAACGTCTACGATGCACTGGTGACGGGGCATTCGTCTTATGCCGGCATAGCCGCGGCGTTCGGGTACCTCTGTCAGCAGAACGGCGTCCAGTCCATGGTGGTCAAAGGAACCGTCTATGCCTCGGCAGGCGACGAAGAGGGTACGACACGGTATTGGAACGTGGTTCTGGACTCCGAGGCAGGGTTGTGGTACGGGAGCGACTACGCGATATACGACGGGGACGACAGGCTCCCGCTGATGGCGGGTGTGTCCACCGTGCTTGCATCCGGTTCCGCCGGTGCGTTCTCCGCTACCCATGTGGCCGAACTCGATTTGGCATCTGAGAACTCCCTCACGGCCCCGGAGATATCGCAGAGAGGATACGAGTGGCCGGATGACAGGACATTCTTCGAGAAATGGGGGACCCACATAATGGTCACGGCCATAGTCATCCTGATAATGGTCGGCATAATCTACGCTGCGAGGACGGGCAGCCTCTGAAGGGCCGAAGAACAGTCATTAAGCTTAATATACATCTTCCAAAGTAGGAAAAATCAATACACGGGGGAATCAAGATAGATAAGAAGGAAGTGAAGAAGTCCGAACTCTCTGTCGAGGAATGGGCGGACAAACAGACCTTCACCACGACCGAGGACATACCCATACCCGACATGATGGCGGACAGGGTGATCGGTCAGGAAGCGGCCGTGGAGGTCATGCGCAAGGCCGCCTCCCAGAAGAGGCACGTCATGCTCATCGGCGAGCCCGGAACCGGGAAGTCGATGCTGGCGAACTCCATGGTGGAGTACCTTCCCAAGGAGGAGCTGCAGGACATCGTGGCATACCACAACCCGGAGGACTTCAACGAGCCCCGGATAAGGGTGTTCCCCGCAGGCAAGGGGAAGGCGGTCGTCGCCGAGCAGAAGGCCATCGCGGCCCAGCAGAAGGTCCAGAAGAGTCAGATGTGGATCTACCTCTGTCTCGGGATCATAGTCCTAGGGCTCCTGGCCGCGCTGATGCTCAACAACTTCACGATCGCGCTCTTCGCGATCCTCGGAGCCTTCTTCATCGTCATGATGTTCAGGACGCCCGGCCAGCCCAGGACCGAGACCGCGATAGTCCCGAAGCTCCTGGTCGGTCACGATCCAGGGGACATGCCCCCGTTCGTAGACGCCACCGGGACCCATGCCGGTGCCCTCCTGGGCGATGTGAGGCACGACCCGTTCCAGTCCGGAGGTCTCGAGACCCCGTCCCACGACAGGCTGGAGGCCGGCGACATCCACAAGGCCAACAAGGGTGTCCTGTACATCGACGAGATCAACCTCCTGAGGATGGAGTCGCAGCAGGCCCTCCTCACAGCCATGCAGGAGAAGAAGATGTCCATCACCGGGCAGTCCGAACGCTCCTCCGGTGCGCTGGTCAAGTCCGAGCAGGTCCCCTGCGACTTCATCCTGGTCTGCGCCGGTAACATGGACGCCATCCAGGGGATGCACCCCGCCCTCAGGTCCAGGATAAGGGGTTACGGTTACGAGGTGTACATGCGCAGCACCATGCCGGACACCGACGAGAACCGTGACAAGATTACCAGGTTCGTGGCCCAGGAGGTCAGGAAGGACGGCAAGATCCCCCACTTCGACAGGTACGCCGTGGCTGAGATCCTCAGGGAGGCCCAGCGCCGTTCCGGCAGGAAGGGAGAGCTGACCCTCAGGATGAGGGAGCTCGGAGGACTCATAAGGGTCTCCGGGGACATGGCCGTCCAGAGGAACGCGTCCGTCGTCACGATGGACGACGTCATCATGGCCAGGAAGACCGCCCGCAGCCTCGAGCAGCAGATCGCTGACAGGTACATAGAGTCCAGCAAGGCCTACGAGATGTTCAGGACATCTGGTGAGGCTGTGGGGATGATCAACGGTCTGGCGGCTCTCAACGCCAGCTCCAACATGGCCGAGTACTCAGGCATAGTCCTGCCCATCGTCGCCGAGGTTTCCCCCTCTCAGGTGAAGAAGGGCGGTCACATAGTGGCAACAGGACAGCTGGGAACCATCGCCAAGGAGGCCGTCGACAACATCTCCGCCGTGATCAAGAAGTACACGATGACCAACCTGTCCGACAGCGACATACATCTCCAGTACATCGGAACCTACGATGGTGTCGAGGGTGACTCCGCATCCATAACCATGGCCACGGTCATCATATCGGCACTGGAGAACATCCCAATTCGCCAGGACCTCGCGATGACAGGTTCCCTGAGCGTCAGGGGAAGGGTCCTTCCCGTTGGAGGGGTCACAGCCAAGTTGGAGGCCGCCGCGGCATCCGGAATCAGGATGGCGCTGATCCCCATCGACAACGCCAAGGATGTCATGATCGAGAACAGGTACTACAAGGACATGGAGATCTACACCGTGGAGACTCTCCGCGACGTGTTCGAGTACGCCTTCGTGGACTGTCCCATGAAGCAGCAGTACCTGGACAAGCTCCTGCCCCTCAACCCCGACGGGGTGTCCACGGCGAAGAGGATCGAGCCTCCCAAGGAGCATCAGTACTCCATGAGGGTCGAGACCCCGGCCGAGCCCCCTGCGGAGTCAGAGCCTGTTCCCGAGCCGGTCCCGACAGCGGAGCCGGAGCACAAGGACGTGTCCGGCCCCGTGCCGGCACCCCAGTAAACCTTTCAGCCCGGTCCTGCACCGGGCATAACCTTTGTTCGATTACCGTTTAAATACCATGTCAATCATGGCGGATTATGGTCCCGGACGATTATTCGGAGCACTCGCTGGTCATCGGGAGGTTCCAGCCCCTTCACAGAGGTCATATGGAGATCCTCCGCAAGTGCGCCTCGGAGTCCGACCACCTCGTAGTCGGGATAGGAAGTGCCCAGTACTCCCACGATCCCGAGAACCCCTTCACTGCAGGGGAGAGGTACAAGATGATCTACGACTCCCTCAGGGCGGAGGGGTTGGATAATTTCAGTATAGTCCCCGTAGAGGACCTGAACAGGTACTCGGTGTGGGTGGCCCATGTGGTCTCCATGGTCCCTCCGTTCGGGAGGGTGTACAGCAACAACCCCATGACCCGCCGTCTGTTCACGGAGGCGGGATACGATGTCAGGCGCTCGCCGTTGTACAACAGGGACGTCTACTCTGGTACCGAGGTCCGCAGGAGGATGGTCGCCGGAGAGGACTGGAGGTCCTTGGTCCCGGACTCCGTGGCCCGCATAATAGACGGCATCGACGGGGTCGGAAGGCTCAGGGACATAACCGGGGGATCCGACGGTGCGCCTCTCTGAATGTGAGAAACTGGCCTCCGTCCTCCGTTCCATAGGAAAGACGATGTGCTGTGCCGAGTCCTGCACCGGCGGGATGGTATCAGCCAGCATGACCGACATGCCCGGTTCCTCGGAGTACTTCCTCGGAGGTGCCGTGGTGTACAGCAACGAGTCCAAGGTCAGGGTCCTCGGTGTCTCGGAGTCCACATTGGCCGAGCACGGGGCGGTCAGCGCAGAGACTGCCTCCGAGATGGCCATCGGCGCAGTAGCCCTGTACCGTTCGGACTACTCCGTGGCAGTCACCGGCATCGCCGGCCCGGGAGGAGGGACGGAGGTCAAGCCCGTGGGGCTGGTGTACATCTCCGTATCGGACGGGTCCCGTTCGGTTACCACGAAGAACCTCTTCGACGGCGACCGCCAGCAGGTCAGGGAGTCCACAGTCAGGGAGGCATGTGCGGTCCTTAGGGATTTCATCGAGGGGATACTATGAGCAGGTTCGCGAGGCAGCTGCCGATATTCGGCGAGGAGGGTCAGTCCAGGATAATGAAGTGCAAGGTCGGGGTGGCCGGATGCGGAGGCCTGGGAGTCCATGCGATAACCGCCTTGGTCCAGGCCGGGGTCTGCAGTTTCGTCCTGGCGGACCACGATGTCCCGGACATAACGAACCTGAACCGTCAGTTCATCTACTACGCCGGGGACATGCGTCCGAAATCAGTCATCGCGGCGGAATGGATCCTAGCGCTCAACCCAGCTGCGGATGTGGAGGCCGTCTGCGAACCCATAGCCGGCACGAATGCGGATATGTTCGCCGGTTGCGATGCGATCCTGGATTGTCTGGACAACCTCGAGTCCCGGTTCGCGCTGAACGATTTTTCATTGAAGAGCGGCATACCTCTGATCCACGCCGGCATCGAAGGGTTCGACGGTCAGCTGTATGTGTCGATACCCGGGAGGACCCCGTGTCTGAGATGTGTCCTCGGGATGGCCAAGGATTCGGAAGGGCCTGTGCCTTCGGTGGGTGCCTCGGTCGCTGTCCTGGCCAACCTGCAGGCCCAAGAGGCTTTGAAGGTGATATCCGGCATAGGGTCGGCATGCGAGGGTGTGTTCACGACAGTCGACCTGAGGGATTTATCGGTCCAGAAGGCCAGGATATCCGGGAACTGTCCGGATTGTCAGTGATCCAGGGCACGGCTGCAGTCCGCCGGAACCATCTCAGGGATCTCTCCGAGCATCGCTACGCTTCCCCCGCAGCACGCCATGCATCCTGAGACGTTATCCACGGAACTGATTCTCTCTACAGCCGGGCCCAGGGCATCCGTGTCGGTGACCAGGTTCCCCAATGCCGTGGCGCAGCAGTCCGCCAGGATCACGTCGTCCGAGAACACTGTGCTGATGCTGCTGTTCCCCAGGGAGACGGAGGGCCCCACTGTGCGGGATGACGAGCATATCCCGGTTATGTGGTCGCAGGAGACCATGAACGCCATGTTCCTGAACGTCGGATGGTCAGCGAATATCCCGATAGCCGACGGTTCCGGGGAGTAGATCGCGATGTCGCCCCCGTTCTCAACTATGACCTTGGACGATCCGAGTTCCATTAGTCTCTCCGCGATGCTGACCGCCACCGCTCCTGCGACTCCCGCCATCGGGCCAACGCCCGACAGGACGGATGCCTCGCACATCCTGCGGATGAGCGGCACGTCCGAATCGGAAGGAGGGTACGGGTCGTAGGTGATGCCGAAGAACGGATCCGTCTCGATTTTTCTCTCGATGGATTCTCTGGCTTCGAAGAGGGCGTCGTACGCGGGTTCGAGAAGGCCCCCGTCGCAGACGAGGGTGATGATCGACTCCTTGTATCTGAGCTGGTATCTCATAGCTCCAGTTGGATCGCCTTCACGGAGCAGGCGTTGATGCAGGCTCCGCACGCGATGCATGTGGATGTGTTGAGCCTGACCTCCATGGTCTCTTTATCATGGTAGATTGACTTGGTGGGGCACAGGGACACGCACGCTCCGCAACTCCAGCATCTCCTGTAATCGTGGGCTATGTGGCCCGAGAGCTCCCTCACACTGAATCCGAGCTCGCGGATACGGGCCATACCGTCGATTATGTTCCTCTCCTCGCCGATTGTGCTCACGAGCATGAATCCGCTGCCGTCACCGTTGATGTCCGCCCTGAGGACGTTCGGTTTCAGGTTGAACTCGGAGACCAGGGTGTAGGTGACGGACTCCAGGACGTTGCTCTCGTTGAAATCTATCCTGAACTTCTTCTCCATCTCAATCACTCCTTTCCAGCAGGGGTTTGACCTTCCCTTCCCGTGGAAGCTCCAGACTGGGCTTGTTGAGCAGGAACTCCCCGTGCTCTATCCAGTCCTTCAGTGTGTTGGCCACCTTCCTTGCGCCGGCCAGGGAGGACATGGACGAGGTCCTGATCTTCCTGCCCTGGTACTCTATGCTTCCGGAGCGGAGCTCCGCATAGCTGTACCTCTGCATGCACGTCCGTCCCGATGGGAGGCTGTAGTCCTGCATCTCGGCGAAGATGTCCTCATCGGATATGGCGCATCTGCGCATCACGTCCTCGTTGAGGACCGGGATGGGTATGCCGACCCCGATTGCGAGGGAGATGCCGTAGCCCGTTATGTCCAGACCTCTGACGAAGTCCGGGCTCATACCGCGCATGTCACCTGTGAGGGCGAGGGTCCTGGATCCCTTCACGGGGACACCGTTGACCTCCTCCGCGGTGGTGTTGAACTGGGTCCCGCGCCATGACACGTACCCCTCCCCTCCGCCGAAGAATATCCTGGTCCCGATCCCAATGGTGTCAAGATGAGGGTCGTTGAGCAGAGGGGACAGACCGCCGGCGGAGCTGTATGTGGCGTTCTTCATGTGCGGAAGCAGTTTCCCCATGTAGGTGTAGATGGTCTTGTCCGAGCTGTTCGTGGCGACGCTATAGTTCTGATACGCGTTGCGGGGGTTGTAGAGGTAGGCCTCGTTGATGTCGTCCAGGGTGATGTACGTGTCTATGTTCTTCCTGACGTAGCAGTCCGTGCCGGGTCCGCTGGCCACGAGGTGTATTCTCTTCCCGGCGATCAGGTCCTCGATGACATGCGCTCCTCCGTAGCCGGTTCCGGGGGGATCGACGAGGGATGTTGCGCCGATGTAGGTGTCTACCGCCGCGAGGCCTCCGTAGGCCTCCACTCCGTTGAGCCTGATGTTCGTCATCCTGATCGGAGGGTCCGCGTGTCCGAAGTTGAGGAACGCTCCCGAGGAGCACATGGCCCCGAAGGTTCCGGTGGTGACGACATCCACCTCTTCAGCCGCTTTCTCGGTCCCTTTCTTCCTGACCAGGTCCACGACCTCCTCGGCGGTCATGACGACCGCTTCGCCGGAGCGGATCCTGTCGTTGATCTCCTCGTACGTCTTGCTCAAAGTAACTGCCCCGTCTGCCGAACGCATCGGTAATGAGGGTAGGAATCAGAACATCTGACATAAAGGCTCTCATCGCATTGGGCTCCGATTATCGTATATGTAAGTTGTCGGCACACCTGCCATCCCATCATCTCCGTGCCCGTTCACAGGCGGGAGACATACAGAAAAATAGGCGTGATATCTTCACGGATTCTCATGAAGAAAATCATGACCGGAAAGGTCAAGGAAGTCTACGAGGTGGACGCGGACACACTCGAGTTCGCCTACACCAACAACATCTCGGTCTTCGACAAGATAATCCCTTCCCAGATCCCCCACAAGGGCGAGACCCTCTGCAGGACTGCGAAGTTCTGGTTCGGGAAGCTGAACGAGGCAGGCATCAACAACCACTACCTCTCCGAGCCCTCCAAGGACAGGATGCAGGTCAAGAGGGTGGACATCATCCGCGACTACAGCAAGATCGACGGTTCCACCAAGAACTACCTGATCCCCCTGGAGGTGATCTGCAGGTACTATGCGGCAGGATCCCTCCTGGACAGGCTCAAGTCCGGGAAGGTGAAACCCGAGGACCTGGGATTCCCTGCCGGACATGAGGTCAAGAGGGGGGAGAAGCTCCCCAAGCCCTTCGTCGAATGCACCACCAAGCTGGAGGAGCACGACGAGAACCTGACAGAGGCCGAGGCCAAGAAGATGGCCGGACTCAGCGATGCCGAGTACCAGGAGATCGTGGACACGGTCCTCAGGGTAGACGGGATCATCGGAGAGGAGGCCGGGAAGCGCGGTCTTATCCACTGCGACGGGAAGAAGGAGTTCGCCTACGACAAGGACAGGAAACTGATGGTCGTGGACACCTTCGGAACCCTCGACGAGGACCGCTGGTGGGATGCGGAGGAGTATGCCAAAGGAAACATCGTGGAGCTCTCCAAGGAGTTCGTCAGGCAGTACTACCGTGAGACCGGATACCATGAGAGGCTCTACGCAGCCCGCGATGCAGGCGAGGTCGAGCCCGACATCCCCGCTCTCCCTCAGGAGATCGTCGACCGTGTGAGCAAGCTCTACGTGGACATGTACGAGCGCATCACCGGCGAGAAATTCTGATAAACATCAATGCAGGGGGTTACCCCTGCGATTTCATGTGTTTTTCATACAACGTGCTTCGGGCAGTTTCATCCGTCCGATCGGAACGTCGGATGCGTCCTTCAGTACAGGTCCGCATCCATCATCTTCTCGCCGAGAGGGCAGTCCAGGGCCTTTCCGAGTCTCGTGATGGTGTACTTCGCCCCGTCCCTCTTGCCAGGTGCATGGCATTTGCAGTAGTTGGGACATCCGACCTCGTCGCATTTCGGTTCGGAGTAGGTTATGGTGATCCCTTCCATGGAACCCTTCTTCGGCACTGCCGCGGGCGTTGGGACCTTCTCGACCTCGACCGCAACAACCTCTCCCTCGCATTCGACGCAGTTGTGCCTCTGGTTCCTGACCTCTACGACCCTGTACCTGGAACCGGGCTCCAGGTTGAAGCAGACCCCCTTCAGTCTGCAGTCCTTGCATTCAGTGAGCGGTCCCATGAAATAGAATTCGGCTCCGGGACGTGCCTGTGGTTCTCCGATCAGCGTTATCAATGCCATGGTACACCTCAGATGACTCCTGTGGCCTTCGCGACCTTCTCCGCCACTTCGGGGGATATGCCTCCGTCCCCGAGTATGGTGAACCTGTCCGAGCGGATCTCGTGCGCATGTGCGACCGCGTCGATCATCTCCTCGGACGTGATCCCGAGCTCCCTCGCCGTGGTGGGGGCCCCGATATCGCTCAGAGCGTTCCTGATCTGCTCCCAGTCCCCTCCATGGAGGTACATGGTCATTATGGATGCGACCCCGCACTGCTCTCCGTGGAGGGCCTTCCCCGGATGTCTGAGGTCGAGCATGTGGGAGATCATGTGCTCCGCACCGCTGGTCGGCCTGGAGCTTCCGGCGATGCACATGGAGATCCCGGAGATGATGATCGGCTTGATGGCGATCCAGACGCTGTCCTCCAGGTTGGGTTTGATGAGCTTCGAGCTGTCTATTATCGTTTCCGCCGCGTATCTGGCGAGCGAGTATGCGGACCTGCTGAAGGGCACGTTCTTGAGCCTCCTGGCGAAATCCCAGTCGTTGATCGCGGTCAGGTTGGATATGACGTCGGCGCACCCGGATGCCAAAAGCCTGTAGGGCGCCTTGGCGATGACCTTGGTGTCCGCTATGATTCCCATGGGGGATGCCGACTCCATCGACCTGGACCCGGTCTCCGATTTCAGGGATGCCCTGTTGGACGCTATCCCGTCGTGGGCGGCTGACGTGGGGATGCTGATGAACGGTATGTTCATCTCCTTGCTTACAACCTTGGAGACGTCGATCTTGCTGCCGCCTCCCACCGCCAGTACGAACGTGGACCCGAACTCGCGTATCTGGTCCTCTGCCTTCCTGGCGTTCTCTATGGTGGCCTCCCCGACGGTGCACACGTCTATGTCGTAGCCGTCCATGTAACCGATGACCTCCTTGGCGGCGGCCTCCATTGTCTTGGTGCCCGTGATGACCGTCCCCGTCCTTCCGGTGTGGATCCCTTCGCACATGCTCCTGACGTTACAGAGCACATCATGCCCGGCAACCACATTACGGGGGAACTCCACCATCTTCACTTTGGTGAAGTCCTGTATCATCGGTTCTTCCATGCACCCTCCATCGTGTGATGATTGTTTAAACATTCACTTCATAACGGCGTCGGGGAGTGAGAGCCTGAATGCGGTCGTCATCAACGGAAGCGGGAATCCGGACGGGTTCACGGAGGAGATGTGCTCCGTCGCATCCGATGTCCTGTCGGGCAGGGGTTCCGATGTGACCCGTATCCGGCTGACGGAGTTCGATATCGGACACTGCACAGGTTGCGGGGCGTGCAGGGACGGAGGCTGTCCTATGGAAGACGACATGCCCCATATCCTGGAGATCGTGGGAGGGTCGGACATCATGGTGTTGGCCACGCCTCTGAGGTTCAGCGGTCCCTCGTCGGTGGTCAAGACGATGATGGACCGCTGTCAGCCGTTCTGGTTCAGGAAGGACATTCCGCACCCGTCGAAGCTTCTTCCCATGGTATGCGCGGGTTCGGACAACCCCGACTTCGGGCCGGTGACGAAGATATTCAGGCATTTCTCGATAACGATGGGGATGGAGTGCCTTCCTGTGGTCACGGTCACCGGGACGGATTCAATGCCCCGTGGGGCGGTTCTCCGTTCCCCCGACTTCAGATCGGCCCTCGAGACCTCGTTGGGCGGACGGGCTTGATGAAGTCTCTGAATCCGTCGGGTGCGTCGCAGGTGACGAACGGCACCGCCGAGGGACAGACGTCGGCTATGGTCTCCCAGGTCCCCTTCTCTATGGAGCAGTCCGTGTCCATCACGCAAATCCTGTAGAATCCCATGTCCGTGAGCCTGGACAGGACGTCGGTCACATCCTCGCTCCTCTTTTTCCTGGACAGTGCCTTCCCGTCGGAACAGCACACGGCCGGAACGAAGCAGTCTGAAAGTTCGTGGATGTCCTCCAGGTCCGAATCGGAACGGGATGAGTGGTACATCCCGATGACAGTGTCCGCGGTGGTGTTGAACGCGTCGAACACATCGTCCGCCGTCTCTATCCATGTGATGAACCAGATGTCCGAGCCTCTGATCCTCATCCCCTTCATGACGCCTTCAGTGAACATCCTGTGGGACAGGCTGTCGAGGTCGACGACGGCCACGGGCATCCTGGATTCCCTGAACGGAAGGCATGACACGGCATCCTCGAAGGGGATCCTCTTCCCAGACACCGCGATCCTCCTGCCCGAGAAGCGGGCATCAAGGGAATACAGCCGTCCGTCCTCGGACGAGACGAAAACCGCCGGGATCTCCATGCCACCCAATCCGTCTTCATCCTTATTATTGCATTCTCGGAACTGTACGGACATTAAAATATAAACGGCGTTAAGAAAACTATTTATCCTGTGTCCGACCAATCGGAATCAGAGGTTTTGACATGACTCAGAAATACGTATGCGCCAAATGCGGAACCGCCGTCGAGCTCCTGTACAAGGGCGGATGCATCCCGTCCTGCTGCGGTGAGCCCATGACCGTCGCGGAGCCCAGGACCGAGGATTTCGTCAAGGAGAAGCACGTCCCGTACATCGAGAAGCAGGACGGAGGCGTCCTCGTCAAGATCGGAAAGGAGACCGCGCACCCCATGACGGAGGAGCACTACATCGTCTACATCGAGATCTGCGCCGACGGTGTCCTCATGAGGAAGTACCTCAAACCCGGCGACGCTCCCGAAGCCTTCTTCAAGACCGATGCCGAGAAGATCAAGGCGTGGGAGTACTGCAACAAGCACGGACTCTGGGTTTCCAACCAGTGATCCCTCAAACAACAACCCCCTCTTCTGAGGGGGCCTTAATTCTCACTCCTCTTTATCGGGATTCTCCAGGTACTCGACTTCCATGTACTGTTTCAGGTTCGTGTAGGATCTGACGATACGACCGTCCATGTCCAGTTCCGATCCGTACTCCATGAGTTCGTGGAACATGTCGTCGACCTTGGCTGTGAGCAGCCCCTTGTTGCCGAAGAAATAGGTCTCGGTGACGTCGGTCCTGGGGCGGTGCCTGGTCTCCTTCTCCAGGACTCCCCTGTCCACAAGATCGTTCAGCACTCTTCTGATCCTCCGGGAGTCCCGGGTCATATGGTAGAAGTCGGATGCGATCGCGCTGCCGTTTTCGGATATTACCTTCAGTATCTCATGCAGCAGGTCCATCTCCGACACCCTGCCTTTTGGTATCCCGTTCATGGTTAGGGATATTGTGATTGAGTAGAACAACTGTTTTTGAGAATTTCGCAAGTACTTGCGGATTCAATAACCACTAAATAGTTGCACTACGTTTTTAGGAGTACAGACCAGGAAATGGCATGAGGTGGTCGGATAGCGGAGTTGATGAGGCCGGGACGCAGGACATTCGTCGTGATCGCAGCATTCATCATCCTGGTGTCGGCGCTTGCATGCTATCTTTGGGATAGGAACGGAGGGTCCCTGGATTTCTCCGACACCCAGAGGCTCGTGGTCATTTCGGGCTCCATGGACGGGGAGCCCCGCACCGAGTACGAGATCGAGACGATCCCGGTCGGGAGCATGGTGTTCGTCAGGGAGGTCCCGGACGACCGGTCCGAGAGGGATGGTTTCTACTCCTCCCTGAAGGTCGGGGACGTTCTGACGTTCAATTATGTGCATCCGGTCTCGCACGAACGCATGGTGGTCACCCATAGGATCGTGGGCATATCCCAATCCGGCGGAGGCTACACGTACACGATGGCCGGCGACTCAATCGCCGACGATCCCACCAATACGTCCACACAGGTTGTCACCTCCGCCTCCGGAGACGTCATCGGAAAGGTGACGGGAGTCTCCCATTGGCTGGGGGTGCTGGCAGTGTTCATGTCGGAATGGTACGGCAAGGTCCTGTTGGTGCTCGTTCCCTGCTGTCTGATCATAGCATCGGAGCTACGGAACATCGTCAGGGTCCTCCGCGGGAAGACGGAACCAGAACCGGAGATGGTCTCTGATTTCGACCCCATGGCCGACGAGAACCTGTTCAGGAGGCACCGAGATGAGAAGCAAACGCATGTACGGGGCCGTGGCGGCGACTGTCCTTGTGATCATAGCCGTCGCTGTCATCGTCCTGTACCCACACCATGTGGAGCTGACCTCCGAGGGTCAGGGAACCGTGAGTCCCGTTTCCGGCGACCTGCGTTTCTATCAGACCTTCGAAGCCGAGGCGGTTCCCGCAGATGGTTGGCATGTGGCCGATGTGAGGGCCGATGGTGCGGAGGCGGAGTTGGACGGAAACATCATCCGTATAGGGGTGTCCCCGTTCCGGTTCTCCGGCTCATCGGTTCACGTGGTCTTCGAAGAGGATGCCCCCGTACCGGGGGATGAGAAGCACACGGTCACAGTCACGAGCACATCCGGAGGTTCAATTGAGCCTTCCGGCACCATTACCGTAGAGGACGGATCCTCTCTGACCTTCAGCATCACCCCGAATCCTGGTTACAGATTGTCGTCGCTGTACGTCGACGGCAGGCCCGTCGCCTTTGGAATCGGGACGTACGTTCTGGAGGACATCAGAGGGGACCGCATCGTACGCGCTGTTTTCGTCAGGACAGGTGGAGGCGACACGGAGGAGCCGACCCCGGTACTCAAGGGACTCTCCGTCGCCGAACCGCCGACACGCACGGTCTACTCCGTCGGTGACGTGTTCGACCCTTCGGGCATGAAGGTCGTCGCAACCTACAGTGACGGTTCCAACCATGAGCTGTCATCAGACGAGTATACCTGGTCCCCGTCCGGTCCGCTCTCCGAGGGCACGTCCGCAGTGACCGTGTCATACGGAGGGAAGACCGTCGATGTTCCCGTCAAGGTTGTGGTCCCGGGTGGTTTCCAGGTCATGGTTACGAGCTTCAGCGGGACATACGTGGATGACGGTATGCTCACGGAGTTCGCGGATCCATCGGTGACGCCGATCTCCGAGTTCTCGTTCAGGACCTCCGGCATCGTTCCCGGGGTGGTGCAGACCGCCGAGATGACTGTTCGTAACGGGACGTCGGTGGATCTGGGAGCCGTGTTCTACATCGACCATCTTGACCTGGCCGGAGAGGAGTTGGCCGGACAAGTGGTTCTGACCGTGACGGCAGGTGGTTCTGAGGTCAGAGCATCGATCTCCGAGATGACCTCGGGGACCCTTCTCGACCTGGGTACGGTGTCCGCTTCAGGCTCCATCGACATCACAGTGACGCTGGAGTTCCCAGATTCGGACGACAACAACGCGGCGATGGGGCAGGCGATATCGTTTACTTTGGGCGTCTTCGCGGACGACCTGCAGGGAGGTTCGCCATGAGAACAATCCAAGGAGGTAAAATGAAAACAGAGACCAAAGCCGTTCTGGCGTCGCTCATCGTGCTGACGCTGGTACTGACCTCCGTTGGAGGGGTCACATACTCGTGGTTCTCCGTCTCGCATGAGTATGATGTCTCGATCGAGACAGCGAAGCTCGATGTGGATTATGAACTGGAGTCGGATGGTTCCGTGGTTTCGGACGCGGTTAGGTTGGAGAAAGGCGACAACAATCTGACTCTGTATGTGACGAACAACAACGCCGTCCCGCTGGCGTTCAAGGCGACGTTCAGCATCCCCAGATATACGGCTTACCACGATAATGGTGGAACCAGTCCAATCGGGGAGCTCTTGTCTTCCAGTAGTACGGAGGTCGATCAGAAGTTGGAGTCCGAGAAGACCTCCGGCAGACTCGCCAACAGTCTGAACGCCATCACAGTGGGATTCAACGAAGACGTTGAGAAAAACCTAGGGGTGCCCAATGGGAATTCTATTCCGACAGGGGATTCGAGTCTTGTCGAAACCACAACTGTCGGCGGAGACACATGGTACATCATCCAGAACCTTTACTCCGCATCGTATTCGGACAGCATCGCACCGTTCAGCAGGATGGAGATCCCCATCACGGTGACGGTGGGGGATGGTTATACCGAAGGGTCCTGTCTGGATCCGATAATAGAAGCCGTGGCCACTCAGTCCAATGCGAACGTCGACGGTAAACGTGTTCAATTACAGCCGGGTGACAATGGTGTCTTCTCAGGCTCTTTCAACATCAGCGATGTGAACGGAAGGCCCACACAGGTCATTTTTCAGGATGTTGACGGCAGATTTTCCGTCACTTTGAACTGGCAGACTGTGGCAACATCCGGTCTGGAACGCATCGACGTGGAGATCACCGAAACGGATGGTACCATTTCGATAGATGTGTCGGGTTACGGATCTGATTCTGTTGTTGTGACTCTTGACGGCAGAATCGGATACAGCCTCAGCATCGATTGCGACGGGATCACGGGGGTGACAGACGGTTCGTCAGCCATTCAGTCGACAATAAAGAGTGACAATGGCAGGATAACCGTGGCCTTCACCGACCTGGCATCATCTCAGACACATACGATCACCTACAACAAACAGGCGCCCGGCGGCGGATCGCCGTGACATCGGGAGTCATTTTTCACACAAGGAAGGAATCGAAATGAAGATAGAATCGAAAGCGATCATCGCATCTGCAGTGGTCATCGTTCTCTGTCTTGCGGCTGTGGGAGGAGTCACCTACTCTTGGTTCTCCGACACCGAGCAAGCCGAGGTGGAGATCACCGCAGGTAAAATCGATCTGAGTATCGATTTGGGAGATGTCACAGTATCTTCCTACAACGGAGTACCAAAAGTCGTGAACAGTGGTGAAGAGACCAAAACCGATCTCGGAGGCACTGCCACATATACCATGGCCGAATCATCGACGGATTCCTCGTCGTCGAGTGCAATAACGGCAAAACTCACGAATGCTGCACCTGGTGACAAACTGGTAATCAGCATAACTTCGATTACATTGAAGAGTACAATCAACACAGTATATGTGGAATCCTACACCGTGTTATCCAATGGCATTGACGTCACTGGAACTGCGGATTGCCCATTCATCGTGACGGGATTCGTATCCGGATCACAGCAGTATGCCGCTACTGGAGAGCAGGGATCCACAATATACGATTCCGTCTCTGGTGACGCGAAAGCAATCTGTATAATGATGAATGAAGAGGCTGGAAACGAGTTCATGGGGAAGACTTTTACCGTGACACTGACCTTTTCTGCTTATCAGTCTAATGCTCCGGTAACCGGAACGAACACAACCATATCGCAGATTACTAGTGGGACAAATAGCATTACCGTTGGTTCATCCGACAAGGAATCCACAGCTGCCGACAGCGCGTCTGTAACATTCAGTGGTGATGGAGTTTCGGACAAGTCTGTTGAGGTTAAGAATATTGAGAATAAGTCAGATGTGGGCTATACGGTATCAACAGATGCTGCATTTATCGGCGGAATCGATGTAAAGTATACCGATGGAACTGACTCTGCACTCAACGGTATCGAGACTACAGTGTCTTTCGTCTTGGGTGGAGATCTTACTGGAACCGATGTTGGCTTATCGTTCTACCACAAGGGCACTCAGATTACTATTGAAGATAGTGATCCGGGTACAACTAACTATTATGCCTACAAGGCAATCTATGATTCCTCCTCAGATAAGACTACAATTTCCTTCAAAACCACTGCCGGATTCTCCCAGTATTATATCACTGCGGCCAATATTTCGGCA
The DNA here is from genome assembly GCA_964550065.1 of uncultured Methanomassiliicoccales archaeon. GTDB lineage: Archaea > Thermoplasmatota > Thermoplasmata > Methanomassiliicoccales > Methanomethylophilaceae > Methanoprimaticola. The sequence continues at coordinate 691,420 of CAZJWD010000001.1, forward strand.
AAGACCGGGGTATCTTTCTACAAATCTCTGAGTGACGCCCTTGCGAACTGCAATGGTGGTGCTGTGTTCCTTCTGAGGGATGTCACTCTTGGAGAAGGCGATACCTGTGCTGAGAGGTTCATTGGAACCCTCTATGGTAACGGCCATACTGTGACTATGGGATCAGGTTTTGATTCAGAGGCTTTCGCAGCGTTGTTCAAGTACTTCGGAAGCAACACTGTTGTGAAGGATTTGAAATATGATCCGGGCGAGGGTATAGTGAGAGCACTGACCTACGGATGGAATTTTGGTAACCTCACCTTTGACAATGTGGATATCGTCGGCAACAGGGCGTACGAGTGTTCATCGAACAATAGCGCCTACATCAATTATTTCGCTGGAACGACACTCACATTCATCGATTGTGATAATTCTGTTTCCTATTACAGCAATGATGTTCAGGCATATTGCGGAGTGTTCCTGGGCGGTTACATCTACGAAAACGCGACACTCAAGTTTATCAGATGTACTAACTCCGGTGACATGCTCATGAGTAACCCTGGACTTTACATAGGAAACACTACGAACCAGAATAAGAATCTGAAAGTTATCGTTCAGGACTGTGTCAACACCGGAAATATACAGGGTACGGTTGATGCGAGTCTGATCGGTTCTATAGGTACGCCAAACGCTGAGGCACTTGAGGCGGCGATTGCAGGCACTACAGGTTCTGAGCTTGTTCAGGTACTGAATGATGAATCATTGGCACTGGTCAAGCAAAGCGATGGGACGATGAGTGTCACCGCTGCGTCTAACACCGATGCTGTAAGTTACAAGATCTCTTACACTGTGTGGGCCAGTTGCCATTCCGACGGACAATATGTCGGGACATCCAAGACTACAGTATTGTTGGATGTTGACTCAAACAGTACAAGCATAGCACAGTATAGGATGATGGATTTGACAACATATCGGAGTTCCTATACCACTGTAATTGATGAAAATGCATGGAAGAATGGCGATGGTGTCGGGGAGTTGTTTGATTACTATTTAGACGAATCGAATCACATCATAGTTGTCAAGCATGGAACGTTTAAGATCTCAGAATATGAAGTCGATACGGTCACGATAAATACTATGCCGACGCCGTATATTTCGATATATGATGAAAGTGGAAAGATCCTTGCTACAAAGGTCATGACAACCGCATGATTTGTGCTTTGGATGACCATTAATATTGCAGTCAGGATTGTTCACGATATTCAAATCATCACTGAAACCAATACCTAACAAAACAGGGCCACTATGGCCCTTTCTTCTCTATTAACTAATTTTATGAGATATGCATCCAGGCAAGTTCATGTCCGAGTCAAGGCTGTCTGACGCAAAAAATATCTTACGAATTAAAAATTCCTATGAAAATAAAAATAATTCTAATTAATCAAAATAATTGCATCACCTGAACAATCCAGCCCCATAAACCTCCGCATCCCCTATGAGATGCCCAATAGGATCTTTTTCAACGGTCTACAGACACCGTCAAGGTCGTCACCGGCATGAGACGCACCTGGAAGTCCACACTTCCGAGGATGTACGCCGACGAGCTCAGGGAATCCTGCGTCGGGGACGGTGACATAGTCTGGCTGAACCTGAAATTCGCCGAACACATGGACGTCTGCGACTACATATCCCTTCTGGACACAATGCTTTCGATGATCGGGGAATCCGGAATGAAGTATGTGTTCATCGACGAGATCTAGAACGCGGACTGATGTAAGAAGGTCGTCTTGGCTCTGATACGGACGGGGCGGTGCGACATCTGCATTACCGGGTTCAACTCCAAGATGCTGTCCTCCGAATTGGCCACACACATCGCCGGAATGTACGTGGTGATCCCTGTGGTGCCGCTCTCGTTCAGAGAGTATCTTGAACTCCATCACGAAGACACCGACACCCGGCTCGGCGAGAACTCCTTGGCAATTCTCGATTGATTGCTTCTTCGACAACAGCGTAATCAAACACTCGGACCACTCTTGTTTCTATCTTTGAATCGTGTATCTGGGTTTCATACAAAGGAATCTGCTGACTGCATGAGCGGCGAGAATGTCACCTTGGAGCGAGCAATCACAACAGAATCCTCCGGTTTGATTCAGACGGTGATTCGGCTTACCTTCTTTTTATATCCAATAATTGGATTACCCCTCCCATGGCCAAGATCATAGAGACCACGAACGACGATGCCAAGGCGAAAGCCAGGCACGCCAAGATCGCCAACGAGAAGAAGGCTGCCGAGGAGAGGCAGAAGCAGAAGATCGAGGACGACAAGTGGAAGGCCAGACGTGCCGAGGAGAGGCGCAAGGAAGAGATCAAGAAGCTCCCTAAGGAGGAGCGTGCCGCAGCCAAGGCCGAGCTCAAGGAGCAGATCAGGCGCCGTAAGGAGAGCGAGAAGAAGCAGAAGGCTGAGCTCAAAGCCGCTAAGAGGGCCGAACGCGAGGCCGAAGCCCAGGCGAAGAGGCAGAGTGCCGTTGCAGTTGAGGAGAAGACCGAGGAGAAGGTGGAGGAAACCGTCACCGAGGCTCCCGCCGAGGAAGTCTCCGTTGCAGCAGAGGCACCCGCAGAGGAGGCACCTGCCCAGGAGACCTCCGAGGAGGCACCTGTCGAAGAGGCTCCCGCCGAATCCGAGGACGCTCCCGCAGAGTCTCCTGCCGAGGAAGTTCCCGCCGAAGACTCCGAGAACAAGGAGTGAGGTTCCAACTGCCCCGGGGTCTCCCCCGGGGCATTCAACGCCTTTCGAAGTCCCATATCGGACACCCCGACCCGGTCACCGGGGTTTTTTCTAAATACTGTAACGCGTTCGTTTCTCCCGTGGTAACCGGTTTGAGTACACCCGATGAAAGGATGAGGCACGCGGCGTCTACCGATGCTGACGCTCTCATCGCAGAATTGAACAGCAGGTCGGAAGGACACTTCAACGAAGAGGTCACGACATCCCGTATCCAGTATGGAAAGAACGAGGTGTCTGTCCGTAATCGCCACGAGACACTCAAGAGGCTGTATCGCTCTTTTGCTAACATCTTCATTATCACGCTCGCGATCATCGACATCCTGTGGATGGTCCTCGAGCCGGACATAATCTATTTCGTCATTCTGACCACGCTGATTCTGGTCAGCGGTCTGGTAACCTTCATCCAGGAGACCCGCAGCTCCAAGGCGGCGGCCAAACTGGTGAGCATGGTCACCACAATCATCACCGTTCGCCGTGAGGGCGTGGAGATCGAGATCGACTCCAAGGAGCTCGTCGTGGGCGACATAATCATCCTGGACACGGGAGACATGGTCCCTGCGGATGTCAGGATAATCGAATCCAACCATCTCAAGGTGGATCAGTCCGCCCTCACGGGGGAGTCCGGAGGGGTCAGCAAGCATTCCGACGCCGTCGAGTATGCGGACATCCTCGGATGCAACAACATGGCCTTCATGGGATCCAACATCGTCGGAGGGTCCGCCGAGGCCGTCGTAGTGGCCGTCGGGGATGACACCATCTTCGGCTCCATGGCCGAGAAGCTCACCGCCAAGAAGGCGCCCACCACGTACGACAAGGGGACGAGGTCCATCGTCAACGTCTTGCTGAAGATCATGTACTGCATGGTCCCGCCCGTGTTCCTGATCATGATCGTCAGGGACTACCTGAACCACGGCGGGTTCACCGTCGACGGCGTACTCAGCGCCGTGACCTTCGCGCTCACCCTCGCCATAGGGCTGATGCCGGAGATGCTGGCCACCATCGTGTCCGCGAATCTGGCCAAGGGTTCCATCGACATGTCGAAGAACAAGGTCATCGTCAAGGACGTCACCGCCATCCAGAACTTCGGGGCCATGGACGTCCTCTGCTCCGACAAGACCGGTACGCTCACGCAGAACCGCATCTCGGTGCACGACTGCAACGACATCTACGGCAACCCCAGCAGCTCCGTGGAGCTGATGTCCTGCCTCAACTCCCGCAACCTGAAGTCGGCCACCAACCAGATCGACTGGGCCTTGGATGAGTACGCGGAGGAGAACGGGCTCCTGGAGGAGCTGGAGACCCACGAGTACGTGGGGGACGTCCCCTTCGACTTCATAAGGAGGAGGGCCACCGTCGTCGTCACCCACAACGAGGAGGCCAACCTGATGATCTCCAAGGGTGCAATGCCCGAGATCCTCTCCATATCCACCGGATACCTCGACGGGGACAGGAACATCCAGCCCCTGGACGAGAAGATAGCCAACGATATGCTCGGCCTGGTCGAGTGGTACAGTACCAAGGGCATGCGCGTGCTGGGTATCACCCACAAGTACGTCCCCGTTGGGAAGACGGAGTTCACATCCGAGGACGAGTGCGACCTGATCGTCGCAGGGTTCCTCGTGTTCACAGATCCAGTCAAGCCCTCCGCCAAGAAGGCCATCGAGGACCTGAGGGAGTACGGCATTGACGTCAAGGTCCTGACCGGGGACAACGAATACGTCTCCCATCACGTCTGCGACCAGATCGGCATCTCCGCCGACAACATCCTGATCGGCCCGGAGATAGACTCCATAAGCGACGAGGAGCTCAGGTCCAGGGTGGAGGAGGTCTCCATCTTCGCCCGCCTGAGTCCCGACAACAAATCCAGGGTCGTTCAGGCCCTGAAGGCCAACGGGCACACAGTGGGACTCATGGGCGACGGTATCAACGACGTCGTCGCTATGAAGAACGCGGACGTCAGCATATCCGTGGACACCGGAACCGACATAGCCAAGGAGACCGCCAGCATGATCCTCCTCGAGAAGGACCTGGGCATACTCAAGACCGGGGCCATCGAGGGAAGGAAGGTCTACGTCAACTCCATCAAGTACGTGAAGATGATAGGTTCCATAAACTTCGGATACATGTTCTCGCTGATCCTCGGAACCCTGTTCTTCAACTTCGAGCCTATGGGCGGGATAATGATCCTGATCTTCAACCTGATCAACGACTTCGCCTGCATCTTCATATGCTGGGACAAGGTCGAGGACGAGTTCGTGAAGGAACCGAGACGGTGGGATGCGGTCAACCTGCGTTCGGTCATGTCACGGTACGGGCCGATGTGCGTAGTGACCGATCTGATGTCTTGGGCGTTCTTCATCTGGGTGGTCCTGCCCACTGTCGGTCTGGACCTTCCCGCGACAGCCCTGGGTGTGGACGGGACTTCTTACGATCTGTCAGGGATCACCAACGCGTCCGAGGCCGTGCTCAGCGGCATCCCGCTGGGCGACATAGAGGTGCTCATCCCCGTGATGGTGCTGTTCCAGTCCCTGTGGGTCATAGAGCAGTACTGGATGCAGGTGTGGGCCATCCACATCGTCAGGACCAACAAGCTGCCTTTCTTCAAGGCCTGGTCCTCGAAGGTGCTGGTCGTCACCACGGTCATCGCGCTGGCGGTCGGGACGCTGCTGCCGTTCTCCGGGCCCCTCTGGGAGGCAATCTCCGGATGCACGGACATCATCCCGGTCCCGCTGTGGGCCCTCATATGGATGCCCTTCATCGCGGCGGTCTACTTCTTCGGATCCCATGCGGTCAAGAACCACATGCTGAAGACCAAGGGTTACTTCGCCTGCTGAAACTACTTCCGGGCTCCGGCCCGGTCGAATCCCCGCCGTGCCGATGGCAGGCGGGGCCCCTTCGTCGTCGGCGAAGGGCGTTTTAAAGAATCATGACTTGAGTTTCGCGTCGCAGTTGACGCAGCGTTTCGTTTTCCTGTTTATGTATCCGCATCTGGGGCAGTGTGGCATGCCGCTGACGTCCACCAGTCCGGTGCCGTCCGCCCACCCTTCCCTCGCGATCGTGGCGGATAGCTAAGCAGGGTCTGTGGGCACCGAACCGCCGTTGTCCTCGATCATGTTCCTGTTGAAGTGCAGGATGGCCTGGTCGCGCTCGGACCCTATCGCGGTCCCATCGCCAAGAAGCGACTCGAGTTTAGCGACCTTCCTTTCGCTCTTCGCTCTGACCATCTCCACGGGCTGGGTCTTCAGGGCCCTGTTTATCTCCCTGATCTTCTTCTCCATCGCCTCTCTGACCTCATCGTCGGTGTACTCGGCGAATGGGCTCAGCCTGATCATCCAGTACAGGTTGTGCTGTCTCTCGGACTGTTCGGGGACCCTGTTCTCCACAGGCTTCTCATCCTTCTTCCCAAGGAACCATGCCATACGGGGATAATCGGAGTCGTCGTAGATAACCAATTACCCCGTCATCCGCCATCGTTCCAGCCCCTCTCGCGCGTTACTAAGAGAGAGCCTTTTATAGGACTAGAAGAATGGAGATTTACCGTCAGAGGTCACGAGAATGATCTGCAACGCTACCACCGGACTACTCCTTCTTCTTGAGTAACTCCAGTGAGAGCTAGGACGGTTTGAGGTGTTTATATGAATACAACCCAAACCAGTGAGAACGCTAAGCTGAAAGAAATGTTGGCCGTCAGTCCCTACAACCAGCTTGCGCTCCAGTCCCTCCCTCATGCAGACTCGATTAAGATCTTCGATACTACGTTGAGGGACGGGGAGCAGGCTCCGGGGATCGCCCTGAGCTCGGACGACAAGGTCCGTATAGCCATGGCCCTCGACGACCTCGGAGTCGATATAATGGAAGCCGGTTTCGCGGCATCGTCCGAGATCGAGATCGACACTCTGAAGAAGATCAGGGATTTCGGACCCAGGAGCACCGTGTGCAGCCTGGCCAGGTCCGTCAAGTCCGATGTGGATGCGGTGCTGTCCACGGGACTGGATTACATCCACACTTTCATCGCCACCAGCGATTTGCACATGAAGTACAAGCTGAAGATGACTCCCGACCAGGTGGTGGAGAAGGCAGTCTCGACCATCGAGTACGCCAGAGACCATGGTCTGGACGTCATGTTCTCCTGCGAGGACGCCACAAGGTCCGACCTGGACTTCATGAAGAGGATATGCGTGGCCGCCCAGGATGCGGGAGCGTCATCGATCAATCTGCCCGACACGGTCGGTGTGATCATCCCCCAGGGGATGGCCTACATCGTCTCGGAGATGAAGAAGGTGCTGAAGGTGCCCATCTCCATGCATTGCCACGACGACATGGGCCTGGCCGTGGCCAACACCCTGGCCGGAGTCGAGGCCGGAGCGTCCATCTGCCATGTCACCATCAACGGCATCGGCGAGAGGACCGGCAACGCGGCTCTGGAGGAGGTCGCCGTGAACCTGTTCGCCAACTACGGGATCCAGACAGTGGACCTGCCCAAGCTGGGCCCCACCTCGAAGCTGGTGGAGAGGATCACAGGGTTCCCGATAGCCTACAACAAGCCCATCGTGGGGAGGAACGCCTTCGCCCACGAGTCCGGGATCCATGTGCACGGGGTCATGGCCAACACCCTGACCTACGAGCCGTTCAAGCCGGAGATGGTGGGTGTGGACAGGCACATCGTCATCGGTAAGCACTCCGGTGAGCACTCCGTCCGCGGGAGGCTGGACGAGCTGAAGGTCAAGTTCCCAGAGGAGCACATGCCCGAGCTGATGAACGCCATCAAGACCATCGCCGTCGGAGGCAAGGAAATCGACGACGCCGAGCTGGTTGCCATAGCAGAGAACGTGCTGTGGAAGAAGGCCGCCAGGGCCGACACGGTCGCCCTGAAGAGCATCGCGGTGTTCACAGGCAAGGACATAACCTCTACCGCCACGGTGACGGTCAGCAGGGACGGGGACGACGTCACCGTCGCAGAGGTCGGGGTCGGCCCGGTCGATGCGGCCCTGAAGGCCATCGCCGAGGCGGTGAACGAGAAGATTACGTTGGAGGAGTACAAGCTGGCCGCCATAACGGGCGGAAGCGACTCCATATGCGAGGCCACGGTGATGGTCAAGAACGTCCAGAACGACGGTTACCTGTCCGTCGGGAAGGCCGTGGGCCTGGACGTCGTCAGGACGTCCGTGGACGCCATGATGGCGGCCATAAACAGGGATTTCGCCAGGAACAAACAGAGTGAGTGATTGAGATGGGCAAGACGATAGCAGAGAAGATCCTCTCGAACAAATCCGGCACCGACGCCTGCGCCGGTCAGATTGTCATGGCCGATGTGGACTATGTGATGGTGAACGATGTCACCGGACCCATTGCGTTCAGGGAGTACACCAAGCTGAACACCGACAAGATGTACAAGGACCGCATGGTCCTGATCCCCGACCACTACGTGCCCGCCAAGGACGTGGCGTCCGCGGAGCAGGCCAAGGAGATGAGGGAGTTCGCCCACAGGCACCAGCTCCCCAACTACTTCGAGATCGGAAAGAGCGGCGTCTGCCACCAGCTGATGGTGGAGGAGGGATTCGCGGCTCCCGGCAGGCTCATCGTCGGAGCGGACTCCCACACCTGCACATACGGGGGGATCAACGCGCTGTCCACGGGAATCGGTTCGACCGAGGCTGCGGCCGCGTTCGCCACGGGCAAGCTGTGGTTCAAGGTCCCCGAGACGATCAAGGTCGTCGTCAAGGGCAAGTTCAAGCCCTATGTGGGCGGGAAGGATCTGATCCTGAAGATCATCACAGACATCGGTGTGGACGGGGCCAACTACAAGGCCTTCGAGTTCCACGGGGACGTCTGCAACATCTCCGTCCCGGACAGGCTGGCCGTTTCCAACATGGCCATCGAGGCCGGGGGGAAGGCGGGGATCTTCCCCTGCGACGACCTGACCCGCGAGTACATCAAGGACTCCGTCAGGGGTGAGTACACCCCCGTCGAGGCCGATCCGGACGCTGTCTACTGCAGGGTGCTGGAGTACAACCTGGACGAGTTGGAGCCCTTCGTCTCCTACCCCCACCTGCCCAGCAACGGCCGTCCCGTCAGGGAGGCCGACGTGAAGATCGACCAGGCCTACCTGGGGAGCTGCACCAACGGCAGGATCGAGGACATGAGGATCGGAGCGGAGATCGTCAAGGGAAGGAAGGTCGCCCCCGGAGTCAGGTTCCTGGTGGTACCCGCATCCCAGAAGGTGTACCGTCAGATGGTGGAGGAGGGTCTGATGCAGATCTTCCTGGACGCCGGAGCGTTCATATCCGGACCCACCTGCGGAGCATGCCTGGGAGGCTACATGGGCATCCTGGCCGCCGGCGAGAAGGCGGTGGCTTCCACCAACAGGAACTTCATCGGACGCATGGGGGACAAGGCCTCGGAGGTCTATCTGGCAGGGCCCGCCGTCGTGGCGGCCTCGGCCATCGCCGGGAGGATCGTCACCCCCGACCAGCTGGAGGGGAACTGAATGAGCGGATTCACAGGAAAAGTCTGGGTGTTCGGCGACAACGTGGACACCGACCAGATCATACCGGCCGAGAGGCTGGTGGCGGCGAACCTGGACCATCTGAACGACTTCATATTCGAGAAGGTCAGGCCCGGCTTCGCACAGGAAGTCCAGAAAGGCGACATCCTGGTGGCCGGAAGGAACTTCGGCTGCGGGTCGTCCAGGGAGCACGCGCCTCTGTCGCTGATCGAGGCAGGATTCTCGTGCATCATCGCCGAGAGCTTCGCCAGGATCTTCTACAGGAACTCCATGAACATCGGACTGCTGCTGATCGAGTGCAAGGTCGATGCCAAGGAGGGATCAGAGATCCAGGTGGACCCCGAGGCCGGGAAGGTGGTCTCCGAGGGCAAGGAGTACTCCTTCCCCGAGTACCCTCCGTTCATCTCCGAGCTGGTCAAGGCCGGAGGTCTCATGAACCTGGTCAGGGAGGGGAGATTCTGAAGCACATCGCGGTCATCCCCGGAGACGGTATCGGAAAGGAGGTCATCGCCGCAGGGATGGACGTTCTCGACGCAGTCTCGGAGATCTCCTCGTTCCAGTACGATCCCGAGTACTCCAGGATCGGTTCCGACCGTTATCTGGAGACCGGAGAGCTCCTGACGGACCAGGACATCTCAGACCTGAAGAGGAAGGACGCCATCTACTTCGGGGCCATAGGAGACCCCAGGGTCAAGCCCGGTATCCTGGAGCAGGGAATCCTGCTGAAGATGAGAGCGGTGTTCGACCAGTACATCAACCTCCGTCCAGTCACATCCTGGTTCCCCCTGGTCCCCCTGAAGAGGGAGGTCCCCTTCGACATCCACTTCCTGAGGGAGAACACCGAGGACTTCTACATGGGGGCCAACGGGTTCTTCGGTCCCGGAGTGGGCGGAGACAAGGCCCACGTCCACGTGGACAGGGAGCTGTACAGCGTCGACATCGACGTGTCCGCCAAGAGCACCAACAACGACGACTTCGCCTTCGAGATCGGGCTGCTGTCCAAGAAGGCGGTCACCAGGTTCGCCGACTACAGCTGCAGGTACGCCCTGGCCAGAGGGGACAAGAAGGTCACCTTGGTGGACAAGGCGAACGTCATCACCAAGAACTACGGCATGCAGAGGCAGATCTTCCAGGAGAAGACCAAGGAGTACGGCCTGGACCTGGAGTTCATGTTCGTGGACGCCATGGCCATGGCCATGATCGTCAGGCCGGAGACCTTCGGGACCGTCGCGGTTCCGAACCTGTTCGGGGACATCCTGACGGACCTGGGGGCTCAGCTCCAGGGAGGCCTTGGAATGGGAGGGAGCGGGAACATCAACCCCGAGGGTGTCAGCATGTTCGAGCCCATCCACGGGTCCGCACCGGACATCGCCGGACGCGGAATCGCCAACCCCATCGCCGCTGTACTGGCTGCGCAGATGCTTCTGGAGAACCAGGGCTTCCCCGAGGAGGGAAGGATGCTGCATGACGCTGTCAGGCAGTGCCTGGACACCAAGATGACCACTCCCGACCTGGGCGGAAACCTCTCCACATCCGAGGTCGGAAAGCACATCGCGGACATCATCCGCAGCCAGAAGAGATGATGCAGTGATCTCCCTGGAGCTGGAACTCGAGTACGCGGACGAGGCCAAGGCCCGTGCCGTGATGGAGGCTCTGGACCCTGACAACGAAGGGTACGTGAGCTCGGAGCTCCGGGGATCCAAACTCATTTTCAGAACCGAGGCCAAGTCGGCGGGAACCATGAGGAACACCGCCGACGACCTCATGGCCTGCATAAAGATCGCCGAGGAAGCCGTCGGTCTGGCCACCGGCGATTCCGTGCAGGAAGAGCAGGACGACGACTGAGGTCCCTGTCTGTTTATCAGACGATTTCAACGCCATCACGTTCTGCCAGATTCCGTCTATGAACCGGATGGCGAGTGATTTTACAGTGGAAACGATGGCCATACTATCGTTTCATAAATATCAAAATCAGATCATGATAGATTTTTCAAATAATATTCTATGATATATTATAATATACTTTATTATAGTCGTCAATTATAATATAGTATATTATTGTATACTATACTATAACATAACATCATTGAATCCTGTCAAATCAATTCGAATAATGGTGGATTATCTCATATCAGGCATGATTCGTTAAGGTTACAGAGAAAGAACGAATCGGAGTGTTAACCCTTAAAGTAGGTGAAAACGGAAATGATAATCGGTATGAGGGACGACATAGAAATCAAGAGCATCATATCGATGGGGGAGGGGAAGACCGTGGAGTTCAAGCAGGACCTGACCGCGGATCCCAAACGCTACGTGTCTACTGCGGTAGCATTTGCCAACTCCACGGGAGGAATCATATTCTTCGGTGTATCCGACGATGGCGAGATTGTGGGTATCAGTGAGGATCTTGTTAAAGATCGTATGGAGCAGATATCCTACAACATCGGTGCTTTGTCCAATCCAATCATCAATTACAGTATGGATGGCTGTTGCATTGACGGGAAGCATCTCGTGATCGTGGAGGTCTTTCCAGGAATTCTCAGACCTTACCGTCTGGCAGACGGCACTGTGTACATCAGGCAGGGCCGCAACACCTTCAAGGCATGTGACGAGAAGATACAGGAGCTGATGTTGGAGCATCGGGGAAGGTCTTTCGACGCTATTACTTACTATGACGATGGAGGCGACGGCAGCATAGATCCGAACCTCATAGATGGAATTCTGAAGACCCTCCCGGATTCCGAAAGCGGTCCAGCAACGATAGATACGCTGATTTCTATGGGACTGCTCAAAGAGGTCGACGGAAAGCTCATGCCGACTATGGCATTCGAGCTGCTTACCCGGAATCGCGAGCGGTATGAGCTCAGCTGCGCCCTGTTTAAGGGCACGGAGAAAGTGGACTTCCTGGATAGAAGGGAGTACTCCGGCAATCTTCTGGAACAGATACGCGAGGCAGTATCTTTCGTCGAACGCAACATGAAGCGCCGTGCAGTCATTGACGGACTGTACCGCAAGGACATCTACGACATTCCTTTGGAAGCTATCAGGGAATCCGTGGTCAATGCGATTTTGCACCGCAGCTACGTCAACCGCGATTCGGTAACAGTGACTATCTTGGATGACAGGATAGAGGTGGAGTCGCCCGGAGTACTGATGATAAGGCCGGAACGTCTGGGAACAGGATTGTATCGTACCCGTAACGAGGTTCTTGCCCGGTATTTCAGGAACATCGGTGTGACCGAGGTCAGAGGGACGGGGATAACCAGGATGAGGAGGGCGTGCAGGGAGCAGGGCCTCAGAGAGCCTCTGATAGAGGAAATCGAGGATCATGTTCGCGTGACGTTCTTCAAGACCTCCTACGGCGGAGGACTTCCAGCATTGGGCTCTCAGGAGCGCAGGATGCTGGAGATTATGGCCTTGAACCCCGATATGAAGCAGGATGAGATCGCGGAGATTCTCGGGGTGTCCAAGGTCTACGTCTCCAAACTGGTCCGCAACTCGAAGGACCGCGGGGTCCTCTCCCGTGATAATAGCAGAAGGAAAGGGGGTTGGGAGGTCGACTTGGACCTCCTTGGAAGGTTGTGACGGTCACTCGTCGTCCGATCCGGACCTGACCTTCACGGCCATTCCCTTCTTCATCCGTTTCATCTCGGATTCGGTGAGGAAGGCCCTTCCGGTCGCCACAGGATTGTCCTTGGAATCGGTCACGATGACCTCCTCCATGGGCCTGACCTCTGGGTCGCAGGAGAGCACGAACTGAGCGAAGACGTTCTTCCCCTCGCTGACGAATGGCACGGCGTCATCCATGACTGCGACCCTCATGTGGGGTGCGGGCACGGATGCCAGGATCCTCTTGGCACCTTCCATCCTCAGGGTGTACATCCCGTCGCCTGCGCGCATGGAGAGCACGTGCTCCCCGTCGGAGATGACGTTCCTGATCTTGCCGGTCTTCTTGCTGGTGATGAGCTCCACAGGCTCCCTGAACAGGGCATCGGCGGCCTCGATTCCGAACTGGTACCTGGCCACTGCCTTCGCCCTGAGCTTGTCGGCGTCGTATTCCTCTGTGCCGTCGTCGGGGACCTTGTCCCACTCGACCGCGGAGGTGAATCCTGCGGAGCTCAGGAACTGGAACGTGAGCCTGTCGCTCTCCGTCTCTGTCTCCGAATCCATGATGCTGGGGAACAGGGACTGGGCCAGGGGGTACAGCTCATCCAGCTCGGCCGGGACAGGGCCCCAGGGCGTGACGACCACGGGGGTGTATCCGGCTCTGCGAGCCTTGTCGAAGTCGTTGGCATAGGGCCTGCTGTAGGGCTTGCCCTGACAGTCCGGGAAGATGGCAGCCTTGTCGGTCGGAGGGATGTACCTGGTGAGCAGCCTGTCCATGTACCTCTTGTAGACAGGTCTGTTTCTGCTCTCGGGTCCGGTGTAGAACACGGCACCCTCCCTGCTGATGGGGTCGTACAGCTCCATCTGGTCCTGGTACTCCCTGAGCCTCCTGAGTCCGTCCAGAAGCGCCGGGTGGGACCTGCATCTGATCTCGGCCAGCTCCCAGAGCCTGCCCTCCTTCAGGTACCTCTTGACAAGGGCAAGCTCCTGTGTGATCTGGTAGAGGTTGTGCTCCGCGATCAGCTTGGTGCGCTTGTTCTTGTCCATCTTCCTGAGCTCTTCCAGGGTGTGTCCGCGGCATGCGGGGCAGTTGCAGTCCAGCGTCTGCATGTCCTGCATCCTGAACGTTCCGTCCAGGAACATCATCCTGTCGTCCCTGGCGAACTTGGCGTAGGATGCGGAGTCGAAGAGGTCACATCCCATCAGCGTGGCCAGGGCCAGGATCATGGGGTGTCCAGCACCGAACAGGTGCACCGGGCGGTTGGGGTTCAGGCCCTTCTTGGAGGACATGACCACGTCCACGAGCTCGGAGTAGCGGTACTGCTCCATCAGGGGGACGACGCCGCCGATGGGGTGGACGTCCACATCCATGTCGGCCATCTTGGATGCGCTGTACTCCCTCAGGTCGGTGTACACCGACCCCTGGACGACACCGTTGATCATCATCCCGCCCTTCATCTCGCAGGCTTTCTGAGTGCGTTCCAGAGTCGTCTCCAGGGACCATTTGGTCTTCTCGTAGGACCAGTCGGGCTCGGTGAAGATGTCCAGCACGGTCCCGATGTCCGTCCCGATGGATTTCTGGAACTCGATTATCTCCTCGTTGGTGACCTCGACCTCGCCGTACATATGGCTCTGGAACGTCCCCGAGTCGGTCATGATGACTCCTGGGAAGTCCAGCATCTCGTGGAGTCCCACGGCCTGGGCCTTCTCCTTGAGGGCGGGGTTGTTACGGATGATGTACGAGTTCGTGATGAGTGCACGGAATCCGAAGGTGTCGTAGAGTTCCCTCGGAGGCACTGTGCAGATCTTAGGGTTGACGACCGGGAGCAGCGCAGGCGTCTCGATAGTGCCGGATGCGGTGGTGAATTTCCCGATCCTCGCCATGCCGTCCCTTCTGATGATCTCAAACATTGATGCTTGGGATGGGAAGGCGGTATTTAAAAGAGGGTAGGGGCCGGAGCCCCCATCAGTTTATGACCTGGATCTGGTTCTTGTTCTCGTCCGCGAACACCTTGGCTATGGCGTTCTTCATGATGGTGTCCGGTACGTCCTCGATGTACGCCTTCTTCCAGTCCAGGGTGGGTCTTCCGAAGGTCACGAGCTTGGGGACCCCGGAGTCGCAGGCCTCGTCGGCGTCCAGCATCTTGATCTCCAGTCCCTCGATGATCTCCGGGATGGTCTTCCCGTTGATGAGGACCACATGCTCGCCGGAATCGATCACGGTCTCCTTGTAGTTGCAGGAGATGTCGGCCATCTGCATCTCGAAGATCAGGTCCTTTATGTAGGAGTTCATCACGGCGCAGGTCCTTCTGCGGATGGTGGGGTCCTCAGGATCCTTGTCTGTGTGCCTGTATTCGATGTCGATCATAGCCATGTCACGGGGTAAATCAACGACGTTAATAACCGTGACGGAGCCATGTTCGGATGGGATGAACCATCCTTTCCGACCGCTACATGATTCCACCGTCGTCCGGACACAGTATTAAACCAGATCATTCTACGGACGGTCATGAGGTCATCCGTCTGTGCCGCAGTGGCGATTCTCATCGTGGTCTCGGCAGTCGGGATGTGGTTTCTCCTGGATTCCGACCCTTCGGAGGAGGTTGTCGGCGAGGAGTACTCCATAGAGTACGTTCTGGACGGAGGCGCGTTCCTTTCCGACCCCGTGACATCCTACACAAGCGGGATCGGGACCGAACTTCCGGAACCTTCGAAGGACGGCTATGATTTCGGTGGTTGGCATTCCGACCCTGGAATGATGAACCCAGTGGTCGTCGTGGACGGGTCGGTGGAGGAGGACTTGCTGCTGTACGCATGCTGGACCGAGCCGACGGCCCCCGGCAGGGGCGAGCTCTGGACGGTTTCCGGTGTGTACTACAACGGGACCATCAGGCACACCGTCGACGGACGGACGATCACGGAATACATCGTCGAGAAGGACGGCGCGATTTACTACGAGACGAAATACGACCTGACATACAGCTGGGACGGAGGTTCCACCGTGAACGACCGCAAGGTCGGTCGGTGGACGGACATGGACGTAGAAGTGCTGAAGTACCTCGGGACAGAAGATGTCGGAGGGTTGGTGTGCACCAAATGGGTCGATGAGGATGGGGATCTCGTCTGGAAGCACCATATGAGGACCATCCGCACGGAATCCGTGATGAACGGGGGCGGGATAGTCTTCGCATTGGAGTCCGTGTACGCATTCGATCCCGTGACGAACTTCACATTGAAGGTGGAGGCTTCGTATCCGGTCGAGGTCACGGGTGCCGGCGTGCATGCGATCGGAGATAAGGTGGCCCTTGTGGCCGAGGGCGACGGCTTCTCTGGATGGTATTCCAACGGGAAGCTCGTCTCCACAGAGCGGACATACATCGTGGAAAGGGCGGATCCGACCGTCTCGATGGAGGCCCGTGCGGAGGATTACGTGGTGGTCGACAGGACGGATTCCCTTTCGGACTATGGGTTCGGATCGGCTTCCGCCGTGACCGACAGCCAGGGTAACTCCGTGGTTCCAGACCTCGGTTCGCTAGTTCCCGGCTTGTACACCGCCCGTGCGGTAGACGGGTCCGTGACGCATTACCTCAGGTTCTTCATAGACGAGTCCCGGACAGTCGGGTTCTCATGGCAGTTCGGGGGAACCACCTACTCATTCTCCCTGGATATTCTCTACAGCGACGTGTACAGGTACGGATACAATCATCCTTACATCGGCAGGAACACTGTCGAGGACCCGGAATATCTGGCGACGTACCACACCGTCGAGGACCGTTACATCGGACGCATAGTCGAGATACTGAGGGGGATGTGCCCCTCGGACGACAGGTCCAGTTATGCCGCGTTCGTCCTGAGCTTCGTCCAGAACATACCGTACATGACCGATTCCCAGGCGTTCGGACAGTCGGAGTACTACGCGTATCCGTTGGAGTACCTGTGGAGTGGCGGAGGGGACTGCGAGGACTCCTCGATATTCTACAGCACACTGATGATCGCCTCCGGTTACGAGGCGGCTCTGGTGCTCTACAGCGACCATGCCATGTCGGCGGTGGTTCTCGACTACGGAGGAGTCTCTGTCGTGAAGGATGGGAGGAGGTACGTGCTCTGCGAGACTACCGGGCCAGGCTTCGAGATAGGGGACACGGGGAAGGGGTACGGGACCTCGAGCATACTTTACTGGACCCCCATCGGGATCTCCGGTTCCGACAGGTAATACTGATAAAAGCTACAACGGCCATCGGGTCTCATGGAGTTCAGACCATCGGATTATCTCTCCAAGGTTCGCGGGACCAGGCCATTGGTCCATCACATCACAAACTACGTCACGGTGAACGATTGCGCAAACATCTGCATCTGCGCAGGGGGTTCGCCGGTCATGACAGATGGTCCAGACGTGCGTGACATGGTCATGCTGGCATCATCGACGGTTCTGAACATAGGCACCTTGAACGAGAGGACCGTGGCATCCATGGTGTCCGCGATGGATGCAGCGTCCGGGAGGGTCCCGATTGTGCTGGATCCGGTGGGCGCAGGGGCCACCCCGTACCGTACCGAGGTCTCCGAGATTCTCATGTCCCGCAGACCGGATGTAATCAAGGGGAACGCAGGCGAGATCGGAGTCCTGTCCGGACTCGGCGGAACGGTCCGCGGCGTGGATTCCGAGGGGACGGACGACATCGCCGAGGCGGTCAGGGAACTGGCCGTCAAGCAGGGGTGTGTCGTCGCAGCTTCAGGGCCGGTCGATTACGTATCAGACGGAAAGGTCACCATGAAGCTCTCCAACGGTACGGCGATGATGGAGAAGGTCTCCGGAACAGGATGTATGCTGTCATCAGTCATCGGTTGCTATGCAGGCGCGTGCGGAGCGTCCGTGTCTTCCGTGGCGGCAGCGATCACCGCATTGAACATCGCCGCCGAACACGCTTCAGAGCGTTGCGGGGGACCGGGGACGTTCAAACCAGCTCTCCTGGATGCCTTGGACTCCCTCACGGCGGAGCAGGCCGACACGGAAGCGAGGTGGGAGCTCATATGATAGACGACATACTCGAGTTCAACAGGCGGTTCGTAGAGGACAGGGATTACGAGAGGTTCATCACCACCAAGTACCCGGACAAGAAACTGGCCGTCGTCACATGCATGGACACCAGGCTGACCGAGCTCCTGATAGCCGCTCTGGGACTCAGGAACGGGGACGCCAAGATAATCAAGAACGCGGGAGGGGTCATACTGAGCCCGTTCTCCACCGAGGTCAGGAGCCTTCTTGTGGGGATCTACGAGCTCGGCGTCGAGGACGTGATGGTGGTCGGTCACACCGATTGCGGGGCCCAGCACATAAGCGGTCCGGACATGATAGAGTCGATGCTCTCCAGGGGGATACCCCAGAAGGCGATCGACGCCTGCAGGTACTTCGATGTCGATTTCGACAAATGGCTCTGCGGATTCGACTCCTTGGAGGAGTCAGTCACGGCATCCGTGAACGTCCTCAGGAATCATCCCTTGATCCCGGGGGATGTCCGGGTCTGGGGGTTCATAATCGATTCCACCACGGGGAAGCTGACACGGATCTGCTGATCACATCATCTTCAGGCTTCCGGTGACCCTGTCTATCTCGGAGCAGGGTGCCGGGCCTATCCCCACGCAGGTCTCGCTGCCGGGCTCGATCTGGGTCCTTCCTGCATCCGTGATCATCACCGTGTACAGGCCGTTGCTGCGGGCCTCGTTCATGTAGCGGATCATCTCGTCCTTGTTCGAGACCTTCAGGACCACTTTCTTCTGTCCGCTGGACATCCAGCTGTCGAAGGCTTTCTTGTCCATCTTCTGGGCACGGAGGGCAAGTTCGACCGATGCATGTCCGACCTGGGCGGCGACTTTGCCCTTGCCCATGTCGAGGTCCGTCCTGACAAGTACAACCACTTTGTATTCCTCGTCCGATCTGACGATCTTGAATCCGAATCCCATGTCCGGTCGAAACCGGGCTTAGATTATATCGCTTACGTTTTGGCGAGGCCGAAGGTCCCTGTGACCTCCTGCCCGAAGTAGTAGAACCTGCCGTTCTTGTAGTCATGCTCGTCGGGGGCGCTTCCCAGCGGGGAATCGCCCGTGACGTCCGACAGGTAGTATCCTTTGCCGCTGCTCTGTATCTTGATGCTATGGGTGCCGGACGGGACGGAGAAATCCGGTATGTACGTGGCCAGGAAGGTCTCTCCGTGCATGACCGCGACCGTGGCGTCGAACCCGCAGGACTGCAGGATGGAGGCGGCCAGGACGGCGAGGTCCCCCGAATCGCCGGAGCCGTTGTACAGGGTCTCGGCGGGGTACGCCCAGTACGTGGGCTTGGAGTGTAGGGCGGAGTCCTCCTCCACATCGAAGCAGGATTGGACGAAGGCGAGCACAAACGATGCGAACTCCGCACCCGATGTGTCCCCATAGGGGTAGGCCTTCAGGAATGCGTCACCGAGTCTGGTGCCAAGGAGGCTCACAGCCTCGTCCGTGACGATGAACGAGTGTGCGTCGGAGGGTGTGTAGGAGTACCTTCCGGGGGAGTATTCGGAGGAGCATGCGATGTATGAGTCCAGGGTCACGTCGGAGTACACGGTGTACGTCCTGCCCTCGAATGAGAACGTGTGCTGGATGTGGCTGTCTCCGTAGTAGACCATCTTGGCCACGTACACGTCGGTGTCGTCGGACTCTGTGGACGAGCAGGTGACGGTCACCGTGTACTTCCCGATGGTCGGGAAGATCCAGTTGGTGCTGGCGGTCTCCTTCGTCGTGAAGAGGTATGTTCCGTCGACGTCGTTCCGCAGTATCCATGTGAACGTGTTGTACCCTGCCGACGCCTGACTGTTGAGGTCTATGCGCAGCTCGCCGAACGGCTCGAGCGTTGCCTTGAACGTGCCGTCGTCGAATCCATCCCCCAATTGGATGTATGCTGTGGACGATATGCGGATGATTTCGTCCTCCGTAGGGCCGAGTTCCGTGGGTCCAGGTTCCTCTCCGAGGCCGGTGTCGGCCAGAAGGACGGCGAGGATGGACGATATGACGACGATGATGACCGCCGTAGATGCCAGATGCCTGAAGCGTCTGTCATCCTGGACGTCCATCAGGATGAACCTGAGCTTGCGTCTCAGCTTCCTGGTTTCCAGGTTCTGGCCGCAGTGGGGGCAGAACGGGGCATCGGAGATGCCCACGTCCTCCCCGCAGTTCGGACATTTCATGGTCAGTAGATCCCGACGTTCCTGTACTTGATGACCAGGTCCTCGGAGCCGACGTCGAAGGTGACGGTGCGGTCGATCTTGGAGATGCCGAGGTTGGTCTCCGTTCCGGACAGGTCCACCATGGTGATCTCGACGTGACCGTTGGTGCTGATGAACTTCAGGGACACCCTGCTGTCCTCCGCAACCCTGATCATGTCGTTCACGAAGATCCCGTCGGCCTCGTAGTTGCCCTCGAGGTGGATCTCCACGTATTTGCCGGGGAGCTTCTCGGACCCGATGCCATCCAGTTCCTGGTATCCGCAGATCACGCTGTCGAAGTAGAATATGTCGGAACCGTCGACATCGACGTAGGAGCCTTCGTCGGCGGTGACCTTGAACACAGTTCCGGCGGAAACCCAGAGGCCTCCGGCGGTCTCGGCGTACTCGTCGAGGGTCATGTATCCTTCGAACGAGTCTGCGTAGGAGTCGGACACGGATGATCCGAAACTGTAGATCTGATATGAGAGTCCTTCCTCCGCGGGCATGTCCATCTCGACGATAGATTTGAACTCCAGGTCCTCGGACACCGTTATGCGGTAGATTCCGTCATCGTCAGTCTCGAGATAAGATGACACGGGGTACGCGACCCCGTCTTTGATTATGCCGAGTTCCGCGGATTGCGACTCATAGGTGAATCCTATGACGCACCCGGACTTCACGGTCATGGGCATTCCGATGTCCATGCCGTTCTCGTCGTAGAATGTGACTCCGGGGCATCCGTCCGCCACGGTCAGGGAGTAGTTCTCGGCTTCGGCGTAGTCCCCTCCGGGGTTGCCGAACGCGAACAGCAGCACTGCGGCCATCAGGGCGACCATCACCACTCCGGTGATGTACCTGGTGGTCCTGGCGGGCTTGTTGCCTTCCTTCTGGCTGCGGTTGCTGAGGGCGACCTTGAGCGAGGAGGTCCTCTTCTTCTTGGCGGATGCCGCGACATCCTCTGCCAGCCCCTCGACCATCGCACCCTTGTGAGGTGTGACGCTCAGTGCGGGGTATATCTCCTTGAACGAGACTTTCCTGTCCTCCGGGGTGTCCTCGGACACTCTGACGAAGATTCCGTTGCTGGCCATCTCCAGGCCCTGGTGGGCCATGCCCTTGACGAATGTCATGGCAGGGGACATGTACTCGGAGTTCTCGCAGGAGATCCCTATGGTGAGCGGGTACACGGAGACGACGTTGAGGGACAGTCCGATGGTGTTTGCCACTTCGGACATCTTCCCGAAGAAGACGTCGAAGTTGCGAGGTCCGTCGTTGCCGGCGATCCTCATGAATTTGGCTCCCAGGACGACCATCATGTACTCGGTGTCGAAGCCGAGCTGCCTGAGGGACGCCAGAAGATACAGCAGGTATCCCTCGAGGAACGCGTTCTCCTTCTTCCTGATGCCGTTCAGGATCTCACGGATCTCGGACGAGTCCCTGTTGATCCCGCGGCTCTTCTTCGCCAGGATGGAGCAGGACATGCCGTAGTATGCAACTCCCGGTTCGGAGTAGAACACAGAGACTATGCCCTCTTCGACCATCTTGAGCAGGTTGGATGTGACCGTGGACCTGGGTGCGTTGATCTTGTCTATCACGTCGGTGACGCACAGCGGCCTCTCGTATATCGCATCCACGATGTCCAGCTGGGTCGGGTTGATGATGAGGCCGACGGAGCCGTCTGTCTCGACAATTATGAACTTGGACGTGTCCCCGTTGGGGAGTGACATGTTGATGTAGGGTTCGAAGCTGTTCTCGACCTTGTCGTAGACGATTTTGATGCGGGCCTTCTCCTCGTTCCCGAAGTCCTCGATGGTCGAGACGGCGTATTTCTTACCGGTCGCGTTCTCCACAGCCCTCTTGACGAATGCGGAGAGCATGTCCAGCTGGGAGTTGAGGATCGTGTCCCCTTCGAACACGAGTGTCAGGGGGTTGAGCGCGAACACGCTGAACTTGAACCCTGTGATGGCCGCGAACCTCTCCTTGATTTTGAGTATGGAATCCTCCAGGCTACCGCGGCCGATGTCGATCTTGATGGACTCGGCCAGCTCGGAGGCGTAGTTGTTGCGGATCTGGTCCAGGCTGAGGCCTATCTCCGCGAAGTAGCTGTCGAGCATGTATGCCACCGAGGAGAGTCCGCTGTAATACCTGGACGGATTCTTGAACGCCTTCTCGCATTCCTCTGCGGCGTTCTCCGCAGGGGTCTCCGCCCCGGCGATCTTCTGCGCGAAGTTGGCGTAGTAGACGGACTTCTTGTTGGGGTCGGGCTTGTATCTTATGATGACTCCCGAATCCGTCATCTTGTCAAGGACAAAATGCAGGGAGGACGTGGGTATGTCCAGCGAGGTCGCGATGTCGCTGGGCCTCATGCCTCCGTTTCTGAGCTCGTTGTAAACGGCAATCTGCATCGGATCTTTTAACGGGACCACTCCTTTCTCGGAGAGCAGCACCGTAAAGTTGCGCAGATATTCATCCTGAGTGCTCATGCGGAGGCCATCGCCTTGTATATTATAATAATTAACGGGGATGGTTCGAAGGTTGTGAAAGGAACCGTCGCCGTTCACGCTCTTCCGGATAGCCTCTGCACGAGGTCCGACGGCTCCGGCTCGGTCATGATGGACGACATGACTGCCGCACCCGCCGCCCCGGCGTTTATCACATCGCCGTAGTTCTCCGGCTTTATGCCCCCGACGCCGTAGACCGGTATGTCGACGGCGTCGCACACGGACTCCAGGAACGGGATTCCCCTGGGGTCGCCGATCTTGCAGGCGGTGTGGAACACATGTCCGGCCAGGAGGTAGTCTGCTCCGAGGTCTTCTGCCTCGCGCGCCTGGTCGACGGAGTGTACGGAGACGCCCACAAGGGAGAAATCCATCAAATCCTCCGACTCCCTCATAATCTGGATCGGGAGGTGGATCCTGCAGATGTCGAGTTCCCTCGCAACATCCATGTTGGAGTTGACTGCCAGGGGGACGTTGTACCTCTCGCAGATGTCCAGGCACCGGGCCGCAAGGACGAGCATCTCGTCATCGGCCATGTCCTTTTCCCTGAGGATGATCATCTCCGGGCGGGCCTTGGCTATAAGCTCGATCTGTTCAAGGAACGGTCTGGCACATAGACTTCTGCAAGTAATCGCGATCATCTCAAACCCTCACGTAGTCGTTCATCACGGGCTGCAACCCTTTGCGACGCAGGGCCTCCGCGATCTCCGTGACCCCTCTCGGGTCGGAGATCAGGAACTGGCCGTCGCCGCGGGTCTCGCCGCTGTGTTCGCCTATCCCCACACTCACTCCTGCGGATATCTTAGTTGCGCTGAGGCCCACGATGCCGTCCCTGAAACCGGGGCGTTCGCGGGTGGAAATGGTCTGTCCGGCGAACGGGAGGAATATGCGGTATGCCAACGAGACCTGCAGGAGCTGGCTCTCCGTGACCGCGATATCGTTCTCCACCCCCTCAGCGGGTCTGAGCCGGGGGAGTGACATGGATATCTCGGCATGAGGATACCTGCGTTGGATCTCGCGGGCGTGCAGTCCGCAGGACAGGGCATCCTTCCTGAAGTCATCCGATAGCCCCAGCAGTGTGCCGAATGCGACGCCCCTCATGCCTCCGCGCAGAGCCCTCTCCTGAGCGTTGAACCTGTATGAGAACACCCGTTTGGGTCCGGACAGGTGGAGCTGTCCGTAGCGTGCCGGGTCATATGTCTCCTGGAACACGGTGACGTAGTCCGCCCCGCATCCATGCAGGAAGGCGTACTCGTCGGTGTTCATGGGGTAAACCTCGAGGCCGACCGTGGAGAATATCCCGGAAGCCATCTTCACGCATTCGCCTATGTACTCCACATCCGACCTGCTCCTGGATTCGCCCGTGAGGATCAGCACCTCTTCGAGTCCGGTGTCGGCGATGGCCTCCAGCTCGTGCCTGACACCCTCCGGGTCAAGGGTCGCCCTGTGGATCCTGTTCTTGCAGTTGAACCCGCAGTACACGCATTCGTTGGAGCAGTAGTTGGACACGTAGAGGGGTGTGAACATGCAGACTGAGTTCCCGAAATGCCTGCGGGTCTCGTCCATGGCCCTCTCCGCCATCCTCTCGATGTAGGGTTCGGCCGCCTTGGATAGAAGCGCGGCGAACCCCTCCGCGTCGCATTCCCCATCCAGTGCCCTGCGTACGTCGGAATCCGTGAATGAATCTGTGTCCAGGGAGGATGCCATGTCCAGGACGGTGTCCATGGTGTTTGATTCAAGACACTCCATGTTGGAGTGGTAATCCTCGGCATCCGTGTGCTTGCGCGTCATGGGATCATTCCCTCAGGAATCCCGTGAGGGGGCTGGATGCCTCCGCACGGTTCTCCAGGACCCTGCCGGTGCCGGAGAGGTAGGCCAGCCTGCCCGCCTCTATCGCGAGTCTGAAGGCCCTTGCCATACCGGGGATGTCCTTGGCGGTGGCCACGGCGGTGTTCGCCATGACCGCGGCGCATCCAAGTTCCATCGCTTCGCAGGCCTGGGACGGTCTGCCTATGCCTGCGTCAACTATGATCGGGAGGTCTATCTCCTCCACGAGGATCTTCACGAAGTCCTTTGTGAGGAGTCCTCTGTTGGTCCCGATGGGGGCGCCAAGCGGCATGACCGCGGCGGCACCCGCATCCGCCATGGAGCGGGCGGCGGTCAGGTCGGGCATCATGTAGGGCATCGGGATGAAGCCCTCGTCCGAAAGCATCTTCACGGCTCTGATGGTCTCGCAGTTGTCGGGAAGGAGGTACTTGGAGTCGCGGATGATCTCGATCTTCACGAAGTCCCCGCAGCCCAGTTCCCTGGCCAGTCTGGCGATGCGGACGGCTTCCTCGGCGTTCCTGGCCCCGGATGTGTTCGGAAGGAGCGTGATGCCCTCGGGCATGCTGTCCAGGATGTTGCCTTCGCCCGGGGAGTTCGCCCTGCGGACGGCCAGGGTTGCTATCTCAACCCCTCCGTTCTCTATCACGGAGCGAGTGATGTCGAGTGAGAATTTGCCGGATCCGAGGATGAACCTCGATCCGAATCTGCGACCGCCTATGACGAGATCGTCGGACATGAGAATCGGTTGTGCATTGCGGTATCGGATTTACCGTTTGTTGTGGTGTGAGTGCCTGACCGTCTGGGGAAGGTTCGTTGACAGGATAGGGAAACGGTTTTCTGATTTGAGGATAGAGTTGGAATGATTGTAGAGGCCTGTTTAGTATAGATGGGTAAAAAAATCAAGGGCGGGTTAGACCGCCCTCGTAAATCGTTTGATATTCAGGAGACAGTTCGGATTGTTGAAGTCATTCCTACATTAGAACCGTTAATTGTCACGGTGCCTCCAGGGAGGTAACCATACATCCTATCAGACGGTACGTTAGTTCCTGTAGCATTGCTGGAACAATTTGTCAGGATTATTGTGCTGTTCTGATTGTTTATGCTTCCTGCGAAGGAACCGATGGATGTGATTCTCTCATACGCATCAATTGATACCTTAGAGACATGACAATCCGATAATGTGAGTGTTCCTTTTTCTTCGCATACATACCCTGCGAATCCTCCGACGTTCTTTCCACCTTCTATTTCTCCGTTTGACACTGTGCAGTTTGTCTTAGAACCATAGCACGTTCCAACGAGTCCACCCGTGTATGATCCCGTTCCCTTTGCGGATACAGAGAAACCATCCACATGGACGTTACTCCATGAACCGTTGGTGAATCCTGCTACTGTTCCGGTAAAGGCTTTGGGAGATGTTGCAGACACATGGATGTTCTTCACGGTTAGATCGTTAACCTGACCAAGTTTCTCGAACAATCCTACATAGACGTAATCAACCGTATCGATGTTGCCGTTTTCCGTTATTGTTACGTTGCTGATTGTATGGTTTTGGCCATCCAGAGCTCCGTAGCTGTAAGGAATCGGAGAAAGTTTGGCATTTTTGAAGTCGATGTTTTCTGTGATTTTCACGGTCCATTGGAAGAGATACACTAAATTTTGACTCGCGACATTGTTGGATAGTCTCTCGCTTATCTGGGAATAGTTCTGCATGACGAACAGAAGGCCATCGGCATCGCCTATCTCGATGTAGCTTTTACTGGAGTCATATGCGTTGGCATTGGTTTGTTTGACACCATGGATATTGAAAGACTGGATGATTGTTGCATCACCTGTATTCTCAGTTCCTTCGAAGCCATTCGCTTCGGTCCCAACGATGTTTCCTATGACATCATTGCCTATGCTGCTACTTGCATATGCGTTCACTGAACTTTGATGCAGGCTGACCTCATCGATGGAGCAATGTTTTACCTCTCCTGCAGAGTAACCCACTATTCCACCTATGTTCCTGAATCCAGTAATGGTCGAGTTTTTGACAGAACAGTTGAGGACCTTGTCTTTTGACACCATGTATCCGATGATGCCACCCACTTTGTCACCATTGTCGTACAAGTCAGATCCATTGGGTTTCACAGGGATTGACTTCAGTGTGGCATTTGTCACATGGCAGTTCTCTATCACAGAACCATTTCCTGAAGAGTATCCTGCTATGGCCCCCACATAATGTGTGCCTGTGATTTCGACCCTGTCGATATTGAGGTTCTTGACAAAACCGCAAAGGGCGCCGAAGAGTCCGTCTGCCGCATTCGTATCGTCATTGATTGCTCTTTTTGGTGATGATTTAAGATTAGAAATTGTATGGTCTGCACCATCAAATGTTCCTTTGAAGGAATTTGACGGATAGTTGCCGACGGAGCATCCTATTGGAATCCATTCGATTTCTTTCATGTTTACGTTGTCGACTAAAACTACGAATTTGTTTTCGTATGTATCGCCGTCGTTGACTCTCTCAGCAAGGTCAACTAGATCCTGTGGAGTGGATATACGAACCGTATCTTGATCGAACACCATCACTTTGTAAGGGACGTTGTTGATTGAAGTTAACATATTGGAGTTATTTCTGGTCCCGCCATAAATCTCACCAAGTGTGGAGCGATCAGGGCCTTCGACCATGACTTCAGATACACTACAGTTTGATATTGTAGAGCCATCCTCTTCGGAGTTGCCGCTGAATTCTCCGACGATTCCTCCGATGTAAATCTTATTGCTCGCCGAATAATCGTTTGTTGCATTCGATTTCACGTCGCCATTGGAGAATGAGGAGTTTGTTAGGGTAACACCGTAGTTCAGGTATCCTATAATTCCGCCGACTTTTCTGGTACCAGTTACGTTCAGGCCATTTATCCTTATGTTATCATGGGTGATTTTTCCCTCGCAACCGTATCCAATTGCCCCTCCTACGTTGTCGCCTTCACGATTGTTCGCAGCGTTAAGGAATTCTCCTTTTACATAGCTTCCTTCTTCGGCATTTATTGTGCAGTTTGTGACGCTTCCGTATGTTTCTCCAAGGAGTCCGCCGACTTTGTAGTTGCCTTCGATTGTTACCAATCCTTTGATGTGGCAGTTATCTACTTTGACGGTGTAACCTCCTGCAAGGATGCCGACAGAGGATCCCCCAATGACTTTCGCATTAGTGACGTTGAGATTTTTGATCATTCCGTCTTCAATCTTCGAGAAGAAGCCTACGTTCTTCACGTTGGGTTGAGATATGTTCAGGTTGCTAATGGTGTGATTATTACCGTCAAATGTCCCTCTGAACATAGGGGCGGCATCGGTTGTGGTGCTGATTCCCAATTCTGAGGTTTTGGTCCCGATAGGGATCCAGTCGACGTCGTCAAGGTCGATATCAGATTCTAATTCCACTGTTTTTCCTGAGTAGTCTTTGCCTTCATTGACTTTTTTAGCAAAATATTGGAGTTCATTCAGATCGTTGACTTTCAGGTCACGAGTGATTGTGAGTGTTGTTGTAATTTCCTTATGTGTTACGGTAACTGTATCGTCAACGGCGGTAATATTGTAATTGTCTTTTAGTAACGGAATCTCCACTCCGTTGCTGTAGATCCCGGAGATGACCATGCCTTCTGGATTGAATTCCTGGTCATCGAAATAGTGCATCTTCGACGGATTTGTGGTTACTTTGATGCCATTCAGTGTGGTTTCTTCGACAACGGTTATTGTTATAGATGCCGTCTTTCCCTGATATGTCACTGTGATTTTTGAATCGTCTAAGGAGAGTTCGGAATCTGGTGATATGGTGTAATCTGTGACTGTTTTGCTGGTTCCGTCTGAGTACTTTGCGGTAACTACCATCCCTTCGCAATCGAATGTCTCTCCGACCAGGTATCCCGTCCTGGGTTCTGCTGAGATTTCTATCGATTGGAGTGTTACTGGTGTTACAGTCCCGCCTCCTCCTGTGTATCTGAATGTGACTGAGATGGTGTGATCTCCTGACACATTTTTGAACGTGTAGCTTCCTCCGGAGACAGATGTTACGATACCGTCAATCAACACCTGGGACACTCTATAGTTGCTGTTGGCTTTTATTGTGAATGTCTGATCGGCCCCTCCCTCAACTTTGATTTGACCTGAAGGTGTTATCGATCCGCCGTTTCCTGTGGATGCGGTGATTGTGTATTCCGCTTTCTGATCAGATACAGCGAAGACAACTTCTACAGTGTGATCGTGATTCATGATTACTTCGAGAGAAGTCACCGGTCCTGTAGACACTCCATCCAGAAGAACGTCCGAAACAGCATATCCTTCATCAGGGGTTATAGTAACAGTTTGTTTGCTGCCTTCGGTATAGTTGTTGGTGCCACGGGGGGACACCTTTCCGCCATCGTTGAACTTTACTGTCAGAGTGTGATCTTCATTTGATGTTGCTGGTGAGAAGACAATCACAATTGCATGAGATGAGAAATCTAGCATAGATCCCTTGTATGTGTAACTGTCGCAGTTCGAGGATACGAGCTCTCCGTCTAGGTAGACACTTGCGGTCATCCCCTCTGCTGGAGTGATGTCAATTATCAGGGTTCCGATTCCGTTGACCTTCGTGGATCCCTCGAAGGTCACTTCGCCGTCTCCTTCTGTGGATACAGTCACATCGCGCTGTATTAGCGCCATCGATGCTACGGCCGCGATTACGATGACTGCCACTATGATGACGGCCACGATTGTAGCGCGGCCTTTCTCTTTGTCCATTTACTTGCCTCCGAATGTCGAAGGTTCGGTCTGCATGGAATCTCAACGATGGAATGATTACGCGGACCGAACATCTAAGGCGAGCTCGGCCCTGCTCGATGAGCAAAACCTGGTAAGGAACATTAATATGCCCTGCCCCCCCCCCCCCGCTCGATATTTGCGGGAGAGGAGGCGGGCTTCAACCGGATGGTTGCCGTCCCCACCTTATGAGTCATAGATTATGTTAAATGGTCTAAATAACTTATGGTACTCGACTGATTATGAAGACGTCTCGTTTCCGTGTTGAATGGTGTGCAATCAATCTGTAGCACATTTCTGTGATTATGAATTGCAAAAGAGCGTTGCAGGTGGAATTGATTGTATGATCATCCGCCTCCTACGAAGCTAACCACTTCCACCTTCTGGCCGTCCTTCAGAACCGTGCATCCGTGGGAAGCTCTCGGACAGATGTCGCCGTCGATCTCCACCGCGACCCTATCGGATGGGTGCCCCAATGTTCTCAGGAGATCGGACACCGTGCTTCCTTCGGGGAGCTCGGTGCGTCTGCCGTTGACATCTACGAACATCAGACCATCTCCGGCGAGACATGGGGTCTGACCTTCAGAATCAGGTCCCTGAGCTCGTGGGCCGCGGCGGACACGTCGTCCTGCGCCACGATCGCCGACACGACAGCCGCGGCGTCGGCGCCGGCCTTTATGACGTCCTGGATGTTCCCGCGGTTGATGCCTCCGATGGCCACGATCGGCACATCGACGGCGTTCCTTATCTCGAACACCGGCCCCAGTCCGATGCCCTGTTTCGCATCGGGTTTGGTGGATGTGCTGAATATCGCCCCGACCCCCAGGTAGTCCGCGCCGTTCTCCACTGCGCGCACGGCCTCCTCGACATTGTCCACGGACACCCCTATGATCGCGTCGTCGCCCATGAGCTTCCTGGCGACCTCCACCGGGATGTCGCTCTGTCCCAGGTGCACCCCGTCGGCCCCGGACGCCATCGCGATGTCGACCCTGTCGTTCACGATGAAAAGCTTGCAGAGCCTGTCGGCGGTCTCCCTGATCCTCAGAGCCTCCTCCAGCATCGCTCCCCCGTCCGCATCCTTCATGCGGAGCTGGACCACGTCGGCTCCACCCTCATAGGCCATCCTGGCGATCTCGGAGTCGGACCTCCCCTTGGACAGGCCGGAATCCGTGACGACGTACAGATCGAACATGTCCCGAGCCATCAGCCTGCGGTATTTAAGGAGGATGCAGGGAAGGACGGTGCTTCCGACATCAGGGAACGGAAGGTTTAACGTGGCCTCCGAACTGGAGGTCCTCATGAGCATCCTCTACCGCTACGGAAGCACCTATTACATCAACATGACGAACAGGTGCCCGTGCAGATGCGTCTTCTGTGTCAGGAACTCGACCCCTCGTCTGGGGGACGCCGACTCCCTGTGGTTGGACCGGGAGCCGACGGTGGACGAGATCATGGACGCGCTGAGGGATGCGGACATCTCCGGCTCCAGGGAGATCGTCTTCTGCGGATACGGGGAGCCGACCGAGAGGTTCGACGACCTCCTGGAATGCGCCAGGAGGATAAAGGCGGAGTTCGGTAAACCCGTGAGGCTGGACACCAACGGCCTCGGGTGCCTGATCAACGGCAGAAACATCGTCCCGGAGATGAAAGGCGTCGTGGATTCGGTCTCCGTGAGCCTCAACGCGCCGGATGCCGAGGAGTACATGGAGGTGTCCCGTCCATCCTTCGGAGAGAATGCATACCCTGCCGTCCTGGAGTTCATCCGGGAATGCAGAGCCACACTGTCGGGGGTCACGGTATCCGTCGTCGGAGGGTCCATAAGCCAGGAGTCCGAGGACAGGTGCGCCGGGATGGCCAGGGACATGGGCGTCAGATTCAGGGTCAGATGATTTCGCATCATCCCGGGCGCCGCTTCCTTGTCGCGGTACATGCCGTTAATCGGGAATCTATTGGTCCCGATTCCGTTCTTCCTTTAACCAACCCTTTAATATTAAATCGATAATCGAGCCAACGGTAAAATGACTGGCGATGAGAGAAAGAAGAGGGACCCGATATTCTCGGCCTGCTTCGTTATATTCATCCTGGCTGCCGTCTCGGTGGTCGGGGTGTTCGTCAACGAGCATTATCTGACAGAAGATGAGACCAAAGCTGCATACGGAGACTCCGTTGAGGTCGAGTACGTGGGAACGTTCTACGACTACTACGGCAGCGAGAACTCCGTCGTGTTCGACACCAGCTACAGCAGCATCGGTAAGGATGACTCCGTCGTCAAGTCCAACGCGTTCGACAAATCCAGCTACTCCACCCTCAAGTTCACTGTGGGCGGAACAGACGTCCTGAAGGACTTCGGATATGCTGTCGTCGGCCACAAGGTCGGGGACAAGGTCAAGGTCATGATCGAGGACGCCTATCCCGCAGGATCCGAGGCCACGCGCATGTCCACCAGTGGACTCACCATCCCTCTGGTGCAGGAGATGACCAAGGCCCAGTTCACCGAGCTCTACGGCGACGTGAATCTTGGAGATGCGGCTCAGACGGCTTTCAAGACCGTCTACGGATGGGACGCGCTTGCATACCTGGACACCACTCAGAACATGGTCGTCGTCACCAACATGCCCAACGCAGGGGAGACCTACAAGTACGATTCCGAGGATGGATTCGCCGATGTCTCCTTCAACGTGACCTCCACCCAGAACGGTGTCATCACATACAACCTCGCTCTGGCCGACTACAAGACCGTGAACTCCTCCACCGGGGAGATCCAGATGGTCGAGGTCGATTTCGGAACCGAGACCTGGTACATAACCAACTACACCGGTTCCAGTTTCACTTACAAGACCTGTGAGGAAGTCCAGAACCAGACACTTTACTTTGAGATCGAGATCGTCTCGATAAACTAAACAGCGTTTTACCATCCCGGGAGAAATCCCGGGATTATTCTGATTCGGATTGTTTCTGAAGAATACCCTAATTGGGATTGTTCAGATTGCTCCGGCCATGAGGTCTGACCTCATTTCTATATTATTTCAGCAGTGTCAAAAGGAAGGCGGGGCCGAGGCCCCTGTTTCGATCACAGGATCTCTTCCAACTTATCCAGCATCTCGCCGCAGTCCTTGGCCAGTATCCAGACCGTGCGGTCTTTCTTCGGTCCCTTGTCGACGATGGCATCGGGGATCGTCTCGGATTTGCTGAGGGCATTCTCCGTGGCGTTGGAGATCTTGTCCCGCCCCATCTCGGTGGTGACCGAGGTGAGTCCGACCTCCTCCATCACGTTCATCAGGTCGTCGCTGTAGGCGATGCTCATGATGCAACGGATGTCGGGGTTGTGCCGCATGACTGTCAGAAGGATATACGACATGCCTTCGGCGGTTCCGAACTTCGCGGGACCGTTCTTCCTCAGGAACCCGTTGTGGACGGACAACCTCTTGTCGATGGCGGCGATTTCCTCAGGGCCTGCAGCATCCTTCAGAGCCATGGCGATGTTCATCCCTCCCTTGGGGACCAGTTCGTCGGGGACTGTGTCCACTATGTGCGCCGCCGCCGCGTCGAGGGCGTCCAGGACCTGGAACTTGTCCGTCTCACCTTTCATCTTCACCATCGGGTTGACCACCACGTCGCCTCTCCCTATGGAGTACTGAGTGGCTATTGACTCCTGGATCAGCTCCCTGGACTTCAGGACGGCGTTGACGATGTCCAGTCCCTTGGCCATGTTGGCCGTGATGAACGAGGACAGGACGCATCCGCTACCGTGTCCGGATTTCCTCAGACGAGGATATTCCAACTTCGTGAACTCGGATGACAGATACAGGTAGTCAGTGACCTTCGGGGTGTTGAAATGACCTCCCTTCATCAGTACCGACGAACCCTGTTTGCCTATGAGCTCGCACGCGAGCATCAGGTCGTCCTTGTTGTTTATCTTCATCTTCGCCAGGACCTCCGCCTCGTGTCTGTTGGGTGTGACCAGCTCGCACATGGGCAGAAGGTGTTTCTTCAGGGCTTTGGCGAAACCGTTGTCGGACAATGCCGACCCAGTCCCGGAGATCATCACGGGGTCCACTATCAGCGGCATCTCGTGATCCTCAAGGATATCAGCGACGGTCTCGACTATCTCCGCGCTGTACAGCATGCCTGTTTTGACCGCTTTGACATCGCAGTCCTTGAGCACAGCCTCCAGCTGCACCTTGATGAACTCCTCCGGCATGGGGAAGATGCCGTCGACCCCGCATGTGTTCTGGGCTGTGACGGCTGTGATTACTGAGGTGGCGTGGACTCCTATTACGGACATGGCCTTGACATCGGCCTGTATGCCGGCTCCCCCTATGGAATCGGAGCCTGCCACCGTG
This sequence comes from uncultured Methanomassiliicoccales archaeon, assembly GCA_964550065.1. Lineage (GTDB taxonomy): Archaea > Thermoplasmatota > Thermoplasmata > Methanomassiliicoccales > Methanomethylophilaceae > Methanoprimaticola. Next base: position 724,968 of record CAZJWD010000001.1, read on the forward strand.
AGAGCAGTTCTCATGGGTCGTTCATCGCGCATCTAATATTAAAATGGGATTTCAGTTCAGCCAATCATTAAATATGGAATTACCCAATCCGCGGGTGATGAAGGTATACAGCATCCACTTCATTCTGAAGGGCAAATCCGACTACAAGGACCTCGCTCCGGTCTTCCCCGACATCCTGAAGATGTTCCTGGAGGAGATCGGCCAGATGCCCGAGGAAGAGGAACTTCTCCAGATGCTGATAGAACTCAACATGATCGATCTTGAGCAGAACCGCAAACCCGAGGGTTACAACCGTAAGGGGAAGGTCCGTCTCGTGTTCCCCATGGACAGGAAGGAGTTCTACCTCAAGACCTACACCAAGTCCACGGACATGTCCCACATCGCCGACAATATCAGCAACATGCTGACGACGGCCGGGATCAAGTTCGAGGTCGCCCAGAACGACAACGTCGAGTTCGATTGAGTATCCGAATCGAATCCGATTGGGAATTTTGAAAAAGAAAAGGCGGTTTCCCGCCTGAAGTTTCATTCCGTTAGGGCTTTCCAGCAGTTCTCGATGAGCTGCTGTTCCTGGCGGATGGTCTCATCCCTGAGCATCATCTGCTCTATGGCCTTGGAGATCTGCACGTCGGTGGACTGAGGGGATGTGCCTCCGTAGGAGTTCCTCCTCTCGACGCATTTCACCACAGGCAGGACATCGTACACGTCCTGTTCGATCCTCGGCGAGAACTCCCTCAGCTGTTCGAGGGTCATGTCCTCCAGGTTGATCCCGGTGTCGATGCTCTTCCTCACCGCGGCTCCGACGATCCCGTGGGCCTCCCTGAACGGGACGCCTTTGGTGACCAGGTAATCCGCCAGGTCCGTGGCGTTGATCTGTCCCCTGCTGGTGACCTCGAGCATGCGTTCCTTGTCGAATCTCGACGTGGAGACGACCTTGGACATCATCTGGCAGCTGGCGATCACGGTGGCCATGGACTCCATGACGGGGCGCTTGTCCTCCTGGAGGTCGCGGTTGTACGTAAGCGGCAATCCCTTGGTCATGGTGATCATGGTCATCAGGGCCCCGACGACCGCTCCTGTCTTTCCGCGGACAAGCTCGGCTATGTCCGGGTTCTTCTTCTGGGGCATGATGGACGATCCGGTTGTGTATCTGTCATCCATCTCCACGAACCCGAACTCCTGGGACGACCAGAGGACCAGCTCCTCGCACAGCGAGGACAGGTGGACCGCGGTTTGTGCGGCGCAGTAGGCCAGCTCCGTGACGAAGTCTCTGTCGCTGACAGTATCCATGGAGTTCTCGGTGGGTTCCCTGAACCCCAGGGCCTCGGAGGTCATCCCCCTGTCTATGGGGTAGGTGGTCCCGGCCAGTGCAGCGGCTCCGAGGGGGCATTTGTCCATCCTCTTGAAGGCATCCAGGAACCTGTCCGCGTCGCGGGAGAACCTGAATGCGTGGGCCAGCATGTGCTGGGCCAGGGTCACGGGCTGCGCGTGCTGCATGTGGGTGAACCCGGGCATGACCACGTCACCGCTCTCCTCCGCTATCTTTACCAGGGACATCATGAGCCCGTTGGCGGCCTCGGCCGCCTTCAGGGCGTCGTCCCTGAGGTACATGCGGAAGTCCGTGGCGACTTGGTCGTTCCTGCTCCTGCCGGTGTGTAGCTTCCCTCCTGCCGGTCCGATGACCTCGGTCAGGCTGAACTCTATGCAGGTGTGGACGTCCTCCAGGGAGTAGTTCCACTGGAAGCTCCCGTCCCGCACCTTGGCGAGGATGTCCTTGAGCCCGGCGATGATGCTGTCTGCATCCTCCTCGGGGATGACTCCGCACTTCTTCAGCATCCTGACGTGGGCCAGGGAGCCCATGACGTCGTAGAACGCCAGATGCGAATCCACGTCCAGGGAGGATGTGAAGGCGAGGGTGGAGTCGTCCATCCCCGCCGAGAACCTCCCGGACCAAAGGGCCTGCTGCAAGGGGATCACTTCTTCTCGGGGTTGTGGCTCTTGGCCGCGGTCCTGCCGGGGAGTCCCCAGATGTAGATGAATCCGGTGGCGGACTTGTGGTCGAAGACGTCTCCCTCGGCGTACGTGCTGAGTCCCGCATCGTACATGGAGTAGGGGGACTTCCTTCCGACGACGGTGGCGCTTCCCTTGAAGAGCTTCACGCGGATGGTTCCGGTGACGAATTCCTGGGTGCTGTCCATGAAGGCCTGGATGGGCTCCATGAGGCCCCCGAACCAGAGTCCGTCGTAGCAGAGCTGGCTGAACTTCTGCTCCATTCCGCGCTTGTACTCGATGGTGTCCCTGGGAAGGGTCATGGCCTCCAGGGCCTGGTGGGCCTTGATCAAGGTGACGGCTGCTGGACACTCGTAGGTCTCGCGGCTCTTGATTCCCATGAGACGGTCCTCCACGTGGTCGATCCTTCCGACGCCGTGTGCTCCGGCGACCTTGTCCAGGGTCTCGATGAGCTCGACTCCGCCCATCTTCTTGCCGTTGAGAGCCACGGGGATTCCCTTGACGAACTCGATCTCGATGTACTCGGGCTTGTCGGGGGCCTCCTCGGGGTCGGTGGTGTTCTCCCAGACGTCCTTGGGGGGCTCCGCCCAGGGGTCCTCAAGGATTCCGCACTCGCAGGAGCTTCCCCACAGGTTCTCGTCCCTGGAGTAGGGGCTCTCCTTCTTCACGATGATCTCGATGCCGTGCTCCTTGGCGTACTCTATCTCTGCCTCTCTGGTGGTTACCCACTCGCGCATGGGCGCGATGATGGCGAGGTTGGGGTCCTGGGACACGATTCCCACGTCGAACCTGACCTGGTCGTTTCCTTTGGCGGTGCATCCGTGGGCGATGTACTTGGCACCCTCGGCCTTGGCGACCTCTACCAGTTTCTTGGCGATGAGGGGCCTGGCGATGGCGGTGCTCAGTGGGTAGATGTTCTGATAGAGGGCGTTGGCCTTCAGGGAGGGCCAGACGTAGTCCGAGACGAACTCCTCGGTGGCGTCTATGTAGTCTGCCTTGAGGGCTCCGTTCCTCAGCGCGCGGGCGACGATGTCGTCACTGCTGGGGGGCTGTCCGACGTTGATCGCGATGGCGATGACGTCGACGTTGTACTTGTCCTGAAGCCAGTGGATCGCGACGGATGTGTCGAGACCTCCGGAGTACGCGAGGACGACCTTGTCCCTGGCGCCTTCGGCTGCACACTTGGAGTTGCATTTGCAGTCTGCCATAGTTATCGGAACCGAGTATCGGATACTTCGTTATATTGTTATTCACGCGCGGGTGCACGCGGAGGCATGTCGGATATTCCGGATAGCGTGTCGGGAGAAGGCCTCCGAGGTATGTTCGAAGGGGTTGTCCGACATATGGTGTCGGTACACAGACATCATCGATTTGTCTCATTTTTCACATGGATTTCATGTGTTTCTTGTCCCACAATAGGGTTTCTGTCCCGTCTTCGCGTCTCTGTGGGAACGTCATGGGGAAGTTATGTCTGATATCGAACAATAGCAATTTATACGCTACTCACGTCAGGCAGATTCTGTACACATGGTGATAAAATGACCAGAATCGGAATCATAGGAGGGACGGGATACACGGGCGGAGAACTGGCCCGCATCCTTTGCACCCATCCGGACGTCGAGATCGCCGCCATGACGTCGCGCCAGAACGCAGGCGCGAAGGTGGGCGATGTTCACTCGTACCTGAACGGATACGTAGACATCAGCTTCACCGAGAGGATCTCGGACGCCGAGGATCTCGATCTGGTCTTCGTCGCCACTCCCCACGGCGTGGCCATGGACGAGGTGCCGAAGCTCCTGGAGCGCGGAATAAAGGCCATTGACCTGTCCGGCGACTACAGGCTCCATGACATCCCCACCTACGAGAAGTGGTACGGCCATGTCCACAAGGACGCCGAGCATCTGAAGGATGCAGTCTACGGTCTCCCGGAGTTCTTCCGCGACGAGATCCGTGGAGCGGACCTGGTTGCCAACCCTGGGTGCTACGCCACATCCATAATCCTGGCCTGCGGACCTCTGCTGAAGTCCGGCTTGGTGGAGAAGGACGTGATCGTCGACGCCAAGTCGGGAACATCCGGGGCAGGGATGGTTCCCAGCGCCCGCACCCATCACTCGACCTGCGGGGAGACGATCATCCCGTACAGCGTGGGGAACCACAGGCACACGCCCGAGGTGGAGATGGCTGTCAGCCGCTTCGCGGGATGCGACATGAACGTGACCTTCGTCCCGCAGCTGATCCCCATCGTTCGCGGCATCCTGTCATCATGTTACTTCGAGCTGAAGAAGGACGTCTCCCAGGAGGAGCTGGACGCCGTCTACGAGAAGCAGTACGGCAGGGAGAGGTTCGTACATTACGTCAAGGAACCCTCCATCCGCGCCGTCGTGGGATCCAATCACGCGCAGGTGGCCTCCCGCACGCTGGGAAGCAAGGCGGTGGCCTTCGGAGTGGTGGATAATCTTGTCAAGGGAGCGGCAGGTCAGGCGGTTCAGTGCATGAACCTGATGCTCAATCTCAATGAAAACGCCGGGCTGGACATGCCCGGACTGGGGGTATGAAGATGGTAGAAATCATAGACGGAGGGGTGACCACTCCTCAGGGGTTCAAGGCCACCGGAGTGCACAGTGGAGTGAAATACCGCTCGCTGGACATGGGTCTGGTGTTCTCCGAGGTTCCCGCCAAGGCGTACTGCGCCTTCACAAGCAACAACGTCAAGGCCGCTCCGGTGCAGGTGATGATCGAGGAGAATTCGCCCACTTTGTCCGCGGTGGTCGTCAACAGCGGAAACGCCAACGCTCTCACGGGACGCCGCGGGATTGAGGATGTATACTCCATGAAGCAGGCCGTCGCGGCCGAGCTGAACCTTGACCCGAAGGAGGTCGGGGTCATGTCCACCGGACTCATCGGACGCTTCCTGGACATGCACAAGATCCGCTACGGTATCTCCCGTGCGGCTCGCACCCTGGATATCGGACGCGAGTCCGACAACCTGCTGGCCGAGGCCATGATGACCACGGACACGATCAAGAAGGAATGCGCAGTACGTACCCGTCTCGGAGACGGAACCCTGGTGTACATCGCAGGGGTCTCCAAGGGAAGCGGGATGATCGAGCCCCATGTGAAGGTCCTCCACGGGACCACCCTGACCATACTTACCACCGACGCCACCCTGGGCCCGGACTTCGCCGACACCTGGCAGTCCATCCTGGATGATACGGTGAACATGGTGTCCGTCGACAGCGACCAGTCGACCAACGACACGGTCATACTCCTGGCGAACGGCATGTCCAAATCCCAGCCCGCCGACAAGGACCCCGAGTTCGAGTCCGCCCTCCGTCTGGTCATGACCAAGATCGCTCGCACACTCGCCATGGACGGAGAAGGGGCCACCAAGCTCATCGAGGTGCAGGTCACCGGGGCGGAGACTAAGGATGACGCCCGCAGGGCCGTCAAGGCGATAATCAACTCGCCCCTGGTCAAGACCGCCATATTCGGGTCCGACCCCAACTACGGCCGTATAATGATGGCGGTCGGGAAGAGCGGATGCAAGTTCAACATCTCCGAGGTCCGTCTCACCATCAAGGGAGGGGACATGGAGGTGCCGATCCTCGACTCTGGGGCGCCCATCTTCCAGGATGAGCGCGCCGTGGAGGTGGTCCGCATGGCGATGGACAACAAGGAGGTCACCATCATGGTGGACCTCGGAGTCGGTTCGGAGTCGGCCACCGGATGGGGGTGCGACCTCACCTACGACTACGTCCGCATCAACGCGGAGTACGCCAGCTGAGGTGTGGGCTTTGGACGACCTTTACGTTATGAAGTTCGGCGGCAACGCCATCCGCGGAAGGGATGACCTGATGCGCCTGTCCAAGGAGATAGCGCAGCTGATCTCCGATGGAGCCAGGATCCTGCTGGTCCACGGCGGAGGTCCCGAGATATCCGAGGAGATGGAGCGCAGGGGGATGACCCCTAAGAAGGTGGCCGGTGTCAGAGTCACCGACGGAGACTCCCTTGAAGTGGCCGAGATTGTCCTTAGAAGGCTCAACTCCGACGTGGTCTCCTGTCTCCAGGAGTGCGGAGTGCAGGCCTTGGGCATACCAGGGTACTTCTGCACCGTGTGCACCAAGAAGGCTCCCGTCACCGTCACCGAGGACGGGAAGGAGACCGTCGTGGATCTCGGCCTGGTGGGGGAAGTCTCCGAAGCTCGTACCGACTGCATCCTGGACCTGCTGGATCAGGGCATCACCCCTGTGGTGTACCCTATCGGCAAGGATGCCGAGGGAAGGATGTTGAACGTCAACGCCGACACCATGGTTGCGGGGATCGCCGCAGGCATCGGATGCAAGGAGATGATCACGATCACAGACGTCCCGGGGATACTCATGGACGTCAACGACCCTTCGTCGAAGCTGAACAGCGTCACTCTGGACAGGATCGACGAGCTCATCGCCGACGGAACGATCTCCGGAGGCATGATCCCCAAGGTGGAGGCCTGCCGCAAGGCCCTGCTGGCAGGGGTGGACACCGTGCGCATGGTCAATGGGAAGGACCCCCGCAGCATAGTGTCCGATGTGATGAGGAACACGCCTCACGGCACGATAATCACGAAGTGATTCAAATGGAATTCAAAGAGATCAAGGAACTCAGTTCGAAGTATCTGTTCCAGAACTACGGTCGCATCGACCTCTCGTTCACCCACGGGAAGGGATGTTACCTCTACGACACCACCGGCAGGGAGTACCTGGACCTGGTGGCGGGAATCGCGGTGAACTCCCTGGGATACGCCCACCCCGAGTGGGTGGTAGCCATGCAGGACCAGGTGGCCCGCATGGCCCATGTCTCCAACCTCTACTACGTGGAGGAGCAGGCCGTCCTAGCGGAGAAGATCGCGTCGGTCACCCCCGGCGAGCTGAACCGCACGCTGTTCGTCAACAGCGGAGCCGAAGCAAACGAGGGGGCTCTCAAGGTGGCGGTCAGATACACCGGCCGCAGCAAGGTCATGGCGGCTCTGAACGGTTTCCACGGAAGGACGTCCGCGGCCCTGGGGGCCACCGGCCAGACCAAGTACCAGCAGAGCTTCGAGCCGCTGATCAGCAATGCCTTCGAGTACTACGAGTACGGCAACCCGGAATCCGTCAAGGGCATGATAGGGAAGGATGTGGCCGCGGTCATAGTGGAGCCCATCCAGGGAGAGGGAGGTGTGAAGACCGTCTCTCCCGAGTTCTTCAAGACCATCCGCGACGAGTGCACCGACAAGGGTGCCGTCATGATCGTGGACGAGGTCCAGACCGGATTCGGACGCACCGGTGAGTGGTTCGGCATCCAGAACTTCGGAGTGGTCCCCGACATCATGACCATGGCCAAGGCCCTGGGGTCCGGAGCCCCCATCGGCGCCGTGGTCGCCACCGACGAGCTTTCCGCTGTGATGACCCCCGGAACCCACGGGACCACGTTCGGAGGGAATCCACTGGTCACAGCCTCCGGGTCGGTCACCATCGACATCATGAAGAAGGAGGGTCTGGTGCAGAACTCCCGCGACGTCGGAGCGCGCTGGATGAAGGACCTGCGCGCCATACAGTCCGACAAGATCAAGGAGGTCCGCGGATACGGATTAATCATCGGAGTGGAGGCGGACTCCCCCGAGACGGCCTCCGGAGTCCAGAAGTACTGCCGTGACAACGGCGTCCTGGTCAACGTGTGCCACGGGACCACCATCCGTCTGATTCCTCCCCTGATCATTGACGACGCTCAGAAGGATGTCTTCACCAAGCTTCTGAGGGAGGCGATCCAGTAAACCGGTTACTGCCCGCAAGGGCAGGACAATCCTCATTTTCACACATTACGAGAAAGAGACACCGTTGTCGGTTCTCGGGATTTTTATAGGACAAAATGTCAGTTATCGAACATTCAAATAGTATCATCGCAATGTGAGTCACATGTCCGAGAGCGTCATCAAAGAGAGCCTTGCAGAGAAGACCAGGATGTACATAGATGCCCACCCCAGCATCAAGGACTGCGTCGCGAAGGGTCTGATCAACTACTCTTCGCTGGCAAGGATGATCATGAAGGACATAGGCGTCGACAACGAGGAGGCTGTGATGATCGCATGCCGCCGCTACGCCTCGAAGCTCAACGTCACCACAGACCACGAGCTCAGCATCCTCAGGATCCTCAAGGACAGCAGGCTGGAGATGAGGACCAAGACCTGCATCGTCACGGCCAAGAACGATTGGTCCGTGCTCCACAAGATGGACAACCTCTTCAAGGACCTCTGGAACGAGAACAGCATCATGCAGTGCGTCCAGTCCGCGTCCGCGGTCACGATCATCGCGGACACCCTTCTCAAGGAGAGGATCATCGACACCGTCGGAAGGTTCAACCTCATCAAGGTCAGGGAGAACCTGGTGGAGATCGCCGTCAAGTCCCCGGAGAAGATCGTGGACACCAGCGGTGTCATCGCGTATCTGATCACCAACCTCTCCGATGCTGGAATCAACATTGAGGAGACCGTCAGCTGCCACACCGACACCATATTCATCGTCGGCGAGTCCGACATGATCAACGCCTACTCCGTGCTGACCAAGTGCATCCAGTCCGCGGAGGAGACCATCGGCTCCGAGCGCCAGGCGTAATCGGTCATCGTCCTTTCCGTCACGGTGACGTAATCTTATTATAGTGTGCCGTGCTAACATGTAGCACGGTGAAAGAAATGTTCGGAAAGAACATCAGAATGGAGAGGATCATTGACAGGCAGAGCGGGAACGCCGTGATTGTTCCGATGGACCACGGCATCAGCGTCGGTCCGATCCCGGGATTGATCGACATGAAGCAGACCGTCAGCGACGTTGTCGAGGGCGGCGCCACCGCGGTTCTGATGCACAAGGGAATCGTCCCCCAGGGTCACAGGACCGCCGGCCACGACGTCGGTCTCATCCTTCATCTTTCTGCTTCCACCGACATCGGGGTCAGCTCCAACAGCAAGGTCCTGGTTGCCACTGTGGAGGAGGCCCTGAAGCTCGGTGCGGACGCGGTTTCCATGCACATCAACGTGGGTGCCGAGACGGAATCCAGGATGCTTGAGGACCTGGGCATGGTCTCCAGGCAGTGCACCGAATGGGGGATGCCCCTGATCGTGATGGCCTACCCCCGCGGACCCAAGATCGAGAACTCCTACGATCCCCAGGCGGTGGCCCATGCGGCTCGTGTGGCCATGGAGCTGGGCGCCGATATCGTCAAGTGCAGCTACACCGGGGACATCGACTCCTTCCGTGATGTTGTCAGAGGTGCCATGGTGCCTGTTGTGATCGCAGGCGGACCCAAGATGAACTCCGAGATGGACATCCTGAACATGGTCCATGACTCCCTCGAGGCCGGAGGCCGCGGAGTGTCTATCGGAAGGAACATCTTCCAGCACTCTAACGTCCGCGGGATCATGGCCGCGGTTTCCGAGATGGTCCTCCACGAGGCTTCTGTCGAAGAGGCTTCAAAGCTTCTGGGATGAAACCGGTTGTCGGGGGCGCTCTTCATGGGAGCTTCCCCGGACCGTCTTCCCGATGCCGGTTCGGCACCGGGGTTTACAATCTGTATTTGTCGGCAGTCGGGACCGTCCTTCCGGACGGCCCCTCCTGCCTGGGTTTCCTTTTCAGGTTCCTCGAGGGTTCGACGCTCGCTCAGCATCAGGAGCAGATGTCATGCCTTTGCTTGTTTCCAACCCTTATCTTACGGTTTTCAGCTCCTCATCAGCCTGAGGGCGACCATGACAGCCATGACGGCGATCAGGACGACCAGGACGATGAGAAGGATGTCGGTGAGACCCATTCCGTCGTCATCATTGGATGTGGACGGGGTGGTGGGAGTCACTCCATTGTCAACGGAGATGTTTCCGATCGCGGAAAGCACAACAGGGGTGTTGTTGTTGGCCATCTCGGGGGTGATCGTGAACGACCCTGTAACGGTCTGACCGTTGAACGAAATCGTCACATCTCCCTTGTATCCGGGGTTGACGGTGGCGGTTACCTTGTGGGTTCCGACGGAGAGGCTGACGATGGCTGCACTGTTGATCCTGACATCGTCGACATAGAGGGATATTCCCTGTCCGACGGAGTACTGCACTTTCGCCATGGATGGGTCCAGTTCGATGTACAGGGCAGGGTATGCTCCGATAGTGACGTTACCCTCGCTGAGGGTCGGTTCCAGGGATGCATCCGCGCTCCACTTGGTGGGATTGTTGATGCCGTCCATCTCGTATCCTGCGATTTCTATCTCGGATACGAATCCTCTCTCGCCGATTGCGACAACATTGTTACCGCCGTAAGCGGTGTAGTATTCGTTTCCGTTGATGAAGAACTGGGTGGGTTTGATTCCATCATTGAAGTTCTCGTCCGATACCTTCGCGCCGGGGTAGGCCAGGGCGTATGCATTATCATTAAGTGTCACAACACCTTCGACGGTTCCGGTTACGGTGAGAATCTTGGTAACACTGCATGAGGTTGCACTCTCATCGACGGTCAGGGCTCCGCTCACGGACATGTAGTCTGCGCTCATTGCTCCTTCGACGACGATGTTTCCGGAGACGGTGAAGGCCTCGGAGTCGTCGGCAGTTACATTAAGATTTCCTGCTACGGAGATGGTTCCGTCCACGGAGATTGTCTTGTAGCCACTTATTTCAGTATCATCATCGACAACGAGGGTTGCTCCGGATGCGATTGTGAGGGTGTCCTTCACATTGGTCTTTGTATCGGTGATGCCTGTCATCTCAGTGCCCGCGTTGACGGTGCCTTTGGAGATGACGACGCTTCCGTCGGTGATCTCATCGAACTTCAGAGTCCAGACGTTCTGGTTCTTGAGGTTGTATGCGGGCTCGTTGGCGACGCCATCGATCTTCGCATCGGTGACGGTGAATGCGGACTCCACGGTCTCTCCGTCGATTCCGGTCTGACCGATGATCGTTGCGGTCAGGACTCCGTCCTCATTGGTTTTGATGGAGGATTCTTTCACATCGATCTTTCCGAGTGTGGCCTTTCCATTGATGTTCAGTGAGACTCCTCCGAGGGTTATGTCGCTGGAATCGTTGACGGTTCCTGTGATGACCACAGTGAGGTTCTCGTTCTCGATCGCGCCTGCGACAGCCTTGCTGACGGTAGTCACAACCGAATTACCGTCATCATTGAGGTAAACGGCACCGTTGATGACAGTGTTATCGGAAAGTGTGTAGTCAGGACCCATGATGAGTGATCCGGTGGAGCTGATGGACGCCTTGGCATCCTCGGAACCGCCGATCATGTTGAGCGTTCCCTCGGTGATGTCCGCGGTTCCCGCAACAGTCAGTGTTCCGGGGACAGCCTTGGTCGTTTCTCCGGTTGCGGTACCAATCTTGAGGGTACCCTTGACGGTGAGGACTCCTCCCTCGGCCACTGTCGCGGTCTTGATGACAGTCAGGGTTGCACCCTCTGCGACGACGAGCGTCACACCGTTGGGGACGTCGAGCGAGCTGACCTTGGCGTTCTCGCTGGAGACAGTGATGGTCTCTCCGGCCTGGGCGTTGTTCAGCATTACCTGGAGTCCGGCGTATGTGACGTCACCGTCATCGTTGGTGGACCTGACATCGTACTTCTCGGCGGAGGGTGTGCAGGATCCGCCGTACATCACGACGACCATTCCGTCGATGTCTTTGATGGCGGCATTCTCGAGGATGGCCCCATCCTCGACGGTGATCACTCCGTTCTCGGAGATCGTCAGAATGGAATCGGTGCTGGGCTTTGCGGTGATCATCTGGTCCTTTGCGACGGTGTATGTGCCTGAGATCTTGGTCTCGTAACCGTTCTTTCCGGAGAGTGTGATCATACCGTTGTCGGCCTTGGCGATGTTGGACATGGCGTTGTCGAAGTTGGTGATGTATCCGACTCCGTTGGTCTGGTTCTCGGGGGTGATGGTGTAGTACGCACCGACGAAGTTGAGTTCGCCACTGACGTTCTGCATTGTACCCTCCACGACAAAGAGGTCGGACGATCCGTTCTCGATGGAGGCGCTGTTGGACAGAGAGACGGTCTCATCGGATGCGATGTAGACGAGTCCCGTGACATTCAGGGTGGCGGAGACGTCTTTTCCGGTGGATGTGGTTCCGATGGATCCGGAGAGGTACGCCTTCTGGTTGTAGTAGACGATGGAACTCTGGGTGTACTGGTCCCTCTCGACGGACACGGTGAACCCGGTGATGCTGCAACCTGCGCCCTCGCTCTTGAAGGTCGAGTATGCATAGGTGATCGTCTTACCGGAGTTCACATCCTGTGCCTTCTGTTTGGAGAACGTGGCCGCGCTGATCTCGGCATCATCGGTCATCTGACCTCCGACGGTTGCGGAGGATCCGTTCTGGAGGTTCACGACGGCATCGAGGACTCCGTTGGTCGTGACGTTTCCGCCTTTGGCGACGGTGAATTCTCCTGTGAGGGTGACCTCTTTGGAGGTGGTCAGGTCGCCGTTGACGATAGCATTGTTGATGGTGACGATCTTGTCTGCGGCGGATGTGGCGCCGACAGCCCTGGCGATGTTACCTGTGACGGAGAGGGTGTATGTGTATTCGCCAACCTTTCCTTCCCTGATGAGTCCGAAGTTGACTCCGGAGACGTTGTAGAGTGTGACTTCTCCGGTACCATCATTGACACCGACGGTCACGTAGGAGTTGTTTCCGATCACACCGGAGTTGTCGATCGTACCTGTGGTTCCGAGGAGGATCTTCCCTCCGGATGTGGATGTGACGACCCCGTTCCTCTCGATGACGAGGGTTCCCTTGACGACCAGGTTGTATGCTCCCAGGTCGAGGCTTCCGCGTGCAGAGACAGTCAGGGTGACGCCCTCTGCGATGACGAGGTCTCCGGAGAGCCAGTTGAAGTCGATGACGCTGAAGTTACTCTGGATGGTTCCCCTGAGTCCGAGGTTGTCATCGTCTGCGGTGGGGGTGGTGTTCACGCTGCCGGCGTTGGTTCCGTCGACTTTGGAACCGCTCTCGGCCGCAAGGATGTTACCGGTGATGCTTCCGTTGTTGGTGAGAGTCGAACCCTCGGAGAGTGTGAAGCTGGACTGGTTGTCGATGGATCCTTCGGAGGACACGATGACGTTGACTCCTTTGGGGACGACGGTTGCGTCATTGATTGTTACATCGGTTTTGATGTTGACCTCAGTGCCTGCGGGGGATTTGTTGATGATATCGGATACGCCGTCATTCACATCCGAGGTGTAGACCTCTATGGTGAATTTCTCAACATTCACTCTGGACATGTCTCCGAGTCCGGAGTTGGTACCTGCAGCATCATCGCCAATGATCATTGTCGAGTTCTTTATGGATATGTTCGAGCCTTCGCCGCCGTATCCGGATGTGACCCTTCCATTGTTGAAGGTCATGCCTGTTACAGTTACAGAAGGGGATGTGTCGCCAAGTTTTTCTGTGTACAGCAGGCCACCATAGTCTGGGTTAACAACTTTTTTAACATCATTTGTAAAACTTGTACCCAACTCATTTTTCTCAGGGTAATCTCCGAGTGTGTTGGGTGTAGTCGTTACATCACTGATTGATGCCTCAGATCCAGAGACAAGAATGGACTTGTTGGCGTAGAAGTATCCCTCGTTACTATATTGAACCATGGTCTGGATGACCATATCGGTTATTGTGATGTTGTCTCCTGTGATGGACACAGTAGCGGCCGCATGAGCATTACCAACAGGAGAATTCATCTGACTGTTGGCGTAATCGGAATAGATCGTTGCGCCGTTCCCGACCACTGTCAGGTTATCTGCGTGGAGGACAAATTTGCTACCGATGTAGTTATTGTTGTTGTCTTGTGTACCAACGACGTTGTAGTATGTGTTCTCTTTAAGAACCCATACTTCATCATTTTTCTGGTTTTTGAGTGCATCTCCGAGTGATTTCGAAGTGCCACTGGTTCCTGTTGTGTCTGTTTCGTAAGCATCCATACTGTTATACACCGTTACGGTGTTAGAATTAGTAAGGACATAGGCATCCTCCCCCGTACCGGTTCCAGCATCCGCACCTTCGCTGAATACGACGGCGCATCCGGCAAATATCATTGCCATCGCGAGAACCGCTACGAGGATTTTCCCGTTGTTCTTTTTCATCTCAGTTGTCAGCATTTGGACATAATCGCGGTAACTAGAGGTTGAAAAACCGGTTTAAGGTTTTAAAATGACGAAAATCTACGGAAAACGAGGTGAAAATATGGATTAAAAACTTAAGTCTTAAAAGCCAAACTATAAATGGAGCATATGGACATATGCTCCTTTTTGACTCGCATTCATCACGGCAGAAATCCATCGGAATCGGTGGAGATCTGTCGGAATCCGCGAATCTTTAGTCCGCGATGCCCAATCCATGTTATGGATCGGTTGCGAGGGCATCAATGGTTGCGCCGAACGTCTGTTCGGAACGGACAGATGGGGTTTGCCCGTTCTGGTTTATAAACATGATTCATCTAAGCTCGAATCCAGTGCATTTTACTGCAGGATTCCAGGGCGGTTCATCCCACGTTTCCCCGGCCCGAATGTGTCGGAGATCGGATTCGAAACCATTGGAAAACCAGGCATTTCCGTCAATCGGTCATCGAAAATCGGTTCGAAATCATGGTTTTCAGCTGATATCCGTATGAAAAATGCCGAATGTTTGATTTCAGACTGATGAAACCATTGATTCTCGGAAGATTTGGGACAGACCGATGCACTCCATGAATGCGCTGCCGAAAAGAACCTTGCGGACGTGTCCCAAATCAGTCTATATTGTCCAAATGCTAACAAATGAGATGAAAACGAAAAACAAAGGGGTTAAGCTCCTC
>CAZJWD010000002.1:0-476590 GCA_964550065.1 uncultured Methanomassiliicoccales archaeon
TGTCCAAATGCTAACAAATGAGATGAAAACGAAAAACAAAGGGGTTAAGCTCCTCGCTGCAGTTGCGATGTTCGCAATGGTGGTATGTGCTTTCGCTACTATCATGCCCGCCGAGGAAGTTCAGGGTGATGACACCACCACTAGCCCGGATGACTCCAACCTCGGTCTCAGGGGAACCCTTGAGAGCGACTACACCATCGTGAAGACGAACTATCTTTCCAACAACCTTGTGATCAAGGAGGGTGCGACACTTACAGTCGCAAGCACTGGAACCCTCGATCTCAATGGATACAGCCTTACAATCGAAGGTAACCTCGTTGTCAATAACGGCGGAACCGTCATTGCCAAAGGGTCTGCCGCTGAAAATGCCGAGAAGGAAGGAATAATTCTGGCAGGCACAGGTTCCATAACCAACAACGGAAACATTGGAAAGGGTGAGGCAGTATCAGTCTACGGCATCAACCACGGAGAGGTCTCCATCCAGAACGTCACCGGAATCAGCTTCGGACTCAACAGGGTTGTCGGAACCAGCGGTGCGGAGTACACCCTTACATTCTCCGGAACAGCAGTCAAGAACGGAACCGGTACCAATAAAATCACGGCGGCAGGCGGAGCCATTGTCTCCGGACAGCTCTCGATCGGCAGCGGAGTCATATTCGCAGCGGAAAACGTCGTCGTCTCCAAATCCTCGTCTGTGACCGTAAATGGAACCGTCAGCGGAGAGATTGAACTCCAGAACGGGGCCACTCTGAGCCTCAACGGAAAGACCGATGTAGACGGAATCGCCGTCAAAGCCAAGACCGGCGAATATATCAGCAAAGACACAGCGTCCTCTCTCATTGATGAGACGTCTGTGACGGTGAAGAACGTCTCCGGAATCGTGTTCTCTGTCGCTTCCGAGTCCTACATGGACGATAAGACAAGCATGACCGAGCAGAAGCTCCTGCTTTCTGGAAACGCCATCCGTGCCGACACCAAAGTGGCTGCTTCCATCGAAGTTTCTGCAGATGGAATAATCTATGTGGTCAACTCCCTGGCCATAGCATACAATGAATCCACGGGCAACACAGTATCGTTCACCCTTGGAGACAATACCAAGATTGTCGTCACCGGTGAGATTAGCTCCGCCGGAGTCATCGTCGCCGAGGGCAACGAGGGCAAATTCGTCGGTACCGGATACTCGGTCACCAGCGAGTCCCAGGTCACCACATACTACGTTACCGGATTCGACGACGCACTGAGCCAGATCGCTAACGCCGTCGGCAAGACTATCACCGTTTACGGAAACCTCGAGATCGCGGATGCCAAGAACCTGTCCGCCGGACAGACCATCGACATCAACAATGCGAATGTGGAGATCTCCGAGAACGGTTCCGTCGAGCTCGCCTCCGAGGCCGTCATCGACGGTACCGTGGTTAAGGTCGAGGGTAAGCTCACCGTCCTCTACGGAGCCCTCTGCAGCGCCCCCACCACCTTCGCCGTCAAGACATCATCCACCAACGGTGACGTCACCTACTCCGGACTGGCCATCGCCATTTCCGAGGCCAACGAGGGAGACACCATCAACGTCGTCAACGAGGCCGAGGTCTCCGGATCCCTGACTATCCCTGCCGGGATAACCGTCGATGTAAACGCCAGCGGAGCCCTGGGTGTCGAGAAGAACCTGACGGTCAACGGAACCCTGGACAACCATGGAACAGTCGATGTCGGAAGGAACGTCACCGTCTCCGGAAAGATCGACAACACAGAGGGGACCAAACTGGACCTCTGCACTGACACCGGTGATTACACTGTCACCGTCTCCGGTACCGGAAGCATCGTGTTCCCCGCAAACACAACACCTGAAGCGAAATACAACGGTGCATACTTCACCGATGATGAGGGTTACACCGTCCTGACAACCCTGTCCAACGCCGCAGACAGCGTCGCGGACTACGACGTCGGAGGAACTATCACCGTCATCGGAAAAGTCACCGAGAACGCCGATGTCACTACCAAGAAGGACATTGAGCTTGAGTCCGGAGCCGTTGTCAATGCTAACATCACCCTCGATGACTGTACCCTCACCATTTCCAAGGATGCCGAGTTCACCGGTATCGTCACCGGACAGTCCGGTGAGGACGGATCCACCGTCGCTTCCGCTGTCAGCCTGAACAAAGTCAAGGGACTGACCGTGGCGAGTTCCGACAGCCCCAACGATGCCAACGTCATCGTCTGGACCATGAGCATCGCACCTGCCGTTGCAGATAATGCAAACGAGGGTGAGGTCGAAACACTCGTGGGAGGCGTCACAGTCTCTGCGGGAACCGTCACACTCAACAGCGACCTCAAAGTCGACAGCAGCTCATCTCCGGTCAACACCCTCGCAGTGTCTGAAGGAGCCACCCTCGTCATTCCTGACGAGGTCGACCTCACCGCCACCAAGGGCGTCAGCGTCAAGGGAACAGTCGTAGTCGACGGAACCGTTGATGCAGTCGATGTCACCGTAGCCGGAACCATGAACATCTCGACCACCGGTACGGTCAACGTCACGAAACTCAACGTCACCGGCACCGTCAATGTCGAGACCGAAGGCGATGATGTCGGAACCCTGGAGATCGGAGAATCCGGATCTATCATCGTTGGAAAGAAGCCCACCTCTCTGGGCTCCTCTGCAACCGGAGCCATCGTCGGAACCGTTGCATTCAAAGACACAACCGGAATGATCAAGGCCTACGCAGGCGCTGACATGTCCAAAGTCGCTTACGAGACCAACGTTAAGGTCGTCTCCACCGAGTATCAGATCAACGACACACCCTACATGACGGTCTATGCCACATCTGGAAACAGTGTGAAGATCGTTGAAACGGCAACCAGCGATAAAATCAGTCTCTCCGGTTTCGTAACCGATGATATGAAATGGACTGATGGAAAGACGGCAGTCGGTGAAAAGACCATCGGATCAGTCGAGACCGTCTACGCCGAGGTCGAACTCGACACCGTTAACGGTATCATCTCCGTCGGAACCGGAATGACGATGTACATCGACGGTCTGACGATCGCGAATTGGTATGCTGGCGAGAGATTCTACCTTACAGTGGGAACCCACACCATTACAATCGCAGCCAACAACGGATACACCATCGACAAGGCGACAATCACCTTCAACGGACAGACAGTCCAGAACGGTGGAACCATCACCGTCGATGCCGATGCTACATCGTTCACCCTTGCCGCGACCGGTGCCGCACCCGCAAACAACAGCGTCATCGTGGACGGAGGCAACTCCGGATCCGATGACGACGATGGACTCGGCCTCACTGACATCCTTCTCATCGTCCTGGTCGTTCTGATCGCCGTTATGGCTGTCATGGTCGCCCTCAGGCTGATGAGGAGCTGAAAACCGAAAGATAAGGGTTGAGAGTCTCGGTAAAGCAAGACATCTGCTCCGGTGCTGAGCGAGCATCAAACCCAACAGAGACCTGAACAGCAAACCCAGGCAGGAGGGGCCGTCCGGAAGGACGGCCCCGACTGCCGTCTATCCAAAAGATCCGCAGAGTCGGATCACTCATCTGATTGATGGGCACTTTTTCTCTAGGTACGGTTCAAATCGAACGCATCATGTCGGCGCATGAAATCCCCGAGCATGTTCCTGGACAACATCTGAGACGATTGGTTCTCGTGTGTTCATCGGATGACAGAGGACGGCGTTATGGTTGGGGATGATGTTGTGTCTCCAAGAGGTGTTCTCTTGGGAATAGAGGGATTTGCCGCTCCCCGATCCCGTCTCAGATGACCTGGACCATCTGGTTCAGGGAAGGCTTGCCCTCAGCGGGTTCCGTCTCGCACAGGTATCTGAAACCGTGCTGCTCGTAGTACGGTATGAGCTCATCCTGGCAGTCGACCCTTACCACACGGCATCCCACGATGCCGTTGGCCTGTTTCACCAGTTCGATGGCATCCTCGAGAAGGTCGGCACCCATGCCCTTGTAGGAATCATCGGCCCTTCCGAGCTGACCGAGGAGGTAGCTCTGGGCGACGTTGTTGTCCGGATCGATGTTCATCTTCTTGCTGAGAGACTTGGAGACCTCCTGGTCGTCGGGGACGCGGAGGCATCTGATCGACAGTGTGAAGTATCCTGCGATCCCATCATCCATGATGGCCAGATACGTTCTTGCCATACCCTTCTTCTCGAAGAGTATTGCCTTGTTGTGCAGGAAGTCCTTCCGGTCACGGTCACGCGAGCAAGTGAATGATCCCAAACGAGTTTTGACGTCTTCCTCTTCCATTCTTTGAAGCAAAAACCGAAGAGGAGTGATGACGTATGGCCTCATGGTTTCACTTTGAGAAAGAGCCTTACAGCCTCATCAGGGTCGTCGATGACCTTGTGAGCGTTGGATGTGTCGATGGGACCGCGGCGGTCGGCCTCGTCGAAGGCTGCGACTAACCTGTCCACCTCTTCCTGCGTCTTCAACACTATGTCCTGATAGAAGGATTGCGTCGCCATCTTATCACGGTTCGTCATCGACACCATGTACTAAATACATTGTCAAAAGAGGACTGCGGTAGTGTGCACAGAGAACTTGATTGTTAGAACTGTGTCTCCTGATACCGAATCTAGGACTGTCGAATCGTCTTGGAAAGGCGATGGTAGTTCTCAAGCCTTGAACATCTCTCGAAGTTCGGGAAAGTCTGTTCGGTGCATATCCGTGCGAGTATCCGACTTCACTCCTCTATATTCTCCGACCCATCTCAGGTGTCGAAGAATCACCGGCAACCACATCCGCAAAGGTCCGAACAGACAGTATCCGTCTCGAAATCATGGTCGGAGATAAGGAATCGTCGAATTCACGCTCCTGAGTATAAAAGGAGTTTCGATTCCATGTGTTGCAAGAACACTCTACAAATTGTCCTTTATAAGCAAGAAGCGTATGGAGAATGATCGACCATTAGGCCGGTCTAATAGGGCTCCAGACAACAGAGAGCGTGCACGTCGGTCTGGAGCCAGGTCATCAGAAATCACCATGAACGAGGTGACATAGATGAGCACAAGAAACTCAGGAGTAGCTGATGCTACCAAGCATTGCACGACGAATGACATCGAGGACTTCGACGACGCGATCGACTTCCTCTCCGAGAATGTCTACTCTATCGTCAGGATCCTCATCCCCGATGAGAGGACAAGGGTCAAAGTGATGGCCAAGGCTTTCGCCAAGTGCTTCTTCGACGAGGCGTACACCGGAGAGCCACTAAACGACATTGAGCTAGCTAAGAACATGGTCGGCGAGTATCTTGCGGGGATCACCATCGACAACGATCCGATGCTCTACACGGACTTCTATGAAGTCTGCGGAGACGAGGATTCTGATGACGATTCAGACGATAGTCGCGACCGCAACCATTGTCCGTATCGCGACGACATCCCCAGGTACGTCTATGAGGACGGACCCATCCGCAGGATCAACGTTAGGAGAGGTTCCGATGACTGAACGGTACGAGCTCATCCCGACATTCAGTAGCGTGGTTATTCTAGCCCTCAGGGATGGGTTCAGCTCGCTCTGGGCATGAACCATAAGCGCAGGACCAGGAAGGGGGCCGCCATAGAGGTCGTCCGCAGTGCATGGCGCATGGCATCCTATGGCCAAGGATGCGCTGCGGAAGGCCCTGACAGCGAGACCTCCGGAAATGATTTCGAAACCCTTTCCGAAACATATAGGATTTAAATATGAAGATAAGAGGTATCAAAATGATATTGCCAAAAATTAGAGAGCACAGCCAGACACATGGAATTGATGATAGAAATGGCGAACAGGAGGGGATTCGAACCCCCGGCTTGCAGCTTAGGAGGCTGCCGCCATATCCAGGCTAGGCCACCTGTCCGTCAAACCCCTCCATTGGGATGAAGAATAAAAGCATTGCGGTTAAGGTTGTCAACCGTCTTTAAAAACCATTGGTGAAGCACAGTTTTGAACTGTCTGGCTAACACGGTGGGGTGTCCTGGGTCGCCATAATCGGATGGATCATTTCGACCCAGGACTTGTGATTGCGAACTTCGGGGGAAGCTCATCATAGACATCCACGTCTAACTATAAACAAATTATTGTTATTGTCGAAATAATATACTTTGATGATAATTACATAATAGATGTTATTATATAGGATGTACTTCTTCGTCCTGATTGGGATGTACTTTGCCGTCTGGCCGTAAGAAGAGGATTATGATAGCTTGCGTAACCTTCGAGACATCGAAGGTTGTGGAGCCATCCCTCTATTACGAAATCAACAAGATTCACATCATTCGGTATCTGAAGGATCCGTTGTCCGAGAGCGGCAGGATCTACGACAGTTTCTGCACTCGCGTATGCGAGCGTCTGGAATCGGAATCCCCGCGTCCGGTGGAGATTGAGATACACAATGAGCGTGTGGGCGATTTCTCGGTGATGCTCAGGACCGTGCTGTCCATAATACAGGCGGAGAACCAGGGCGAGGAGGATTGCGAGATTTACGTCAATCTCTCTTCCGGTTCCTCGGAGTATTCCGCGGCATCTGCCGTCGCCTCGATGATGGTCCCCGGAACGATCCTTTTCTCCGTCGGAACCAAGGAGTACACGGTCGGCAGTGACCGTATCAAGGATGTGTACTACATAGGAGACGAGCCCGTCGGACTAACCAAGACGACCTATCCTCCAAGGGTCATGCCGATGTATTCGATATCCATACCTGAGGAGCATCTGGTCCGTGGTCTGAGAGTTCTTCAGAAGAGGACGGAGGCCAAGCAGTCCATAACCAGCGGAGCCATGGTCCCTGCTTTGAGGGCCGCAGGCATATGGTACAGGGACACCGAGACCGACGATCCGGACAAGAAGGGTACACAGAAGCAGACCGAGGCCGTGTATTACCAGAGGGACTTCATCAGGAAGTGGACCTCCTATGGGTGGATACGCAAGGACGATCTCCTCGGGAAGTACATTCTGACCGAGGAGGGGCATAACATCATCAACACATTCTATCTTGAATGATGTCTTAATTTCAATCTCTTTTTTTTTCTCACAGCTTCAGTGATACTGGTTTCTGTACGTTCGTTATATAACATATATTACTAACTTTACTAATATTACAAACATAACAACCAGCAGTAATTATACTCTCTACGCAATCTTTCCATTGCAGCCCATGAGGCGGCAGGAGAGAAACATGGCATCACAGAGACAGGCCCTGATTATACCCATGCCCAAGCAGAAGCTCGACATTTCCTACAGATCGGCGAAGTACATGGGAAGGAGAGGTCTCAGGCCTAAGAAAAATTCCAACAGGGAGCTGAATTCCATTCTGTCGTTCTTCGACCGATGGCGCAGGAAAACCAATTGAAATATTTTGGAGACGTAACGACGGTCATGGGTAGGATGGTGCTCTCGGATTCCCCGTCGGACGGTGCGGTGTCCCTCAAGGGCAGCGGCATAAGGCGCTGCAAGGGGTGCGTGAGGTGTCTGACGGAGAATCCCGGAGTGTGCGGCATCGACGATCCGTTCACATCCATGATTCCCGACATCATTGCCAGCTCGGAGTTGGTTTTCTTATCTCAGGCTGTGGGCGGCCGTCTACCGCTCGATGTGCTCAAGGCCGTCGAAAGGCTGTCCAATGTGTTGGAGGCGTACACCATCAGCGGAGGGAATGTTCCCTTATCTTTGGAAGGTGTCGAGCTGGAGACGGTATCGTTCGAGATCCACGGGGACATCGATAGGGGATCGTTCGAGAAGGAGATGACCGCGAATCTTCGCAAAGGGCCGGTTAAGAACATTCTCTTCAGATATGATTGAAGATTGGAATCAGAAGTAAAGGGTTTGGGGAAGAGGTTTCCTTTATCGTGAAACTCACTCGGAGTCTGCCTTCTTGGAGGATTCCCAGACCTGGACGAACTCGATGCGGTCGACACCGAACACGGCGCGGAACTCGGAGACGAGTTTGTACTTGGCGACTGCCCAGCTCTCGTGGAACTTGCAGATCTCGGCCTCGGTGATGACGACCTTGTCCTCCATGACGGCGAATCCGAATCCCTCGGAGGTGACGAAGTTCATCTCCATGATGCACTTGGCCTTCTCGATGGGGTCGGTGACTTCCTCGGTGACGGTGACTTTGTAGAGGAGGTCGTGTCCGGCGAGGGGGCTGTTGAAGTCGACCTTGACACGGCCGGCACCAACGGACATGACGACTCCGCTCTTGTTGCCGAGGTTGACGGGCATTCCGGGGTAGGGGTTGATCTCCTCCTTGTAGAAGTCCTTGATGGGGAACAGCTGGATGAGGGCGGGGTTCCTGGCTCCGGCGGCCTTCTCGCAGGGGATGCTGACCTCGATCTGCTTTCCGACTTCGGCGTTGGAGATTGCCTCATCGAGGTCGGCGTACAGGGCCTTGGATCCGACAACGTAGGGGAGAGGGGCGTAGACGGCCTTCTCGTTGTATACGCCAGCCTCTTTGGCGGCGTCGGCGTTCGAGGTGTCATACATTTTGTCGACGTCAGCGAGGTAGGCCTCGTAGTCGATGCGGACGATCTTCTTAGTGTCTGCCATTTAAATCACCATTAAATGTAAGCGTGATGGGCTCGCGATTGCATTGTCTGATATAAGAGTGTCGGTGTGCCCCCTAGCGGTATCCCAGTCAAGCGAAAAACATGGAAACCAATATAAACAGGGTACCGATACAATGGGTTGGTGCCGCCTTGGCTTAGGGGTATAGCGGCTGACTTGTAATCAGCAGGCCGGGGGTTCAAATCCCTCAGGCGGCTCCACTCCCTGTTTTAGCTATTTCGACTCGTTCTGATATCCTACATCTAGGTATGAGCCAGATTGGTTCATGATAATATCCAGGCACAGTCGAAATCTCACTCTAACAATCTTCGATTAAGGTTAATAGTTGGTATGCAGTGTCTGATTGATTGTATAGGGGATTCAATGAATTGTGGTCTAAGTCGTATTGAACAACGTCCAATCCGTGAGATATGGGTGAGGGAGGAGCATTTTTCTGATTGGCTTGTAGAGCCTGAGAACCTTGAACTTCTTTGTGATGCTTTAGGTATTGAGACTATTCAGGATCCTCAGAGGGAGCAGCGTGTAGGTCGGTATCGTTCAGATATCTTTGGGAGAATGTGGGATGGAACCACTGCGATTATAGAGAATCAGTTCGGAGATACAGATCATGTGCATCTGGGTGAGATAATCACGTATGCTTCTGGGGTAGATGCGTCTACTATAGTGTGGATTGTCGAGAAGATCCACGAAGAACATGCTCAGGCAGTATCCTGGTTGAATACTAATTTTGACAGTAAGTACTTTTTCTTGGTGAAAGTCGGAGTATACAAAATCGATGACTCTCGCCCAGCACCAATGTTCACTGTTGTCGAGTCCCCGAACGGGTATGTAAGGGCACAGCGCTCTAGATCTGCGAACACAGATACTGTTCGTTATGCGTTCTGGGAGCAGTTTCTGCAGAGAGCAGGGAACGACGCAGAAATGATCAAGATTTTCCCAGGCATAAAGGACAGAAATCCGACAGGACGTACTTACATTAGTTTCACCAGGGGTTTCAATGGTTACGAACTTGTTATTAGGTCATATACCAAAGCAGAGTTAATCGACAGAGTTGTTCTCGATATTTGGACCACGGACTCGGAGTTGTATGGAACATTTTTGGAAAACAAGGATCAGATAAGGGATGAATTGGGATTTGAGTTGGAATGGATTTCTAAAGATGGTAATAAATCCTCCAGCGTTCGTTGCGAATTGCCGGTTAAAGGAGACTTCGATGCAACATTTTCAATCGTTGCTAGGAGGATGAAGGCGATGGCAGTCACATTTAACAAGTATGCAGCGGGAGTCCAACGTGCGTAATTATAGTGGGTCAATCCGTCTTTTTCTGATGGACGGCGAAGCCTCAGGAAGATGGAAATGCGAATTGTCTAATGGACTGGGTCGGCGTTCAAGATTCCCAGAACTATGGTTTCTAAGTCCAATGATAGGTTAGAACTTTCGTACACAGGAATCTACTTCTTGATAGGGAGAGATGAGGAGCAAGGAGACAACGTATACATTGGTGAAGCTGAAGGGATTCTGAAGAGGATTAACCGGCACATTTCCACGGATGAATGGCAGGACTGGACTGAGTGCGTGGTGTTTGTCAGAATGATAATGAGCTTAACAAGGCCAGGTAAAGTACTTGGAGAGTTCCCTTTACAAACTGGCCCTCGAAGCTGGCAGATGCCATCTTGAGAATCTCAATCATCCTACCAAATCCTCCTTATCCGAAGCGGACGAAGCCGAGATGATGGAGTATCTTGACAATCTGCGTCTTATCATGAGGGTGATAGGATAGATTCCTGAAGTTGCCTATCACGAAATATGAGGAGCATGATAGGGTAATATACTACACCTCTAGTGCAAAGACCGATTATGACGCCAAGGGGATGGTAGTTCCCGATGGTTTTGTTGTTTTGAAAGGTTCGAGAATATCCAACAGTACATCAAATAGCTTCAAAAACAAAGGATATAGCAAGCTGAGGGAGAATTTAATAGCCAATGGAGTAATCGTAGACCGGATTTTTACGAGAGATTACCATTTCGACAGCTATCCTGCATCATCAGGTGTTGTAAGGGGACAGGTATCCCGTGGATGGACCGATTGGCGCACGAAAGATGGAAAGACACTTGACGAAATTATGAAATTAATCCAATGCGACAAGCAGTAGGAAGAGTAAAGCTTCAGGAATTAGAATGATGACGGATTTCGGAACTCCAATCATTCATTATACTTCCTGTTGGACCCTTTGGACGACTCCACCGGATACTTCCTCGCGTTGATCTCCAGCTTCCTCTCCAGTTCCGTGCACAGGTCTATCCCGTTCATGTCGGCGAACCTGAGCACGAAGTACAGGACATCCGAGAGCTCCTCCCTGACATCGGTGCGGTCGGGATCACCAACGATGCGGCGGCATTCGTCGCAGTCCTTGAACCTGAAGATGTCCAGCAGCTCCGAGGACTCTGTGACCATCCCGATGGCAAGGTCCTTGGGGTTGTGGAACTGATCCCAGTCCCTCTCGTCGCAGAATCTCCTGACCAATGATTTCAGTTCGTCCATGGTGACGGTCGAGTCGTTGCGGTCCATGTCCGGGAATGGTCGCCGTACATAATCACTTATCCATCGGGACACCGTGGTTTTCCTCAATATAACCAAATACTTCCGCCCTTCTCCTCCGACGGATGAGTTTCGAACTCGACGAATTCCTGTCGTACACCAACGTGCTCTCGGACCTGGTCATGCTGATCGTGGTGCTTGACATAGTGGCGCTGTTCATCATGCTGTTCCTGGAGAAGTACGACCCGCGTGTGTTCGTCACCTGGCTCATAATCCTGATTTTCATACCGCCGGCGGGGTTCATCCTGTACATGTACATGGGCTCCACGATCTACAACCGCAGGAAGTTCAAGCCCAAGAATATCAGCGACACCCAGCTGATGGATGCCGTCGAGTACCTTGCGGACGTTCTGGAGAACGACCTCTCCGAGCATCCTTCCCGCAGGGACGTCTACACCATGGCCAAGACCATGGAGAGGGCAGGGGCGTGGTCGTATACCCGTGGCAACAGGGTGGAGCTGTTCACCGAAGGCGAGGAGAAGATGGAGAGCCTCTTCAGGGACCTGGAGTCCGCCGAGAGGACAATCCTGATGGAGTACTACATCATCCGCAACGACCGCGTCGGCAACAGGCTGATGGAGATCCTGATCGAGAAAGTCAGGCAGGGCGTGGAGGTCCGTCTGCTGACGGACGGCTTCGGCATCGGCAAGGGCCCCAAGGGGGGCATATTCAGGTTCATCAACGCTGGGGGCCATTACGCCATGTTCCACTCCTCCCTGAACCTGATGCTCAGCCCCAAGAAGAACAACAGGAACCACAGGAAGATAGCCATCATCGACGGGAAGGTCGGGTACTGTGGCGGTTTCAACATAGGCGACGAGTACCTGGGGGAGGGTCCCCTGGGACACTGGAGGGACGCCACGGTGAGGATAGTCGGCCCGGGGGTGGTCCCGATGGCCGTCAGGTTCTCAGGCGACTGGCAGTACAGCCGCAGGAGGGACCCCATGAAGCCCCTCGGATACTATGTCGGGGACACGATCCCAGACGGTGACGGGGATGTGAGGATGCAGTTCGTGTCGGGAGGACCCGACTCCATGCCCAACAACCCGATCCACACCCAGTACCTGGCCATGATAGCGGCTGCGAAGAGGCGCCTGTACATCACGACTCCGTACCTTGTTCCGGACAAGGCCATGGTCCTGGCCTTGGGGAACGCCGCAAGGTCGGGGGTGGACGTGAGGATACTGATTCCGGACAAGAAGGACCACATGTTCGTCTACTGGAACAACATGACATACTCCCATGAGCTGATGAAGTCGGGGGTGAGGATATGGAGGTACAGGAACGGGTTCGTCCATGAGAAGATGATCCTGGTGGACGACATGTTCTGCTCCGTGGGGTCCGCCAACCTGGACCACAGGTCGCTGACCCTGAACTTCGAGACGAACGTGATGATGTACTCCCGTGAGATCACGGAACAGGCGGCCCGCCGGTTCACCGAGGACCTTCTGGACAGTGCGGAGTACTCCATGGAGCAGTACGACCAAAGGACGTTCATGATGAGGGTCCGCATGGCGGTGTCCCGTCATCTGATACTTCTGGCGTGATCCCATGGATGCCGACGTCCTGATAGTCGGTGCCGGTCCGGCCGGCATGTCCGCCGCACGTGCGTTCGATGGCAGCGGCATGCATGTCGTCGTCATCGAGAGGATGTCGGACGGGGCGTTCTCCAGATACCATTCGGTGTGCGGGGAGGCGGTCAGCGACAGGATGTTCGAGATCAACGGCATATCCTCCGATCACGTCATGGTCGAGGTGGACGGCATCGAGATCAGGCTGGGGGATGGCCCCGGCATCAGGATACTGAATCCGGGGAAGGTCGTGGACCGCTCGCGTATGCTCCTGGACATGAGAGGTGGCTGTGAAGCGAGTTTCATCCGCGGTACGGTTAAGTCGGTCAGACACGAGGGCAGGTCATTTGTCGCGGAGACGACCGAGGGGGAGATCCGTTGCCGTTACGTCATCGGTGCCGACGGCGCACATTCCGTCGTCAGGAGGGACCTGTTCGGCACAGATCCCGTCGGTTCCGTGCCGTTTGTGAACACGGTCTGCCCCGGAGAATCCGGAAGGTACCTGGAGTTCGTCGTGGGGAGTCAATACGAAGGTGTGTACGCCTGGAGGTTCCCGTCCAAGCCAGGGTATGTCTCGGTGGGGTTCCCCAAAGGGTTCCCGGTTCCGGACGATGCCATGTCGAGGGGTGCGCGTGTCCTCCCGTTCGGAGGCGTCCCGGACGCCGTGTCAGGGAACGCTATGCTGGTAGGAGACGCGGCAGGCCTGGCCAACGCCCTTTGTTACGGGGGCATAGGCGTGGCAATGCTCTCCGGCAGGTTGGCCGCCGAGGCCGTCATCAGAGGGAAGCCAGGGTCGTACGGCAGATGGTGCCGGCGTTCGATATACTCGAAGCAGGGCTTCGTAAGGGCAAGGGAGAAGTTCGCAGGATGGTCGGACGAGGAGATCCTGGCCGCGGCCCGGCCGCTGTCAGGAAGATATTCCGTCATGCGTGGGGCATATGCGATGATCCGCCGTCCGCGCTATGCCGGAGTGTACTTCGCCGCATGGTTGGCGCTCAGATACGGCTGGTGAACTGGATGTTGCATCCATTATAAAATAAAAATCCAAATGATTATATATTCCAGACGTAGAATCTTAGATTGCTATGCCTTCAAACAACGCCTCCAGCAATGCGCTGAGGTGCGCCCGGTGCTCCTATGAGTGGATGCCGCGCAAGGATGGGCCGCCGAAGAGATGTCCCAAGTGCCGTTCGATCAAGTGGGACGATCCGAACCTAAGGGTGGTCTGCCTCCGTTGCTCCCACGAATGGAACTCCCATAACGGGACTCCGAAGAGATGCCCGTCGTGCGGAACACACCAGTGGAACGTTCCTCCGCGCTCTTTCAACTGCAAGAGATGCAACTACGTATGGAATGCCAAGGGTTCCAAGATCCCCCGGAAATGCCCCTTATGCTCGTCCAAGGACTGGTCGCTGGACAAGGCGGCCGATGAGCTGAACTCCGTCCGCACAGCGTTGGAGACGGAGATTGCGATGGAGGATCAGATCCTCAAGGAGTACCGCCGTGGCAGCTCGTGTGTGGACATATCTATCTCCAAGGGTCTGCCGTACAGCCTTGTGTACGAGGTCGTCAAGCGCAACAACGCCAACATAAACATTAACGTTTGAGGCCTTGACCCCATCATGAGGGTTCTGTTGGTAATCGACTACCAGAACGATTTCGTCACCGGTCCCTTGGGAAGCGATGATGCCGTTTCCATAGAGGGTCCGGTTTGCAGACTGATAGAGGATTCCCTGTCGGCGGGGGACGACGTGATCTTCACCATGGACACCCATGGTGCCGACTACCTGGACACCGCCGAGGGTCGGAGCCTTCCGGTCGAGCATTGCATCCGTGGGACCGATGGCTGGGAGCTGCACGGCCGCGTTCGTGAGTTGTCGATGAGGGACGGATGCAGGATACTGGAGAAGGACACGTTCGGGTGCCGTGAGCTGATCGACATCCTTCTGGATTACGACGAGGTTACCGTCTGCGGTGTCGCCACCAACATATGCGTGCTGGCCAACGCCGTCATCGCCCGCACTGCGAATCCTGAGGCGAAGGTGACGGTCAGAAGGGATTGCGTCGCCAGTTACGACCGCGGGTTGGGCGAGAAGGCCCTGGATGTTCTGCAGTCGCTTCAGGTGGTAGTGGTTTGACCGTCAGGACGCTTCGTCTCAAGACGGAACGCCTCGAGCTCCGTAGGTTCGAGGTCTCCGATGCGGAAGCGTGTTTCAGGAACTGGATGTCCGATCCGGAGGTTGCTCATTTCACCACCTGGCGCCCCCACGCGGGTCTGGACGAGACCAGGTCCGTCATCGCCGGATGGGTGGCCGAGTACCCTTCGGGGTCGATGGACTGGTGCATAACCCTGGACGGGGAGCCGATCGGAAGCATAACCGCTGTCAGGGACCATCCCGACCAGGGATGGTGCGAGATCGGGTACTGCCTCTCGCAGAGGTTCTGGGACCGCGGTTACATGACAGAGGCGCTGACGGCTGTCTCGAGATACATCTTCGACATGACCGATTACAGTTTCATACAGGCGCGTTTCGACACCGAGAACGAGGCATCCGGCAGGGTGATGGAGAAATGCAATTACCGGGTGGTCGGGGAGGAGGTTCTCCTGGACCCGAAGTCGGGCAGACCCCGCAGGTACAGGTTCATGCGCCTCATGCGGTCAGATGTCATGCTGTTCATCGATTAATCCGGCAGGTTGTCGCGGATCCTCTCGATCTTCCTTACCGTCGCGATGTACTTCTCGTGCTCGGAGTTGGCGGCCTTCCGGCAGTCGGTGCATTGCTCATGGCAGACCTGGGCCTGGCTTCTGAGGGCGTCGGCCTCATCCATCAGGGCGTGCATCTTGTCATGGAGGGCCTGGCCGTCCTGGGAGTACTTGACGACCTTCTGATGCCAGTTCTGGGCCTGGTTCCTGGCTTCTCCGATGTCTCCCAGACCTCCGGCGGACTTCATGCGGGCCGCACGGTCGTTCCATTCGTCCCTCTTCTGCTTCGCCTCCCTGGCGGAGATGTTGCATTCGTCCCTCTGCTGTCTGTAGACTGCGGCCTGGGACGCCAGCTTCCTGGCCTGGGCCTGGAGCTTGTCCCTCTTGTCGGCCAATACACCTGCCTGGCGGTTGTAGTCATCCCTGGCGTTGCGATGTCTGTTGGCATCCTTGTTCAGTTCGGCGAGGATGTCATCCAACCTGCGTGCGTCTTCCTCGATCATATCGGATATCATCGGATCAGACCTTGCGTAGAAGATGGAATTCGGTCATGTTGTCCGCACGGTCCTCGATGTTCTCGTGTATCATCTTCAGACCGAACATCTTGCCCGCGTTTCTCCTGCAGACGACGGCGGTGTCGGGGGACAGCCTGCCTTCGGCCAGATACCTGGCGGCGATGGCCGTGTCCTCGACCTCGACCCTGTCCGTGCCCGGGAAGAGCGCTTCCAGGTTGTCATGGGTCTGCAGCAGCGCCTGGATGTGCGACGCCACATGTTTCACGCCGGGGCAATCGTCCCTGACGAAGACGCAGTGGTGTATCGGTACCCAGAAACTGAGGACGAACTCTATGTCGTCCCTGCCTTTGAGAGCCTCCTGCGTTTCCAGGACCGGCCCCGCATGGATGTTGGCCACAGCCACGACCCCGTACTCCGCACCTTCGCTGTCCATGGAGTCTATGACCCCTCTGGAGTCCAGTCTGGGCAGGAGCTCGTAATCGTCCCATCCCATCTTGGCCGCGAACTCAGTGGCGGCCTGCTCGGAATTGGACCCGGGGATTCCCATGTAGGCGAGGGAGACAGTCATGATGCGCCTCCATCTCAGATTTTCTAATAAAACTTTATCACACCGCCGATCATACCCAGGGGACACAGGGGACTGCCAATGGACGAGAGCTACCGCAAATGCCGCACATGCAGGTTCTGCAGACACGCGGACGGGATATGGGTCTGCATGCCCGAGGCGAAGCCGACGGGGTCGGACGACACGTGCGGGAGGTACAGGCCCGGATGCTGCGAGAACTGTTCATCCTTCTCCAAAGGGGTCTGCGTCAGGACGGGCGCGGAGGCGTTCGAACTGGATGTGTGCTCCGATTACGACCCCGCGGGGTCAATCAGATAACCTGGCCTTCCTGTTGGAAAGGACGTTCTTGATGCTGGCCTCGGCCTCCGTCGTACCGGAGATGACCTTCCTGGCCGAGGCGGGGATCCCGTAGTATACTATGTTGTCGCAGAGGGACACGTTCCCTTTCATCTCCGGTCTGATCCTGGAGTAGCTTCCCTGCAGACCCGACACGGTGCCGTTCACCAGGTCGGTGAACTCGAAGAGGTTCCTGTTGATCAGGTCCCGGGAGTTGACGAACCCCCTGTCCGGCAGGAGGGGGTTGTAGGTGCCGTCCATGAAGTCATCGTCCAGGTCGTCTATGGCGTCCATTATGTAGACCGCGGTGCTGAGTTCGGTGAAGAGCTCCCTCAGGTCATCGCTTCCATGATCTCCAGCGAAATCGTCCAGAGCACCAACCAGGCTCTTCCCGAAGGTCCTTCCCATGAGGCGGGCATCCTTGCAGCCGGACCTCTCCAGTCTTCTGAGCTCCTCGAAACCCTTCCCGACCATGTCGTCGTATTGCGGATAAAGTCTGACGGCCTTGTCTATGGCCCTGCCCAGCGCCAGGTCTATGAACTTGGACTTGACGGAGGGTTTGTCCTCCAGGTCGTCCTCGATCTCCCACTTTGTGAGTATGAGCGTGTACGCGGCCATGCCCCTCATGAGCTCCGAATCCGTCTTGGGACGGTCGAAAACGCAGACCGGTCCTTTGTTCCCCTCGACTTCCAGGGGTCCGCCTGTGAGGCCGCAGAGGAGTATGGTGTTGAACGTCATGTCGAAGTTCACGGTAAGCGTCCCGGTGAGTCCGAAACCGGCTTTCAGCTGGTGGCATCCCTCGCAGTAGTACCTGCGGTACAGGCTGGTGTCCGCGGGGGACAGTTTCGTGTAAAGCGGGACGGTGTAACCGAACATGGCAACGTACATTCGGAAGTGCCGGTGCAATAATAGTTTTGTCCCGCCGTCTGGCTAAGAATCCTGGATAGACAACGGTTAAATATGCGCAAGGAATCGTGTGGCTATACCGAAATTAAGCGTCGGTAGGTGAGTATCCCATGTCTTACGAGTCAGCATCGGTAGATAAATTGACCGCACTCTACGAAAGCCAGTCCCCTTCAGCGTTCATTGCTTTTGCTATGGAGGGACTCCCCGAGAGCGACCACAGCGAGCGCTTCGACAAGGGGGATCACGAGGGCTCCACCAAGTGCGACTACTGCTGCTGCGACGACAAGGGTTGCTGCTCCAGCCCCGGATGGTACGGATGCCTCGTCGGAGGCGTCGTCGTGCTGTGCGCGTGCTGCTGCTACTGCACCGACGGATTCAACGGCGCCTGGACCTACTGGCCCTTCTGAGCCGGTCATCAGGCATGAAACCCTATCTGTCCGTAGTGGTAAAGCCGACGCTATACTGCAACACAGGTTGCAGTCATTGCTACCACACGCCCGAGGAGAGGGTGGAGGGGCAGATGTCCCTCGGTACTCTGGAGAACCTGATACGCAAGGTCTCCGAGGAATACGAATCGGTATGGTTCATCTGGCATGGAGGGGAGCCGCTGACACTCCCCATGTCTTTCTACAAGGAGGCCGTCAGGCTCCAGGAGAAGTATCTCGGCAAGGATAACTACCGTTGCGGAAACACGGTTCAGACCAACGGCACCTTAATCAACCGCAGGTTCATGGCGTACTGCCGCGAGAAGAAGATCAACGTAGGTGTGTCGTACGAGGGTCCGTACAATTCCGTTCTCAGGGATGGTGACCCTTCCAAGGCCCTCTCTATGCTCTCCGCCAAGGAGAACAGATACTCTGTGTCCGCCACGATATCCGCGGAGACCGCCCTGAAACAGAGGGAGCTGTACGAGTTCTTCAAGAAGGACGGCACCAATCTGTCCCTGAACCCTGTGATCCCCGCGGGATGCGCCAGATGCGGCGGGACGGTTCCGGACGCGGATGAGTACATCAGGGGAAGCATAGAGGCGTTTGATGCCTGGTTCCACGATTCCAAAGCAAACGTCCCGTTGGTCCCGCATTACCTGTACATCCTGAACTATCTGGGAGACCCGGTGCCGTCCGATTGCGCCCACACGTCCTGCCTGACGAAGTGGATGTGCGTGAACCCCGACGGTTCGGTGTATCCGTGCGCCAAGGCGTGTCCTGAGGAGTTCCGCATGGGCAACATCAACGATCCTGGGACAATAGACGATCTGTTCCATTCGGAGGGATTCAGAAGGATCCTGATCGGTTCGGTCGAGAGGAGGGAGAAGTGCGCCCAGTGTCCCGTGTTCAAGTACTGTAACGGGGGATGCAGCATGGACGCCTACCACGAATGCGGCCTGGAGAACAACGGCGGGGATTCCTGCAGGATATTCAGGGAGGTATTCTCCCATGTCTCCTCGGAGGTCCAGAAGGTCCTCGACGAACGGGGCGACACATCCGACCTGAACCCGTTCGTGAGGGATGCGATCGTGGGGAAGCTAGTCAACCCCCGCACGATCGCTCAATGAGTTTTCATTTCTTTCCGATATCGTTGATGTCGTACTCGGTTGCCTGGTAGACGGAGTAGTTCAGCCAGTTGGTGAAGAACAACGTGGCGTGTCCCCTCCAGCGGACGACAGGGTCTTTCCGGGGATCGTCATCCTCGAAGTAGTTGTTGGGGACGTGGGGATTCATCCCGGCTTTCAGGTCCCTCTCGTACTCATAGGCCAGGGTCCCAGGGTCGTATTCGAAGTGCCCTGTGATGAACGTCTGGTTCCTCTCGGACTGGACGATCCCCACTCCGCTGTCATCGGACATGGCGATGATGTGCAGATGGGGGTTGGCCATGACATCCTCGGCCTTCACCGTGGAATGCCTGGACTGAGGCATGTAGAATCTGTCGTCGAACCCTCTCAGGAGGGGTTCGTTCTGAACCATGACCCTGTGTTCGAAGATTCCGGAGATCTTTGAGGACAGGAGGTGCTTGGGGACCCCGTAATGGTAGTAGAGTCCGGCAAGGGCGCCCCAGCATATGTACAGGGTGGAGCAGACGTTGGTGAGTGTCCAGTCCATGATCTCGCAGAGCTCGGGCCAGTAGTCCACGTCCTCGTAGTCTATGGATTCCAAGGGGGCCCCTGTGATGATCATACCGTCGAACTTCCTGTCACGGACCTGGTCGAAGGTCCTGTAGAACCTGGTCAGGTACTCCGAGGATGTGTTCTTGGAGTCATGGGTGGCCGCCTGCAGGAACGTGACGTTGGTCTGCAGGGGGCTGTTGCTGAGGCACCTGAGTATCTGGATCTCGGTCTCGACCTTGGTGGGCATCAGGTTCAGGATCAGTATCTCCAGCGGACGGATGTCCTGGGTGTCCGCCCTCTTGTCGGACATGATGAATATGTTCTCCGACTCGAGAACCGCCACCGCGGGAAGGTCGTCCGGGATCTTTACCGGCATTTTATCACTCGTAGATTCCCAGGCTCATGTACTTCTCCCCTCCATCGGGGAGGATGGCCACGATCCTGGCGGAAGGCTCTTCCTGTGCCTTCCTGACTGCGGCGAAGACGTTGGCTCCGGATGAGATGCCGGCGAATATGCCTTCCTTGCGGGCCAGTTCCACGGAGGTCCTGACGGCGTCCTCTCCGGTCACAGTGACGACATCCGTGACGCATTCGCGGTCGTAGTTTCCGGGGACGAAGTTGGCCCCTATGCCTTGGATCCTGTGGGGTCCGGCTTTGCCTTCCGTGAGGAGGGGACTCTCTGCGGGCTCCACTCCGATGACCTTGGCCTTGGAACCCGCGTCGGCGAACGCCTTGGCGATACCGGATGCGGTCCCGCCGGTTCCGATCCCAGCGAATACATAATCCACGTCGGGAAGGTCCCTGAGGATCTCCGGGCCTGTGCCTGTCCTGTGGGCGGCGATGTTGGCCGGGTTCCCGAACTGGTCGCAGATGAACCCGTCGCGTTCCTCGCATATCTGGTTGGCAAGGTCCACGGCGCCCTGCATTCCTTTTGCTCCGGGAGAGAGGATGACCTCCGCCCCGTAGGCTTTCATCAGGGATATGCGCTCCTTGGACATTGTGTCGGGCATGACGATGACCGCGTTGTAGCCCCTGGCCGCCGCGACCATGGCGATGGCTATCCCAGTGTTACCTGAGGTGGGTTCCACGATTGTTCCGCCTTCCTTCAGCTTCCCACGGGCTGCAGCATCCTCGATCATCCTGAGGGCCGCACGGTCCTTGATTGACCCTCCCGGGTTGCCTCTCTCGATCTTGACGAAGACATGGGTTCCCGCGGGTGCGATCCTGTTCAGTTGAACCAGGGGAGTATCTCCGATGGTCTCGGTGATGCTGGTGTATACTGTCATTGCTCTCCGGAACCGGATTATCGTACTAAAAAGCAGTGTCAGTACTCGATTCCCTTCCTTGCGGGGACTCCGCGGTCGAAGGGATGCTTGACCAATGTCATCTCGGTGACCAGGTCGGCGTACTCCACGACCTCATCGGGAACTCCCCTTCCCGTGAGAACCACTTCGGTGTTGGGGGCACGGCGCTTAAGCAT
The DNA here is from genome assembly GCA_964550065.1 of uncultured Methanomassiliicoccales archaeon. Lineage (GTDB taxonomy): Archaea > Thermoplasmatota > Thermoplasmata > Methanomassiliicoccales > Methanomethylophilaceae > Methanoprimaticola. The sequence continues at coordinate 21,342 of CAZJWD010000002.1, forward strand.
GGCTATCAGTTCCGAAGGGCTCAGCAAACCGAACCTCATCGAGTTGTTGACCTCATCGAGTATCACAAGGTCGTAATCGCCGGAGACGAGCACGTGCTCGGCCCTCTCCAGACCCTTGCGCGTCAGCTCCAGGTCCTTCTCCCTGGGGACCTCGTTGCCGTTCATGTGGTCGGCACCCATGGGCACTATCTCGAAGTTACGGAACCCTTCCGCGGATATGTGCTCCCCGTAGCCCCCGGCCGGCTTCAGGAACTGCAGCATGATGACGTTCAGACCCCTCCCCGCGGCCCTGAAACCCAGGCCCAGGGCGGTGGTCGTCTTTCCCTTGCCGTTCCCCGTGTACACATGGACCAGTCCCAATTCCCTCTTGATCTCATCCGGACAAACCATCCTCCTCACCACGGATGGCATCTGCGTGCATCGTAAATAATCGTGACACCGTTGACTCGGCAGTGATAGGATGAAGGATGTCGAATTCTTCAGGGACAGGATACCGGTTTTCGACGATGCCCAGAGGGCCTTCTTCTCCGGAGGCATGACCGCCAAGGAGTATAAAGGGGTCTCGGGAGGCTTCGGGAGCTATGCCGAGAAAGGCGGGAGGACCGGGATGGTCAGGCTCCGCATGTGCGGCGGGAGGATGTCCAAGGAGAAGCTGTCCTTCATAATCTCGGAGGCGGAGAGGTTCGGAATCGGCAGGATCCACACCACCACCTGTCAGACCGTGCAGCTCCACAACCTGTCGGGGGACGACATATCGGGGATTATGGACCGTGCCCTGGACGTAGGCATAGTCACGCAGGGCGGAGGAGGGGACAACCCCAGGAACGTGTCCGCCTCATCCCTATCGGGGGTCGATCCGGAGGAGAGGTTCGACGTGTACCCATACGCCAAGGCGGCGGAGACGTATCTCCTGGACATAATGGCCGACATCAGGATGCCCAGGAAGCTGAAGGTCACTTTCTCCGGATCGGACAGGAACGAGACCCACGCCACGTTCAGGGACCTGGGTTTCGTGGCGACACGCGAGGGGAAGTTCGACGTCTGGGCCGCCGGCGGTCTGGGGAACAACCCCAAGACGGGTCTGAAAGTGGCGGAAGCTGTGGACCCATCGATGGTGCTGTACCATGTGCGGGCTATGGTCGACACGTTCCTGGAGCATGGGAACTACGATAACAGGTCCCGTGCACGCACAAGGTACATGAGGGACGAGTTGGGCGGCGACGGTTTCAGGGACGCCTACCGTCAGGCTCTGGATTCGCTGGTGGCGAAGGGTGGTTTGGAGACGCATCCGAAGGCGGAGGATTACCCGGAGAAGGCCTATGTCCCGGTTTCCGGCGACAGGATCCGTCCTCAGAAGCAGAAGGGCCTGTACTACGTGGCGTTCCATCCGGTGGGAGGGGACGTCACGGTCGAGGAGCTTTCCGCGATAAGGGATGCCATCGCAGATTCCGAGGGGGCCGAGCTCAGGATCTCCCCGGACAGCACGATATACATCGTAAATCTGGACGGAGACGAGGCCAAGAGAGTCAGCGAAGCAACGGAAGGCGGGGCGTCCACGCTGTTCGAGACATCCGTGTCCTGCATCGGGGGTACCGTCTGCCAGCAGGGTGTCAGGGATTCGTCAGGACTACTGAGGAGCATGATCTCCGCGGTCAGGGATGCAGGGGTCCCGGACGGTGCTCTGCCAAGGTTCAGGATATCCGGATGCCCGTCATCCTGCGGATGCCATCAGGTCGGGGTCATAGGGCTCCAGGGCACATCCAAGACTGTGGACGGTGTCCCGACGCCTGCGTACAACATGACCGTCAACGGATGCGGGATCCAGGGAAAGGAGAGGTTCGGCGATACGATAGGTGCCGTCTCCGAGGCCAGATGTCCCGAGATGGCGGTGTTCCTGGGCAGGGCCGTGCAGTCCTCCGGGCTGGGGTTCGACGGTTTTCTGGAAGTGAACGATCTGAAGGATGTACTGAAGGACTTCCTGATCTGACCTCAGTTCTCGGAGTCCTTGCTCCTGATGGTCCTGCGCATGATCTTCCCTGAAGTCGATTTAGGGAGGGCGTCGACGAACTCCATGGCCCTTGGGTACTTGTACGGGGCCGTCTCCTTCTTGACGTAGTCCTGGAGCTCCTTTGCCAGTTCGTCGCTTCCGGTGTAGCCCTTCCTGAGGACTATGGTCGCCTTGACGAGTTGTCCCCTGACGGGGTCCGGGACTCCCGTGATGGCGCATTCCAGGACCGCCGGGTGGTGCATCAGGACGCTCTCTATCTCGAAGGGGCTGATCCTGTATCCCGATGACTTGATGATGTCGTCGTTCCTTCCGACGTACCAGTAGTAACCGTCCTCGTCCTTCCATGCGACGTCACCGGTGTGGTGGACCTTCTCCTCGTGGAGGATGCGGTTGCCTTCATCGTTGGCCAGGTACCCCACCGTGATCCCGGGTTCCCTGTGCCAAACGCGGACGACGATCTCGCCGTCGACTCCCGCGGGCACGCTGTTGCCCTCCGCGTCCACCAGGTCAACGTCGAACAGGGGTGACGGGACGCCCATCGATCCGGGTTTGGGCTCCATGCCGTCCCAGGTTCCGACGATAGGCGGGGTCTCGGTCTGTCCGAAGGCCTCCATGAGTTTCAGTCCGGTCTTCTCGTACCATTTCTTGTACGTATCGGGGGAGAGTGCCTCTCCGGCGATGCCGGTGTGGGTGAGCGACGAGAGGTCGTGGCCCTCGACGCCGGCGTTGAGGAACATCCTGAACATGGTGGGCGGACTGCAGAGTGTGGTTATCCTGTACTTCTCCACCTTGTCCATAATGTCGGAGGGTTCGAACCTGTCGAACTCGTATACGAAGATCCCCCCTTCCATCATCCAGGGGGCGTAGAGCTTGCCCCAGGCGCATTTGATCCATCCCGTGTCCGCGATCGTGAAGTGGAGTCCATCGGGGTTCACGCAGTACCAGTTCTTGGCGGTGATTATGTGCCCCAGAGGATAGGAGAAGTCGTGTTGGACCATCTTGGGGTTCCCGGCGGTCCCCGATGTGAAGTACATCAGCATGATGTCGTCGGACCTGTTGGGGACTCTGGTCCACTCCTCGGGGGAGGCCTCCACTCCGGCATCGAAGTCGATCCATCCCGGACGGGTGCCGTTGAGTATGAACTTCTTGGTCAGGGAGGGTATGTTCTCGGATATGTCAACCTGGTCCGCGATGTCGCATGTGGTGGTGCAGATGCACGCCTTGATCCCTGCGGCGGCGACGCGGTACTCGATGTCATGCTTCCTGAGCATGAATGTGGCGGGGACCATGACAGCTCCGATCTTGTGAAGCGCCATGGACAGGTACCAGAACTGATAGCTGTGCTTGACCACGACCAGGACGTAATCCCCCTTGGAGATGCCCTGCGAAGACAGGTAGTTCGCCGTCTTGTCCGACAGGCGTTTGATGTCCCCGAATGTGAACGTCTTCTCGGAACCGTCCACGCTGCACCACTGCAACGCCCTCCTTCCGGGTTCCGCCAGGGCGATCCGGTCCACCACATCGTAGGCGAAGTTGAAGTCGGAGGGGACCTCGATATGAGCCTTGATGGTGATGCCCTTGTCGTTCTTCACCTCGCGGAGGTATTCTTTGTGTATCCCTATCAATAGGAACCCTCCTTCCTCATGATCACGGCAAGGAATGTGCACCCTTCCTTGGAGGTGGCGATCATCCCATGGCCCTTCCCGGAGTCGTAGTACAGCGTGTCCCCGGGGCCGACCTCGACGATCCTGCCCTCATGTGAGAATTTCAGCTTCCCTGTGAGTATGTAGTCGAACTCCTGCCCTTCGTGATGGGACAGGGGGATCTCCTTGTCCTGCTCCGACTCGATGTACGGGGCCTGTACCAGGAACGGCTCCGCCATCTTGTTCTTGAATGTGGCCGCCAGGTGATAGTAGTTGAACCCTGCGCGCCTCTTGATCGGGAGCCCCTTCCCGGCCTGTGTCATGGTGAAGTCTGTGAGATGTGGGTTGCTCCCGGTGAGGATCTCTATCATGTCGACACCCAGTTTGTCCGCGCACTTGTAGAGGAACGTGAATCCGAAATCCTGCTACCCCGATTCCAGCCCGAGGTACTCCTCTACGCTGACACCGGTGGCCTCCGCGAGCTCTTCCGGCGTGAAGTCGCACATCTCGCGCAGGGCGCGAATCCTCTCGGCAATCTCTGGAATCCTGGGGTCCATGATACGGATTAATAATGCCTAGTTATAATGGGTTTCGCCCGTCGGACGATGGCAGGATTGATATCCGACCTCGTCCGTCAAGGGGAAGGACGAACCGGGGAATGTTCCATGGCCGAAGGATACACCGCGACACAGAGGAGGATAGTTCTGCTGGCGTGCTGCTGTGCCGGGTTCATCACACCGCTGCTCAGCACGATGATGAACCTGTCCCTGCTCAACATCGGCGAGGAGTTCGGTGTCGGGACACATCAGCAGGCATACGTCAACACAGCGTTCCTGCTGTCCTCTGTGGTGTTCATGGTCCCGATGGCCAGGATAGGGGACATAATAGGGAAGAAGAAGGTCTTCCTCCTGGGCGTGGCGACTCTTGCGCTGATATGCCTCGTGGCGACACAATCCCCGTCGTTCTGGTTCCTGATCGCATGCAGGGTGGTCATGGGGTTCGGTTCCGCATCCATCGTGACGACCAGTATCGCGATGATAACGGATGTCTACCCTCCGCAGAACCGCGGAGGGGCGATCGGGTATCAGACCACATGCGTTTACATGGGGTTGGCCATAGGTCCCGCCTTGGGCGGGTTCCTGAACGATGCCTTTGGATGGCACAGCCTGTTCCTCATAGTGGTCCCGATATCCGTGGCCGCTCTGGCCCTGATGTCCACGTTCAGATACGACATCGCCCCGAGGGCGGGGACCCCCATGGACGTCAAGGGCGCCGTCCTCTACGGGTTCGCCATCACGTTCTCCATGGGAGGGATGATCAACCTGCCGGAGACATGGGCCGTCGCCAGTCTGGCGGTCGGTGCGGTCCTGCTTGTCCTTTTCGTCGTGTCCCAGCTCAGGACCGAGCATTATCTGCTCAACGTCAGGCTGTTCAAGGGCAGGGTGTTTGCAGGGTCCTGCGCCACCGCGTTCATGAACTACGCCGCTTCCTATTCCATATCTTTCTTCGTCGCCCTGTACCTGCAGAGCATCGGTCAGCTGAACGCCACCCAGTCGGGGATGCTGATGCTGATTCAGCCTGCTATACAGGCGATGCTCACCGCCTACTTCGGGAGGCTCTCCGACAGACTCTCCGACAAGAGGATCCTTCCCACCCTGGGGATGGCCGTCACAGCGGTCGGCCTAGGCATGATAATGACGTTCGGAACCGTGGCGAACCTGCCATTCGTGGTCGCGACGTTCATAGTCCTGGGGATAGGGTTCTCCATGTTCTCCGCTCCGAACACATCCGTCATCATGGGTTCGGTCAAGCCGCATGAGACCGGGGAGGCGTCCGCCACCGTGGCGGTCATGAGGCAGACAGGGATGATGGTCAGCATGGGGATCGCGATGCTGTTCATCTCGCTCATCATGGGAAGCACCGATGACCTCGGTCCGGAGACGTACGGTTCGTTCATCAGCGTGATAAGATGCTCCTTCGGACTCTGTCTGGTCATGTGCATAATCGGGGTGTTCCTGTCCATGATGAGGGGGAAGGGCACAGGGAACGAGTGTTAAGCATCGCTGAATTTGTTTAAGGATAGCTAATTGACAATCGTTATAAATCAGCATTCTTTTGGCGGTTCCGATGTCGAAAACCGCGGATGACAACTTCGAGTTTCAGAAGATCATCGTTGTTCTGGGCTTCACGCTGATGACGATCAAGTTCGTGGCATACATGCTCACGGGCTCGGTGGCCATCCTGACGGATGCGATGGAGTCCATCGTCAATGTGGTCGCCGCGTGCATAGGCATCTACGCGCTTTATCTGTCGGCCCTCCCGCCCGACCGTTCGCATCCGTTCGGACACGGGAAGATAGAGATCATATCCTCAGCGATCGAGGGGACCATGATCGTCATCGCCGGAGGACTGATCATACTGGAATCCATCCAGTCTTTCCTCAATCCTGGGGAGATATCCGACCTGGACATAGGTCTGGTCCTGGTGGCCATAGCCGCTGCCGCCAACTACCTGGTCGGAAGGGCCGCCATAAGGAAGGGCAGGAAGAACCGCTCCCCGGCATTGGAGGCCAGCGGGAAGCACCTGTGCTCCGACACATACTCGTCCATAGGGATCCTGATCGGACTCGGGGTGGTGTTCGTCGCCCAGCTCATGGGATACGATGCCAGATGGCTGGACTCCAGCATCGCCGTGGTGTTCGGATGCATAATCATCTACACGGGCATGGGGGTCATCAGGAAGTCCGCCGACGACACCATGGACCGTGCGGACGATGAGCTGATCGAGGATGTATCCAAGCTTATCTGCGAGTACAGGCATGACGACTGGATCGACGTGTACAACCTGCGTCTCATCAAGTACGGTCCGAAGATCTTCGTCGTCATGAACGTGGTCTTCCCCAAGGGCATGACAATCCTGGAGGAGAACCTGGAGAAGACCGAGATCGACGAGGCGGTGATGAGGAAGTACGGCGATTCCGTAGAGACTTCCATATCGGCCATACCATGCAGTGAGTTCCACTGCAGGCACTGTCAGAGGAACTGCTTCGACAGGGCGGAACCGTTCATGTGCCTCAACGAGTGGAACTCCATGAACCTGTGCAACGAGAAGTCCCATTGCCAGGATAACTTCGTCACAATACACGTGGACGATTGAACCGGGCGAATCTGTATTAATGATGCTTCCGATTCATGGTGCATGGCTCAGAACGAAGTTCCGAAGGAAGTCGCAGAAGCAGGCCTGGAAGGTTGGTACGGGACGTTGACCGATCCCGAGAAGGTCAAGGTCCGCAGGTACCTCCAAGGTATCGACACATCCTCGGAAAGGGCGTTCATGGTCGACCTGATGTCCCGTGCCACCGAGGACCACAACTACGGTCTCGCGGTCACCGCCGGAAGGTACACGCAGACGATGGACATGGATGACTACAGTAGATTCCTGGTCAACGAGGCATATATCGAAGGCCTCTTCGGTGCCGAGGACTACGATGTGGCCAAGAAGGTCTGCTGCGCCAACCTAGACCTGTATCCGGTGATTAGCGACCGGTTCCTGGAGGACAACGGCGGGGTCCTTCCGAAGCACATCTCCTGCCGTAACAGGCTCATCGACATCGTGGTCGGAGCGGAATGCCAGTACGACATGGCCGAGGAGATCCTGTCCAACTATGTGGACATCGGACTTCTGGATGAGGAGGAGAAGGCGTACAGGCTTCAGAGCATAAAGATCCACAGGATGCAGAAGACCTTCGACAATCTGTTCAATTACCGTCCGAAGGAATGAGGTCCTTCCACGGTATCATCGGGATCACGTCGATGGCCGGTTCCTCGTAAGGGTGCACGTTCCTGATGCATCCGACCGCCTTCGGCAGATCCCCTTCCTTCACCGCGAACTCCATCCTGAGTTCCTCCGCAACCTCTACCCTCCCCGTTTCCCCGAGATACGGGTGGGAACCCTCCGTAGGCCTCCATGTGCCTGTGACTTTCCAGTACGAGAACACACGTTCGTATCCGGGATAGACAGGTTCGACGGTTTCCGCCAGGGCGTCCATGAGCCTCTCGGCGTGGGACTCGGGGATGTTCACGCCTATCTTATACACGATTGTTCCCATCGCGGGGACCTCCTGCGGCGTCGATCTCACGGATTATCCTGTCGATGGCGGACAGGCGCTCCGGGATCTTGGCCGTCATCTCTGCCGCACCCTTCTTCAGGTACGACACGGAGATGGCGGTTGCGATGAACGACATCGGAGGGATGACGTAGAGGCATCCGGCGAAGATACCGGTGGCCTTCTTCAGGTCGGTGATGCTGTTGATCTTCTCGATGAGATGGTCCCCGGGGACGTTGGTCAGTTTCCCCCTGAGGGATCTGTAGAGGAGCCTCTGGCCTCCGAGGACCACGTCGACGCTCCATTGGACCTGTCCGAAAACCGGAGCCGGAACCCCCATGGATTTGGTGGTCTTGTTCAGAACGGCCTTTCTGAAATCCTCGGAATCCGATCCCGGGAACTCGGTCCAGTTGTATCCCGCGGTGTACTTGGAGTGGGCATCGCTGCCGGATGTCTCCGCCCATCTGCCGGGGTAGCGGTCCATGACCAGCCTGGCGAACATGTTGGAGTAGGCATCTGGATGTCCGCCGTTGATTGTCTCGAACCCGTCCAGGTCGATCTCGAATATCTTCTCCTGGAGTCCGGGCACATGAAAACTGAAGGGATGGGGTGCGATGGTCAGGCCGCCCTGATTGCGGATGATGTCCACGGTCTCCTCCACGGAGAGCCCGTCCGGGACCCTTTCGGTCAGGAAGAGCCCTATGATCTCCCCGTCCGCGGTGGTGACCTCCTCGCCGATTACGATGTCGATGTCATCGTACTTGGATGCGTATTTCTGGGCGATGAACGCTCCTGCGGTCTCATCGTGGTCCGTGATGCATAGGACATCCATGCCGTTGGCACGGGCCTGGTCAACCTGCTGTTCTGGAGACACTACGGCTTCAGGGAATTTCATGACCCCGAGGTTGTTGAACCCCGAGTACTCCGTGTGAACGTGAGTGTCCGCCCTTCCCATGAAACCAGAACCCGAACCCCGTTTATTTTAATTTTTCATAAACGCTGCGGATCATGCGTAGTAATACTCGCCTTTGGACTTCTGTTCACGGTCGAGCCTCGAGTCGGGCTTGTTGATCCTGGGCCTGTGGGTGTCGGCATCCCTGCGGAAGGTGATGTCCACCGCATCCAGGAACTTGTTCATACCCTGCCTCATGTCGTAGGGCCCCTCACCCACGCCGTGGTGTCCGGGCTCGCCTCCGAAGACCATCATCGAGTCGGAGACCATGTCCAGGAAGTAGATGTCGTGGTCGACGATCATTCCGCTGCGTCCAGTCTTCTCCATCATCCTCCTGATGGTCTTGGCCGCGTTCATCCTCTGGTTGGAATCCAGGTAGGCGGAGGGCTCGTCGAACAGGTAGATGTCGGCCTCGGTGGCCAGGCAGAGTGTGATAGCGACCCTCTGGAGCTCTCCTCCGGAGAGTTTGGAGACCTCCTTGTCCATCAGGTACTTGATCCCCAGAGGCTCGATGACCTCTCCGTTGAAGAACCCGGACGTGATGGTCTCGAATGCCTTGGCGTAAAGAAGGTCCTGGACGGTGCCGTCGAAGTCTCCTGAGATGTACTGGGGTTTGTAGGCGACCTTGACCTTGTTGTCCATGTTGCCCGAGTCGGGTTCAACAATCCCGGCCAGCATCTTGACGAAAGTGGTCTTACCGGTGGCGTTCGGTCCGACGATACCGACGGATTCGCCAATCTTGACCGCTCCCCCGGTGATGTCCAGTTTGAACTCCCCGAAGTCCTTGCTAAGCGAGTCGAAGCTGATGAGGTCCGCGGTGTCCCACTCCGCCCTGGGCGGGGATGCCTCGAACTCGATGGGCCTGTCCCTGAACCTGATGTTCTCCTCGGGCAGGTATCCGTCCAGGTAGACGTTGATGGCGGTCCTGACCTGTCTGGCCAGGGTGAACACTCCGTATGCTCCCTCGGATCCATAGACTACGTTGACGTTGTCGGCCAGGAAGTCCAGGATGGCCAGGTCGTGCTCGATGACGATGACCTGTTTGTCGACGCTCAGCTCCTTGATGAGGCGCCCCATCTTGACCCTCTGGTAGATGTCCAGATAGGATGTGGGCTCATCGAAGAAGTATACATCCGCCTCCTTCATCATGGTGGCGGCCATCGCCAGTCTCTGGAGCTCTCCTCCGGAGAGTTTGGAGAGGTCCCTGTCCAGAACCTCGGTGAGGTCGAAGGCCTCGGCGGCCTGGTCCAGGGTCATGCGCTCCTGCACCTTCTCCAGAAGGTTCCTTACGACACCTTTGGCGGTGAGGGGGAGCTTGTCGACGTACTGCGGCTTTACGGCGACTTTGATCTTGCCTGCGTAGACCTGCTCCAGGTAGTCGTGGAGCTCGGTTCCAGCGAAGTGCTTGAGGACCTCCTCCTTGGATGGGGGGTCGTCGTACCTTCCCAGGTTGGGGATCTCGGTTCCGGAGAGCATCTTGATCGCGGTGGTCTTTCCGATACCGTTGGGTCCCAGGATACCAGTGACAAGGCCCTTCTTGGGAACAGGTAGGCGGTACAGGCGGAAGCTGTTCTCGCCGTACTGGTGGATCATCTCCTCCTTCAGCTCGTCGGCGAGACCGATGATCTTCACAGCCTCGAACTGGCATTTGTTGACGCAGATACCGCATCCCTGGCAGAGAGTCTCCGAGATGATGGGCTTACCCCTCTCGCCGAAGGTGACGCACTCCACCCCTGTCCTGTTGAGGGGGCAGAATTTGGCGCATTCCTTGTTGCACTTCTTGTTCTGGCATCTGTCGTTCAGCACTGCCGCGATCCGCATGGTGAAGCCCATCCCCTCCTTTCATTTATAGGTACGCGTGGGTGCGAGGAGGAGCGACTCGGATGCGGTCACATCCATGATAAGCGATTCCAGGTCCGGAGTGACCGACGGCTGGACCGTCGAGGATTACACCGTGGATGATTTCTGTAAAGAGACTGTCTCCGCCTTCAGGAACAGCATGGCCTCACGGAAGCCGGATCACGTGTGGATCCAGTTGCCGGACGATGAGTTCCTCCGCGTGATAGGAGCCGCCAAGATCGAGGACGGAGTTCTGAAACCCACCATAGCCGGTCTTATGATGTTCGGTTACGACTACCACATTTCCTCGGTTCTCGGATACTACTGCCTGGAATACAGGGAGTATGAGCTGGGAGGGGATGAATGGACGTACCGTCTGCTCAGCACCATAGAGGACTGGAGCGGCAACGTCTACGATTCCTACAGGACCATCGTCAATCGCATCAGGGTCAGGATGGGAAGGAGATTCGAGATAGACGGCCAGATGAAGAATGTGGATGACTCCGACATGGACAAGGTAGTCAGGGAGGCGATCCTCAACGCGTTGGTTCATGTGGATTACGGAGGCCGGGGAGGCATCGTGGTGGAGTTTCGTCCCGATTCCCTGACGATTTCCAATCCTGGGGTCTTCCGCATACCTCTGGAAATGGCCGCGCAGTGCGGCACAAGCGACCCGCGCAATATGACGCTGTCCAAGATGTTCACATTGGTGGGGGATGCGGAGAGAGCCGGAAGCGGAATACTCCGCATGTTCCTTCTCTGCAGGAGACAGGGTGCTCCGCCGCCATCCTTCAGGGAGCTGGTGGAACCCACCCGTGTCGAGGTCTGCATCGGATTTGTCGGATATCCCCATTCACAGGGGGTGACGATGAAAGGGTCGTCTCGTTGATGTCCGAGAATCCCTCGATTTCGATAGACAGGATAGCCGAGATAACCGGGCTCAGCCGCAACAGGGCGGAGAGGGCGATCAACTCGCTCAAGCAGAAGGGTCTGGTGGCACGTATCGGGGGAACCTGCGGAACCTGGGCGGTTCTCGGCCGGCCGTGATGAGGATATTCGGACGGCAGATTCATTATATCGGGGACTCGGTTGCAGTCAGCATGGAAGAGGAGACGGCGGGGACGAGGACGCTTCTGGGCGACCAGAGGAAGGGCGTCATCGCATTGGCCGTCCCCATAGGTGTGGCCCTCTTCTTCATGCAGCTCAACAGCATCGTGGACAGCCTCTGGGTGGCCGGGCTCGGCGCATCCGCCATGAGCGCCCTGGGCATAGTGTATCCGATCTACACCATCCTCGTAGGGATCGGGAACGGATTGGGGATCGGTGTCGGTGCGGCAATAGCCAGGAACATCGGTCACAAGAACCATGCCGATGCCAACCGCTCCGCCGCTCAGGGTATAGTCATCACTGTTACGGTCTCGCTGATCCTAACCTTCTTCCTTCTGATAACGGCCGAGCAGACCATGGCCCTTATGGGCGCCGGCGACACGATTGAGGACTGCCTGGCGTACGCCTATCCGGTCTATCTGATGTCGTTTTTCATCATCCTCAGCGGAGTGATGTCCGGGATGCTACGCGGAGAGGGGGCGGCCAGGAGGTCCATGGCCATCCAGGTTATCGGCGCGGTGGTGAACATGGTCCTGAATCCGATCCTGATCTACGGATTGGACATGGGCGTGGCGGGTTCCGCATGGGCCACATCGATAGCGTTTGTCGTCTCATGCGCCATCGCCGCATACTGGTACGTCCGCGGGAAGGGGATGTATATCTCCATGCACAGGTCCGACTACCGTCCCGACAGCAGGATAATCAAGGGAATCATGAGCGTAGGTGGTCCAGAGGCCCTGGAGCTGTCGATCATGTATCTGTTCAACATCTTCCTGAACTACCTGGTCATTGAGTGCGGCGGTACCGACATGGTGGGCCTGTACTCCACCGGTTGGAGGATAGCCAACTTCATCCTGATCATCGCACAGGCCATGGGCGGAGCCATGGTGGCGGTTTGCGCAGCCGAATACGGCATGAGGAGGTTCGACATGATCCGTGACGCGTTCAAGTACTCCGTCATGACGTCCGTGGTCTGGACTGTGGCACTGTCCATAGTACTGGCCGTGGCATCCGGCCCTTTGTCCTCGGTGTTCACGATGTCCGAGGACCTTTCCTATCTGCACGACGACATGCAGGTCATGCTGCTGTTCTTCGCCCTGTTCCTGCCGGTGATGTCGCTGGTGTACACAGGATCGTCTCTGATGCAGTCCATAGACAAGGCCACAGGGGGAATGGTCAATTCGCTGGCCAGGAACATAATCCTGAGCTCATCCTTCCTTGTGGCCACGGTCACGGTCGGGACCCTGATCTCACTGTGGTGGGGGATGGCGTTCTCGGAGATCCTGGGCGGACTGATGATGGGCATCCATGCTGTCATAGTCCTCAGGAGGACCGAGGCCAGGGTGGGTCAGGCCCCGTCGGAATGCTGAACCTCTCCGTGCCAGCATCCTCGCGCGTGCGTGATTATAAATCATCCATCGGCATTGGATGTGACGGTAGAAATGGCAAAAGTCTGCATCAACATCGCATGGCCCTATTCGAACGGCACGATCCACCTCGGTCACGTCGCCGGCTCTCTGCTGCCCCCTGACATATTCGGCAGATACAACCGCCTCATCGGGAACCAGGTCCTCGTAGTCGGAGGATCGGACCAGCACGGCACTCCCATCACTGTCTCCGCCGAGAAGTGCGGGATGACGCCAGAGGCGTATGCGGACAAGTTCCACGAGATCAACAAGAAGGCCATTGAGGACATGGGCATCGAGTACAGCCTGTACAACAAGACCCACTGCCCCACCCATTTCGAGGTTGTTCAGAAGATCTTCCTGGACCTGAACGAGAAAGGTTACATCTACACGAAGGAGACAAACCAGTATTTCTGCCCCACATGTTCCAAGTTCCTCCCCGACAGGTATGTGGAGGGCGTATGCCCCAAATGCGGGGAGAAGAAGACCCGCAGCGACCAGTGCGATGTCTGCGGAACCACGTTCGAGCCCGGTGACCTGCTGGAGCCCTACTGCACCCTGTGCGGTGGAACTCCGGAGATCAGGCCCACCGAGCATTTCTTCCTGAAGCTCAGCGCCTTCAGGGACCAGCTCCTGGACTTCGTCGGGAGCAAGGACTACTGGAGATCCAACGTCAAGGCCTTCACCAGGAACTGGCTGGAGGAGGGACTCTACGACAGGGCCATCACCAGGGACATGTCCTGGGGCGTCCCCATCCCCGTGGAGGGCTGGGAGGACAAAGTCATCTACGTCTGGTTCGAGGCCGTCATCGGGTACCTCTCCGCGTCGGTGGAGTACTCCCGCATGGTGGGCGAGCCCGACCTCTGGGAGAAGTTCTGGAAAGACCCCGAGGTCAAGCACTATTATTTCATCGGGAAGGACAACATCCCGTTCCATTCGATCATCTGGCCGGCGATCCTAATGGGACTCGGCGACATGGACCTGCCCTATGACATCCCTGCCAACGAGTATCTGATGTTCAGCGGCGGGAAGCTGTCGAAGAGCAGGGGCGGGGCCATCGATGTGCCCAGCGTCCTGCAGAACTACGATGCGGACCAGGTCAGGTACTACCTGTCGGTGAACATGCCGGACACACACGATTCGGATTTCTCCTGGGAGGACTTCCAGGCTAAGGTCAACAACGAGCTGGTGGCAACTCTGGGGAACTTCTACCACCGGTGCCTGAGCTTCACCAAGAAGAACTACGGCACGATTCCGGATGCGGATTCCGGCCCCGAGTCTGAGGAGGTCTCCGCAGAGATCATCCGTGCGCTGGAGGAGTACAGGGCGTGTTTGTCATCCTGCGATTTCAAGAAGGGAATCAAGGTGGTGATGGACCTCGCCCGTTTCGGTAACAGGTACTTCGACTCCGTGAAGCCCTGGGCCCTCCTGAAGGAGGACAGGGACGCCTGCGGAAGGGCACTCAACAACAACCTGAGGATCGTCAAGGCCCTGGCAGTCATGGCCTGGCCGTTCATGCCGAAGTCCTCCGAGATGATCTGGTCGTATCTGGGATACGCCGGAAGCCTCGAGAAGGCGGGTCTGGAGGAGGCCCTTAAACCCCTCGTCGTAGGACAGGAGCTCCTGGAGCCCGTCCCCGTATACAAGAAGGTCGAGATCAAGATGGAAGAAGAGCAGCAGAAACAGCAGCCCAAGCAGGAGAAGAAGCAGGAGAAGCCCGCAGAGGCGCCCACCGGGCCCTTCGCAGACTTCAAGAGGATGGACGTCCGCGTGGGAGAGGTCATCTCGGTGGAGGACCATCCTGACGCGGAGAAGCTGTACATCCTGAAGATCGACCTCGGAGAGGAGGAGCCCAGGCAGATCGTCACCAACCTGAAGTCATACTACTCCGTGGAGAGCATGATGGGTAGGAAGCTGCTGGTCATCTCCAACCTGAAGCCCGCGAAGTTCCGCGGTGTCAGGTCCGAAGGCATGCTGATGGCGGCTGACGACGAGCCTCTGGGCGGGAGCGCGGTGCTTCTGCTGAAACCCTCCAGGGACGTCCCTAACGGAACCAAGGTCAACTGCGGTCTGGAGAACTCCTCATCGCGCATCGAGGTCAAGCACTGCGAGGCCGTGACTATCAAGGTGGCCAAGATCAGGGACGGCAAGTTCATGGGAAGGGACATTGAGCTTCCCGAGGACTGCCCCGAGGTCGTTGCCGCGGTCATCGACGGAGATGAGACTCTGGTGTTCGGCGACGGCAACGGTTGCGTCATGACCGTCGAATCCGACATAACAGACGGAGCAGACGTCGCATGAAGGCAGACCTGCATGTCCACACATGCTACTCTAACGATGGCAGGACCACCATAGAGGAGCTGTTGGATTACGCCGAGAGGTTCGGCATCGGTTGCATAGCCGTGACGGATCACAACAGCTTCGAGGCTTACGAGCGGCTGAAGGACAACGGCAGGATAATCATCATCCCGGCGGAGGAGGTGTCCTCCGCCGAGGGACACATCGTGGCCCTGGGAATCGACAGACTCATTCCCAGGGACCTCTCCATCCAGGAGACCATAGACAGGATCCATGAGGCAGGCGGGTACGCCTTCGCCGCCCATCCGTACAGATGGTGGTCCGGACTGGGGGAGAAGAACACTCTGGAGTATCCGTTCGACGGGATCGAGGCCAGGAACGGACGTTCCACCCCGAGCGGCAACAGGAAGTCCGAGAGGCTGGCAAAGAGGATAGGCAAGCCGATATCCGCAGGAAGCGATGCACACACCCCCCGTCATATCGGCGAGGGCTATGTCGAACTCCCGGACACCCTGACCACCTGGCAGGAGGTTGTGGAGTACATCATGCACAACGACGCCCCTGTCGTGTGCAGCAAGAGCCGCCACATGAAGGCCACTCTGAAGTACGGGATAAAGTCCATCGGCGAATGGATCCTCCGTGGCTTCAAGAGGATGTGACGCTTGACATAAGCCACCGTCATTTATGGTGACCTCTGATTACCCACGCTGTATTTTGAGTTCATAAGTAGTTCGTCATACCGGTTGCGGACTGCGCCTATTAATAGAAGAATACAGTTTGGAACGGTATGGACGTGGGCGCCATCCGCAGGGATTTCCCGACGATACGGGACGGCAAAGGCATCTATCTCGACAGCGCATGCCAGTCCCTGAAACCGGATGCGGTCATCACGGCCATCATGGATTACTATCAGAACTATCCTGCATGCGGGGGACGTAGCGTTCACAGTATGGCCACTAAGGTTTCTGTGGCCGTAGATGAGTGCAGGGAGTCCTTGGCAAGTTTCTTCGGCACCGACGACCCGGATTGCTATGTATTCACAAAGAACTGCACCGAGGGCCTCAACACCGCAGCCTACGGACTCGGATTGAGGAAAGGGGATGCGGTTGTGACGACAGACACCGAACATAACTCGAACCATGTCCCTTGGCTGAACCTCCAGGAGGCTGTGGGCATCGAGAGGAGGATTGTGAGGTCCGGGCCTGACGGGAGGTTCGATCTGGAGGAGTTCCACAGGAATATGGACCGCAATGTGAAGGTGGTCTCCGTGCAGCATGCCAGCAATGTAACCGGTTGCACGGTTCCTGTCAGGGCCGTGGCCGAGATCGCCCATGACTACGGTGCCATGGTCGTCATCGATGGTGCCCAGGCGGCTCCGCATATGCCTGTGAACCTGGAGAAGATCGGCGCAGACATCTACTGCATGTCAATCCACAAGATGCTGGGTCCTTCTGGAACAGGCGTGATGTACGGGAAGAAGGAGGTACTTGAGAAGATGAGGCCGCTGACCCTCGGAGGAGGGACGGTCGGACTGACCACCTACGACTCAGTGAACCTTGCTCCCATACCCGACAAGTTCGAGGCGGGACTGCAGGATTACGCCGGAATCATCGGGACCAAAGCTGCCGTGGACTATCTTTCCAAAGTAGGTATGGAAGAGGTCAGAAAGTGGGACCGTGTACTCATGGAACGTATATTCTCCAATCTGGAGGATCTCAGGAATCTGCATCCTGTGGGGCCGTCGGATCCCGCATCCAGAGGAGGGGTTTTCTCATTCAACATAGACGGTCTCGGAGCCCATGACATAGCCATGATGCTGGACAGCATGTCCGGTGTCATGATTCGTTCGGGAATGCATTGCGCCCACCCGTATTATGTCTCCAGAGGCATCGACGGAAGCGCCAGGGCCTCTGTATACCTGTACAACTCCCTTGAGGAGATCGACGTATTCACCGATACGGTCAGAAGGATAGCCGAGACCTTCGGTGATTGACTTCGTCAGTACTACTGAGGAGCTCCATGTCAGGGTGAATTCCTGGCCCGATGTGGTGTATGCTTTCGCAATCTTCCCGCTGTTTTCCACGATTACCACTCCTTCCGATACGGAGACGATGTGATTTTCCGATGGAAGTACCTCCCATCCATTGACGGTCAGTTCTGTGACTATGGATGATTCGAATCTATCCAGGATACGTGCGATTTTGTCCGCGCATTCGGAATCCAGCGAGCTCACAGTCACATCGTCCGATTCCTCGGTGACGGCGATGGTCACGGCGAGTAGCACCGCACAGCCTGCGCATAGGACTGCCCTTGACAGGATGAAGTCCATCATGTGCTGATCTCCACTCCGTACTCGCCCTCTGAATTCACGCATTTCACCGTTATGACTGAGATGCCCTCGATCCATGCCTGATTCATGACCTTGACGGCGGGTGTGTCCAGATACACACGGTCCACTTCAGACCCATCGACCATCAGTCTGATGACATAGGGTTCCGCTCCTCCGACCATGAGGGCCTGTCCAGTCGGCAGGTCCATCTCGATGGTCATGATGCTCCCAGTGCCTGAATAATACACTCCGTTGATCGTTCTTTTGAGGGCGTCCGCTTCTTCTCTCAGATCCTTCAATGAGATCTCTCTGTCGGCGTTCTCCGTCGAGTTCACGATCAGAGGGGTCATCAGGCCTATGATGAGGAAGCAGACTGCCAGCTTGATGGGCAGGTCGGTCATGCCCCGGCCGTCCGAGATCAGAGTATCACCGTGATCCGTGTGGTAGAGTCCTCTCCGTACCCGGCAAGTGAGACGGACACAGCCAGGAACCCAACGGCTCCGTTTCCGGATGGGTCAATCTTCAACCCGCTGAACTTTGCCTTCCCGGATTCGTCAGTGACGGCGTATGCGGTCTTTCCTTCGGCATCGGTGACGTTCAGTCCCCGGAGGACCACCGTGGCTCCTTTGAGATACTCCCCATCCTGGTCTCTTACGGTTATGGTGAAATCGCCCAGTGTGCCGGATGTTCCGTCCAGATTGTCCTCGCTGACGTTTATGTCACCGATTGAGTGCGGAGTCTCGATGTTCCCCATCCATCCTATGATGATCGCAGTCCCGAGTGTCGCCACCATAATGGTTATCATCAGTTGGAGGGGGAGTCCTTCGAGTCCACCTCTCCTGTCTTTTCTCATGTCGTCTATCATCATGTCCCTCTGACATGTTTCGACAGGATGGGATTTAAGACAGGGTCCCGGAAGTTCAGTCAACTCCCGGAACGGTGAGGATGAAGCCTGATGTCGGTCGGAACATCTGATTGTAAGAGGGTTTCAAAAGGCAGACCAGTTAGATCGGATCATAGGTGCCGGCGTCTGGCTTCGGCTCAGAGGTTCGTTTCCGATGGAGCCTCAAGCTCCACCGTCCTGAGCACCGTGTGCTTGGCACCGCCCGGTCCGAGGACGCTCCTCATGATGCAGACACGGTCGCATTGGAATCCCAGGAACTCCCTCTTGCCGAATTCGTCGAAGAATCCGTTGAGGTCGACAGGGTCTCTGCATCTTCCCAGGGTGATATGGGACTTGAACGGTTTGTCATCGAATCCTATGCGGGCCTTCCTGAGGTTAGTCCCGAGTCTGTCCGCCATTTCTGCCAGTTTCTTCTGCGGTGATGCGCCGACCCAGACAACGGAAGGTCTTTCCCTTCTCGGAAACGCCCCTGTTCCGGAGACGGTAATCTCGAACGGACCGACTCCCGAGACCGCATCGGCCACACATCTTTCGATGACATCGATTTTGCTCTCATCCACATCGCCTATGAACCTAAGCGTTATGTGGATCTGATTTAGAGGGGATGCTCTGACGCCTTTGAACGATCCGAGGCTGTCCAAAGGTTCGGACAGGGCCTCGACATGCGGTATGGGGATGGAGACGAACACCCTGATGTCCGTCATCCCATCAGCTCCGGGTCTCGGACATTATGTGGTCCAGGAGTGCCGCCCCGCCTCTGGACACATCGATGTAGGTTCTGGAGAAGTCGCCGGTGTAGTACGGGTCGGCGACATCCCCTCCGCCGGAGTAGTCAAGAAGCTTCCTTATCTCGCAGGCGGGGTTGGCGGGACTCATCCTGTGGATGTACTCCATGTTGCCGCTGTCCATTCCGATGATGTAGTCGAAGTCCACGTAGTCGGAGCGAGTGAGTCTTCTGCCACGTTTCCCTTCGCAGGATATCCCGTGGCGGGCCAGCTCTGCAACCGTTCTCCGGTCTGGGGGATCGCCGATATGCTCCCCGCTGGTGGCAGCGGATGCGATGACGAACCTGTCCTCCAATCTCCTTTGCCTGACCAGGTCCTTAAAGACGAACTCTGCCATCGGACTGCGGCAGATGTTGCCGTAGCATACGAACAGAACGGCGGTTTTCCTCATGGAGTGTGGGAACCGTACAAATGATAATTACATTTCCGGAACAGCATTCGGACTTTCGTGGACGATGGTCCATTTATATCAAAACCGGCATTACGCATCATGGAACAGAAGATCTCCAAACAGGACAAGATCGTCAACATGATGCCTGCCATCTCGCTTGCGATCCTGGCCGTCGTCGGACTCCTGATGGCCTTCGTGCTCTGAAGGTCTTTTTAAAACTTCAAATAAAAAGGGAGGCATCCCTCCCTTGTTTGTTTTATTGGTTCCTCCTCTGGGCCATGAGCCTCTTGGCGGCTTCGTTGCCCTTGGAGATGGCCTTGTTGAGCCAGGATTCACCTTCGGCCTCGTTGGCCTCTACCCCGACTCCGTCGATGTAGCAGCGTCCGACGATGAACATGGCATCATGGTCGCCGTTGTTGGCCGCCCTGAGGTAGCTCTCGAAGGGGCTCTCGTCGGGTTTGAACTTCACCTTCTCGCCGGTGGCGTTTTCGACGATCTGCCTGGAGAGCACGTGTCCGAGCTCGGCCGCACGCCTGTACCAGTTCATGGCCTGCTTCTCGTTCTTGTCGGTTCCGTATCCGTTGGAGAGGCAGTACCCGGTGTAGTACATGCATATGGCATTGTCGTTCTTGGCACCCTTCAGGAACCATTCGTAGGCTTTGGCGGGGTCCTTCTCGACTCCCTCTCCCTCGAAGTAGGAGTATGCCACATGGTACTGGGATTTGCCGAAGTTGTTCTCGGCGAGCTTCAGGTGGATCTCGAAGGCCTTGTCCGAGTCCTTCTTGACACCCCTTCCTTTGGAGTACGCCTCCGCAACGGAGAACTGGGCCTTCATGTAGTTGTCTTCGGCGGACCTGCTGAGCCATACGAATGCCTGGCTGTCGTTCTTGGGCACACCCCTTCCGAGGGAATAGGCCGTACCGACGTTGAAGCATGCGATGGAGTTCCCGTTGGCGGCAGACATCAGGTAGTATCTGAGCGCGAGCTTGCTGTCCTTCTTGATGCCGGAGCCGTTTGCGTAGTTGTCTCCGGTGATGAGCTGGGCGTACCCGTCACCCAGGTCGGCGGCCCTCTTGAACCAGACGGCGGACGTCTGGCTGTTCTTCTTGACCTGCCTTCCCTTGGCGTAGAGCTGGGCGAGCATGATCATGGCATCGGTCTGACCCATCTCGGCGGATTGTTTCAGGATCTCGATCCCCTTCTCCCTGCTTCTGTCCACACCGACGCCTCCCAGGTAGCATCTGGCGATACCGTAGACGCCGTCTCTGCAGCCCCTTCCGGCGGCTGCGCAGTACCAGGCGTAGGCCCTGTCGGAGTCCTTCTCCGTTCCGACGCCGTCCATGTAGCATCTGCCCAGGTTGTACATTCCCAGGGCGGACCCCCTCTCGGCCATGTCCTTGTAGAGGTTGAATGCGGCAGCATGATCCCTTGCAGTACCGTTACCGTACTCGTAGCAGTCTCCCAGGACCACGGATGCGGGGCAGTATCCCTCGTCGGACAGTGCCTTCAGCATCTCGACTCCCTTGGGGCGGTCGCGTCCTGTTCCGGATCCCTGGAGGATGCAGATCGCGACGCGACGCGACGCTTCTTTGTGCCCTTTGGCGGCGGCTTTGGAGTAGAGCTCGTATGCGGCCGCGGGGTTGAACGCGGTTCCGACGGCGAGGTCGGTGAGCCTTCCAAGGACGTACATCGCATCGGGATCCTCGTCGGTGGCAAGGTTCTTGAAGTATTCGTAAACGGAACCGTCATCGGGCGTTTCGTGCGCTTCGTAACGGTCGGCCAATGCGGAAAATGCGTCGAAGTCGCCTTTGATGGCGGCACGGAACATCCACATGGATGCCTCGTCGAGGTCCTGAGGAACCGCAATGCCGTTGGCATGGCAGTGGCCCACCACGAACTCCGCGGTGGGGTGACCCATCCTGGCGGCACGGAGGTACCACTCCATGGCCTTGGACTCGTCAGCCTCGACTCCCTCTCCGATCGCAAACCTCTGGCCAAGCTCGAAGCAGGACTGCACGTTCCCTGCTTCGGCTTTGGAAATCAACTGCTCTAAGGTTTCCATTGCCCCATCGGTAGGTCCTCATCACATTTAAAGGGTGGTCGGACGGTCTCGAAACGGAGACTCTGGCTATTGGTGCAGCCGTTCCTTCGGAACCGTCACGGGAGGCCCATAGGCGGTTCGTCCGGCTTCTTCTCCAGGGATATTATGAGGAGCACCACGGCTAGGATGGCGAACGCGGCCATTATCCCCCAGAGCAGTGAGAAGTTCTCGAGCGTGTACGAGGTTCCGATGACGGCCCCGGACAGGGTCGTGCACACGCTTGCTCCGAGGAAGAGGAAGATGTTGGCCCCAGACACGGCGGTCCCGGACACTGCTATGGGATACCATTCCTTGATCTGCGTGAATGACAGCGTCATGAACCCTCCGAAGAATCCGAACAGGAAGCTCGCGGCGAACCAGAACCAGTAGTTGTCTATCTCCCCCGAGAAGACGAATATCGTGAGCCATATCGCGGCGAAGGCCGAGGTCCCGGCGATCATGGCCGTGCGTTTGGATTTGATGATGCCTCTGGATGACAGGGCACCGATCGCCACGGTGCTGAGGATCTTGCCGACGCCCAGCGCGGTTATCATCCATGATGCCGAGAGGGCGAAGCTGTAGACGCTGTCGAAGTACAGCACCGCCCACGTCCCCTGGAATGTCATGATGGTGCCGTAGACGAGGAAGTACGCCAGAGCGCAGGGCCAGAACCTCCTTCCTCCGGAGAAGACTATACGCAGTCCCCTGAACACAGGCATCTTGGCGGAGGAGTCCTCTACTATCGGGGTTCCGTGGAGCAGATTCTCCACATGTTCCACCGACGGCAGGGAACGGTCCTTCGGATGATCCCTTATGACTATTGCGCAAAGCACCGAAAGCAGGATCGTGGCAATCCCCAGGATGAGGAACACCTCGCGCCATCCCACAGCATCTGCCAGCAGATGGAGGGGTCCGGTGGCGGCGATTGCTCCGACGTTCCCGACGGCGATGACGATCCCCGTCAGTACCGCGAAGTCGCTTCCGGGGAACCAGACGGATATGAGCTTCATCAGCGGGATGTACACGACGGCCATTCCGGCCGCGATCATGACCTTCCCCAGCACGATCAGTTCGAAGGAGTCTCCCAGATAGGTTATGAATGACCCCGCCGCTGCGACGGCCAGGAACACGGAGCAGGCGGCTCTGGGGCCGATGCGGTCCGACAGCATCCCGCTGGGGATCTGCATGGCCGTGTACGTCCAGTAGTAAACCGAGCTCAGGAAACCGATGGATCCTCCGACCTCCCCGACTATGTCCGCACCGACGATACTGACCGAAAGCCGCTGGAAGTAGACGAAGAAGTACCCTGCGGTGAGCAGGACGAAGGTCGACCAGGCGTAGAGCCTCAATCTCCGGACATCGGTTTCCTTAAGGTTCAGAGACGCACCCGAAACATGCTCAAATTTTCATGATATTTAAAAGAGAAGTGGTTTTCCGAGCATGAATATTCGATGATGAATATCGAATTATTCCAATCAGCTCTTTCCAGCGGCCGCGTCCAGTTTCCTGTTCCTGGCGTAGATCGCCAAACCGATGGCCACAAGGATGAAATCCAGGATATAGAACGCCACGACGTAGTTGATGTCGTCCCTGACGATCTTGTTGGCCATGCCGAATATGTATCCGAGCTCTATGACCAGCATGAACGCGGGGCTGGTGCCGACGGCCGTGCGGGACCTGTACGATTTGATTATGTTGAACGGCCAGGCGGCCGCGAAGCACAGGAGCATCCCGACCTCGAACACGCCTGTTGCCAGAAGGTCCATCATCATCTCACTTCCACAAGTTCGTATTCCTCGGAACCGAACCCCATCTCGGCGGTGTGCTGGAATGTGCTCTGCCAATGGGTGGATGGTTGAACGCAGGCGAAGATGTCCGCGGGTTTCCTGCCGTCGCAGTTGCGGTACAACAGGGACCCGGGAATCATCGGCTGCTTCTGGACCATGTCTATGCATGCCTTGTCCAGGGCGACGGGGTCGAATGAGGCGAATATCCCGACGTTGGGGACCACGGGCATGTCGTTCTCGCCGTGACAGTCGCAGAACGGGGAAACGTCGCATACGATGGATATGTGGAAATGGGGCTTGTCCTTCACGGCGGCCATGGCGTACTCGACGATCTTGCAGTTCAGCACGTCAGCGGTCTCGTCGTACACGGGCTCTATGGCATCGAATGGGCAGACTGCTATGCATCTCCCGCATCCGACGCAGTCGGATTCGGATATGGACGCTTTGCCGTCCTCGAACGATATGGCATTGACCCCGCAGAACCCAAGGCATTTCTTGCATCCCCTGCAGCTGTCCGGTTCGACGCTGGGCTTGCCCGCGGCATGCATCTCCAGCTTCCCTCTGCGGGAGCCGCATCCCATTGCGAGGTTCTTGAGGGCACCTCCGAAGCCGGCCTGTTCATGGCATTTGAAGTGGGAGAGGGTTATGATGACGTCGGAATCCGCGATGGCCCTTCCGATCTTCGCGTTCTTCACATACTTCCCGTCTATGGGGATCTCCACGTCGTCTGTGCCCTTCAGACCGTCCGCGATTATGATCTGACAGCCGGTTGTCATGGGGCCGAATCCGTTCAGGTTGGCCGTGTCCATGTGCTCCAGGGCGTGCTTCCTCCTGCCGACGTACAGAGTGTTGCAGTCAGTCAGGAACGGCATGCCTCCGTTCTCCCTGACTATGTCGGCCACGACCTTTGCGTAGTTGGGCCTCAGGAAGGACAGGTTCCCGTACTCGCCGAAGTGGATCTTGACCGCGACGAATTTCCTTTCCATGTCGATGTCGCATATCCCTGCGGCGCGGACAACGCGTTCCAGTTTGGACAGCAGGCTGTCGCCCACTTTGCAACCCATGTCGGAGTAGTAAACCTTCGAGCCCATAATCGCGTGAATCACGGATTCGATATATAAACAGTCTAATTTCGGGAAAAGATTGGGTAAGGTGCCGGGTCTCCCCGGCTGTTTGTATTATCAGACGGCGACTCCGCCGAGGGCGTTGTACTCCTTGACGTTGAAGTCCCAACCGATCATGAACTTGTCGACGAACTCCTGGAAGAGCTTGTCGGGGTCCAGGTCCTGGAACAGGTCGGGGTAGACGATCTTCGCCAAGTAGATGACTCCGACCACGTACGCCGGACCCAGGAGGACGGTGTCGCTGACGGTGTGGACCTCCGTCCCGTAGGCGTCGGTCATGGTCTTGTAGCGCTCCGCCATGGTGTCGTTCCATGTCTTGTTGTGTGTCCCGTCGGACAGTCTGTCGTATCCGTTGTAGATGATGTAGTCCAGATCATCCTGGCTGAGGAGCCACTGCTCGTCGAACGTCTCGTAGTCCTTGGTCACGGAGAGCCTGTCGGCGATGTTGTCGACTCCGGCGAGCAGGGATGTCTCGTACCTTCCGGAACCGATGCAGTTGGCCTCGAACATGGCGTTCTCCCTCCCCTTGGGGATGAGGATCTTCGCCTTCTCGTCGTCGTCAAGGGTCGAGGTCTTCTCGCTGATCATGTCGAGGATCCCGTTGGACCAGTTGATGTACTCCAGTCCGGTCTCCATGTTGCCGAGGATGAACGCAAGGGTCAGTGTTCCGACCTGGGTGTTCCCGTCCTCCCATGAGGAGAGACGGACGATGTCGATGCTGTCCCTGTTGGCGGGGAGTTTCTTCTCAAGCTCGACGCAGTACCACTCCCTGGAACCGGTGAGGACTATGTCGGGGTTGTAGCTCATGATGGATTCCGCATCGGGGTCGAACCTGGCGGTGTTGTCGTAGACTCCCTTCGTCCCCATGTTGTCCTTGAGGTAGACCATTCCCGCGGAGTTCTGGTCGCAGGCGAGGATCATGTCCGCGCACCCCAGGATCTGGGTCTGCAGGGATGAGAGGTAGTAGAGGGAGACGATGGAGTTGACGGGGTAGTGGACGGAGTTCTTCATTCCGTCGACGTCGATGTAGTAGATCACCTGCTCCTCGCCGGCGATCATGGACCTGACCTTCTCAACGTCCTTCTCGTCGATCACGCCGTCGCCGTTGGCATCGGCCATGGAGACGACCTCGCGGTCGGCCCAGGTGGAGACCTTCAGCTTGAGCTCGGTGGCCTTTCCGGCGATGATGGCTTCGATGTACTCCACGTCCTTCTCGTCGAGGACGTTGTCCAGGTTGGCGTTTCCGACAACCCACAGTTTGCAGTCGGTTTCGGTGAGGACGGAGACTTCATGCTCTTCATTGTCTTCGTCGTCACCTCCGAAACCTATGAAAATAGCCGCAGCCGCGATTACAATGACGATAACCGCCACAACTGCGATCAGTACTTTGCTGTTCATTATTTCACCTCATTGGTGTGACACGGGCACGTGTCTGGTGCACCCTCCTCCGAGGAGGCATGCGATAAGCTTCTGGAACAGCCGTCATTCGTAACGGTGCCGGCGCCAGTGGTTGAGCGTGATTCGTATTCCTCGTGCATCCTGCGCACGACTTCGTTGGGAAGCGCCTTCTTGAGGATCACATGCGGACGTCCTTCGTCGTCCACTATGGAGCAGTCGACCCCGTACACGAAACGTATCGACTCCTGGGTGATGACCTCCGACGGGGTGCCTACGTCGTATATGATCCCGGGTGTGGCCATCATTATGATGCGGTCTGCGAACTTCGCCGACGTGTTCAGGTCGTGGCTGATCATCAGGACGGTCATCCCGTTCTGCACAGCCAGGTCATGCAACAGCTCGGTCACCTGGATCTGGTGCCTCACATCCAGGTTCGACGTGGGTTCGTCGAGTATCAGCAGTTTGGGGGTCTGAGCCAGCCCTCTGGCGATGGCGACCTTCTGGTGCTGCCCGGCCGAGAGTTCGTTGAAGTTGCGCATGGCCAGGTGTGTGATGCCCATCATGTTCAGTGCACATCTGACGATCCTTAGGTCGTAGTCCGACGTCCTGCCCATCCTCTGATGGGGATGGCGACCCATGAGGACGGTGTCCATCACAGTCATCGGGAATGCGTCGTTGCTCGTGACGGGGACGTATCCGACGACCTTGGCGAGCTCCTTGGGACTGACATCGGATATGTCGTGTCCGTCGACCAGGACGACCCCTTCCTTGGGGTGGATGATCTTGTTGATGCACTTGATCAGGGTGGACTTCCCCACCCCGTTGGGTCCGACGATGCACACGAGGCCCGGTTCGTCCAGATGAAGACAGATGTCCCTGAGGACCTCGGTGTCGCCGTATCCGAACGAGACGTTGCTCATGTCGAGTTCCATCACCACGCCTCCTTCTTCTGGCGGATGATCAGATACAGGAACAGCGGGGCTCCCAGGAACGCCGTCACCACTCCGACCTCCAGGACTGAGGGTGCGATGACCATGCGTCCGACCACGTCGGATATCAGCAGCAGGGCGGCTCCGAACGCCGCGGATGCGGGGATCAGGAACCTGTTGTCCGAGCCGATGAACAGCCTCACCACATGAGGCGACACCAATCCGACGAATCCTATGACTCCGGTGTAACTGACGACGGCCGCGGCCATGAGGGAGACCACGACGAGGCACAGTATCCTGAGCTGCTGCGCGTTGATGCCCAGAGCCTTGGCGTTGTCGTCCCCCGAGGCCAGGATGTTGAGCTTGTTGGAGAGGAGGGACACCACGATTGCTCCCGCCGCGGTGACGGCCAGCATTATCGGCAGGTCTGACCACTCCATGTTGGACAGCGTCCCGACCTGCCATCTGTACACAGCGGCCAGGTCGTCCGGGTCGGCCCAGAGCTTCAGGACTGTCGTCATGGCGTTGAAAAGGTACATGACGGCGATCCCGGAGAGGATCATGCTGGTTGCCGATACCTTCCTTGTGGAGGATATCAGGACGATGACGAACGTCGGGACGAGGGAGAACACGAAGGCGTTCAGGACCGTGGCCATGTCGCCGCCGAATATGCCGCCTCCGTACGCGATGGCGATGGTGGCACCGAACGCGGCTCCCGAGGATATTCCTGTGGTGTATGAATCCGCCATCGGGTTCATCAGGGTGCTCTGCATCACGGCTCCGGCTATGGCGAGTCCCGCCCCGGCCACTATGGCTATGATGATCCTGGGTAGACGGAGATTCCATATCACATGGTCCTTGAGGGCTAATATGGGGTCGTTCTCGTAAGTCACTCCACACAGATGATCCCAGATCATCTGGTAGACCTCCAGATATCCGATGTTGTACTGTCCGATAGTCACGGCAACGCCGATGGAGAGTATCGCTATTCCGATGCAGACGAGGATGAATATCCATTTCCTGAAGATGTACCTGCGATAATCGGAGGTCATCTTCCTGCCGTCGGCGGCAGGGGTGTCGTCCCAATCGGCGTAAAGAGCATCAGATTGCTCCAGAGGTTCCATTCTGACAGTTTGTTTCTCGGTCAGCAAGGTATCCCAACTACTATTGGATGATAAATCCAACTCTCCAAGGGGGGGGATAAATAATTATCGAAACTCTGGCGTCGCATTGGATGATTGCAGATTTACAACGGTTAGATTTTCCATACCTGTTCACTCCGGCGTCAGGTTGCCACGAGGCGGGACGAAGTAGGTTCAACCGAAGATATGGTGTATGGTTGCCGACCTAAACCATTGCGATCTGCAATGCCCGGGGATCCGTCGGCGGTGATTTTTAACGCCGTTGTGACTCCCAGGAGACAAGAACGGGGCACGATTATCTCTCTGGAGACAAATCGGTTTCAATCGGAGGGACGGTTTCAAATACCGTGATAAAATCTCAAACCTCAGCGGCCGAGAGGTCGCGGTGATTGAGATGTACAGCATGAGCCCTTATTCAGGCCCCCTCCTCTCCGACGAGGAATCCATTAAGAAGTACAACGATGAGAAGCAGTGGGGACTGCATATCGCCATAGACCTCGGGGAATGCGACCACGGGAAGATCTCCGACGGCGAATACATCAGGCAGTTCGCCATCGACCTGGCGGACCACATACACATGAAGAGATACGGGGAGCCCATCGCCGTAAGGTTCGGAGCCGAACCCAAGGTGGAGGGATACTCCCTGATCCAGCTCATAGAGACATCCTGCATCGCGGGACATTTCGCAGAGGACACCGACAGGGCGTTCATCGACGTGTTCTCCTGCAAGGAGTTCCCTCCCGAGGCGACCGCGGAGTACTGCAAGGAGTACTTCGGCGCCAAGAGGATGCAGTACGCAACCCTCTTCAGGGACATCTGAAACCATAGGGGCATTAGGCCCCGGTTTCTTCTCAAACTTCTATCCCTTATCCGCCGGTGAACGTCGCCGCCACGGTGATCGTCCATGATATCGCCGTCAGGATGAGGGCGAGTTTCCACCTCTCTACTCCCACCATCGGTCCCAGGGCGTAACCGACTGCCATGAGGATGACGGACGAGACCATCGATGCAACCGTCAGGGCGAGGTCCAGATTCCCGATAACGATTATCGGGAGCACGACCGGGATGATCGTCAGCGCGGTGATGATGAAGCATCCGATGCAGCTGTGCATCAGATCCTTCCGGTCCAGGGCCTGCTCCTCAGGATTCTCCAGATCCAGTTTCAGGATGCGTCTGCAGGCTTCCTCCTCCGACTTCGGATCGAGTATGTCCAGGGGCGTGCCGCTGAAGCTGTCCAGCAGGATTCTTACCCTCAGCTCGTCGTCGAGGCCGTCAGTGTTGGACATGACTCTGATGAACCTCTTCTGTTCGAACACGCCCAGCATGTAGAAGACGATGGCATCTATGGCGCCCCAGGTGAGGTTCATCCCCACGATGAGGGCAACTAGACGTTCCCTGTCGTACCCGAAATCGAATATCCCGATTCTGGCGGCGGTGACGAAGATCAACGCCATGATGAAACCGTACAGCACTTCCTGAACAGCCAGGCTGGGGCCGGTCTTCCTGACGATTCCGCGGAACGGGTTCAGGTCCATGACAAGTCATATCTTCGGGATTATAAACAAGGATGTACTCGCTTTTCCGGCGCTTTAACGCCGATTAAAGCGGTTTGATTCAAGTGGTAGAACACAGGATTATTATCCTATTTGGACTAAAAGTGGCGATTAGTATTAAATCAGAATCAATCGAATCAGCTATCGGGTGAAAACCTTGGATAAGAAAATGATTGCAGTTCTCGCAGTCGTCGTCATTGTCGTCGCCGCAGCTGCCGTCTACATCGTTGCCAACGACAACGACGATGACGACTCTGAGGCGGTCATCAACGCGATTGCAAGAGTAAATACCGACGGTTCCGGTATTTACATCAAATCTAATTATAACCCCGAAGACTTCTATTCTATCGTTGATGGTAAGGTCGTCCTGAACCCGGATGCCTGGGGAGGAAAGGTCTGGGGAACCCCCGGAATCAGTTCCATCCAGCACGTTCAGTTCATGGGACTCGCCGAGGAGATGGGACTCAAGTGGCTGAAGTACGAGGCCGACAAGAAGAAGGAGGCCGACGCCATGTACTACGTGGAGAGCATCAGCAACTACGATGCAGCGGTCAACAAGAGCGCCGAGATCCTCGACGGAGGAATCCTTTGGGAGCCTCAGTACACCATGATCGCTTCCGACGCAAAGTACCAGCCCCTCCTTCTGACCAACGACCTCTTCCCCGGACACACCTGCTGTGTCATCGTCGGTGCCACCTCTTACATGGAGAAGAACCCCGAGGTCACAGTCGCGTTCCTCGCAGCCTATGTCGAGGCCGTCAAGTACATCAACGTAGCTCTCGCAAACCCCGATGGAGAGGAGTACAAGAACCTGGTCAGCATCTGCATGAAGTACACCACAGGTCTCACCGAGGAGCAGATCAAGTCCGCTCTGGCCAACATAGTGTACAAGTTCAGCGATGACAACAAGACCGGATCTCTCGACGACCTTATCGACGACGTTGCAGACCTGGAGTCCAACCTGACCAGCATGAAAGTTATCACCAAGCCCATCACCGATCTTGGTTTCGACAACAGCAAGCAGTTCGCCGAGGCTCTTGTCAACGACTCCTACCTCAAGGACGCTGTTTCCGGAAATGTCACCAAGGCTGACAACGTCAACCTCAAGATTACCGCAATCACCGGTGATGTTCACCAGATCGGAATCAGGATCGCCGACGACCTTGGTTACTTCGCTGCGAACGGAATCACAATCACTGTGAACCAGGTCGCCAAAGGGGGAGCCGTTGCTCTCGATATCCTCTACGGACATTCCGATTTCGCTCTGCTGGGTGCGCCCCCCATGACCAGTAACGTGGTCAACGGGGATTTCATCCACGCTTGAAACATCAAACGAGGGCTTCGGCCCTCTTCCACTATTGCGGTACAATCCGTGATTATCTGCCTTTTTGTCTAAAAGATTTCCGTAAGTGTTAATATCATCACGATATTCGCCGATTAGACGGTCCGCGAGGTTCTTCAATGTCTTTCAAGTACGATGAGAATAACGTGCACCACAGATTTGCCAAGAATCTGGGGATTGTGGTAATATCTTTGACGATTTTCGTCATCATATGGTGGGTTGTTTCACTGATTGCTGATTCCAGAGTCCTCCCCACCCCTGTGAAGACATTTGATGCCTTGGCGGATTTCATCGA
Source organism: uncultured Methanomassiliicoccales archaeon (assembly GCA_964550065.1). Taxonomy (GTDB): domain Archaea; phylum Thermoplasmatota; class Thermoplasmata; order Methanomassiliicoccales; family Methanomethylophilaceae; genus Methanoprimaticola. Next base: position 52,759 of record CAZJWD010000002.1, read on the forward strand.
AGACGGATACATGGGCTTCTCTTCCTGGAAGATTATCTCGTCCAGTCTGATTCTGTTCGTGAAGGGATTCCTGATGGCTTTCATCCTCGCCGTTCCTCTCGGACTCGTGCTGGGGTTCTCGAAGACCCTGAACACGTTTGTAACGCCCATGATCGAGGTCCTGAGGCCTATTGCGCCGATGGCCTGGGCACCGATCTTCATCTACGGTATCAGTTATCAGACAGGTCCTGTTCTGGTCGTTTTCGTTGGAATATTCTTCCCGCTGTTGACGAACGTCATCTTCGGTGTGAAGAAGATTGATCCAAGTCTGGTCGACGCCGCCAGGACCTTGGGGGCCAGTAAACTTCAGCTCTTCACAAAGGTCATGCTGCCAAGTTCCATACCGTTCGTCATGAACGGAGTCAAAGTCGGACTGGGAATCGGTTGGATGTGTATCGTGGCGGCCGAGATGTATATGCCCGTGGGAGTCGGAGTAGGATGGTGTATCTCCACCATGTGCGAAAACGGACTCTGGGCGAGTACATTCGCTGTGTTGATCGTCATCGCCATTCTGGGAATCCTGACCACTTCCGTATCCGAGTACCTGCAGAAGTACATTGCAAAACACATGGGGGTCGAGTGATGTCGGATGAAACAACCGAAACGTTGAACGAACCTGTAGCGAATGGGGCCGAGAACGTCACCGAGTACAAGGAAGGCGACGTCTCAATCCGCATATCCGATATCTCGAAGGTCTACAAGAGAGACAAGTCCGAGACCGTGGCAATAGAGAACTTCTCACTTGACATCAAGAAAGGGGAGCTCATATCGATCATCGGACCGTCAGGATGTGGAAAGACCACGGTTCTCAGGATGATCGCAGGTCTTCTGGAACCTACGTCGGGGGAGATCACCGTCGAGGGCCATCCCTGCAAGACGCCAGGACCGGATCGCGGCATGGTTTTCCAGGATTTTGCTCTGCTGCCATGGAGGACAGTCATAAAAAACGTGGAACTCGGTCTTGAGATCGCCCATGTCCCCAAGGAGGAACGTCGTGCCAGGGCCGAGGAGTACATCAGGATCGTGGGGCTGGAGAGTTTTAAAGACTCCCGTATCAGCGAGCTGTCCGGAGGTATGAAGCAGCGTGTCGGAATCGCACGCGCTCTGGTCAACAACCCTGCCGTCCTTCTGATGGACGAGCCTTTCGGGGCCCTCGATGCTCAGACCAGGAACATCATGCAGGCCGGACTCATAGACATCCTGGAGAAGACGGATCAGACTATCATCTTCGTCACCCATTCCGTGGACGAAGCGGTGTATCTTTCAGACAGAATCGTTGTTCTGACGAAGAGGCCTGCCAGGATCAAGGAGATCATAGAGATTCCTTGGCCCCGTCCCAGGGACCGTGCCTCTCCCGAGTTTACGGCTCTCAGGAAGAGGATCCTGGAAGAGCTTGAGAAAGAGAACGTCATGGAATGATCCCTGCGTTCGCGATTTACCTTTTATCCGCCCATGGGGTTACATACCCCATGGGCTCCCATATTGTCATCGACACCGGCAAATGCATCGGATGCGGACTCTGTGCTGGCGTGTGCATCAGAGACAATATATGCATCAGGGACGGCAGGGCTGAAGAGACCTCCGGACCATGCTTTGACTGCGGCCACTGCGTCGCGGTTTGTCCGAAAGAGGCGATATCATTGAGATGTTCCGATTCTATGGACCTATCGTTCCAGGATTCCGTAACGGACGAGGATTCCCTGTACGGCCTTCTGACCACACGCAGGAGTTGCAGGTGGTTCAAGGATCAACCTCTGACCGACAGGCAGCTTGATATCCTGTTTCGTGCGGCATCGCAGTCTCCGTCAGCACAGAACGCGATGGATGTGGAGTTCGCGGTCATCAACAGGAATCTCGATGGTTTCATGGAGCTTCTCGCAGATATCCTGGAACCTCTGGCCCCGGAATATCCACGTATTGCCCAGTTCGTCGACTATGTACATTCCGACCGTTCCGGACCCAATCCTTTCCTCTGGGAGGGGAAGCAGGTCATCTTGGCTTTCTCTGCCGAGGTCCAGAACGCCTGTGTGTCCATGTCCAGGATCGAGCTCATGGCCCATTCGATGGGTCTCGGAGGATTCTACTCTCTTTGGATCTCCATGGCTGACAGGCAGGATCACGACAGGTTCATGTCATTCTTCCCGGACATCAGCCCGGAAAAGACCCTGGGATGCGTGTACATCATCGGGGTTCCCAGGATCAGGTACAGAAGACAGGCGCCCCGGCGGATGCCGGAAGTGCATAGGTATTGAGAAAACGGGGTCCGGAGACCCCTTCGGGTTTCAGAAGGTCAGTTTCAGCTGGTCGTACTTGTAGACCTTGTGCGGGCAGCTGAACTGGCACCTGTAGCAGGCTGTACCGAGGCAGTTCTTCGTCTGGACGACGATCTCCTTGTCGTCGGTGACCTTGAGGGCGTGCTCGGGGCACTCGTTCTCGCACTTCTTGCATCCGGTGCAACCCTCCATGTATCCGCGGAGCTCGGTTCCGATGTCGTGGAGGATGGTGAGTCCCTTCTCTCCCAGGTCGGGGATGTCACGCTGGACCATGCGGTGGACCGTGGGCCTTCCCTTCGGCTTGGGCAGTTCCTGGATTCCGACCATGGCGTTGTTCTTGTTGTACATCTCCATGGGCATACCCTCGTCGCAGAGGGCCAGTTCCTGGGTGTAGATCTGCTCGAAGATCTTGTCGCCGGCGAACATGATGTGGTTTGCCCTGATTCCGTTGGCGATGTCCTGGAGGGTGTCCAGGAGCTCGGGGTTCCTCAGGATGTCGGTGGCCATGGCCAGGGATGTGTTGCCGTACTGGTAGATCGTGTTGCATGAAGGGGGCAGCAGACCGACGTCACGGGCCTTGACGGCATCGACGTATGTTCCGGATGCTCCGGCCATGTACATGATGTCCAGTTCGCTGAACTTGATTCCCGCGTGCTCCAGCAGGGTGAAGTGTCCGGCCCTCATGGCTCCGATGGCCTTCAGGGCTTCGGAGATGTCGTTGGAGTCGATGTAGACCCCGTCCTGCAGGTGGAGCTTCCCGTCGGAGGTTTGGAGTTTCCCCTTCCTCCACAGGTGCTCGTCCATGGCGGCTGCGACCGCGGCGATGACTCCGGTTCCGGTGATCCCTGTGGCCTTCCCGCTCATGGGTCCGAAGGGCTCGATGAGCTCGAGTCCGAAGTCGACCTTGTTCCCGTCCTGAGGCAGGATGTTCTCGTCCAGGACTTTGCAGACCCATCTGAAGTCGTACTCCAGGTCGGAGATGGCTCCTGGTCCGGCAAGCATCCCGCAGCGGATGGACTGTCCTTCCATGGCGGGCCCTGCGGCGGCGGAACCGGTGTAGATGTCGTCCCCGATCTTCAGGGCCATCTCGGCGTTGGTTCCGTAGTCTGTGACAAGGCAGTTCTCCTTCTGCTCGAGGAATCCGCTCTTGTACATCATGGCGAGGGCGTCGGCGCCGATCTCATGCCTGATGGACGGGGGGACCAGAAGCTCGCAACCGTCCCTGACGTTAAGACCGACGTCCACGGCGGAGAAGACCCCTGCATCCCTTTTCTGCTCCACAATCCCCCTGGCCTTGTGGGCGTTCTCGCCGGCGAAGGCGAGGTCGTCCACGGGTATGCCCTGGAAGAGGGACAGCTGGATAGGGTTTCCGCAGATGCTCACCCTGTCGACCTGGTTGAGGTCGATGCCCATGGTGGCGATGAGCTTGTTGACCGTGTCGATCAGGATCTTGTGAGCCATGTCGGTTCCGACGTTGATGCAGAACGTCAGATGGTCCATGATGTTGGCACCCGGGAGTGGGTGGCATTCCGTAACCGAGGTGGAGATGATCTTTCCGGTATCGAGTTCGATAGCATGCCCTCTGGTTCCGCTTGTTCCGATGTCAAGTGAAATTCCGTATCTCATCTTACTTCCTTCTGAGCCTGTCAAGGAAAGATTTTTTCTTGGGGGCTTCGGAGGCCTTCTTCGCCTCGCATTCGGGGCAATGGCATTCCTCGTCGTGGTGCTTGTGCTCATGATCGTGGTCATGGCAGTGGCACTCCCCATCGTGGTGATGGTGGTCATGATCATGGTCGTGGTGGTGCCCGTGGTCATGGTGATGATCGTGGCAATGGCATTCCTCTCCATCGTGGTGATGGTGGTGATGTCCGTGCTCGTGGTCATGGCAGTGGCACTCGACTTCCTCGTCAAGGGTGTAGTCGAGTCCGGTATCATCCACTGCATGGTACATCTCGTGTTTGAGTTCGTGCTCGTCCACATCGAGGACGGCGCACATGAAGTCGAAATGGACCTTCTCGCAAGGTTCAAGGGTTCCGTGATGCTCGACACCGTTCTCCAGATCGGTGAGGTTCAGGGTGATCCCATTGCCGTTGTCGTCTACAATGGCGGCTTTGATGTGTCCAAGGAGGACTCCTGATTCCTCAGTGACCCATTTCCCGACCTGTATGAGTGCCTTGGCGAATCTGGCTTCCGCGTCGGCATTGAAGCAGACGATGTCTCCCCTGAGTCCGACGGCGCAACCGCCGGCCTGTTCGATCGATGTCTGCTCATGGTGCTCATGATCGTGGTCATGGCAGTGGCATTCCTCGCCGTGTTCGTGGTGATGCTCGTGGTCACTCATTTCATCATCTCGTAGAGTTCTTCCATGTTCTCTCCGGTCTTGGCGGATATGGCCTTGATGGGTTTGTCAGGATATTCGGATTTGAGCCATGCGGTGATCTCCTCGATCTGTCCGGGTTTGGCCAGGTCCAATTTGTTGATCAGGATGAAGTCGGCGTTGGACATCTGCATCTTGAAGAACTGTTCTTTCTTCTTGATGAGGTCCTCGAATCTCTGGACGTCTGCGACTCCGATGATGTATGTGGCCTCGTCGTCGATCATCGCAACACGGACCAGCTCCCTTACCTTGTGGGGGAGGGCGAGACCTGTGGGTTCGACGATGAGGATGTCGGGGTCGATGTCCCTCTTGATGTTCTGGAGGGCGGCCTGCAGAGTCCCGGAGAGGGAGCAGCAGATGCATCCGTCCGGAAGCTCGACGGCGTCGTAGCCCTCGGCTTTAAGGGTGGCTCCATCTACACCGACGGAACCGGACTCATTCACGACCAGTGCGGTCTTGAGGCCGCGTTTTGTGTACATGGAGGCGATCTTCATCAGCAGGGTGGTCTTACCACTGCCGAGGAATCCTCCGAGAATGTAAACAAACATACCCTTTCGCATATTATACTCAGATATAAGCTTGATTACAATCGCTTCGAAATGAAGGTCGGTTAATGATTTTGGTCATATTTCATTTATAAGTATTGTCACCAATCACAAAACTTCCAACAAGCTAGTTTCATTATAATAATAAAATAAAGAGTATAGGTGGGAATGGATGGGCTCTATGGAGGTTTCGAAGGATGGATGAATCATGCATCCAATATTAGGGATCCGTGCACCGGTCTCTCCGGGATTTGAGCATGCTAATCCGATTCTCATTTATGGGATAATTAGAAAAATATATCCTGATTGTATTATTATTGCTTTCTTTTATAAATAAAGCATTTTTATTTAAATACAGTTTATAAATAAATGTAGTTTTAACAGCATTTTAAATCTTTGATTTTGTACAACAATATTTAATGTTTTTTGTTTAGTATATAAATTATGGTTATTTCATCCATCCTCAAAATTTGTTAAATACGTTCCTCGGCAGTGTGTAGATTGCAGGTAAGGGAGCGATCCTGAGCTTGTTAAAGGAGGAAAATAGATGATTGATTACAAAGGAGTAGATTTCTCCAAGATCCTCAAACGTTACGACGTTGAGGCTCAGAACGAGACAACCCCTGAGTCCGTCGCGAAGAAGATGCTGCCCTCTGACCCCGTTCTCAAGAACGTCGCCGAGGCAGTCCTGTACATGAAGTTCAAGGAAGTAGGACCCGCCACCGCGGAGGCCCTCAAAACCCACAAGCCCCTTGACATCATCAACAATGGACTGGTTGTCGGAATGGAGTGCGTTGCGAAGCTGTACGCCGAGCACATCTACTACCTTCCCGAGATCATGATGGCCGCCAAGACCATGGAAATCGGAATCGCTCTCGCCGAGAAACAGATCCCCGGCGGAAGAGAGACAAAAGCCACCATTATCATGCACGCTGCCGAGGGAGACCCCCACGACATCGGAAAGAACATTGCAGCAGTTATGCTCAGGTCCAGCGGTTACACCGTAATCGACATGGGTAAGGACGTCGCCGTCGTTGATGTCGTTGCCGAGGTCGAGAAGGTCAAGCCCCTCATGGTCACCGGAACTGCTCTGATGACCACTACAATGACTGCATTCCCCAGGGCAGCCGAGATCCTCGTGAAAGACGGAGTCAACATTCCCTTCATGGCCGCAGGCGGTGCAGTGAACAGGGACTTCGCCGAGTCCTTCGAGCTCGGAATCTACTCCGAGAAGGCTCCCCAGACACCCCCGATCGCCGACAAGGTCCTCTCCGGATACGACTGGAAGAGAGTAAGGGACGAGTGGGACAACATTGTAGGAGGTGCTTGAAATGGCAGCAACCAGATACACAAAGATGGCGTACGGCAGTGCAGATGAGATGGTCTTCGGAACCGCTAAAACCCCCGTTTCCTACGGATTCGGAATCAAAGTCGGAGCCGGAAGGGTCATCCCCGAGCTGAACTACGCCCCCAGGCCTGGAAAAGAGAAGGATCCCGAGTCCCTGAGGAAGGAGTACGTCGACTACATCTCCAAAGATGTCCTGAACAGGGCAGTCACCGTCGGATTCCCCGACGTCCAGCTGGAGACCGAGTGGGTCTCCCAGATGGGTAACCCAAAGATGGCAACCCCCGTCGTCGAGGGACAGAAAGCCATCTGCGAGAAATTCCACGAGGAGTACGGACTGAACTGCGCCGTCAGGCAGACCATCCCCGACCAGCGTGAGGCTGAAGAGGGATACAGGCCCGGAATGGGCGGAAAGCACGCCTACCCCGAGGCGCTCTTCGGATGCGCGGAAGTCGCATGCGAGAACGGAGCCGATGTCCTGTCCTGTGAGACCCTCGGCGGAAAAGAGCTCGCCGATTACGCAGTCACCAACGGAGACATCACCGCCTTCCTGTTCGGAGTCGGATACCTCGGATCCATCGACATGGAGTACGTATGGTCTCAGTTCGTCGACATCGCCAAGAAGAACAAGTGCGTTGCCGGAGGAGACACCAACTGTTCCGGAGCCAACACCTCCATGTTCATGGCCGGAGGATACCTTGACAACGATGTTCAGAGGACCTTCTCCGCCGTCACCAGGGCCATCTCCGCCGCAAGGACTCTCGTCGCTTGGGAGTGCGGTGCAGCCGGACCCGACAAGGACTGCGGATACGAGGGACCCATCGTGAAGGCCGTCGCAGGAAAGCCCACCGCCCAGGAGGGAAAGAACTGCCAGTGCGCACACTGCGATCTCCAGGGTAACCTGATGGCTCAGGTCTGCGACCTGTGGTCCAACGAGTCCGTCGAGTACCACCCCGAGTTCGGAGGATCCTCCGTCCAGTGCTGGCTCGGACCTCTCGGATACGAGGTTTCCTTGATGAACACCGCCATCCAGACCGGACAGGAGAAGACCCTCAGGGATCTCTACATGATTTCCGACAGGGCCCGTGGACCCGAGGGATACATCCTCGCCTACGACAACGCCTACAAGATCGGACAGGCCATCGCAGAGAACGGAGACAACATCTACCTCAGGGCCAAGGCCGCCGGTCTCACCGCAGCCAACCTGATCAAGGGCGGATACGAGTCCAAGGAGATCATGCTGACCAACAAGCAGCTTGAGGTGCTCAACGTCATTATCAAGGATCTCGAGGCTCTCCCCGACAGCGAGGACAAGTTCTTTGAGTACTGCGACAAGAAGTACTCCGAGCTCGTGCCCCTGTACGACAAGAAGAACTACGGTCTCTGATTGTCTCCTTAACAAACCTTTTCCGGCGGATACCGCCGGCCTTTGGGCCGGCGCTCCGTCATCCTTGTTTTTCTTTTTCATCCGTCAGATTCCGTTTCACGGCGGAGCATTCATCCAGATGGATGAATGAAAAACCCCTGTTTTGGGGTGTTTATTACAAATAGACTTATATACAATAGGCTGAAACTGGCCTGTTTCTGCCTATTTTTCTCCATTTTTCGAAAAATCACGTTGGATGTATTCTTTGTCAATTACATCCATAGTTTATATATGGGTGGATAAATCGGCTTAGTTGGATGGGTCTAAAAAAATTTACTTAAAAATAACATCAAAAATATGTATGGATGTATCAAACATCCATGAAATTGCCTAAATACGATAACTGATTTCTAGGAATTGTAAGGAACCTTAGGGTTTCTTGCAGAGGAGATAGAATGCTTAGTTGCGAAGGTGCAGACTTTTCAAAAGTACTGAAGCGCTACGACATCGACCTTCAGGTCGAGATGACACCCCAGGAGATGGCTGAGAAGCTGCTCCCCACCGACCCTGTTTTCCACAAGGTCGCAGAGGAAGTCATGTACATGAGGTTCAAGACCGTTGGACCCGTCGTTGCACAGGCGATCAAAGAGAGGGCCCCCCTCGACGTTATCAACAACGGACTCGTTGCTGGAATGGAGATCGTCGCCAAACTGTACGCAGAGCACGTTTACTACCTGCCCGAGATCATGATGGCCGCCAAGACCATGGAGATCGGAATCGCTCTCGCCGAGAAGCAGGTTCCCGGCGGAAGGGAGTCCAAGGGTACCGTCGTCATGCACGCCGCCGAGGGAGACCCCCACGACATCGGAAAGAACATCGCCGCTGTCATGATGAGGTCCTCCGGATACGATGTCATCGACATGGGACGTGATGTTCCTGTCGTCGACGCCGTTGCAAAGTGCGTTGAGGTCAAGCCCCTCTTCATTTCCGGTACCGCTCTGATGACCACCACCATGACCGCTTTCCCCGCTGTCGCCAAGGGACTCCAGGACGCTGGCCTTAACATCCCCATGATGGGATGCGGAGGAGCTGTCAACAGGGAGTTCGCCAACTCCTACGACCTCGGAATCTACTCCGAGAAGGCACCCCAGACCCCCGTCCTCGCTCAGAAGATGCTCGAGGGCTACGACTGGAAGAAGATCAGGGAAGAGTGGGACAACATCGTTGGAGAGTGATTTGAATGGCAGTTACTAGATACACTAAGATGGCATACGACTGTGCCGACGACATGGTTTTCGGAAAAGCCAAACAGCCCGTTTCCTACGGATTCGGTCTGAAGATCGGAGCTGGCGAGGTTATCCCCGAGATCAACTACGCTCCCAGGCCCGGAACCGAGAAGGACGCCGAGAGGCTCAGAAAGGAGTACGTCGACTACATTTCCAAGGACATCCTGAACAGGGCCGTCACCGCCGGATTCCCCAGCGTCCAGCTGGAGACCGAGTGGGTTTCCCAGATGAACCAGGCCAAGCTGTCCGGACCCGTCGTTGCAGGTCAGAAAGAGATCTGCGAGAAATACCACGAGGAGTACGGAGTCAACTGCGGAACCAGGCAGACCATCCCTGACCAGCGTGAGGCTGAAGAGGGACTCAGGCCCGGAATGGGCGGATCCCACGCCTACCCCGAGAAGCTGTTCGAGTGCGCCGAGATCGCTTGCGAGAACGGTGCCGACAACCTCTCCTGTGAGTCCGTCGGAGGAAAAGAGTTCGCAGACTACGCCGTCACCAACGGAGACATCGTCGCCTTCCTGTTCGGAGTCGGATACCTCGGATCCATCGACATGTCCTACATCTGGCAGGAGTTCGCTGACATCGCCAAGAAGAACAAGTGCGTTGCTGGAGGAGACACCAACTGCTCCGGAGCAAACGTTTCCATGTTCATGGCTGGTGGATTCCTGGACAACGATGTCCAGAAGACCTTCTCCGCCGTCACCAGGTGCATCTCCGCCGCCAGGACCCTGGCTGCTTGGGAGGCCGGTGCAGTCGGTCCCGACAAGGACTGCGGATACGAGGGAATCATCTGTAAGGCTGTCGCAGGAAAGCCCACCGCTCAGGAGGGAAAGAACTGCCAGTGCGCACACTGCGATCTCCAGGGTAACCTGATCGCTCAGTGCTGCGACCTGTGGTCCAACGAGTCCGTCGAGTACCACCCCGAGTTCGGTGGAACCTCCGTCCAGTGCTGGTTCGGATCCATCGCCTACGAGGCCGCTCTCATGAACACAGCTACCCAGCTGGGACAGGAGAAGACCCTCAGGGACATGTACATGTACACCGACAGGACCAGGGGACCCGAGGGATACGTCCTCGCCTACGACCACGCCTACGAGGTTGGAAAGGCCATCGCCGAGAACGGAAACGACCTCTACCTCAGGGCCAAGGCCGCCGGACTGACCGGTGCCAAGATCATCCTCAAGGGATACGAGAGCAAGGAGCTCGGGCTGACCAACAAGCAGCTCGACACCCTCCAGGACATCATCAAGAAGCTCGAGGCTCTTCCTGATGACACGGACAAGTTCTATGAGTACTGCGTCAAGGAGTACAAGGACACTGTCCCTCTCTACAACCCCAAGAGCTACGACCTCTGAAGGTTAAGGATTGATCCAATCAAAGCCGGGAGGTCACTCTGTCCCTCCCGGCAAACCTTTTACTTTCTATTCTTCGTTCTTCACAGTTCCTTTCGGGACAATGTTTATAGCCAGACACAATAGTCCCTGAACGCTATGACTACCATGCTGGCATATGATGGCACCCCGAGCAGCGAACGTGCTCTGGAGTATGCGATCAAACATGCCTATAATTTCAACGAGGCTCTGTACATCCTCACGGTTGTTACCAAGGAGCAGATGGATCCCGAAGATCCCGATCCAGCCGTTCGCGAATACATGGAGAATGCCCAGAAGAAAGCGTTCTCGGCCGGTGTCCAGGTTCATTCGATCATCGAGACCGGAAAACCCGATGAGACTGTCATCGATATAGCCAAACGTTTCTTCTGTGACACGATCATCGTCGGAAGGTCCAACAGATCCTCCCTTGACAGGTTCATCCTTGGCAGTGTCTCCGATCACGTTGTGAAGAATGCTGAGTGCACTGTCATCCTCGTATCCGACTCGGAATGATTTTCCGGTCGGGTACGAATCTTTTTACTTCGGGATTCCGGAATATTGATACGCCGAATCTCGTAGAGAATAGTTAAAAAAAAAATGTAAAATAGGGCCCGAAGGCCCGGTTTAGAATCAGTTGGCGTTGCTGACCTTCTCCATCAGTCCCTGGGACTTCTCGATGGCCTCTGCGGACATCTTCAGGTCATTCTCGATCTGATAGTCCGTGTGCTGGTCCATGCAGTCCACGCTGGCGATGAGGATACCCTCGTCGGTTGCGGTGAACTTGACGGTGATGGGTGTGTTCTTGGTGACGTCCATCGGAAGCTCCATCATGAACTCTCCGACAGGTGCGGCGTCGATGATGGCGGTCTTCTTGCCCTCCTCGTTGTTGGAGGCGGCGTCCTCGTAGATCTCCACCTTGATGGTGGCCTGTCCGTCATCGACGGGGTAGTACGTCTTGATGGATTCGATGGGCAGGACCTCGTTCCTGAAGATGATGTTGGACACCATCTCGGTTCCATCCTCGTACATGGCTTTGATTCCGAAGGTCTTGCTCAGGACGTTGTGGACGCTGAGAACACCCTCGACAGGCTCTGCAGGCTGTCCGGTGGCGGGATCCACGGGCATGTCCGCAGGCATGGCGGAGTTAGACTTGGAGAACAGTGCGGCACCCTTGGCGACGGACTGGTCGGGGTCGAAGACCTTGATGTTGGCATCGGGGTACTTCGCGGCGATTGCAGCTTTGACCTGAGGCATCCTGGAGGATCCTCCGACGAGGATGACGTCGTCAATGTCGCTCATGGAGAACTCCTTCAGTGCGAGCACGTTGTCGATGACCTCCATGGTCCTCTGCATGAGGCTGGCGGAGGCGGACTCGAATTCGTCCCTGGTGATGGTGAAGACGATCTTCTGTCCCTCGACGGTCAGGGTTCCCTTGGTGGATTCCGCTGTGGAGAGCCTCTTCTTGATGGTCTCAGAGTCGTTGATGAGTGTCTGTTTGATGTCCTCATCCTCATCCAGGGCCTCGATGTCTATTCCGGACTCCTCGGACACCTTCTCCTTGATGATCTTGGAGATGACGGCATCCCAGTCCTTTCCACCGAGGAACCTCTCTCCGTCGGTTGCGACGGCGGTGAATGAGGATCCGTCTATCTCGAGGACGGTCACATCGAACGTTCCTCCTCCCAGGTCGTAGACCAGGACCCTCTTCTTGCCCTCGGATGCGTTTCCGAATCCGAAGGAGATTGCGGCTGCGGTGGGCTCGTTGATGACGGTGACGTCGTCCAGTCCGGCGATTGCACCGGCGGTCTTGGTGGCGTCCCTCTCGTTCTGTCCGAAGTATGCGGGACAGGTGATGACGGCCTTCTTGACGTCGCATCCGTGGTTCTCGTTGAAGTCGTTGATCATCTTCCTGAGGATGACCGCGGAGAGCATGACGGGGTTGTACTTCTCCCCGTCGATCTCGACCTCGTAGTCCTGTCCCATCTGCCTCTTGATGGCGGTGATGGTCCTCTCGGGGGGATACATCATGGCCATGTCCTTTGCGGGCGATCCGACGATGATGTCTCCGCCCTCGTTGAAGAGGATGACTGACGGTGTTGTCTCTTCCTGCTCGAAGTTTTTCTCAACAACCGGGTCCCCATCCTCGTCGATATAGGCAAGGCACGAGTAGGTCGTACCGAGGTCGATACCGATGCAATAATCTGTCATTCTTCTTCCTCCTGGTTTGTTTCTGCAGCTGCTTCGTCCGCCGAATCCTTCTCGACGGGCTCGGAAACGGTTTCGGAATCGGTTTCTGAAGGTGTTTCGGATGCGGGCTCCTCCTCGACGGAGGGTTCCGCGGAATCGGTTTCCTCGGGCTGTTCGCACAGGGCCTCGTCGAACTTGTAGACGGTGACCTTCTCCTTCAGCAGGACCTTGTCTCCCATCTTGTAGCCGTCCGACAGCCTCTCTGCGACCATCCCGTCTTTCTCCCTGTCGCCCGTCGGCACTACGTCGACGATGCGCTGGTGGAGTGTGTTGAGCCTGTCATAGGGAAACGGTCCGATATAGACCCCGCCGTCCGACAGGATGTTCTCCATGTCGACGCTGTATGCCTCGAACGAGGACAGCACGGTCTCAGGACTCATTTCGTCTATCTTGGCCTTCATCCCCTGGCAGAGCTTGAAGAAATCCTCCCTCATGACGGAGATTGCCTCCATCGCACCCACCAGTGTTCTGTTGGACGTGTCCGCGTTGCGTTTCTCGACGGCTGCGGTCACGGCCTTGAACTGTTCCCTTGTGGTCATGTACGCGGACATGTCGGGCATGGCAGGGGTCTGCTCCGCATCCTTCATGTCCTCCAGCATGTACCTCACCCTGATGACCTCGGTCTCGAGGTCCTTCAGGGCATCCATAAGCTCGCTCCCATTCATCATGGCAGGCTGAGGTTCGGATCCCTCCGGAACCTCCTCTTCGTATGCCTCCTCGATGAGTGCATCCTCCCCGTCTTTGCGTTCCAGTGCCTGGAACCCGTTGACGAGGAAGTTCTTGATCTTGTTCTCTTCTGCCATGCGCTCACTCCATGTTAAGCAGCCAGATGAACGGGTCCTCCACCCTCATGGGGGAGATACCGCGGGGGAGGCTGCTCCCTGTGGGGTTGCATCCCAGCGAGGACACCGCGAAGTAGCAGTGGTCCCCGAAACCGTTCACGATCTGGATGAAGTTCTCGCCGATGTTCCTGCGGAGATACTCCTCAAGCTCGGCGTTTATCTGCTCAAAGTTCTCCCTGTCGTACTTCCCGTGCTCCCTGGGGATGTGGAGCGCGGAGCTGGGTCCGAACAGGACCGAGTCCTCCTCCTCGTTCTCAGGGGCCTTGAACAGCACATCGCTCTTGGTGAGGCAGACGGCCAGCGGGATGTCGATCTTGTCCTTGGCCTTGATCTTCCTGCCGGCACGGATGATCTGACACACGTTGTTCAGCATGTCCGATTCGTCAGGACCAACGGGGGGCTTGTTGTCCACCCTGATCTTCTGGTTGATGTGCCTGGCCTGGAGCGGGTCCACCAGGTACACCAGGCCGGCGGCCTTGGATATGAATGAGTTGAGGCTGAGGGACATCATCCTGTCGGAGGATGTGAGGTCCTCCCCAGCGGTGTCGAAGAACGCGAAGGTGTACACCTTGGGGTGGTCGTTGTCGAATATCCTCAGGTAGTAGATCAGCGGTTCACGGCTCTCGTCCGACACGTCGTACGACTTGGTCGGGGCCAGCTTGCGCTTCTCCTCGAAGAGCCTGCGGTAGTACATGTCCCTGTACTTCAGGGTGGTGCCGTCCGTGGCGGCGTTCAGGACCCCGTTGAACTCGGGGGATATTATGTTCTTCAGCTGGTTGATCAGCACGGCTATGTAGTGGCTCTTGCCCACGCCCTTCGGTCCGAGGATGACGAATATCTTGTTGCCCTCCTCCTCGACTCCGGGCGGGATCAGGTTGTGGCAGACGGGGCACACCCTGGTGTACACAGGCCTGCGGCACACGTCGCACAGTCCTCCGGAGTTCCGGATGATGTGCTGTTTGGCCACCACGGCATCGCTGCCGTCCGGGTTCCTGCCGTAGAACAGGCTCTTCTCCCTGTCGATCTCGTTCTGTCCGTCCTTGGACACGTATCTCATCTGCTCCGCGTTGCGGGTGCTGGCCGCGGTGGACGCGAATGTCTTGGCGCAGGATTGGCCCGAGCACACGTAGTGCACAGAGGACAGGTCCACCGCCGAGAAGCAATACGGGCAGATGTAGTCCCTGCCGGACTGCGAAGCGGCATCTTTCTGTTTCCTTGCCATATCAGCTCCTCCTTGCGTAGAGCGGGTGTATGAACCTGAATAGGTTGTAGTCCGTGTCGTTGGCCATGAACAGCCTGACCTTGGTTATGTCCTCCATTCCGGAGGTCTGGACCGATATGGATCCGGAACCCTGGTTCAGCTGCACCGGTCCTTCGGACCTCCAGACCACCATCCCGTCGGTCCGCTTCAGGGGGATCCCGACGGATGTCTGAACGGCGACCATGGGGGGCAGGGAGGACACGCCAGGGTCTGTGGAGAACTCCAGTCTGAGCATCCCGCCGCGTTCCTGTTTGGCGGTGTATCTGACCTTCCTGGAGTTCTCGGCATAGACGTCTATGGCGATCCCCTTGGAGGCGATCATCGAGTCGCCGATCCTGTAGAGCGCGAAGATGTTGATGCACTTCTTGGGGGATTTGCCCATGGGTATGCGGATCTGCCGCTCCTCCATGTACTCCTCGCGTCTGACGGTCTTGATCTCGGCGTTCACATCCTCCAGGCCCTTGGCCTCGTTGTTGGATATCACCATCTTGGCTTCCACGGCCTCGTCAGGCCATGCCATGGTGATCACGCAGTCCCTGTTGCTGAGGATCTTCTCAACATCCCTGAAGGGTCTGAGGTTGGCCACGAGGGTCTCCGTCCCCCTGATGCCCATCCTTCCCATGGGAATTATCGGGTAGATATACTGGACGGAACCGTCCGGCAGGTTGAACCTGATGCCGTCGGAATACTCCTGGATGGGCTTGATCTCCGTCATCCAGGATTTGATGTCGTCCATCTTCACCATGTTGCCGGGTATGGCAATCTTCTTCGGTGCGTAGTACAGGACAACAGGGGCATCGGTGTTCCATTTGGCGGTGTACGATCCGTCGTTCTTGTTCCATTTGATCTTGAGGTCGTTGACCGGCTTGGGCGCGTCGATGGTAGTTCCGCTGAAGGTCACTCCTTGGGAACGTTCGACCCTGTTCCTGTTCTCGTACTCGGCGATGAACAGATACAGGTACCTTCTGCCTCCGGCGAGTCCGATGTCGTCGTACACGGTCTGTCCGTTGAGGGCGATCTCGGTGCCGATGCCGGTCGTGGATGTGCTGTCCATTCTCCATACGCGGACGCGGCTGCATCCTCTGGGCTTCTCGAACATGAGGCGCAGTCCGCCGTCGATCGGCTCGAGGTTAACAGTGTCCACCTCCGAGATCATCATGATCGGCCCGATGTGTGCTGCATCCTTGGACAGGACGCCCCAACGCTTGGAGTATATGGAGTAGTAGTACTCCACGCCCGGTTCCAGGGACTTGTCCGTGTAGACCATGTTGGGGATCTCGGCCAGAGGGCGGGTCTCATCAGTCACCCTTGGTAGGGAGTTCCTCTCCCTGAAGATGCAGTATGTGAGTCCCGAGCAATCCTCGGGGCCGATGAACTTGATCGTGAACGACCTGTCCCCGAGCTTGCCGATGGCGTCGGTGGGGCTGAGAGGAGGATCCTCCCTGAGCTTGGATTTTGCCTGGGGGTGGTCAGGACACATCTCGACGGCGGAGACGTACATGTCCATGCGTGTCTCTTTGCTGGATGCGACGCTGGCCTTCTGGCAGTACAGGTCCGCGGCGTTGCACT
Source organism: uncultured Methanomassiliicoccales archaeon (assembly GCA_964550065.1). GTDB lineage: Archaea > Thermoplasmatota > Thermoplasmata > Methanomassiliicoccales > Methanomethylophilaceae > Methanoprimaticola. The sequence continues at coordinate 69,282 of CAZJWD010000002.1, forward strand.
TGTTTACGCAGTCGCGGTACTTCTCGCTCAGGACCATGTCCTCAGCCAGGGTGTCGGGGAACTCCTTCAGTAGGCTCTCCGCGGCTGTCCTGGCATCGTAGAATCTGTCCCTGTCGTAGTTTTCCAGGATCAGCTTCCTCATGGTCTCGAAGTTGGTCTTGGCCTTGTCGAGCTCCATCTTCATCCCGGATAAGCCGGGATACGCGGAGTACGTCTCGATCAGCTGGGCCAGGTTCTTCTCGGCCTTGCCGATCTTGCCCTTCTGCATGTTCATGCGGAATTCCAGTGAGAGGCGGTTGGCCCTCTCCATCCCTTCCTTGAAGTTGAATCCGCACTTGATGCAGATTGTGTTCTTGGACAGCTGGGATGTGTTGCATGAGGGGCATATGGTCTTGAAGTTCTTGCCGCAGCATGGGCAGAACACGGTGCTCGGACCGGCCTGGACCATGCTGCCGCATTCGGGACAGCGGACCATGGTGCTGTCAGTCTCGGAGAAGTTGGCGGCGAACCTCTTCTTGTAGCAGAACTGCTGGAGGATCAGCACGGCCATCTTGGAGTCTATCGATTTGGGAAGGTGGGCGTTGAGCAGGTCGTCTATGTACTTCCTGGAGATTTGGGTGGTGTACTCCGCCTCTATGGTCTCCATCACAGGCGCCAGTGCCCTGTTGCATTTTCCGTACTCCGTGAGTATGGAGATGTCCTTCTCCGCATCAAGCACGAGCTTGATGCTCCTCATGACCTGGATGTAGGAATCCTGTTCGGGGAGGATGTCCGGGCGGACGCTGGTGATCCTCTTGTCGCACACTTCGAAAGCGTTGCGGATCTGGGTGAGGCTGCTGCCATCGGAGAGCTTGTCGATGGAGATCTCCAGCTTCGGATGTCCGATGAGGCCGTTGAGCAACTCTATCGGGGTGTAGGAATCCACCGAGCGCAGGGCCTTGTATGCGTTAAGGATCTTGTCGTTGGCCGGTTTGGGGGGTGATCCCTCCTTGATGTTGGCCAGCTTCAGGACGTCGCTCTTGGTGATGCCTTCCCACTGGAGCTTCTTGGTGTAGCTCTCGGCGATGTTCCCCGGCACGAGGTAGGTTCCGTCCGTGAGTATGATGCAGTCCTGCCTCAGCTTCTGGACCTTTCCTTTGAGGATCGTGACACCGTTGTCGAACTCGGTCTTCTTCAGATGGGGGTTGGTCATTATGCGGACCATGTCCTCGGCCATGCCCACCCTCTGCTGGGATTTGAAGCGCTGTTCCGTGTCGTTCTGCTTGTTCCTGCTCTCGTTGGCCCATTTGGCTTTCTTGGTCTCTATCTTCTTGAGGATGGCATCCGTGCTGTAGGATGACTCCTTCAGGGGGTTGAGCCCCAGAAGCTGGCAGTAGTTTTGTCTCTCAGCCATGATCTTCCTCTTCAGTCACGGGAAGAGACGTTGGTGCGTCCGCCGGGCCTGCCCTCTCTGAGACCCATCTCGCCTGACGAGATCGCCGTGGCGATTGTTCCGAAGGTCTCTCCCATCTTGTCGATGGTCGTGAACAGGGCACCGTCCTCGACGGTCGCGATCTGCCTCAGGAAGGATGTGTCGGCCTCGCCGAATCCGATGGCTATGATGGATATGTTGTCGGACCTGCAGCTGAGCGCCTGCTCCACCGCGTTGTCCCTCTTGCCCCAAATACCGTCGGTGAGGACGACGATTATGCCGAAACCGGGTTTGGAGCTGAGCATCATGTGGGCCGTGTCCAGCGGGCTGGCGTCGGTTCCCCTTCCGACCATCTTGACCTTGAGCTCGTCTATGGAGTTGATGATGGCACGGGAGTCGTTGGTGAGCTCCTGGACGATCTTGACCTTGTCACCGAATCCGATTAGCGAGAAGTATGTGCTGTCGTCCGCCAGTGCGTTCACGAAGTCGCGGATGGACAGCTTGGCCGCATCTATGGGCAGGATGTCGCCGCTGGCCTTCTCCATGCTCCTTGAGAGGTCGACGCAGATCGCGATGTTCTTGACGATGCTCTGGTCGCTGGGCATGTCCTTGGGGTTTCCGCCCATCCATCCGATGTCGTCGGGTACCCTCTCGGCAGTGACCTGGAGGGGCTCCCCGTCCTGGTATGCGGTGATGTTGACGACCCCGTTCTCATCGTAGTTGTACTCGATGTCGACGACCACGCCCTGGCCCCTGTTGTAGAATCCTGTGATCACCACTTTAGCGAGCACGTTGCAGTCCAGAGGCACCCTGGACTCTCCCTGCAGGGTGTAAACCTCTATCGTGTCCGTGATGTTGCCCTGGTCGATCTTGAACTGCTTGCGGACCGTGGCCGGGATCTTCGAGTTCCTTTTGATCATGATCTCGTTGACGAACCTCTTCTTGTCCTGGCTGACGGACAGTATTCCCAGGCTGTGGGCGGTGACGTCGGCGATCTGCATGGCCCTCAGTCCCGTGGCGCTGCTGCAGTAGAGTTCGGCTGTGATGGCGGCACCCTTGGCGACCGCCAGGTCGGTGTCGCTGTGGGCGATGACCTCCCTTCCGGTCATGTCCCTGAGGAACTTGGCGACTCCGGGCATCCTGGTGGATCCCCCGACCAGGAGGATCTCGTCGATGTCGGTCCAGTTCATCCCCAGGTCCCCGATGAGGTTGAGGCAAACATCCCTGGTGGCGGAGAGGAGGTGTTCGGTCATGGACTCGAACTCGTCCCTCGTGAGTGTGTATTTGGCGCTGTAACCGTCGTAGTTCAGCGGGATGGTGACGCTCTCCGCGATGGAGAGTGTCTTCTTGTAACCCTCGGCGGCGACGATAAGCTCGTTCTTGGTGGGCAGGTCGTCCCTGGGGTCCACGTCGTACTCGTCGATGAACTGGTCGCAGACGTATTTGACGATGGCCGCATCCCAGTCCTTTCCTCCGAGGATGTGGTTCCCTTCGGTTCCGATGACCTCTATGTTGCCTTTGCTGATCCTCACGATGGTGACATCGAACGTGCCGCCGCCCAGGTCGTAGACCATGACCGTCTTGTCGGACGCGTTCTTGTATCCGTAGTGGATGGCGGCCGCGGTGGGCTCGTTGATGATCTTGGGCACCTTGACACCGCACGACTCGCCGGCACGGATCGTGGCGGTCCTCTGGAAGTCGTTGAAGTAAGCGGGGACGGTTATCACCGCTTCGGTGATCTTCTCGCCGAGCGCTTTCTCGGCGTCTTTGATCAGGTGGTCGAGGAGCATGGCGCTCAGGTCTTCGGAGGTGTAGTCCTTGCCGTTGAAGCTGACTGCGATGGAGCCGTCGCCCATGTTCCTCTTGAAAGCCGCCGCGTTCACTCCGGTGCCGTTGGACTGCATGTCCTTGGCATCCTCTCCGACGAGAATGTCACCATCGTCGAGGAAGCAGATCACGGAAGGGGTGATCTCCTTTCCGAACGCGTTGGGTATAATAATCGGTTTGTTGGAGTTTTTGTCATATCTTGCAACTGCAGAGTACGTAGTTCCGAGGTCTATCCCTACCTTCATTCCCATCGATTTTCGTAATGGCTCCCTTAATATAAGTAGGTTGACCGGGTCCGAAAAAGGTGATTGCGAAATTCGTAGAGTATTTAAACTGATAGCTTAACAAATTGTCCTTCGAAACTCATGCTACGAATTCCGCAGTCAGTCCTCAGAATCCTCTCCGATGTGTTCCAGAGCGGTCTCCAACACGACTTTCACATGGTCGTCGCACAGGGAATATATCACAGACCTCCCCTCGCGTCTGGACCTGACCAGCTGGGCATCCCTCAGCATCCTGAGCTGATGAGATACTGCGGACATGGACATCCCGAGGGTTTCGCTGATGTCGCAGACGCACAGTTCCCCGGCATCCAGTGCCAGAAGGATCTTCACGCGGGTCGGGTCTCCGAAGAGTTTGAAGAAGTCGGCCAACTGGACGACATCTTCCTGGTTGGGCATGAAGTCGCGGGCATGCTCGACCGCTTCACGATGGATCTCGCAGGCCTCGCAGACCAGATCCTGATCCATCTCAGGCAGGCCTCCTCATACGGAACAGCATAAACACCATGAGAACAACCGCCAGAAGGGCGACGACACCGGCGCAGATCCCGATGGTCTCGATGTGTTCCGGGAACGCTACGACGGCGAACGAGAGAATGATCAGCACGGTCGCCAGGACCAGTGCGGCTTTGACCAACGGACCTTTCATGCATCCAGTATCTCCGTACTGATTCAAAAAAGGGTCGCAGAAGAACAGATTACTATCAGAAGGACAATGGGGTGTGCATGACGGATCCCATGCAACTCTGCGAACAGGCGGTACAGCTCTACAGTGAAAGACCAGAGGACGCTTTCGCCCTTTTCTCACAGGCATCGGACATGGGATTTCCGAACGGGATGTTCGGCGTCGCGGAGATGAAGTCGGCCGGTTACGGTACCGAACAGGACATACCCGGCGCGTTGGAGCTATACAGGAAGGCTGCCGATCTGGGGCATCCGCCGTCGATGTACCGGTTGGGTATGGCATACTCCGGAGTCGAAGGGATACCAGAGAACCCAGAGGATTCCAGGAAGTGGTTCGAGAGGGCCGCCAAGGCCGGATTCCCGGAGGCGTATCCGGAGATCGCCGGGATATACCTGTACGGCTACGGCACCGAACCCGATCCGGAGGAAGCATTCATCTGGTACGGGAAGGCCGCCGAGGCAGGGGATCCATTGTCGATGTTCAAGGTCGGATACATGCTGTCCGAAGGTGTCGGGACTCCGAAGGACCAGGATGCCGCAGTGTCCATGTTCCGTCAGGCCGCTGTGCTCGGAGTGGCCGAGGCTATGTTCAAGATGGCCGTGCTCTGCAGGGACGGCGTGGTGGAGGGAGGACAGAAAGCCGCATTCAATTGGTACAGATCGGCGGCAGAGGCGGGATTCGCTCCGGCAATTTTCAACATGGCCACCATGTACTATCAGGGTGAGGGCGTAGAGAAGGACCAGGCCAAGGCCTTCAGGCTATACTCCCAGCTGGCCGACCAGGGCGACGCGGATGCTCTGTTCATGGTAGCTAGGATGTACTTCGAGGGTATCGGGGTGGAGAAGAATCAGGAAAAAGGTTTCGAGTTCTTCGGACGTGCAGCAGCCGCCGGAAACGAGATGGCCATCGAGTTCATCGACAACCTCCGTCGCAGGCAGAACACGCAGTTCGTCCGCATCGACGGGCTCTGATCATTCGTCGAGAGGCTGGAACTCGGACTTGGGCTCTCCGCAGACGGGGCAGCACCAGTCATCGGGAAGGTCGGTGAACTTGACACCTTCCTTCTCCTCGTCGTAGATGTAACCGCAAAGGGGGCATCTGTACTTCATGTACCGTCAGTGAACATTGCGCTTAATAAAGGAAACGGTGACTGCTTTCGGATCCTTGAAGCAGGATTGTATGTCAGGTGACGAGTTCTATACGGAGGATGAGGCCGAGGAGGGTTATGTGACTCTCGTGGGCCTGGAAGATATGTTCAGGTACCGACCGACTGCATCGGTCGTGACCGCTCAGATATCTTACCGATGGGAGCCGTTATCTACGATATCGGGATTCACACGCATGCTCCGTCCCGAAGACGTGCTGGTGACCGACAGGGCAGGTTTCAGATCCTGGTTCCTGGAAAACTGCGACACGGCCACAGAGTGCTACCTCAAGATATCCGTCGGACCCGATGACTCGGGAGTCCCTTATTTGGATTCGGTGGAGGAGGCCCTCTGCTTCGGATGGATAGACACCACAGTGAAGAACGTGGACGGAATCGGAAGGGTTCAGAGGTTCACGCCCCGGCGCAGATTAGGCAGATGGACCGAGCTGAACAAGGCCAGGTGCGAGAGGCTGGAGCGTCTCGGACTGATGACCGACCGCGGGAGGCAGGCCCTGTCCTGGGCGCCGGAGTTCTCGATAGACGACGATATTATGGAGATTCTGAAGAGCGAACCGGGACTTTATGAGAACTTCGTGTCATTCCCGGAACTCTACCGCAGGGTCAGGATAGACAACATTCAGGCGTACAGGAGATCCCGTCCGCAGGTGTTCTCGTACCGTCTCGAGAAGTTCATCGACTGCACGCGCAGAGGCGTGATGTACGGCAAGTGGGACGACGGAGGACGTCTGTCCTGAAAGAATCGCAAAAAAGAAAAGAAGGGAGGTTCCCCTCCCGGTTTTGTTTCAGTCCTTCTTGCAGCAGTCGCAGGTATTGTCCTCGACGTTCACCACATTGGCGCCGGGTTTGCAGCCTTTGCAGGCGTTGCATCCGCTGCAGCCGCAGCTGCTCTTCCCATTGCGCCTCTGGTGGATCATGTAGGCGACCGAACCTGCTACCAGGAGGACGACCACTACGGCGACGACAATATCGCTGGACATGCTCACTCCTCAGCCTCGCAGGCGTGTCCGCCAAGCTGCTTGAAGGGGTCCTTTGCCCAGAGCAGGTAGGCGAAGATGGCTACGACGATGATCGCGACCACGGCGCTGGCGATGTGGGTTCCCTGTTCGATGACCGATCCGTCGAAGTCGACGGTGGAGTTCCAGCCTCCGATGAGGCTTCCCAGTCCGAAGACGATCAGGGCGACGGCGTAGGCGAAGATGCACTGGTATCCGATGGCCATGCCGGTGTCCTTCCAGGTTCCCAGCTCCCTGTGCATCGCACCCATGGCTGCGAAGCAGGGTGCGCAGAGCAGGTTGAACGTGAGGAACGAGAGTCCTCCCGCCTTGGTCAGGTAGCTGCCGACGATGGCCGCCATGCTGGCGTCGTCCTCTCCGACCTCGCCCAGGTCGAACAGCACTCCGAAGGTGGAGATGACGTTCTCCTTGGCGATGAGACCGGTGATGGTTCCGACGGTGAGCTCCCAGTGGTCTCCCCAGCCCAGAGGCATGAAGATGAAGCACAGGGCGTGTCCGATCTGTCCGAGGATGGAGTCCTCGGTGGTTCCGTTGTCCTCGATGAAGCTGAGGCTCAGGTCGTAGGACGCCAGGAACCACAGGATGATGGAGGACAGCAGGATGATGGTACCTGCCTTCTTGCAGAAAGCCCATCCCCTGTCCAGGGTTCCCTTGATGATGTTGACTGCGGAGGGAACGTGGTAGGGAGGGAGCTCCATGATGAAGGGTGCAGGGGTTCCGGAGAGTCTCCTGAACTTCTTCAGGATGATTCCGGAGACGAGCACGCAGATGACTCCCAGAACATAGGAGAACACGGCGAGCAGTCCGCTTCCGCCGAAGACGGCGGTGGTGATCATGACGATGATGGGCAGCTTGGCGCCGCAGGGGATGAAGGTTGTGGTCATGGCTGTGATCCTTCTGTCCCTCTCGCTTTCGATGGTCCTTGAGGCCATGATTCCGGGGACACCGCAACCGGTTCCCACGAGCAGGGGGATCAGGGACTTTCCGGAGAGTCCGAAGTGCCTGAAGATACGGTCCATGACGAATGCAATCCTCGCCATGTATCCGATGTCCTCGAGGATGCACAGGGCAAGGAACAGAAGCAGCATCTGGGGCAGGAATCCGATGACGGCTCCCACTCCTCCGATTATACCGGAGCACAGAAGACTGTCGAGGGCGCTGAACTCGCCGTCGGCCTCGAGCCACTCCCTGACAGGAGCATCGATCCACTCGCCGATGAACACGTCGTTGGCCCAGTCGGTGCAGTATGTTCCGATACCGACGATCTCGAAGTCGCCCCAGGCGAATCCGATGATGCCGAAGAAGACGATCGCGAGGACTCCGATGAAGATGGGGAGTCCCCATACCCTGTGGGTGACGATCCTGTCGACCCTGTCCGAGAAGGTCCCCCTCTCGTCCCTGGGAGCCTTCTTGACGCAGCTTCCGACGATGTCGGAGATCCTGGTGTACCTGGAATCCGCGATGATGGAGTCCGCTTCGTCGTCCTTCTTGGTCTCCAGGTCCCTGAGGGCACCCTCGATCCTGGTCTTGGCCTCGGGGTGCTCGTTGTTGACGGCCTCGTCATTCTCCACCAGTTTGACGGCGTTGAACCTGAGGGCCTCGTCGGGGACGGATCCCTTCAGTGCATCGGAGGCCTCTGTGATGACGGCCTCGATGTCGCCGTCGTAGTAGAGAGGCTCGGGCCCCTTCCCGGACTTGGCTGCCTCGTCGACGGCTGCGACCAGCTCTTTGATTCCTTCGCTGTTGAGGGCGGAGACGGGGACGACCTTGACACCCAGCTCCTTGGAGAGCTTGTCCACGTCGATCTCGTCGCCCAGTTTGCGGACCTGGTCCATCATGTTGAGTGCTATGACCATGGGGATGCCGGTCTCGATAATCTGAAGGGACAGGAAGAGGTTCCTTTCCAGATTGGTGGCATCCACAATGTTGATGACCGCATCGGGTCTCTCGTTCACCAGGAAGTTCCTGGAGACGATCTCCTCGGGGGAGTACGGTGACAGGGAGTAGATTCCGGGAAGGTCCACCAGCTCGTCGTCCGTGCCGCGGATCTTTCCGACCTTCCTGTCGATGGTAACTCCGGGCCAGTTCCCGACGCGCTGACTCGCTCCGGTCAGTTTGTTGAACATCGTGGTCTTTCCGCTGTTGGGATTACCGGCCAATGCAATTGTGTAACTCATGTTCTTCTCTCCTTCCATAGCTCACGCTGGATATAATCGAAAAAACGGATTTCCAGCGAAGCTCGGGGGTGGCAGAGGGGCCTCACTCGACCTCAATGCTCTCTGCATCACCCTTCCTGAGGCTGAGCTCGTAACCCCTGACGGTGATCTCCACGGGATCGCCCAGAGGGGCGACCTTGCGGACGTAGATGGAACAGCCTTTCGTGATGCCCATGTCCATCAGGTGTTTCTTGAGAGCTCCCTCACCGTGCAGTTTCACGACTTTCACCGTGGAACCGATCTCGGCATCTCTCAGTGTCTTCATTCTATCAGCTCTCGGGGCAGAACAGTATCTTGGCTGCCATCTTGCGGTCGATTGCGATCTTTGATCCCTTCACATCGAGGATCATGTTGCCGCTCGCCTCGCAGACCGCCTTAACAGTGGTGCCCGGTGTGAATCCGAGTCCCGCCAGGAATCTCTTGGTCTCTTCCTTTCCAGAAATGCTGACGATGGTACCCCTGTCTCCGACTCTCGCCAACGAGACGGGAATTCCCGGCGTACTCGCCAAGTTGCTCTGATGGACATCGGCCATGCCCATGTCCGCCGTAGCGTAGGTACCTGGATTCATAATGTTGAGGAATTCCTAAAACTATATAACTTTAGCTAATCCTAAATTTGTTTAATCAAGTCTAAACGGTTAAATAGGGCTGGAGGGACTAGTATCTCGACGGGGACTGCCGGAAACCCTTATTATATAATCATTTGCCACTTTGTAGCGTCCAATGGAATCGTTCCCGGACTAAGCGAGCGTTAATCCCTCCGGGGAATCCGATCGATGTCCCGTTGAAGGCTTCCGGGGCTTCTGGAGGAATCAGTTTTTTAAACAGAATTTTCTACTTCTGGACATGATGAACGACATCGAGATCGCCGAATCATCTAAAGTCATGAACATCCGCGAAGTCGCAGCCAAAATGGGCCTCTCCGAAGACGAGATCCACCCCTACGGGAAGCACATCGCCAAGGTCCCCCTCGCCAGTCTGGACAAGTTCAAGGACAAGAATGACGGGAAGTTGGTCGTCGTTACCGCGATCACGCCCACCCCCGCGGGAGAGGGTAAGACCGTCACGACCATCGGTCTGATTCAGGGTCTTGGAAAGCTGGGAAAGAACGTTGTCGGAGCCCTCAGGGAGCCTTCCATCGGACCCACCTTCGGAATCAAGGGAGGAGCCACCGGCGGGGGATACTCTCAAGTCTACCCCATGTGGGACATCGACCTCCACTTCACCGGGGACATCCACGCCGTCACCGCGGCCCACAACCTCCTGTCGGCCATCATCGACAACGAGCTCGTCAGGGACAACCCCCACAACATCGATCCCACCAAGGTGGTCCTCAAGAAGGCGATGGACATCAACGCCCGCGAGCTCAGGAACATCGTCACCGGACTCGGAAAGGACAGGATCCTCGGAGGAGTCCCCCACGAGGCCGGTTTCCTCATTACATCCGCATCCGAGATTTCCGCCATCCTGGCCCTCTCCGAGGACAGGGCCGACCTCAGAAGGAGGCTGGAGAGGATGGTCGTCGCATACACCTACGACGGAAAGCCCGTCACCGTGAAGGACCTGGAGTGCGTCGGAAGCATGATGGTCCTCCTGAAGGATGCCATCAACCCCAACCTGGTCCAGACCTTGGAAGGAGAGCCCGTGTTCGTCCACGGATTCCCCTTCGCCAATATCGCCCACGGAACCAACAGCATCATCGCCACTAAGGCAGCCCTGAAGCTCGGGGACTACGTCATCACCGAGGCGGGATTCGCATCCGATCTGGGCGGAGAGAAGTTCATGGACATCGTCTGCAGGCAGTCGGGGATGAGGCCTGACTGCGTTGTCATCGTCGCATCCATCAGGGCTCTGATGACCCACGGAGGAGGTCTGCTGGACCAGCCCGAGACCCTCACCCTCGACACGCTCAAGGCGGGTCTCTGCAACCTGGACAAGCACATCGAGAACATGTCCTCCTACGGTCTCCCCATCGTCGTGTCCATCAACCACTTCGCTCACGACACCCAGGAGGAGATGGATCTGGTCATGGCCCACTGCAAGGAGATGGGAGTCAGGTGCGCCTTCTCCGACGCCTTCATCAAGGGAGGGGAGGGAGCCGTCGACCTGGCCAACACCGTTCTGGATGCACTGGAGAACGATAAGCCCCAGTTCAAGTTCCTGTACGACGACAAGCAGTCCATCAAGGAGAAGATCGAGGCCGTCGCAACCAAGATCTACGGTGCCGGATCGGTCACCTACTCGCCTGCGGCGGACAAGACCATCGCCCAGATCGAGGCCGACGGATTCGGAAACCTGCCCGTGTGCATCGCCAAGACCCAGGCTTCGCTCACGGACGACTCCAAGCAGAAGGGAGCTCCCAGGGGATGGGTGCTCAACGTCAGGGAGGTCCAGCTCTCATCCGGAGCCGGATTCGTGGTCCCCGTGTGCGGAACCCTTACCCTGATGCCCGGACTGCCCAAGGTCCCTGCCGCCATGAGGATCGACCTCACCGACGACGGAAGGATCGTTGGACTCAAGTGAAACTTTTGGGAGGGGTGACCCCTCCCTTCTAAAATCATTAACGCCGTTCTCGGCGTTATTCGGGTTTTCTAACAGGATTGTTGCAAGTTATCTGTTGCGAACCACCCTTTCGCGCTTTTTGGTGATCTTCAGCATCTCTGCGCAAATCTTTCCGACGTCCTCTTCATTGGCATCTTCGGCGGCCCATCTTACCTGGTTGGAGAGATTATACAGTTCCAAATCCAATGATTCGACTTTTTCATCACCAGGGGATGTCATCGCACAGATCGCATCAAGAGTGCTTTCGACGGTCGATCTGGTTCTGACATCGCAGATGTCCATGGAATCTCTCAGGTTATCTTTGATCGATTCGAACGTTGCCATTCCCGATTTGGTCTTGGCATCCGATCTGGAGGCTCTAACGTTGAGGCTGTGGTTGGTTGCCAGCAGGACCTCCGTGACTATCAGGAGCACGGCCTGGCTGAGTGCGGTTATGATCAGGCTAGGCTCTAGCCAGAGGATCAGTGCTGACAGAACGACCTCGATCAGCAGCATGATGCCGCCGAGGAGTCCAGTGGATATCCGGAATATGTCACTGTTTGTGCCGTTGGCGGAAACAAGCATGAAGGTCAGGCAGATTATGAGCGATGCGTTGATTGCCGCCAGTGTGATGATCTTCGATTCATTCCAGTCATCAACGGTTATGAAAAGCACAATGTCTATGATAAGAACAAGGATTATCTCTGGGATGGAGTACTTCATGCTCATTGTATCCTACTCCCGCATTCGGAACAGAATTTTGAACCAGGGGCGATAGCTGCTCCACATGTTTGGCAGTTGAGACTTGTCGGTGCTCCGCATTCTGGGCAGAATTTTGCGCCCATGGCAATCGTATGCCCGCAAGGTGCGACAAAGTTCCCATTACCCTCCTTGGGCACTCCATCTTGTTGCGATTGTGTCTGAGGGTTGTTCAAAGGCGACAGTACGTTGGCGGCGGATGCACCCAAAGCATTCCCCATGGCCATCCCCGCACCGAGTCCCAACCCATCGCCCATAACTCCGCTGCTGGGGTTTGTGGCTGAGGCCATCATTATGTCAGCTGTTTTTACACGTCCGTATTCCTTTCCAAGGATACGGACCTCATTCAGCGCTCCTGTAGCCAATATCCCTCTGGATGCCGCGTCGGCTCTGGCTTGTTTCAGGGTGCTGTAGGATTCGTCCTCGATTATCTCGAGAGCTTCTATGTAGAAGTTGACCATCCTGACTCCGTACTCATCGAATGCAGTCTCCAACGGGCCTCTCATTCTTTCAGCAATGGACTCAAGGCGAGCGGATATCCCGACGATCTCGCATTCCATCTCCGAGATAACGGTGGCTATCGTCGTCTTGATTTTCTGATTGATTGTAGAGCGCATTCCATCCGCAACGTTGTCGGCGGTGAGTGTCGTTGCTGTCGAGCCGGCGAATTTCAAGTAGAATTTTTTGGAGTCTTCGATTTTGATCGTATACGCTCCGCGGGCCACCAGGTTAATGGCCATGTTGAACACCTTGTCAACAACCTGGATCGGACCGTCAGTGCCCCATCTGTTGTCCAGCTGGTGCACTTTGTTGATGTAGATTATCCTGCAGTTGTATGCACTTATCCCCCCGGAGGCGAAATTGCGAATACGGCTCAGGAAAGGATAGTTGTCTGTGTTCAGTGTGTACTCTCCGCCAGAGAACAATCCCTCTATGACGCCGTTCTTGTAGAAAAGCGCCTCTTCGTCCTCAGCTACGATGACTTTGGATCCCTCATTGAAATCCTCGTATGGGACTCTCCAAAGGATTGTTTGAGGGGAAGCCTCGTTTTTGATAATGGTTATGAGGTTTTTCTTCCCCGTGGGATACAGTATCTCGTTCGGATTCTTTCTGATTAGTGACATGGATACACCGATGGGGTTCTTCTGAGAGATGACGGGTATTTTCAGTTAGAAGGCAAAGGTTGAACCCTCAGAATCATACTGCTGATGGAGATCAAATCGCCATAATGCAGTCTGGATGATGTTGTCTCCATCTTCATTCCGTTGATGTTAACGCTGACCTTTGATTCCCTCGAGATCGTCAGATTGTTTCCCAATCCTGTAATCTGTACGGTTCCGACGCCTGCATCGGAAGACAGTTTGAACTTATTCGGGATGTCCAGACCATTGGAGCTGATTTTTGCACCCAGAGGTTTGGGGTCTCCGGATGCTGCGTTGTTACGATACTGAACCACAATCGTGATCTCATCCTTGACGGCATGTTGTGTTTGGTCCCCGGATTGATATGTCAGGAGGAAGAAGCGGGTCGTGTCCGGAAAGTTGTTTATCACGGTTTCGGGTACTTTCTTGGGGATCATCACCTTGCTTCCACAGTATTTGCAGAATCCGAACTCCAATGACGATTCGAATTCCAGGCCTCCTCCGCAACTGGGACACTTCAAAACAATTGGTTCCATATGATCACCTCCTGAACAATGATTTCTTCTTTCCAAAAGCGGGATCGAAGAGGCCTGCTTCATCATACATCTTGGATTCAGCCAACATCGAGGCCTTCACCCTCATGATTCCCGGGTCGTAACCGTTTTCAACGGCCTTTTGATAATAGACAACGGATTTCTGATAGTCCGCCACCTGGAAGAATGACTCCGCCAGATACACGGTCATATCCGTATCATCTGGGTTCGAGCCCACGTATTTCTTCAGGCATTCAAGGCTGCGTTTTCCGTTGGTTTTGTCCAGGGCCAATCCCAGATATTTGTATAGTCTGGGGTCGGAACCGCAGTTAGCCTCGTAGAAAAGAAGGTCGGACACGCACTCGTCGAAGCATTTGCAGTTATACCATGCAATGCCCCTCCGGATGTACAGTTCGTTGTTCATCGGTTCATTTCTGATAGCGTCTATCGTCATTTCCAATTCTTCCAGTTCGTTCATGGTATGATCTCCTTTGGCCAATCGGAGAATGGATCAGAGCATTCTCTCAAGTGCTCGAAAGAAAGGAAGAGGGCTGGCAGAAAACCGTAGATGATGAATGCTAGACGTGCGTATTCGGAACACGATGGTTTATGGTTGCAAACATGTTCCCAATCTTCAGTTTTCGATTGGTAAAATTCCAGAGCTAAAACGGCTATGTTGTTGGGAAATCCTACCGTGACCGTCTCCCCGTAATCGTGTTTCTTCTTAAGATGTTTGATTTTTGTCGGTGAAGGCGGTACCCCTTCATAGATAGGTATCGCCCTCACCATTGTCATTCTTCGGCACTTCCAGATCAAGTTCTTTCGTTGAACGCCTGGATGAGGGGCTTCACACCATTGACGTTCTTTCCGACAATGAGCGTGTATACGGCTCCCTGCATGTTGATCTCGAGGACTCCCTGTTTTCCGAAGCAACCGATCTTCTTCTGAGCGGTTTTTATGTTAGTGATCTTAGAAATCGGGAAGTTCGCTGTTTCGTTGGTCTTTGTTTTGCTCTCCGAATCGTAGAGCCTAGCGTTGTAGATGAGTCTCTCCTCTGTGAGTGCTATCCATCCGTACTTGAGTACTTGGAAGTTCACAATGTTGTCTCCGGCTTTGATCTGGCTTAGAAGTTCCTGTGGGTACGCCATACTTGAACAACATCGATTCTGTATTTAAAATGTCGTACGACATTTGTACAAATGGTATTTGAATTACACCTAATTATAATCAAGAGTGGTATTCTATGTCGTCATGGGTGCCCCAGGACAATCATCTGTTCAAATCACCTTCAAGGTGAACAAAACGTTGAGAGAGAAGATTGAAAAGGAGAGGGAGCTAAGCGGTGGCACTTTGGCAGAATTCATGAATGATGCCGTTAAGTTCTACATCGATCACCTTGAACAGAGGCGTTATGACGAGGTGAAATACAGGGAATATCTCGCAGACTCGGATCAGAAGAAAGTCAGTTGACCGTATTCGAATCGACGTACTTGAGTCTGGATTACGCAGGCTCGATGGTGCCGGTTTCATCACGTCGACACAATTTCGAACAACAGAAACATCTGTCAATCTTGTATCTGTTGCCGAAGATGTTTAGACTGGAGTATGACGTTCCTCATACTCAAAGATTTTAATAGTAATTATCTAAGCTTTGTAAGTTGAATGGACTTCGGGCGGTCATTTTGTGTTTAGCTTCTCCTTGCACTTCGTCTTCTCAGGTGCGTAGGACGCCTTGACCTTGATTCCGAAGAGCTTGGCCCTTCCTACGGATTTGATCACATGGGCTGAGCTGGACGACGGGACCTCCACGAACGTGGAGTCCGCGGCCATCCCTATGTGACCTATGGAGCTCTCGGGGATTCCCGCGCATTGCGTCAGGTAATTGACGATATCCGTCCTTTTGGCACCCGAGGATTTCCCGACGCTGAGCGTGATGGTGGTCACGTCCTCCGGGAGCCTGGAGACTTCAGCTCTGGACATAATCTTCGCCTTGGACTTCCTGTCCTTGGCATCCTTCTTGGTCTCCGGGGGATGGAGGGCCTTCAGTTCCGGGTTGGAGATTCCGATCGTGGGGATCTGCTTCCGGGTCACCCTTTCGATCGTTCTGTCCATGTACTCCTCGTAGGATGGCACGCGTCTGTCCTCCCTCGGGGTCACGAACGTTATCGAGACCCCTGTTCTCCCGGCTCTTCCGGCGCGGCCGATGCGGTGGGTGTACGTCTCCGGATCCAGAGGGGCGTCGTAGTTCACAACGCATTCCACATTGTCTATGTCCAATCCTCTGGCGGCGACATCAGTGGCGATCAGGATGTTCATCCTGTCGTTCTTGAATCCGCGAATGGTCTTCTCGCGCCTCAGCTGAGGCATGTCGCCGTGGATGGAACCCACCTTGATCCCTTCGGCGCTCATTGAGGAGTAGAGGTCGTCCACCATCTTCTTGGTGGAGCAGAAAACGACCATTTTCGGGTTCCCGTTGGCCATGATCTCCCTGAGGACGTCCATCTTGCCGCTTCTGCTGACCTCTATGTAGTACTGTTTCACAAGGTCGGACACGAGTTCGTCGGAGGACACGGAGACCTCCACGGGGTCCCTCATGGACTTCCGGGCTATGTCACGTACCTCATCCGACATGGTGGCCGAGAACATCATGGTCTGACGTCCTTCGGGTATGAGGCCGATTATGCTCTCCATGTCCTCCTGGAATCCCATGTCGAGCATCCTGTCCGCCTCATCGATGACAAGCTCCTTGACCGCATCGAGCCTGAGGATCCCGCGTCCGTGCATGTCCAGGATTCTTCCTGGGGTCCCCACGACGATGTCGCATCCAGATTCCAGTTTTCTGATCTGGTCCGTGTAGCTGGCTCCCCCGTAGATGGCGACTATCCTGTGCCTCGATTCCAGGGAGAGGTTCCTCATCTCCCTGGAGACCTGGTCCGCCAGCTCCCTGGTGGGGGTCATGACAACCGTGGTCGGTCTATCCGAACCCGGACGGGTCCTGCCGAGTACGATCATGGAGTAGGCCCCGGTCTTGCCGGTGCCGGTCTGGGCCTGTCCGAACAGGTCCTTCCCCGCAATCCCTTCGGGGACCGCGCTGACCTGTATGGGTGTCGGTTCGGTCCATCCCATCTCGCGGATCGATGCGCAGAGCCTCTTACCTATGCCGAGTTCGCTGAATGTTGTCATGTAAACACCAAATTGAAAATGCCGGATCACGACAACTTCAACCGCGGTATGGGTTGGGTTTCTTAAAGATAACTGAAAGGGCTCAGAGCTCGACCTTTCTGAGTCCCGTCTTGCCGTCGGCCATGTCGTACCAGCGGTCCGATTCATCCCTGTCCGGGTCGACTCCGTCGCCGATGCGGTACATGTTGCCGAGCATTATCTGGGCGCCCTTGTGGCCATTTAGGGCTGCGGACGTGAGCCAGTTCAGGGCCTCCTTGATGTCCTTTCCCATCCCGGCACCGTTCTTGCAGAATTGGCCGACCATGAACTGGGCCTCGGCATGTCCGTTCCGGGCTGCTCTGAGGAGCCATTTGGAGGAGCGTTCCATGTCGCGGGGCACGTCGTCGTCCCGGAAGTAGATCATACCGAGTTCGTACTGAGCCCTGACGTCCTCCTCCGCGCATTTCATGAACATGAGTTCGCCGAGTCTGGAATCCTTCTTGACTCCGATCCCTGAGACGTACATCTTCCCGAGAAAGTATGTGGCTGCCCGGTACTCGTGTTCATGTGCTTTGAGGAACCAGTTGAACGCAGCATCGTAATCCTTGGTCACACCCTGTCCCCGGGCGTACATGAGTCCGATGCCGTATTCACCTTCGGGGTCGTCCTCCCGAGCGGCCTTCATGAAAACGTTGTAGGCTTCGGAGTAGTCCCTCTCCAGTCTGTTGCGGAGCACGAATCTGGCCCATTCCACAGGTTCCATTTCGCTAGACCCGAGACTCATCCGTTCACCTGATTCACCCCATCATTGCCGGGTTTATTAATGGTTACTTTAAAACCGGACGGAAAATCGAGGGACTCGCGGAATGAGGGGTGCAAACCGTTCAGCATGAATCTCTCCAATCGATGCCAATCCTGTCTGTTCTGTGTCTGTGTCGGATCTTGAATATACAACCTGTTTCCGTGTTTCATTGTTCTAACGGAGTCATGGATGATGTAGCATGTTGTTTCATGTATAGGATAATACCCTCTTGTAGAAGTATTTAAACAAAATGTACTATTTAATACATTATTCAACAATAATTTACGATGATGAGCACAGATTATTTAATCGAACAGAAAATAGAGGGTGATGCGACATAGGTCGTAAGGTAGATTATATGGACGGAAACGACAGATATGGGCTGAACAAAGAACTGGCTCAGATGCTCAAAGGAGGCGTCATCATGGACGTCACGACACCGGAACAGGCGAGGATCGCCGAGGCCGCCGGAGCATGTGCGGTTATGGCCCTCGAAAGGATACCTGCTGACATCAGGGCCGCCGGAGGTGTCTCCAGGATGTCCGATCCCAAGATGATCAAAGGTATCCAGGATGCCGTTTCCATCCCCGTCATGGCCAAATGCAGGATCGGTCACTTCGTGGAGGCTCAGATCCTGGAAGCCATCGAGATCGACTACATCGACGAGTCGGAGGTTCTTTCCCCCGCCGACGATGTATATCACATCGACAAGAAGCAGTTCAAGGTGCCTTTCGTCTGCGGTGCCAGGGACCTCGGTGAGGCCCTCAGGAGAATCGGAGAGGGTGCATCCATGATCAGGACCAAGGGAGAGCCCGGAACCGGAGATGTCGTCCAGGCCGTCTCCCATATGAGGGCCATGAACAAGCAGATCGCTGAGCTGAAGGCACTCAGGGACGACGAGGTCTACGAGTTCGCCAAGAAGATCCAGGTCCCCCTCGACCTGGCCTTTTATGTCCACGAGAACGGAAGGCTCCCTGTCGTCAACTTCGCCGCAGGCGGAGTCGCCACCCCTGCCGATGCAGCACTCATGATGCAGCTGGGCGCAGACGGAGTCTTCGTCGGTTCCGGAATCTTCAAATCCGGCAATCCCGAGAAGAGGGCTTCCGCCATCGTTAGGGCTGTCACCGGATACAACGACCCCAAGCTCCTGGCAGAGGTCTCCGAGGACCTGGGCGAGGCCATGGTCGGAATCAACAAGGACGAGATCGAGAAACTCGAGAACATCAAGATGGCGGAGCGCGGCCAATGAGCCGCGTGGCTGTCCTGGCTGTTCAGGGTGCCTTCAGGGAGCACGAGGACGTGCTCTCCGGACTGGGCGCGGATGTGTTCGAGATCAGAGGTCCCTCGGACCTCGCCAGGGACTTCGACGCCCTGGTGATCCCGGGCGGAGAGAGCACCGTCATGGGCAAGTTGCTCCGCGACATGGGGATGTTCGACACCATCAGAGAGAAAATCGAGAACGGGCTGCCCGTCCTCGGCACCTGCGCCGGCATGATCATGCTGGCCAAGGAGGTCGAAGGCGGGATAACCCACCTTTCCACCATGCCCATCTCCGTCAGGCGCAACGCCTATGGAAGGCAGCTGGGAAGCTTCTCGGCTGAGGCTACATTCAACGGAAGGAACATCCCGCTGGAGTTCATCCGCGCGCCGATGGTAACCGCCGTCGGTGATGGTGTCGAGCCCTTGTGCGTATTGGGCGGGGTGCCTGTTGCAGTCAGATACGGCAACCAGGTGGCCTGTGCGTTCCACCCGGAACTCACATCCGACCCGACCGTCCACAAATACTTCCTGGAACTCATCTGAGTTCCACCACAACCATTTATTACAGGCTGGTTTTAGAGATTGTCATGTCCCAATCAACGAGCAACGACGACGGCCTCTACCAGCCGTCCCGCAGGTATCTGGACTGCGCTTCCCCTGACTTCGATCCGAAGAAGGCCGCCCAGGCGGCGGAGCAGGGAGCCTCGGAAGGTTCACTCGACGCCCAGTATCTGCATGCGCTCTTCCTTTACACAGGCACCGGGGCGGTCGCGGATACAAAGACCGCCGAGGAAGCATTCGCGCTCGCGGCTTCCGCCGGAAGCAGACAGGCCGACATAGTCTCGGCCGAAATCGGCAGAAACGAGCCCGAGGTCCAGGCCAAGCTGATGGCCTTGAGGCTCAAGGGCGAGGAGAGGGACACCGACGCCTGCAGGAGGCTCTTCGGGCTCTACGACAACGGTTCGGAGTGCGTCAAGAAGGACCACGCCGAGGCTGTCAGATTCTACACAGTCTGTGCCGAGAACGACGATGTCGAGGCGCAGAACATCATCGGATTCATGTACCTCATGGGGAAAGGCATGAGGAAAGACCGTGAGAATGCGGTCCGGTGGCTCAAGGCCGCGGCGGACAACGGCTCGGGACAGGCCATGTACCGCCTGGGTAAGATGTACGACGAGGGGCTCTGCGACACGGAACCCGACCTCAAGACCGCCATCTCCTGGTACAGGAAGGCAGCCGATGCGGACGACCCCGATGCGGAGTTCGCCATGGGTTGCATCCATTCCATGCCGAAGACGAAGTACACCGACGACAGGGAGGCCGCCCGGTTCTTCGGTCGTGCTGCGGAGCACGGCCATGCGGAGGCTCAGTATCAAATCGGCATGCTCTATGCATACGGACAGGGCGTCCCACGGGACCCTTCCATGGCCGTGAAATATTTGGAGAAGGCCTGCGAGGGGAACTACCAGCAGGCCATGGTGGACTTCGCCAACATGAGCTACGAGGGTCAGGTGCTGCCGAAGGACTACGCCAAGGCTGCGAAATGGTTCAAGGTGGCCGCCGACAGGTGCAACGGTTACGCACAGTACGCCCTCGGGTGCATGTACGGTTCCGGATACTACTTCGACAGGGACGAGAAGACCGCTCTCAAGTATTTCCGCGATGCCGGGGAGATGGGGGAGGTCAACTCCCAGTACTGCCTCGGTTGCTTCTATTACGAGGGTAGGGGGACTGAGAGGGACCCGGAGGAGGCCTTCATGTGGTTCGACCAAGCCGCAGACCAGGGACATCCCGGGGCGAAGGCGTTCCTGGGGATGCTTCTGATCACGGGAGTCGGATGCACCCAGAGCATCGAGGACGGCCTCAGGAACCTCAACGAGTCCGCCGATCAGGGTTACTACGAGGCGCAGTACTACCTCGGCAAGCTGTACTATGAAGGGGAGTACGTCCCGAGGAACATCCCACGCGCCAAGAAGTTCCTCAACATGGCTGCCAAGCAGGGCGATCCAGATGCGGCGGCCCTGCTCAACAGAATCAAGACGGAGAGATCGAAGTGAGGGACAGTCTCAAGAAGGACGCCAATGCCGGCGACCCGTACGCATGTCTCGCCGTGGCCTATTTCCATCAGACAGGTAAGGAGCTGATGCAGGACATGCCCCTTGCGATCAAGTGGTACGAGCGTGCCGCGTCCGAGGGGTGCCCCAGGGCCCATTGGGTCCTGGCCCAGATGTACGAGGACGGGATACACGTGCCGCGCAACGTCGCCCATTACCTGGAGCATCTCCAGAGCGCAGCTTCCCTTGGTAACCCCGAGGCACAGACCCGTCTCGGGGAGGAGTATCTGGACGGATACATAATGCCCAGGGACCCCGAGAACGGATATATGTGGCTGCTGAGTGCTGCCAAGCAGGGTGTCAACAGGGCCAAGTTCATGGTCGGTTACATGCTCAGCAAGGGGGACGGAGTGGCCCAGGACCTTCCGGAGGCGGAGACATGGTTCTCCTCCGTCGCCATATCCGCTGACGGGGAGCTGTTCCTGAAGATCGGGATGAGCTACGAGTACGGCCTCAACAACATCGACAGGGACATGGTGGAGGCCGCCCGTTGGTACAAGTACGGCGTGGACATGGGCCATGAGAAGTGCAGCGTGTGCTGGAACTCCGTCATGGAGGCGTTGGAGACGGGCGTCGACGACGAGTATGAGGTAAGGCTCCACAAACTGGTCACCACGCAGTCGCAGAGGGAAGTGGATGCCAGGAACAACGACCTGGCCTACGCCGACGAGTTCTTCGAGGCAGGGGATGAGGCAGGTGCGCTGGCGTACTACGAGAGGGCTGCCGAGCTGGGGAGCCCGGAGGCGATGTTCGCGATCGCCATGATGTACCATCAGGGCATCGCCGTCAAGAGGGACGATGTGAAGGCTCTCCACATCCTGGCCAGAGCGGCGACGGCTGGTTCCGAGGACGCCCAGTTCTACCTCGCCAGGGCTTACGAGAACGGCAACATCCAGAAGGACGAGAACCAGATCATAAAGCTCTACTCCGATGCGGCCAACAACGGTTTCCTGGCGGCTTTCTATTACCTCAGCAAGTACATCGAGCATCCCGAGACCTACGTCCGCAGAACCCACTGGAGGGAGTGACGCGGGATTCGAGGATGTTCTCCGCAGGGCGAAGGACGGGGATCCCGACGCCCAGGTGGCCATGGGCTACCTCTTCTTCAAGGGCGACGGGGTGGTCCAGGACCGTCGGGAGGCCGCCAGATGGTTCGGTCTCGCGGCCGACCAGGACAACGCAGAGGCCATATGCAACCTCGGCTACATGAGGGCCCACGGCTCCGGACTCAGACTTGACCTGGAGAAGGCCATGGACCTCTACAGGAGATCGGCCGAGCTTGGATACGCCAGGGCGATGTTCAACCTGGGGTTCATGTACTCCGACGTTGAGGGCGTGGAGCAGGATTGGGCCCAGGCCCTGGAATGGTACATCCGGTCCGCCGAGGCCGGGAGCGTCATGGGGATGTACCGCGCAGGAGTCATACTTCACGAGGGCAGGGGGGTCGAGAAGGACATACCCCGGGCAATCGATTACTACACCAGATGTTTCGAGGAGGGATATCCTAAAGCTGGATACAGGCTCGGATGCATTCATCTGGAGGGCGACGGGGTCCCGAGGAATCCGGACAAGGCCGCCAAGTTCATGATAAAGGCCGCCGAACAGGGTTCGGAGGATGCCATGTGCGCTCTCGGCAAGATGTCCCTCTCGGGAGAGGGGATGGTCAGGAGCGACAACAACGCCCGCAAATGGCTCTCCAAGGCAGCCGCCAGGGGAAGCCAGGAGGCCAAGGATATCCTGGAGACGATGAGATGAGGATGAACGGTTTTCAGAGGGAGATACTGGCAGGGCTTATGGCGGAGATCAAGGACCGCAGCCCGTTCTACGCCAGGAAGTTCGCCGACATAGACACGTCGGTGCCGATGACGCAGGAGTTCTTCGAGTCGCTGCCGTTCACCGACAAGGCCGACCTAAGGGAGGCATATCCGCTGGGATTGGCCGCCGTTCCAGAGAAGGAGATCGTCAGGATCCATTCCTCGTCGGGAACCACCGGGGTTCCGGTCGTGATCCCGTACACCAAGAAGGATGTCGAGGACTGGGCGGTGATGTTCGAGAGGTGCTACCGCATGGCGGGCATCACCGACAGGGATCGCATCCAGATCACCCCCGGATACGGACTCTGGACAGCAGGTATCGGATTCCAGGCGGGATGCGAGAGGCTGGGCGCAATGGCGATCCCCATGGGCCCCGGCAACACCGACAAGCAGCTGAGGATGATGGAGGACTTCGGGTCCACAGTGCTCTGCGCCACATCCTCTTACGCTCTGCTTCTGGCCGAGGAGATCAAGAGGCGGGGAATCAAGGACCGCATCTCCCTGAGGAAAGGGGTCATCGGCTCCGAGCGCTGGGGCGAGAAGATGAGGAAGGAGATCGCCGACGACCTCGGGGTGGAGTTCTACGACATCTACGGTCTCACCGAGATTTACGGTCCCGGGATAGGGATCTCATGCGACTACCGCAACGGGATCCACATGTGGGATGATTACATCTACTTCGAGATCATCGACCCCAAGACGGGCAGAACCGTTCCTGACGGCACCGTGGGGGAGCTTGTGATCACCACATTGCGGAAGGAGGGCGCACCGCTCATACGCTACCGCACCCACGACCTCACCAGGATCATCCCGGGGGACTGCCCGTGCGGGTCCAGGTTCCCCCGCATCGACATCATAGTCGGCAGGACCGACGATATGATCAAGGTCAAGGGGGTCAACATGTTCCCCGCGCAGTTCGACGAGGTCCTCTCCACGATCGAGGGGGCCAGCAGCGAGTACCAGGTCATGATAGATCATCTCATGGGTAAGGACCAGGTCACGGTGTACTTCGAGACCGATGTCCTGGAGGAGTCCAGGATAGGGCTGGAGAGGGAGCTGGTCCAGAAGATAAAGGCCAAGATGAACGTCACAGTGGTGCCCAAGGCCGTTAGCGTCGGATACCTTCCGAGAAGCGAGAAGAAGACCAACCGTTTCTTCGACAACAGGTACTGATACCATGGAAGAGGCGGATTTCATCCAGGAGGTGTTCAGGCAGGCCTCCGGAATCGTCATGGGCGGGGACAGGGGTGCCCGCAGCAAGACCACGGATCTGGGAGTCTACGATGTGGTCACCGACTCGGATGTGAAGGCGGAGGAGTTCATCCTGACCAGGATCGCCGAGCGGTTCCCGGATCATTCCGTCATATCCGAGGAGACCCATCCCGATGCCAAAGAGGGCGAGAGATGCTGGGTCCTGGATCCGATCGACGGCACTATGAATTACACCCGTGGGATCCCCTTCTTCGGACTCCAGGCGGCGCTGATGGAGGACGGCGTCCCCATCCTCTCATGCATGTATCTGCCGGTGTTCGACGAGATGTACCTGGCTACCTCCGACGGAGCCACACTGAACGGGAAGCCGATGAGGACTGCCGACCCCAGACCTTTGAAGCAGTGCCTGATATCCACTGGTGACTTCAGCAGAAGGGCCGTGGAGTACAGAGAGGGCCAGGCAAGGCTCATGTCGCAGGGCTACGACCTGGTGGGACGGTTCAAGATGTTCGGTGCCTCCTGCGTCGACTACGCCTACCTGGCATCCGGCAGGACCGACATCCATTTCAGGTTCATCAATAAGAAGTGGGACTATCTTCCCGGATTGTATCTGGCTTCGAGGGCAGGCGCATGCTTCGACAGGGACCTGATCAGGAAGCACAGGCTCCTGCTGCTTTGCTCCTGCCAGTCCGTCTCGGATGAGGCTGTGGAGAAGCTGGCTCCGATCATCCTCGGTTGATTCCGATAGGTTCTCTTTCCGTTTGATCTCGGAATGTTCACGTTACGGAGTGAATTCCATCCTACATCCGTCAGAACTTCACGTTATATCATAAAGATCTGACGCCTCGTCCTCTCTGCACGGAGCGGATTCTCATGTTCCGCAACAAATCTGTACTTTCCAGGAGGCATTAGATGCAGAGGGAATCCTGCGTGTATAGGTGAGGCTTGGACCGAGGATCGATTTCATGGTCTCCCGTGAGGCGAAGGTGATATGTTTCTAGGTGTGCCATCCCATGACCGATTCGGAGGTCGATGTGATGGAAGTCAGACATTCGGGTCACCGAGTACTATCGTCGGGTCTGATCCCATTCTCTTTTGACATGTATTCCCTGCAGGCATCGACCGTCGAACATATCGGGATCACCAGAAGGATGTATCCGATACGGGAGATGTCCATGTTCAGGGTCAGCCGGTCCACTACGACTCCCGTCGAGGGATCCAGCATCACATCCTCAAGCGAATATTCAGTCCCATTGGAAACGAACAACGTTAGGAACACCAGATACAGGTTGAGGATGATCCTGAATGCCAGCCTTTCCCGCGTACCCGGCGTCTGATACCCGGACAGGAATGCAAGAATCACCACAGGGACCATCATGGGAACGTATCTGAGGATGTTATTCGATACACCGTTGAAATCCAACGGCATCGATGTGGCTGATGAGACGATGTTCATCAGATACAACGCCAGTATGCATACTGCGGCAATCGCGGCAATTAATCTCAGTGTGTACAGGGCCGTGTACCTGAACGCCCTGCGGACCCGGATGCCATCCATCATATCAGCTCCCGAATCAAGGACAGGGCCGAGACAAGCACATGGGCTTGTTGAGAGGACATGTCGGTACGAATCCCATCCTCCGTAAGAATCGAGATATCTTCCGAATCACTCAGATCGCCGAGTGCTTCATCGAGGTCGCCATCCGAGCCGAACAGCATCGTCACGCATCCGTCGACGACGGATATTCCGATAGTCACCGATCCCATGTCGGAGAACAGGATGTATGTGCAATCCTCCGGAACATACCTCTCGTTGACTCCGGATATCGACAGGGACAATCTTTCGCGGGTGTTTTCCAGCACCGAGAACGATATGTTTTCGCCGGATTCCGCCAGTTGGATGCTCAGGGTGGCATCGAGCTTGAAGTCTGCCAGGCCCAGAAGGTAGGAGCATCCTGCGGAGATCCGAAGGGTCACTTCCGATCCCTCCGACTCCATGATGTCCAGACCGATCAGGTAAACCGTAGGGAGGAACACCCTGGAGGATACCGTCACTGTTTTCGATTCCCCGGCATCGAGGGAAAGAGGTCCGAACTCCGCGAGTCTGAGTGAAGAGCCCTTGCCGTCATCGACAAGATAGACGGTCCCGCTCAGGCCATCCAGGCCGTAGGGCAGATCGGAGGACACCTCGATGGGGATCGAGTACCTTAGGAATGCACCGTCTGTCTTGTATTGGGCTTCGGAGGCGTTGATTGACACCGTCCCGCCCTGAGGTGTCAGGGCCACTGCCACAATCAAAGCTATCGCCGCCACGATAAGCACCGGAATAGCGGATACCAGGAATCCGACGGCTTTTCCCTTGCGGCCACGTTTTCCGATGTCCATACAAGGGATTAAGAATTAAGAACAGATAATTACTTCTATGAAATGGAGTAGAACTAAGTTTGCTATTTCCATGGCCATGGTGCTGGGATTGGTAGCATTCTGCCTACCGGCAGCGCAATCCGATGCACAAGGTTCCGTGGATGTCGGCAGTACGCTTGGGTCCATCCAGGATCTTCTAGCCGACGGAAACGAGTTCGGCCTTGAGCTCAGCATGGATCAATCCCAAGCATATGATGCATTCGTCCCTGTGGCATCCGTCCTTCCGGATGAGCTTGCCGAAACGAACAGCATCCTGGAATACATGAAGGCCAATCCTGACAAAGGATTCCAAGATTTTATCGTCGATTGTTTGTCTTTCGATGGGACGGTGACCTTCTCAGGAAACCTCTTCCTGTTGGGTACGTCATCCGTGTCCGGTGACAGGACCGTCCTGGATCTCAAGGCTTCATCCGAGATCGAGTTCGACACGAAGGAGATCCGTAACGTATCTGCTGAATTCGAAGCGTTCGAGGAGATGCGCGGGACCGTTGACGCAACGTTGGCGGTCAGGGTCGTTTTCCAGGATTCCGTTCCCGTGTCCGTCACGGCGAACATGGGTTACACTATCGATCTCAAAGATTCCCGTAATTACAATGAGACATCCATGGGGTATGAGGAGGTGGAACTCAAGGAGACTTCCTATCACGAGACCTTCGGATTCGACCTCTCCGCATGGGCCGATGGACTGACCGTCGATCAACTGGACACGATCCTCAACGGCGGTTCCGAGACGACCGTCAGCGGTGGAATGGTTGTCAGGAGCCACCGCACGGCGGAGTCTGAAGGGACAACCAGATCCTATGAATCTGGGGAGGAGACGCACGGGACGTTCACGGTCGGAGGCCTCATCTCTGATGCAGAGGATTCCGGTCTCGATGTCGGTTCCATGATCGCCGATATCGGCAACGGATCTTATTTCGGTCCGATTCAGATATTCTTCGCATCCATGGGGGTATACATCTCCCCGGACCTCTACTACGATTTGACCAACGCCTTCGCGGATTTCGTCGGAGACCTCAGGGATTCCGGGCTTCTCGACACATACTACATTGTCGACGGCAGCACATACAACGGTGGTTTAGCCTCCACTGTAAAGACGGGTGTCGAAGGCATTGAAGTGAAGAATGTATCGCCCTATCTGGAGATCGAGGGTGATTACGGGATATACTATGAGCGGGAGGACGGTGGCAACTACACCATCGGATATTATGACGGTCCAGGTTCAGCACCCGATACCATAAACGGTGTGCCCGTGGACGACGGTTCGACTCCGCCCGCGAACGCAATAGAGTATGAAGGGCTGCTGTATATTATAAACGGCGATTATGCCTATGTGTTCGGTGTTGCCGAATCCACCCCGGCCGTGTACACTGGAAGCATAGTACACGAGGGAGTCACGTACACTGTCAACCAGAGGATATCCGATGTCGTGTTGGATACGTTGACGATCCGCTCGTCCGGGTATGTTAGCATATCCGATTCGCGGATCGGCACTCTGGTCGTCGAGGGGAATGATTCAGTATACCTTTATAACGTGGCTGTCACGCAGATCAGGTATGTGGGTATAGAGTACGTCTATCTTGGCAACCTAAACAATGTCTGGGGATTGGAGAATATTTCCTTCGAAAACGTGAGATACACCTCAGGAAACCTGGATTCCACAATGTATGTGGGGCCGGGAACGATTTACAAGGAGTATGGAATCCTATACGAGCTTCAGATCGTGGACCACATCCTTAAGGCAGAGGCGGTTAAGGTCGATGAAAATGAGTCTGTGATACGCATCGATTCCGTCCTGGAAATCGATGGGGCCGAGTATCAGGTGTCTATTCCCTATAATTTCAGCACAGGCGGTGCCAGTCATCTGGTAATGGGCTCCATTCCAAGCAATTTCCGTATAGGTCCGTCTTGGATAGAGGAGTTAATATTCGACAATTCAGACGCGATATCTCTGGAGGCCTATTCGTTCCAAGGCATCGACACATTGGAAACGGTCATTTTCCAGGGTCCCGTGGAAAAGATCAGTTCGTGGGCGTTCTACGACTGCACCGAGATAGAGGCAGTGACATTCGGGTCCACTGTCGGTATGATCGAGAGGAGGGCGTTCGGCAGTGGTCTAGGCTCTGTCGAGAGTCTGACGTTCGGTGACAAAGTGGGCACGATCAAGTCCGATGCGTTCAACGGTTTCACACGTCTCGAAATGGTTCGTTTCACTGGGTTCGTTGAGACCTTGGAAAACAACGCATTTATCGATTGTCAGAAGTTGACTGCGGTATCCTTCGCCGGCGGCGTCGGTTCGATAGGCAAATTCATGGACTGCCCCCTGCTCACATATATCGAGGTCAACGGTAATCTGGGCAAGATCAATGACTACTCATTCGACGGGAACCGTACATACACATTGGTTGACGGAACTCTAGTCAAGGCCTCGATGAGAATATATGTTGACGGGACCGTCGGAACGATCGGGGCATATGCGTTCCGTAATTCAAGTTTGGGTTCGTTCGAGGTGAATGCAGGCACATCTGAAGGCTACGCTATAGAGAGCATAGGGGATGAGGCATTCTCCCACACCGATCTCGACAGACGTCAGATGGAACATCTGGTAGAGATCTCATGCAATACTCATCCGTCGTCGTTCTACAACGGGTACGATGGGACAGGATATGATGGGGTATCTTCGGGTTTCATTCACGATTCGGACATCATCGAAGTAGCTTCCGAGGATGGTTCGTTCCTATACTCCTACAAGTTCGAATATGATCTGTTCAAGTACAACGGTCAGGTCTGCGCAAACATAACAGGACTGCTCATTGAGCATAATTCTGATTCTGCAATGGATGTATGCATCCCGGATAGTCTCACATCAACATTGAGAGACAAGCAGGGATCGATCATCAGCGAGGCATCATACCCTATCGCCTCCATCGCATATTCTGGCAGTATTTCCTATGTACGTGATTACGACCTGAACATCACGATCGGGAAGAATGTGGTGTTCATCGGAAGTGGCATGTCGTACATGTTCGCAGGTCATGTCAATCTGACGTTTGCCGAGGGTTCAGCCTACTATGTTTACGCAGTAAGCGATTCCGATCTGGCCATGGTTCTTCATGGTGACGACGATAATCGCGAGATCGTATGCGTGTTCAATACATCAGTTGTCATCAATGAGCTGACGATTCCAGATGGAGTTTCAGAACTCAGGTTGGATGTGTTCAGAGGTTGTAACATAAAGACCCTGAACACGAACGAAGTGTATTCGATCATAGGTGATTCGGGCGTCCTTGACGGGGTGGAAGTGCTGATACTCGGCCCCAACGTTAGAAACATCGAGACGACCACCATCCCGGAGACTCTGACGAGTTTCACCGTGGATCCGAGGAATGAACAATACGTCTCGGTGGACGGCGTCCTTTACGCATTCAAGGAGACGTACGATGCATCTTCTGACTCGTATGTCACCGAACTCGTCCTTTTCGCGTATCCGCCCTCGATGAACAAGGGCGGGGAGTTCACAGTCCCCAAGGAGGTGATGGTCAACGAAACCAAGTATGCAGTGTCGGGAATCGCGAACCTCTCGTTCAAGAACAGCACACTGAACAAGGTCACGTTGCAGGACAACATAGATGTTCTCGATGGTCAGCCTTTCTTCAGCACAGACATAACCGAGATAGTCCTGCCTGACAGCATACAGTACATCAACAGCCTGTCATTCGATTATTCCAATCCCACGATGAACGTGCACTCGGTCGATTACAAGACCGTCTGGACAACTGATGGGGCGGTGTACTTCATGCGTCCCGAATCCGAAGACAGAGTCAAGACCCTGGTGACGTACTTCGGAGGTTCGTCCACCCTTGTGGTGGAGAGCGGGACCGTATTGGTTGAGATAGGTCAGATGATGTTACGTGAACAAGCCGACGATGGCAACGGATACGTCGCTTTGAAGACCATAATCGTCCGGAAACAGCGACGTGGTTCGGGATATACATAGGGGATACGGAATCGCCGATCAACATCTTCGCCCCATCGGGCATGTACTGTTCCAACAACGGATGTCAGTATGTCATCAGGACGTACATGGTGTCCGATGATTACAGCGTGTCTTTGGAGCCTTCATTCACAGATACGGATGGAGAGGTCCTATCGGGAATCGGATTCAATGTATCCATGAATGTGCCTGTCAAAGGCGATGTCAAACTCAGGCTGGAGGAGACATACGAGAATGGATCCGTGATCCCTGTCTACGTCCTCTTCGGAGCAGACCTGCCCGAGTACATGGTGTATGGAGACATGCTCGAAGTCGTATACGAGGTGGAGGAGTACGAAGTCACAATCTTGGTTGACCCGACAAGGTCCGAAGTCCAGTCGGTCAGATACGGTCACTTCGTCGAGGTACCGTCCGACCCGGTCCGCGGAGGATTCGTCTTCACAGGCTGGTATTCCGACGAGGGATGCGAGGAAACTTTCGACTTCGGTGCCTCAATCTATTCTGAGACCACGATATACGCAGGGTGGAAACCCACATATGTCGTCACGTTCGAGTCCGTCCCCGGTGTGACATTCACCATTCAGGGCGATGGCATCTACGAGGAGGCGGCATCAGGTCAGATGGCACTCCCCGAAGGAGAATATCATTTCTACTACACAGTGGATGACAGTCATTACGGGTCGCCGTCCATCACAATCGATGGGGAGCTCTACGACGGGGATGCGTACACATTGTCGTCCAACATCACCGTCTCCGTTGGCGAGGGCATACTTCCGATGCCCACACATTACACAGTGACGCTTGTGAATAATCCTCTCAAGGGGGTCTGCGACGTCACATACATCGAGGTTCCGGTGGGTGAGGGTACGCAGCTCCCTTCCGTGACGGCGAAGGACGGATACATCTTCCTGGGTTGGACCAGAGGGGTGGCGATGGTCGGAGACTACTTCTATCCGTACGACGACGTGGAACTCACGGCCGCGTACGCGTCCGAGCCCGGGGAGTCCAAGGTGACCTTCCTTCTCCAGAATAAGATGGGGAAGATGTCCGCGGACAGCATGATGACCGTGAAGGACGGGGATGTCATCACCCTCCCACAGGTAAACGCCAAGAGCGGATACAACTTCCTCGGATGGACCGCGGATGGGAATCTGATCGAGGGTGACACGTACACCGTCACTCGTGATGTGGCACTGACCGCCCTGTTCAGCGAGGACATCAGGTCATCCGAAGGCAACGCAACCATCGTTCTTCATGTGGACAGCTCAATCGGCAACCTCCAGCAGGGAAGCAGATTCACGGTGTCCGTGGGAAGCACGTTCACACTTCCGCAGATCCATGAGAAGAAGGGATTCCACCTCTACGCATGGAGCATGAACGGCAAGGCCGTCGAGGGAGACTCGTTCACCGTCGAGGGAGATGTCATCATCACTGCGGTCATGCAGAACACCGTGCAGGACCCTGTCACCCACTCGGTGCATTTCATCGCAGGTACAGGCGGAGGATTCACGGGTGCGTCCACGGTCATAGTCCTGGACGGCAAAGAGATGGATCTGCCGGATGTTACGGCGAACAGTGGCTACAGGTTTGACGGTTGGTATCTCGACGGCACACAGGTCGACGGTCTCCAGACGATAAACGCAGATGCCACATACACCGCCAGGTTCATCTACGTCGGTTCCAACGGCGGCTCCACTGGAGGTTCTACGGGAGGTTCCACAGGAGGG
Organism: uncultured Methanomassiliicoccales archaeon; assembly: GCA_964550065.1. Lineage (GTDB taxonomy): Archaea > Thermoplasmatota > Thermoplasmata > Methanomassiliicoccales > Methanomethylophilaceae > Methanoprimaticola. The sequence goes on from CAZJWD010000002.1 coordinate 101,367, forward strand.
ACCACGAATCCGCCCAGCAATCCGGAGGACGGCGAGACCAACACCACAGTCGATGAGGATGGGAACACCATACAGGAGACTGTGAGGCCCGACGGTTCGTCCACAACGGTCACGACTGCGCCGGACGGATCCTCGACCAAGGTCGACAAGAAGCCTATCGAGAATGGTTCCGAGACCGTCGAGGAGGTCTATGACAAGAACGGGAACCTCACAGGTTCCACGACCATCACCAAGACAGAGGTGGAGTCCGAAAGCGGCAACACCATATCCACGACCACGGAGGCCGTGGCGGACGGAGCAGGCAATTCCACCATATCATCGTCCATCACTTCCACCAACTCCGATGGAAGCATCAGGACGGATGTGTCGGTCAACAAGGATGCCTCAGGCCAGACTTCGGTCCAGTCCACAACGACTCTGAAGGTTCCGACGAACGACGACGGTTCCGTCACCGTCGGGGAGGACATGATATCCTCCGCGTTGGAGCAGGCCCAGGAGGCCATCCCCCAGGGAGAGGACACGTCAGGTCTGGTCCTGAGGATCGAGTCCGACGCTCCTTCTCCTGACAAGGCGGAGGTCGTGCTCAACAACGCCGCTCTGCAGACCGTCAGGGACTCAGGTGCACAGTTGGAGGTGTCCGGAGAGGTCGGATCCATAAAGCTCGGTTCCGATGTGGCCGACAACCTTTCCCGTAGCGGAGAGGAGGTCACACTGTCGGTGGCAACAGCCAACAAGAACGTGATGACCCAATCCCAGCAGGAGAGGGTCGGCGACGCCCCGGTGTTCCAGCTGACGGCCGCAGCCGGAAACGACTCCATCCACGAATTGGGCGGAGAGGTCATCATAACCGTCCCCTACACCCTGTCTCCCGGACAGGACCCGGATGACATCCGTGTGTTCTATCTGGATGACGACGGCGGACTGCATGTCAGGCGCACCACGTACGACCCTGTAACCCACACGGTGTCGTTCGTGACCGACCACTTCTCCTACTACATGATCGGCACATCTGCCGACATGCCTTCGGAGGAGGATCAAGACGGGTCGATGCAGTACGTCATAATCGGTGCCGTCGCAGTGGTTGCGGTCGTCGCTGTCGTGGCCGTGATCCTGAGAAAGCGCCTCTGAGGTCTGAAACCGGCCGACGGGATGCCGTCGGCCCCCTTACCCCGGCGTACGTGCCGGGGAAATTTCTGAATCGCCCCTATCGGCAGGATCAATCGTGAGAATGGTCGCGGGTCGGAACCCGACCCGATTGAGAAGTGGATCAGCGGGCCTTTCCGCCGACCATGACGAGGTATGCGATGAACACCTCGAGCTGGATCCTGTCGTTGCTTCCCTCGACGATTCTAAACTCGATCTCCCCGCACTTGTCGATCATCTTGACTTTGTCGTAGTCGGAGACTCCGAGGTCGAAGATGGACGCATGTATCTGCTTGATCACATCCTGGCCGGATAGTCCGTTGGTGACCATGAGGTCGTCCAGCTTGTTCCTGGCCTGAATGAAGTTCCCGTCCAGTGCCGTCACCATCATCTCTCTGATCGCATCCGGGTTGGCCATTCCTGCGGTCTGGTAGATGAGGTCAAGGTCGATCTTCTTGCCGAGGGATGCAGCCACCTGTAGGGAGTTCACCGCGCGTCTCATGTCTCCATGGGCTATCCTGACAAGTCCCTCTAGGGCGTCAGGTTCTATGTCGGTGCCTTCCTGACTGACGATCTTCGTCAGGAATTCCCTAACATCATCGGTCGTGAGGGGCTTGAACCTCATAACCGCGCATCTGGATTGGATTGGGTCTATGATCTTGGACGAGTAGTTGCACGAGAGGATGAACCTGCAGATCCCGGAGTATTTCTCCATGGTTCTTCTGAGTGCCGCCTGGGCATCAGAGGTCAGGGCGTCAGCTTCATCCATGAATATGATCTTGAACTCGGCTCCGATCGGTGCGGTCCTGGCGAACTCCTTGATCTTACCCCTGACCACGTCGATACCGCGTTCGTCGGATGCATTCAGCTCGATGAAGTTCCCTCTCCAGTTGTCACCGAAGAACTCCCTTGCCAGAGCCAGGGAGCACGTGGTCTTCCCGGTTCCCGCGGGCCCTGTGAGAAGGAGATGCGGCATGCTTCCGGAACGTACATAGGATTTGAGTCTCTCGGTAACATGTTTCTGTCCTACAACGTCGTCGAGGTTTTTGGGCCTGTACTTCTCCGTCCAAATCTCATTCATGGGAACCGTCCCGCACTATGCTGAACACAATTAAATAAAATCTGATTGAAACATCTAATGACGTTCTACGTATTCAGCCTGTTTATCCGGTCATTTATCAGAATTGTTCTAGCTGGATGGTATTCCATGGATCCAATAATAGTTAAATAAATCTAACTAAATTGTCGAATCATGGAAGATGTGTTGGAGAGCCCCCGCCGGCAGTGGTTGCTGCTGTCAGTGGTGGCTCTGGCCCTGTTCATGGACGGACTGGACGGAACGATCGTCAACGTCATATTGCCGGATATGGCGGACCATTTCGGTACGGACACGGGAACGATCTCATGGGTTGTTACCATCTATTTCCTGATGATGGCAGCTCTGATCCTGATCTTCGGCAAGATTGCCGACAGCGGGGCCATAAAGAAGCTGTTCATCATCGGGTTGCTGACTTTCGCGTTCAGCTCACTCTTCGTCGGTCTGACCAACGTGTTCGGAGTCATGCTGGTGTTCAGGGCAGTGCAGGGTGTAGGTGCTGCCATGCTGGCCACCACTGCGTTCATGCTCTGCGTGAAGTACCTGCCGAAGAAGATGGCCGCGTTCGCGTTGTCCGTCGGTGTGTTGGGGACATCCATCGGCGCCGCGGTCGGTCCTGCCCTGGGCGGAGTGCTGGCGGAGTTCTACAGCTGGCATCTGGTCTTCTTCATCAATCTTCCGATAGGGATCATCGGCGCTATGGTGGCCCATCATGCCATTCCACGGGACCCAGGCTTCAGCGGAAGAGGGTTCGACATAACTGGGTCCGTGTTGCTCTTCATCGCCATGATCTCCGGATTGTACGTCATGGAGTCCTCGCCCAGCAATGGGTTCAACGCGACATCGGTGATCCTCCTGGCAGTGTTCGCGGTGAGCATGGCACTGTTCGTGTTCGTGGAGAGGAGGTCCGGAGACCCGGTTCTGAAGCTCCATCTGTTCGGGTATCCAAAGCTGGTAGCCACCATAGTCGCCTTGATACTCGTAAATGTCGTCTACATGGGTTGTCTCTACCTCCTGCCGTTCCTGCTCCGCATAGAGCTGGGGCTTGACATAATAGGGAGCGGGATGTATCTCCTGATCCCGGCGATCGCGATCCTGGCCTGCTGCCTGTGGGTCGGGAAGATCGCCGACAGGATAGGCAACCGTCCTTTCGTCCTGGCGGGATGTCTGACCATGCTGGCTTCGGCTGTTCTCTTCGCGTTGATGACGGACGGGAACCTGTCGGCCCTCATACCGGGGCTGATCCTCATGGGTGCGACATGGGGTTTGTTCGCAGGGCCGATCGGGAGCAGGATGCTCGATCAGGTGCCCGACGAGGACAGGCCGAGCTCGTCCGCCCTCATGTCCTTCTTCACCTACTTCGGATGCGCATTGGGCACGGCGATGTTCGCCGCGTTGTTCGGATTCGGTTCCGGGGTTCCGGATGCCGAGATAGACTCCCTGTCCCCCGAGGTCTTCATGGACGGATTCGCGTTCTCCATGGTCTGCGGTGTCGTGATGTCCGTGGCGGCATTGATCCTCTGTCTGGCAGTGAAGGAAGCCAGGAGGTCATGACATGAGCTCGATACACGACGGGTTCGACCGTCTCTGGCTTAGTCTGTCGGTGATGGAGCTGAGGCAGTCGGAGCACATAGGGGAGGCCGGACGGCTCCCGTACAACTCCGTTCTGTACCTGGACATAATCCTGTTCAACCCCGGTTGCACAATCACTCAGATAGCGGAGATGCTGGGGGTCACCAAGGCCACGGTGACGATCACGGTGAATCGCCTGGAGCAGAAGGGCATGGTGGTCAGGAGGAGGTCTGAATCCGACGGGAGGGTCCGCCATCTGTACGTGTCCGACAACCTGAAGGATGCGTACCGTACCGCCGAAGAGATAATCGGCTGGGTCGGGGACCGGTTGTCGGAGAACCATTCGGAGAGTGAGATGGACTGTTTCGTCTCGATGCTCAACGAGGCGGCGGAGCTGTTCGATTCCTGCAAGGGTCTGGAGGCCCCCGAATCCGACCATAAAGATAGTCTATAACCCTCGCTATCCGGTTGTCATGAAAGTCTACGAGGCCTACGAGCTGGCGGTCAGGACGGGGATGGAGAACGACCCCCGCGACCAGAAGGACGTGCAGAAGATCCTGGACGATGCGAAGGAGGCTTACGACAAGCTCCCCGACGACAGGAAGGAGCTGTACGACACCGAGAGGTTCTGGAACCCCTATGCCGACTCCAGGTTCTCGGTCATGGCGGAGGAGGCCAAGGAGATCGAGGCCGAGTGCCTCATGTGGGGAATCGACATCGGCCCTGCGGAGATCCTGCTGGCGGACAGGCTCAGGGAGAAGGGCAGGAAGGTGTCCTCCGTGGTGGCCCACCACCCCATAGGAACCGCCAGGACATGCTTCCCGGAGGTCATGTGGATGCAGACTGATATGTATCACGACGCCGGAGTCCCCATAAACGTCTCCGAAGGTCTCATGAAAGGACGCATGGACAATGTCCTGAGGGGCGTGATGGGATCCAACTACAATCAGGGGGCCGATGCGGCATCCATATTGGGGATTCCGCTTTTCAACATCCATTCGCCGGCGGACAACATGGTCCAGAGATACATGCAGGAAATGTTCGACAGGGCGGAGCCCAGAACCCTTGGCGATATCATCGACACCCTGTACAAGGAGCCGGAGTTCAGGCAGGCCGCCAGATACAACAGTCCGCCCAAGATCATCGTCGGTTCCAAGAGCAGCCGCTGCGGCAGGATAGTCCCGAAGATGACTGGAGGCACATCCGGACCGAAGGAGATCTACGAGAAGTTCGCCCAGGCAGGGGTCGGAACCGTAGTGGGGATGCACTTCCCCGAGAGTCATATCGACGAGGCAAAGAAGAACAACATCAACATCGTCATATCCGGTCACATGTCCTCGGACTCCCTGGGGATCAACCTGATCTGCGATGTCTGGGAGAAAGAGGGCATCGAGGTCCTCCCCTGTTCCGGATTCACGCGCTTCAGCAGGAACTGAGACGATGTTCGAGAGAGCCTCCACCATCATAAGCGACGGGTCCAAACTGGACTACGCCTACGTCCCAAAGAACCTGGTCCATCGCGAGGAGCAGATGTCCAGGCTGGAGACCCTCTTCAGGCCCTTGGCTGAGCACAACCGCCCTTGCACAGCGTTCCTCACTGGAAGCGTGGGAACGGGGAAAACGGCAACGGCAAGCAGGTTCTGTTCGGATCTGGCCGAGTACATGGCCAAGGCCGGGAGGCCGGTGGATTCCGTATACATCAACTGCAGGAACAGCTCCGAGGCGGGAACGTTGCTGCAGATCGTCAAGCACTTCGATCCCGGGTACCCGACCAGAGGCTTCTCCGTCGATGACATGGCCCGGGCGATGGCCGCCCACCTGGCGGCCAACAGGAGGAGCCTGGTCATAACCCTGGATGAGGTCGATGTCCTTCTGAAGAAGGGGAACAGCGATATCGTGTACCAGCTGACGCGTGCCGGCACGGACAGGGCCGCACCTGTGTCGCTGATCATGATCTCCCAGGAACCACTTGACACCTTGTTGGATGCCGCTTCCATGTCTACCTTCAGGAGGTCGAACACGGTCAGGTTCAACAGGTACTCGGAATCCGAGCTGAAGGAGATCGTCACGGCCAGGGCCGAAGAGGCCCTTCACCCGGGGAGGATAGGCGAGGAGGCCCTGGAACTGATCGCCCAATCCTGTGACAACGGTGACGCCAGGATGGCCATAGAGCTCCTGGACAGGGCGGCTAACATAGCCGAGGAGGATTCCGAGGGAGAGGTTACCACCGAGCATGTCAGGGCGGCCAAGGCCATGATATACAGCTCGGTTTCGGAGACGAAGCTCCGTTCTCTGGACATAAACAGGATGGCGGTCCTGCTGGCTGTGGCCAGGGCGATGAAGCAGAACCTCGCCATACCGTCCGCGACCGCCGAGAAGACGTACGCCGTCGTCTGTGAGGAGTACGGGATCCCTGCGAGGAAGCACACCCAGTACTGGACGTACCTTCAGGACCTGGATCGGATCGGGATAATCCGCGTGACCGTCCAGAACGACCAGGTCGGCAGATCCGGCCAGATATCTTTGACCGACATACCGTCTAAGGTCCTGGCCTCTAAGATGGAGGTCATCATCGAGCAGGCTCTCGGAGGGGATGAGGATGAGGTGTGATCTGTGCGGCAGGGATGCCGTGACGTTCATCAGATACAACGGCACCCACCTATGCGGGGAGCATTTCATGCGCTATGTGGACCGCAGGGTGAAGAAGGAGATCAGGAAGCAGATCTCCGTCAAGGCCGGTGACAAGATAGCCGTGGCCGTCTCCGGCGGGAAGGACAGCATGGTGGCGCTGAAGATGGTCTCGTCCGTATTCGGTCCAAGGAACGGCGTGGAGGTCCATGCGATAACCGTGGACGAAGGGATTGACGGTTACAGGCCTCCGAGTGTGGATGTCGTCCGCAGGTTCTGCGAGTCCAACGGGATCCATTTCCATCTGAGGTCGTTCTCCGAGCTGGGGGTCACCATGGATGCGGTCGCCCCCGTATCTGGCGACTCCAGTCCCTGCACTTACTGCGGCGTGTTCCGCAGAAGGCTGATGAACGACGAGGCTCGGAAGATCGGCGCGGACTGGCTCGCCACAGGCCATAATCTGGACGACATGGCCCAGTCCGTGATGATGAACTTCGTCAGAGGGGATGTGGAGAGGCTTGCGAGGATGGGCCCCCACGAGAAGGTTCAACCCGGATTGGTTCCGAGGTTCATGCCGTTGAGGATGATCCCTGAGAAGGAGTCCTTGCTGTATGCGATCGTGTCGGGGATGGAGTTCTGGGATGGGGTGTGCCCCTACTGGCAGGCCGCTCTGAGGAATCAGTACCGTGAAATGGTGGACGGGCTCGAGGACCGGTCCCCCGGGGCCAGGTTCGGCATCATATCCTCCATGGACACGTTGAGGCCGATGCTCCACCGCGAGTACTCCCAGTCGGAGTTGCATCCGTGTCCGAACTGCGGGGAACCCACTGTGGGTTCCAGCTGTAAGTCATGCCAGCTTCTGGAGATCGCGAAGAAACGTATCTCTGGCTGATCAGAGGTCAACGAACGGGACAAGGTCGCAGCATTTGCATGCAAGGCACATGGTCCTGGAGTTCTCCGCCGTCAGGCCGTGTCTCTTCATGGCTGCCTTCTGCAGTAGCGCCACATCGTATGCGTACTGAGGTTTCACGGGCTGCCATCTGATCTTCGCGTCTATCAGACGCTGTTTGTTCCTCTCATTGACTCTGAGCGCCCTCAGGCAGGGAATGACTCCCATCTTGCAGAGGCGTTCCATGATTATGTCCAGGTCGGCGATGGTTTCTCCCATGCCGTAGAGGATGTTGGTCACGACGTTCCCCCTGCCGAATATGTCCACGGCATCCTGTAGAAGGTCCAGAATCCTGTCGTAGTCGAGGTCGGGGCAGGCTTTGACGAAGACATCCCTGCGGGCCGATTCGAGGTTGATCTTGATCTCATCGGCCCCCGCATCCTTCAGCCTCTGGATGTCCTCCCTGCTGGACACGTATGGTTCCACTCCGATGGGCATGTCGGGGTACTTCTCCCTGACAGCGGATATGACCTCGACGAACCTGTTCATTGTCTCCTCGACAGAACCCACGACGCCGCTCGTGAAGCTCACGGCCCTGACCTCATCCTCGAAAACGAAGATCGAGTCATCAAGCATCTTCATGATCCTTTCAGTGGTCAGCTGCTTGCACTCCGACGGATCCAGGAGGGGGGATGTGCAGAACGCGCAGTTGAACATGCATCCTGGGTCCAGGTTGAAGAACGCCTGCTGGGGACAATGTCTGATGACGGGCTCTATCCTGACCCTGTTGAGGAACGGCTTCCCCTTCCTGGTCATGGAGAGGCGGTGGTTCTCGTCGACCACAAGTTGGAACTCCCCGGTCCCGTCATATGTTACCGTCTTCTTGACCCTGTAGTCCCCGAAGGCGAAGACCGCGGAGCTGTATCCAGCTCCGGGTCCCGCGGTGGACTGCGACATCCTGACGGGCAACCTGTACCCTTCGGGCAGGGAGACGGTCCCTCCGAGGATCAGCACGGCCTTGCGTCTCAGATTCTCTTCCATTTCGCACCGTCCGAGGAATCCTCGAGGGAGAATCCCGCATCCTTGACGCGGTCGCGGATCATGTCGGCCATGTCGTACATCTTCCTCTTCCTGAGCTCCTGACGCAGATCGACCAGGATGGACATTATCGAATCCAGGTCCTCTCCGGTCTCGGAATCCGCGGGCATTATGCCCAGCACGGTGTCGAATTCGTCGATCAGGTCCATCCAGGCCTTGGCGGTGTCCGCCGAGAGCCTCTTCTCGGCCATGGCGATGTTGGATTCCTTGGCCATCTCGAACATCACGCCTATGGCTTCGCGGGTGTTGAAGTCCGTATCCATGGCATCCTTGAACTTCTGTCTGTACGAATCGATGGAAGTGCGGTCGCATTCCCCTGCGGGGGCGTTGCGGACGTATGCCTGAAGTTCGTGGTAGTTGTTCACGAGTTTGCCGAGTGCCGCCTCGGCCTCGATGAGCATGTCCTCGCCGTAGACCAGAGGACTCATGTAGTGGGTGTTCAGGAAGTAGAACCTGACCGTCTCGGTGGAGTATTTGGCCAGCACGTCCTTAACGGTGAAGAAGTTGCCGAGCGATTTGGACATCTTCTCCTCCTTGGACATGCCGTGTCCCTTGACCTGGAGCATCCCGTTGTGCATCCAGTAGTTGGACAGCGGTCTGCCGGTGACGGCTTCGGTCTGCAGGATCTCGTTCTCGTGGTGGGGGAAGATCAGGTCGTTCCCTCCTCCGTGGATGTCGATCTGCTCCCCCAGGTAGCGGTAGATCATCGCGGAGCACTCGATGTGCCATCCCGGTCTTCCTTTGCCCCAGGGGGAGTCCCAGGCGATCTCGCCGGGTTTCGCGGCCTTCCAGACGGCGAAGTCCATGGGGTCCTTCTTGTAGGGGTCGGCGGCGATCCTTCCGGAGGACTTCAGGGATTCCAGGCTCTGGTTGGTGAGCCTTCCGTAGTTCTTCACCTTGCCGACCTCGAAGTAGACGCTTCCGTCGTCGGCCACATAGGCGAAGCCGTTGTCGATGATGCGCTGGACCATGTCTATGATGTCACCGATGCATTCGCTGGCCTTGGGGTAGAAGCTGGCGCGGTTGATCCCAAGCATCTTGGTGTCCTCGAAATAGCGGTCGATGTACCTTGCGGACAGCTCCAAGGGGTCAATGCCCTCGTCATTGGCACGGGTGATGATCTTGTCGTCTACGTCCGTGAAGTTGGTGACGTGGGTAACCTCGTATCCGGAGTAGCGGAGGTAGCGGGCGACCATGTCGAAGACGATCATGCTGCGGGCGTGTCCCATATGTATGTCGTCGTACACGGTGACGCCGCAGACGTACATCTTCACCTTCCCGGGTTCGATGGTTCTGAACTCCTCCTCGGAGTTTGTGAGGGTGTTGTGGATTCTGAGTGACATCTGAATCCGAAAATATTGAACCGATACATATAGATGAACTCGGAAAAAGCCGACGGTTCGTAATCGAGAAGTGGGGTCGGACGACTCCGACCCCGTTTGAACCGCGGTCACTGGCGGAGCTTCTTCTCAAGGGCGGCGATCTGCGCCCTGAGCATCGTGATCTCCGCCTGCATCTCGGCGATGGTGTCTTTGACGGGGTCGGGCAGGTCGTTGTGCTTGAGGTCGCAGCTGCAGGTCTTGAGGCCCGCTTTCCTGACGACCTTTCCGGGGACGCCGACTACAGTGCAGTCGTCAGGGACGTCGCAGAGGACGACGGACCCCGCACCTATGCGGACGTTGTTCCCTATCCTGATGTTGCCAAGGACGGATGCGTTGCATCCCACAACCACATGGTTGCCGACCGTGGGGTGTCTCTTGCCCTTGTCGAACGAGACTCCTCCGAGGGTGACCCCCTGATAGAGCGATACATTGTCCCCTATCTCGGCGGTCTCGCCGATGACTACGCCCGTGGCATGGTCGATGAAGAACCTCTTGCCGATGGTGGCCCCGGGGTGGATGTCGCATCCTGTCAGCTGGTGGGCGATGTAGTTGACCTCCCTGGCTTTCTCCTTGTCTCCCTCCAGCCATAGCCTGTGGCTGAGCCTGTACATGCTGACGGCCTGCAGACCGGTGTGGTATTTCCGGGCGTCGTTCTCATCGACGATGGCGGGATCCTTCTCCATGGCGACGGCGAGGTCGTCGGGATCTATCTCGTAGTCTATCATTGGTCGAACTCTCCGTTGTCCCTTGCGAAGTTGACGGACGGGCACGGACCGAAGCAGTCCCTGCAGAAGATGCAGTCGTCCTCGTTGATCTTCACCTGTCCGTTCTCCATGTACAGGGCTTTGGGGGTGCATCTCGCGGCGCAGAGTCCGCATCCGACGCACTGCTCGGCCCTGACGATGACTTGGAACGTCTCGTTGACATGGTTCCTTGCGTCGTTCTCCACATGCGCCTTGCATATGATTGAGCCCTCGCGGTATATCGTGATGTAGTCGGCGGTGATGTACTCGCCGTCGGAATCCATCTCCACCACCCAGCCCAGGGCATGGCAGAAGGGTTTGACCTTCTCGAGATCGATGGGTCTGGACAGTGCGGCTTCTATGCTGAAACCGATCGTGCAGGGGGAGTAGCCCTCCTGGACCTTCATGGTGAGCGGCCCCCTCTCGGGCGTCTTGGTCTGCTTGGTCAATTCCGATACCTCCCTTCCGGAGACCCTCTGGACCTCCTCTCTGATGGACTTGGGGGCGTTCTTCCACCTCCATAGTCCGTATTCCTTCCATTCTGGCGGCAGCCCTCTGTCTTCCATGTACTCGGTTAGATACCTGTCCCAATCCTCCCAGCGGGAGCTGACCCCCTTTATGGCGTCGAACTCGGCCAGGTCTGAGGCCGGACAGAGGAAACAGCCGATCCTGTCTAGGCCTCTGGTGTACCAGACGTTGTACGGCTCCTTCTTGTAGAATATGTACAGCCACACATGCATGGCGCTCCAGTGCTGGATCGGGGATGCTCCGGTCTGACCGGGGGTCCACGGGTTGCTCCAGATGCGGGGCTTGGCGTTCCTGGCCTCGGATTCATACTTCCTCTGTCCTATGAACGAGAGCACGCCGTCAGGGAAGTTCTTGGTGATCGCACCGACAGTGGGGCCCAGCTTGTTGGTCTTGCAACACCATCTGAAGTCCTTGGCGGGGGGTCCGAAGTAGACCAGGTTACCGAAGAACGCATCGGTCGGGGCCTTCTCCTCTATCAGGGGCAGGTCATGACGTCTGCAGACGTCCCTGACGTGTTCCACGGTCTCGTCGAACTCCAGTCCGGTGTCGACGAACAGGACCGGGAGTTTCAACCCCGCGTCGACTGTCAGAAGCAGTGATGCGAGGGAGTCCTTCCCTCCGGAGAACGAGACTATGGCTGGTTTGCCGACTTTCTCTACCGTGTTCTTTATGAATCCGGTGGCTTCGTCCCTGCGCTTGATTATGACGGCCTCGTTGGCTTTGACGACCTCATCCCATGTGTGACAGGTCTGCAGGTCCCTGAACTCTTCCGGCTTGTACCAACGGGTCTTGACGGCGACGCCCTTGTCTGCGGCGACCATCTCCGGACCGGTCATCCGGGCCATTCCCGTGGCGACGACCTCCCTGTCGGGCCCGACGATGAGAATCTCGTCACCCACCTTGATGTCGGGGTCGGCATCGGTGACGCCGGGGGCCATAAGGTTCTTGCTCTCCCTGACGAAAGGTATCGCACCCGGGTCGCAGACAACGTAGCCTTTGGAATAGGCTTTTCCTATGCGGTACGCGCCCTGCATCCTGGAGACGAACTTCCATCCGGATCCCATGTCGTACCTCATCGAGGCGACGATCGCACCGTCGACGATGATTTCGTCCATCCTGTCCAGGGCAGGGGCCTTGGACAGGATGACGGGATGTCCTTCAGGGAGCACGGCCAGGCCGGTGCCCTCTCCGTAGTCCCTGTCCAGGATTGACCTAATCAGGTCTATGTCATGCTGGAACGCCGGGCGCGCATCACCGGGGGGAGTGAGTTCTATCTCCTCGGTGGCCGACCCGCATTCCGGGCATTCCTTGGACTCGAGAATCGGAAGATTGCACCTGTAGCACCATCTGAGGTGGTTCTTGCCTAACCGTATAGCTCCCATGATAACATCCCCTAGAGGTTTCGGATGTATTTAGGGATGTTTCATCGGCTTTCAGCTTCTCCTTATCACCACCGCCAGAAGGGCCACTATGGCCGCGGTAACTCCGGCCACCATGACCAATGATGCGCGCTCCCAGGAGCGACCGTCGTTTCCGTTCTTTCCGGATCCGTTGTCGGAGTTCGCACCTGGACCGTCGGTATCATTATCCGGGGTGTTCACAGGGTCATCGGGTGAGGTGCTGGGATCTTCGGCCGACTCCTCCCAGACGGCGTAGAGTGCTGTTATGCCGCCCGGACTGATGCTGTCCCCACTGAAGAACGACACAGGTTTCCCGTACTCCTTCGCCCATCCGATGAAGTCGTATCCGGGCCTCTTGTCGGGGATCTTGCTCAGTATGACCTTGCCTCCCTCCTGATATTGGAGGGTCCCAGTTATCTTGCCCTCGGAGTAGAGGGTCAGAGTCTTGGTCTCAAGATCCCTCCATTGAGCTTCCAGGGTCATGTCGTTGCAGAGGGTGATGCCGTCGCCGTTCCCATAGTGGTGTCCGTTTCCGTACCAGTCGACGAATATCTTGCCCTCCTTCGGAGGGTTGTTCTGCGCTATAATTAGCATCGCGCCCTCGTATCCTGTCTGGGTGCCAACGACTCTCCCGTCCGCTTTGAAGGTCACCGTCACGATGGCTTTCTTCTCCCAGACGGAGTCCATCACGATGTTCTCCGTCAGCAGTATGGAATCGCCCTTGGAGTAGGGTTCCCCGTCAAGCGACCAGTTCAGGAACCTTCTATCCCCGGAGACCGGGTCCGAGACATCTATCACAACCATCGTCCCCTCGGTGCCCGTCTGGTAGTAGATGACCTTGGAGCCGTCCATGAACGTGACCGTCAGCTGGTCGGGCTGTCTCCATTGGGCACAGATAACGATATCCTCGCTGACGGTGAACGATGTTCCGTCTTCCAGCACCTTCCCGTCCATGGTCCATGCGACGAAGTAGAGGTCCCTGTCAGGGAGCGGTTCCATGGAGTGCGTGAAAACCGAACCGTCGTACATCTTCATGGAATCTAACGGAGCATCCTCGTCCATGTATGTGACGGTGAACACGGCCTTGTCGGTGAGAACAGCTTCCAGCTCGAGGTCGGACGTCACGATTATCTCGGAACCGTCCCTGAACACCTCGGTTCCGTCAGTCCATCCGGAAAGCGTCTTGCCTTCCGGTACGGGGGTCGGGGCGGACACTGTGTAGTCCAACCCCTCATATGCCTTGTCCGTGCGGACGACGGCGACGCCGTCGGAGTAGGTGACAGTGTATTCGTTGCGCTCCCTCCATTTCGCGGAGAGTGAGACGTTGCTCTCGGGCACTATGACGGAACCGTAGGTCAGGACTTTTCCGTCGGAACACACCCATCCCACGAAGATCCCGTGTTCGGATTGGGGGTTTGCCACGGATATGCCGTACGGCTCCCCTTCGGTTATCTTGTCCGTGAGGATGGTCTGATTCCCGTCGACGAAGGATACCGTGAATTCCGAAGGCTCTCTGAACACCGCACGGATGCTCACGTCCTTTGTGACGACCATGGTGTCCCCGGACAATATGGATGTCCCGTCGGCGTACCATCCGACGAAGATCATACCGTTCTTCTTCGGTTCTTCGCTTTCGAAGGTGTATCTGTCTCCCTCGTAGACCATGACTGATGTTACAGGGGAGGTTCCGTCATCGATGGATACGGCGTATTGGGTGAGGCTCTTCCATTCCGCGTAGATGCGGATGTCGGATGTCACCGTGATGGAATTCCCTTCTACGATCTCCCCGTCAACGGACCATCCGAGGAACAGGTGGTTCTCCCTGACAGGCACGTCCTCGGGGATCCCGTATTCGTATCCGTCGTATGTGACGCCCTCATGGAACACATCACGCTCGTTCAGGAACGTCACCCTGTAATGCACCAGATCCTCCCAGATGGCATCGAAGGTCAGATCGCCAGGGGCAATGAACGAATCACCCTGATGGTACGTTTTGCCATCCGAGCACAGCCACCCCATGAACCTCTTCCCGTAAGATATCGGGTCGGAGACCTTGATGGTGAACTCGGTCGCCTCGAGTGCCTCGACGGTTTCAGTCCCGTCAGGATGGACGAATGCGAGGTTGTAGACTTCCTTGGGCCTCCAATCGGATACTATCTCGGTGTCCGAGGTTATGGTGATTGTATCTCCTGGGCCGTATGCGGACCTGCCGTCCGTCCAGCAGAGGAAGATCTCGGCATCCCTCTCGGGGACGATATCGCCGAGGACGACGGTCCTGCCGTCATAGACCTCCAGGTGTGTCACGGATCCGTCCGGATTCTCCATCGTGACGTCGAACAGGTCTCTCTTACCCATGACAGGGTACAGGACGATGTCCCTGTCCATGCAGACGCTCTCCAAGGGGATGCCGTCCTCCAAGGACCATCCTTCCAGTCTTTCCGACTCGTCCTCCTTCACCTGGATGGACATGTACGGGATGACGTTGGTGTTCAGGCCGTAGGTTTCCTCGTGGAGCAACGTGCCGTCCTTGTCCTTGTAAGAGAGGACATAGGTCGTGGTGGGCTCCCACAGGCTTCTGGCCGTATGGTCGGAGAAGATGCATATCGGGTCCCCGGGGCTGTGGCGTTCGCCGTTAACCTCCCATCCTATGTGGAGATACCCTTCCAGGTTGGGAAGGGCGGGATACGCATCCCCAAAGGTGAAAGACGTCCTGTCCGGGATACCAAGGACATCGACACGGTCGGCTATCTCGCTGTGATCGTAGGCGATCTCAGCATCGGTGAAGACTGCCTTCAGGTGGGCGTATCCGTTCAGGCTGACCATCTGCTTGACGGTGATCGATGACACCGCGCCTTCTATGCCGGGGACGTTCCATTCGACGAACTCAAGGTCCCCGACAGGTTCCGGAGTGGGCAGCGTGTACGGGAACTCCGATTGTCCCAATCCGATATCGTCCAAACCCAGTCCGTCAGGGAACACGATGTACGCGGGACGATGCGTCATAGTGTAGTCGACGCCGGGCTCGGGAGTGAATTTAGCATAGAAGCTCAGAGGTCCGGTCGGATCCACATGGATCGCCAGGTCCTCGCCGTTTTTCGATTTTATGCATACATAGTCGTATTCATCCAGACTGATCATCGCCTGGCCGTTCTCCATGTATATCGACTTGAATTGGTACGGTTCGGTGTCGTAGTACAGCCTGGACACTCCGGGGATGGTGCATTCCTGGTCGGATGTGACGACCTGGATCTTGATCCCGGAATCGAAGAATGCCGTGGGATCAATGGATGTGATGTTCCTGAGGTCTATCAGCCCTAAGGATGAGTTTCTGAAGGTCCCGGATTCCAGTGCGGTCACTCCGGTGTTCCACAACGAGATGAATTCCAACGAATCTGTGTTTTCGAATGCGTTGGGTCCGATTGTTGTGAGGTCCCTTACGTTGAGGTAGCTGAGCTTGCTGTTGCTGAATGCAGACTCTCCGATATCGGTGACGCTGTTGGCATTAACGGAGTACAGATTCCTGCATCCGTAGAACGCGTTGTCACCTATCGTTTTCACGCTGGATGAGAGGTAAGCGTATCTTACATTGGTGTTTTTGAATGCGTTTTCCGCGATCGACGTGCCTATCACGTAGATGCACACATTGTCTTTCAACATGGTATCGGTGTACGTCTTGCCGCCATCGACGATGTAGTAGTCTTTTCCACCGAGTTCCTTGTATTCTCCAGGAGTATCGGCGTCAGACTCGCCGTATCCCGCCAGGAATACGGTCATCGTCATCAGCAGAACGGCGAAAGCCGCTGCGAATAGTGCTTTGTTCGTTGTATCACCCGCTGCGACCGTCAGACGGTCGGCGGAATCCCAGGCTCGGTCAGGATATAAGCCGGAAGCGTGCGAATCTATCATCGATAAATGTTAGAATGATACCGTAAAGAGGATTGAACCCAAAGCAGATTATACTTAACTGTTTATATACCACCCATGTATCTGGCACATTGAGTTGAACCCATGAAGTTCGGATTCTTCGACCGCAAATCCAAGCCGTCCAGGCAACCCGTCGGGCGCCCACGTTACGTATCTGGGATCCAGAAGGACGTGGCGAAATACGAGGGCTGGACCATGGAGAAGGTCGAGGAGGACTATAGGGCCAAGAAGTCTGTGCACACCATTCTCACGCTCGGATACTTGGAGGAAGTCAACGGTGTTCTGGTTCTGACCGAGAAAGGGAAGATGCTCCTTCAGAACGTCCGTGAAACGGGGTCCATCTCCGAATGAGTTCGTTTCCGAAGAAAAGGGGGTTTCAGCCGGGACCGTCGGAACGGCCCCGAACTGTTTCATTCGAGTTTTACCTTCTTGTACAGGGACAGGTCGGAGCCCACGGGGATCGTTGCATCGAAACCGACTTTCCATGTAGTCTTTCCATGGGAGCTCGGATCCAGGGACGACCCTGCCGCGCCGGGGATGCTGATTATCCTGTCGGCCTGCATCCTCGTGGCCACCGCCCATTCAACCTCGCGGTCGTCGAATATGTCTATGTCGTCATCCACCACGATCACCTGTTTCATGGACGGGTGTCCGGTGAAGGCGGCCATGATCGCGTTGACTCCGTCTCCCTCCTTGTTCTTCTTTATGGAGACCACTCCGTTCAGCCAGCAGCATCCTCCTTCCGTGAGTCTGACGTTCTTGACCCTGGGGACGGCCTGTCTGACTGTCTTGAGGATCATAGGTTCCCTGGGGAGTCCCATGAGCATGTAGTGTTCCCATCCTCCGGGGAGGAGGACATGGAAGTGGGGATCCTTCTTAGTCCAGATGCGGTCTATCTCGATGACCGGCTGCTGCCTTACGAAATCGTAGGTTCCGGTGATGTCGACGAAAGGTCCTTCGGAGGTTTCCGACAGTGTGATCCTCCCTTCCAGCACGTAATCCGTGTCGGATGGGACGAGTATCCCGTTGTCGCATCTCCCGACTCTGAGCGGGGTGCCGTGGCCCTTGAGGCACATGGCGCTGGCGACCTCCAGTTCGTCTTGTCCGAAGTCCAGGGGAGTGGCGGCCGCTATCAGGACCTCGGCCCTGGCGCCTACGCAGATCGATACCTTGAGCTCCTGGCCCTTCTCCTTGGCGAGGTTGTATATGGTGAAGAGGTGCCTGGGGACCAGTCTGACCGCGATCCTCTTGGAATCCATGATCATCATCCTGTGGAAGGACACGTTCTTCTTGCCTTCGAACTCGGTGACAATGATTCCTGAGGTGATGTAACGTCCGCCGTCCTCGGGGAAGTACTGGGGTATCGGGAGTTTCATGAGGTCGACCTCTGCGGAGACCTCTTTGAACTCAGGTGAGTCGACGATCTCGCAGGGTTTCGGTGAATCGATGGCCTGGAGGATGTGGCTGACGATGTCCTCCTTGGGGATGTTGAGCGCGGCGGCGGTCTTCTCCCTGGTGGAGAAGAGGTTGCCTGCGGCCTTACCTCCGTTGAGGTTCTCGAAGACCACCGTTTTGTTCTGGTCTGCCATGAGCTCCCTGGTGACGTCGCGGCTGTCCGGGCAGGTGGGTCCCGAAACCTTGACGATGTCTCCGAAGAGCGATTCTTTAACGGACATGCTCCTCCGTAAGTGCTGAACCCTTTAATTGGTTCTCATGGAACCCGCCCATCCGGGAGTATTTCGGTCGTCGATAACCGCTTTATAAGGGAATAATATTCCAACGGTCATGTCCGACCAGATCGAGGAAACGATCAGGAAATTCGCTCTTCAGAACGCCGTGTTCTTCAAAGGCACGGCCAATCCAAAGGCCGTCGTAGGCAAGATCCTCGGCGGATGTCCCGAACTCAGGTCCAAAGCGGCTGAGATCACACCTCTCATCAACCAGATTGTCGAGGAAGTCAACGCGATGGGCTTCGAGGCGCAGCAGAAGGCTCTCCAGGAGATCGACTCGAGCATGTTGGTCAAGGAGAAGAAGGTCCGCGAGTACAAGCTTCCGGAGTTGGAGAACGTCGAGGGGAAGGTCGTCATGCGCATGGCCCCCGGGCCCTCGGGGCCTCTCCACATCGGTCACACCAGGGCATCCATCCTCAACGACGAGTACGTCAAGAGGTACGGAGGGGAGCTGGTCCTCAGGTTCGAGGACACCAACCCCGAGAAGATCGACCCTGATGCCTACGACATGATCCCCGAGGACCTTGAGTGGTTGGGGGTGAAATGCCACAGGTCGTACATCCAGTCGGACAGGTTCGAATTGTACTACGATGTTACTAGGAAGCTGCTGGAGATGGGTAAGGCCTACGTCTGCACATGCGACGGTGACCATTGGAGGCACTTGAAGGAGCAGAAGCAGGCATGCCCCTGCCATGACCTCCCCGTAGAGGAGCAGTTGGACAGATACGACAGGTTCCTGGCCGGGGATTACGAGGAGGGCAAGGCCGTCGTCGTGGTGAAGACCGACCTCTGTCACCCCAACCCCGCCGTGAGGGACTTCGTCGCCCTCAGGCTCGTCTCACATCCTCACCCCAGGACTGGCAGCAAATACGTCGCGTACCCGATGATGAACCTCTCCGTGTCTGTGGACGACCACGAGATGGGCATGACCCATGTCATCCGCGGGAAGGACCATCTGAACAACACCCTCCGTCAGGAGTACGTGTTCGATTACATGGGCTGGAGGAAGCCCCAGTACTACCACTACGGATTAGTCAACATCGAGGACACGATACTCAAGACATCGATCATCAAGAAGGAGATCGCAGACGGTGTGTACTCCGGGTGGGATGATGTCAGGACCGGTACCGTCCGTGCCATGAAGCACCGCGGTATCAGGCCCGAGGCCATCAGGAGGTACTGGGTCGAGGCAGGGATGAAGGCCGTGGACATCCAGTTCTCATGGGACAACCTGTACGGCATGAACAGGGACATCGTCGATCCGGAGTCAAACAGGTACTTCTTCGTCCAGGATCCTGTCAGGTACGACATCGACGGCATAGATTCCATCGTCGGCAAGGCGCCTCTGCATCCCGACTTCCCGGAGAGGGGCGACAGGAACTACGAGATCAGGGACCCCAGGACGGTGTTTCTCTCCTCAGAGGACTCCAAGATGTTCGCCGATACCGGTAAGATCAGGCTCAAGGATCTGTGCAATCTGGAGTACTCCCTGCCGGCCAAGTACATAGGCAACGACGTATCTTTGCTGAAACAGGGTGTCCGTGCAGTCCAGTGGGTCGGAAGGGACTCCGTGGATGCCGACCTCCTCTATCCTGACGGAAGCGTCGTCAAGGGTCTTGTGGAGAATGCGGTAGTCGCTGAGAAGGGAGATATGGTTCAGCTCGAGAGGATCGGTTTCTGCAAAATCGATTCCAAGACGCCTGAGAAGATCAGTTTCGTCTTCGCGCACCGCTGACGTCAAACACTTATCCGGAGTCGGCGGGTTTCCGCCGTCTCCGTTCTATATTGATTCTGATCAGAACATCTGCAGTAGGATGTTCGTGGCCGTTCCGAGGACTATGGCCACCACGACCGACATTACGCTGACTGCCACGGTCTCCTTCCATCCGATCTCCTTCCACATGGTAATCAGGGTTGCGACGCAGGGCATGTAGATGGCCATCACCACTCCGAAGACGACGAACTGGTCCGGTGTCATGAACACATCCAGTGCGACCCCGCCAGCGAGGATCTGGAGCATGCCGAGGGCCATCTCCTTCCTCAGTATACCGACGATGAACGCGATGGAGCAGACTGCAGGGAGACCGAGCAGTCCCACCGTCACTGGTGAAAGCGGATCCACTATGGCGTCAAGGACATCGAACGTCAGCAGTATCTCGACGACGATCGACCCCAGAACAAGGAGCGGGAATGCGATCATGAAGAAGTCCTTGATCCTGTACCACGTTTTGAAGAGGACGTTCGAAGCCGAAGGCATCTGAAGCGACGGTATCTCCATGGCGAGGTTGCTGGGTTCGTACTTGAGGAGCTTGTTCATCAAGACACCGGTCGCGATGGCCAGAAGCACGAGCATCACTAGGATGCCGAAGGCGTACATGATCCCCGAGAACTGTCCAGTGGCTCCCATTATTATGGCCATCTGTGCGGAGCAGGGGACGGCCATGACGATCATGGAGCTGAGAATCACCTTCTCCCTGCGGGAATGGATGGTTCTGACTGCCATTATCGCGGGAACGTTGCATCCGAGCCCGACAATGATAGGGATGAATGAACCTCCGTGAAGTCCGAGGCGGTGCATGGTGCGGTCGAGGAGCACCACAGCCCGGGTCAGATATCCGGAATCTTCCAGGATCCCCAGTATGATGTAGAACACCATGATGTACGGTATGACGAGTCCGAGTATGGCCTGGATGCTGCCGTCTATACCGGTCAGCACGGCGGTCAGGAAGTCGCTGCCGACGGTCGCCCCGAGGTCTATTATGGCCGTGCCGACGACCTTCTCGTAGATACCGGAGACAAGGGTGTCCAGCGCTGAACCGAGATAGACGATGGTGGCGAGGATTGCAAGGCATACGGCTGTCAGGATGGGGATGCCCGTCACGGGGGTGATCGTCAGGTCCGATATCCTGTCGGCAAGGGTCGGCTGGTAGTCCGACTCCATGATGATGTCGTCGACTATCTCCTGCGCCATCGTGTAACGGTTTCCGGCGATCTCCATCTCCATGGAGCTTCCGGTGTCCTCGGAATGGATCTTCCTTATGATGTCGGCGACACCGCCTATCCGGGCGTCGATCAGGGATGAGAACTCCTCGGAGTTCTCCAGAAGCTTGACGGAGGTCCCTCTGGGTGTGAACGGCAGTCCCTCCGGCAGTCCGTCTCCGAGGGCGGAAACCGCTTTCTCGACGGGTTCCGAGTAGCGGACCCTGAAATCGGATATCCTGGCCTTTCCCTCGCAGATGGCATCCGCCAGGTCGTCGACCCCTTCGGAGGTCTTCGAGGACACAGGCATGACCGGGATTCCCAGGGTCGAGGACAGTGCGTCGATGTCGATGCGGACCTTTCTCCGTGCCTCATCGATCTTGGTGAGGGCAAGAATCACGGGTATGCCCAGTTCCAAGGTCTCGAAACACAGGACGAGGCCTCCGACGAGGTCGGTGGAGTCGGCTACAACGACCACGGCATCGTTCTTCCCCTCGGAGAGATCCCTGATGACGACCTTCTCGTCATCGGATGTTCCCGACAATGCATATGTTCCGGGGAGGTCGTGGACGCATACGGTGGTCCCGTTGCGGGTTATGACGCCCTCGTCGAACTCGACGGTGGTACCAGGATAGTTGGATGATATGACTCCGACCCCGGTGAGTCTGGTGAAAAGAGATGATTTGCCCACGTTGGGCTGGCCGATCAGGGCCACATGAACTGTTTTGCCGGACAAGGTTTCACCGAGACATCCGAGTCATGAAGCTGGATGTATTTCAATGCTATATCTGCCTGTCCGGCTGAATCCCTGCGACACGGTCATTCCATGGCCGTGTCGACGAAGATGAGGGATGCGAGGTGGTAGTCCAGGGCCATGGTGGCGTTCCCCATCCTCACTATGCGGGGTCCGCCGTCTGAGAGGATGGTCTCGATGCTGACCTCCCTGCCGGGAACGAATCCCATGGAGATGAGTCTCTTGACGATCTCCGTGTCCTCGGAGGTGATGTGGGATATGCGGCCTTTCTCACTCTGTGCCATGCGGTTGAGGGGCGTGATGTTGGTGATCCCCTCGGACGCGGCCTTGCACGGCTTGATGCAGCTCTTGCAGTCGGAATCGATGGGTGTGCCCATCATATGGCACATCCTGATCGCGGAGTCGTCGGATATCGCGTGCTCCATCCTGCAGGCCTCCTCATGGGCGGTCTTGTGGTCTATGTTCAGATAATCGGTGAGGAAACGCTCGAGGACGTGATGTTTCTTCCTGAGCTGCCTGGCGTAGTCGAGGCCCTCGGGGGTCAGGGAGACTCCCTTGTACTTCTCGTAGTTCACCAGCCCCTCCTTCGCAAGGACCTTGATCATCTCGCTGACGCTGGCAGGTGAAACATTCATGTAGGATGCAAGTTCGGTGGTCTTGGCAACCCCTTCGCCTTCCGTAAGTCTCAGGATGTTGATGAGATAGTCCTCGCGGTTTCCGGTTGTCATCGGACCTGGATTGGAGGGGAAGCATAAAAATATTAGGCATGCAAAAATCTGCAAAACCAGATAGTTGCGGGCAGCCGTAGCCAGAACGGGGTTTTCCCGGCCTTGCGGCCGGGATGGAAGGATCACTCCTTCTTGCCGAGATCGTCCTTCTGGTTCTTCAGGTCGGCGATCTTCGTCTCGAGCTCTTTGACCTTGTCGTAGAGGGATGCGACATCGGCCTCGGCAGCGGTCTTGCCGTCCTTGAGGACCTCCAGGACCTTCTGTCCGATCTCCTTGACTGTCTCCTCGATCTCCTTCTCCAGTTTGCGGATCTCGGAATCGAGCTTCTCCTTGTCGATGGCGTTGCCGAGTTTCTCGTCCGCACTCTTGACTGAGTCCTTCACTTTGTCCATGAATCCCATGTCCACACTCTCCTTTCATTCGACCAGCTTGTGGTACTCGTACGCGGGTTCCCCTGCGTTGAAACAGTACTGAATGGTGGCGAACTGCTTCTTGAACTCCTTTACATCAGCCTTAACCTTTGCGGGGTCCTCCTTCTTGACGACGACCCTCGCGATGAACTCTGCAACCTGCTTCATCTCGCTCTCCTTCATTCCGAGGCGGGTCATCTCCTGGGCTCCGAGCCTCAGACCGGAGGGCCTGACCGCACTGGTGTCCCTGGGGAGCATGTTCTTGTTGCAGATGATGTTGGCATCCTCCAGGAGCTTGGCGCAGTCCTTCCCGCCTCCGAACTGGGAGACGTCAACGGCGATGGCGTGGGACCTGGTGAATCCCTGCTTCTCGCAGAGGACCGGGACTCCGAGCTCGTAGAGGGCCTGTCCGAGGGCGCGGGAGTTCTTGCATGCCTGCGCGGCGTACTCCTTGCCGTAGACATCCATCTCCGCAAGGGTGATTCCGAGGGCGGCCATGGCGTGCAGGTGATGGCTGCTGGTGACTCCGGGGAAGACCGCCTTCTCCAGCTTCTTCTCCTGCTCCTCGGACAGGTTCTGGCCGAGGAGGAGACCGTGGTTGGGTCCGGGGAATGTCTTGTGAGTTGACGAGGAGATGATGTTGACTCCCTCTCTGAGAGGGTCGTGGAACTGTCCTCCAGCTATGAGTCCGAGGACGTGGGCGCAGTCCTCCCAGACAAGGCATCCGACCTCATTGAACGTGTCCTGCAGCTCCTTGAGTGGCGGAGGGAACAGGAAGACGGAGAGGCCGAACTGGGCGATCTTGGGTTTCACATCCTTCAGCAGTTTGATGGTCCCGTCCACGTCCAGGTTCATGTCCTCCTCGTCGAAGGGGTAGTTGACCGAGTTGACGGCCCTCTGTCCGAAGGCTCCGAACTCGCAGGTGGATATGTGGGCGCCCTGGGCCAGGGCACAGGTCGTGATGGTGTCTCCGGGGTTGGCGAAGGCGAAAAGGACCGCCATGTTGGCGACGGTCCCCGAGATGGGCCTGACGTCTGCGAAGTCGGCATTGAAGACCTTCTTGGCGAGCTCGATAGCCTTGAGCTCGACCTCATCGACGTAGATGTTCCCCTGATAGTAGCGTTTGCCGGGGAGTCCCTCAGCGTACCTGTCGGCGAAATCGGATATGAGCATCTCCTTTGCAAGGGGACTCATCAGGTTCTCGGACGCGATCATGGGGATGCACTCCTCGAACCACTTGTTGTGGGTCATGACCTTGTCGCGGATGTATTTGGCGTCTTCCACTGCCATGTTATCGGGTGCGGTATGTCAGTATGTTAAATAAGGGATTGTTCCAGCAGGATTCGTCCGGAATGCCGGCCACAGGATGTGTTTCTACCTAAAAAAGCGTACATACGTCCTTTTTAATACGTCATTTCCGGATTACGGAACGTGGCAGATATGGATTTCAAGAAGGCCCTCGAGGACATCAGGAACGGGAAGCCGGTCCTCGTTTACGATTTCGACGATAGGGAGAAGGAGACCGACATGACCGTTGCCTCCCAGTTCGTTACACCGGAGATCCTCAGGACCATGAGGAACGACGCGGGCGGACTCGTCTGCACCACGACCCCCGGTAAGCTGGCTGCCGATATCGGACTGCCTTTCATGTCCGATGTTTTCTGGGACGACGCAGAGAAATACCCTCTGCTGGCGGCCATGGCACCCACAGACATCCCCTATGACAGGACGAAATCCTCGTTCGGCATCACAATCAACCACAGGGACACATACACGGGCATCACCGACAACGACAGGGCCCTGACAATCAGGGAGTACGCTGCCACCATATTCTCCGACGAGCCTGTCGAGGGCATACGCGCCCATATGGGCGAGAAGTTCAGAGCCCCCGGGCACGTCCACCTCCTGAACACCACGGAGAGGATCCTGGTCGACAGGAAGGGTCATACCGAGCTTTGCACGGCCCTGATGTACATGGCCGGAGTCAAACCGTCCGCGACCATCTGCGAGATGATGGGCGACGACGGCTGTGCGATGTCCAAGGATGAGGTCCTGGCCTATGCGGAACGCAAGGGATACACCTTCGTCACTGGCCAGCAGGTCATCGACTCCTGGAAGGAGTTCCTGGAGGAGACCGGCAGGGAGCTGTGATCCGTTGACCCGCGTCATGGCCTCAGGGGTATTCGACATAATCCATCCGGGACATATATCGTACCTGGAGCAGGCGGCGTCGTACGGCGACGAGCTCGTCGTGGTCGTGGCCAACGATGACACAGTCCGTGCCAGGAAGCACGAGCCCATAACCCCCGAGAACATGAGGGCCAGGATCGTCGGGGCACTGAAACCCGTCGATCGTGCGATTGTAGGCGGACGCGGGGACATCATCGACACCGTACGCTACCTCAGGCCGGATGTCATCGTCCTCGGATTCGACCAGAAGTTCTCCGAGTCCGAGCTCGAATCCAGGCTTTCCGATGCCGGACTGCCCGGAATCAGGGTAGTCAGGGCCACGGAGTGCGCCGAGGACCTCAACGCCACACGCAGGATCATCGCCAGGATACGCGGTATGGGGGTCAACCAATGAAGAAGATAGGTATCGCGGACACCACTTTCGCGAGATACGACATGGGCCGTTCGGCCATCGACCAGCTCCAGCACACAGGCACGGGGTTCACGGTCGTCCGTTACACCGTCCCGGGTGTGAAGGACCTCCCCGTGGCTTCCAAGAAGCTCATAGAGGAGCAGGGGTGCGACCTGGTCATCGCCCTTGGGATGCCCGGGCCGATGCAGAAGGACAAGATGTGCGCCCACGAGGCGTCCACGGGCCTGATCAGGGCCCAGCTGATGACCAACAAGCACATCATAGAGGTCTTCGTCCATGAGGACGAGGCCAAGGACGAAGCCGAGCTCGCCTTCCTCGCCGACAGCAGGGCAAGGGAGCACGCAATCAACGCTTACGATCTGCTCTTCCGTCCGGAGAGTCTGACCAAGAGGGCCGGAACGGGCCTCAGGCAGGGTTTCGCGGACAAAGGGCCGGTAAGACAGACAAGGTGAGAAAATGAAAGAGTACAGAATCGGAATGGTCGTTGCCGAGTTTAACTACGAGGTCACATCCCTCATGATGGAGAGGGCCAAGGCGGAGGCAGACTTCCTGGGAGTGAAGATCACGAAGGAGATCAAGGTCCCCGGAGTGTTCGAGATCCCCATGGCGGTGAAGAGGCTCCTGCAGATGGACGACATCGATGCGGTGATCACCCTCGGCGCGGTCATCACAGGTGAGACCAAGCACGACGAGGTGGTCGTCGCCCAGTCCTCGAGGAAGATCATGGACCTGGGACTCGAATACGACAAACCCGTCGGATTCGGCATCAACGGTCCCGGCATGACCGAGCTTCAGGCCATGGACAGGATCGAGAAGGGCCGCGACGTCGTCGACACCGTGGTCAAGATGCTTCAGAGACTGGAGCAGTGAAACCTCAGGGAGGGGAACCTCCCTTTTTCTACAATCACATGCGGGGGCTGTGCTCCCCCGGAGCCTTGGCCTTCACGGTCTTGATCACCGTCGACAGCGGGATGTCCAGGGTCCGGGCGATGGCTATGCATCCGTTGTCGGATGTGTACAGTCCCATTATCTCCTCGGAGCGGTCGGCGCGGCCGTGGATAGGCGCGCAGTGGCGTTCCTTCTTCCTAGGGCCGTTCTTCCACGACCTGGTCTTGCACGAGGGGCATCTCTGGGGCAGGTTGGTTGTCCTCGAGAACCATGTGTGGTCGCAGACAGCGCAGGTGTACGTCGTCTGCTCCCCTTCCCAGTGGTAGGTGCCGCATCCAGGGCAACGAACAGGAGTTTCCGTTAGGCTCATCCACCTGTATCCGCAACGTCTGCACTCCTTCTGTCTGTCCTTGGAACTCATCATAATATGACCTGGATTATACATCCAACAATATCTGCTCATATGAATTTTCATGCATGCCTAAATCTCTCCCGTTGGCGAAGCGTCAACGGGTTAAGGTGTTATACGGTTTGATTCCAATTGATTGGTCATGGTCGCAAACATGACACCATACAGAAACAGCAAAGTACTGACAGAAGAGGATATGAGGGAGACGGAGTCGTATCTGGCATCTCTCACTGCCGCCGGTCGCAAGCCCAACACCATCCACAACTACCGCAAGAACATCAAGCAGTGTCTGGAGTACCTGAAGGCATCAGGCTATCCGATCAACGCCGCCCAGATCACACAGAGGGAGGTGATGTTCCTGTGGGCCCGCCTGCCCGTGAAGGAATCCGCCAAGCGCCAGTATCTCCGCAACCTGTCATCGATGATCATGTTCCACACAGAGGTGGATGTGGTGAAGAGGTGCAACATCCTGTTCAACAGGGAGGAGAGGGACAGGGTATTCATCTCCGACAACGACTTCGGGACGATCTGCAGCAAGGCCGATCCGAGGACCCGTGTCATCCTCTACCTCGGGGCCTTCATGGGTCTGCGCAGGTCCGAGATGGCCAACATACGCGATGAGGACATCAGAGGAGGTGTCCTGGTGATCCATGGGAAGGGTCACGGCGAGGACGGGCTGGTCATAACGATGCGCATCCCCCGGCCGGTCCAGGTGGCAATCCAGCGTTACAGGCTGTCCCCCATGAAGAGAGGTAAGAAACTGGACGACTACCTTCTGCAGTCAACGGATCATCAGCAGAGGCTCCACCGCATGTACGAGTCACGTATCTCGGGCTCCGTGCATAATCTGGGGAAGCAATGCGGCATCAGGGTCACCACACACTCGTTGAGGAGGTACTACGCGACATCTCTCTACTATCAAGTCGGTGTGGACCTCCAGACCCTGAAAACGCTGATGCGTCATTCAAGCATCAACACCACGCTGCGCTGCTATGTGGAGGCGAGCGACTACAAGGTCGTCGAAGCGGAGGAGGGACTCGCCCGGTACCTGGAATCGGTTATAGCAGTATTCGAGAATCAGACCCAGAAGACTTAAACACTATGTGCGGTTCCAGTTTCGGGAAGGCCATGGTTCGGGTAACACCGAATCGCTCTTGGCGGGGATGCAGTTCTGTAATGGTTGCGGCGGAGCGGTGTTCTTGCCGAGAGAGGCTTTCCCTCGGGACCCTTACCCTCCGCAAGGAGGGGCCCGTGTTATCGACAAATAATTAACAATCGAGTTGCGTGCGTTGACATTAGAAAGAGTTCTGTATCGGTCATCACACGGAATAAGTTATCTATATCTTCGAACAATAACTAACTCGACTGGAACAGTCTAAAAAATCAGACTGGGGGGGGGGGGTCTACCTGTTTTTAACCCTCCCTGCCTCCTATTTGGAGGTACAATGGACAGAAAGATTCTCGTGACTTTGGTGTCATTTGTTGTTGTCGCCATGAGCATCTGTGCCTTAGCACCTATTATGGACGCTTCGGAAGAGGATGGGTACGTCACGATTAATGTCACTTACAACAAAGATTGGATCGATGATTCAACATCTGGATCCAAAGATAGGATAGCTCAGGCATCCACCATATTGACCGATAAGTACAGTACTCTACATCAGGCTCAGATTGCATTCTGGAGTTTGTTTCAATCAGAAGGTGCGTTTCATTACACTCTTGGTGATACCAACAACGTATGTTACGATGTGATTGATTCACTTGAATACAAGGTTCATGGGACGATCACAGTGGGAGGAACAAATAACACCGTAATGCTGGGAAACAATCTGAATGAATATGGCTTCATGATTAACGACATCAGATTGACTGGCGACACAGGGGCGAGAATACACGGAGATGCGAATATAAGCGCCAGAATATCCGGTGGATATGATGTAAGATTCGTACAGGATGGTACGATGACTGTGTCTGGCATAGAGTTTGATGGAGCCAGTGTAAGTATAAATGCCACCGGTGATGTATTCACACAGATCAAATATGATTCTGCCAACACTATCGTGAACATTCATGATTGCGTGTTCCACGGTCGCCTTTATATGTACTCGAATGACCGTGACGATGGGGACAAGATCAAAAATGTTTATAACAATACATTCACCGCAGAAGGTGATGCATCATATGCATTTTTCATCCAGGGTCAGTATTCCGTGTTGAACTTCTGCAATAACCTCGTTGAAGGATATGCGCGCGGAATTAACATACACGAAGAGTCCCCGAAATCGGTAGAGGGCAACAGCAATCTCGATGATAATCGTTCAGCTGTTCTTATTTCCGGCAATACTTTTACGAATAATACGGAACCCACAAAAGCATGCATCCAGCTTACCAACGGATATAGTGCTGTAGTAGAGTACAATGTGCTCAAAGGAATCGTCAGCAATGCATTCAAGTTCCACGAGGCAGGTAAATTCGTAGACACGGTAACAATCCGTCACAATTACATTGAGGCCGGATACATTCTCAATAACAAGTGTTCTTACGAGGTCAAGCTTGAAAGTTACGACAACTTTCTCGATATAGATAACCCAGGCATGGGAATTAATGATACAGATGGTAATGTTTCCGAAGAGGGGAACATCAACGGTATATCCGTATCACCCGAAGTCACAGGATGGTACAGTGACAATCCAGATGCCACCAGTTTTAGAATCTCCACTGTCGACCAGCTAATGTATCTGTCTTTTCTTGTAATGGCCGGAGAGACTTTTGAAGGCGATGTCGTGACTCTTGAGAACGATGTTGACCTGTCAGATGTTAGTTGGATGCCTATAGGCAACAATGGACGCACAAGCCCTACTGGAGATCTGGAGGGAGTTCGTTACTTTGCCGGAGATTTCAACGGCCAAGAACATACGATCTCAGGTCTTTCAAGTGAAAGATACGGGACGGGGGTAGTCAATGATGAATGGACTTTTACATTCGGTCTTTTCGGATTCGTATCTGGTTCGAAGATATCCAACGTAAGCCTTACCGATGTGATAATTGATTTAGGCGAGAACAGCGACAGCGTCGGTGGGCTTATCGGATATGCCATAGGGGATACCAGTGTCGAGAACGTTCAAGTTACGGGATCTATAGCCGGAGGGGATGCGGTCGGCGGTATCGTCGGGAGGGCGTATGCAACTTCAATCACGATTGCGGATTGTATCAACAGGGCGGATGTTACAACGAAGATCGCCTCTGGAAAGGCTGGAGGGATAGTATCTACGATTTCAACACCCTGTAATTACTTTGTAGCCAACAACTGCATCAACGAAGGTGCAGTGTTCTGTGAGAATGGAAGTACCGGAGGTATCGTAGGTTTCCTTGGATCCGTTACCGGCGCTGAGTATTCAATTCTTGGCGGATCCAACAGTGGCAGTGTAGCTGGTAATTATGCAGGAGGAGCCATAGGATACGACAGCACAGCATCCAAAACACTGATGATTTGTGGATCGGCGGGGTTCAATAATGCCGGAGAAATAAATGCAGTCAACGGTGCCGGTGGCGTGATAGGAATATGGCAGAGCAATGGTTCAATCATCAATGCAATGAACTCAGGTAACATCAATGGAAACTGTGCAGGAGGCATCATTGGGTCTCTGAATGGCGGTAACTGCAGCATCAATGAATCCAATGTCACATCAGGAACGATATCCGGCACGTATGCTGGTGGAATCGCAGCTTCTGTGGGTGGAAACGGTCTGACAATAGAAGACTGTGAAGTTCAAACCAGTGTCATCATAAATGGGACAAATCCATTTGTCACTGAGAATCAGGATTCAGTTTACCATGGGACTGTCGCAGGAGTTGCCGTCGGAAGGATACGCGAAGCAGATCTGACTATCTGTGGCATGTCCGATTATGGATCCTATGAATTGGTTTCTGCCACTTATTTCAACGGCGGACATTACATAACGCTGGAGAATTGTACTACATCCAACCCCATGATCTGGTCCAGCAATTCAGATACGACCAATTTAACTCTGATAAATACCGACCTTGCAGGGATTGAGTTCAACAGGACTACGTTGAACATAGTCGCGGATTCTGCGTCTAAGATCAAAAAATTGATTGCCGGCGTGGAAGGTATTTCCAATCTTTTGGATCAGCATGGAATTGAGAAAGATTTCTCGGGACATATTGTCATAACCTCAGGTACAACTCTGAATGTCGACGAGTACAAGGCCACGGTTGTGAATATAGACGATTCTAACCATGCATGGTATGCCCCTACAGCATCAATCAAGGGTGCTGATACTACATCGGGCCTTACAGTAAACGGATCTGAAACATCAACCCCCTATATTTGGGATGGAACAGATTGGGTCGGGGCACTCACAGTGACATTCAACCTTTGGGGATCGAACCCGATAGTGAACATTAAATCGGGAGCCACACTCGTTTCCTTCCCAGAATCGGATAGAGGGGGTTTCACCATCGTAGGGTGGATGAATGGAGATGATGAATGGGATAGTGAGTCGGTGGTAACCGAGAGCATAGTTTTGACTCCGGTTTGGAATTTCATAGAAGATGGTGCAGTAATAACTTCCGGTACTGCCTCATCCGAACTCGATCTCGAAGTGGAGATTCCTACATACGAAGGAACAATAGCATCTTATGAATGGGATGGCTCATCCAACGGAGGATCAACAATCACCATTGGGTCCGCAGGGACATATCGTGTGAAGGTCACGATAACCAGTGTTGACGACACAGACCTTTCCATAATTCTGGAAGCATCTATAACCGTATATTCCGTGACATTCGACGACTCTGTTGTGCAAACCGTTATCCTATTACCTTCCGGAGAATCATTGTATTATGATCAATTCCCCGGACTGAGTGAACGTGAGGGATTCTTCACAGCGTATTGGGATTCTGATGGGGTGGAAAATATCTCGGAGGATGTCACAATAAATGCTGTGTGGGTTTCACTTCTGGAAGTTTATGTCAGGTTCAACGGTGAGATCGGGAATGATATGACAGCGACGGTGACCACTTCATACATTCCACCTTCCGGCATCAGTCTGTGGTACATGATGATCTGTGACGATACAGACGATGGTGATCAACCCGGGGAGGGCAATGTCTTCCAAATCGAGAAGGAAGGATCGTACACGTTTGCTGTTTATGCGATGAACGGTGACTTGACTGGAGAGATTGTTGGTATCGGAACAAGCGAATCATACTATTTGGTCGGAGGACGTGAGCCACAGGAGCTTGTTCATGTGAGTAGCGATGGAGACAACGGTACTGCGATATCAAAAGATGGGGAGATGTACGTAAGCTCTGATGGAGACTATGACAACGCCACCCTACGCATCGAATTCCCTTCGGGGACGATGACATTGTCTGGTTCATTCTCCTCCGGAGTTCATCATATGGTGCTCAAACCAGTCGATAAAGGTGATATTCCTGACGACTATAGCTACGGGTTCCATGTTGAGACACCAATCAGTGCCATAGCAGAACTGAAGTTATCCGTCACAGTCGACGTTCCAGATGGATTCGCGCTTTCTGGCGCAATGGTGTATCGCCAGGATGATGCGGGTAATATAACGATGATTGGGGATGCAAAATGTTCTGGTAATATAGTTTCATTTACGACGAACAAGAATTCCATCTATTGGATCTCGGCATCGTTTGTTTCGATAGAGCCCACTCCTGGCATTCCCAACCCTCTTCCCGATGAGGATGAGGACATCTTTATTCCGACTTTCCCATCAACAATTCCGGAAGAGGTTTCTGATAGAAACGATAGCACTGTTGCCGTCGTCGCCTGTGCTGCCGCCGCAGTTGTAGCAGCTTTAATGGCGATTTTCCTGATTATCGACCGTAGGAGTTGATGATTCGGACCCGAGCTCTGGAGGGTACTCCAGAGCTCGGTAAACCTCTTGTTTAGATTGTTTCCGTAGCATTTCGATTTTATGTGGAGTTTACATCATCTTTCTATTTTTGATTTGGAGCTGATGCCAAGTTCTTATCAGTTCTTCCTGTCTATGTGTTTGT
The DNA here is from genome assembly GCA_964550065.1 of uncultured Methanomassiliicoccales archaeon. Taxonomy (GTDB): domain Archaea; phylum Thermoplasmatota; class Thermoplasmata; order Methanomassiliicoccales; family Methanomethylophilaceae; genus Methanoprimaticola. The sequence goes on from CAZJWD010000002.1 coordinate 134,324, forward strand.
TTCTGTTTTGGTAATTGCCTGTGAGTAATTATCAAGCAATTGGGTTTCACAGGATTATTCTATGTTTCATATAGCATAGAATACGTTATTTACACCTTCAATCAATGTCTGGTCAGACTGTCACAGTCTAAAATTAAGACCGGGGGGGGGGGGCGAACCATTTTGTTTTCCCCTCTCCGACCTCCGTTTGGAGGGAATATGAATAAAAAGATAGTTGTCGCTTTCATGGCGTTTACCATGGCGGTATTATCGTTATCCGTGGTCGGATACGATCAGTCCGAAGCGGCAAGTGAGGAAACAGTCACAGTATCTACCGTGGCTGAGTTGAAAGCCGTCATGGCAAGCACAGCATCCATTTCCGGGAATGTGGTAACTGCAACACCCAAAAATATTGTTTTTGCCAATGATATTATTCTGACAGATGATGATTTCAGCAACTATTATCTGGTGAAATATTTCTCTGGATCGATCGATGGCAATGGTCATTCCTTGGTTTACAAGAACGCGTTCACAGGATCATTCCTGATAGATAGCTGTGTTGCGGATGTAACCGTTAAGAACATGGATCTGGTATTCGAAGGGTCAGGTTTCGGTCTGATTTTCGTTGCAGGACTATACAATGGGGATCGCTACAACGGTTCCATAAACGTAACACTCGAAAACATCACTCTGAAGAGTTTCATCTCCACAGTAGGAAACAACACAGGAGCTTTCATCATCCATGCATTAAATTCCGATGTGACGTTCAGGAATTGTGTCAATGAAGCGAATTATTTTGTTCTGACATATGCAGGCATATTCCTTGGAGGATACAATCTTGGCACAGTCTCGATAACATTTGACGGTTGCATAAACAGAGGGAATGTCAACGGTGTCAATGTGTATATGTTTATAGGGAATGATACCAACGCAAACTCGAGCAATCCGTTGACAGTAGTGGTCACAGAGAGCTGTAGGAACGAAGGCACAATTACAGGGGATAAAGCCGGACTATTCGCTAATTTCAACAGCAACAATACAACATTGAATCAGTTGAACGATGAATACAGTTCCAGGACGGAACTGGTCGGCAACATCGTTTCTCTGGATAAACCGACAGAGACCGTAACATATGGTGAGAACAACATCATCACAATCAATGGTGGAGACAGCGCAAACGACTACGTTGTGTTCATGATGGCATATGCGAATTACAAGATCGGTGGAACACTGGGGATTGCAATCACAATCCCGATGGATGAGGATGTTTACGCTGGAAGGTTCATCGATAAGGAGACGGCTGAGCAGAAGTATGGTCTCGATGTAAGCGGGAGCTACATAACAAACGAGTACACCTATCCTTATAAGATCTGTAATTTAGATAACGGCCAGAAGGTCTACATTTTTGATTTAGGCACTAAATCCGTGGACATGACATTAGACTCGAATCCGAATATCAAAGTCAACATATTCAGAGACGGTATATTCAAGGGTCAGGTTACCGGACCTCGTTTCGTTCAAGATATAACTGTTGAGAATACGACATATGTTGCCACCTTTGCCGATAACAGCGATGTTTCTTATACGGTTCTCTCTGGAACAACGACCGTGGTCTCCGGTTCTGAATTCAAATTCAAAGTAACGCCCAATGTGGGATACATTGTCAAGGAGGTTCTCATTGACAATGAGAAGATCGAAGCTAATTCTGACGGAGTCTATTCGTACAGCCCTACTGGTAACTTTACAATTACAACCAAGGTCGAACAAGTTAGATACAATGTGACATACAATCTTCTCAATTCATCGGTCAGTGATGGAGTGGAAAGTGTAGACATGGAATCTTCATTCAGAATTACTGTGGTTCCGAATGACGGGTACAGAATAGCCTCTGTCTATGTCTCTATGGGCGGTCAGAGTCTGGTGTTCACCAGCGGTTCGGTATACATCCCTTCTGTCACGGGCAACTTGACTATAACTGCAATAGCGGAAGTGTATGAGCCTGAAGAGAACACGCCGACTATTCCGTGGGAGGATGAGGACGAGTACATCCCCTTCCCGCCTCAGGTGATCGAGCCTGTTCAGGAGACCGAGGATGACAATGTCACGGTCGTAGCCTGTGCAGCAGCCGCTGCCGTCGCAGCCCTGATGGCGGTGTTCCTGATCGTTGACCGCAGGAGATGATCTCTTGAACGGAATGACCGTGCTGAACATCCTATCGGACCGCCATACGATACCGACTCTCCTCTTCTTGGAGGAGGCAGGGAGTTCCAGGAGGACCGATATCTACAGGAACGTCAGCAGGTCCGGGCGCATGTCAGATAAGATCTTGATGATGGCAGATGTCGGTCTGATCGTCGAGGAGTCCGGATTCTTCTCTCTGACCGGGCTTGGAAGATCTGTCGTGGACAGGCTTCACGATATAGAGAATATCTCAGACCAGTGACCTATGACCAAACGTCGGCATCAGCTGCACCTTACCTCCTCCGACTTCTGGTCGGAGGATGGGTTTTTAAACCCAAGTCATCGTAAGTCCTGGTTTGAAGGGTAAAACAGCTCGAATGCAACTTAGTCTGTTTCCCTGCCACATCTTATCCAGGAGAGTAATCGTCGCGCTTTCTATGAGAGGAAGATCCTCTACCATGAAATGCCAGATATGTTCAGGCAAAGCGCGCTTATAACGATGGATGAAATACACGCGCATTCTCCGAACGCCTTGCATGACCGATTCGAAATATTCTCGACATGTCGCGGTACTGATCCTGAATCTTGATAACACACCAGATACTCTGATTGTTTTATAGTAACGGTATTCCTGATGCATCATAAGCTCTACAAAATCATCAACGGTTCTGCTAAAGTGATTCATGTAGTATGATATCTGCAATCCATACGAGATTATCCTCAGGTCTGGACGGACTTGCATTATTCTTGTTCGTATATCAGTCTCATATCTCCAGATACCCCGTTACGGAACCTTTCGCTCATCCCGTTCTCGTAAGCAAAATCGACGCCTCTTCCGAGGGCATCCTCTAGCTCTTCACGGAACAATTCGATATCAAGGATGGATGTTTTGTTCGAAGTCAGGATGCAGAAGTCGTAATCGCTGTCCGGGCGGTTGTCGCCACGAGCACGGGAGCCGAAAAGCCAGACACGATGGATGTAATCGTGCCTGACGGCTATCTCCCTGACGATGGCCTTCGTCTCCTCTATACTACGATCCTTCCCCCTTCTGAACATATAAAATGCACCCGCTCACGATATAAGATGTCCTGATAAGTATCCACTTTTTACAACAAATCGCCATCACTCCGTTAGAATGAGGACATAATGTCTTCCGTTTGAGCGAACTGTCGAGGCCTGGGATGCGTCTCGGATCACGCCGTATGGCGTGCCATGAAGCGCTCCAGCTTGTCGTAGGCCTCCTCAAGGACCTCAAGCGGCGGGAGTGTGATCGTGCGGAAGTGGCCGCTTCCAAATTCCGAGTCGAAGCCGGAGGCGTGTACGCGAACACCGCTAAACGATTTCAGCCCGTCATCCTTTCTCAAATTCTCTTCTGGGAGTAGTGAACCAGAATGAGAAATCAGCATCCGCCTATGGAGGCACAGATCAGCCTCCGCTTTACATCGGCGGGCAAGGGGCAAGCGTGCCCCGCATTGACGGACATTTCCGTCGTTATACCTTCGGACGAGATCTTGACTGCATCCGGGGGAACCAACCATGCGTTGTGATCCCGGTGCAGCCATCCTTTCTCGCTTGCTTTTAACGTCCGAAAGAGTACCGCTTATCGAATCGAAAAAGGCCCGGAATAACCACTTGCCGATTGCACATTTGCATTTCCGGATTCCGGAAATTGGAGAGGGGCCGTTTTGGGGAGCCGTCGCTATACTACGTATAGCGAGAATCAAAAAATCCGGAAACGGAACGGCCCCCCGTTCGGGGGCCGAACGGGTGGGGGCCGTTATGCCCGGAAGTTCCGAAGAATTTCCGTCGTCCCCGGAGGTCGTCTCATGACCCATCCCAAGCTCACTTCCGCTGAGCGCAAGGTCAAGGGACTCATCCTCTCGGGACATTCCCGCCATGCCATTGCCAGCAAGCTCGGGATTGCCAAGTCCACTGTCTACGACATCGTAGCCAATCTTGAGCACTACGGCGAGATTCGCGCCATACCTGGCACGAAGAATCCCGTAATCTACGAAGATCCGAACATTTCAACTCCCCTTCCCCCGAAGGGGGAAGAATCCTCTGATTCCGGAAATAACGGACGGGCCGTCCAAAATAACGGCCCCTCCGGAAATTGGAAGGACGATCTCCCGGAGGTCAACCTCACTGGAATACACGTCGGCAAGGAATGCCCGGACGGATACGTCATAGCTCACATGAGCGGAGGTATCCGTTTCGAGCAGGTCCGCAAGATAGGGAACTTCGATCCCATCAAGGACGTCCACGATCAGACGTGCGGGTTCTGGGAGCCTGAGAAGCCCACGAACATGAAGGGTAACCGTGTCCGCTCCGCTAAGATTCATGTTTTCGGAGCTGACATGAAGCTCCAGTTCCGCATGGGATCGAAGGGAGGACTGGTTTTCACAGTCAATCCCGGACGCATTCACCTCGACCCAAAGCGCTTCGACAGCATGGAGGATGCCAAGGCCGTATTCATCGACCGTGCGCTCTACATCGCGTGCCTTTTGAGGCGCAACGGGTGGCAGTTGACTGGACCCCAGATCAAGGGCCTTTTCGACTATGCCTTAGAGAAGTCTCCCGTCGTAGCTCACCTTCCCAAAGGGATGGATGCTCCTGGAGACATTTTCGTGGATACCTCTCCCGGCGAACCCGAAGCCGAGATGTCCGAAGCCCATGGCCTAACGGACTGGGAGAAGGTTCAGATCTTCGCAAGCATCCCGACTGAGATTCAGTCGGCCAAAGCCCGCCTTGCCAATGCTGAGAACCGTGCTGACGAGACCGACGGTCGGATCGACACTGTGTCCAGGGCAGTCGTAGTCCATCAGGAACGCATAGACTCTCTGGATCTCACCATGGACCGTCTCCTGACAATCCAGGAGAAGCAGGCTACGGCGCTAATCAACATCGCCGACCAGACCAACCTAATAATCACGGCCCAGAACAACATCAACCTGGCTATATCCAAAGGCCAGCAACGCACTCTGGACGATATTTTCTCAACGCCGGACGGACAGCCCATCGTGGCCCAGTCCGAGTCCAGCTTACCCACAGAACCCCGCAGATTGGAGGGTTATCAGTGACAACAGATTCAACATCATCAACTAGGAACAGCAAGTACGATCTCTACCCCGCAGTCTTCAACAAGATTGCCGGAATCCAGAACCAGACATTCATTCAGCACTCCGCTTATGACCATGCCTGCAAGGGCGAGCGCGGAGCCGATGATTTCGATGCCGCCTCGGAATGGGACCGTTTGGCGATCTCAGCAATCACAGTCATGTGTCTTGCTGCCGACCTTTACGAATTGGCCAAGACGCACTCCAGCCAGGTGAGCGCATGAGATGGATCGTTCTTATCAGCCTGTCGAACGGCGAGGAGCACAGCATCCTTTGCAGTACCTATGAGGTGGCCCTTGAGAAAATGAAGGACCTGATCACGTTCTCCCTTTTCAGTATCATCGACCCGGAAGCGATAGCATCCATGATTATTGACGATCTGATTTTCCAGAATGCATACGGCAAGGGAGGCGAACCTCTGACCGAGGACTCCTTCTACGTTAATCCGCGTTTGATTGCATCTGTCGAAGCCTGGGAGGTAGACGAATGAATTGTCCTCGTTGCCATTCCCGTGACCTCATGATCATCGGGTCTTCGAATCCCGGTGCACCATCATGGGATGTTCTCTGCCTTCAATGCGGTTTTACTGCCGAGGACCACCCCACGCGCTCTGACGCTGTTTTCGCATTCCGTAACAACCAGGGCCAGATTCCGCAGGAGGTATTCTGATGTCCGACCGCGAGAGACGCATCTTTGACAGTCGTTTCCGCAGGGCAACTATCGCCTACGATGACTTCGATCAGTCGCTGAGGGAGATCGCCAAGGCAAGGGCCGAGGGGAACTACCCCCAGGATTGGGGGCTCCGCGTCCGCAGGACCATGGCCTATATTCGCAATGCCAAAGTCCTTTTGAGCAAGGCAATCTCCGATGCCAACGGCGCAGTCATGGATCCGAACGTGGAGATCGATGAGGTCAAAGAGATCCAGCGCTCCGTCTCGTTTCTCAACAACTGCCTTCAACGCACAGTCGCTGTGGAGGAGACGCTTATCAACACGCTGTTTGACGGGGACGCCGACTACACCTCCCTGTATCTCTCTTCCCAGATGGTCACACAGCGCATCGAGGATCGTGTTCGCCGTACCGCTTATGGTGAAGACAGCGACGATGTCGCCGGCGTCGGTATCCGCATAACAGATGATGCCGACGACTACGATGAGGAGTACGACGAGAACGAGGACGACATCGAGGATACCTATGACGAGCCCGAAGAGGAATGCCTGGACACGCCCGAGGAAGACGAGACCGAGGATTGCACAATCTCCGAAGAGGACATCGAAGAATCCGAGGATGCCGATGATGATTCCGAGGAGGATGAGCTTGAGATATTCGTTGCATCTGACTCCGAGATTCCCGAACCCTTATCTGAACCAGAACCCGAGCCCTCTCCCCGTGGGCTCACACCGGAGGAGAAGCTAGACCTCATCCGCAGCGACGCTGCCATCCAGCGTCTGATTCACGACGAGGCCCAGCGCCAGGCTAACGCCAGGTTTGAGGCAATGGTCGCTGAGGCTGTGATTGAAAGCACACCTTCAAACCCTCCGTCCGAACCCAGGCACATTGAGATCACTCCGTCCGAGACTCCCGAATCCGTTTCCGAGAAGGAAAGGGGATTCATCGGCAGAATCCGTATCAAGGGTGACGACAAGGTCAAGGAACCAAGACCGTCAAAAAAGAAGACCAAGAGGGGTGAGCGCTGATGTCAGTCGCCGGAACAAACCATGTGAGGCGGTCACTCCACCCCACCTACACTCCAACCGTTACAACCGACGAGGAGATTAGACAGTTTGTCGCGGATCGTGACGAGAAGTACCCGAGATACCTCTTCGACTACACTCAGTCCGACCTGACAGTCGAGGACTTCCGCGAGTTCGTCAAATTCTACGAAGGGCGTCATCCCAACTGGAAGGTCGTTTTCGGTCTTGACGAATGGTTCGGACAGGTTATCGCAATGAGGAGGGACCTTCTGTGACACAGAATCTTAAGGCTCTCCCGACCGACAAGTGCAGTGCTCTTGTCATGGCCGTTCCCCGCTCAATTGCATTCGAGCTCCTCAACATCAATGGGGGGCCCATAGACAAGTCTCTTTGGGACAGCTTCGATGAGATGTGGTGCCTTTATATCTCCGACTTGGCCACCGTCTACTCGGTGCCGTCCGAGAACGGGGGCTGGAGCCATTTCATTAGCATCGAGGATTCCGATTGGGTCCATCCCATTGATTCCATAGAGTTCATCACCGAGATCAAACCGGAGACGGAGATCGTCGAGCTGTCCATCATCTTCGACAGTGTGTGCGGGAGGTGCGGTCAATGACCACGATGAAGGAGATGCGTAACTTCGTTGCTTCCGAAGACTCCGAGTGTATAATCCCGGAGTCTTTCTACGATCGCACTAACAAAAGATTCATCCCCGGGTTCGAGGCGGTTCACCGCTACATCGAGGGTGTGAACACTCAGTTCCGCAACATTCTGGATTCCATGCGCCATCCGGAGATGATACGCATGGCCCTGGATGTCTCAAAGATCGACGGGGAGGATGTAGCTGTGCCGGTGCCCAGCGGGTACGAGTACGTGTGCGCCCGTTACAAGCACCCAGACACTCCGCAGACCGAGCGCAACGATCTAAGAAAGGTCATCGCCGCATACAAGATTGCCGATGGTTATGTCCAGCTCCAGCGTGCGCTGGACAAGGGGGATCTGGCTCGTATAAACCGCATTTTGAACGGCCAGAAGGGGGCGAGGGCATGAACGCCATCTACACTTGCGTGGGATGTGATATGACCTGCTCCCGTGAGGATCCCTCGTGGGACGACCTGGTCAGGATGATCGACGCCTACTGCCCCTATGCCGGCTGTCGGACAGCATGGGTGCTCGACGACGGCGGTTCGGATTTCTCCGTTATCCATTCGCCAAGTTCCAAGGATGGGCTGGAAGAGTTCGTCGAAGCCTATGTCAGTGCGCTTCACCGCAAGGAGACCAAGGCCGCTGTCGAATCGGGAGCCTACGACGAGCTCATCATCTCACTTATGGACATCGGCTGGTCATGCGAGACGATCGCTGGGGTACTGGGTGTTGACCCTGGAGACGTGACAGTCGTTGGTGACCGCCTGGACCACACTGTGATTGAGGGAGGTGAGCTCCATGAGTGATGCCATTGTATCCGCTGCTCCCCAGTCGGTTCCGGACATCGAGCCCCAGTTCCTCCCTTATAAGGGGATGAAGGCCGTTCTCTACGCCCGCGTTTCAACTGACGACAAGGGACAGACGACTGAAACCCAGATCCGCGAGATGCGCCTGTGGTGTGAGCGTAACGGAGTCAGGATAATCGGCGAGTATGAAGAGGAGGAGTCAGGAGGCGATCTCGACCGCCGGGTGTTTGACTCCGTCCTCGGACGTCTCGCTCGCGGAGGCGTCAACATCCTTCTTGCCCGCGATCCGTCAAGGATCTCCCGTGACGGACAGGACATGGAGAACATCGTCGCCATGGTCGAAGGCTATGACGTCGTAATCCGCTACTCCTCAGCAGACAACATCGCACCCGAGGACGACAACGGATCCTTGCTCAACAAGATTAGCACATGGCAGGGCGAAATTGAACGCAAAAAGCTCTCCGCTAACACCAAGAAGGGAATGGAGCAGGCGAAGATAGACGGCACTCACTGTGGAAGGATGTTGGCATTCTGCTTTTCCCATCGCGTAGCCGAGAATCAGAAGCGCATTCAGACGAACGGGAAACGCAACACCTACATTGCTTCTCTCGATACTGTCCTGGATTTCGCAAGACAGGGCATAACTTACACAAGAGTTGCACACGATATCATGCACATCTCACCTGACACGCTCAAGAGTGCGCTCATGCAGGAAGGCGTGTTCGACGACTATCAGACGGTGTGCAAAGAAGCCCGCGGAAAACCCCAAGAAGGGGTTAGCCCAACAAGGGGTGGGAAAACCCTCGAAACCGTCCCAACAAGGGGTGAGGTCGCATGAACCCAACAAGGGAACCCTTTTTGGAGGAAGCGAACCCTTTGATGGTATTCGATGCGGGTTCGGACATGGTTGATGTGACGAAAGCATCATCTGATGTTGGAAAGGACACAACGGTTGCACTCGTTCCGATTGAGGTTCCTGTTGTCAAGCCCCAGGGACGTCGGTTCATGCTCCGCTTGCCCAAGTCCGTGTATGACCGCTTCATGGCAACATCCCGTGTTGAGCGTCGTCAGTTCCATGTCGTTCTGGAGAAGGCGATCGAGGAGTTCTTGGATCAGCGCGAGTGTGAGCCTCGCCCTTACATTCCGCAGGAACTCAAGACCGAGGCCCTGGTCGATACGCAGTCTCGTATCGATGCCGACCTTTACATGATGCTTGAGGTTCGTTCCTTGATCGAGGAGCGTTCCAAGAATGCCCTTGGCCTCCGCGCCGTGCTCAACTATCTCGACAGTCATGAGGGGGCGGTCGAATGACCCCTACTAAGGCAATCACTGTCCTTCTTTCTGGAGGCAGGGTGAGAATCTCGGGCGCGGTGTATACGATCCATGACGGAAGGCTGTGTGTCGTTGCCGGCGGACGGCTTCTCAGGTCCGATCTCAAACTCAACGACTTCTTACATGGAAGCATCGAGCTGGTCGAGGAGGAATCCTCATGATTTGCCGCGACAGTTACAAGTCGAAGCCAGGATGCATCGTGAGGACCGATTACCTAGCATTTCTCCGCGTTCTCTCGGAGAATCCCGGACTCAACCGCTACAACCTTATGCTCATGGCCACCGGCGGGAAGGCGACTCCCGCCAAGGTCCGTCGTATTGACGAACTTACCGAGGCGGGTCTCATCTCCGAGACCCGCTCTATCAGGGAATACAGCTACGAGATCACCGAGACCGGAATTGTCAGTCTCAAGGCCGCCGAAGGCGCACTGAGGGAGATGGGGCAATGAGCGACATCGTTGAACGCCAGATGCGCCGCTGCAATGCCTACTTCGACATTGAGGGAAAGGACATCCGTATCACAATCGACGATCTGGAGAATGGGGGCCAGATAGGTATGGTTGTCAGCATTGACCATGCCCGCAGGCTTGCATACGCAATCCTTCACACTTGCCGGAAGGCCGAGGAGCTGGACACCGAGGAGGATTACCCATGAGCACGGTTGCACGCATGGCCCAGACCTCCTTGGAAGCCTACCGTTCCCTCCCCGAGGACTACCTCAACGACCGCCAGACGGCCGTTTGGCAATACATCGCCAGGCATCCGGACGTAACCTCGGAGCAGATCATGACTGGGATGGGGGCCAAGTCCCCCAACCAGATCGCCCCGAGAGTAACCGAATTGCTTCAGATGGGTGCCATCGAGAGATCAGGCAAGGCCAAGACTGCATCGGGCAGAAGCGCCTACACCTTCCGCATTACGGGGGTCCTTTCTTGACCGCCGACGTAATCGAAAAGAGTGTGACGGTCTACCGTTGCCCTAGGTGCGGGCGTGGCTTCCGCATCTTAGCCGAGTATAACTCCCATTCGAGTCCGAGGGAACGTTCTCAGGCAGAAGTGGTCAAGAAGTATCTCGGGAAGATCGTCCTTCTTCCTGGACACTCCGTGGGAAGGGTCGAGTACATCAATCCATGCTCCAGTATCTATCATGCCCGGGTGATCCACCTGACCGTCAAGAGCTCGGGATTCTCGCTGAATCCCAAACCAACGTATCTACTGTCTCCTCCTTTAGAGGTTCTTGAGACAATGGAGGATGCTCAGTCCATTCTGCAACATGATGTCCTATATCAGCTCGATTGTCTGTTTGACAGATTATCTGATGATGCTGTGGCCCCGTGGTTCGATACCAGAGACATTGACACGGAGATCCCTCCAAAGCTGGAAACGGTAACGGCCTATGAGTGCCCGATCTGTGGATTGACGTTCGATAATAGGTTGGATGCGGAGCGTCATGTCCGCTTCTGCCCGGAGAACGAGCTCAGCATGGCCAGGTCCATGGTGGGGAAGTATATGGCACGCCCCCACCGCTTTGGTCTGGAGGTCGCCCACGTGATCGATGTCCACGAAGGTTCATCGAAACTTAGGGCTAGAGTCCTTGTCGTTCGGTACGGGTCCAGTAGCGTCGATATATCCCTTGAGAACCACGACATCGGGTCAGATTGGGGCGAGGTCATATCCGCGACCGAAGCGGCGTCGATGTTAGAGGCCCTCATTATCGGACGTATCATCGAGCTACTCCGCCAGGAGTTCCCGGAGCTGCCGACACGCACGGAGTCCAATGACGGAGACTGACATGGACGGCACGATCCAGCGGAACTTCTCCATCTCCAAGAGTACAGTTGACAAGCTCAACCGTCTCAACGTCTGGGGCAGAATGGGCCCCAGTGAGCTTACAGACGTGGCAATCAGACTGCTCTACGAGGTGTGCAAATCCGTTCAGCAGGACACCGGCATGGATGCCCAGGCCATCTTGCACAGATTGTGCAGCTATCTTGACCCGGGCATCTACGATTCGGGCTCATCATTGATTGGACAGCAGGAGCCCCAGGTATCCCCTGAGCTGTCCGACTTTATCTCAACATTATTCGAGGTTGCTAAAATGCTAAACCCTAACGCTTCAACGACACTGACAGAGAGATTGCAGAAACCAGTCGAGACCGCTGAGGGAGGTGAGAGCCCATGAGCCCGATCCTGACGCGGGATTCGACACAGGAGGTACTCCAATGACGACCTCCTACTACCGCGATCTAGGCGATAACCACGACCTAATCATGGCATCCGACAACGGGAACTTCGCAATAGACCTTGACAGAATCGTCGTTGGGTCAATCAGAAGCATCAAGAGAATCCCTGATACCGCAGTCCAGATACAACTGGCCGATGTGGGAAGGCTTCTCTTGGTCGCCACCACCAAGACCATGCGCGAAAGTGAAGCTGGCATGGAGGCGGTCGAATGATCACAGTCCCGGCAGACGTCATGGACGCAATCTGTGATATCCAGGAGTTTCTGGACCAAGCGGGCCTGGAAGATATCCGTATTGAGATCACCTCCAAGCGTCTCTATGCCCAGTGCCGGCAGAAGGTGCGCGTGAAGGAAAGGGTGAGCATTGATGGCTGACTCCACCTTCAATCGCAGGGAGGACATCCGTTTGTGGTGCCTTTCCGTCGGAGCCAAGCGCGTCTACCAGTCCAACGCCAAGCTGAGGACGCTCTACATCCGTCTGGGGAAGTTTGAAGAGGCAACCGGCTTGAAATACCCCGGACCGGGCAAATGGGGTAGGGACGAATCGCTCGAAGGGAGGGATTCGGCATGGTAATCCGTGCAGTCTCTATTACCCTGGCCTCAATCGTCACCGTGCTTGCGTTCTTCCCGATCTTCGCCGCATTCATGCCAACTGACGGCGACTACTCCGAGACAGTCACGGTCGAGTACACTTTCCGCGGGGAGACCATAACTCTAGACGTCCCCGCGGAGGAATCTCCGTTCCTGATCCACAAGCTGTCACGCGACTTCTACTGCCGGTTCGTCATGGCCGACGACCCTGCCGTAATGGCTCTTGCCAGTACGATCGAGTCCATGTCGGATGGCACGGACTTCAACAAGGTTGAGCTGGCCCTGGATTTCGTGCACAACCGGATAGAGTATGCATCCGATGATTCCGTTCACTGCATCCCAGACTACTGGCAGCTTCCCACCGAGACCCTCCGTCTCGGTACCGGGGATTGCGAGGACTTCACTCTCCTCTTTGTCAGCATCGTGAAAGCCATGGGGCTGGATTCCGTAATCGTTCTGGAACCTGGTCACGTAATGGCCGGAGTGTACATCGAGGGTCTGGATGCCCTTTCTGTCGAGCACAAGGGGGTCAGATATGCAACCGTGGATCCAACCAATAGAACAGCAATCGGACTGTCTACCGAGGATGTCATTTCCGTTCTGGATGATGATCCGACTTGGAGGACCTGGGGAATCTCTGTCCTGTTCGCCTTCCTGACTGCCGTTGTCTACGTTCTCTGCTGGAAGCTGGTGAGACCATGACCATCAACCCGGACAGCAAGTGTGCCGGATGCTCTAACTGCATCATCCGCCCGGACGGACAGGTGGACTACCTTTGTGTTGACAATTGCATGGAATCCCGCCTCATGTGCCCGCTTTTCTCGCCCAGGAAAGCCGATCCATCCCACGGAGGGGATGTGATGAGCTGGACTGTTGTTTCAGACACATTCTCAAAGGATTTCGAGGCAGATTCCGTCGCTGATGCAAGGCACAAGGCATTCAACATCCTTGTCGGAGCCCAATGCATCAAAGGCATCCTTCAAAAGAACAAGAACGGCTCAAGGGCAGATCTCTGTCAGATCTCCGTCCGCCACGGAACCTACCGTCCCGCAGGTTCAGACACTGATAAGCAGATCTGCCACAAGCTCACCTTGGCATACGACGATGATTGGGTGCTGATCGATGCAGGTCTTGTCGATTACGAGAACTTCGAAGCCTTCTGCCGGTTCTTCGACGTGCCCATCGAAGACTACGACACGGAGGCTCCGGCCATGTACTGGTGCCGCACATATGTTGACGAAGACAGGGTCGGATACTATGTGTTCTTCGAAACCCAGGAGAAGAGGACGTTCCCCGTTTGGGTTTGTTACAGGAAGGTGAAGGTATGATCCAGGGGACTGATTCGAAACCCAATCGCACATTCCAGACGTCACTGTATAGCGATGCCCCCCAGATTGTAGGTGATGGCCCATGCCATTTCTCACCACATCTTCCGGTTCAAGTAACCGATAACAACAGGGTGCCGGAGAACGTTATCTTCAATGAGGACTGCCGCATCGGTCTTTCCAGGATTCCAGATGGTTCGGTGGATCTGGTTATTATGGACCCTCCGTACAAGCTTCTTAAAACAGGGGGGGGGGGTATTTGGCCCCTCCAACCGCACCTACCACGGAGAGATTGAGCCTATGTCCGATGGCATAGACGACGATCTGCTGGAGTCCATTGTCTCCAAGCTCAAGGCCGTCAACATTTACATTTGGTGCAACAAGGCCCAGATTCTGCAATATCTACAATGGTTCGATGCCCGCGGATGCAACACGGACTTGCTGACATGGCACAAGACCAACCCCACACCGACCTGCAACAACAAGTTCCTGTCGGATACGGAGTACATCATCTACGCCCGCGATCCCGGGGTAAAGCTCTACGGTTCATACGAAACCAAGCGCAAATGGTACGTGTCTCCGTATAACAAGCAGGACAAGGATCGCTGGCATCATCCGACGATCAAGCCGCTTGACATAACATCGAACATGATAGTCAACTCCTCGATGCCAGGGGGCCTGGTTATGGATCCTTTTGTGGGCTCGGGGACCACCGCGGTATCTTGTTTGAGGAACGGTAGGAGGTATGTTGGGTTCGAGATAGATCCCGGGTACTGGGAGACGTGTATGGAGAGAATCGAGACGGAAGGTGAGGTGTAATGATGTATGATTGGGATGTTTACAGCTTGGTAGTAGCCGCTACGACAAAGCGCATGATAGAGTCTCTGAAGACCGATCTGAATGAGGTTGTGCATGAGGTGGACAACAGCCTCCATCACAGCGACACGGAAGATGGGAGGTTTCATGAGGTCTACGAGAAGTTGAAGGATGTGGAGGAAAGCCTCGATGAGGTGTACTCGATACTGAAGGGCTTGACGAAGGACCTTATGATGGATATGAGCAACAGGGCCATGTCTCAGGACGAGGCTGGGTTGGCCATCAAGAGGGCGGCATCGGTGCTTTCCGAAGAGGACGGAATGTTGACTCTGTTCTTCGGTGATGGCAGAAGGGCCGATGCCCACATGGATTCGCCCGGTCTCTGGACAATAGAGTTCATGAAAGATGGTAAAAAGGAGTACACATTGGCTGAAGATGAATACCTCTACATGGCAATTGAAGAGTGCCTCGGAAGTGACATAGCAAGAGTATGTGTCGAACAAAAAGCCCTGTGTGGTGGCACGAGGGGTATGAGCGTTCTTCGGACAATCTATGATCGGGGAGATCCTCATTGTGTGTAACACCGACACACTGACATGACTGGGTGAGGTGTAGATCAGGTCGGGATGGGTGGTCAGGCAGTGACAGAAACTGGAATCGACAGGACCCCGGCGTCACCCATCCCGGAATGCCGGGGAGGTATCGTGACAGCTTGTAGGGACCGCGTTTCGAGTCCGATGGGATGCGCCGACAAGATACCGTAGACATGATGTGTCGAATCTGAATAATAAAGTTGGTCTGATCCGCATCCATGCTTACTCCATAGCTGATTCCGATTCGTGATGGTATTCCAACCATTTGCCTATCAGTTTTGCTTCTTGTAGCATCATGTAACGTTGCATGAATGGCCAATCAACTTCTCCATTTTCGTCTGAAGGGAGTATGATCCGCTCGGCGGCCAATCTGGAATCACTCCTCTTGTATCCAAAACTGTATTTCGGACGCACTCTGTCAGCGACCGTGGTTATGAACGTTCCCGTATAGCGGTTGATATTGGGATTGAACCCCAGAGTTACATCCGAGGACGCGACAAATGGCTCTCCTTTGTAGACAGACAATCCGATGGATCCATCGCCGTTATTTATGAATGCGATGCATTCATCCCTTTGTATTGCAAGCCCTGTGGGACTGACGAAGTCCAGCACTCCGTTATTGCGATTGGTAGCACCAACATAACTGATTCCAGATCCAGGGTCGGCCATTTTGGAAGATGGGGGGCAAGTGCCGCGTGACAATCTGAACAGATCACCTATTCTGAACTCAGTCAGATTGTGGTGATTGAGAGTTAGTCCCCCCCCCCCCTCGATAATTTAGTAACATAATCCCTGTATTTTTCTAGAAGTTCTTTTTCCTTGAATTTCATGTACAATTCCATGAATTGGTAGTCCGGATTGCCATTGTTGTCAACCGGCAACAGTATTATCTGCCTTTCCATTCTTTGTTCATTGAATTTATATCCATAGCTATACTTCGAACGTTGCATTTCAATAGCTGTTTTTACGAACAGGTAAATGTGCTTAGCCTGTTCTTTATCAGGTAGCCTCAGTCTCTTCACATCGTCTGAGAATAGACAATGATATGGATGATAGAATCCAACACACACGCTACCGTTGTAATTGACTCCAAGCACATCTCTATCTTTGCTAGAATTATCGTTTGAGACCCATTGCGTCACACCGTTGTTGGTTTCTGAAGCACCTATGAATGGAGTTGTTCCAGGTTTCATATCATTTTTTGTAAGACGTTTGCCGGGGCTAATCTCAAACAGATCTTCAATGAAGAAGGGTGCCCATTTAACACCATCGAGGCTTACCATAAGCATCCCCTCGTCGATGATGTTGGAGATGTAGGTGAGGTATGCATCAATACCCCCCCCCCCCTCATTGCTTTTATGTAATTATCCATTGCAATGAAATCGGGAATCGAATCTTGATTTGCCGGAAGAACGATCTTCATTTGACCAAGACGTCCAGAGTTCAAAGAATAACCGTGACCGAATCTGTACCTCTGTTTCGTGATGCACGTGGCGATGAACAACAATGTGTCTGATGACATCTCCATCTTTGGAACGAGTGCTGTGACGTGCGAGTCTAGAGCCATATCCGATGGCTGGTAATATGCGATTCCGGCCCCTCCGTCCCCATCGTTGTTGATGGTCAGACAATGACCTTTATACGTTCCTCTGTCAACAGACACGAATCCTTTGTAGCCGTTGTCAACATTTTTGGCGGAAACAAGAGGGGTCATGCCGGGCGATAGGGAATCCATGCGGTTTTGATTCCCCTTCATCGGTTCGAAATAATCAAGAAGGCGGATAGCCACCCATTTGTCGAACGTATCGGCACCCCCTGTCATCGAAAAGATATCCGCGCCCGTGCACGATCATGTTGAACTCGAATGTAAGGTAGTCTGCCATGGTTTTCTCGAAATCAGCTTCGGTCGGTATTTCGTCGTTGAAGTAGAAGTATGCATGAAGCCACTCATCCTCCGGCTTCACAGTGGAGCGAACTATGAACTTGGTCTCAGCCGGCTCATCGTACTTCCAGCATGACATCAGATACTTCCTGCGTTCCTTGGCGCGTTCCGTCTCGATGAGCCCTATGTGTTTGCTCACGACGAAACCATCATCCTCGAAGTTGATGAATTTGCACCGTTTTTCAGTAGGATGGGGCCTATGGGCTGTGAACACTGCAATACAGGGGTTCGTCCCGATGCCGTAGAACGTGTTCTTGTTGAGTGTTATCACACCTTCCAGGGTGTGATTCTTCATGATTTCCGTCTTGATCGTCCGCTCTTTCGATGTCTTTCCGATCATCGTGGATTGGGGGACGATGACAGCCACCCTCCCGCCGGGTGACATCGAATCCAGGAGATGAGCGGTGAAGTTGATCTCGGTGAGTTTCCAATCGCCCTTCTTCCCTTGGGAGTAAGGTGGGTTCATCATACCTACGGTGAACTCATGCCGCTTCAGGTCGTTCGAATCGCAGTTGAAGAAATCATCGCACAGCAGGTTGCTTTTTCCATCTCCGCGGAGGATCATGTTCGTTGTTGCTATTGAGAACATATCGTCGCGTGCTTCTATGCCCCAGATCTGGTTGCGCCTTATGGATTCGGCACGTTTAGTATCCGTTCCAGCATCCTCGATCATTCTGTGCATTGCGGCAACGAGGAAGCCTCCTGTTCCGCAACACGGATCGAACACGATGTCCTCTTTTCCTACATCCAGTAGATCGCAGAACAGCGTGGTTATGTGTTTGGGGGTCAACACCACGCCGAGGCTTTGGCCATCTCCTCCGGTGTAGCGAACGAACTCACCGTAGAACCGACCAAGCACGTCCTCTGGAGAGTTGAATAGTATGGAACCTTTGATGTTCTTCTTGATGTATTCGGCAAAGAACTTTAGCGGAGTTTTTCCCAAGGTGCTGTTTGTCTGGTTCAGCACAGTGCGATCCTGAAGTATCGAGAACTGACGAAGGATCATGTCGCGTTTGGTCTCAGGTCTGACGTCCACTCTGTCAAGAAATATTCTCACTGCCTCATAGATGATTTTTCCATCGGTTTTACGTCCATCCCCCTTGAGCTGTTCGATTTCGAATGTGGTTTCAGAAAGAGCTAGAAGAAGTGCCGATACTACGAGGGGTTTCTCCTTGTCCCCAAGATTCCCATAGCTACGTAGATGCTCGTGCAGCTCGCTAGCTTTGCCGATGATGTTCTCCAGTTCTATGGACTCCTGCGATTTCTGCTTTAGAACCTGCTCATTATAGTATGCGACGATGTTGGATTCGGAGAAGTTCTCGAAATTATCTACCGGTTCCAGAAGTATGTATCCGCTCTCACAGACGAACATAGGCCGTATTTCGTGGTGAGTACCATCACCCGAACAACCGAATGCGAACACCTTGTCAAATGATGTTTTCTCCAGGATGTTTTGAGCGTAGTGAAGTGCTCCATTGAGGGCATAGTCACAGATCGCGTCTGTATCCATGCAAAGAACGCCTAATGATTTGTCGCCCTCAAATTTTGCTTGTTTTGATAAGTCAGCCTTGTCTTCCACGACTATGACAAATCCATCAGAGAGCGCTGTGAACTCCGGATGCCCCTGTTTGAGCGTACCTCTCTTGGATGATGTTTGAAGAGCCTTGTTGATCTCCAAGATGTCGCTACCGTTCGGAGTCGCAACGATTCCTGCATCGTCAAGCAACCTGGCCACCAACAGGTCCAGTTTCTTTTCATTAGCGGGCATAATGTTGCTGACAAATGCAAGCAGTCTCATATCGGTTGCGATGCTTTAAGGTACTCAAATCATCGGAAGTGCCGGTTTGAAGGGTAAAACCTCTCGAATGCAACTTGTCTGTTGATGATGACAGAATTAACTCTTTCTCCAAAAGCGGGGTTTCGTATTGTACGATACTAAATGGTCTCCCTGCTGTACTTTACTAAGAAGAGTGATTGCCGCGCCCTCTATGAGAGGAAGATCCTGTACCATGAAATTCCAGATGTGCTCAGGCAAAGCGCGCTCATATTGATGGATGAAATATACGCGCATTCTCCGAACGCCTTGCATGACCGTTTCGAAATATTCTTGATATATCGCAGGGTAGTGATCCTGAATCCTGATAACGCACTGGATAATCTGATTGATTTTAGAGTAGCAACAATCCTGATACATCATAGATTCTGTAAAATCATCAACGGTTCTGCCAAAGTAATTCATGTAGTATGATATCGCACCACAATAATCAACAATCCAGACGAGATTATCCTCAAGTCTGGATAGACTCGTATTATCTTTGTTCATATACAAGCCTCATATCGTCGGATACTCTGCTGCGGAACCTTTCGCTCATCCCATTCTCGTAAGCAAAATCAACTCCTCTTCCGAGGGCATCCTCCAGCTCTTCACGGAACAATTCGATATCAAGGATGGATGCTTTGTTCGAAGCCATGATACAGAAGTCGTAATCGCTGTCCGGGCGGTTGTCGCCACGAGCCCGGGAGCCGAAAAGCCAGACACGATGGATGTAATCGTGCCTGTCGGCTATCTCTGTGACGATAGCCTTCGTCTCCTCGAAACCGCGATCCCTCCTCCTTCTGAACATACAAAATGTATCACCACACGAATATAAAACGTCACGATATGAATCATTGGAGTAGTAATGAAAGGAGAATATGTGTACCGATTTTCTTGTTCTTCCCTTGTCAATCGCCTCACAACCAATCAACTATCTCAAGACGTGTTCCGCATCCTCTTATCCACAAACCCCCTCAAAACGCCCAGAAACCGTATTTCTCGTAATACACACCATTAGTTCCTATTTAGGAAAGTTTATTACTTTAAGGATATCATATAAGAACCATGAACAGCTCAGTGTTCGCAGGCGACGATCTCAGCGTTCATGGCGTGTCTAAGCCATTGTCCTCATTGGTGGCCGTAGTCGGCACCGAGGCCGGCAACGTCCTTGTTTTCCAGGACGGAACCTCCGCTGTCCTCGGCGACGATCCCGGGGAAATCTTCTCCATCACTGATAGGTGCCCGTGGGTCAGGTGCACTGTGTAAGCGATCCAGAAGCTTTCTTATCGCATCGGCCCCAATATCATGCTTCGGCGGCACCCATTCGCATATCCAGTCGGTGCACCCGAGAAGCTGACTGACCCTGAGATCGCAGTGCCTCTCAATCGAGTCTCTCGCCTCCTCCAGACAGGCCCCTGCATCTTCGATCTCCATGTCGGCAACCTCTCCTGACAGCGAGTTCACTGAGAAGAACACGTCGTCCAGGGTTTCCACCGCGTGATCAATCAGTTTAATCGACACAAGGGCCATTGCGATGTCCAGCGCAATCATCGCCGGAGGAACGGTATCCGATCCTTCCTTCTCGATGATTCCTATCTCTTCCATGGCCTTCATCGATTCTTCAAAAAGCTCAGGGTACGGGGCAAAGCGGCGGAGCTCCCTGTATAGCTCCTGTTCTGTCTCCCATGTATGTGGCGCGAGAACTCTGGCGTTCATTCCAATCATTTTGCCGATTGTGACTGTTTCAGTCATGATGCTTCGATTTTCCGCCCGCTTTTTAAAAGAGCAGGCCTCCGGTTCAACTAACCATGTCGAATCTTCAAAACCGCTGAAACTCTATGGTTTTCGCTCTTCGCGCTGTTCTCATATTTAAAGCCATAACAATTCTAGATTCTTAGGATTTCATTTTCTGGAATCCTCAGTTTCTCATGGACTCGTTTCATGAGGATATGAGGCTCTTAGATCGTGAGAAACTGAGGATGTCGGTTTTCCTCCGTTTATAATTGGATGCGTTCGGTTTTCCATACGCACACCTTCGCACCCGGATTCGGGGCCGGTGTGTGGAGAAATACCATGTTTTCGAACTCAAGGAAAAGGGAGCTCGCTGTTCCCACCGCCGTTCTCGCCGTGCTTATCATGCTCTGCGCGTCCGTCGTCGCCTTCTCCGGCTCTTCCGAGGCCACAGGAGAGGACCTCACAGGATATGGTACAGTCAGCGAGATCCAGATCGCTCCTGGGTATTCGTGGTCATACACAGCCACGTTCCCCAGTGATCTGACCGAGGGGACAGTCCTGTCCTTCGCCGTCAACGAACTGAACACGAACGCCTCTATTTCTGGACACAACGTCTCCATCATCATCCCCACCGGATTCGCTTCTGGAGCCTACAACGTCGTTCTCAAGGCTGAGCACGCCGCCTCCGGACAGACTGCCTACCAGTGGATCAGAATCACCGTTAACGAGGCACTGTCCCTCGACTATTCCGGATGCATCACTGAGATCGTTCAGGGCACCGCCCAGAACATCACCCTCACTGCTACCGGAGGTATCGGAACCGTCACATGGACTGCCACATCCCTGCCCCAGGGACTGACCCTGTCTAACAACGTCATTTCCGGAACCCCCACGACCATCGGTCAGAACACCATCCAGGTCAAGGCCACCTCCGACAAGGGAGAGACCAGGGACCTTGAGATCCAGTTCACCGTCTTCAACAAAATCGTCGGAGGCGAGGCCCAGACAATCACCGCCGCCGGAGCCTATGCCGCTTCCTCCGCAGTCGTCCAGACCGGAACCGACCTCGGAGTGACATGGGCAGTCACCAGCGGAACCCTTCCCGCAGGATTCGCCCTGGATGCTTCTACCGGCGTAGTCTCCGGAACATACACCGGAACCGAGCCCGTGGAATCCACTGTGACCATCACCGGTACCGCCCAGAATGGACCCGAGCAGACCGCCACCAAGCAGATCACGATCAGGGCTGAGCCCGCCTTCGCACTTGCAGGCGATGCCAGCGCCCTCACCTATACCGGCAACACCGCCGACAAGACCGTTTCTGTTTCCTCCAACGCTTCCACTTCCGCTATCGCCTGGACTGTCTCCGCCATCGCCGGAGTTTCCATCGATCAGTCCGGAGTCGTCACCGTCACTGGTGCAGCACCCGTCGGAATGTCTCAGTCGATCACCGTTACCGCAACCACCGCATACGGCCAGATCAAGGAGCATCAGATCGTTCTGAACGTCGAGGACAAGCTGACCATCACTGGTCCCGCAACCCTCGTGTCCACCGCCAGCCAGTCCGCTTCCACGACAGCGTACACCATCGCCGGTGGTTCCGGAAACCAGGTTGCCATCACCGCCAACGGTGGCTTCAGCTCCGGACTCGCCTACGATTCCGACGCCAACACCCTGTCCGTCTCCTACCCCGAGGCCCACGCCGGAATGGTTACTCTGACTGTGACCTCCGCCGCAGGCCAGACTGCAACCATTGATGTCGATGTCACTGTCTACTCCAGCATGGGATTCACCTCCGAGCCCGGAGCCAGCGGACACTATGCGTACATCGTTGACGAGGCTTGAATGGAGTGAGACCCACCATGTCCGAATCAATCAAAACCATCTCCGTTCAGGAGAGGAGGATTGCCGCGCTCATAGTGGCCATCATCGCCGCTTCCGCGGCGTTCCTCCTTTTCACCTCCCCCGTTGACGCTGAGGAAGGCAGATATGATGGGGAGATGACCCTGTACGGATACAATGTCGTTATGGGCCTCCAGAGCCCCAGCCAGGTCGAGTATGTCGTTTGGGACTTCGGAGACGGCTCACCCGCCGAGACCGTAACCATCACCCCTGACAACGCCAACGGCGAGGTCAGGCACCTGTATGCCGCCAAGGGCGACTATGTGGTGACCTCCACAATGCACAACTCCTACAACGGCGGTTCCGAGACTGTTCTCACTTACCTCTACCACATCATGGGCTTCCCCGTGGTGACCTTCGATTCCCGGGGCGGTTCCGATATCGTTAGCATCGAGGGAACCAAATCGACCTTCGTTGCAACCCAGCCTGCCGATCCCACCAGGGATGGATTCACCTTCACCGGATGGTACACCGACGCCGAGTGCACCCAGGCATTCGACTGGAGCGCGTCTGTCGTCAGGCACATCACCCTGTATGCAGGATGGCAGGAGGACGTCGTCGAGTACATGGTCACCTTCGACATGAACGGTGCTGACGGCTCCATCGATTCCCAGACCGTCACCAGCGGAAACGCAATCACCGAGCCCGCCAACCCCAGCAGAACCGGATTCGTGTTCATGGGATGGCAGTTCAACGGAAAGTTGTGGAATTTTACCGCTCCAGTCACCTCCAATATGACACTTGTTGCTGTTTGGGAGCCCGTCGGATCCGAGACGACTTATTACGTCGTCACATTCGATGCAAACGGCGGAAAGGCCGGTTACACTCAGTAGAACGTTCTGGCAGGCAACGCAGTTGTTCTTCCCACCGCTACCAAAGACGGATTCGCATTCGACGGATGGTACTCCGGAGAGACCTTCATTGGAAACGCCGGAGATTCCTATCCTGTAACATCCAACATCACCCTCGCCGCACACTGGACCGAGAACACGGACGACGAGGGCGACGACAACACCATGTGGCTGATTCTTGCCATCGTTTTCGCCATCCTTGCGGTCGTGTGCCTGATCGCTGCCAATTACGTGACATTTACCGTGATCGGTACCGTGGTCTTCGCTATCGCGGCCGTTGTTTGCGGACTCATCTACGGTGGCCTGATCTGATGAATCGTCAGACCACCCACAAACCCCTTACCGTCTTCGCGATTGTGCTGTTGGTGGTATGTGCCGTTGGGGCTATGGTTTCGTTTGAGTCACAAGAGGCTGATGCGGCTTCAGATGCTGGTTCATACAATTACGGATCATCGAATAGCAGTTCATCCACCAACCTTTACACTAAAATTGTTGGATACGCTTCGGATATGCGTTCCTTGGGAACGTTCTATGTTGCTGTCGGTGCTTATATATCTGTCAATGGAAGCGATGATTATCTAATTGGAATCGACGGAGGCACTGCATCCAGCTACGGATTAACGATTGGCGGCAGTGGTATGGATTCCGGATATGCTGTCGGATATGTCAACAAAGCGGGCTCATTTACCATTACATACTCTGGAATGAGTGGATCAGGAACTATCAATTTCACCGCCGTCAGCGTTACTCAAGTGACCAGTGCAACCTGGAGTGGACCGGACACTGTCAAAGTTGGGGAGACAATTACAGTTTCTGTCTCATCCAACTCTGGAGCCTTTGTGAGAACGGCCTACATCTCAACGTCCTCAACACTTGTCAGCATATCATCTTCTAGAACGACAACTGGAGCTTCTGCAACAATCACAGGAAATGCAGAAGGTAGCATCACACTAACCGCAAGTTTCGATCTTGGAAATTATAAAGCCACTAAGACAATCAATGTTGTAGATCCAACCCCAGTCACATCCGTTTCCATCTCCGGTTCCTCGTCCGGAGAAGTCGGATCTACCATCACTCTCACAGCCACCACTAGCCCCACATCAGCCACAGATCGTCACGTCACTTGGAGCATTACGTCCGGCTCCACCAGGGCATCAATTTCCAGCACTTCCGACACCACCACTGGAGGGAGGGCTGTTATCTCGCTGAACAGTGCTGGATCAATTACCGTCAGGGCAACCGCCGCGGACGGCTCCGGCGTCTATGGAACCAAGACGCTAACTATAACTCAGCCCAGTACACCAACGCTTCCCGATGGTGTTACTTCGGGATCAGGAACTTCCAGCGATCCGTACATAATCTCTATGACGGGTGGAAATAGTTACAACATCACCGTTAGTCCTGTCGGAACCTTCACAGCATATAGGGCGATAGGGAGCGATATAACTATTCCCGGGATATCATTCACCACAACAGTTCATGGAACGTTCTCAACTTTAACGACAACACACTCCAGTGCCGGACAGCTATCTTCTCTTGTGATAAGCGGTACTCCAGAGGCTAACGGATCCTGGGATTTCTATGCATATAACCCGGCAAATGAGTCCTATTATCGTATTGTCGTCACTGGAGTGGCCAATTCGTTTACACTGTCATTCAACGCGAACGGCGGAACTGGTGCCCCGTCTAGTATGAATGGGACATCCGCCTCTTCTACGTATTCTTTCTCTATTCCTGCAACAGCTCCATCTAGAAGCGGTTACACTTTCGAAGGGTGGAATACAAGGAGTGCCGGAACCGGTATCGATTACCAGCCCGGAGATACCATCTCCGTTAGTCCCGGAACCACGACCCTCTATGCGAAATGGTCCCAGATAACCTACACCAGCACCCTTGCCTACTCCGCTAGCGGAGCGACCAACGTTCCATCCACACAGACGTATACGGGTACATCGACAGCCAACCATACGTTCACCATATCCTCTTTGACGCCGACGAAATCCGGAATGGTCTTCCTCGGGTGGTCAACATCCAGCGGAGCTACGACAGCATCCTATCAGCCTGGTTCCACGATCTCCGTGGGCTACAACTCTACCAGGACGCTCTACGCCGTATGGGAGACCGCTACGCTGGACATCACCACAACTCAGGGCGACACGTCGGTCAACGTTGGCCAGAGTTTCACCTACACTGTCGGAACTAACGTCAGTGGATGCGTTGTGTCTGTCACGGGCGCACCCTGGTTGTCCGTCAGCGGAAACACCATTTCAGGAACGCCAACCAGTGCGGGCACATACAACGTGACCGTTACCATTGCCAAGGACGGAGGATACACCTCCGATCAGCAGTCGTTCAAGATAACCGTCTACTCCAGCATGGGATTTACTTCCGAGCCAGGAGCATCGGGAATCTACGCATATGTAGAGTGAGGCGAAAATGGACGGAAGACTGCTGAAAACATTTTCCATCATTGCCATCCTGGCCGTTCTGCTTGGCGGGGCGGTCATGGTGGCTTCAGCCGATGAATCAGACGGAGCCTCCACTTCGCTTCTCACGCTCAATTCGAACTATCCGGACGGGACCTCTAACGTAACAAGGCAGTTCTCCATGCTGGTCAATGCTGAGGTCGAGCTTCCTACGCAGACGTTCTCATGCGACGGCTACGTGCTTACCGGATGGGGAACCAGCGCCAGCGGATCCAAGCTCTATGATGCTGGAGAAAGTTTCGTTGTCAGATCAACCAACACTACCCTCTATGCCAAGTGGACGCAGGTGGAGGTCGGCTACTTCTATTTCGCCGACGACGCACCCAACACAGCGACCGTGGACACTCAGTATAGATTTACGGCAACATTGTCCAGCGGATCTAATGCCTGGGCCTGGCTTTCTGAGTGCAGCAATGGAGACCCTTCGAACATTCTCAAGACCTCAGAGAGTGCCGATTGGATAACCATGTCATACAGTGGCAGGACGCTCACCTTCTCTGGTTCACCTTCGCAGCCTGGAAACTATATTGTCAAATATTGCGTGGAGCGCGATTCCAATACAGGTGTCTACTGGGTGATCAACGTTCCTGCCAACACTGACAAGCAGTACACCGTATCCTACAATCTCAATGGAGGCTCCGGATCTGTTCCAGTGAGCGTCTCCGGATGCTATGGTCAGGCCATGGTTCTCAACAGCGGCTTCGTGAACGGAGTCGAGATCACTAAAACCAACAAGGTTCTAACAGGATGGGACATCCCCAACCAGGTCGGGGTCAGCGGAACATATCCTTTGGATTCGCTTTTCGGAATCTATGGGGATGTCACTGCAACAGCCCACTGGGAGTCCCCCTCGAACGTTCTAATCTTCTCGATGGACGGCGGTTCTCTTGAGAATGTCAGCGCATTTGTGGTGGATGAGGGAGACCTCTACTCCCTTCCTCTGAACTCAAATGCCATGAAACAGGGTAACACTCTGATCGGGTGGAGAGTCACAGGCGACACGCAGGCCGCCTACGCCCCCGGGGCCCTTGTCGAGATAGACGGAGTGATGAAGCTTGAAGCCTACTTCGTCGAGACCTCTTCGCTGTCGTCCATGTGCCTTGTCACCTATGACTACGGGGACGGATACGGCATCATCACTTCTCAGTACGTCCAGTCGGGAATGTACGTATACCTTCCTGCTCATGGGATGGAGTGCGACGGGATGAAATTCGTGGGTTGGTCGGAGACGCCTGACGGAGCGGTGATCAACGAGCTCACACACAAGATCGATGGAAGAACAACTCTCTACGCGATATGGGACGACGGTACCGACATACCCGATCCGACCCCTGACATCCATGTGGTTACTTTCAATCCCAACGGAGGGAACACATCGCTGCCTACTCAGGAGGTCTACGACGGAGGGCTGGTATCTCAGCCTACCGGAGTTGGCCGCGAGGGCTACATCCTCATCGGATGGTACAGCGCTCTTCTCAACCGTCTGTGGGATTTCGGAACCGATAGGGTTGAGAGCGATATGCTGCTCAGTGCCCAGTGGGAACAGCATTTCACCTATACGGTGAGCGGTCTTACAGTAACGGTTACGATTTACAGCGGACAGCAGAGCGGCATAGACTATGCCCAGAATGCGGTAATCAATTGGGGAGACGGAAACGTCGAGACGACAGTCACTGGATCTGCTACCCACACCTACAATGGGGTCAACTGGTCCAGCCGTATCGTCGTGACATCCAATGTGAACAACAACCAGTACACCTCTTACCTTCCACTTTCCGGACTTGATGGGGACCACGTGCCTGTGCCTGTGAAATGCGAAGTCACATTCGACACCAACGGAGGGGAGACACCTTCCTGGACCGTGGATGTCATCAGGTTCAGCGCAGTCGAGCGCCCCGACGACCCGGTGCGCGAGGGATTCACTTTCACCGGATGGTATTACTACGGCAGTTCTTGGAATTTTGAAAACCAGGTAACATCCGACATGACGCTGGTTGCCGGATGGCGCAACGATGAGACTGGTGAGGTCATCGATCCCGAGGATCCGGATAAGCCCGTTGCCATCTACCCTACGGCCAAAGGTGAAATCACTGAGATCAAGAAGGGAGTTTGGCAGTTGAGCGCCAAGGATTCGACCGATGCCGTCTCCTTCGCGTGGTTCGTGGATAATAAACTCGTCAGTTCAGAATCAATATGCAATGTGTCCGACCTTGAAGTGGGTAAACATAAGGTCATGCTCAAGGTCACATCGTCTTCGAAGCACTCTTCTATTTGGACTGATCAGATCACCGTTGAGGAAGAGGAAGAGGTTGATGCACTCGACAAGGTTATCGACTGGATCTTCCAGAATCCCGCTCTTGTTTGCTCCCTGATCGTCGTGGCTGTAATTGCCCTAATGGTTGCGAGGATGTATCTATGAACAGCAGAAACCGTGTTTTCGCCTTCGCGGTGGCGTTTCTTATGCTCACCGCTCCGTTGGCCATTGTAACGATGTCCGACAGCCAGGAAGAGGTGGAAGCCACACCCGGATTCGTTGCGGGATTTGTTGCAGGTGGTATCACTGGAGCGATCCTAGGATATTGGGTCGGAAGCCATGTCGGAAACCACGCCAATGATGGTGTCGAGGAACAGAGCCGTAGAGGCGAGACAAACGCAGTGATCAGCGGATTGGGTGCTGGAACCGCCGCGATAGCCAACGCGCTGGAGAACTATTCCCAGATGTGGCTTCTCACAGAGGAGCACTGGATCCGCCAGGCCGAGCTCGCTTCCACAGCCAACTGGGCCCTGGATAAGAGCTACGAGCCATACTCAGTGATGATGGACTCGGGCGTTTACTACAACGCCACGTACATGATTGGCAATGCATCTGTGCAGTTCGGAGCACAGTTCGACAGCACATCTAACAGAATAACCGACTGGGGGAACTACGACGAGTATTCCAATGGGAAACTGAAACTTGAGATGTCAGTCGGTAATTCCACAATATCAGCGGACAGCAGGGACGATCTGAAAGTCGGACTGGGCACAGTCGTAAGGAACGTATCGACCGGTCACGACGCGGTGTTCTACGCCGGAGGGCCAATCTGGACCTCCCAGGCTTGCACAATCCAGTCCATGTCAGGACACTCCATAACTCTCAGGAGTGGATGGAACAGCAATCTCCCTTCTATGGAGGATTTCCAGTTCGCAGACCAGTATTATCTGACCCCGGGCGTTTCGTTCCTCGGTTATTTCGACCAGGTCATTGGTGCGCGCAGTGCCCCCTTGGAGGCAGGAATCGTAGCCACATCCGGCACCGATGTTCTGTTGATAACCACCGATGGAAACTCGATCAGCACAGGTTCGCAGACTGGCATTCCCATGAAGGATTCGGAAGGCAACTACAACGCCATCCAGGTCAGGGTAGTGTCGTCTGACTCCTACGAGCTCTCATGCGACATGACATCGCTGTTGGCAAATTATTCTCAGCTTCTGGACTCCATTAGGGGTGTTCAGGGAGGAGCGAACCAGTCTGCCCGTGTCATTTGGAACATATACAACGACCTCGGGGAGTCATGCGCCTATCTGACAACGCTGTCTCTTCCCAATACATATACGGGCGTCCAGTGGACGGACGAACAGCTCCAGATGGTGACATACTTGGTAATGGAGCAGATGGCCGATTACTGGGACAGGTTCGGTAACATTAAGACCACGGACTATCTGATGACTAAGGATTCGCTGACGCTCTACTGCCGCGGAAGCATCGATCTCATGGATCCATCCACGGGAAAGACATTCAACCTCGCCGACGGCGTCGCGTTCACGCCGATCTTCTATCGTGATACAACTATCTCAAACGGCTCCAACACCACTTCGGACTACTGTTTCATCGTAGTCTGGGGCAAATGTGCTTCGCTGGGGGGTTTCGATGTCGCCTCGATGAGAGATGCCCAGATCATCTACGCTCCTGTACGCTCGGTGATGAACATCTCAGAGATGTATTATGACGGCGCACCCGCAACGACAGTCGAGCTGGACTGTTCGGATGTGGAATGGATTGATCCCGAGAAAGTGGTGAACCCTGGGCCGGTACCCGTAGTCGAGACCAGCGATCTGTATGAGTTGGTCCGTCTGATTCTCATCCTGGCAGGTGCAGGCATGATTCTTCATGGCTTCTCCAGGGGTAGCTGGATCTGGCTGGGGATAGGTCTGATTCTCGTTGTCGCCGGGTTCCTGGCCGCTGACGCGATAGCAGATCTGATCGAGAGGTTCACTGGGCCTTTGAACTGGCCGTGGTGATCGACATGTTAGGAAACAGGAATAAGCGTAGGACCAGGGCAGGAGTGTCAATCCAATATGTGTTCATCGATGAGTCTGGACACCCCTACTACGATGACGGGGATTTGGGGCCATTTGCAATGGGAGGATTAGTCACCGATGATCCTGGGCAATGTTCACAGTCTATGATGGCCCAGCCTCGTAAAAAGAAGGGTGCCAGTGGAACAGATGAATTAAAGAGTTCGAGAACTGGCGATACGGACAGACAAGACATTATAGATATGATGAAAGGCCGCGATTATGCGTTATTTGTCACGTCTCAGCCCATTCAGAATCAAATGGACCATTCGCAAGAGAATGGCCCTATTCTGTATTGCGGTTCATTGTCTAGATTGCTGAACAAGATTGCATCGGAAGGTCCAGATGGGATATACCGCGTCTATGTAGATCAGTCCGATTACTTGGACGTCGATAGATTGAAATTGATCGCGGAAGCAGCCTTCAAAGGTGTACCAGGAAAGGAATTGGCAATCAGAAAACCAGTGGGAATGTTGGATTCAGAATTTTCTCCGCCTGTTCAAGCTGCAGACCTGATCGTCGGAGGATACCGTAAATCACTAAAGAACGGTACATCCGCGGATTATATCCGGAGAAACAGATTGATAGTGGCCAACCGTAAAAGGAGGGTGAAGGCTGAGAGTAGCCACACACCTTGCCATCAAAAGCAGAATGCATGGATTCGCCGAATCTCAGTCGGGGGGCGGTGAACCCTCTCCCTCCATGCATTCAATGTGTGGGACGCTCAGCCGTGTAATTGAAAGATGTGTTTTAGAGTATATCAATTTGCTGTATAGTTTCTACCGGGCGATTTTAAGCAATTGATTGGGAGGTATGAGAATATATGTTTGGAAAGAGCAGTAAAACGAAAGGTAGCTTCAACCGCCGCCTGGTGTATGTGAGCGAGGAGCATGACAACGACCTGCTGGAAAGATACTTCACTACACTGGACAGGGTCGAGCAGGAGTACGGCGACGTCTACCAGGACGGTCGCGAGTATTGGTATGAGAATATTTACGGCGAGGAACCGAAAGTTCGTTACGACAGCCTCACCGATGAAGTAAAGCAGACTGGATCTACCAGACTGGACACGAAATACCGTCACGTTTCCGTCCGGGAAGTCACTCCGGAGAACATCCGCTCTATTGTTGGCAATCCGTCCCTGGAATACTACGAGGGCGACGCCTACTACCAGGACCATCTTAGGGACTACATGAACGGTGCTGACGAGCCATGGTATGCGGAGGAACTTCTTTCTGTCACAGACAAGGACCTTGAGTATCTCGGCCACTCAAAGAAGGACATTAAGGCGGCAAGGAAGGCCCAGAAGGATGGCGATCTTTGGCCGTTGTTCCTCCTTTGGAAGGAGGCGTGGGATCCAAGGCAGACGCCGGCGGAGGTGCATCCGCAGTTGGCCGCGCTGGGCGTGTCGAAGGAGCTCTACGATCCGTCGGTAAATCCGTACCGCGGGAATGGCAGGGGATCGTTCAACAGGAAGCACGGTGCCTCTGGCAATAAGAGGCGTTGATATGGCAGGCCCGAGAAAGTATTTCGGTCAGTGTTTGGGGTGCGACCAGCATGCTACGTTCCTTCCAATCGGCAGAAATGGGGCCTTGGTATGTCAACGCTGCAACGTCGAGTACCCTCCAAATCTGTATCCGAAGCCTAATGCCGCCGCAGGACTGGGGAACGCCGTGTTCAAGGGCCCGGACGGCCCGATCATCTTCACCGACGATCGCCCGATGGTCCCCAGGCCGTACTATGCTCGTACCTACATCGAGCACAAGGGTTCCGACGGGAAGTGGACGTCTGAGAGGGACTTCAGGCAGATCATGGACGGGGACACCATCAAGTGGGTTGAGAGGTCCGCATCGAAGGTCTCACGCGACGGCCCTGTTGTCACGGCGATCGTGCCCAGAAACGATGCGAAGAACACAAGGTGGAGGGTCAGATACACCGACAACGTGGATTCGGCGCTGAGTCTCAACCGCAGGAGAAGATGAATGTTCAGATCCAAGAACAAAAGGGCGACTTCCAAAGGCCGTAGGATATACTACGTGTTCTCAGACGAGTCTGGTACCACTGATATGTCCAAGGATGATAGCCCGTTCTTCCTAGGCGGTCTTGTAACGGACGATCCGGAAGCTTTGGCACGTTTGGCCATGTCTTATCCGGTCTATGCGGACGATTCCAAGTCAGTCAGATTGGAACCAGGACACGGTGAAATGAAGAACAGTCGTATTGACGATGCCACGAGAAGAGCCGTGTTGTCCAGCTTGGAGGAACTTGGTGTGGATCGCTATGCTGTGATCATCATCAAGGACGGAAGGATTCAGAATCCCGACATCTATGAAGAGGGAAGCGATCTGTACGCCACTGCTTTCAAAGAAATGGTGAATCTGATATCTAAGTACGGGAAAGATGGAGTGTATCGTTTCCGTATTGATGATTCGGATCAGTACGATCAAGAACATTTTGATAGTATAGTGCGTGAAAGATTCAGAAATACTGACAAATCCCTTGCCTATCGCAATGGAATTAGACCGGTAGATTCTGATCTTACGCCCGCTGTTCAGATTGCCGACGTATTCGTAGGAAGCTCACGCCATACAATACGTAAAGGGGAGAATCTTCCGGATGGGATCTATGAGATACGCAGGATAACCAATCCCGAAGCAAGGAGAATCAGAAAATGACGTGGTATAGGCAATCGGTCAAAAGACCGCCCACGCATTCGGTTCATCCGTTTGCCCAAGGCAGGTTGTGGTTTCCTCTTCGTAGGTGAAGCAAAGACCATCACCCCATTTGGGGATTATAGGTAGGGCCTTCAACCAACGGATGACTGGTATCGTGGGATGCCATCACACGTCTGAGAAAATGATGCTTTGGGATTATAAAAGAGGTACGATGCCGGGGGATGACGGCTCCTTCTGTCATCATTGCTCCCCGGACTCACACGCACCACTTCCACCGACGGACGAACAAAAAACGAAACGGGGAGCACCAAACGCCGATCGTGAGAAACCGATTCGAAACAAACGATTTAGACGTCAAACCACAATGAGGGTTCGGGAAATGACACTCACAGCACAGAACTTGACCTCAATTCGGGCACCGGTCAGCGGTAGCCCTGTTGAGGTCGATCTATGGTATCTCTGACAACACTTGCGACCGGCATCATCGGGGCCGTCTTCATCATAGGCCTCTTTGCCTGGATGGGATATGACATCGAGGCGACACTGAAATTCCTGAAGGGTAACTGGTCAACGGTGATCCTTGCCATTCAGATCATCGTGGTTTATGTGCTGGCTTCAACCGGCCACAAGGTGGCTGGAGCAATTGTTCTGGCAACGGCGCTGGTGACAGTGATGGGAAAGGTGATTAGCCTTGACTGACTGGTTCACCATGGCCCTCCCCTTCGTCACTGTCGTTGTGGCTATTCTGTCCTATTTCATCGGAATCAGGGTCAGAAGCGCCGCTCACTGCATGGTGCCGCTGAACGATCCTGTTTCAGTGACGTTTGTAGCTCTGAGTCTTCTCCCGTTTTTGCTCCGCATCTTCATGGAGCTCCCGTTCGAGCCTGTGGGCTACGAGTACATCTCGCTCCTGGTCGGCTTCTACTCCGGATATCTGATCGGCTACTGCTCCGTGGGGGCCGATGTCGTTTACGTGAGCGTCCATGAGATCGTGGAGCGCACCCAGGATGTCTACCCGTTGGTCAGGTATCGCAACAGGGAGGGCCGCCTCTGCTGGCAGCCTCAATCGTTCCGCAAGATCTGCCGTTCGATGCTATTCAACGTTCACAATCCGCTTGACCTGTCTGCTGTCCAGCGCACACGCAGTGTGACGCTGAAGCAGGTGTACCGTCCGATTTGTCATGCAGACGCCATCGACGTCGCAGGCGTGGAAGTCTCCGAATACGAGCAGAAGCTGTGGCATTTTACATTCCGCATCGAATCAAGACGCTATTTCGCTGTTCCATACTGCACAGACGCGCCTTATGACTGGATTCTGAACGCTAACAAGTATGAGGACCTGTTCATGGAGTATGCAAAGCTCCAGGTTTCTGCCGTAGAATCTGAGGCGGAGCTTAATGTTGCCATGGTCAAGGGTGGAGGAATCGTTCTCAGTGCTCTTGCCGGAAAGAATCCGGATAAATTGTTCATGGAAGAGTTGGGGCTTGATCTTGAGGATATGGTTTCGGAGAGGGCCCAGGAGCGCAGGAAGCTCAAGAAGAAGGCCAAGGAGGCTGAATGATGGCCAGCGACTACGTCCCGGTTATCACCCCACTTCCGGACGACAACACGTCCGAGGCCATCATGTTTGGGCCAGCATACAAGTACGCCAAGTCCTCCAAATGGTATCTAGATGAGCTGGACGACACGATGGACGAGCGTATCGAGGAGCTCAAGTCCCAACTGATCGACCGTGAGTTCTGTGCGGCTATCATGCGCCGTTCTCCGATGATGATCTACGCAAGGAACCCGCCAGTTTCCGAACCAGACAAGATCCGCGATTTGTGGACATTGCGCCAGATTGTCAACTACGGCTCTGCCAAGCAGAACGTGAAAGTGATGAAGATGGTCTCCCGCCTGTATTCAACCATGCAGGGGGTGGACCAGCACGCTTCCCAGTACGTCAATGAGGGCGTCTCCGAACAAATGTGGAAGTCGGCCACCATCGGCTATGATGTCCCAATAGAGTACGAGACGATCCGCACAGTCAAGGAGCAGGATGAGAGGGTGGCCGCCGCCGATGCCGAGAGTCTCTACACATCGATGGATTCTGAGGACAGGAGGAGGGAGGCTGACCGCATCGACCGTGAGGTCCGGGACTACGTCAGATCATTTGATGAGGACGAGGAGGACGACTATGAGGCCATCGAAGCCATCGAGACGATGGGCTCTCCGCGCTTACCGAATATCACGATTTACCACGAATACGAGGTCTCAGACGATATCGAGTCGGAAGAAGAGGAAGATGTCGAAGAGAACGAATCCGAATCCGCATCCGGAACAATGTTGGCCAGGCATCTGGAAGACACTAAGGGTGCAATCGAGGAGCATCCCGAGGTAATCGGTTGCGCGGTATTCGATTCAATAAGCGCGATTGCTTGCGACCCGTCGGATGAGGAGATCGGCCTGTTCATGCAGTCCCTGGTGGACTTCGCTTCGTCCGTTTACAGGCCAACTGAATCCATGGCACGCAGGCCGGGGGTATTTAGACGCAGGGGGGCTACCGCATGAGCCCGAGCGATACACGTTCAGTAGTCTACAAGGACACCGTAAGTCCGCTCAACCAGGCTTACAACGAGTTGCTGTCCCTGTTCAGCGTAGGAGACACCCGTTCCGTGTATCTCCGCACATTCGAGCTCACGCTTTCAATGAACTGCCCCAACAAGATGCTGTGGAACTTCGATTGCTACCGCGATCTGGCCAGGATAGCTCCGATTCCGGATGAGCCCAGGGTTAAGATAGAGTCTGGCCAGTTCTTCAACTATCTCATGGTCTACGAGCAGATCATGCGTGAGGCCGGACTCATCGACCAGGACCCCTTTGTAATGGATAAGCCCCAGGAGATGAACATTCTCATGATGGGGGGTGAGGAGTGATGGACAAGAGAACCGACGAGTTCTTCGCATCCGTCTTCAAACCTGGGTCCGTGATCCTCTCGTCCGGTTTCAAAGGCGGTGGGAAGTCACACACTGCCGTGGCTGTCGGAGAGCAGCTTGTCAAGGGCAAATATCCCAGCGTGGGAAAGGTCGTGATGCTGACCAATATGTTTTTCCTCCACAAGGTTCACGGGGAGATTATCGAAGAGACGCCCCCGGATGTATACCACATAACGACAATGAAGGAGCTCTTCTCGCTAATTGTGGACATCATCGAGCGTTACGGCAGGGATGTTGTGATCTTGATGATTCTAGATGAGGCCCAGAACTTCATCGCAGGCGATTCAAATCAGACCAACGCGTCGGCAATGATGAAGGAGTTTCTGGGCACGATTCGCAAGTTCAGGCTTGTAGTGTGGTTCCTAACTCCGTCCGCTAGATCCATCGGGCCCGCGTTCAGGAATTTCCTCAACGATCCGAAGTATCCCGGAAATCTGACCTGTATGTTCAAGAAGGACCTGGGTTTCAACCAGCGCTACATCAAAGAGCATAATCTGCCATTCAAACCGAATGAACTGATGCTGGTCAAGTCATTCGATTCTGACGTTCAACTGCTCCAGGTTCCAGTTACTGAATGGACAGGCACCTCAGATAATCTGAAAGAAGGCGGTTATTGCTATGATCATGAGGCAACAGCCACATTTTATGTGGGGGACGGTTTCGACTGGAGCTTGTTCAATCGCACTATTGGTGGCGTTTCAAGCTTGAACATTCTCAAGACGATCAAGGCCTTCTACGCCGAACACTGTTCGTCCGAGCAATCGGGCAGTGCACCGAAGGTGAGCGCTGAGGAAGCCGTTAAGCTGTCGCAGATCGAGATTGCAGTGAACCTTCTGAACTCGGGAATGACGGAGCGCGATGCGGCTATGAAAGTGGGGTTGTCCCGCGACCAGTTGCGCTACCGCTTGGAGAAGGCAGGATACATCAAGATACGTCGCACGAACGAATCAGAATCAGAGAATTGTGATTCGAAGAAGTGTTGGGTCAAGCCGTCGCCCGACGTTCACACAAAAAATGAGACAGCCAGCAGTTTGGGTGGGTGTGTCTCGGAGGGGGGAAATTTGCCCCCAATATATATTTCTAAGAGCAACCCCGAAAAACGGGCTCTAGGCGGAGCCCTGAGACACAAATCGGATTCGTCCGGAAGGGCACCTCCGAAGGTTCTTGTTGACGATCAATCGAAGGATGAGCAGAATTGCGAGTCCAACCCCTCACGCGATGCGGAATATCCCTATTCTACGCCCCTCCCGGAGGGACGCTACACCATCGAGGAGCTCCGTGACGCGGTGAAGTGGTGCATTGGAGAGGATGGGACATGAGATTCGGTGTGAGAAGGGAGGGCCGGGATACGGTGAGTGTTCGCAGAGGACTCAGAACGTACAGGATTCCTATTGACGAGAACGGGACGGTGCCGGATTGGGCATTGGTTGCAAGATTCCAGGAGAAAGGGGACTGGTCGGACTTGGACGATCGCTCTAGCGTTGTTCTTCCCACTGGTTGCACGCCCGAGGAGTTGGCCGATTGGTGGGCCAATCCCGGATGTTGTGACGTTGAGGGTATAGACACGCCCGACTCCCAATACTACGACGTTTCATCGGTGCCTCGGAACCAGCGCGTAGCGCAGAGGCGGATAGCCGTTATGGCAGATCCCGAGGAGCAGGTCCGCATCCGCCGGATTCTGGCCGAGTCGTTCACAGTGGATGAGCTGGAGACCATGACTCGCGGAGGGTCGTTCATAATCCGCTCGGTTCCCGATATGGGGGATGCCACTGGATGCTACTACCGCAAGCAGAACGGGGTAGAGATTCCTCTAATTCTGCTGGAGTACGAGACCACTCCTGACGGAGTGGTCCATGAAGTGGTGCACCATATCCGCTCCGTCGATCCAGACAGGCGCGGGATGCTCCGCACGACCTTTCCGTCCACCAGGTCCGGGAAGTTGAAGGATTGGACCTTCGACCATCTTCCCAAACACAAGCAGGACCGCATAATGGAGGAAGAGGAGAGACTTACAGTCGCAGAAACCGTCGTTCGCACAGGCTTGGACAGGAGCCAGTCCGGGTACTACGACGGCGTTCCGGGGAGGAATCCCAGGGATGCCTACATGGACGACAGGCAGATTCTCACCGACACGCCCCCGGACACGCCCCAGTCCGAGGTTCCGAGGCTCAAGGGGAGGGCCGCGCGCAACGCGGTTCTGCACGGCTACGAGTACACCAACATCGCACGTTCCAACATTCTCAGTCGGAACGTGAGGAAGAGGTGAGCAGATGGCAGGTGGCATGAGGCTGTTCTTGACCGTACACCCTGATCGGGGGGTTTCTTCCCGATCGAATAAGAGATGAGAGAATGCCATCTACATCAACATCTGGCCTGATCGACCAGATAAACCAGCAGAACCGCAGCTACGAGGAGCAGCTTGCGGAAGAGAAGCGTGCGAAGAAAGCGGTCGCCAAGGCGAACCGCAAAAAGAAGCGCCTTGAGCGCAACATCGCCAAAGGCAAGGCCTCCCGTGCCGCCAGGGAATCCGGCTGGACCGGAATGGTGATCCTTCTGGATAAGAAGGGAAAGCCCATGGCCGCGATGAACGGGGACGGACAGATCATGGTGCCCAAAGCCAGAGCTCCACAGCCCAGGGGTCCCAGTGCATCACAGGTTAACCAGCCCAAGAGGAGCATGAACCTCCAGACCACTCGCAAGGCGTGGAAGCTTGCCGATTGCGAGATTGAGGAGGTGCCGTTCTCCGGAGACCTCCACGCCTTCGACGTCTACATGAAGCGCGGCGGTTACACCCGCGTTCAGAGGATGTACCCATCTGATGCCGGTAACTTCGAGCAGATCATCCGTGCGATCGAGAACGGAAACTCTCCAGTGGCAAACCAGTGGACCGACGGAACCGGCAGAATCGTTTGCTGGGAGAACGCCGTGTCTATGGGGTCCCCCAATGTCACAGGCAACAGTACAAAGAAAGGAAAGTCCACTGGCAAGCCGAAGAAGACCTCTAAGAAGGCCGTTCCGAAGGCCAGCGCTTCCGTCAGTTCTCCGGCCAGGACTCAGAAGCCTGTCAAGAAGATATCGCAGAAGCCCAAGTCCAGATCTGGCAAGAAGTCCCCCTGCAAGTCGGGCAACTGCAAGACCTGCAAGAGCTCGAACTGCAAGGGCAGGTCCGGAACATCCAAGGCGCCTGCAAGGAGGACCTCGCAGAACAGGAATGTTCCCCAGAAGTCCGCCGCAGGGAGGAGCTGACATGGTCTACTCTTTCGAAAAGTACGTCTCCGAAGCGTTCGGGATGTATCTCAGGGACAGGGGCACCTCACTGGAGCGCATTGCCAAGGGCTGCATTAGGCCCGGTGCGGAGTTCAAAGATTGCGAATCAGAGTTCCGCGACAAGCTATCCGATATCGCCAGTGATTTCCAGGATGTCATCGGCGACTATATGGGCGACGATGTTGTGATGGCAGTTCTAAACGATTGTCTGTTCGAGGACGCTATCGACGTGGATTCGATGTTCTCGGACGACTGGATAGCCCTCAACTCCAAGCCTAGAACTCCTGCAAAGAAACAGAAGCCGGTCAGGAAGACATCGCAGAAGCCCAAGTCAGTCTCAAGGAGCTCCAAGCCCAAAGCATCGAAGCCCAGATCCACCGGCAAGAGCAATTCGTCCAGGAGGAGATAATAATGGCAGCACTGCCGTTGAAGATTATCTCGACACAGTATGCAAATGCCGTGAAGAAGCCGGGTATGTGGCACGAATCGGACACAGGCTACTGGACGTTCATGAGGAAGGACGGTTCGTTCCTCCTCTCTCACTACGGGACCATCATCTTCGATTACGATCAGAATATGGGCACCTACGCAGTCGGTGGAACAGCAAACTCTGACAGGGACGCAATCAACTCTATGCTCATGATCCTCGGAATTGATGATAGGGCCAGCAATGCCGGCGGGGACATGACGCTCAGGAACGACCGGAAGCAGAACGCCATCAAACCCATCAAGAATGCGAAGCCCAAGTCCACATCGACGAAGAGAACCACCGCCTCAAGGGCCAGGCCCACCGCAGGGAGGCACTGACATGGTAATGATCAGGGACAAGCCCCGCAAGGCTCCAGCATCAGGCAAGTCTGGTCGCAAGGAAAGTGCCGAGTCCATGTTCA
Source organism: uncultured Methanomassiliicoccales archaeon (assembly GCA_964550065.1). Taxonomy (GTDB): domain Archaea; phylum Thermoplasmatota; class Thermoplasmata; order Methanomassiliicoccales; family Methanomethylophilaceae; genus Methanoprimaticola. The sequence continues at coordinate 174,518 of CAZJWD010000002.1, forward strand.
CTCCTGTTCTGGAGAATCTGGGCTATTCGCTTGAGCACGTCTTCCCTATCGGAATCGATCCTGAGACGGGATTCGCTCACTACGTCGTTGTTTCCAGACGCAATGACGGCAAGGACTTCCCTACATGGATAGGAATCGACCGCGGAGATGGCAGGCCAGCTCTCGTGTCGGGTCACTACGGAATGAATGAGCTGGAGGCTTTCCAAGATGCCACATCAAGAGCGATTCATGAGAAAGCCGACTTTGATTGGGTGTCTTTCAACCGGAGGTCGATGAGATGAACTCCTGGGCCGATCTCTTGAAGTTCGTCATGGCCAACTGCTCTTGGCAGACGCAGGAGATTGTCAAGGCCGACCCGGACGTGCTGGGCATCCTGGACAGATGTACCGGTCAGGACCTTGTCAAGGCGATAACTTTCATGCTCGTTGACGGAGCCACGAACGCATATGGTGAGGCCGCTTCTGTTTCCAAGGTCGCTGAATCGCTGGCCTGGTCGGGGTTCGACCAGTATGTCAACGGAGGCGTGGCATCGGAAGATGCCATGCTCATCGCAAGAGCACTTGGTTCGAAGAACCGCTCTTCCTCGAACCGCAGGCTTGTTGCATCCAGCGTCGTGGCCGGGGTCAACACCAACATGAAGTCCCGCGCCAGAGGCAACAAGGGCAGGAGTATTCTTTGTTCCAAAGGGGGGTTTTAAATGCCCCGCGGAAAGAAGGCCAGCCTGAGCGAGAAGTCTGACTGGGTGGAGCTCTTCGATCGTGAATCAATCGATGGACACATTAGCGGAAACACAGCCACCATAAGCCTCGATCGCATAGTCGATCATGTTAACCGCGTCAGCGCCACACGCCGCCAGGTTAACGGAGGCGAGGCAATCGTCGTCAACTACAAAGGCTACGGCCCGAGGATGGGAGACTTCCGCATCATAGCCGAGTACGGAATTAACAACGTCCGCTTCCTGCAAAGCTTCGCCACCGAGAAGGATGTCGCCTACACCCGTATTTACCTCGCAGATCTCAACGGAAACCCGTACCCAGGTACCATGCACGAGTTCTCAAAGGCGGAGCTCTCCGATGAGAAGCTGTTTCGTGAAGCGGTAGATATGCACCGCTACCCTGGTGAATGGTACATTGTTATCGACATCAACGGAAATCCCTTGGACAGGCGCAGGTTCTATCTTGAGGAGAACGCAATTGAGTGGGCATCCGGATTCGGTGAGTCTGCTGTTGCACTGCTCAAAGATGGTTTGAAAGACCTTTCGCTGATCTGGGCCGTTCCAGGATTCACGGGCACCAGGAATCAGAAGCCGATGGCCAGCAGGAATCTTTCATGGCAGAAGTCACGCAGAAGGCCGAAGGGCTACGATTCTCTTTTCGGGGGGCGTTGAAATGATGAGACGTTCCAGGTCCGACCGCAGATTGTCTAAAAACAGAAGACCGGACGACTTCTACTATGACAATACGTTGTTCTACGACATAGTCTCGGTTCTCTACGACTACGATCCCTACGAGTTCCGCGATCAATACGATTCGATCGAAGAAGCATACGACGAAACAAAGAGGATGCTATCCTCCAAATCCGGAGCTCAGAGTCTGGTCGATTTCCTGGATTCGATAGGCCCCATCGACTACGACAATGGCCTTGAGCAGAGGCGCAAGAGGTGCATCGTCCGTATCGTGTTGATGTATCCTGGAGTCGCATCGAACAACAGAAGGAGGCGTCGATGAGCTCAACCTACGGCTCTAAGAAGAAGCGCACTGGCCTCAGACAGCGCATGAGAGAGAATCCAGAGCTAAACGACAACCTGAATGTGGGTATCAATCTGCTCGGAGTCGGGCTGGCCGTAGCTTCACTGGCCCTTGCGCTAAACAGGAAACCCGAATCCGACCCAAAGGTTCGCAGGAATGGCAGAAACGCATTTTCTATCGGGTGTACGACGGACCCGGTACATCGTTCAACCGCCGTAACAGGAGGAGACGATATGTTCGGTAAGAATTGTAAGACCAAGAGGAAGGCATCGATGAACATCTCAGGAGCTGGGCTTGATTCCATGAAGAGGGTTCCATTGCAGACACAGCAGTATCCCGGAATCTACGTCATGGACGACGGACGCATCGTGGAGATGCATGAATGGCTTGATCCCGACTGGTATGGGGACGAACAAGACGAATGGTCGGACGAGTACGCAGATGAGTACGAAGGAGAGGCGCCTCCGAAGGGCTCGATCTACTACGATACCTTCGACAGGAACGGCCCTCTTAGCGGCGGAGTCATGGGTTATGACGAATATGACGACCTCACCGCCTTTGAGCAGTTCGAGAGTAGCAGAATCAATGCGCTGATCATCCGTGAGGGCGATCCGGAGTACGAAGACCTCCTTGATGCTTTGCAGGACGGTCGCTACGACGAAGTCCGCGACAGGTTCGGACTGCCCAACAGGAAGGCCGGGAGGCGTTGATGAGTTTCCTCTTTGGAAGAAGGCGTCCCGAATCCCACGTCCGCGCGAGAATCGGACGCTACGAGGCATCCATCCAGGGCGGAAGAAGGGGGAAGGTCGTTGAGATAGTATCCGACGGAAAGGTAGCCGATACCATTGACGTGGAAATGGTATACCAACTGTCCGATGCGCCACTGATCCTTCGCAACGGAGGTGCTATGACCTCTTCGGAGGTCTCTGCACTGAGGGATTTCGTCTCACCCTATCTGCCGGGGAAGAACCGCAGGATAGGCAACAGAATCAGGGGGTCCGCCAACAGGCGCTTCATTGATGAGCACGGATTCAAGGACTACTCGTCAGTCCATTCGATGGACGACCTCCGCGATTTCGTCCTTGAGACGAATCCAGAAGCTGGATTGGCGCTCAGAGATCCAGAGGTGTGGGCCTGGATATGCGACTACTACGCCTACGTGGCCTGGAACGAGCATGGAAACGAGCCGTCACTGTATGAGGATGCCGAGAACGGGTACATACTCTATGCGATCAGTGATCTCACAGCGGCCTATGACGATTCCTTCACCGAGTACCTGACAGACCAAGGCGATTTCGAGGGTATGAACGATCGCCAGTGGGACCTACTCAAAAGGCGCCAGCAAATTCAGCGCAGGTACGGCGTGTCCTCCCCATCCATTCCCAGGGGGTCTTGAATGGCGACAGCAATCAGACGTGACGGTCCGCCGGATTTCTTCGGCGATGTCAGACGTTCCGGATTCGGACACAGTCAGCCTTTCCGGCTCACCGATCCTCAATTTGCCATGGAGCACGCAGAGACGCATTCCGATCAGCAGTTGTTCTACGCGCCTAAGCTACGCGCCAGGGCATCCTACAATCCCAAACGCGACATTTTGCCAGCTTTCTCTTCCGTAGAGACCGGAAAGGAGTATCCGTTGTCTCCGCACGGCATGAAGAGCTATGCCAAGGATGCCGCAGAGTACAGTTACGTGAATCAGTATCGTCTGGTCCGCGTCTTGAAAGACACGTTGATGCCGGTTCCAGGGTCCACCGCCGACATTGACATCGATAGGTGGACCGATTCATTGGAGGTATTGATTTGACCCGCACCAGCTCCGGAAAGAGCAAGGCGAATCGCAAGAAGACTGCTGGTTCATCCGACAAAGGCCATCCGAAGATCCCTGTGAACACCGACGGTTTCGCAGACATGGCGTATCTGAGGGAGTTCCACGAAGGCCGTTCAGTCAGATCCAGGGACATGGACAACTCTCGGGTTGCAACAACAGTATTCGCACCCCAGGTTACAGAGGCCCAGGCCAGGACGTGGATGTCGCGCCCCGGGCGCTACGATATTGATGGAATTGACGCACCGCCCGGTACGGCCAATGTCCCCGTAGGCGGGTTCCCGAGAAAGAAGACCGTCAAAAAGAAAGCTCTCGAAGGTACGGAGTATCCGCAGTCTTTCTGGGATTCTTTGCCTTGGGACACTGACCCAGTATATGCTATGAGGATGGCATCAATGGCCATGGAGGTCGAGAAGATGGGCTACCACGACGATATGCGCGCTCTTCTTGAGGACGACGACTACGGTGAGATCGCGTCCGATGGTCGTTGGAAGACCAACGACAGAGCCGCCGCCGAGGCATTCTATCGCAAGAAGATGGACGAGTTCTTTACCTACGGTAACGCTAACGTAAAGTCTGGGCGCATTCCTTTCACTTGGTATACCGAAGGACGTTCCACTTACACAATAGGGGATAGTGCAGGCAACCTGATCACTGTAACCAACCGTGGAGGTTCCTGGATTGTGAATGCGGATGTATGGGACGTTCCGGCTATGAAGTTCAAGACCAGTCTGGATGCTAAGCACTATGCTGAATTTTTGATGGGGGCGGGCGCATGATACGCAAAAGCAGGAACACAGCTTCTGACTACGGCAACCGTCCCGATCTCGATTCCGTCGGCATCTACCCTGCAGTTCGTCATGCAGAGCAGATGCGCGTTTTAGATGCCAGGTATCCCCGTGCTGGTTGCTGGGAATGGTGCGGCGAATGCGAGACCGAGTTTCTCATGTCAGCCTACCATCCGGAGGCGTGCCCCTACTGTGGAATAGCCGTCCTCCCGTGCAATATGTGCGACCAGGAGACGATAGACTGCCAGAACTGCCCGTTCCAGTCGATTTCCGGAACCAGAATCGGACCAGACAACAGGCCGGATGATTACATCGACTTCAACCGCAAGTCTAAAGGAGTTCGGAGGGGATTTCGGAGGGGATGTCGCATATGATGGCACTCATTTCTAGAGCATGGAACTTGACCGTAACGCCGTCGAGCGTTCCCAGCAGGTCAATTCATGCCTCGCAAACCCAAGGCCCCGAAGTTCACTGAAGGCGGTTCTCCGATCGTCAGCGAGTACGTCCAGATGGATGCCGTGGGCCAGAGAATCAGATACATCGACACCCGCAAGCTAGCCGCCTACGTGTCGGATGAGGCGGGGTACTCCCACAGAGTCCCCATCGATTCCAAGGGCAAGGTTCCGATGTTCGCCATCGTCCAGCACTATCTGGACACGCAGTCCAGCGAGCAGAGAGGGAAGAAGCGCAACATTGCCATTGATTCGTCCAAGCGCGCTAAGACGATTCATCAAATCCCGGACGGCGGCTTCACACCCGAGCAGATCGTGGCCACCGGGTGGTGGAGCGATCCTTCCTCATCGGACATCGAGGGCATAGACGACAGCGCGGCATCATTCCTTGACTCATGGCCGGAGGCTGGGAAGAAAGCCAGATCCAAGACCGGAAGGATTGCCTTGATCGGTACTCCGACGGAGAAGGAGAGGATTCGCAAGGTTCTCACCGACAACTTCACCGGCCAGGAGCTGGAGGCTGCCGTCAAGGACAGTGGAATGGTCATTTCCGTCGGTCCGACCGGTAGGAGGGATGTCGCAGGCTTCTATCTCCGTCGCCAGCTAGGCTCCGAGACTCCAGCAATCGTTCTAAAGGAGATGGATGAGGACACCATCACTCACGAGTTTGTCCACCATCTCAGGAAGGTTGATCCGTCCCGCAACGGACTGGCCAAGGCCCCGTTCAAGGTCAATGAGAAGGGGCACGTGGTTCTCCCGCCTAAGACGTCTTACGAAACCTACTCAAACCTTGAGGAGGCGACGACCGTGGCCGAGACCAGCGCCCGCACCAGGGAGATTTCTACTCCTAGCGGTTACTACTGGGGACTCAACGGCGCGGAGCGTACAAAGGGGGAGGCATACGAGCATGACCGTACAGTGATGGTTCGCGGAAAGACAAAGAATGGTCCGGTAAGGGGAAAGAGGGCCACCGATCGCGTCAACGAGAGATTCATGGAGACCGACATCTCCAAGCTCAAATACAAGGGCAAGGGGATGCGCGCTGATCGCTTGGCAATGGAGCTGACAGCACCGCCTTGCGAGGAATCCTGGAGTCGTGTAGGCACCGGACACTGGAAACTCGATTCGAAAGGAGGATCCTACGACCTATACAAGCCCAAAGTACTGGACAAGAATCTCGATCATTGGGTCCTGATCGTCAACAGCGACTATCTAAACTACATGAGTTTCCCCAACCGTGTTGACGCCGAGCGCTATGTCGGAATGCTCATCGACGGAGGTTCGTTATGACCTGCTGTTGTCCTTATTGTGATGGAAACAGCATCTCCATCAAGGATGTTGTTCGCATCGGAAAGATCGATCCCGACGAGATCGGCGACAGGATGATCGAGGTTTGCAGGGCAGTTTGCAAGGAATGCGGGGAGGTCTCCTACGCATACCGCTTCTTCCGTTCGTCTGACTCCTACGATCTGGTCCGCAGGGACCAGTTGGAGGCTAAGACTGGTGTTCGCATTCGCACGGGATTGTCCAAGCCCAAGAGGAGGTGGACGTCCTAATGCCATCCCGCGACAAGATCCGTCTTTATATCGCTGTCGATGAGAAAGGCAATCTCGGGCAGTCCAGAAGGAACGAGCGTTTCTACATAGTAGTTGGGAGCTTGATTGTCAACCGCAGGGAGTTTGAGAATATTTCCCGCTACTATGCTGTTATTCGCGGTAGAGAGGTCAAATACTATGACGATTCAGATATCCGTGAGGACGTCATACGTAAGGCCGCTCCATATGTGGAGGACGTTTATTTCGTCAGATACCACAAAGACCCTGTTGTACACAACACGCCCGATGGACTTCCGAAGGACAGGAAGGTGGCTAAACACATTGCAATGTTGCAGGCCATCGCCAACGAGATGTTGTCAGATATCGGCTGGGGCCATGTTGACGTGGACATCGACTACAACAGGCTTGTAGCCGGGGAGGATGTGCCGGCTGTTTTTGAATGCAGTCCATCACGCGATGGAAAGGAGCTGATCTGTCGTGTTAGCCAATCTAATGAAAACTATGGGTTGATGACCAACGATTTCATTGTCGGAGCGGTCGGAGATCGCTATTCAGATCCCGGAGATTCCGAGGCTAAGAAACTAGTGGGTATTCTTAAGAGAACTCCAAAGGAGGTTCATTTGAGGAGTGATGGCAGAAAAACACGGAGGTATAGATTATGAAAACGAAAGAAGACAGGGAAAACCACTATGCCACGCAACCGCCGCTTAGTGGCCACACAAATGTTCCCTGGGTGCCCGGCACGTGTAACGTCATAGGACGGCAAATCGTGTGGGTCACCGTATCTGATAATGTTTCGGCCGAATTTGAATCTTTTGGGAGGATTTGCCAATGACTTCTTTGTGCTATCCCAATGTTATGCAGTCGATTCTTGATGAATATTGTAGGATGATGGGCCGTCCGACCATCTTATTTGAAGAAGGTGCGGAGGAGGCGTTGAAACAGGTAATGCAGGATGGAACGCCGGCAGATTATGAAGCGCTGTCGTTGAGACGGAATGTAATCGCCAGGTTGTCCTACTATTGCAGGAGGTCAGGATGATGCAGACGATTTCGGATTTGAGAAAGCAGTCCCATTGCACGGGGGCAAAACCGCGCATAAAGAAGTGTGAATTTAGATGACAGATTTAAACGATACCAGGTTAAGGCCCGGGGGGGGGGGGGCGGAACAAACGTAGATCACTGGTTGTGGCGATGTTTTTGGTTATGACCATTTTGACCTCTGTCCTCATCCTCTCCGATTCAGAAGAATCCGACGCGGCTAACGGCGGACAAATGAATGTGTACATCTACGATGGATTAGAGTGGTTCGATTATGTCGGCATGCGGGGTTACAACGCCCTCCAGGCTCTTCAGGCGACCAAACTGGACATCGTCGCCGACACGACATACATCCTGAGAGATTCCACAATAAATCCAGATTATGGCAAGGTGACGTCGATCGACGGAGTGACGTCCAACAGTACCTATGTGTGGAATGTCTACACATACTCCGAGGCCGACGGATGGCAGGTAGCTGTCACTCCCGGATTCATCACGCCCTTCGCAGATCGTAGTCATCGCGCATCCACCGTCGTCTTTTACTATGGTTCCGAGGACAGCTACATACCAGCAAATGTTTACTATGAGCTTTCTGACAAAAATCTCGGTTCTTTGATTAACCCTGTCGGGGATGAGAACTATGCCATGGAGTTCTATCTGAAGATCGACGTATTAGGATTCATCCCCAACATCAGAGATGGAACATCCGTCACCTATCTTGATGAGGACTATTTTATGTGGGATACCAAGGAGCTTACCGAAGAAGACCTGAAGGCAGGTATCACTGTCAAGGGATACGGCTCCAACGCTTACACGGCATTGGTCAACGCAATCGGAGAGAATAACATCGATTGGAGTGAGAGTCTGAGTCTCTTCAGGCTGTGTCATTTCGATCTTGGCAGTAGAGATGTGTTTTGGAGGGTCAGCTATTCAAATGACTATTCCAGTTATTCCACCGCGAGACATCCGCTAGGTTGTTTTTCTGTATTGGAAAATGTTCCGTCGGATCCATCCGATTCTACGGATTTCCGCACACAGTGGTTCACTTTGATTTACACAGAGAGTTCCGACGATGATCAGATCATCGCCGCCATCGACGATCCTACTCTTGGGTATAGGCTCGGTTACGACCGCATTCCTGTTCTGCAGACTTACTCTCTCGCATTCGACGCCAACGGCGGCTCCGGAGCCCCCTCGACGCAGTCTAAGGAGACTTACGCTACGAGCATCGAGATGGCCATCCCCGATCAGGTGCCGGTCAATGGCTCGCTGACATTCCTCGGCTGGAGTACATCCCCCGATGCCACGCGGGCCTCGTATCAGCCAGGTAGCAGCATCTATCTGTATTCGTCAACTACCACCCTCTACGCCGTTTGGGCCACGGCCAGCGACCTCGTATTCTCATCGAATCCGGTCACGGATGGGGAGGTGATATGGAGGGGATGACTATGAGTTGGATTTGGTGACTCGCCAGTTCTGTCCAATTTGGAATTAACTTGGATTCATAAAAATACTTGAGATACGATTCGCAACCAAGTCCTTGACAGCAAGCCATGGCATTGGCAGAAATGTCTTTCGAGTAACATGAATCATACAATCTTTAGACGGGGGGGGGGGGGAACCAGAGGTTCCATTAATGTTGGTCCCTCCGTGAAACTCTTTTCGGCCATAGTAGCTATTATTGTGGCCATTTCCTTCCTACCTTTGAACACTTATTACGCTGACTCAAACCTCATAGGTGACGGAACCAAGGATAACCCTTACTCTGGAACCATAGCCAAGCTTGATCAGTTCGCATATTATGATATTGGAACAACCTTTGATGTTCACCTCCCTATATCCAACGTTACTATCACGCCAGGATTTGGATTAACATTATCAAACGGACATCTAACGGGAACATTAACATCTGGTGGAATCTGCCTTATTGATGAATGGAATACCATTGATTACAATCCCGAACATCACTGGGCGATCAACGTTCCCTGTCTTTTTGAAAATGGGACTGCAACCAACCCTGTTGCAGGAGACATCTATTACACAGTACAGATTTCTTCAATAGAAGAGATTTATCCATTCGTATCAAGGGTCAATTATGGTGGATGCGAATACTCAGAACTGGAATGGACAATAGATGGGGGCAAGTATGTTCTTGAGTTGAACAATCTGGATCAATCGACTATGGACTATTGGAGTACACTCCAAGAATTATCCATAAGGGGTAACTTCGCCTTCAATATAGTGGAACTGATTTCGATTGATTACAATGAAATGTCTATCATCGTGTCTTTGAATTTCTTGGATAGTTCGATCATTGCACTGCCGTCACTGGTTCCTACATATTTTGTGGTTGATGATAGAATAGCTTGGAAGATATTTGAGGTGGAGGAATGCTATGATAGTTCTGCTCATTATGGCATTCCAACTCCGACAAAGGATGGTTTCATCTTTACTGGATGGTATGAGGATCCTGAGTGCACAGTCTCTTGGACAATGTTAACTCTATCCGATTGGAGCGATCCTGATTTCGTGAATCAGTTTGATCCAGCCAGGTATCTTTATGCTGGTTGGGAACCGAATCCATCCGCAATCTCTAATCTGGAGTTCTTATCAGATCCTTCTGAAGGCAACATCCAGTATGTTGGGGCCTGATATTTCCCATGGCACGGGGGATTGTACCGTGCCGACTTCAAATTACGATTGTATGTCCGATGATTCGATAGAAATAAAGTGGAGGGCCCTGTGGGATGGGATTCACACTTGCACTTACAAGCGTAGTGAGGCCCTCCGAGCATACATGGCAACACATCTTTAACCAGTTTCCTCAATCCAGTGACGGTAATTTTGCAGGGCATACTCCCCTAATTCAGTCTTATCGAAAAATCCGGTCTCCATTAGCTTCTCCAACGTCCAGGCATTTACACGGGCAGTCTTTTTGACCAAATCCTTCCGTTTGATTTTTGGGATGCTGTGCAGACCATTCTTCGATATCTGGTCCCAGTAGAGACCAAGTGCGAAATCTAGCATGTCTGAGAACGTTTTGAAACGTCCGTTTTCGACCTTCTCTTCGCACCATACGAGCGTATCGGCACGAATGTAGAACGTCGTAGGATTAACCATACCTTCCCTATTGAATTGCTCATATAAAACGTAAGCGAGATTCTTACGTCCGTAGCTGAAAGCCAAAGAATTTCTTACGAATGTAAGCAAATTTACTACAAATGTAACCATTAAATAGTAGCCTATGCCATAGCATAGCCGTAAGAAGGGATAGGGAAGCACACCAAAAGTAACGGCCCGATCGTGACGCCAATCAACAGAATCGGACCGGCCACTGAACGGGGTGCGTCCAATGACAGAGGAACAACACTTTGAAACCTATATAAGAAGCCGTATGCCAGAAGACCTGGAGATCTTCCGCACATGGCTGTCCAATCTCGGAAGAGCCGAGACCACTATTCACGACAAGGTCCGTTTCGCGGAGCACTGTGAGCGCGTTCTCGGCGGCGATGTCGATCCTCGCAATGCGACAATCGAACATCTGGATCTTCTCAAGCTCCGTATGTCGCATCTCCGTGAGAAGACCATAGCTGCCTACATCCGCTCCTGGATCGAGTTCGTCCGTGCTGTCAGCGACGGCAACAACTTTCAGCGTGGGGTTCCTTATTGCAGGTCGGAGACATTCGAAACCGATCTGGAAAACTTCCGTGTTTGGTTGATCGAGACGGGTTCCAGGAACAGGGATGTAGACAATGCGTTGAAGTTTGCACGCCATTGCATGAAGGTTATCTGGGCAGAGATGGGCGATCTGACTCCCGATCAGGTGGGGGTGGATCAGTTCGAGGAGCTCAGCCGGATTATGATGGATGAGATAAAGGACAACACCCGCTTGCGGTATCTCCGCGCATTGGGCTCATTCATTAGCTTCATGACCGGAAGGAACCCCTGGCGCGAACTCACCGTTCCGGATCGTCAAACAAACTATCTGGACTATGTCTACGCATTGACTTACGGGCACGTGTTCGAGCAGGAGCTCCAGCTATTCATTGGCACCCTCTCCCATCGCGGATACAAGAACTTCACTATCAGCGACAAGGTCCACAGCACCATGAACTGCACGAGACGCCTGTTTGAATCTGGCTGGTCCGGAGACCTGTGTGACATCACGCCGGAGACTATCGAGTATCTGAGGTCGATAATGGATTCGCTGAAGGAGTCCACAGTAGTTACCTATCTCCGCGATTTCGGCGGCTTCATCGAGTTCATCACAGGTTCCAATCCAGTGAGGGGCGCCCACCTCATGTGGAACAACCCCGGCGATCTAGTCGAGCGTCATTTCATATTCGTTGATGATTGGCAGAAGCTTCTGGCCCATGCGGAGCCGGACGAGTATCTGATCCTACTGCTTGGAGCCACGCTCGGTCTCCGCAGAATGGAGATCGCCGGACTCAGACTGGACGACTTCGAAGACGGATGCGTCACAATCCGCGGAAAGGGACACGGGCCTGACGGAAAGAAGGTCCGTATGCAGATTCTCCCTGAATTGCAGAAGGCCATCGACGACTACCTGCCGATAAGAAGGCAGGTGATAGCGATGCACGGCGACCATTCGAACGGGCATCTGCTTGTGCGCCGCTTCTACTATCCGGGCGAGAATCTTTCTCCAGACAACGTCGGGGACATAGTCAGCGGCCTGGGGAAGCGTGCGGGTGTCAAGGTGACCACGCACAGTCTCCGGAGGCTCTATGCCACATCCCTCTATGATCTCGGAACGGACATCGACACGCTAAGACGCATGATGCGCCATGACAATGTGAGCACGACGCTGCGCTGCTACATCGCGTCCGATCCTAGGAGGATCTCCGATGCGAACAAGGGGCTGTCGGACCTGCTTTTCTACGGCCGCACACCCTCGGCTCCATCCACGACGATACCTCAGTGCTTATCGATATCGTGATTCCGATTCGTTCCCGACGAATCAATAAAACGCTTTTTCGATTCGATTCTCTACCGTTCTTCACGAACGGAAATTCTGGAGAACGGCCCCCTCCCACGCCGGCGGAAGGGGGCCGTTCCGGAGCCCCGATCAACGAATCGGATTTCCGACTATTTCGATGTGCCAGCCATCGAAAACAGTGGAAAAACGGGGTTCCGTCGGTAATTTATATCACAAATTCCCATCACATCCTCAGAACGAGGATTTGAGATCTTCCGTTTGAGCGAACTGTCGAGGCCTGGGATGCGTCTCGGATCACGCCGTATGGCGTGCCATGAAGCGCTCCAGCTTGTCGTAGGCCTCCTCAAGGACCTCAAGCGGCGGGAGTGTGATCGTGCGGAAGTGGCCGCTTCCAAATTCCGAGTCGAAGCCGGAACCGTGTACGACCACCACACCTTCCTCTGCGATCAGGTCCAGCACGAAGTCCTTGTCAGTCTTCCATTCGGTGCCCTTGAGGTCGATGGAAGGGAACATGTAAAAAGCGCCTTTGGCACGGTTCGTGGAGATGCGAGGTATCTCGTTGAGCCTCTTGTATGTGAACTCGGACCTCTCCATGAGCTTCCTGTTCAGGTCGGCGATGTACTCCTGCGGTCCCTGGAGCGATGCCTTGGCGGCTGCCTGGCAGGGTACGTTGGCGCATATCCTCGCCCTGAACTGCTTCATCATGCCTTCACGGATCTCGTCCATGAGGCCGTACTTGTCCATGAAGTAGCAGTAACCCATCCTCCAACCGGGCATGAGGTTGACCTTGGAGAATCCGTTGAAGATGACTCTGGGGACATCGTCCGAGAGCCTGGAAGCGGAGAAGAAGTCCCCGTCCATCAGGATCTTGTCATAGATCTCGTCGGAGATCAGCGGTATGTCGTACTCCGCCGCTATGTCCCCCATCTCCCTGACGGCCTTCTCGTCGTAGATGGCCCCTGTGGGGTTGTTGGGGTTGATCAGGACAAGGGCCTTCGTCCTGTTGGTGATCCTCTTGCGGATCATGTCGGTGTCGGGCCTCCAGTCCTCCTCCTCAATCTGCCTGTAGGAGACCGTCCTTCCCTCGTAGAAGTGGATGTACTGTGCGTAGGAGGGGTATCCCGGACCGGGTACAAGGATCTCGTCGCCCGGTTCGACCAGCGTGCCCATCATGATGTTGATGCACTCGCTGACGCCCGCCGTCACGTAGACGTCCTTGGGGGTGATCGTGATCCCGTGCTTCTCCTTCTCCCTCTGGACGATGGCCTCTCTGAGGTCGAGGTTGCCCTGGGAGTCCCCGTATCCGTTGTCGGTCTCGTCGACCGCAGCCCTGAGGGTGGCTTTGAAGTACTCCGGGGTCTCGAAATCCCATTTGTTCGGATCGCCGATGTTGAGATCAAGCATCTTCATGCCGGTCTTGGCGGCAGCGGCGGCAGGAACTGTGACTTCGCGTATCGCGTAATTCATTCCCATCGACCTTCTGGATGCCTTGATCTTCGTCTTCATAAGCAATCATCCCGGAGCATCCAATCCCCGATTATATAATTACGCGTGGAAGGAAGGTCTTGAACGGGAATAAGCGGCGGTCATCACGACCGCCGAAGGTTTGACATAATCATTCGATGGTGATCGTGACGTCCTTCTTCAGCCCCAGGTCCCCGGCCACCTCGATCGATTTGACCACAGCGCATGGCACAGGGCAGGCGGTGTGGCGGATGTTCTCAGTGGCCCAGGCGTAGACCTTGGACTCGTTGAACGGCGCACCTACTTCCTCCCAAGAGACTACAGGGGGTACGGGGTTCTTGGAGACCATGGGGCAGTCGCTCTCGATCCTGACGTCGACGGTCATCATATCCTCGGAAGGGGTGGCGTAGACGGTCGTGGTCTTTCCGCAGACCCCTGCCTTGACGGTTACTTTGCATTCGGCCATAGTATTCCCGGAATAGCCAGGATATGACGCTATTAAAGACTGCTTGCAGCAGTGAAGAACGCCGGGCGGGGTTTCCGCCCGGATCGGGTTTCAGTTCCACCAGTCGCCGCGACGGTCGATCGTCTCGTCCCTGTCGGGCCCGACGCTGATCAGGTCCGCAGGGACCTTGAGGTACTTCTCGGAGAACTCGATATACTCCCTCATCTCGCCGGGGAGGTTCTCGTACCCTCCTTTCACCAGGGCCTGGGTGTCGCTCCATCCTTTCCAGCCCTTGAAGTACTCGTAGACGGGCTTCGCCCTGTTGAGCTTGGAGATGGATGCGGGGAAGTGCCTGACCTCCTCCCCGTCTATCTCGTATGCGACGCAGACGGGGATCTCCGGGGTGTCGTTCAGCACATCGATCTTGGTGACTCCGATGGATGTGAAACCGCACATCCTGGATGCGTGCTCGCAGACGACCAGGTCGAGCCAGCCGCATCTCCTCCCCCTGCCGGTGGTGACGCCGAATTCGCCTCCCTTGTGCTGGAGGGCAAGCTCCTCCTCTCCGGAGAGCTCGGTGACGAAGGGCCCCTCACCGACGCGGGTGGTGTATGCCTTGATGACTCCCAGAACCCCGTCGATCCTGTTGGGGGCCACACCGGAACCGGTGCAGATCCCGCCACCGCAGGTTGCGGAGGAGGTGACATAGGGGTAGGTGCCGTGGTCGATGTCGAGCATCGCTCCCTGGGCACCTTCGAAGATGACGTTTTTGCCCTGGTCGAGGGAGTCGTTGATAAGGACGGAGGTGTCGCATATGCACTTTCCGATCCTCTCCCTCCAGCCGGCCATCTTCTGGTGCAGGGACTCCACTGTGCAGGAACATCCCTCCGCGCCCATCATCTCCATGAGGTCCTTCTTGTATGGGAGGATGAAAGAGATCTTGTCATCGAGGGTGTCGTCCTCCAGGAGGTCGCCGGCTCTGAATCCGATCCTGGCGATCTTGTCCTGGTAGCAGGGTCCGATACCTTTCTTGGTGGTGCCAACAACGTTCTTGCCGCGGTATTTCTCCTCGGCACCATCCAGCTTCTTGTGGTAGTTCATGATCAGGTGCGCCCTGTCGGAGATCCTGAGGCCGTCGATACTGCCGCCGTTGGTGAGGACCTCGTCGATCTCCTGGCCCAGCTCCTCGAGGTTGACCACGACACCGTTCCCGATGACGGCCAGCTTGCCCGGACGGACGACTCCGGAGGGGAGTCCGTGGAGCTTGAACGTCTTGCCGTCGACGATGATGGTGTGGCCGGCGTTGTTCCCGCCCTGGAAACGTACTATGAGGTCGGCCTTCTCGTCGAGATAGTCAGTGATCTTTCCTTTACCCTCGTCGCCCCACTGGGCTCCGATAATTGCGAGACTGGGCATTGTTTGGCACCTAGCGCCGGCTAGCTCATGCCTGTTTATTAAGATTGTCGGGGCTGAAATCCCGGTAGAGTCTCAACAGCTCCTCCAGCGGTATGTCGGTCTTGAAGGATGTGGGGGACACATGGGTCTTGGAGGCTTTTCCGTGGCCGTTCAGGAAATCGATGAAGTCGTCTATCCTGGGCGGCGACATCTTCACATGCGATGAGAGTTCGGACATGTCGTAGACGAACACCTGGTCGTCGAGCTCGTTCCTCCAGAGGTTCAGATACTTCACGCACCTCTTCTGGTCGGCCATGCCCTCCGCGGACATCCTGGAAAGTGTGTACGGGTCATGAAGCGGTCCGAGCCAGAACGGGCCGAGGCGGTGCTCCTTGTCCGGGTACGGGGATGTGGATCTTTCGAGGGTCTCCATGTTGTAATGCATGTAACCGAGTTTCGCCAGTGTGTCGTCGGCGGCTTTCGCACCCTCCTCGATCCGGACGTAGGTTCTGAAGTAGTGGTCGGCGTAGAACGACAGAAGAGGCGTCATGCCGCGGTCGAACTTGGCCAGTTCGCGTGCCACGTTGCACATGAGGATCCTGAGTCCTCCCTCATGGCACATGAATCCCCTGATGGGTTCGCACTGGTATCTGCGTCTGCATTTGGGCGCATGGGCGCCGGCCAGGGGAGCCGTGTCCGTGGCGGTGACGGCGAGGATCCCTCTCTTTCCGCACCCCCTAATCGCCGACTGGAGGAACGGCATCGGTGACCCGAAGGGATCGAGGTCGACGTAGTCGAACGATTGTTCGGTGAAAAGGATGTGTAGGTTGCTGCACGAAGGGGTGCAGTTGGAGACGCCGTTGAGCTGTATGTTGGCTTCCACATACGGCATCGCCGAAGGGCTGATGTCGTTGGCTGTGACGATTGCACCGGGGACTTCGTTGGCGATCCTCACGGAACGCGATCCCGTGGCGCACATGGCATCTGCGACGTTGACGGAATCTCTGTCGAGGGATCTTAGGAGCATCACGCTGACGTCTCTGTTGAACGCCATCTGCTCGTTGAAGAAGACGGACCCGACCTTCTTGCCGGGGCCGTGCACGGAATGCTCGGCGGGAACCAGTATCT
The DNA here is from genome assembly GCA_964550065.1 of uncultured Methanomassiliicoccales archaeon. GTDB lineage: Archaea > Thermoplasmatota > Thermoplasmata > Methanomassiliicoccales > Methanomethylophilaceae > Methanoprimaticola. Next base: position 191,316 of record CAZJWD010000002.1, read on the forward strand.
CGGTGCCGCCTTCACGGATGATTTCCCCATCGGGGCTCAAACGCTCTCACCGTTCATGAGTTTGACAATTTTGTAGGGCAGCAGATTCCTGTTGGTGGGGGTGACTTCGAGAATCCTCACGTCGTCCCTCCTTCTGATGTCCTGGAGAAGCGGGTTCCTGGATTTTTTGTGGAGCGTGATAATCATGGGTTTGTCCGCATCAAGGGCGTCTTTGACGGCATCAATGAAAAGCTGGCTTTCGACTTCCATCTTCCCGACCTCGTCGATGACGATGATGTCGCATTTCTCGCAGGCCTCGCGGATGGCTTTGACTCCGATCTCCTCGAGTTTTGAGAGGTCCACACCGATTTTACCAACCATGATTTTGCTCTCGATCTCGGTGCTGGCGAATACGGCTGTGTCCCCTGTGGCAAGATCCCTGACCGTGAAGCCGGTCTTGTGCCTTCCGTCGCCGATGGGCTCGTCGATCATTCCTCCGATGGCGAGCTCCTCGTCGTTCTGAAGCATCTCTATGACCCTGAGAAGAGCATAGGTCTTTCCGGCACCGGGAAGGCCGGTAATTCCGATCTTGATATCAGTTATCATGGACACGCCCGCCAGTACAACGACTGGCTCCTCCATGATGGTTATCTGAATATAAAAATGGTTCTTTAGGAACGCATTAATTTTAGGGCTATTTACGTCAATCGGTGTCCGGATTCAAAAAAGATATACGTTGATTGTCGAATATGAATCATATATTTCCAAGGCCAGCAATGTCAGCAATTGCCGTACATCTCAATCCTCTTCGATGGATGAAATGTACATCAGGGGGTAGCCGAGCTCCTCATCATACCTCATCTCGGCGGTGACCTTCACACCATCCATTGCGATGACCACCTTAGCATCGATCATGTTCCCGGTCAGGGATTGGTACGAGTACCTGTCCCCTCCGCAGACAAGGGCCGACCTGTCGATTTTAACGGAGGCCGATTCAACATAGGGTTGGACGGATATCGCGGATTCTATGCCGGTCTCCAGATAATCGACGGTGTCGAGGTTGAACGGTGTCCCCACGAACTGGTGGTATATCGTCCCCATCTTTATCCCGGCCTCGAAGAGGGCCCTCTCCCTCACGCTGCAAGCGAATCTGGATCCCGCTACGGATTCCCTGTTGCCCATATTCGCGGTTACTGGGTCACTTTTATTAAAGTGATTCTCATGGCACGGTTCATGGAAAATGTCGGGCAACGTATAGCGGAGCTCAAAAAGGAGCGCAATGCTGTAATCTTGGCTCACAACTACTGTCTTCCCGAGGTGCAGGACATCGCCGATTACGTCGGAGACTCCCTCGGTCTTTCCGTGACTGCGTCTAAGACAGAGGCTGATGTGATTGTCTTCTGCGGAGTAACCTTCATGGGCGAGACTGCCAAGATCCTCAATCCCGACAAGACCGTTCTGCTTCCCGAGCCGGATGCTATCTGCGCGATGGCGCAGATGTGCACCCCCGAGGAGATCGTGGAGGCCAGGAGGGCCAACCCCGGCAAGGAGGTCGTGGGGTATGTCAACTCCACAGGTGCCTGCAAGGCGGAGATGGACATTTGTTGCACGTCGTCCAATGCGATCGACATCGTCGGTTCGTTGGAATCCGACGGCGCGGTGTTCGTCCCGGACAAGAACCTCGGGAATTACGCCGCGAAGAAATGCCCCTCCAAGGACGTGGTGCTCTGGCATGGTTTCTGTCCGGTCCACCAGTGCATATCGGTCAGACAGGTCGCCGACCTGAAGTCCAAGTATCCGGGAGCCCAGGTGCTGGCTCACCCGGAGTGCAGGGACGAGGTCCTCGGGATGGCGGATGTCATCGGATCCACGGAGAAGATGCTGGAGTACAGCAGGAAGTCCGAATCCGATGAGTTCATCGTGCTCACGGAGGTCGGCATGCGCCACAGGCTGGAGAGGAACTGTCCGGGGAAGACATTCCATTTCCCAGAATCCGCCGTTTGCGGGGCCATGAAGATGACCACCCTCGAATCCGTATTCGACTGTCTGGAGGGGATGGAGCCGGAGGTCAGGCTGTCCGATGATGTCATGAAGAGGGCCCGCAGGCCCGTGGAAAGGATGATCGGCAGGAACTGATCAGTTGAACATCGGGTCCTTGATCACCGAGCCCGCGGGGATCAGGTCCTTCAGCCTTCCGTCGTTGACGTCGACCGTCTTGAAGGAGATCATTATCAGATGGGCTATGGTGTCGACGGTGGGGAGTGAGTCGAAGAAGCTCTGAACCACCTTGAAGTAAATCTTGGGTTCACCGTCGGCCATGTAGAAGCCGCCGTTGTTGATCGTGTTGTTGACTGTGTTCAGCTCGGGGATGAGCATCTTCCTGGCCTCCTCAGGGATGTTGAACATCAGGTAGCAGTAGATGTTCAGGGTCTTGTTCGTCTCATCGGCGGCGATGACCATGCCTATGGGATGGTCATCCCCCATGGCGCTGAGCAGGATTGTGGTCTCATCCTTGTCCTCGTAGCTCAGCTCCAGTTCACGCAGGGCCTTGCCGACGTTCTTCATGACCCTGGTCGCAGTGGGCTTCCTGAACATCGTCATTCACTCCCTTCGGACGACCTCTGGTCGAGGGGCACGTACTCGCGGGGCTCCATGACGTTGACATACGCCGGACGGAGAATCTTGTTGGATGTGACCAGCTCCTCGATCCTGTGGGCGCTCCATCCGACTATCCTCGCGGTGGCGAACAGCGCGGTGTAGAGCTCCTTCGGTATGCCGAGGAGGTCGTAGACGAATCCGCTGTAGAAGTCCACATTAGCTGACACGCTCGTGGCGTTGGGCCTCTTGGACAGGATCAGGTCGGGGGCGAGTTTCTCGACGCTCTCGTAGAGGTGGTAGTCGTCGAGGCGTCCTTTCTCGGCGGCGAGCTTCTGGACGAACGATTTGAACACGACCGCACGGGGATCGGATTTGGTGTAGACAGCATGGCCCATGCCGTAGATCAGCCCCTGGTGGTCGAAGGCCTTTTTGTCAAGGATGTCACCCAGGTACTTCTTCAGCTCCTTCTCGTCGCCAGGGTGCTTGATGTGCCTCTTGATGTTGTCCATCATCTCCATGACCTTGAGGTTGGCCCCTCCGTGCTTAGGTCCTTTGAGCGAGGACATTGCCGCTGCGATGACGGCATAGGTGTCCGAGCCGGAAGACGTCGTGACACGCGTGGTGAAGGTGGAGTTGTTCCCTCCGCCGTGTTCCATGTGGAGCACGAGGGCGAGGTCCAGGACGGTGGCCTCGAGATAGGTGTAGCTCTTGTCCGGCCTGAGCATCCTGAGGATGTTCTCCGCTGTGGAGAGACGTGTGTCCGGGCGGTGGATGTACATGCTCTCGTCGTTGACGTAGTGGTTGTACGCGTGGTAGCTGTACACAGTGAGCATGGGGAAGACGCTGATCAGGTAGATGCACTGCCTGAGGACGTTCTCCACGCTGTTGTCCAGGGCCTTCTTGTCGTAGGATGCGAGGAAGAGGATGCACCTGGCGATGGAGTTCATGATGTCCTTGCTGGCGGCCTTCATGACGACATCCCTGACGAAGGTCACGGGCAGCTTCCTCTCCTCGGTGAGGTGAAGCGAGAACTCCTCGAGCTGCTCGGAATTGGGAAGCTCTCCGAACAGCAGGAGGTATGCGCATTCCTCGAATCCGTAGCGCTTGTTGATGAATCCGTTGGTGAGGTCGCGGATGTCGTAGCCGCGGTATCTGAGTTTTCCGTCGCAGGGGACCTTCTCGCCGTCTATCAGCTCGGTTCCATCCACCTGGGAGACGGTGGTGACCCCCACGACGACACCTTTTCCGTTGGAGTCGCGGAGTCCCTTCTTGACATCGTACTTGGCGTAGAGCTCGGGAGAGAAGCTGTCGGTACGTCTGCACATATCGGCTTTGTTCTCTATGAATTTCTTGTAATCGCTGTTCATCTCTTTCCTCTCCCATGGTGTCGAAGGGTTTTTGCGGGATGCCGTACCACTGCCGGACATCCGGTCCTCGTGGTGTGAACTGGATGATTGTTTCCAGACATATTAAGTCAGCGGGGTCGGTCTGGTGGCGGTACGAACCGACCGCTCGATATCGTCAAATAATCAGTCGCCGAGTACGTTCCATGGCAGAGTTGACTTTCTCCGGCAGGACCGTCCCAATCGGACCCGGCAAGACGATCGCCGAGGCGGCCGCCGACGCAGGGGAGCACCCGGACTCGTTCATCTTCCTGATTGGTGGGTCCCCGGTCCCGATGGATACGGTCCCTCCGGAAGATGCCGAGGTGCGCGCCATGAGGGTCGCATCGGGCGGATGATCATCCTTTTGAGATCTCGATCAGCGAATCGAAGTCCATCCCGGCTTCCAGGCATGCGTCGGTCAGTGCATCCAGGTTGTCCATGAACGCGGTCCTGACGTCGGAACCTTCCAGGGTGCCTTCGGATGAGGACAGGGAGTCCTCCTCGGGGAACCTGAGGCTCAGGTAAGGCAGCACGCCAAGGCATTTCATGCCGGTGAGGTCCTCGACCATCTTTATCCCGGGGCCGAGTATGGATGAGTCGCCCCTGAACCTGTTGACCACGAACCCTTTCATCAGGTGCCTTACATCATCGGGGACGAGCAGCCATGTGCCGTATATCGCGGCGAACACGCCTCCTCTCTCTATGTCGGCCACCAGGACGGTCGGTATGTTCAGGGCCCTCATCATGCCCACGTTGGCGATGTCGCGGTCCATCATGTTCAGCTCGGCTGGCGAACCGGAACCCTCGCAGACGACGATGCCGTGTTGGGACGACAGCCTCTCGAAGGCCTCGACTGCATTCCTGAGGGCCTTCCCGCGGTCCATGGGCTTGTCGCGTGTCACATCGACGTCCGGTTTCCCGTTGAGAACCAGCTGCATGACCCCGCCTCCCGATGGTTTCAGGAGGACCGGGTTCATGTCTGTCTCCGGTTCCAGTCCGCATGCCCATGCCTGGAACGCCTGCCCCATCCCAATCTCCCCGCCATCCTGTGTGGCGTACGAGTTGAGCGAGAGGTTCAGACCTTTGAACGGCACAGGGTCCAGGCCGTTGCGTGCCAGGTGCCTGCACACCATGGCGCATACCGTGGTCTTGCCGGCACCGGAGGAGGTGCCAAGCATCAGAATCCTCATGGGGTCACCCCCAGGATGGACATTATCCGGTCCATGTCCAGATTGGCCTCGAAGACATCCGCCAGTTTCTCGATGTTCTCCTCCAGTATCTCGTCGTAGTCCCGCGTCTCTGCGGTGTCGACCGGCTTCCCGTCATGGTTCACGAACGACAGGAAGTACTTCCTGAACGGCTTCCTGTCGAAGATTCCGTGGAGGTATGTTCCGAAGAGCATCTCGTCCTCCCTTACGGACCCTTCATCCACGGGCTCGGCATCCATCCTGTTGTTGATCTTGAAAAGGGGTTTCTCGTTGACTTCGGATATGCCCATGTGGAGTTCGTAGCCTGTGATCTCCCCGCCTTCGCCGACGCACATGGTGCCCTTGTTGTTGACGATCCTCTTCTCGTAGGCACCCCATGTCGTCGAGTTGTCGAAGAAACCCAGTCCTGGGATGACGGTGTCCTTCACTCCGCCTTCGAGTCCCTCGGGGTCCTCCAGGGTTCTCCCCATCATCTGGTATCCTCCGCATATGCCGCATATCGGGACCTTCCCGCGGAGCTCCCTGATCCTGTCAGAAATGCCTGTGGAGTTCATCCAGTTCATGTCGTTGATGGTGTTCTTCGTACCGGGGAGGACGACCGCGTCGACTCCGTCGAGGTCCGAGGGCTGTTCGACGAAGACGACGGAGACATCCTCCAGGAAGAGCGGGTCCACATCCGTGAAGTTGGCGATGCGGGGGTATTTCACGACGCCGATCAGGCATTTCCCGTCGCCTTTGGACCTGACGCCTCTCAATCCCTCGGAATCCTCTGAAGGGAGGACGACGTCCGCATGCGGGACAACGCCCAGGACAGGTATCCCTGCCATCCTCTCGAACTCCGGTATGACCTTCTTGAATCCTTCCGGGTTCCCGCGGATGTTGTTGAAGATTATGCCCTTGATCATCTTCCTGTCCTCCTCTGGGATCAGTTTGACCGTGCCCAGTGCGTAGGCGAACGACCCTCCCCATTCGACGTTGACAACCAGGATGACGGAGGCATCGGCGATCTTCGCAGCCCCCATGTTGGCGATGTCCCTGTCGTAGATGTTCATCTCGGCAGGGGAGCCGGCACCTTCCATGACGACCACATCGTACCTTTTCTTCAGGAAGTCCACGTTCTCCTTTACAATCTCCCTGCCGGGGCCCGGGACGAACTCGCTGTAATAGGATTGGACGTCATAGTCTGCGTAGGGCTTCCCGCACACCATCACCTGGGACACGGTGTTGCCTTTGGGTTTCAGGAGGATGGGATTCATGTGTGCGTCGGGGTTCTTGAGTCCCGCCGCTTTGGACTGCAGCGTCTGGATCATGGCTATCTCCGATCCGGAGACTGTGACCTTGGAATTGAGCGACATGTTCTGACTCTTGAAAGGCGCGACCAGCATCCCTCTTCTGTGGAGGATCCTGCATAGAGCCGCCACTGTGACCGATTTGCCTGCATCGGATGTGGCACCGACGACCATTAGCGCGCGACCCACATGGTAGAATTTCCCCTTGACTTCAGAGAACAGCGCAGAGAGCCTCTCGTCCGAGGAATCCTCTATACCGAGCTCAGCGACTCTGTCGGTGATGTACTTGCACACGGAAGTCCTGTGTATCAGGAGGCAGTCGGAGCAGTTCCATACGGTGTTCCCTCTCCTGCCCACCAGCCACCCTCCCAGGTCCTCGTCCTCGCACGGATAGAAGGGACAGTAGCAGAACGTGCAGTCCTGGTCCTGGAAATGGCAGCAGTAGTAGGGGCACTCTTTGTTCGAGCCGATCCAGCCGGCCTGGAGCTCCTCGTTGACTTTCTTCTTTATGCAGTCCATGTGGTCACGGTGTCATGGATGGGTTATCCGATAATTAACCATCACCTGTCGTATGTTGCATCACATGCTATCCTTTGGCGGACGGAAAGGTGGATGTGACATTTCTAATACTGATTCGAAGTATCCTAGAGTATGGGAGCACGCTGCAGATTCATACACTGTGCCGACCTGCACCTAGGTAGCAGGTTCAGGGGGATCTCGGAGAGGGATCCGTCGGACGGGGAGAGGATGACCGAGTCTGTGTTCCGGTCATTCTCGAGGATTGTGGACCTGGCCATATCCGAGAAGGTGGATTTCATGGTCATATCCGGGGATGCCTTCGATGAGGAGACGGTGACCCCGTCCACCAGGTTCAGGTTCGTCAGGGAGCTTGAGAGGTTGGCGGTACCATGTTACATCGCCAGAGGCAACCACGATCCGAGGACGTCATGGACCGATTCGATACCGTATCCGGCCAATGTGCACGAGTTCGCGACCGAGCCGGAGCACATAATCCCCGAAGGGTTGGACGGCGTCGAGGTCGTGGGGGTGAGTTTCGCCGATTGGCACGAGGAGAGGAACCTCCCGTCGATGATAAGGGGGGATCCGGCCAGATTCACGGTGGCTTGTCTTCACTGCGACGTCGATTCGAACGGAGGCGATTATCAGTATTCTCCGTGCCAGATGACGGACCTCATCGGAAAGGGGGTGGACTACTGGGCACTCGGACACATTCATAAACGCCAGGTGCTGTGCGAATCCCCGTACATGGTGTACCCCGGAAACATCCAGGGAAGGAAAATCACTGAGTCAGGGGAGAAGGGTGCGTACCTGGTGACGGTCACAGAGGGAATCGTCTCGGAGCTCCGTTTCATCCCAACCCAGGAGTTCGTCTGGAAGACGATCGAGGTGGACATCACTGGCAAGGCCCTTCTCGATGTGATCTCTCAGGTCAGGGCGGAAGCCGGCTCCAGGGACATAGTCAGGCTGGTGTTCTCGGGATCCGGGAAGCTGGACTCGATGCTGAGGCTTCAGCAGGAGAACGTCTCCCGTCAGATATCCGAATCAGTGGGGTGCAGGGTCTGCTCGGTGGAGGTATCCACACATCCGGACATAGACATCCAGTCAAGGGCTTCGGGAATCGACATGGTCGCCAAGGTGATACAGGCCGGGGAGGGCATCCGCGGACTGGGAAGGGGCGAGATAATAGCTATGTTGAAGGAGAACCCGGTCATGAGGTCCTGCGGTGATGTGCTGGACGCCATGTCCGACGAGGAGATATTCAGCATACTCGACAGAGCGACGGGCATGATGGTCGCCAGGCTGGAAGGGTCCCAATGAGGATCAGTTCCATCAGGATCGGTTCCTTCGGAGCAATCCGTGACAGGAGGTACGATGTTTCCGGGGGGCTGACCGTGTTCTACGGAAGCAACGAGAGCGGGAAGACCACCACCATGGAGTTCATCAGATCCGTGCTGGTTCCCAACAACAAGCGCAACCAGTATCCCGAGAGGAAGAAGAGCGACCACGGATCCCTGGAGTACACTGAGGACGGGGATGCCGGAGTGCTGACCTTGGAATACAGGCTCGTCAGGGGAGACATCCCTTCCATGCCCAACGGAACCGACGACCCCAGCTTGTACCGTTCGGTCTTCGCCATGGATTCATCGGGACTCAACGACGACGAGGCGATGGGCAGACTGAAGAGCAGGTATCTGACGGTCCCTGGCGGGGATGCCATGCCGGCCGCATTGGATATGGCCAAGGGGGATGTTGACTCCCTGGTGGGGAAGACATCCAGGTCCAAGAGCAGGATCAACTCCGTTCTCGATGATATGAGGAAGAACTCCAACGAAGTGGTCCGTGCGAAGATCGGCGTTGACGCGTACGGATCCCTCCAGAAGGAGAGGTCAGAGCTGGAGTCGAGGCTGAAAGAGCTGGAAAGCCAGGCAAGGTCCTCTGAATCGGACCGGAGGACTGTGGAGCTCTACGCCTCTCAGAAATCCAACTACGAGACTTTGGCGGAGTACAGGCGTCAGCTCACATCCCTCGGCGATTTCCCGAGGGTCGTTCCTGAGGATTCCGCCACACACGATCAACTCGCCGAGCACGTCCGCCGGACGGATGCGGCATTGAAGGAAGCGGATGGACAGCGCCAGGATGCGGCCAGGGAGCTGATGGGCGCCGACCCCAGGGCTGTCTCCGCCAACGGCAAGCGCATCGACGCCGCCGTCTCCGGTTTGGAGCTATACCGTTCGAGGAAAGGAACCGTGAACCACGAGCCTCAGGAGAAGATCGTACGCAGGGAGGTCAGGAGCATCAACCCTCTGGTCTACATCGGTGCGGCGCTTGCAGTGCTGGGCGTCCTGGGTTCCATGTTCAACACATACATAGCATTCCTGGTCGGAACCGGTGCGGTGCTGGCCGTATTGGGACTTGCGAAGCCTAGGATCACCTACGTGGAGGAGAGGCAGAGGGAGACCGCATTCGTGCAGCCGGTTCCCGACGACTACTCCCGGGATTACGAGGCGGAGGTGTCGGCTCTGATGAAGGACCTCCATCTGATGGAGAGGGGAACTGAAGTGGATGTGTCCACGCTCCGCAGTATCAGGGAGGCCCACATCGTCTATTCCCGTCTGGACAAGGCGATGATGAACGTCCGTCTGGAACACTCCGAGTCCCGCACCGCATATTCCGATTTCGTCTCCAGGTTCGGCGGTGTTGAAGGCTACTCGCTGGCGGCGTCCAAGACTCAGAGAGCGGACCGTCTGGAGTCCGCCATCGGGGAGATCGAGAGGGCCATATCCAACGCCGGACTTGACCCAAACGTCCCCGACTGCCCCGTGACCTATTCCGGCGACGGGCGCTCTGAGGAGAACGAGAGGATCAACAGGGCCATCGGCAAGATGGACGAGAGGTTGAGGTCCATCGTCGACGACGTCGAAGTCGAGAGGCTCATGGACCGCAGGGAATCCCTGAAGGAGGAGCTCCGTTCGGCAGTGGCCGACGGTGCGGCGGCGATGCTGTCGTGCATCATAGCCGAGAGGGCCTGCGAGGATATCTACTCGTCTGTCAGCCCCGGGGTCACCAGGACTGCAGACAGGTACCTTGGTATGATGACCGGCGGAAGGTACTCATTGGACACCAACCCCGGATCAAAGGACCTGTCGGTCAGAACGGGTTCGGAGGTCAAGTCCCAGTCACAGTGGAGCTCCGGCCTCCGTGCCCAGGTGATGCTGGCCGTGAAGCTGGCCATAGCCAAGGAGATGGGCGAGGGGAAGGTTCCGATGATATTGGACGACGTACTCCTGCCCTTCGATTCCGAGAGGAAGCAGGGCGCTTGCAGGGCACTGGTCGAGGTGGGTTCGGAGATGCAGGTGCTTATGTTCACCTGCGATGCCGAGACCGCGGAGATATGCTCGGGCCTCGACGGTGCCACAGTCGCCCGGATGTGAAACCTTTCAGAACGCCGGGGCTCCCGAAGGGCAAGGTGGGCCCCGGCGGAACCCATTCCCCATGCGATCCGATTGTGGAAATGTGCATGGGGCCTCGGAACGGCCGTCTCATCCGAAGGCCTCGACACCCATAGGGTCTGATGATCAAACGGGGTTCCATCTGCCGTGTATCCGGATGCGGCAGGGCCTTGCATCCTGAACTCCGGGGGACGGTTCGGCAAGGATCCCTTCCGGCCGACGGTTGTCCTGCCGGGAGGCTGAATCATCGGCGTTACACGCCATTTTCTATCGTTTTTCTAGTCATCTTTATAAATAATATCCTCTTACGGGACACTAGGGAAGCACTACAACATTCCTGTCACATCATCACAATCATCACTCGCCTTAAATGTGGCGAACACCGGGAGCACGCGGGCAACGGAGCACCGACCCGACAAATGTCGTGCAGGCCGGTTTGGTTAAACGTAAGACGTACGCGGACGAAGTATCCGCAAAGGTACGCGATCAGGATTCAGCAGGAGCAGTAGGTTTTCCCTTCCAACACCCTGGGAGGGTGCTCATGAATATAGATCCAAACACAACGAAGTACATGGTTAAAGCGAAGATCAACGCTGACGGAGTCATCGAGAAACCCGACGTCGTCGGAGCGATCTTCGGACAGACCGAGGGACTCCTCGGCGACGAACTGGACCTCAGGGACCTGCAGAAATCCGGAAGAATCGGAAGGATTGAGGTCGAGGTCGTCTCCAAAGCAGGCAAATCCGAGGGTATCATCTACATGTCCTCCAGCCTGGACCAGGTGGAGACCGTGATTCTGGCCTCCGCTCTGGAGACCGTCGACCGCGTCGGACCCTGCAAGGCCAGCATCCACGTCCTCGGAATCGAGGATGTCCGTGTCACCAAGAGGGAGAAGGTGGTCGAGAGGGCCAAGGAGCTTCTCAACGAGCTCATCAAGCAGTCCAAGGGAACCAGCTTCGACCTGACCGACAGCGTCAGGCAGAGCGTCCAGGTGGAGGAGATCACCACCTATGGAAAGGACCGTTGCCCGGCCGGACCCAACGTCAGGGACTCCGAGGCAATCATCATCGTCGAGGGCAGGTCCGATGTCCTCAACCTGCTCAAGGCGGGAATCAAGAACGCCATCGCAGTCGAGGGAACCAACATCCCCAAGACCGTCCAGGAGCTTTCCCGCGAGAGGGTCGCCACCGCATTCGTCGACGGCGACAGGGGAGGAGAGCTGATCCTCAGGGAGCTCTTCCAGGTGGCCGAGGTCGACTTCGTCGCCCGTGCGCCCCGTGCCCATGAGGTCGAGGAGCTCACCGCCAAGCAGATCATCAAGTGCCTCAGGAACAAGGTTCCCGGAGACCAGTACATGGAGATGAACGGACTGGTCACCGAGCAGAGGTCCCTCGACGAGATCGAGGAGGCCGAGGACCACGAGCCCAGGCACGAGGAGAAACACGAGCACAAGGAGCGCAGGAAATCCCGCGACGAGGAACGTGAGGAGAGGCGCGAGCGCAGGAAGGACCGTGAGGAGAGGCGCAGGGAGGAGAGGGAGTCCAAGAAGGACCGCTTCAACAACGACGCCATCGACAAGTACAGGAAGAAGCGTGATGACTGCGATTCCGATGCGATCCCCATGCCTGCCGCCGAGAGGTCCCTCGCGATCAGGGCCGAGACCCGTCTCACAGTACGTGAAGATGTCCCCGCCGAGGACGTCGCTGCCGTGGAGGAGCCTATCGTCGAAGCCGTCGTGGAACCCGCTACCGAGGAGACAGTCATCGAGGAGCCCGTGATCGAGACCCCTGCCGTCGAAGAGACGCCCGTAGAGGTGGAGGAACCCGTCGAGAAGCCCAAGAAGGAGAGCAAGCCCCGCACGAGCCGCAAGAAGGTTAGCGACAAGGTCCTGACTCCTCAGCAGGAGATCTACCGCGACATGCTCCTGGCCCTCTCCACCACGCACAACGCCAAGGTCCTGAACAAGGAGAACGAGGTCATCCGCGAGGTCGCTGTCAAGAGCCTCGTCAACTCGCTCAAAGAGGATTCCAGCGATGTCGAGTCCATCGTGTTCGACGGGGTCATCTCCCAGAGGATCCTCGATGTGTCCGCGTCCAACGGGATCACCCTCGTGGTCGGTACCAGGAAGGGCAACATCACCAAGATGCCCGCCGATATAACCATCTGGACCAAGGAAGACCTCTACTGAGGATTCACATGACTGAGAAGAGACCGGTCGAGACATGGGACGACTTCGCATCGATGTCGTCCACAGAAGATATCCAGATTCCAGCCGACCCGCTCGACAGGGTGCTCGGTCAGGAGGAGGCCATTGAGCTTGCGAAGATAGCCGCGAGGCAGCGCAGGCACCTCCTCCTGGTCGGCCCTCCGGGGACCGGGAAGTCCATGATCGCAAGGGCGCTTTCCATGAACCTCCCTCAACCCAGTCATGAGATAAGGGTGGTCAAGAACCCGGAGAATCCCGAGAGGCCGTTCCTGGAGGTCCTGGATTCCGATGAGGTGGAGAAGGAGGAGGACATCCGTGCCCAGTCCGTCGGGATCCTCCTCAAGCCCGAGGATGCCCCGGGCAACGTCGCGGAGCATCTCGGATACAGGTGCAAGCTCTGCGGGAAGTACTCCCTGCCAACCGATCTGACCTGCCCCCACTGCAGCAAGAGCAAGATGGACGCCGGCAACCGCAGCAACCCGTTCCAGGATATCCTGGGCGGGATGCTGGAGGTCGCACTTCCACAGGCCACCGCAGGGAAGGAGAAGGTCCACACCACACGCACGCGCGACGGTGTGGAGGAGGTCGTCATATTCGAGCGCGCGGGCAACATGATTTGCATGCTTGACCAGAAGGCCATCGACAAGAGGGGCGAGCTCCAGAGGACCAGCAGCGAGAAGGTTCTCGTCAAGCTCCGCAGGGATCCGTTCGTCCTTGCCACCGGAGCGTCCGAGACTGAGCTCCTGGGCGATGTCAGGCACGATCCGTACGGAGGTCACGAGAAACTCGGGACTCCCGCCTATGAGAGGATCGTCGCAGGATCCATTCATGAGGCCCATGAAGGGGTGCTGTTCATCGACGAGATCTCGCACCTCGGGGACCTGCAGAGGTACATCCTGACCGCCATGCAGGACAAGACGTTCCCCATCGTGGGCAGGAACCCGCAGTCTGCTGGTGCCAGCGTCAAGGTCGACGATGTGCCCTGTGACTTCATCCTCGTCGCCGCATGTAACATCCAGGACCTGGAGAACATACTGTCGCCTCTCAGGTCGAGGATCATCGGCGGAGGGTATGAGGTCCTCGTGGACATCGCAATGCCCGACACCCCCAGGAACCGTGCGAAATACGCCCAGTTCGTCGCCCAGGAGGTCAACCTGGACGGACACATCCCCCATGCCACCGTCGGTGCCGTGGAGCTGATCATCCAGGAGGGTAAGCACCGTGCCAAGGCGGACAACCAGGGCAACTCCCTGACGCTCAGGCTGAGGGAGCTCGGAGGACTCATCCGCGCCGCAGGTGACATAGCCGTCATGGAGGGTGCGCCGCTCATCACCGAGGACCACATCCGTGCCGCACTCAGGCGCTCCAGGAGCGTGGAGGACCAGATCAGGGAGAGGTACGGCTCCTACAACAAGGGCCTTTCCAAGGACGTCTCCTCCTCGCAGAAGGAGAGGTCGTCGTACTACTTCCAGACCGAGCATCTCGATGACACGATGTTCAATTAAACCGGAGGGGTTCTCCCCTCCCTGATTACCACATCATGTTCGGGTTTCTTCTCCGATCTGATGATAACCGCCTGGATTCAATCTTCTCTGACGTTCATTTATGTCCAGTCGGACACGGTCGTCTGTTTGCGGATGATGCCGAATTGTCCTGAGACATCAATATAATCAATCAGGGTATTTCCTGCAACATGAGGTCGGATGTCGTCGTCATCGTTGCAGCGGTCGCGGTATTCGCGGCATTGTTCTCCTTCACGTTGACATCCGACGGATGTGAAGGGGCCACTAACGTCGACAGCAGTCTCACCAATGAGTATTCCGACTACGACTACATAATATCGGAGGGCAGTCGGGGACTGGTCAACATAACGTACAAGGTTCCATACAAGCCCACCTCGTCCGAGTTGAACAATCCCGATTTCGTCCTACCGGAATACGATTGGTCGGTCAGGACCATCAACTCTGGGTCGGATCTCCAGGTGACCCGTCTGGGAAGCGTAAGCGGTGCATTGAACGTGGTCATGGTCGGAGGTTCTCTCGGCACGGTCACTCTGATTCAGACCGATACGGTGAGCACAAAGGACCCGGTGGACGTTGTGTTCTCCATGTACGGCGGCAGCATCTCCGAGTTGAAGGTCCTCACAGTGCCGAGTTCGTTGAAGCCGTCGATAAAGAACTCGTACACGCTGATGTTCACGCCGCTTGGCGGGATATCGTTGAATCTGCAGAAGGGGACCATCGGCGTTGTGAATCCGACCGAGGACATGGTGGCGTCAGACAGCATCTCGATCTCCGTCGGTGACGGGATGAGCATCGACCGTCTGTACCCATCGGGCACCAACGGCAGGTACAACAGCGTGAATCTTGGGATATACGGTGCGGATGTGGGGTACGTCACAAACCTGAAGGCGGTCGTGGGGGACCTGACGTACGACATCAGGTCCGGCAGGGTTGATTACCTCTGCATAGGGTCCAACACTGAGCACGGCACCAACCAGTCTTTGACCAACATGAACACGTTCTACGCCAACGGGGATGTCAAGGCCGTCATAGACAGCACAGTTGCTACCAAGATGGTCATCATCGGAGGAGGGATCCTCAGCACTCCGGGCATACTCTGGAACGGGGATTCCGCTCTCACACAGTATGCCAAGAACTTCCTCGTCGATGCTCCCGGGATCGCGTTGTACCCCGATTCCTGTTTTTCCACTCCCAATAGGGCTGTTGGCACGGCGTATCAGTTGTCCAACTACACTCTGGACTCCACAACCCGTACGAAACTCATCAGCAGCGAGTTCTATCTGTCCGGATCGAGACTGTCGGTTTACGGGGAGGGCGGAGTATGGCCCTCGGCCACATCACCGACGATCCCTACGGGTTACTCGATGTGGACCAACTGCGATGTCGTGATCCCGTCCGGTTCATCCATGAAAGTCTCCCCCGGAGCGAGTCTTTCCGTCGCAGAGCACATGACCGTCATCGGAACGTTGGAGATAGGCGGACAGGTGATCAACAACGGTATCATAGAGAAGAGGGAAGGCGGAAATCTGAAGGGCCTAGATCCTGTCGGTGACGGATATGTTGCATACTGCATCAGTGTGGAGGCGGCTGACGGTAAGATAGACGTCATGCCATCGGATGACGACACGGTCGTTCTGCGCACGGACGGGACCGTGTACATAAGCCACATCTCCGTACGCATGGGTTATTCGGACAGCGAGGTCATCATCAATGCCCCTGACGGCATGTACATCGGCGGCAACTGGTTCCTGATAAGTCTGAGGACGGATGAATCTGGAGACCATGTAAGATTGGACATCATGGGCATAGACCCGGTTGTCCTGGAGTCCCTCAGCGTGACCGTCACGGTCTCGCCACCGGGCAATCCGTCGGATTACTATGTCTACAGGGAAACGGACGGTTCCGACACAAGCATGGAGATCATCGAAGTGTCGGTGGACCGCATAACATTCGAGGCCCAGGGGACGGGGACATACAGGCTCTCCACCACGGCCCCGGACGGAACAGAGTTGGCAGAGGAGTCCTATCTGAAGATCAACATCATCCTCGCGGTTGCAATCGCCCTCGTGGGTTCAGTGATCGTTTACATCCTGCTCAGGAAAGACTGACTCTGCCGTACAGGTCGAGGGTCATGCGATATCCGTCACCGCCGTCGTTGTAGAACGAAGGCAGCCTCTCAGTGATCTCGAACCCTTTCTTCCTGTAGAAATCGATGGCCGGGACGTTATCTATCCTCACCTCCAGCTGTATCCTTCCGAGTCCGGACATGAAGCAGGCGGTGCGGACGCATTCGAACAGGGCCGTCCCGACACCCTGTCCCCTATAAGCAGAGTCGACAGCCAGGAGGGAGATGCTGGCCCTCCCGCCGTCCAGACGGGCACCGGAGAGGGCGCCGATGACCTTCCCCGTGATGTCCGTGGCGACGAACTGTCCGTCGGGCCATTGCGCCAGGAAGAACTCCATTACCTCCGGTTCGAAGTACCCCTGCAGATTCATGTTCATGACACAGTAGACCGAGGGGAGGTCGGAGCGGTTCATCTTCCTGGTGTAGATCAAAGGCCTCATCTCTTTTTCTTCTTGGTGTTGGTCTTCTTCTTAGTCGTGGTCTTCTTGGATTTGCCCTTGCCCGTCAGGACCTTGATAACCAGTCCGAGCACTATCACGATTATCAGGAGGATGTACCCGTAGTTATGGATGATCTCCGTCACATCCGTGCCTTCATCTGGAGTCAGGGTGTAATTCTTGGATGTTGTCACGCTCTGGCCGGAGCTGTTTGTGGCTGTGACGGAGAGGGTGTATGTGACCTCCTTTCCGTCGAAAGCAGGCTTGCAGGCGATACGTGGTATCTTGGTGCTGATGGGTTCGGAGCCGTCTCCGAGGTCCCATACGAAGGTGTAATCCGATGCGGACGGTGTCATGTCCACAGTGAATGTGATCTCCGTTCCGCCGACATAGGAGTC
This sequence comes from uncultured Methanomassiliicoccales archaeon, assembly GCA_964550065.1. GTDB lineage: Archaea > Thermoplasmatota > Thermoplasmata > Methanomassiliicoccales > Methanomethylophilaceae > Methanoprimaticola. The sequence goes on from CAZJWD010000002.1 coordinate 208,435, forward strand.
CTGGATCTCCGAGATGACAGCCCTTATGCCGTCGAAGGAGAAGTAGGCGTAGAAGTCAAGGAGGAAAGATTCTGCGAAGAAATCCGCGATTTCAGAGGATTCTATCACGACGCAGCATTCCCTGTTGTTGTTGAACGAGTTGTTCGTCCAGTTGACGGATGAAACCCATACATAATCGTCGCAGACAACCCCCTTGTTGTGCACGTAGGGGATCGTCACCTGGGCGGCGAGGATGTTGGTGGTTCTGTTGATCCTGTCCACGAGCTCGGTGGAGGACTCGAAACCGTTCCCGAAGATCACCTTGCAATCGACGGACGATGTCTTGTCGGCGATCATCTTGATCGGGGATGGTGATTCCAGATCCTCCAGGTACGAGGCCCCGTAGCTCTGCTGTTCGGTGTAGATCCTTTCCTTGGCGATTCCGATGTAGTATCCCAGGGCCTCGTAGGAATTGTCGCTGGAGAACACCGGCGTGACCTTGGCGGATGTTGTGATGGTCTCATAAGATTCGGTAGGGGAGCTGTATGTCAGGTTCTGAGCGGGGACCGTACCCGGGTACAGTTCTGTGAATTCCTTAACATCGCCGTAATCCATCGAGTAATCCGCCGCGAACACATCGTACATGAACTCGGCGTAGCTCTGACTCTCGACAATGGCTCCCCATCCGCGGTTCCCGTCGTTGCTGCCCCTGTAAGGCTCCTTGTCGACAGAGCCGTTGAGGTTGGCCTGGGACCAGTTCTCAGAGGTTACTATGACAGTCTCCATGTCGATGATGGCGTACTTGGCATGATCGTACTCGTAACGGTCTTTGCCGTCTCCCACTCCGATGCAGCGAACCTCTCCGCCGGCATCGATAAGCGCTTGGATGTACGGTGCATCCGTTTTCAGGGTGCTGCCGAGAGGTTCTCCTTCGAGGAGGATGGTGACTTCCACTCCGCGTCCCTCCAGCTGGTAGAGGAGCCCGTACATGTTCCTGTTGGTGAGTTGGTACATGTTGATATACACGGATTCCGTGGCTTTCTCGAGAGCATCGAATATGGGTATGCCTCCGCTCTCAGGGAACAGGAAGGGGGTTACATTGGCGTCGAACTTCTCCTCGGGATCGAAATCGAGATAGGTCCTTCCAGGGGTGTAGCTTTTCCAATCGGCTGCACTGTCGGTGTCCGTCGTTCCGGTCCTCAGATAGTACATCCCGGACCCTCTGGCAACAGGCTCTCCCACCCAAGCCGCCGAGTCGGAGATGGTCTTGGTTCCGTAGCAGAACGCATCCAGCAGTTTCCCGTTGGAGTCGTACAGGAAAATGTCGTCTCCTCCGGCAGCCGGGTTGAACTTGGTTGAGGTTACGCCTACTTCCGAGTAGGTGTAGACGTTCTCTCTGGCGGTGAACGGGGAGTCCGTGATGCTGGAGGCTATGACGACTGTCATTCCCGGTTTCAGGACGAGGGATGTGGAGATGGTCACAGACCCCTCGCTCGATGAGGAGTTGCCGGGATAGTCTGCGACTGAATAGCCTTTGATGTCCACGGCAGATGTACCGTAGTTGTGCAATGCGAATCCTTTGGGTTCCTGCGAACTCACTTCCTGGATCAGGATCCCGTCTATGTCCGAGGAGGCATCTGCCTCGGCCACGACGGTGATGAGTCCGAATGACGCGATAACCGCAAGGATGATGGCCAGCGATTTTTTGAGCGCATCCATGATAGGGCATGGATGTCGGAAAAATAAGAATATCGTAGAAACTGGGAGATCCATCACAGTGAATCATGGAGTCCCCTGTGTCCTATTGGATAATCCCGAGTCGGACGGTCGGGGATATGGCCGTCCGACCGAGAATGAAGTGTTTTCAGGTCGGTGACGGCGTCTCGGTCATCACCTGGAATCTGGATGTGTTCATGCACCTCATGGCGTTGAGTATGGCTATCACCGAGACTCCCACATCCCCGAACACCGCCACCCACATGTCCGTTATCCCGAGCAGAGTGGTCGCCAGGATGGCGAACTTCACACCAAGGGCGAAGACGATGTTCTCCAGGACGATCCGGTTCACCCGTTTGGACAGTCTTATGCACGAGGGTATCTTCGACGGGGCGTCGTCCATGATGACGATGTCCGCTGCTTCAATGGCGGCATCCGAACCCAACCCTCCCATGGCGATACCGATGTCGGATCTGGCCAGAGACGGGGCGTCGTTGATTCCATCTCCCACGAACACGACCGTTTTGTTGTCGGCGGTCTCGTTCATGATATCCACCAGAGCTTCCGTCTTGTCAGCCGGAAGGAGCTCGTAACGGATGTCATCGATCCCAAGCTGGCTGCCGACCTCCAAGCAGATGCCTTTGGCATCCCCGGAGAGCATCACGGTTCTGTGGATGCCGGAGGCTTTCAGGGCGACGATTGCCGATTGGGCGTCTTCCTTGACCACGTCCGAGACCACGATGTGACCTTCGTAGTTGCTGTTGACCGCAACATGGACGTTGGTTCCCAGGACGGTTTCATCACAGTATGCGGCACCGATGTCGTCCATCAGCCTGTGGTTGCCTACATGGATAACCGAGCCATCGACGACCGCTTTCACACCTTTGCCGGGTATCTCCTCGGCGCTTTCCACGATCGAGGCGTTGACATCTTTTCCGTGGGCTTCTGCGATGGATCTCGATATGGGGTGGTTGGAGATCGATTCCGCATGGGCGGCGACCGACACCAGATCTTCCTCGGACATGTTCATGGCGTGAACCTTGGACACCCTGAACCTCCCCTGGGTCAGAGTACCTGTTTTGTCGAACACCACCGTGTCGGCGGACCCCAGAGATTCCAGGTAGTTCCCTCCCTTAACCAGGATCCCCATCTTGGATGCGGCCCCTATCCCGCAGAAGAAGCTGAGTGGGACCGAGATGACCAGTGCGCATGGACAGGAAACCACCAGGAACGTCAAAGCTCTGTAGACCCATGTGGTCCAATCACCCAGGATGATGCTGGGGACAACGGCGATGAGTACGGATGCCGCCACGACGGCAGGGGTGTAGACCCTCGCGAACCTCGTGATGAACTTCTCCGTGGGCGCTTTACGGGCCACGGAATCCTCAACGAGCTCAAGGATCTTTGATGCGGTGGAGTCCTCATAGGCCTTGGTGACCTCGACCTCCATCTTGGCGGTCAGGTTGACCGTTCCAGAGACCACGGAATCACCGATGGTGACGTCTCTGGGCATTGATTCGCCGGTCAGGGCACGGGCATCCAGCGAGGATGAGCCGCCTATGACCTTTCCGTCTAGGGGGATCTTCTCCCCGGGCATGACGATGATGGTCTCTCCGACGGAGATCTCTTCGGGATCAACGGTCTCGACTGAACCGTCCCTCAGGACATGGGCTGTCTCCGGCTGGATGTCCATAAGTTCGCTGATTGAGTTCCTGGTTCTCCCGACGGCTCTTTTCTCGAACCATTCGCCCACTTGGAAGAACAGCATGACCGCCACGGCTTCCGGGAACATGACATCCTCGACATCAGGAACTGCGGATATGAGGAAGGCCCCCAGGGTGGCGACCACCATCAGGAAGTTCTCGTCGAAGATCTGCCCGTTTCCGATGTTCCTGGCGGCCTTCAGCACCACATCGTATCCGACGATGATGTAAGCCGGGAGGAAAACCGCCAGTTGGACCAGCGGGTCGGCGTGGATGACGTAATGGAGGACCATCCCTATTGCGAATAGTACGGCTCCGGCTACCATCCTGCAGGCGAATCTGTTCAAGGTATCACTCACTTGATCCTCTTCACGACGACTTCGCTCTCGATCTTCTTGGCGATTTTGGTTGCTTCCTCTACGATCTGCTCTATCTTGTCGTCGTCGGCTTCGATGTTGAGTTTCTGAGTCATGAAGGCCAGGTTAGCTTCCTGAACGCCAGGGATCTTCTGCACGGCGGTTTCTATCTTGGCGGCGCAGTTGGCGCAGCACAGGCCTTCGAGTTTGAGAGTCGCTTTCATTGTGATCACTCACTTGAATATGTGAACAACTGTTCAATTATTTGAACCTCTCTTTATTATCCTCTTACACCGGTTACAGAATCATGACTTCCGAGGGTAGCGTAGCCGTTCTCCTGGGTGATCCGAAGAGGGCCATACGTGTGATGGCGTTCCCTCTGTTCCTCGCCCTCGTAGTCACCGAGATCAACACGTTGGCGGACAGGGCCTGGTGCGCCGGTCTGGGAACCGACGCTCTCGCCGCCGTCGCCTTGTGCGGACCGATATATCTTGTCCTGACAGGACTTGGGACGGGACTTGGTGTCGGTGGAGCCGCAACCGTCGCCAGGGCCATAGGCTCGGGAGACGATGTGAAGGCCCGTTCCTGTGCGATCAACTCCCTGATGTTCGCCGTTATATTCGGAATCGTTCTTGCACCGATCCTTGTACTTCTTTCGGAGGACATCCTCGTCCTGATCGGATCAGGCGATGTCACCGCCGTGGCAACGGATTTTCTGGTGCCCATGGTGGCCGCCACGCCCATATTCGTCATCAGCGGAGTCATCGCAGGATTACTCAGAGGAGAGGGGGCGGCCAAGGTATCCACGATGATCATGGTCGTCCTGGCCTTGGCGAACATCGTTCTCGACCCGATACTGATCTATTCGATGGATATGGGGATCGCCGGAGCATCATATGCTACAGTGACGGCCACACTTCTTTCATTGGTAATCGGATTGGTCTACTACTTCAGGCACGGATATGTGGCATCCCATGGGAAGGGGATCCGTCCCGGAGGCGAATCCCTCAGAGCCGTCCTGAGGGCCGGAGTCCCGCAGATGGCCGAGTACACCGTGATGTACTCCATGAATCTGGTTCTGAACTACCTCGTCGTATGGTGTGCCGGGTCGGAGGGTCTGGCGATATACTCGGTACCGAACATGGTGGTGAACCTCGCTCTGCTCCCGGCATACGCCATCGGGTCAGCATTGGTGCCGGTGGTCTCGGCATCCTACGGGAGGAAGGACCTAGAAAGGATGAGGGAAGCCTACTCGTACTCTCTGAAGGCCGCTTTGCTGACTGTTTCCTGCATAGCGTTGATCCTGTTCGTTATCCCGGACCCGTTGCTTTATCCGTTCACATATTCCGACGACACAGTAGGACTGAGGGACGGGATGGTCGAGGCCCTGAGGGTGTTCAGCCTGTGCATCCCGTTCTACTGCCTCATACCGTTGGGGGCGAGCATGCTTCAGGCCGTGGGGTTGCCCAACCGTTCTCTTGTCTGCGCTCTTGTCAGGAATCTGATATTCATCGCCCTGTACGCTGTCGGTGCCGTCTATGGGCTTTACTGGATCTACTGGGCTGTGGTCATAGGTTCCGCCATAGGAGGGTTCATGCTCTGGTATGCGGCACGCTCGGGGATGAGAGGGCTGGGTATCAATCCCGAGCCCATGGGTTTATGAGAATCAGGGTTTGAGGGCTTCCCAGCAACGCTGGAGCTCATCGACTATCTTGATCATCTGCGGGCAGGCATCTTCGCATTTACCGCATTTGATGCAGCTGTCTGCGTTGGCCTTACCCATGAAGTCCACGTTGAGCCACATCTGATGTCTGGCTGCTTTGAGGTCGTCATAGGTCGTGAGGATGTTCATACCGGTGAACGTCCCTGAGATCCCGATGTTCTTGGGACAGACCTTTGCACAGTAATCGCAGGTGGTGCATTGGATCATGGACAGTTTGGACAGTTCCTCTCTCGCCTTTTCAATCGCCTCAGACTGAGGTCCGGTCAGTTTTCCGAACCCCTTCAGGGTGCGGAGGTTCTCCCTCATCTGTTCGATGTTGCTCATTCCGGACAGGACCGTCAGGATACCGTCAAGGCCCATGCAGAACTTCAGAGCCCATTCGGCAGGGGTCCAATCGGGCTCACAGGCTTCAAGGACATCTTTGACCGATTTCGGAGGGTTGGCGAGCATTCCGCCCTTCACAGGTTCCATGATTATAATCGGAACGTTGTGTTTCCTTGCGACTTCGTATATACCACGGGATTGGATCAGTTTGCTTTCCCAGTCGGCGTAGTTGATCTGAAGCTGAACGAACTCCGCATCGGGATATTTGTTCAGGATCTGCTCCAGTTCGTCGGCTCCGCAGTGCGCAGAGAGTCCGATGTGTTTGATCTTGCCCTGAGCCTGAATGTCCTTCAGGAACCCCCAGATCTCGAATTCGTCGAAAACCTTGGAACGGCTCTGACCTACGTTGTGCATCATGTAGAAGTCGATGTATCCGGCGCCTGTCTGCTTGAGCGTAGTCTCGAACTGCTCGTAAGCCTCCTCCTTCGTCTTGCAACCGATCCAGGCAGCGTTCTTGCTGGCAAGGTAGAAGCTCTCACGGGGATAGCGTTCGACCAGAGCTTGCCTGATGGCGTCTTCGCTACCTTTGTAGGCCCAAGCGGTGTCGAAGTAGTTGAACCCGGCATCCATGAAGTCGTCTACCATGGTCTTGACCTGTTCTATGTCGATGCCCCCGTTCTCAAGGGTAGGGAGGCGCATTAGTCCGAATCCGAATTTTCCGATGCTCTCGCTCACTTTTGCCATGGTATCAAGGTGTCATGGAAAGAATGGACTTAAAGTTAACTCCAGGTCGATTCATATCAAACGGCAGGAAACGACAGAATGGAAAAGGTTGAGGGGGTGTTCCCCTCAGATATATTTGATGAGGTCACGCAGGGTGGCCTCGGGATCCTTGGATTTCACCACGCCGGAAGCCAGAAGGACTCCGGACGCACCCAGGTCCAGGGCGGTGCGGACATCCTCACCTGTCTTGACTCCGGCGCCGCAGAGCACCTCGATTCCAGGGTTCACGGAGTGAACGGCCTCAACGGTGCCGGATACGACGGCGGGGTTGGCGGTGGTGACGGAGATGTCTCCGCCGATGAGCTCTGGCGGCTCCACAGCGATCATCTCGGGGGAGAATGCCGCCAGTTCCTTCGCCTTCTCGACGGATTCAGCGCAGACGCAGGTATGGATGTCCAGGTTCCTGCACATCTCCACGCATTTTCCGACGTCCTCGGCGGACTTGCGGTTCTCAGAGTGGTTGATCAGGGTGCCTTTAACGAACGCCGAATGAAGCATCGACGGTGTCACATGGCCGGTTCCCGACCCGGGACTGAGCGGATCCACGTTCTGGGAATACACCGGTATCTCCAGGAAGTGGGACAGCAGTCCCAGTGAGAGCATGGGCGGGCAAACCGCGATCTCGACTCCCGACTCCTTCGCGACCTTCTGACAGACCTTGGCGAGGGCGACGCTGCGGTCACCCTCCACCTCGGCGTAGACCTTGAAGTTCACGATCACCGCTGGGGACTTCATGAACTCACAGGTCCTGGAATCTGGAAGTCAGCTCTTTGAGGACTTCGGGCCTGGATGTGTACTCCATCTCCTCGGGTCCGAGGATGGAGGGCATGAAGGGCCCCTGGCTCCTCATGAACTTGCTGGCCTTGATGGAGTTCTGCCTGGCGAGGTCCCAGGTGGCGTTTCCGAAGAAGTCCACGGGGATGTGCTCTCCGCCTTTGGCGTTGATGGGCTCGAGTCCCTGGAGCTTACCCTCGTTCAGCTGGAATCCGAGGCAGCAGATTCTTGGAGGTCCGTCGAAGTAGACGGGATCGGAGTCCTCGGGGGAGCAGGGGTAGAACGCACCGTAGTGGGACCCCCTCATCCATCCGGCCACGAGCATGGTGTTGTTCATGAAGGGCTGGAGGTACTCTCCCACGGAGGGGAGACCGGACTGGGCACGGCAGATGCAGACGGGGTCGTCCTTTCCGATGTACTTCCCTGCAGTCAGGTTGAGCTTGTCGGTGGACACGACGCACGCGGGTCCGATCCCGGCCCTGGAGGTGATCCTCTTGATGGCGTATCTGGATGTGTCTCCCAGCAGGGACAGGATGCTCAGGGTCTCCTCGGGCGAGGACATGGTGACCTTCTTGTGTCCGATGACATCCTGGATCTCGACGTCGAATCCCTTCTTTGCCCTGGCGTCGACGACCAGTCCGGTGGTGGTGAACGGGTCGAGGAAGATGCGGGACAGGGGCAGTGAGTACGCGGAGGGCTCGGTCTTGTCGGCCATGAAGAACATGAGGGGCTCGGATCCCCTCTCCTCGAAGGTCATCTCGGCGGAACCGGGTCCGGCTCCTTTGACGTTTCCGGAGAAGGCGTCGGTGAGGATGTCCTGACCGGCGGCGTAGAGCTTCATGGACTTGGCCAGCTTGGCGGCCTTCTGGAAGCACTCCCAGGCGGCTCCGTGGACGTCCTTGTTGTTGTCGCCCTTGTAGTGGGTCATGTAGAGGTTGATGTCGTCACCGACGCGGGTGACGTAGAAATCCTCGATGACTCCCTGTTTCTGGGTGTCGGCCAGGATCTCCTTGGCTGCCTCCATCATGGAGGGGTGGGGCCTGGAGTGTCCGACGACGGAACCGACGTCGGCTTTGATTACAGAAACTGTGACTTTCTCAGCAGACATGATTACACCATATCCTTTGTATTACCCGAACACGACTGCCATAATAAAGGAATGGGTAGTCGCAACGGTCGGAATCGGGGTTTCAGTGCTTCGGGAACACTTCATCGTATATGGATTGGATGTAACGGTTGTACATCATGCCCTTGGCTTTGGCCAGAGCCCTGACGATGTCTGTGGTCCCTGAGCCGTATTGGGACGATTTCTTGGTCCTTCCGAACAGGTACGGGTAGCCGAGGTGCACGGCTGTCTCCTTCAGGACCCTCTTCCTTGAGTCCATGTCCCTGGGGCGGAGTTCCTCTGGATCGATGCGTGATACGCACTCCAGGACCTTCTCGTCCATGTACGGATAGTGGAGGTCCTTGCCGAAGTGCTTCGCGATTGCAAGCTCGCATGGGATGGAGACGTCCTTCAGTCTCCTGACCCCGTCCTTCACATAGGCCAGGTAGTCGCAGTCCGCGCATTCCACATATTTGGCGCATCCCATGAAATATTCGTCCGCGCCCTGTCCGGTCAGTATGACATCCTCATCAGAATATTCGCAGACGGTGAACAGTTGCAGTTCGTAGGAGATCGTGAAGGGGTCGTCTGTCCCGGTGGCGGATATGAGGCGTCTTATCTCATCCTCCACCGTATCCTTAGAGATCTTTAGACGCACCCAGGGGAGGCCGATTCTCCCTGAAAGCTCCTCGGCGGCGAGAACGTCGAAGGATCCGTCTGAGCCGCAGGTGTACAGAGTGACGGATTCGGCGTACTTGGATGCGATGCAGGCAACGAGTCCGGAATCCAGTCCGCCCGAGAAGGCGACGCCCACGCGTTTCCCCTCGGATGCATTCCTTATGGCGGATTCGATCGCTTCCGCAAGCTCCCCGTATCTGAACTCCATGCTCCGGGAAACGTCATTCCCGATAATAACCTGGCGACCGACCCCGAACAATTCAATTATATCCGAGCGCGATTGGAGTGGCGATGAACCAAGAGATGACCCTTGTGCTCCTCCGCCACGGGGAGAGCGAATGGAACAAACTCAACCTCTTCACCGGATGGACGGATGTGGACCTCTCGGACAAAGGCCGCGAGGAGGCCTCGGCCGCGGGTCTTCTGATGAAGGAGGAGGGATTCGATTTCGACATCTGCTACACCTCATTCCTCAAGAGGGCCATCCGCACGCTCAACCTTGCACTGGCGGGGATGGATCGGGACTGGCTCCCGGTCGTGAAGGCATGGCAGCTGAACGAGCGTCATTACGGTGCCCTCCAGGGGCTGAACAAGTCCGAGACCGCTACCAAATACGGGGAAGACCAGGTCAAGGTCTGGAGAAGGTCATACTCCACACCTCCGCCCGAGCTCGCAGCTGAGGATGAGAGGAACCCTGCCAACATCGAGATGTTCAGGTCCGTTCCCCGGGAATGCCTTCCTCTGACCGAGAGTCTGAAGGACACCGTCGCCAGGGCCGTCCCTTACTTCGAGAAGGAGATCAAACCCCGCATGCTGGCCGGTGAGAGGGTCCTCATCGCAGCCCACGGAAACTCACTCAGGGCACTGGTGAAGGAGTTCGAGGGTCTCTCCGACGAGGAGATAACGGGCGTCAACATCCCCACAGGTGTTCCGCTGGTGTACACATTCGATTCATCCTTCAATGTGATATCCAAGAGGTTCCTGGGCGACCAGGATGCCGTGTCCGCCAAGATGGATGCGGTGGCCAATCAGGGAAAGAAGTCCTGATTCCTTCTCAAACACATGCCGGGGTCCTCCCCGGTCTCATTCGCATCCTTCGAACTGGCTGTCGAAGAGCTGCTTGTAGAACCCGTCCAGTTCCAGAAGCTGGTGGTGGGTGCCTTTCTCCACGATTTCCCCATCCTTCATGACCAGGATCATGTCGGAGTTCTTTATCGTGGAGAGCCGGTGGGCGATGACGAATGATGTGCGCCCCGTGGTGAGCGCATCCATCGCACGCTGGATGTGCTTCTCGGTGACGGTGTCGACGGAGCTCGTCGCCTCATCCAGGATGATCATCGGGGCGTCTTTGACGATGGCCCTCGCGATGGTAATCTGCTGGCGTTGGCCAACGGAAAGACCGGAGGATTCGGAGATATGGGTGTCAAGACCTTCTGGAAGGGATTCCAGGAACTCACCGAGGCCCACAGATCCGCATGCGTCAGTGAGCTCCTCGTCGGAGACCCCCTCCTTGGTGAACACTATGTTCTCCCTGAGGGTGCCTTCGAACAGCCATGTGTCCTGGAGCACCATGGAGAACAGGTCGTGGACATTGTCCCTGGATAGGTCGCGGATGGAGACTCCATCCACTGTTATGTCTCCGGAATCGATCTCGTAGAACCTCATCAGCAGGTTGGCGATCGTGGTCTTCCCTGCACCGGTCGGACCGACGATGGCGATCTTCGAACCCGAGGCGACATCTATGCTCAGGCCGTGGATGATCTCCCTTCCGGGTACGTATCCGAACCTGACATCGATGAATCTCACATCGCCTTCGACATCGGAGGGATCCAGGACAGCTTCGACGGGGGAGTCATCCATCTCCTCTGCGTTGAGGAGCTCGAATATCCTCTCGGAAGCGGATGCCACGGATTGCATCATGGCCACCGAATCCGCGATCATGACAATCGGGTGGGTGAAGTGTCTCACATAGAGGATGAAAGCCACTATGACACCGTATCCGATCGCACCCTCGACGATCATCATCGATCCGACGACGCATACCACGACGTAGGAGATGTTGCTGATGAAGTTCATCATCTGAGGCACGAGGCCTGTGATTACCCTCGCCTTGTACGCGCTGTTGAACAGACTGTCGTTGATCTCTGTGAACTTCCTCCCGATCCTTGCATGGTTGTTGTAGACGCTGACTATGTCATGGCCGTAGTACGTCTCCTCTACCAGGCCGTTCATCCTCCCCAGGTCCCTCTGCTGGGCGATGAAGTACTTCTGGGTGCGGCGGGTGATCGTGAAGAGGATTATGAAACCAACAACGGGAGGGATGACCGCGAATACCGCGAGGCGCCAGTCGGTGTAGACCATCATCAGCAGCGCTCCGGCGAACATCGTCACAGCGTTGACGGTCTGAGAGATACTCTCACTGCATGAGTTGCTGATAGTGTCCGTGTCATTGGTCATCCTGCTCATCAGGTCCCCGGTGCTGTTGTTGTCCAGTTTGCTGAGCGGGAGCCTTGAGAGCTTCTTCGATATGTCGGTACGCATACGGGCGCCGATCTTCTCAGACGAAGCGGCGATGATGTAGTTCTCCATCGTCGAGAAGATTAGTCCCGCGATGTAGATGAAGATCAGCAGGATGCCAGTGGTCGTGATGTATCCGGTGTCAATGGGAAGGCTTTCCAGCACGCTGAGGGACAGGCTGTCCGTTATGCCTGCCAGGTACTGAGGTCCGATGAGGGTCAGCACGGATGCAAGCAGGCTGCAGACGACTCCAAGGGCGATCTCTTTCCTGTGAGGTCCGATGTACCTGAGGAACGCCCCCATGGCGGCCCAGAGGTTCCTGGGCTTCTCGGCATGGGTCCACTGAGGTCCGCCGGGGCTCATCAGGATTCCTCCGAAAGCTGGGATTCCGCTATGTCCCTGTAGAGCGGGCAGTCCTTCATGAGCGTGTCATGGGTTCCGTCGCCCACTATCCGTCCTTTGTCTATAACGATGATACGGTCTGCGTCGAGTATCGTCCCGACCCTCTGCGCGACGATTATCTTCGTGGCGTTGGCGGTGCTGACCTTCAACGCGGACCTCAGGTCCCTGTCGGTCTTGTAGTCCAACGCGGAGAATGTGTCGTCGAAGATGTAGATCTCCGGGTTCTTGCATATGGCCCTGGCGATGGATATCCTCTGTCTCTGACCTCCGGAGAGGGTGCGGCCGTATTGTGCGAGGTCCGATCTCATCCCGTTGGGGAGCGCATCTACGAACGAAGATGCCTGGGCGGTCTCCAGGGCGGCCACTATCTCGGATTCCGTACGGTCGTCCGAACCCTCTCCGTAGTTGACGTTGTCCTCGATCGTTCCGCCGAAGATGATCGGCCTCTGGGGCACGTATCCGATCTTGGAACGGAGCGATTCCAGGGAACATTCCTTCACGTCGATGCCGTCCACGAGGACCGAGCCAGATGTGACGTCGTAGAATCTTGGTATAAGGTTGACGATGGACGACTTCCCGCTCCCAGTTGGGCCTATTATGGCCAGGGTCTCCCCGGGATTGACCACGAACGAAATGTCAGACAGGACCGTACGGGATTCGCCTGGATAAGTGAAGGACACGTTCCTGAACTCAAGGGTCCCTTCCCCTCTTCCGACGTCGGAACATCCCCCGACGATCCCCGGCGAGTGGTTGATGACCTCTTCTATACGTCCTGCGGAGACCATGGCCCTGGGCAGTCCCCTTATGATTCCGGAGAGCATCATCACCGAGTTGATCACCTGGGTGGCATATGATGTGAACACGATCATGTCTGAGAACAGATACATCTGTTCGGTCTGGGAGTGGGCGGACATGAGGATCCCCGCACCCAGCCAGTAGATGGCCAGCGTCAGGAAGCTCATCATGGATGATGAGATCGGATGGAGAGGGGCCATTATGTGGACCGCTTTGACGTTATTGTCCAGGAGGTCTCCGCTGGCCTTGTCGAACTTGGCGTGCTGACGTTCGTCGGCATTGTATGCGCGGATGACCCTGACTCCCTCCAGGTTCTCCCTGGTGGAATGGTTGACGCCGTCCATCAGCCACTGGATCCTCTTGACAAGCGGGATGTTGGCCCGCATGATGATGAAGATGGCCATCATCATGATTATGATGGCAACGGCGGTGGCAACGGTCCATTCCATGGTACTGCCGCTTATCTTCATGACGGCCCAGATGGCCATGGCCGGTGCCTTGACTACAATAACGAGACCTCTTGCTACGAACTGCTGTATGTGGTAGACGTCGTTGGTGGATCTGGTGACCAGACTGGCGGCGGAGAAGTAATCTATGTCCTGGTGGGAGAAAGACTGGACCTGCTCGAACTCAAGTCTTCTCAGCGTTCTGCTGAGGGAAGCCGAGATACGTGACGCAAGGATGCCGGTCATTATGGATGCCGCGAAACTGACGAGAGCGCAGATGAGCATCCTTGTCCCGTCGCGTGCGACTATGTCGGTTCCGAGCCCCATCTGCAGATGGGTGGTGATGTCGCTCATGTACTCGGGGATCCTGAGGTCCAGGTAGACCTGGAACAGGATAAGCAACACGCATAACGCAACATGCGCCCAGTCTACAGGCCTCAGATACTTCAGGATCAACCAATCACCCCGGAACAACTCCGGACACATCTTTACGGAACTGGGTTGACATGTCTGGAGCGAAGATAAATGTTATTTTGGATGTGTTGGAACCTTTTTCCCAGATTGGGTCTGGCTCTTATCCTATTTATCGTTCGATTCCTTGTGCCTTAACCCCGATTCAAAAGAAGTGAGGGTAAGGGGTGCAGTTTCCTGCAGCGTTTGCTAAATGGTTGCTGTCAACCATCCTTGTATCAGGATTGGTTGTTTCTCCGGATTCCCGGATGGTATTCGATGTTCAGCAGTCCCGTATTAGGGCTGATTCCGACAGTTGCCTTCACTCCATAGACTTCCAGGATGTTCTCCTCTGTCAGCACCTCCTGCGGGGTGCCGCTGGTGAACACCTTTCCATCCTTCATGAGGTACAATCTGTCACAGTATGCGGCCGCTATGTTCAGGTCGTGCAATGCAGCAAGAACAGTCACACCTAGACTTCCGACGACATCCATCAGCTGAAGCTGATACTTCACATCCAGATGGTTTGTAGGTTCGTCCAGGATCATGCATCCTGTCTGCTGGGCGAGCGCTCTCGCCAGGACCACACGCTGCTGTTCTCCTCCGGATAGAGTGTAGAAGCTGCGTTCGGCGAAGTCTGTCATCCCGACCCTCTCCAAAGCATCGTCCACTATTTTGTAGTCTTCGTTGTTGTCCATCTCCATACTCTTCTTATGGGGAGCACGACCCATGAGCACCACATCCTTCGCTTTGAAGTCGAAGTTGTAGTAGTTATGCTGGGTCACGACGGATGTCTTGAGGGCACTTTCTTTCAATGTCATCTCGGAAATGTCCCTGCCATCGATGGTGATGATCCCATCAGAGGCTTTCAGAACGCGGTATACGGTCTTGAGGAGCGTACTCTTGCCGCTCCCGTTGGGACCTATGATACCAACGAACTCCCCCTTCTCGACATCAAGGGTCACACCGTCAACGATGATCTTCTTAGAAAGAGTGACTTGCAAATGATCGATATCTATCATGAATGTCCCTCAGTTGAAAGTGTATGTCTTCTTGATCATGATGTACGCGAAGATCGGAGCACCGCAGACGGCAGTGATGATTCCGATGGGAAGTTCGCTTCCGCCCATAACGGTACGGGCGGCCACATCAGCCCAGACCATGAACACGCCTCCGAACAGTACACTAAGAGGCATCAGTTTCCAATGGTTGTTTCCTGTAAGTCCCCTCACGATGTGGGGTATCATCAGACCCACGAATCCGATGACTCCACAGAAACAGACTGCGCAAGCGGTGAGTATGGCGGTCATGACAACGTAGATCACTCTCTTCTTGGCAAGGTCCACGCCGAGGGTGGTGGCGACCTCGTCACCCATCAGCATGGTGTTGAGGTTACGTGTCTGGGTGATGAAGTAGAGAAGCACGACGATCAGAGCGATAAGGGGAATGGAGATTTTGTACCACTGGGCGGAACCAAAGGAACCGAGAATCCAGTATGTGATGGACTGCATCTCCTCTGCATTGGCGAAGAGAACTACGATGAGGTTGGAGAATGCACCGAGCAGACTAGAGATGATAGTACCAGACAGAATCAGCTTGACTGTGGTTGGACGGCCGCCTGCTGACGACAGTCCCAATACCGCGAACGATGCGGCAAGGGAACCGATGAACGCGAAGACGGCGATACTGGCGGAACCGAAGGACATCCCCAGGAGGCTGGTTGCACCCACGGCGATTGCGAATGTGGCTCCGAGTGACGCTCCGGACGACATTCCCAAGATGTACGGATCGGCCAACGGATTCTGGACAGTGGCCTGCATGACGACTCCTGCCAGAGCGAGGATCATACCTACTATGGCTGCCAGGAACACGCGGGGCGAGCGGATGTTCCATACTATATCGTAGTACGTTCCATGTCCCCATGTGTCGTAATCGCCTATCTGTATGTGTCCGAAGGACAGCTTGTCCATCACATTGTACACGATGATGTGCCATACGTCTGAGTATGGGATCGCTACGACACCGATCGAGATTGCGATGACGATCGATGCGACCAGTACTAATATCAGTATCAGGATCAGGGAAACCGTGGATAGGTTTCCTATCCTTTCTTTTATGTAAGCCATGTAAAAGCCTCGGGAGCCTCCCCCGGAGGGGAGGCTGGGGTTTTATCAGGACTGGGCCTCGGGATACATGGCGGCGAAAAGCCTGTCGATGATGTCATCGGGGAGCAGTCCGCCCATATAGATCTCGTAGAATCCGAATGCCACAGCATTCCTGGTCATCGAAGCGAACGCAGGATTGTCAAGATACAGGTTCTTGGCATTCTCCAATTCCAACGGGCTGGAGCCGCTACCGCTCATGATGATGACTATGTCTGGATTGTATGCTGCAATCTGTTCGAATGTCAGTTTCTCCATCGATCCCTTGAAGAGGTTGTTACCTCCGGCGACGGTGACGAGGTCTCCGGAAAGGAAGGATGCACCGTAAACAAAGCAGGTGCCCTCGTAACCGGGTTCGATCATCAGGGCCTTCACCTTCTGGTCTTCGGAAAGGTCGGAGACGGCGAATCTGATGTCGGCATAGGATTTGGTGAATTCCTGGATCTTCTCGTACGCAACACGCTCGATGTTGAAAATCTTACCAATCATCTTGATCATGTTGAGGTAATCCTCGACAGTGTCGGCAGGACGGTTGGTGACGATACAGTTGGTTCCCATGCTGTTCCAAGTCTGATAACTTCCGAGATAGGAGTCGTTGAAGGTGGTGGCCCATCCGAGAATCAGATCGGGATTGAAGGAGCGTGCGGATTCGACGGAAGCTCCGTTGGGACTCAGTTTGGGGGTGACCGCATCATATTTCGACTGAAGGTCGCTGTAGAGGGCGTTGTACTCCTCGTTGGCGAAAGCGGCAACGATCCTGTCTTCGAGTCCCATGTAGCAGAGGAGCTCGACATCGGCGTTCCAGTAGGGGATGACCCTAGTCGGGGCCTCGGTGAAGGTCTGCTTGACCTCCTCTCCGCCGATTACCGTAGTTACGGTCACCGGATAGTAGTACTTGTCAGGGATTCCATCGGGGTAGATGTCGTAGTACAGCCTCTCGACAATGTCTTCGGGGATGATTCCGGACTGATACACTTCGTAGAGTCCGTATGTGACGATGCGGTCGTTTACAATCGCAGGGATTGAAGCGAATCCGGGAATGCTCCTCAGCTGGTTCTTCAGGGATTCGAGGTTCTTCTCATCTCTGAAGTCACCGGAGTTGACGATGAGGATCATCATGTCGGGTTTGAGGTTGGCGATGACCTCGAAGGTCAGCTGCACCATACTTCCGTCGAAGGCGTTGGCCCCTCCGGCAGCATCGATGAGCTGACCGGTAAGGTACTGAGCACCGTAGCAGAACGCTTTTCCTTCATATCCGATCTCGATTGCGAGAACGGAGGGTTTCTCGGATTCGGGAATCTTGGAGGTCTTCTCTCCGATTTCCTCGACGTTGCCCATCATTGTCGCGATATAACTCTCGGCCTTGTCCTGCATGTTGAAGATGATGCCGATGTTGCGTACGGCGGTGCAGACATCTTCTACAGTGGCGTTGGGGTAGTTGGCGTTGTAGCAGTTGACGTCGCGCTCAGCCCAGAAGTCCATAGTCTGCTGAGCGGTGTCCTTGAACGTGGATGTCCATCCGACGATGAAGTCGGGATTCAGTGCGAGGAGTTTCTCGACAGTTCCGTTGTCGCGGGGTTCGACATCCACTTTGGCGAGGTTCTTCTCGAGTTCCTCGTAGGCGAGAACGTAGTTGTCCTTCACGTAAGCTTTGACGATGCTGTCCTCGAGACCGAAGTAGAGAAGCAGTTCGAGGGCACCGCCCTGATACGCGATAACACGCTCGGGGCGTTCAGTAAAGGTCATATCCCTATACTCTGCAAGAGCGGGATCGTATGTCTGGATCGTTACAGGGTAATAACCGTCGTCGGGGTCGACAGGAGTCGGTTTGTTAGGGTTATCCCCCCCCCCGTTCCGGTTAAAATTATTGCTGCAGCAGCGATTACAATGATTGCGACCACTGCAATTACTGCGATGTGAGTTTTTGATAGATTCATACTATCAGTTGGATTAATCATCCAACATCATATTTCAATTCTGTGCACTTTTAACATTCCTTAAATCAGAATAAATATGCATTCAGGTAAGATAATGAACACAAAACTACACTGATGATGAAGTTGTCCAGACATAAGGAATCATACCAGAAAAAGAGGATTAATTTGAGAATCGGACAGATTATCTCAGAATCGTAGTGTATTCAGGCGATGACATATCGGTTGGATGTATTAAGGGCAATTATTATAAGTGGGGAAACCAAAGGTCTTTGATCATCAATGCACGAGTCGTATCGAGTGGCATATTATGTCTTTTCAATACATGAAGTTGGAGATATAATCCAAATAGACCTACGATATCATCAGGGTCAGCAATCGTAAGCGGTGGATATCGGTGATTCTCAAGTACATGGACAAGAGGGATTGGGCTACGGCAGTACTCTGCGCGGCCCTGATTCTGGTCCAGGTGTACCTGGATCTCCGCATCCCCGAGTACATGAACGACATCACGCTGGCGATCAGCAACGGCGACTCCACCGACACCGTATTCGGATACGGCAAGGACATGGTCTTCTGCGCCCTTGCCAGCCTTTGCATCTCGCTGGGTGCGAGCCTTTTCGCCGCAATGACTGCCGCATCCCTGTGTCGTTCTCTCAGAATCAAGATGTTCGACAAGGTCGGCAGCTTCAGCCCCGAGGACATCAGCCTGTTCTCCGTGGACTCTCTCATCACCAGGAGCACCAACGACATAGCCCAGATCCAGAACTTCATCGCACAGGGTCTTCAGGTCGTCGTCAAGACCCCGGTTCTGACCGTATGGGCCGTTTGCAAGATCAGTGGGGCCGAATGGCAGTGGACCCTGGCCACCATCACGGGCATCACAATGCTCACACTAATCATAGGATTGATTCTGTACTACACGTATCCGAAGTACAAGCGTGTGCCTGTCATCACAGATAGGATAAACAAGTCGGCCATGGAGCACCTCACCGGCTTGAGGGTCGTTCGCGCGTTCAACGCCGAACACTACCAGGAGGAGAAATTCGCCGATGCCAGCATCGAGATGATGGACAACTGCATCTACATCTGGAAGAGGTCCTCACTCCTTCCGGCAACATCCTCGGGGATGGGGAACTTCCTGACCCTTGCCATTTACTGGACGGGCATGGTCCTCATCTCTCAGACATCGGATCACGCTGCCCAGACCATCATGTTCTCCAACATGATCGTGTTCTCATCATACACCATCCAGGTGCTGAACTCCTTCATGTCTCTGGCGTTCCTATTCCAGATCTCTCCACGTGCCCTGGCATCCTCCAAGCGCATTCAGGAGGTCATACGCCATGAGCCGTCCATCCAGGACGGAACTTATGACGGACCAGGGGACGATCCGGGATCCGTGGAGTTCGAGAACGTCAGCTTCTCCTACCCCGGTACCGACCGCAAAGTCCTCCATGGCATCTCATTCAGCCTTCGCAGGGGCGAGACCCTGGCGATAATCGGCGCCACCGGAAGCGGCAAGACCACCCTGGTGAAGCTGATCCTCAGATTCTACAGGGCTGGAAGCGGAACCGTAAGGGTGAACGGGATGGACGTCAACGATTACAGACT
This sequence comes from uncultured Methanomassiliicoccales archaeon, assembly GCA_964550065.1. GTDB lineage: Archaea > Thermoplasmatota > Thermoplasmata > Methanomassiliicoccales > Methanomethylophilaceae > Methanoprimaticola. The sequence goes on from CAZJWD010000002.1 coordinate 227,896, forward strand.
CGACCGTCTCAACTCCGAGATCTCTTATGTGGCGCAGTCCAATACCGTGTTCTCCGGAACCATCGAGAGCAACGTGAACTACGGATCCACCTCTTCAGACAGAACCTCTGATGACATTCAGGAGGCTTTGGACATCGCCCAGGCTTCCGAATTCGTGGGCGACCTCCCGGAAAAGGAGGGAACCGCCGTGACCGAGAACGGGAAGAACCTCTCGGGAGGGCAGAGGCAGAGGATAGGCATCGCCAGAGCCGTCTGCAAGAAGGCGGACATCTGCATCCTGGACGACCCGTTCTCCGCCCTGGACTTCCGCACCGATCTGATGCTCCGCAGGGCACTGTCGAGAAGCTACGGGGAATCAACTAAGATCATCGTCTCCCAGAGGGTGGGAACGGTGATGGAATGCGACAGGATCATGGTCCTTGACGAGGGCCGCATAATCGGCCTGGGGACCCATGAGGAGCTTCTGAAGACCTGTCCCAAGTACCTGGACCTCGCGGTCTCCCAGATGGAGGTGCCGTCTTGACTTCGGGAAAGGAAGTTTCCATGTTCGGGTCCATCTCCAGGCTGATCAGATGCTTCGGAGATTACAGGAAGCAGCTGCTTCTGATCATCGCCATCGGACTTGTGGTGAACATACTCCTGATCGTTGGGCCTCAGTTCCTCTCTCAGATGACAGATCTGGTATCGGAGAGCATAGAATCCGGTTCCGCGGTCGACATAGATGCAATAGCCCGTACCGCCCTAATCCTTGTGGCGATTTACGGCTCCGCCGCTTTGCTGGAGGCGATATTCACTCGCAGGTCCTGGATCGTCGAGGAGGTCACCGGAGACATGATGAGGATCGACCTCTCCAGGAAGGTCTCCAGGATCCCGGTCGCCATCATGGACGGGTTGAAGATCGGTGACATAATGAGCCGTTTCGTCAACGACACCGACACCATCCGTCTCAGGGCTATCGACTGCATCGCACGTTCCGTCGATGCCGTTGTGCTCATCATCGGCGTGACCATCGCCATGTTCCTGACCGAGTGGAGGCTTGCGCTGGTATCCATCGTGCCGACCATCTGCGGTTTCATCGTCATCAGGATCCTGATCAGACGTTCCCGCAAGTACTACATGGCCCAGAGCGTGAACCTGGGGAAGCTGAACTCGGTGATCAAGGAGACCTACGAGGGCATCGACATCGTCAGAACCTACAACGGCATGGAAGGCACCCGTTCAAGCTTCCTGGAGATCAACGACACCCTGTACACCAGCGCCTTCCGCTCCAGGTTCATGTCCGGACTCGCCCCGGAGATAACGGGATTCGTGAATAATCTGGGATACGTGATGGTCTGCATCTTCGGATCAATATTCATCCTTCAGGGCACATCGTCCTACGGTGTCCTGGTGGCATTCATCGTCTACGTAAAGCTGTCCAACCAGCCCCTGATGCGCTTGTCCAACTCCCTGAACTCTTTGCAGGAGGTCTCCACCGCATGCCAGAGGATATTCGAGTTCATGGACCATCCCGAGATGGAGGACGAGAAAGGGATCCCATCCGCCGAGCCTGAATACGAAGGAAGGGTGAGGTTCGACAGCGTCTGCTTCTCTTATGTCGAGGGGAAGCAGGTAATCGACAACTTGGATCTTGAGGTGGAGCCGGGACAGAAGATCGCCATTGTCGGTCCCACAGGAGCCGGGAAGACCACTATCGCCAACCTGCTTCTGAGGTTCTACGACCCAGATTCCGGTTCGATATCGATAGACGGAAGGGACATCTGTTCCATCAGGAGAGGGGATGTCCGCAGGCTGTTCGGAGTGGTCACCCAGGAGTCCTGGCTTTTCAGTGGGACGCTGCGCCAGAACATTGCCTTCGACAGGGACGTGTCCGATGAAGTGATTCTGTCTGCTTGCGAAGCGGTCGGATTGGGATCCTTCGTCGCCTCCCTGCCGGATGGGGTGGATACGATGATAGAGGATCCAAACACCCTGTCTTCCGGGCAGAAGCAACAGCTGACGATCGCCAGGGCCATTGTGAAGGATGCGCCCCTCCTGATAATGGACGAGGCAACCAGCTCGGTGGACACCAGGACGGAGAAGATCATCGAGCAGGCCATGAACAGTCTGATGCATGGCCGTACCTCGTTCGTTATTGCCCACAGGCTCTCCACAATCAAGAACGCCGACGTTATCCTGGTGATCAGGAAGGGCAGGATCGTCGAGAAGGGAACCCATGAATCCCTGCTGAGGATGAACGGGTTCTACAAGGAGCTCTTCGACAGCCAGTTCGAGTTCTGCGACTGACGGCCTCTCCGTCGCCATCTTAAAAAAGAAATAGGCAACCAACATCCCCAATCCGATGACAGTGATTCGCGATTCAAGCACCATAGCCGTCTCCGACGGCACCGCCACCGTTCACGGATGGGTCCAGGACATCAGGAACCTCGGGGGCATCTCGTTCCTTACCCTCCGCGACAGGCACGGCACACTCCAGGTGACCATGCCCAAGAAGAAGATCGAGCCGGAGCTCTTCGAGACGCTCACCAAACTCTCCAGGGAGTCCGTGGTCAGCATCACCGGCGAGGTCAAGGAGAGCAACCAGACCGCCCTCGGGCTGGAGCTCATCCCAGTTTCCGCGGAGGTCATCTCCGAGGCTGCCGTCCCTCTTCCCCTGGGAGTAGTGGACAAGGTCAACGTGGAGATGGACACCCGCCTCAACCACAGGTTCATGGATGTCAGGAAGCCGGAGGTCAAGGCCATCTTCGAGCTGAAGGCCCTCATGGTCGAGCTCATCGAGGAGGCTGTCAGGACCAACGGGTTCACTCAGGTATACACCCCTAAGATCTCCGCCGCCGGAGCCGAGGGAGGAGCGGAGCTGTTCAAGGTGGAGTACTTCGACAGGCCTGCGTACCTGGCCCAGTCCCCACAGCTGTACAAGCAGATCCTGATGTCCACCGGACTGGACAGGGTCTACGAGATCGGACCCGCGTTCAGAGCCGAGCACTCCAATACCAACCGCCATGTCACCGAGTTCATATCCTTCGACGGGGAGATGTCCTGGATCGGAAGCCAGGCGGACGTCATGGCCATGATGGAGGAGATCGTGGACCATGTGCTCAAGGGACTGAGGGACAGGGGTGCCAAGCAGCTTGAGATCCTCGGCAAGGAGATGAAGGTCCCCGCCAGGCCCTATCCCATCCTGACGTACTCCGAGTGCCTGAAGATGGTCAACGATGCCGGTCTGAAGCTCAACGAGGGCGACGACCTGGGAACAGAAGGGGAGAAGATAGTTGGCGACATCATGGCCGAGAAGGGATGCGACCTCTACTTCATCGCCGAGTACCCTGAGGAAGCCAAGCCATTCTACATCATGGAGAAGGACGGAACCTCCTACTGCTACAGCTTCGATTTGGACTGTCGCGGACAGGAGATTTCCTCCGGAGGACAGAGGGAGCACAGGTACGATGTCCTCGTGGAGAGGATGAGGAAGAAGGGCCTCGACCCCGAGGACTTCGAGTTCTACCTAGAGGCCTTCAGGTACGGCATGCCTCCCCACGGAGGTTGGGGGATTGGTATCGAGAGGCTCCTCGTGAAGATGCTGGACCTTCCCAACATCAGGGAAGCCATCCTGTTCCCCAGGGACCCCAGCAGGCTCGCACCTTAAACCAATTCGGGGGTTCAATCCCCCTGTTTTTCTATTTCGAGATTCTTCCAGACCATCTCAAAAAGTTGTCGGGTTGTACTTATTAAATACAGTATCTAGATATCAAATTGGATGATACATCCAGTGATATAATGGACAACAAGAAATTACTCGCAATCGCGGCCGTGGTTATCATCGTCGTGGCCGCAATCGGAGTGTATGTTGTCGCCTCCGGCTCGGATGACGATGACAAAGTCGTGTCCTCCGGAATGGCTACCCGCCTGAACATTTGCGGCAACGCCAATCTTGACAACTACCTCAACGAGGACGACATCGAACTGATGGAGAAGATCATCGCCAAGGAGGCCGAGGAGACTGAACTCGCCGACGCCAATCACGACGGTACCGTCGACCAGGCTGACATCGATCTCGTCCGCGACATCATGGCTTTCAAATCCGACGAGGTCTGGTATCTCGACCTCAACGGAAACTACGTGAAGATCAGCGGTTCCATCGACTCCGTCGCAATCCAGTACTGGCCCACCCTTCAGGCGTTCGTCGCCATCGGAGCCGAGTCCCTTATAAAATACTCCGACTCCGGAACCCTCGGCTCCATTACAGCCGGACGCTACGGACAGTCCCTTGTCAACGCCGGAATCACCTCTTTCGGAAGTGGATTCCACAGCGATTACGACTTCGAGACCATCATGGCCATGGATGTCGACGCCATCGCCTGCGGTTCCGCAGACATCTACTTCATCGACCTGGAGGAGAAGTTCACAAGCTCCACCGCCATCAACATGATCCGTCTGCCCTTCTGGGAGGAGGACTGCGTCGCATCCGCGTACATTACCCTCGCCTACATCCTAGGAAACGAACAGTACGTTCAGAACGCTTACGAGTACCTGGACTACACCGAGGAGATCAAGGGTCTCATCGACGACCGCCTCTCCGATCTGAATGAGAAGAAGAGCGTCCTCGTGTGCTACTACAGTACCGGAAGCGACAACCTCCTGGAAGTCGAGATCGAGTGCCGCGGAAGCGGAAGCTATGAGTGCTCCGTCATCGCCGGACTCGACAACCTATCCTCCACCATCAACAAGGATGGAGTCCTGGCATCCGACACGATGTACTACAGCACCGACATCGAGTATATCTACAAACTGCAGCCCGACTATATCATCATGCTGCACTCCAGCGGTACGAACTACACCCAGGCCAACCAGCAGGAGGCGTACGAGAAGTGGTCCACATACCTGACCAAGACCGACGCCTACAAAAACGGCAACATGCTGGTCTCCGGTTCCGGAATCACCTCCGGTCTGTATCAGACTGCCCTGTCCCTGCTCATCGCCTGCGAGGTCTACCCTGACCAGTTCGAGGGAGTCGATGCATACTCCTACCTCCAGTACATCGTGGACAACTTTACCCTGATGAACTCCGGAGTAAGCCCCTCTGATGACGCATACTTCGATGTTACCAAGGACGGAGCCTACCTGTACCGTGGAACCAACTGATTCCCGAACACAGTATCAAACTAATTCCCAAACCTTTTCCATGCTTGATCCCAGAGGATAACATGTCCAAACCCAACGCCGACCTCTCACAAAACAACGATCAGTACTGTTACGACCAGGTCATAGGTCAGTTCAAGCACTATGTCTGGAGGAAGTACATCTTCATCGTGGCATGTCTGGTCGTGTCCGTGTTCATAGCGGTATTCGCACTCACACTGGGAAACTATCCCATAGATTTCTGGGAGTGTTTCGAGACTCTTATCAACCACATCCTCGGCGATGTTCAGGACGACACCAAAGATATCATCATCTGGAACTCCCGGCTGCCCAGGATCGTCATGGGTGTCATCGTGGGTGTCGGACTCGCGGTCGCCGGAGCCACCATGCAGAGCGTTCTGAAGAACCCCCTTGCCGATCCATACACCACGGGAATCTCTTCGGGGGCATCCTTCGGTGCCACATTAGCGATGACCGCAGGATTCTCGGTTCTCGGCGGAAACCTCGCGATCGTCGGGAACGCTTTCATATTCTCACTCATCCCGGTGGGGATCATCATCCTGATATCGGGGCTGCGCAACATCTCGCCCACCACCATGATTCTCTCCGGACTGGCGGTCATGTACATCTTCAACGCTGTGACCACTGTGCTCATGCTCATGGCTGACCCAGATGACCTCGCCGCGGTATACGCATGGCAGGTGGGAAGTCTGGGCAATATAACCTGGGAGAAGATTCCTCTGGCGTTGATCGTGACCATCATCGGTGTAGTCGTATTGGCATTGTTGTCAAACAAACTCAACCTCCTCTCTGGGGGAGATGAGAGCGCTAAGGCGCTGGGGGTGGATGCCAACAAGCTCAGGATGGTCTGTCTGATTGTCGTCTCGCTGATAGCCGCGAGCATCGTAAGTTTCACCGGGATCATCGGATTCGTCGGTCTGGTTTCCCCCCATGTGGCCAGGCTGTTCATAGGTTCTGACAACAAGTTCCTCATCCCCGCTTCGGCGGCTTTCGGGATAGCACTCGTTCTGGTGTCCGATCTCGTTGGCAGGACCATCATCGCCCCCGCTGTGCTCCAGGTCGGAGTCGTCACCGCGTTCCTCGGTGGGCCGCTGTTCCTGTACCTGCTCATCAAGCAGAGGAAGGAGGTGTGGTGATGGAGATTCGGCTAAACGATGTGGATTTTGGCTACGAAGAGGATCAGCAGGTCCTCCACGACATCAACCTGGCCCTGGATGAGCCCGGTCTGATATGCATCATCGGACCCAACGGCGTCGGGAAATCCACTCTGATAAGGTGTATAAACAAACTGGTCACACCCACTCACGGCAGTGTAGTCCTCAATGGAACCGACATCTCCGGTATGAAGTACAAGGATATCGCCCAGTTCATGGGCTATGTGCCGGTGATGTCCGACGATTTCTTCCCGAAGACCGTCATGGAGACTGTTCTCATGGGCAGATACCCACATCAGAGGTGGTCGTACTCCGAGGATGACCTCAGGATAGTTTATGAGACCCTTGAGATGCTGGACATCAAGCATCTGGCCATGAGGAACTTCGGGGAACTGTCCGCAGGACAGCATCAGAGGGTGATGATCGCACGCGGTCTTGCTCAGAGGCCGGATGTGCTGATCCTCGATGAACCCACCTCGAATCTCGATGTAAGACACCAGCTCATCGTCACCAGAATCCTGAGGGAGCTGGCCATGGAGAACGGAATGACCGTTCTGATGATCAGCCATGACCTCAACATCGCCGCCAAGTACGCAGACAAGATCATAATGATGTCCTCTCCCGGAATCATCTACCGTATCGGAACTCCCGAGGAGGTCCTCACCAAGGAATCGATCCGGAAAGTGTATGGCGTGGATTCGATGGTCATCGAAGTTGATGGAAGACCGCACGTGGTTCTCCTGGAGGCTCTGACCGATGATCAGCTCAAGAACGAATCCATTCCAGGGGACGATTAAACCTTCCTGCCCCTGCATATGCAGGGGTGCTACTTCTTCAACCTCCCAGATTTTTAGGCAATCCATAAAAACTGTTATATCTCTCCCTGGAATGGTTCAATGCGATGCGCGTAACCACCAACGGAGTCAGTCTGTACTACGAGGTCAAAGGTAAGGGCCCTGCTATGATCCTCCTTCATGGAAACGGGGAGGACCATCGCATATTCGACAGGGCCTCGTACTATCTGATGCAGCGTTACACCCTCTATCTGGTGGATTCCAGAGGTCATGGCGAGAGCTCCCCGGTCAACGAGTACCACTATCAGGACATGGTGGACGACCTGGAGGTCTTCATCAAGAAGACGAAGCTCGACCGCCCGATCATACTCGGATTCAGCGACGGGGCGATCGTGGGGTTGATGTTCGCTTCCCAGCACCCTGACAAGCTTTCACATCTATTCGCATGCGGAGCCAACACCCGCCCGGAGACGTTGAAGGGCTTCAGGATGGCCTTGACCCGCATGGGCGATGAATCCAAGAAAGACCCAAAGGTCAGGATGATGCTCACAGAGCCCAACATCACCGCAGAGGATCTTCAGATGATCCAGGTGCCTGTCACCGTAGTGGCCGGAAGCAGGGACTGCATAGACAGGAAGGACACCGATTTCATCGCTGCTAACATCCCCGATGCGGAACTTGTGATGATGTCGAGGGCCGACCATTCCAGCTACATAGTCCACAGCACCCGTATCGTGGATGCGGTGTTCAAATCCCTGGGTACTGACGTGAACGGCATCGAGACTGTTTACTACATTCCTCGTTGACCTTTTCGGTACTTTCGGTTCACCCCCGAGATTCCGTTTATATATGCTACGCCCAATCGTTAATCGATAAGATGGCTGCACCAGGCGATACCTACGAACGCGAGCTGAAGGCACTCCTTTCAGGCGATAAGAAGGCTGTTGCCAGGATGGTGAAGACATGCAACGCCATGGAGACTGCCGGATATGACTCCATGCTCGTGGATCCTTTCCTGGTGATCCGTGCCGCAGGTTCCCTCGGTGTCGATCTCGTCGCCCTGAGGTGGGATTTCTCGTTCCCCATAGAAGTCAAGAGTTCCGCCGACGAGGTCCTGCATTTCAGTAAGAGCCAAAGGCTCATCGAACAGGCTGACACGATGCTTGAGGAATGCAACCGCTGCCATCTTGTCCCGATATACGCCTATAGGCTGAAAGCATTCCGCGGTGACCCGTGGAGGGTATTCACGATTCCAAGCGATCATGCCTACAAAGGCAGGCATGCGGTTCTTTACAGAAGGATGCCTAAACTCGGTGTGACGGCGAGCGGGAACTACATCATGAGATGGGAGGAAGGGATGAAGCTCTCGGACTTCCTTCTCTACACCGGTATGACCGATTACTCTGCGGAATGAGGAACCGCCGTCAGAACTCATAGGGCTCATCACGGATCAGCCACGGTCAATCATCATCCGGTCCGGTTCCGGCCTTCAATGGTCCAAGAGTTATAGAAGTATCGCGGATGGCGTTTTGATACGTTCATTCGCAAATTGTTCCCAAAAAGGATGTTTTGGTACATCTGTATCAACAGTTTTAATGGTAACAGGATACAGAGTTGTAAATACTACTTAAGTGGATACTTAAATTGGATGTATCAACGGTGGTTAAAATCCATTTTATGCATCTAATCCAAAAGGAGACGGATCGGCCCCAAGAAATCTTCGAATCGCTTCGAAGGTTCTGCTATACCTTCTTTGGGACGATCCGCCATTTTGGATATTAGGCTATCTATATGTATGAATTACTAATAGGTATTAATATCTTAATCTTAAAAAAATTAGTGTAATATGATTGAATGCTGGCGAATTCAGATGTAAAGTGCTATAAAAAGTCCAGAATAAGGCTATAATAGTACAATCATGGACATTCAACCATCCAATTAGAAACTAAGATATATTGACCTATGAGCACTTCAGGTATGTACGATTTATGATTGCATACTATTGGATGATACATCCAAATAGATATCATTTAAATGTATACAGAAGCACAATTCAAGATATTGATAAGGCGCGGGGTGGGAGATTCGAACTCCCGTGGAGATGCTCCACCGGTTTTCAAGACCGGCGCCGTAGGCCAGACTTAGCTAACCCCGCCTGAGCACGATTATGAGGCACCCTTATAAAAACCTGAGTTTGACAGTCTCATACGGAAGGCAATGCCTCTGAATTCTCAGGAGGCCAAATGATATCGATCAGCTTATCCATGATTGCGAACCACGCAGCCTCCATCACGAGCGAAAGTACACAGGGCAGGACAACATCCGGCATCGTAGCACCGAACAAAGCCATGCCCATGGATATCGACATCCCTGAGTTGCGCCATATCGAGGTGACCAGATACACGATGCTCCTTTCACGGTTCATCTTGGCCGCTTTCATAGCATAGACCAGTATGAATCCAAGAAGGAATATCCTGCCGAGGTTGGCGACTATCAGGGTGAGCACAACATCAGGCTCACCGAAGAGGTACTCGCGTCTGGATCCGAGTCCGATGAACACCATGAGCATTAGCATCAGGTTGATGAACAGCGTCTTGGGGATCCTTCTAAGATGAAGCTTTTTGATCGGGACGGAAAGTATGAATGGTATCGCGATGAACATCAGGATGTACTTGAGCACCTCTAACGGGTTCACCGCACTGCCGAGGATCGTATGGGTGAGGATAGGTGTCAGGGCGATGGCCACCAGGTAGATAACGGTCAGGCCGAGAACCGACAGTTTCGCATCACCCTTCATGACCAACGATGCCACGACGACGGAGACGGCACAGGGCATAGAGGCGAGCATGACCCATCCGTACCAAAGCTGGGTGTTGTCGATGAAAAGCAATCCTGTCAGAAGCGTGACTGCGGTGTTGATCAGGAAACAGCAGACGACGCATCCGAGTATCGACTTGGAATACGTCTTGAAATCGTCTCTGGCGAATTTGATACCGTCTAGGGACACGGTCATCTGGGCTATCAGGACGACCATTAGTATTGAGGCTGCATCGGGGTGGTCGAATCCGATCAGCAGAGCCAGGATTATCCCCAGTCCAACCCAGGGTTTCACGTCCGACAGGACGTTAATCAGCGGCATGATCGCTTTGACCAATGGACTATTATTTACGCCTTCTCCATGCTCTGGAATTTTGGTTGTGCTTCAGCGTCCAGAGAAGAATCTTGCCGCGTCCCCCACAGGGTCATCGGAAGGCTGGGCACCGACCGATGAAGCGTATCTGCTCATCCTGTTGTCCAGAATCACGGCCATGCCACGGTCTGTCTCGGTCCTGATCAGACGGCCAATAGCCTGGTTCATCTTCCTCATGGCAGGAACCTGACTTGTGTACAGCCAACCCTTTCCGCTTCCGTAGCGAGTATCGTACTCCTTGGACATGGCCTTGTTCTCCTCGGAAGGCGGAGGGAAGGGGATGCCGACCAGGATCGCGAAGCAGAGCTCGTCACCGGGGAAGTCTATGCCTTCGGCGACTGAACCACCGATGACGCTGAAGAAGACTCCGTTGCGTCCCTGCCTGAACCTCTCCAGGTTCTCATTGGTGCGTTTCTGGAATCCGGACTCCTCCCAATACTTGGGTTTGGTGATGTGGGTCTCGAGGTAAGGTCTCATCATCCTCATCATGTTGTAAGATGTGAAGAACACGAGCGTGTTCTTCTCGACGCAGTCGCAAAGGGAGACGATCTTCTGTTCGATCCTCCTCTGCATCGTCTGGTCGGCCTTCATCTCATCCTGTTTGGTTGTGACTGTCTTGTCGTATATCACGAGCTTGTTCTCGGGAGGAAAAGGCGAAGGATAGGTGCGGAACCGGGGGTTGCCGCCGAGGCCTAGGACCCTGGCGTACTGATCGAGGGGTTGCAGGGTGCCCGACATGTGTAACGTTCCGGGAACGCTGTTGAAGAACTTCGACACCTCCTTGGGATCGATGCAGGCGGCTCTCAGGTATTCGCCGTCATCACCGGCGTTGATGGTCTTCACGAACCTGTTGGATGCGGTGGAGAACCATTGTTTCATCAGGATGGAAAGCTCATGTATGGGGGACATCCTGTTGTCACCTGAATCAATCAGTTTCTCTGTTCTTGCTTCGCCCAGATCTATCGCATAATCAAGGGCAGAATCGAGATCGGCCTGTGACAATCCGAACTTGTCCATCATCTTGGTGCGTATCGGATCCTCGTCGATCGTGGCTGATTTCTTGTTGAATCCGAGCATCTCGTTGGCAGCGGCACGGATGCAGACTTTGAAGTGCCTGATGAACGCCTCTATGCTGACGCCTTCCCAAACGGAAGCGCCTTTGAATGTGGAGCATTCGTCAAGGGCGTTGTCCACCAACATCTTGTCAATTATGAAGGACTCCTCGTCACGAGCGGCATCAAGGAAATTATGCGCTTCGTCGACTATTATGGTTATTCCACGGGTGTCCCCCTGACGATCCATGTTAGTCATCAGACTCTCCCTGATGTCGGGATTCAGAATCTGAACGTATGCACCGGCGATGACGTCCGACTTCTTCATGAGCCTTTTCTTGGCTTCATAGGGGCACGCACCGAGTTTTTCACAGAAGTCATCGAACATTTTCGATGTCGGTGTCTCCGAACGCCAATACCTCTCTATCGTATCCATCTGCAGGTCGGTCCTGTCATAGAACCTGCAGCCTCCGGCCTGTCCCTTCAGACTGCGTGTGCGGCGGTCCTCGCAGAGCATCGAAAGCACATTGGATCCTATGTTCTCGAATCCTGGGGCCGAATTGAAGAGTGGACATGATTTCCCTCTGCCGGACAGGGCTATCCCAGACACAGGGTGTATCTTCGACACCGCCCTAAGTTCCTTCATCACTGCATCCGTCTGCGTGATCGTGCGGACGAGGTAAACTATCTTCTTGTCCCTTTTCTTAGAATGTTCCAAGGCAGCGGCCAAAGACACTATCGTCTTCCCGGTTCCTGTGCCGGATTCGACTACTATGTGCCTGCCTTCGTCCAGGTAAGTGCGGATGTCGTGTATTATGTCCAACTGACATCCCCTGGGTTCATACGGTAGGAAGGGGGCCTCCTTGAGTTCCTCGGTGACCATCTTCGGGGCTTTAACCTGTCTCTTCGATGGAAGTTCAGTGAGGCAGGACTGATTGCTCACCATCATTCCGTCCGCCTGACGGCCGCATTGAGCGCAGCGTGAGCTGCCAGGCGGCATCAGGCTCTTGCATCCGGGGCAGAACAGTCCTTGCATGATTGGGCTAAAGACGTGCCCTACTTAATGGACGCGGAGGGGGCGCACCGAAAAGGTTCCGGCTCTTAGAAATAAGTACTTCAGTACTACCGTTGCCCAAAAAGACAAATGATATATCTGATGAATGATAGATTATCCTTTTTAGGAAATAATTATCGGTTATGATTAAATTTCTGATTTCTTTCGGCGTTGCATGAGATGCGATACCGGCGAGATGGTCATCACCGTATGTCCCGGAGTGACCAAAGATGGAAGACCAGAGAACTTCGAACCGATAGACATCGCTCCTGGCGATACCCTTTCGATCGTAGGTCCCACAGGATCGGGAAAAACTGCCTTCATCAACGATATAGAGGTTTTCGCTCAGGGAGATACAGTCACACGTCGCACGGTCAAGGTCAACGGAGAGCTTCCGCCGGAGGAGTTCGTTAGGGATCCGTCCTGCAAACCGATAGCCATGATCACTCAGAACACGAAATGCCTCGCAGACCTGTCCGTGAGGGAGTTCCTCGAGATGCACACCTCCATGAGGGGGAACACATCCGAGAACGTGATAGCTGACACAGTGGACCTGGCCAACAAGTTCACAGGCGAGAAGATAGTCCTCGATTCAAGGATGTCCTCCCTGTCGGGAGGTCAGACCCGTTCTCTGATGATAGCCGACGCGGTTCTGATCTCGGATGCGCCGATCCTCCTTCTTGATGAGGTCGAGAATGCGGGGATTTTCAAGGATGCAGTCATAAATCATCTGAAAGGACTGCGTAAGGCTGTGATTTTCGTCACTCATGACCCTTATGTGTCCATGCTCACCGACCGCAGGATAGTCATGGGCGGAGGGGAGGTCAAGGCGATCCTGTATCCCGGCAGGAAGGAGTCCGAGGCCCTCGGAAGGGTTAGGGATATGGACATCGAGATGTCCCTTCTCAGGGAGAGGATCCGCAACGGCGAGATAATCGGAGGCGAATCATCGTGAAGCTCATAGTGGTCGCCGGGCCTCCGAGTGCAGGGAAAACGGCCGTGATCAAACAGATGATCAAGTACCTCAGGGACAGAGAGAAGGTCGCGTATCTGAAGATCGACGTCGTTGCCGCCTTCGAGGACGAGGAGATTGCCAAGGAGTTCGGGATACCGACGAAGAAGGTCTATTCCGGGGATATGTGCCCTGACCATATGGGCATCATGGTGATACGCGATGCTCTCGACTGGGCGGAGGAGAATGGTTCCACAATCCTGATATGTGAGAGCGCGGGACTCTGTCTGAGGTGCACACCGTACTTCACCGATTCGCTAGGGGTCTGCATCCTCTCGGCGGTCTCCGGCACCCACACCCCTCTGAAGATGGCACCCATGGTCGCGTTGTCCGATCTATGCGTCGTCACCAAGACGGACCTGATATCCCAGGCCGAGAAGGAGGTCTTCAGGGAGAGCATACGCAGGGTCTCCCCTGACATGGATATTGTCGAGACGAATGCAATCCAGGGGACCGGTATGAAGTATATGTTCCGCAGACTGGACGAAATAAAGCCGATTCCATCAGCGGACGGGATCGAACTCAGGGGGATACCTCCTCTGGGTGTGTGCACGATCTGCATAGGGAAGAAAGGCGTCGGCTGGCAGAATCATTTCGGGGTCATCAGGAGGATGGAGGATGCGGACAACATCTACCGCGGCGAGTGATTGGACACCCCCGGGAAGGAACTGCGGCGCCTGCGGTTACCCTACATGCGAGGAGCTCAAATCAGCTGTCATTGCAGGCAGGTCGACTTACCGCTCATGTCCTTTCTATCAGCCGGGGCGGACCGCTTCTCCTGTGGAATCAGCATTCAGATACTCCGGGAGGGATGTCGTAGGCCAGGAGTATGATTTTGTAATGACTCCCATACCCGGTGAACCATCTGCCAGGAAGATGGTCCTGCCTTTCAGAGGCGACCTCGTCGAGAGGATGGGGATCGTTCCAGGTGACATAGTTACCGGCCGTCCCGCCGGTGCGGGATGCCCTGTGCAGCACGTCATAAAGGTCATCAGTGCCGACCCGATCACAGGAGTGATAACGGGCCATGTTGTCGGACCAGCTTATTCCAGAGGAGCGGATGTCAAGGACGTGAGGGAGTATCATATGTTGGGATTCGAGGGTAGGGCCGTCCCCGTCAAGAGGGAACCGGAGTTCGGGATCAGACACAGCTTCCTGCCCGGATTCTGCATGATGGACAGAGCCCACACTGGAATCGTGAATATGGTAATCGACAAACCCTGGGGGATACACGCGAGGATAGAGGGGATTGTGATCCTATGAGGACGATAGACGAGATTCAAGAGAGGATCGATTCGGGAAAGGCGAGAATCTACACCGCCGCCGAGTTCAAGGAACTTGTTAGGAGCGGGTTGAGGCCGGAGCTGGATGATGTCGACGCGGTCACATGCGGGACCATGGGGGTCATGTCCGGTACGATGGCCATTTTATCTATCCCAGTTGCGGCCCCGGGATCGTTCAGGCGTGCTGATTCCATAACACTCAACGGGGTCCCTGGGAACGTCGGTCCGTGTCCCAACGAATCACTCGGTCTCGTGGACTGCATTGTCAACGGAACGGCCCACAGGGATGGATCCTACGGAGGCGGACATCTTTTCAGGGACATGGTGGCCGGGAAACCCATACAGGTCAAGGTGAACTCCGAGGGAGAGGTCTTCGAGACCTCCGTAACCCTGTCCGAGATCCCTTTCGCCAGGATGATACTGACACGTGGATGCTTCAGGAACTACACTTGCTTCGTGAACGGTTCATCCGAACCGTACCCCACCATTTTTTCTGGACCGGAGCCTCTGGGCCCTGGTCTGACCGAGGCATCCGTCAGCGGTTGCGGTGAACTGAACCCGGTACAGAACGATCCCGGGCTGAGGTTCCTCGGTCCCGGGGCATCCGTTCTTTTGAACGGGGCGCCGGGGATGGTTATCGGCGAGGGGACGAGGAGTTCCCCGGGTAAACCCAACTTGTCGATAGCTGCGGACATGCATTCCATGTCACCGAATCTGATGGGAGGTTTCAGGACCTCAGCCGGACCGGAATGTGTCACGTCGGTAGGGGTCGTCATCCCCGTAACGGACGAGGACGTGCTCGACCAGGTGTCGATAACGGACAGCGGGGTGCCGCTCCCTCTGGCTGACGCCTCCGACCGCATACCTGTCGAGGAATCCGCATACTCCGATGTGTGGAACGGTAACAACGACAGGATCGATTCGGATCACACCAAATGTCTGCACTGCGACATATGCGAGGCGGACGCATCATGCCCTGTCGGCGCCCATCCTTCGGAAGGGATATACCCGAGCCTCTGCGTCCAATGCGGGATCTGCGTAAGGTCATGCATCGGCAATGTTTTCTCATCGGACATGGGAAGTATAACGTTCAACGGCCGTACGGTGCCGATCGCCGTGAGGCAATCCTCCAGATACAAGGCCGATGCCATATGCAGGATGCTCAAGGACATGGCAACGGATGGGAGATGGAAACTGAGGTGTTACTATGGGTGAATACTTACTTAGATGCCTTGCAGGCGGGGAGACAGTCCCCGAGAGATACACACTCGGATGTCCCAACGGGCATGCCGGATTGCTCAGAGCCGAGTACAAGGCCAGGAGGCTGACCGTCAGGGACTGTCCTAGCGTTTTCAGGTTCTATGACTGGCTTCCCGTCAGGAGCACCATAGAGTCCGAATCAGCTCCTGTCGCATTCAGGAGCGAAGGGTTGTGCAAGGAGCTCGGATTGAAGAATCTGACCGTCGGTTTCACAGGATACTACCCCGAACGCGGAGCCAAGGTCAAATCATGCACGTTCAAGGAGATGGAGGCGTTACCGACGTTCGCCCGTCTCAGGGACCAGGGAGGGGGCACAGTGATAGTTGCTTCTGCCGGGAACACGGCAAGGGCTTTTGCCCAGACCGCCAACGACATAGGAAGCGACTGTGTCATCGTGGTGCCTGAAACCTCCGGCGACCGTGTCAAGGTAACCAAGGACAACGGAAGGGCGAAGGTGTTCGCCGTCAAGGGCGATTATGCCGATGCGATCCAGATGGCCGACAGGATGACCTCGATAGGAGGATTCGTCTCGGAGGGAGGTGCAAAGAACGTTGCCAGAAGGGACGGGATGGGCACCGTCATGCTGGAGGCGGCCGTCAGCTGCGGAAGGATCCCCGACCGTTATTTCCAGGGAGTCGGCAGCGGTACAGGAGGGATATCGGCATGGGAGGCATCCATCCGCCTCATCGGAGACGGCGGATATGGAGACAGACTGCCGAAACTGCACCTGGCCCAGAACTCGCCTTTCACACCGATGGCCAGGGCCTGGAATGCCGGCAGGAGGGACATCCTTCCGGAGGACCTCGGAAAGGAAGGTGATGTGGATTTGGTCTACGCCGACGTCCTTACCAATCGTAAGCCTCCGTTCTCCCTCCCTGGAGGGGTTTTCGACGCCATGACCGCATGCGGGGGAAGGTTCAACGAGGTCACCAACTCCGAAGCCAAGTCTGCGGAGAAGCTCTGGATATCCATAGAGAACGTCCGTCCGGACCCTGCGGCTTCCGTGGCATTGGCATCGCTCATAGCCGAGGTGGAGAACGGAACCGTAGGCGGCGAGGACCACATCCTGCTGAACATGACCGGTGGAGGTCTCGACCGTGCTGTCGAGGACTTCAGCATGGAAACCGTCAAACCCGTTCTCACCCTTACGACGGACATGTCCGATGATGAGATCAGGAGGGCCATCGATGCATGAGATTGAAGTTGCCGAACAGCTGGAGGGATCCGGTATTGACTTGATCGTCAGCCTCCCTTGCGACAAGAACAAAGGATTCACGGATCTGGTACACGAGAGGTTCAGGGTCATCGACATCACCCGCGAAGAGGACGGGGTCGGGATTTGCGCCGGGGCCGTCCTCGCAGGCAGCAGACCTGTGATGTCCATCCAGAGCTCCGGACTGGGCAACATGCTCAACGCCATGTTGTCACTCACGGACTGCTACAAGCTCCCTCTGGTCGTCCTGGCCAGTTGGAGGGGTGTCGATGATGAGAAGATCGAGGCCCAGAAACCCTTCAACATCCCCATCCCGGACCTGTTGAAGGTCTATGGCATCGAATGCATGGATCTTGACGACCCTGCCGACATCGGCAGTATGTCCGAGAGGATAGATTCCGCCTTCGACAGGGGCGTCATGCTGGTCGTGCTGATCCATCCGCGTATGTGGGGTAAGTCCGAGAGGCTCGAGTGCGGGTATCCGTCGAGGACGAGGAGGATCTCCGTCAACATCGAGAAGACCGTTCCGGAGCCTTCCATGACCAGGCTGGAAGCCATAGCCGCGGTGATGTCCGCCGTCGACGACCAGGCAGTCGTGTCCAACATTGGTGTACCTTCGAAGGAGGTCTTCGCATCTAAGGACAGGCCAGGAAACTTCTACATGCTAGGGAGCTACACCCAGGCCACGCCAATCGGATTGGGCATTGCATTGTGCTCCGACAAGGATGTCGTCGTCATAGACGGCGACGGCAGCCTCCTCGGTTCATCCATATTCCCGGTGCTGTCCCAGTACCGTCCGGACAATCTGAAGGTCGTCTGCATGGACAACGGAACATTCGGATCCACTGGACACCAGGTTAATGCAGCTTACGGCTATGTCGACATGGGCACGGTGGCTGCCGGATACGGACTTCCATCCAAGACCGTGGACACAGCAGAAGGCATCCGTGATGCACTGGACAAGGGCGGATTCGGATTCGTGCAGGCGATGATCGTGCCCGGTAACTCAGTATCACCGAACATCCCGATGACCGCAGCGGAGATCAGGGACCGTTTCAAGGGTTTCTTCCACTGAGGGGAGGGTCACGGGGTCATCCCGTGATCCTGTACCCTGTCTCGTCCCCTTCCATCGTGTACTTGACGCCGCGGTAATCCAACACCGACAGGATCGATTTGGTATGGATTCCCAGACCCACGTTCAGGAACTGGTTCTCCACGATGGATCTACCGTCGTATTCGGCGGTCGGATGCAATCCGAGAGGGATATGCATGGTCATCACCTGCATCCCGTAGATCATCCCGTCACGGTCGAAGACGGGCCCTCCCGACTGTCCTCTGAGCCCGGGAGTGGATGTCTCGACCATGCGACGATCAAACATGCCGTCGTTGGTCTTGCCCATCAGGATGTTCCTGGTGTATATCCCGTCATTGAAGAAGATGGTCTCATCCACGGCGATGCGCGGGATCTTGAAGGAATCGCTTTTCTCGTCGAACTCGGACTTGAAGGCAACGAAGGGGAATCCTGCCTTGCAAAGGCTCGACCCTATGCGCATGTGCCCCGGATCCTTGAACACGGGGTAGCTTTTGACCCAATCGGGGTTGAACGGTTCCAATCTGCCGACAGCTATGTCCAGCTGTCTGTTGTTGAAGACATCCTTGAGTTTAACACCGTCCCATCCCCACCAGAACGAATGGTTGGTTATGAACTCTGGATCCTGTTTTATCTCTCCGGAGGGAGCACCCGGACGGGACATCCTGCTCTCGTTCAGCGACTGGATCTCACGCATCTTGTTCTGATCCTGCTGGAATTTCACGTAGGAGTCGTAGACGTGGCCGGCTGTTACAATCCAGCCCTCTCTGTTGAGAACCATGAAGCTGGCGCATTCGGCCTTGACCTCCCCGCTGTGGTGGCGTGTCGAGACCACCACTGGTCTCGTGAACTCTTTTGCCTTCTCGCAGGCTTCGGCGAACATGACACCCAATGTCCACGTGATATAATACTCCTGTCGGAGGCACTGTCCGATGTAACCGGACACATCCATCCTTCGCTATCGAACAAGTATTGGGAATAATGAAATATCCGCCTCACATAACCCATCCTGGTTGAGATGATATCCAAGGAGACCCAGTACAGAATCTACGCCGGTACCAAGAAGGACGACTTCACCGGTTGGCAGAAGGCTGACATCGATCCTGATGAGCACGGGGATGTCGAACTGTGGTCGCTCAGCCTCGGAAACGGTTACTATCTCGACAGGGTGGCCAAGGAGGTCAAGGGTCTGTTCAGGCACAAGGTCAGGAAGCTCACCAGCATCCGCCGCGACTACAGTGTCGAGGACCCGGACGGAGATTATGCCGACATGGATTTCCACATCCTTTATGACATAAACATCCAGGTCTCCAACGATGCTATCAAGTTCGATGGGAAGAACAACTCTTTCGTTATACTCTCGAGGGAGCCCATCGACTGGAACGAGTTCTCGAAGGGTGTCCCCCAGTTCGATGACAAGGAAGTTGAGCAGAACTGGTCGAGCTTCTACTGCTGACTCTAAGGAATACAGACCGCGAACTGCACGGTTCCGATAAGTATCCCCCGGGACAACTTCCATCCCATGGAAGGTTCCGATGTAGCCTCTGTGATAGCGGATTCAGCCTTGGCGGTTTACGATTACTTTGACCTGATGCAGTTCGCCACCGACCCGCCGTTGGGCATGTCCGTCACCAACGTCTCGTCATGCGATGTAAGGGACGGTTATGCAGTGCTGCATCTGGACTCTCCTCTCACCGATACCGGAGGGATCATGCTGATGGTCGGGGACTCCGTGATCAACGAGGAATCAGCAGGGTTCACGCGGTATGATGAGATCTCCAGGACCATCGTATCCAGGCCCGGAGATGAAATTCTGACTAGGATCGTCGCCGGAGAACGCGTTAGGATCCTGAACGACATGAAGTTCCTCATTACGGCTGTCGGAGAATTCTATAGGAAGTACGGAGGGTATCTCACACTCCCACTTTCGGACCCTTCGTATGGCATCCCGGTATTCCCTGCCGGGTCCGAGCCGACAGTTCAACAGATGGAAGCTGTCGAATGCGTCCTGTCGAACAGGATGTCCTACATCTGGGGAGCCCCTGGTACCGGGAAGACCCAGTTCGTCCTCGCCACCTGCATCAGGGCATGTCTCTCCGCTGGAAGGAAGGTCGCTGTGTTCGCACCGACCAACAACTCTGTGGAACAGGTACTCAGTGGATTGCTCAAGGCATTCGGAGGAGAGAAATGGATCACGGATCGCATCATCCGCCTGGGGGTCCCCTCGAACGAGTTCTACCGTCAGCATCCCGAGATGTGTGAGGACAGACAGGCCCAGAGGAAGCTGGATTCTGCCTTGGAGTCGTTGGATAACCTATCCGAGGTCATGTTCGAGAGATGCGCCGATGCGCTTCAGGAGGAGGTCTGTGCCCTTTCAGAGGATGCTGAAATCGTCGAAGAGGATGATCATGGAAGGGTGATGCTGGGGAACTATAAACCGCTGAAAAAGAGATTCGTGGACTTGTCCGGACTGTTAGGGATGTATCCTGAGACAAGGGACATCGTCGCATCAGCATCGGAGAGGGATTTCAGGCATGTGATGAGGGATGTCGTATCGTCACTGTACTCAAGGCCACGGCCGGCACTCGATCTTGATGAGTTCGAGGATTGGTCCGATGTCGATCTCATGGCATCGATAATAGAAGTGGAAATCGAAGTAAGGAGATTGAGGTTGGACGGAACGGGCGACAGGATGTCTAAAGCGAGGATCGTCGCGGCTACACCCCAGCAGTTCATATCCCGGTTCAGGCCACGCGGATCAGAACAGGACTCTAGGATGGAACTCGATGTGGACCACATCTTCCTCGACGAGGCAGGATACTGTGGGTTGATACAGGCCGCATCACTTTTCACAAACGGGGTGCCGATCACGTTCCTGGGCGACCATATGCAACTGCCTCCTGTCTCTCAGATAGATGACTGTGTGGCGAGGGCAGCAACCGAGAAAGGAGGCTGGCTCAAAGACGCCTATCTCTGGGGCATGTCTGCTCTCCATTGTGAGGGGCTGCTAACCGGAGGTCCAGTATCGTTAAAGGACCGTTACCTGTCATCATCGGATCCCGAGATGGTGCTCACGAAACGCAGGAACCTCACGGAATCCCGCCGGTTCGGTGCGAATCTTGGGAGGATGTTGGATTGTTTCGTCTACCGCAACGGGATGTCAGGCTCGTCGGGAAGCGATCTCGAGATCATCTGCATAGATACGACATGCGAGCAACGGGAAGGCAGGGAGAACATCGGGGAGATGTTGGCGATCAGGGAGTTCCTACGCAGTGAGAAACCTGATCCGCACAACATTGCAATACTCACGCCATACGCCGTCCATGGGAAATTGCTGAGGAATGGTTTGGGGAAAGCATACAGGGATTGCGTCTCCACCGTACACGGGTCCCAAGGCAGGGAATGGGACACAGTCATACTCAGCGTGGCGGACAACCGTGTGAAGTCGAGAGACGTCCACCTGAGGTTCACCAGCTCCGAGACTGATATCGGATTGAAGGTGGTCAACACAGCGGTCTCCCGGGCGAAGAGAAGGTTGGTGATCGTCTGCGACAGGGAGTTCTGGATGGAAAAGGACGGTGAATTGATAGGAGGTCTCCTCCGGGAGGTCCCGGAGGATAAGGTGTTCAGATACGGTCGTCCTCGATCCTGAGGGCGTCCATGATCTTCCTGACGTCCTCGCGAATCGATGACATCTCGATCCTGAGGTCGCCTACCTGGGACCGGACGGCGCGGAGATCCGCTTCGAGTTTGTCGACGCGCGGATCGGAGTCCACAGGCCTCTCGGATGTCGTCTTCTCAGCCTCGTTGATCGCTTTGACCTGCTCTACGAGCGAATCGCGTCTTGACCTGAGGGAGGATGCCATCATCGAGAGTTTCTGCTTCTCGTCCTGATCACTGTTCATGTCCGCCCTGAGCATCTTGATCTCAATGGCCATCAGTTCGTCCGTAACGGATTCGATCTCGGCTGTGAGCTCTTCCTTCCCCGCAGTGGGTTTGACGTCCGGCTGGAGCTTCCGCGGCTCATCTGAGAAGTCGCGGACGTTCTGGTGGACGTTCTGATTGAAGTCACCGTTTGGGTCAGGGACTTCCATGCCTGCGGATATGAAGTAATCCTCGATCTCCCTCTTCCTTGCCAGGAGGTCACCGATCTTCTCCTCGACTCCCATGACATCGGCAGCCTTCTTGGTGGCTTCGACAGGGTCCACGGGCATCATCTCCCTCATGTCCTTGAGAAGGGCACCCAACCTCTTCGTCTCGGACTCGATGAACCTGAGTTCGCGCTCGTACTTGCTTCCGGGCATGCTCAGTCCTTCTTGTGCTTCTTTTTCTTCTTCTCCTCGGAGTTCCCAAGAGCCATGAAGGCATCGTACAAGTACTCGTCGTAGAAGATCAGCTCACCTATGACCGAGAGTGCGTAGACATCCTCGAGGAGGACCTTGATCATCTTCTTGGAGTCGAGGGCCTTGGATGCTATGTCGATGCAGATCTCCTCGGATGCGGCCTCGAACACCTCATCGCGTATGGCTTCCGCCTCGAGCTCGTTCTCCAGGTCGTCTGCGGAGAGTCCGCTGAGGTACTTGTCGTACTTGACAGGGCATTCGACCGGCTCCGCATCGGTGTCGACGCCATCCAGAATGGATGCGTCATCCGTCAGTTCGGAGAGGGCCACCAGGTATGTCGTGACACCGTATTTCAGGTAGTTCAGGAGTTCCTGGTTCTCGGCGATGCTAGATTCCCTCTTGAGGCGATTCTGTTTCTTCTCAAGGGCGGCGATTTCCTTCCTCTTTCTGTCGATAGTACGCTGGATTAGCTCAACGGCCTCCTCTACGGTGTACTCGAAACTGTCTTCCATGAAGGATGGATGGATATGCGTCTATATGAAGGAGCCACGAAGGATACCCGTCTGAACCGAAGAAAAGGACGTAATGCTGTCATCGTTTTTCACGCATGAGATTCGACCCCCCGTTGCTATGGAACAGGATATTACTTCGTAAGTTGCAACCGGTTGGATGGAATCTTTTTAAGAATGCGATAATGATACATAGACCGTATGAACCAACCCGACAGGGACGAACTATCCGAGTTATCGAGGCTGAGCAAGGCCGGGGATCCCGAAGCCTGCTATCAGCTCGGTCAACTGTTCTACGAGGGAAGCATAGTACCGAAGGATGTCGGTGTCGCGGTTGAGCTCATTAAACAGGCTGCCATGAACGGCCATCCTGCAGCTCAGTACACGTACGGATACTTCTGCTGTTACGGCATCGGTGTTCCAACCGACAAGGTCGAGGCAATCCACTGGTACAGGAAATCCGCCAATCAGGGCTATGTCGAGGCCCAATACGGCCTCGGATATATGTGCGACACTGGAGAGGGCGTGAAGGTCAACAAGATGGAGGCGGCCAAATGGTACCATCTGGCAGCTGACAAAGGTCATGCCGGTGCGCAATGCAATCTCGGTAATCTTTACTTCAACGGCTGGGGTGTGAGGCTTGACAAGCAGGAGGCCCGGAAGCTGTTCGAGAAATCAGCCAACCAGGGGAACATGGACGCCCTGTTCAACCTCGGCAGGATGTACGAGTACGGCGACGGTGTCGAGAAGGATGACGACAAAGCCGTGGAATGCTATTCCAGAGCTGCAATGTATGGGGACGGGCAATCCCTGTTCTCCCTCGGGATAAGATACCTCACAGGCAACGGTGTCAGACTGGACGAGGTCATGGCCTCCAAGATGCTTACAGCGTCTGCAGACAAAGGCAACGACGAGGCCCAGTATATGCTCGGGATGATGTACATGCAGGGGATGGGTGTCACACAGGACCCCTACATCGCCGCCAGGTACTTCTCCAAATCCGCTCAGAGCTGGAACGCAGGGGCGATATTCCACCTGGGCCTTCTCTACAGTCAGGGTTCAGGCGTCCCTCTGGACGCAAGGAAAGGTAGGGCCCTCATCGTTTTTGCAGCAGAGCTCGGTAACCCGGACGCCATGGCCATGGTCGCCGGCGAGGAATGACGTCCGGGGATCAGGGTTCAGAACTGTTTGTCGTGGGGGATGATCTGCATCTCCTTCCCGCAGAAGGGACAGCTCGTGAACACTGTGTCAACGCCGAACTTGTCCTCGCCTAGAAGCGCAGGACCCTTCATGGTCTCGGTGAAGACTATGTTCTGGGCCAGGAGCTCGTCGAGCATGCGCTTGCAGCAGGCGGCTTCCACATCGACGTCGGAGACCTGGAGTTTCAGGATGGGTCTCGCCTTCAGCTTCCTGTTCCTCTCTTCGGTGAGTATCCCATCGATCCTTTCGGCATCAACATCAGCGCCCGGGTACCCCATGGATGCCGCATAGGCCATCATCCTCATGCTCTTCTGAAGGTCCTTGGCCACACCTATGCCCGCCTCGTACATCAGGCCGAGATGGTAGAGTGCTCCGGGATCCAACTCGTCGGCGGCGTCGGAAAGAAGCTTGACGGCACGGTCGAGATCGGGTTCGCAACCCTCCCCCGAGGCCAACAGGACACCGAGCTCCCTCATAGCAGGGACGATCTCCTGCTCCGCTGCCTTGGAGAACCAATGGAATGCTTTGGATGCGTCCTTGGGCTGATCGTTCCCGTAGAGGTAGATCAGTCCGAGCTGGTACTGGGCGTCTGCGTCGCCGTCTTCGGCGGACCTTATGAGTGCTTCAGTGTTAGACATGATCGTCCCCGAATCCGCAATCGGATTAAAGCAATCTTCGTCGGAAACATCATCCCAGAATCGAACCGAGCATCGAAAGGCATTCCGAAGCCTCCTCGACACCGTTGTCGGCGGCCAACTTGAGCCATTTCGAGGCATCCGCATCGTTCCGGTCGGTCCCTATCCCCATAAGGTAGCAGTATCCTGTCATGTACATGGCAGTGGGTATCCCGTCCATGGCCGCTTTCAGGAAGCATTCGAAGGCCTCGATCGGATTGGGCGGCTCGGATTCGGAGAGGATGTAGCCGAGTCTCTCAGCCGCGAACGAGTCCCCTGCTGCCATGCCCTGTCTGTAATACCCCTCTGCTGCCTTGAGGTCAACCTTGGTTCCGGTTCCGAACTCGCAGCAGATCCCAGCCTGGTACATGGCGTTGACATTGCCCGATTTGGCGGCGGTCCTGAAAAGCTTGAATGCCTTCGCCTCGTCCTTCTCGACACCGAGACCGTTCTGGATCAGGTATGCGAGTGATGTCCTGGCCTCGCTGTTCCCCTGGTTGGCGGCAAGACGGAAATAGCGTGCGGCCTCCGAGTAGTTCTGTTCAACGGAGACGCCGTCCATGTAAGCCAGTCCGGCGTACATCTGTGCATCGGGGATCCCGTCCTTTGCAGCATCAATGGAATATTGAGCCGCCTTCTCGGCATCAATTCCGATGTAATCGCCCTGCATGAACATCCTGACGAGGAGGGTCATGGCCTCGGTCTGTCCTCCTGAAGCGGAATCCTCCAGATACTTGTATCCGAGGTCCTCGTCCTGATCCACATCCCATCCGAAGAGATAGGCCATGCCGAGCGCGTATTGGCCGTCGATGTCCCCGTTTTCAGCAAGGTTCTTGACCTCGTCGAAGGAAAGCTCCCTGTCACCGTCGGGTCCATGGAACACGAATCCCTGTTCTTCTGCCATGACACTCCATGACCGAGGGCGTTAAAGTCTTTTGAGTACGGCTTCGGCTTCAGACCACTGGGGATACGCACGCTCCCATGCCCGGAACTGTCTGTCATGGGTGCGGTTGTCGGGTCTGTACCTCTGTCTGAGGTGTAGGCATTCATGGTAGACGACGTAGTCCCTCGCGTAATCGGGAACCGAATCGGAATCAAGTGCGGCCGATATGCCGACGACACGGAACATCGTGCTGCAGAAACCCACTCTGCGTCTCGTATCCCTCCTGGTCCAGGAGATGTAGGAGTTATCTATGTCAGAAGGTGCGAGGAGCCCCATGTCCAGCAACCTTTGCACGGAATCGGTCAGGTCCGCATGTTCCCCTGTCACCGAACGGGACAGGTTCCTGCTGCGTGCTATGTACACGGGCCGTCTGCTGACGATGTACTCGTCGCCGCAGACGAACTCCAGATAGGACTCTGGTACGGACCACGGCAGTCTCTTGGCACGGCGGCATATCATCTCCGAGTAATCTGACACGACTTGGTCCGGAGCACCATCCAGGTAGTCCGAGATGCCGATCTGTATCGATTTCCCTGTACATCTCCAGGAGTATCCGAACTCCTTCCTCCTGACGAACGATGCCGACACCTCGGGGAAGTAGTTCATGCAGACGTCAACGGCCGAATCAGGCAGATCAGACATCCCTACCTCTTCCGGTGACGATCTCCTTCTGTCTCTGACGTCTCTGGATGGACTTCTCGACCCTGACGTCACGTCCCTTGAGATCCTTCGCAGTGCGGAACATGGCCGTGGAGTAGGTCGACGGCGTCGGAGTGAACACCTGCACCTGTTCCGGATGTATCCTCAGGACGGTTCCCGAGTACCTAGCCAGATCTTTCATGTCATCCTCGCTGCATCCCGGGTGGGCCGCCATGAAGTAGTATGTGAGGTAGAGGTCCCTGCCGGATTCCGCAACTGAGCATTCGAACATCCTCCTGAACTCATCCAAGACCGTTACGTCCGGCTTCCCCATCATCCTGAGGACGTTCGGTGAGATGTGTTCGGGCGCCACCTTCATCTGTCCGGACACGTGTTTCGAGACTATGGCATCCAGGTATCCTTTCCCGGATCTCTTGTCGACGACCACCATGTCGTATCTGATGCCCGAGTTGACGAACACCTTGCGGACACCATCCACCACTGATATCCTTCTGAGAAGCTCCACCTGACGGGAATGATCGATGGGCATCCTCGGACACGGCTTATTGCCCAGGCATCTACGGTCGTTGCACCTCCCTTTGGTCTGTTTGATCATGCACTCTATTCCGTACATGTTGGCCGTGGGTCCGCCGACATCCTGTATCGTACCGTTGAAACGGGGCCGGGATGCCATGCGCTTGACTTCCCTGATGATGGAATCCTCCGACCTGGAGACGACAGTGGTCCCCTGGTGGGCAGCGATGGCGCAGAACGAGCAGTCACCGTAGCATCCGCGATGGGTGGTGATCGAGTTGCGGACGGTGTCCATGGCCTTCACCTTCCCGTATTTGGCGTAGAACGGGTGGACGGCATCCTCGAAATCGGATTCGTAGAGCGAATCCAGCTCTTCCGGTGTCAGGTTCCTCTGCGGAGGGTTCTGGACGAGGAACCTGTCCCCGTGTTTCTGGACCAGTCCTTTGGCAGTGAGCGGGTCGCAGTTGTCCTTGAATATGCTGAAAGCCTTCATGAAGGCGAACCGGTCATCCTTGACATGCTCGAAGGTTGGCATGTGAACGTACCCGTCAGGGGCGGCGGATGACGCATAGCACACCCCCTTTACATCCTTCCATTCCATGCCGTCGCGGATGCGACGTGCGAGTTCCAATGTGGCCAGTTCTGTCATGCCGTACACGATGCCGTCCGCTTTGGCATCGAACAGGACCGACCTCCTTACGGAATCAGACCAGAAGTCATAATGGGCTATGCGCCTCAGACTCGCCTCAATCCCCGCCAGGAACACGGGTTTCCCCTTAGCATGCTTCTTTATCAGGTTCGTGTAGGCGATGGTGGCTCTGTCGGGCCGACGGTCGTTGACGCCCCCGGGGGTGAAATCATCCTCCTTGCGGAACTTCTTGGTGGGGGTGTAGTTGGCCACCATCGAATCGACGCAGCCTGCCGATACGGACCAGAATAGATCAGGAGTCCCGAGGCGGGTTATGTCGTCCCCCGACTCCATGTCGGGCTGGGCAATCACACCGACTCTGAAACCGTGGTCAATCAGCCAATGGCCGATGAGGGCGGTGCCGTTGTATCCGTTGTCGGTGTATGTGTCTCCTGATACGAGGATGACGTCAAGGGAGCTCCAACCTCTGGACCTCACCTCTTCCGGCGTGGTGGGTATGAACATCTCAGACCTTCAGCTCCAGAACATAGTCGTTCATGACGAACCCTTCACCGATGGGGACGTCCTGAGACCTTATCACTTCGAATCCGCAGGCCTTGTAGGTGGCAAGGGCCCTCTCGTTGTCCCTGTTGACCGTCAGGCGCACTGATGGCAGGCCGAGGGATGCCGCAACCTGGCGCAGATATCCGAATGCCGATGAGGAATAGCCCTTTCCGCGGAAATCCCTGAGGATGTAGATCTTGGACAGGAAGAGGTGGTCATCCCTGGGCACATAGCCCAGATATCCCACGTTGCGTGATCCTTCCTTCATCATCAGATATGTGTACCCCTGGGAGATCTGCTCGGAGATGGCCTCGAAACTCTGGTACTTGTCCAGCATGTAATGGATCTGGTCCTCCGGTACGATGTCCCTGTACGCCTCCCTCCATACCGAGTTGCCGATTGATGAGACGATGCGGATGTCGTCCTCCCTCGTTACAGGGACGAGCTGGAATCCCATCCTTCCGTCTTGGACCTCCTCGATGAACGATTTCAGGTTCCTCTCGAAGTTGACTCCGTACCTGACGTCCTCGTCGGACCCATAGGTATCCAATATGCTCGATACCGTGAGGTTGACGGCCGCTTCGACAGCGGCCTTCAGGGAGAGTCCCGACTCGCATGCGGCTACCAACGCGGAACCGAAGACATCGCCGGTGCCGTGGTAGTATCCCGGAATCTCATCCCTCATGACCTCGCCGGTTTCCCCGGTGGTGTAGTCCATGAAGACCGTACCGACCCTGCCAGCCTCATAACTGACCCCGGTTATAACGATCTGCTTGACCCCGAACGCTTTGGCCTGGTCAAGGACGTCGGCGATGTACTCCCTCGAGTAGGGCCCCTCCACATACTCGATGCCGAGCATGAAGGAGAGCTCGGTGAGGTTCGGTATAATCACGTCGGCCATCTCGCACAGTCCCCTCATGCCCCGGGGGAAGTCGGGGCCGAACACGGAGTAGAGCTTCCCCTTGTCGGCCATCACTGGATCGACATACCTCCTCGTCCCCTCATGGGACAGGTCGGCGAACAGCTTCTTGACAATGTCGATCTGCTCGAATGAGCCTAGGAAGCCGGTGTAGAATGCATCGAACTTTATCCCGAGACTCATCCAATGGTCATCGACGGGGACCAAGTCCTCGGTGAGGTCACGGTATGTGAACCCAGTGAAACCGCCAGTGTGGGTGGAGAGCACTGCGGTGGGGAGTCCGGAGCATTCTATGCCCACGGACGATATTATCGGAAGGGCGACGGTGAGAGAGCACCTACCGACGCACGAAATGTCGTGCACGGCAAGGATCCTTTCATGATTCATGCATCATCATTCAGGCAACGGACATTAATCTTGTCCCCTGAGAGGGTAAAAACGCAGGCTCATCATTATTATGAGGTAAGGCAGTCAAGGTGACGATGGACAGCACTGATGCGCATCTTGAAGCCAGCCTGGAAGAACTCAACGACAAGGTCTTCCGTCTTGAGGAGGACGGATCCGCAGAGGATTTAATGGAGGCCTACGTCAACCGTGGCTGCGTGCTTCAGATGCTGGAGTTCCGCACTTCCGCCCTCGACGACCTTTTCTCCGCAAGGGAGATTATGGAGGAGCTGGAGGATTCCGGGACGGAGGTTGATTCAGGGACCTATGTGAGGATCCATACCTCCATCGCCTCCATACTCTTCGACCAAGGGGGAGAGTGCGTGGAGGAATACGTCCTAGCCGCCGGGCGCCTGTCCTCCCTGACACCCGAATCGAGGCATTTCGATTCACGCAGTATAATCCGTACCTGTATAGACAGCATCAAGAACCTCATAGATTCCGAGTTCCCCGAGGAGATCGTCCCGTATTATGAGAAGGCCTACTCCCTCACCGTCGGCAAGTCCGATCCTTGGAACCTCAATCGCCGTTTCGATATTGAAACACTCGCGGCAGAGGCGTTTTCGGACAGGGGGATGCCCCAGGAATCAATCGAGTCGTACAGTTCAGCCATAGAACTTGCATTGGAGCTCATGGAGACCGGTCGTCTTGAGGACGTCGAGTCATTGCTGACCGCTTACGTCATGCGCGGGGAACAGGAGGCTTCTGTCGGACTGCCTGATGCTTACATCGCCGACCTCACCGCAGCTGCTACCCTGGCGGACACGATGTTCGAGAACGGCCGGATGTCCTATCCGGAGGTCATACAGTCGATCCATCACAACCTGGCCGAGGCCCTGATGAAGAACGGCAGGATACAGGAAGCGGAGAAACATCTGATCAAGGCCATGCAGGTCGGAGTCTTGGGCGCAGGGGACTACATAAGGAACAACAGGCCCTGATCCGATTCGCAACACTTTATCAACCGTCCGAACATCGCCCAACCATGGCAGACATCGGCGATGCGGGGAAGATGATTCTGACCGATTCCGACATCGATGCTCTTGGACGCTTCGTCCATGCTGACGGAGTGGACAGCAACGGCATACTGGGTTACCTTCAGAACATCATCAGCAAAGGCCTAACTGACGGAGCTTTCACGAACGAAGATGTTCAGGGCGACCTCGGCATCGCGCTCTGGGTCGCTCAGGCATGCAACGCGCTCGGGACGTACGACCATTTCCGTTCCTCACTCGAATGGCTTTCCAGGGTCGAGTCCAAATCCGCGGGTGTCGGGGAATGGTACTACAGGTATTCCGTCGCCCAGATGTACTGCGGTAAACCCGGAATGGCTTCGGAGTATGCCGAGAGGGGTGTTTCAGAAGACCCCGGTTATCCTTGGAATTGGCTGATCCTGGGGAAGCTCAGGGCACATTTCGGCAATAAACAGGGCGCCTTCGACGCAGCCAGGAAGGGAATGAGCCTGGCCCCAGACAGTTCTGAGTTCATATCCCTGCTCGCCGACATAGAATCCGGTGCCTCCCTTGAAGAGATGGAGTTTGGCTCGTTGCCGGCCGACAGGATGTCCGAGGAGGAGCTGTCCGCCCGTATGCTGGCGATCGGAGGGATAGTATGCGACAGGGAGAACCTGGACCGGATCAAGACGGCCCTGGGCATGTCAGGTTGGTCACCGGATCACCCGTACTGCACATACCTCATGGACCGTGGCACGGGCTCAGTTATGGTCACTTTCATGATGAACGAGGCACAGGTCTCGAAACTGGATCCCGTCAGACTCTCAGGCATCTACGACGACCTCGACAGACTGGATTCCGAAGCCAAGGCGTATCTCGCTGGCAACGACCGTCATGACCCGCTTCTGTATGAGATGAGCGTATCTCCTCTGTACGAAGTCGTGCTCTCATACCATTTCGTTGATTCCGAGGACCTTATCAACGTTAAATTCGACGCAGGGTTGAAACTTGTGGAACAGAGGGAAGGCGGGCCTTACGCAGGCATAGTCCTCCTCTCCGATCCGTCCTGGGATCCAGACCTCGTCCTCTCCAACCTTGAGAAGAACTGGGGAATCACACTATCCGGAGCCGAGAAAGGAGATGACAGCATCATCGCCGCCTACGGCAACCATCTTGTGGCTTTCACCCTCATCAGATCACCGATCCCGGGGGACGAGGCAATGGATGCCGCGGAGAGCAATTATCTGTGGAATGAATGCAAGGAGGAAGTGTCCAAGCACAGGGCACACATACTTGTCGCACTTGTAAACCACGGGGGCGACCCTGTAGAGTGCGGGATGGACTTCGTCAAGATGGTGGACTCCTGCCTCAGGCTGCCGAACGCCATCGGAGTCTACCTCAACGACACGGTCTACCGTCCCGAGTTCTACTTCATGGAGACCGCCGATTTCAGGAACTCCGGGAGGATACCTGTTTTCGTCATGGTCTGGGTGGGACTGTATCGTACTTCCCAGGGAGTCTCCGCGTACACCGTGGGGATGAAAACATATGCCCGCGATGAGATGGAGATCGTCTCCGCAGATGCCGAACCGTTCAACGTCATGAACTTCATGTACGACATCATATCCTATCTGTTCTCCTCGGGAGCCTCATTTTCAGACGGAGATAGATTCAGCATCACGGGGGACGAGGTCCTGCAGGTGACGAAGAGCGAGGGGATCTCCGTCAGCGGCAGTTCCCTGAAGATACAGTATCCGTCCAGGAAGGATTGACTTATGTTCTTCAACAGATCATCGAAACCCGAGCCCGGTGCATGTTGCATCTGCGGTATCCGTGAAGGTACAGTCCGGATACGTGATGGGTTCCTTTGCAGGATGTGCGTGCCGATGAGTTCCTTCGAGAACCCCAGCAAGGAAGATGTGAAGGCCATCCATGTGAAGGATCCCGAACTTCTGGAACGCTGCGAGGTTTTTAAGGAAACACAGGCTTTCGGAGACCTACGTTTCGACTCCGGGAGGAGGCTGTTCTTCAAAGGACCGTACCCGAACAGATGCATACCGATTCTATCCTATGACGAGATATCAGGCTACCGGATCGTCATCGACGGGGACCCTGTGGCCTTCGATTCGATCGACGGACAGAGGTCGATATTCAGGAACTGCACAGATGAATACATACGAAATGCATCGCGCAAGGCAGACGAGATAATGTTGGAGGTGGATTCCTCCAGGCCGAACGTCAAGGTACGCCCTTATCCGATCAGAACCTTCCGTCATAGAATCGCGGATTCCCGTGAGGATTGTTTCAGAGCCGCGGTTTCGATCTCCTTTCTGCTGGATTCGATCATAGAAGACAACATCATAAGATTGCGGAATAGCAATAATTAAAAATAATATCTGATTTAGTTACAAGCTAAATTAATTGCAAATCATGAAATCAAAAACGACGATTACAAGAAAGGAGCTCGCTTCGAAGCTCATCGATTCGGCAGACAGGAAGATGGCAGAGAGGGAACTGTTCATGATGAGGTCTGTAGAGGATCCTTCCCGTTCGGACGTCTATTCCGAACTGATAGACTGGTTGGAACTCGACATCAGGTACCATCGCTTGGCAGCCGCATACTACAGTGACGATTCCGAATCTATCGACGACGGTTTCAACGAGGATCTGCTGTTACTTATCCGTTCCAGCGATGTTTCCCCTAAGCTGTATGCACAATATCTCCGTGAGATCTCCCCTGACTCCAGGGATGAGGAGAAGATTACACACGCAGCAGTCAAAGGTCTTAAAAGAGCAATGCTGGATACACTTGAGAGGCAGAGCAGATGATTTACGGAATGGAGGACCTAATCATCCTCAAGAGGATATCCAACAGGAAG
Organism: uncultured Methanomassiliicoccales archaeon; assembly: GCA_964550065.1. GTDB lineage: Archaea > Thermoplasmatota > Thermoplasmata > Methanomassiliicoccales > Methanomethylophilaceae > Methanoprimaticola. The sequence continues at coordinate 261,387 of CAZJWD010000002.1, forward strand.
ATGTGTGAGACCACATCCCTGGCCAACGACCCACGTCTCGCCTCTGAAAAGGCGGAGGCTGTAATGTCCCGGATATCCTATGACATAACCCGCATCCGCTTCATGAACGATGTCGGAAACAACGTGTTCGTCAACTTCTCCGACAGATTCGCCTCATTCATGGGCGGAATAGATGATGTCGAGTCCGATTCGGATTACCTCAGTCTGCTAGCACCCGAGGACGCCATTGACGAGGCTTTCTACACACGCCTTGTTTCAAGATTGAAAGGATACGCTGGTGTATTCGAGAACGCCATCATAGCTTCGGATCTGATGTCTTCTGGTGGTTTCCACATGGACGGCCAGGCTGTGAACGGCATCACCAAGGCCAGATTCTGTCTTCAATCCCTTATGGATGAGGGCGATCATCCCCCGACCATAAAGGAACTCGCCGCGACCCTGGATGAGCTTTGTGTCATGGTTCAATCCATCGGAGCCGCCAAACCCGTTTCGAACAGGGAGATCGCTGCAATGGTCGACGGCCTTGTCTCCAGGAATTTCACCCCTCTTATCGAATACTCCGAGGAATACCTGGATCCGGAACTGTCGTCGGGGGCTGCATCTCTTGTCGGGTCCATTGATGATTTGCTCTCTATAATCATCGCGCGCGCCATATCGAACAGTGCCCTTCCCGAGTCCGCATTCTGAACCGTCCGATGTTCAATATTTAAAGGAATAACACCATCCAGATTCCATGTGGGATGCAGCTCAGGTAGCCAGAGTCAGGGACAGGAAACTAAATGAGATACTTGTTTTCGCTTCGATGGCGAAGATAGATTCCGAAAGGATTGACCAATACATCGACATCATCGTGTCTTTGGGGGACGACATAGATGCCTGCGACACGCTTCTGGAGACCGATGGTCAGGCGGAGATCTGTCTCGAACCCATCACCGATACGATCTACACGGACAGGCTCTCTCAGTTGGAGTATGCAGACGAGGAAGCGTTCAATGCGATGAAATCCGAGCCTGCGATAGAGCCCGACGTCATGGGCATCGATGTCGACACAATTAAGGTCATGATAGGGAAGGCAGTCGATTCGATCATATCCCAACGCAACACCGATAATGACTGTCTGAGAGATGCATATTACAGTATCTGTGAAGAACTGTCAGAGGCCAAGAAGGTCATTGAGGAGCTCAAAGCATCATCACAGGTTGCGGAGATGGTTCAGCCAGTCGGACCCGATGATTCGTCTCTGGAGAAGATCAGGGAGTTGGAGGAACGCAACGAGGGACTCCTTGAAGATAACGAAAGGCTGAGGACAGAACTGGGATCCTGCGAGGGCCGTATCAGACAATTCGAGGAGTCCATTGTCCCCGAGCTGCAGTCTCAGAATTCCTCTCTTAAAACCAAAGTCACGGCCCTTGAGAATGATTTCTCTGCACTCAGCCAACAGAATGGTTCGCTGATATCCGAGAACGCCCGCATAACCGATCTGGAAGAGAAGAACCGTGCCCTTGAACTCAAGATCTCCGAATACAGCCGCATGAACGATGAACTCAGGATGGTCAACGAGAGGCTCGATTCCGATCTTGCCGGCACATCTGCCCTTAAGGAGGCCGTCTCATCGCTCAAGGAGGAGCTCAGAGTGCTCAGAGACAGGAACGAACAGCTTTCCTCCGAGCTCGATTATGCTAAAGAATCCGTTGCAACTGCGGAAAATGAGAGAGACGAGGCAATCAGACTCAGCCAGGAGTGTCCACCCATCAGCGAGTCTCCCTCGGAAGACACTATAGAAGCGGACGAGGACATCGCAGTAGAATCCGAGAAAAAAGCTGTGGTCGACCGCATACTATCCGATTCTGAGATAGAATCCCTCAGGAAAATACTCGATATGAAGAACTCCAAGATCGATGAATTCATCGATATGTCCTTGCAGAGAAGGATCAACGATAATGTCTGCGACGATGTCGTTAACTTCCTCAAGCTTGACACGGACATCTGCAGGATGCTCATCGGCATCGATTACAGTGATTTCGACTCGATAGTTTCCGGTTTCAGATCTCTCCTGGACCTTCTCGAATCCGCTCCTGAGGCTAAATTCCAGAAAAGATACCGTTCTACCCTTGATCCTCAACAGGCGGAACTCGAGATGACGTTCGTCGCCATCGTGAACAAGATACATGACGTGATCCAGTCCAGATACCTGAGATTCGTTACAAGAACATCTTCCTGAGATCATCAGCGGTCTCGGCGAAACGGATTCCGTTACGGATACATACATCAGCTGTGAAGCCATATCCGTATGCGACTGCAACGAATGGAACTCCGCAGACCCGAGACCCTTGATAATCGTTCACCGAATCCCCTATCATAACAGCTTCTTCCGGTTTCACTCCAGCAGACATCAACGATCTCTCGATGATGTCTGATTTGGACATCGATCTGAAAATATCGTCTCCATTGACCGAGACGAAACAATCCTCGAGACCCCAACTACCTACCATGAACTTTGCACATCCATCCTCTTTCATGGTGGCGATTGAGAGTTTATATCCTGAATGGTGGAGATCCAGTATCAATTGGTGAATTCCAGGGAAGAATTCACTCATCTTCCAACCTTGTTCGTTGTAAAATTCAAGGCATTTATCCGCAACCGATTTGGCTTCATCAACACCGAGGTCGAATAAAGATCTGATATTGTCAATAATACTGCCTGATGTGGCATTTGATAACTGATCGTCTGGTGGAACGGGCATTCCCAGTTCGCGGGCAACTTGACGGTATGTCTCGAAGATTCCAGGAAATGAGTCTGAAATAGTTCCGTCCAGATCGAAGATAATCAATTTTGGCCTCATCCTTTGCAACATATGTCGATCTGATATGATATTCTTTTGAATGTTTCTTTAATTTATCTGATTGCTTAATTAGAATGATTTATTGCACATCATCATTCCAAAGAATGGAGATAGGGATTCAACTGTCTACATTTTTAATAAATTTAGCTGATATCTAATCTTATTAAATTAATTTTGTATATGCACCAAATTTCAAAATTAACCTATTATTTGTGATGATTTAACGAACTATGTTAAGATTAGTAAATCTCGATCAAAATCAATAATTTTCCTCTAAAATTTCATCATATATAATTAATAAATCTAATTGCTTTATTTACTTAATTTATTAAGAATAATTAATCAGAATCAAATTTTATGCAATAATCCAATAATAATTAAGCTGATTATTAAATTAAATAAAATAATTGCATAAAATGAAAATTAGTGTAATATTCGGTGTAAATTGAGTATTTTAATCATTTTTCAATTATTTTTAAATAATTGTTAATTTTGATTGTAAGATGAAAATTTCTCAAGTTTTTTCACATATTTTTGTCCACGACGGTCTCCCGAATATCAACTTAATTACGTCATAAATTCATGAATAACCTACCCTATCTGCGATTTTTAAGCTTACTTTGAATGATTAATTGAATGATCCAAGAAATATAGCTATTTTAGTCAATAATTGAAAAAAATACTGATTTTTTCTTTATCAAGAGATCAGAGGTAACCACTGCTCAGATTTGATATGAAAGGGTATGATTTACATGAAAAATGATTGAATTTATTTACTTTTGTCAATCATTAAGTTAGTTTATAATTATTTTAGTAATTAGCTTAATTAGCTGTATTTTTTTACAACATTATCCTAAATCAGGAACTCAGCGATCTAGACCAGATAATCATAGCGATGCGAGGCATGTGGATGCAAGCAAACATCTGAAATTTATTGTAGAAACCGCAAATAGACCTTTTCTTCCCTTTTCTGAGATCAATCATTGCTTGTTTCACAACCATCTCCTTTGTGACAGTATGGGAGAACACTTTTGCAGGAACATCGTATTCGGAGATGGACTTCTCAATGAAATCCGTGGACACCCACCCTGGTGAAACCTCCAGAACGTTGATTCCTGAACCGGCGATCTCCGAGCGCAGCCCAATGCAGAATGATCTGACGAATGCCTTGCTGGAAGAATAGACATTAAGGTATTCCAACGGAAGATATGCCGAAGCGGAGCAAAGCTGAATAATCGAACTTCCATTTTGCATGAAAGGTATGCATCCGGAACTTAGGATGGCCAGGGCCGTACAATTAAGGTCAATCATACCAGATATGGAATCGACGGATTGATTCGTGGTCTTTCCAAACAATCCGAATCCGGCGCAGTTGACAAGGTATTGGACGATGCACCCCGATTCTTTGATATCTTCAAGGATCTCCGATAGCCGCTTCATATCGGTTAGATCGGCAGGGACGATCCTACATGGAGTTCTAAGGCTCTTTGCAAGCTCATTCAGTCTGTCCTCTCTTCTGGCGACTAACCATAGATAATCAAGCCCTTCTTTGTCAAGGGCTTTGCAGAATTCGGATCCGATACCGGAGGATGCTCCGGTGACAATCGCGATTCTCATGATGCGAAACTGGAGGCCATGACGGTGACGACGACAACGACCATGATGGCTACCATTCCGTATGCGAGAATCTTCTTCTTCGTATCGGCTTTCATCAATCGCATGTATGGGGATTCCATATTAACGGTTTTTGAAAGCTGGATGTCTGGTTGCAAAACCGATTGGAGAAAGTAAAGGTGTTTGAGCTCCCGGGAAACCCGGGATGGGTTTCATCCTGCTTCAGTAGCAGGGGATGTGCTCATCGGCCAGCGCGAAAGCCAGGTACAGGTTGAGCGCGAAGTTGGCGATAGCGGCAACTCCGAGGAAGTACCAGGCCCAGGCCTCACCGGAGTCAACTACACAACCGTTGGCGAAGAACACCAGAGCGGTAGTGAGCAGGATTGCGGTGAGGGTCTTCAGCGTCTTGGCGCGGACGGACCAGATCAGACAAATCAGGTAGATGATTCCGAGCACGATGCTGATGTAGAGGTCTCCGCCGTCGAATCCGGCGTAGAACACGCCGAGAGCGACGAGACCGAACACGATGAAACCGAAGTTGCTTCCGGCCTTGTATGCATACAGGGACGCGAGAAGGATGAAGAATCCTCCAACCATAAGCAGTTTAGGCGCATGAGCCATGATGGCATTCTCGATTCCTGCTCCGTTGAAGAAACCTGCAAGAGCAAGAGGAAGAGAAACCAGAGCGACGAAGAAGAGTCCGAACGCTGTCGGATCTATCGTTTTACATTCGTCAGACATTTACTATATCCTCCTTGGTGGTCTGTTGACCAATTGAAGTTTTGATTTCAGAGTATAAAATGATGCGTCAAGCAACGCCGTTAACATAGCCTGGATGAATGTCCAACGAACTATTTCGTTCATCGGAATAGCCAGCATGTCTGCAATTGAACAAATTCGGCAATAAATTTAAATAATAATGGATATAACAAACAATCAGAAATCGTCCATACAGGGCAGTTTTCTTACATTTCTTTTGGATGGGTCGCGTACTTTAGAAGCCATGATCTCCTGGATCCTGTTGAAAACCTCTGGTGTCACAGCCCTCTTTGCATAATGGGGGATCAGCAGATCCTCCCACCTCATGTACCCTGCATAGACAGGGTTGTGGAGTATGTTCCTGACATTGTATTTGTTCCAAGGATTCCCTTTCCTGGTCAGAGTTCCGGAAGAGTTCAGGGAATAGCATATCGAATCCAATGTCGAGCCGGATAGATATGAGTTGAATATCTCGACCGCTGTTTCGAACTCCCCCTCATCAGCAGCGAGATCGCCGTTCTCGAGGCGGTATCCGAACGGAGGAGTGAAGCCCATCGTTCTCTTGCCAGAATCAGCCGTCCCTAGGCCTTCTGCCTTCTCACGCATGCCCATCTTGGTCCTCTCGCCGATCTGCTCGGACTCCAGCTGGGCCATCCTCTGGATCATATCAACGACGAACCTTCCCAGCGCGTTGCTGGTGTCAAGTGCCTCGTAGCATGAGACGAACTCTTTCTTCCTGCGGTCAAGCTCGTCCATCATGGCCATGAAGTTACGACTGTTCCTATGGATACGGTCCATCTTCAAGACCACGAGAACATCCCATGAATCCATCTCAGACATCATCTTGCGGTAAGCGGGACGGTTGATGTTCCTGCCTGAGAATCCGTCGTCCTGATAGACCTGGGCCACATCGTAGCCCTCGGCTAGACAATGATCCTCCAGGATCGAGCGCTGAGCGTCAAGGGAGTAACCTTCGGCCGCCTGCTCGTCTGTGGAGACCCTGATGTAGATTGCGGCGCGCTTGCTTTCCGACATGTTCAGAGTTCGGGAAGCGGGCCATTGATGGACTCATACACCGACTGGGAAACGATGGCCTCCTGCTCGCCCTTCTGCATGATCCCGTCCCAGCTCTTGTAACCGGCGTAAAGCGGATTGTGGAGGATGTTTCCAACGGACTGTTTGTTCCATCTGCCGCCCTTCTTGGCGGGAATCTCGGCGTCGTTGAGGAAGGAAGCGATGTCATCCATGGTGGAACCGCGGCGATACATGTTGTAGATCGCACGAACCGCATGGGCCTCATCCTCCACCACCTTCAGCTTTCCACCCTCGTAGACGTAGCCGTAAGGGTGTCCGGAGCCCAGATGGCAGTCTCCGGAGGATGCCTTATACTTCATTCCGATGTACACCCTCTCGCCGATCTGCTCGGACTCCAGCTGTGCAATCCTCTGCATGATGTCCATCACGAATCTTCCCATAGCCGTGGTGGTGTCGAACTTGTCCTGCATGGAGGTGAACTCCTTGCCCTTGGCACGGAGTCCGTCCATCATCATGGCGAAATTGACGCTGTTCCTATGGATACGGTCCATCTTCAGGACCAGAATCGTATCCCAGTTGTCCGAATCGGACATCATCCTCTGATATTCGGGACGGTCGGTAGTCCTTCCGGAGAAACCCTCGTCCCTGTATACGTCCGCGACTTCCCAACCGCGGACCCTGCAGTAAGCCTCCAGCCTCTTGACCTGAGCATCGAGGGAGAAACCCTCTACGGCCTGGTCTTCCGTGGAGACCCTCACGTAAAGTGCTGCGCGCATCCTATCCCGAGGACTAAATCGGAGGGTTGTCTATTTAAAGATAATCAAAAATTCCGATATCCGTAAAGTCGGTCTAGGTGCTTTATAGCTCTTCGGAATTCAGCTGCCATCTGCCGTTCTTGTTGGATCTCTCTAACGATCAATCCTCTGTCCTTCAGATTCTTCATAGCACGAGAAACGGTTCTCTCGGTGACCAATAGCTCTTCTGCTGTCTGAGATGCATTACGGAATCTGTCGGAACGGATCATCCACAGTATGGGATTCTCGATTCTGTTCAACCCCATTATTACTGTTTCCATTTCCCGTTATACATCATCAATTGCCTTGTCAATCACTTCAAGCATGAAGTCAATGAACGGCCCGGAATCTTCTGCTGCGGTAGATGCAGCAATCGCATCATAGTAGTCATTCTGACGTCTTTGAATGAAGGTTTCGATTGGAATTGGCCGACACAATCTTTTCGTCATGGATATAAGTCGCCTGCTCTAAACTCAGGGTATTACCTTCGATGGCAAAGGTAGATTGAACAGTACTAATCAGATTTGAACGGCGAAGAGAGGATTCTGTTCGATGTGAGTTTTGAGATCTTTACACCAATCCCGATTGCCAATCCACTGGATTTAGAGCTCACTGTGAACGCCGGTTCCCCCATGATTTCGGGATGGATTCCGCATAGTTATACCCGATTGCGATTTTGTCATGACATTATCATGATATTCACCCTGACATCAGGATGAAACGATTGGAAAGAGCAAAGGAAGGGATCAAAAGATCGAGTGGGTGCCGTCGCCCGAAGGCGACGGCTGGTATAGATAGGGAGTTTTACCGACTTCACATCGGGGGCATTCCGGGTCCGCCTGCGGGTGCGGGAGGAGCCCTGCGGGATGCGATGACGTCATCAATCCTGAGGATCATGTTGGCGACCTCCTCAGCGGAGTTGATCGCCTGCTTCTTGACCCTGAGGGGCTCAACGACGTTCCTGGCCAGCATGTCGACTGCTTCGCCGGTGTCGAGGTCCAGGCCGTAGTACTTGGCCTTTGCGGTCTTCTTCTCGTGGGCGTTCTTCAGCTTGATGATGCTGTCGATGGAGTCAATACCTGCATTCTCGGCAAGGGTCCAGGGAATGATCTCCAGTGCTTTGGCGAATTTCTCGATGGCCAGCTGCTCCCTTCCTCCGACGGATGCGGCGTAGTCGATGAGTTTGAGCTCGAGCTCGATCTCGGGCGCTCCGGCTCCGGCGACGACTTTTCCGTCCTCCATGGCAACTCCGACGACGCGGATGGCGTCGTTGAGGGCCCTCTCGACTTCCTCGAGCACGTGCTCGGTTCCGCCGCGGACGAAGATGGTGATGGACTTGGGGTTCTTGCATCCGGTGATGAATGCCATTCCGTCCTCTCCGACGAGCTTCTCCTCGACGGCCCCGGCGGTTCCCAGGTCGGACTTGGTGAGCTCCATGACGTTTCCGACGATGGATGCACCGGTGGCCTTAGCGATGGCCTCGAGGTCGGACTGCTTGAGCCTCCTGTATCCCATGATTCCGTTCTTGGCGAGGTAGTGCTGGACCAGCTCGTCGACTCCCTTCTGGCAGAAGACGACGTTTGCTCCGACGGACTTGATCTTCTCGACCATAGCCTTCAGCTCGTTCTCCTCCTCGGCGAGGAAGGAGGACATGGCGGTGGGGTCGGTGATCTGGATCTGAGCGTCGAACTCGGTCTTCTTGATCTCGAGGGGGCAGGAGAACAGGGCGATCTTGGCCTTGTCGATCTTGGAGGGCATCCTGGAGTGGACCTTCTCCTTGTCGACGACGATTCCCTGGACGAGGTAGGTCTCTCCGATGACTCCTCCGACCTTTTTCTGGATGCGGATGTTCTTGGTGTCGACCTTGTCTCCGTCCTGAACGGATTTGCATGCCTTGACGACGATGTCTGCCAGAGCCTGCTCCTCCTCTCCGACGGATTTTCCGGTCAGAGCGGTGAAGGCGACCTGCTTGAGGGTCTTGTCGCTCTTTGCGTCGACGGCGATGTTCTCGAGGATCTCGACCGCCTTGACTGATGCCATCTTGTATCCATTGGTGATGACGGTGGGGTGGACGTTGGCGTTGATGAGCTCCTCGGACTGTTTGAGCAGCTCTCCGGCGAGGACCACGCTGGTGGTGGTTCCGTCTCCGCACTCGGTGTCCTGAGTCTTAGCGACCTCGACGACCATCTTGGCTGCGGGGTGCTGGACGTCGATCTCCTTCAGGATTGTCACACCGTCGTTGGTGATGACGACATCGCCGATGGTGTTGACGAGCATCTTGTCCATTCCCTTGGGTCCGAGTGTGGACCTCACGGCATCAGCGACCGCTTTGGCGGCTGCGATGTTGTTGAACTGGGCTTCTTTGTCTTTGCTCCTCTCGGTGCCCTCTTTGAGCACGATGACGGGCTGGTTTCCGCTTCCGTACATAGGATACGCTCCTTTTATGAGCAAGTATAATTTAGAACTTCTATATAAATATAATTAAAATCCCGATGTCCTCGGTGAATCAGCCTGGCTTAGCCAGTTCAATTGCCGCCCGGCCTCAGGGACTCGTCGGACAGTTCTGTCCGGAACTCCCCGTGCATCTCCAGCCCCAGGGATAGACCGTATTCGTGAAGGCGGAGTCTGACCTCCGGGGAAGACCTGACGCCACGGCGGTTAAGGATGTCGGGATCAACGTTCCTCATGTTCAGGGGGTCGTGATAGACCACCCTGACCCCCGTGTCCGCTATTGCCTCCATCAGACGTTCCTCGTATCCGTCCAGAGTGTTCATCACCGGGGCTATGAGGGCGTAACATGGGATTCCGGAATCGACCAGCCGCCTCATGGCATCCAACCTGGCTCCGGGCATCGGTGCGCCCGGCTCCGTCATCTTGGTCATCCGATCGTCGATGTTCGTGATCGTCATACCCACTGTGCAACGCATATCCCCGATTACAGGTATGTCCCTGGTGACCAGATCGGACTTGGTGTGGATGTGCACCTCCCTGCCCTTGGACCTCAGGACTTCCAGGCACATCCTCGATAACATGAACCGCCTCTCGGCGTATTGGTACGGGTCCGTGACCGTCCCCAGCCCTATCACGCCATCTACCGCGGACAGTTCCCGGGACAGCCTGTTTGGGATGTTGCGTTTGACCTTCACGACCCTCCAGGATGGGAGTTCGGAGTGGGTGACACCGGGTGCGTAGCAGTAGATGCATCCGTGCTCGCATCCGCCGTAGGGGTTCAGAGCGTAGTCTATGTACGGCAGGCCCGAGGGGGACAGGGCCTTGGAGCATTCGACTATCTCGAAGGGCCCGTCCCATTCCCCCCTGTCGGGGAGGAAGTCTGTAAGTGTGGTGTCAGTAATAGTCCTCGATCCTCCTCTGGACGATCCAGTCCCTCATGACTCCGGAGTTCTTGATCCATGTGTCCCTCTTGATGTCCATCACCTTGTCAACATGGCCCAGAGCCTGGTCAAGGTTCTCATAGTGGTACGGTTCGGTCTTCAGCGCCTGGCGGACGTTCTCCCTGACGTTCCAGACGCCGACCGGCATGACGTAACCCGGATGGGCCTCCCTCATGATGACCGCCCCTGCTGTTCTCCTCTCCTTGGAGAGAAGCTCGTTGATGGCCATCCTTGATGCGTAATAGCATCCACCTATGTGGGCGTACTCGGTCCTGCCGTCGAAGAACTCGCAGTCGGAGATGATATCGATCTCCTTGCCCATGGGGTTCCAGGTCGTGTTGGGATACCAGGCCTCGATGAGCTCGAACCTCCATGTGCAGGGCATGAGCATTATGATCCATCTGTTGTCCAGCTGCTCCCATTGGTATATCCTGAAATCATCGATGGTCTCGTAGAACTTAGTGGTCTTCAGCATGTCCTTGCCGATTATGTCGTCGACAGCGGTGATGCTCCACCTAGTGGGCACGAACCTGCGGTTCTTTCCGATGCCCATGGTGCCTACTGAGAACGCCTTCTCTATCTCCGAGATCAGAGTTCCGTTCTTGTATGCCGATACAACCGCATCGGCGGCTTTCATGTCCGTGTCGTAGAAGTTGCGCTCCAGGTTCCTCTCGAACCTCCCGTTGCCTGTCTTCAGCGACTCCATACGGGCAGAGGGCCCGAATGGCTGGATCTCATCGTCAAGCACGATCCTTCCCCTTGGTTTCTGGATGAACGACGTCTCCACATCCACAGGACGTTCGGCCAGGGCCAGTTCCTGGACATTGTCCACTATCCGTCCGGCTTTCTTGAAATCAGTGGCGTCGATTCTGTATTTGCCGCGGACCAGACGGAACCTGAAATCCACTATCTCATCGATAGTCAGGCCCATCCACATCTCTGGACGGTCCATCACTGTCGTGTCCCCGAACTCCGGAGGTATGAGGGGGCCGATGTCGACCTTCGGGTATCCGTAGCGGCCCACGAACACGGACGGCGGACTGGAACCTGCGAGATCCTTCATGTCGATCAACGGCATCGTCCTCTGCTGGGAGTAGAACTTTATCATCAGGGGGCACCGGTCCTTCCCGCAGAGTCTGTGGGCACCCTTGCAAACCGAACAGAGGCCACTTTTGACGACTGGACCGTTGATCTCGACGGCCTTGTCGAAGAATGTTCTGCCGCCTGCGGAGGACATATACTAATGATGGGTGACGCCGATAAAGGATTGTCGGTGAAGAAAGGGTAGAAGTAGAAGTCAGAAGGAATCTCTTCCAAGCAAGGGGACTGACTTCCACTTTGATGCTACAATAGTCTGGCGGTTATTAATCGTTTCCCCGAACACGTTCCATCCGGCCAGCCAGAGTTTCAAAATGAGGATATTGGAGTATACATCCAAGTCTAATTAGGAATACTGGATGTCGGTTTGTACTAAGAGGTTGTCTGCAGTCAGACATCGATGTCGGGCTGGCGGAAGGGATGGAAATCGGCGGAGAACAGCTTCCTGAAATCAGGGCGGAGCTTCTCCAGACTCCAGACCTCCATGCTGCAGTCCTCATCGGAGACGAGCTCCAGGTCGACGACTTCCTCATTCCTCGACATTTTGAGGTCTCTGACGGCATGGTTACGATGCCGGTCCGCGACATCGGCGATACGGAGGAGCATGGCGCATATCCTTACGGCAACGGCCTCCTCCTTGGAGAGTTCGGATAGCCTCGGATCTTTCGCACCCGGGAATTTCTTGTGATGGAAACGGACCATCAGACCCATGGCTCTGATCTCGTCTATACTGAAACCAACGAGGTCTGCGTTCTCGATTATCACCTGGGATACGGAGTTGTGGTTCGGATAGCTAATCAGCTCGCCTATGTCGTGGAGGATGGCAGCGCAGGAGAGGAGGCTGCGCCAATCCTCGTCAAGACGATGCATGCCGAGTGCCTTGGACTGATCGAACAGCGACAGGGCGTTGGACCTTACGGTCTCGGCATGACCCTCGTCGTACTGGCAACGATGGGCGAGGGCCCTCACGGATGCGTCCCTGGTGTCGAAGACTGTGTAACCGTGGGTGATCATGTGATCTATCTGCATGCCCTGCTTGAGGCCCTTCTGGCTGATCTCCATCCGCTCGATACCGAAAAGGGACATGAGCTCCTCCGCGACGGCAGCACCCCCGATGATTATGTCGGCCCTGCCCTTCCCAAGTCCCGGGACGGCGTAACGGCCCACAAGGTCCTTCGTCCTGACGTTTCTGACTGCCTCGCACACCTCCTTCCTGGTGAGGTAGGATGCATCTCCGTCGCCCCTGCGTGCGGCGCACATCTCGGCCAAGGCGATCAGCGTGCCGGATGAACCAACGGCCTTGGCAAACCCTATCTCCCTCACCTTGTTCACAGCGTGGTAGGAGGAGATGTCGACCTTCCGTTTCATGACCCCGTAGTCCTCGTCCGAGACGGGGAGATTGCAGTCGATCCCAAGGCCGTATGCGTACCTGACGGCACCCATCCTAAGACTGTCCGAGAAAAGGTCCCTGCCCTTCTCCCTGATGGTTATCTCGGTGCTGCCGCCACCGATGTCCATCTCGAGAGTCCGTTCCTGGGGACCGTCAGGACCGAAGACTCCGAGGGCGATGAGCCTGGCTTCCTCTGTTCCGGGGATCACACGGACATCGGCGTTGCCTGAAACGGCCTTGAGGAGCTCCTCGCGGTTTGAGGCCTCCCTGGCGGCGCAGGTGGCGAACGCGATGACCCTGTCTGCACCAAGGTCCTTGGCGGTCCGGGAGAAACGCGAGACGACGAGGGAGCTCTTCTCGATGGTCTCCCTGTCGATGTAGCCGTCCCGATAGAGGCTCTGGCCAAGACGCACAGTCTCCTTGTCCTGGAAGATGGGGGTACCTGACGAATCCCTGTAGAACCTGACCACCAGCAGATGGATGGAGTTGGTCCCTATGTCTATGAATCCGACGGTCTCGGAATCATTCGCCGCCATGCCAAATGCCTCTGTGGTCTATGAGCCATTTCTGGGAACGGAGCTTCTTCTCGCCCTCAGGACGGGGGACGAGGACGTACGTTCCGTCGGAACGCAGCTCACGCGCTTTGACGTTGTCGTCAAGATGTATCCTGAGGATGTTGTCCCTGATGTTGACCAGCATGTTCCTGTCCAACACCGGGAAAAGGACCTCCACCCTGGCCAGAAGGTTCCTGGGCATCATGTCGGATGATCCCATGTACATCTCCGGGTTGCCGCCGTTCTCGAAGTAGTATATCCTGGCGTGCTCGAGGAAACGGTCGACGATGCTGGTGACCCTGATGTTCTCCGAGACCCCCGGGATGCCGGGGCGGAGGCAGCAGAGGCCCCTGATGTTGAGCTCGACCTTGACCCCTGCGATGGACGCTTTGTAAAGGGAGGCGATGATGTCGGAATCGATGAGGCCGTTTGCCTTCATGGCGATGTATCCCTTGCCTGTGACCTTATGGGTCTCGATCTCCCTTTCGATCTTCTTGATCAGGGAATCCTTCAGGGTCAGCGGGGCCACGAGAAGATGGTTGTACATGCGGGGACCGAAATAACCTGTGAGGGCGTTGAATAGCTCCCCCACATCCTCGCCGATCTCCGGGTTGGCGGTGAGGAACGATATGTCCCCGTACTGCTTGGCCGACGAGGTGTTGTAATTGCCAGAGCTGAGATGTGTGTACCTGACCAGACGGTTTCCCTCTAAGCGGACGACCTGGAGCAGCTTGGAATGGACCTTTAGGTCGACTGGACCGTAGACGACATGGACGCCGATCTTCTCCAGCTCCCTGGCCCAGAGGATGTTGTTGCTCTCATCGAACTTGGCCCTAAGCTCCATCAGGACCGACACGGTCTTCCCGTTCTCCCTGGCCCTTTTCAGGGCACGGATGATCGACGGATCCTTTCCGATCCGATAGAGGCAGATCTTTATGCTCTGGACATCAGGGTCCTCGGCAGATGTGGATATGAACTTGGTTATGGTCGAGAATGACTCGTAAGGATGGTAGAGGATCCAATCCCTGGACTTGATGGTGGCGAATATGTCGGCACCATCCCCGAACTCCACGGGAACATAGGGTTCCAGAGACCTGTTCTTAAGCTTGGGGTAGTCCAGACCGACGATCTGCCACAGGTCCACCAGCATGATGGCGTCGGTCCTGTGGACCTGGATGCTCGTGAGCTTCAGGTTCTTGGAGAACAGTCTAACCATCTCCGTGGGCATCGTGCTTTCGACGACCATCCTCACTGGGAATCCCACATCCCTGTCCTCCAGGGACTCCTCCACAGCGGTCATGAAGTCGCAGGCCTCGTCGATGGTCACCTTCACATCCGCGTTCCTGGTGACTCTGAAGACGTATGCACCTTCGACGTCCAGACCCGGGAACAGTGCGGACACATGCTCCTCGATTATGTCCTCGAGCATGACGAACAGGAGCCCCTTGTCACAGGGGATCTGCACGAACCTTGGCAACGGGCCCACGGGGATCTTCACCCTGGCGTACAACTGGTCCCTGTTCTTGTCGTACATCCTCACGGCGATGTTCAGGGAGTTGTTGGATATGAACGGGAACGGATGGCTGACATCGAGGGCCAGAGGGGTCAGGAGAGGGTGGACCCTCTCGCGGTAGAACTGGGCGACCCATGCCTGCTGGTCCGGGTTCAGGTCCGAGACCTTCTTGATGACGATCCTGTTGGATGCAAGACTCTGCTTCAGTGAGTTCCAGCATGCTCCGTACTGCTGGACCAGCTCCTGCACGGTGGCGGAGACCTGTTCCATCAGCAGTCCGTAGTTCACGGAGATGTAGTCTGGCCCCGGTATAGGTGTTCTGGCCATGATTCCAGGTACACGGATCATGAAGAACTCGTCCATGTTGCCGTAGCAGATGGCGAGGAACTTAACCCTCTCGAGAAGCGGGTTCGACTCGTCCATGGCCTCGTCCAGGCAACGCCTGTTGAACTCAAGCCAGGAGAGTTCCCTGTTGATGTAGTACTTCTCGTCGTACAGGTCGGGAACCGAATCCGGGGCCCCGGATGTCATCACTCCACCTCGGGCTTCCTGATTATGACGGAATCGCGGTGGGCGATCAGCCCCTCGGCCTCGGCCAGAGCCTCGATCGTCGGAGCGAGCGTGGCAAGACCCTCGCGTGTGAGATACTGGACGGTTGAAGTCTTCATGAAGTGGGCTACGTTCAACCCGGAACTGGTGGCCGCATGTCCTGCGGTGGGGAGTACATGATTGGTCCCGGATGCGTAGTCACCGGCTGCCACCGGGGTGTAGGGCCCCACGAAGATGGAACCGCCGTTCCTGACCTTTCCCAGCATGTCGAGTGGGTCCCTCACCTGGATGGAGAGGTGCTCGGGGGCGATACCGTTCATCACCTCCACAGCGTGGTCCATATCCTTGGCAATGATGTAACCTGAATTGTCCATGGCTTTTACGATGATCTCCTTCCTGGCTGCGTTCTCGATCATGCCCTCCATAATCTTCCAGACCTTGTCGGGAAGCTCGGGGTCATCGGTGACCAGCAGACTCGCGGAAGACGGGTCGTGCTCAGCCTGGGCGAGGAGTTCGGCGGCAAGGTACTCGGGGACAGCGCTGGAATCGGCCAGGATGCCGATCTCCGAAGGTCCGGCGGGGAAGTCGATCTCGACCTGGTTCCTCAGCATCATCTTGGCTCCTGTGACGAACACGTTACCCGGCCCGACTATCTTCTGCACGGGTTCGATGCTCTCGGTACCCAGAGCCATGGCGGCCACTGCCTGCGCGCCTCCGGATTTGTAGATCTCATCAGCACCGGCGATATCGGCGGCGACGAGTGTGAGCGGATTGATGGGGGCGGGGGTGCAGACGATGACCTCGTCTACCCCGGCGACCCTTGCGGGGATCACGGTCATGAGCACCGTGCTTGGGTATGATGCCCTTCCACCGGGGATGTAGCATCCGACCCTCTCCAGAGGCGTCGTCTTGACCCCAAGGGTGATTCCGGGCTCCACCTCCCTGAGCCAGAGTCCCGGGGGCATCTGCATCTCGTGGAAGCGCTGGATGTTGTAAGCCGCGTTCTCCAGCTCCTCCACCAGTTCGGGGGAGACCTTCTCGTAAGCCTCCTCGATCTCCTCCCTGGTGACTACGATAGATTTCAAATCCACATGGTCGAACTTCTTGGCGAGCTCCCTGAGTGCGGCATCCCCGTTCTCACGGACGTTATCCACGATCTCCCTGACGGTCCCCTCGACCTGTCCGACCTTGGATTCGCGGTTCTCTTTCCAGAAGTCTTCGCTGACCTGTTTCCACATGTTCCCCCGTATCTATTCTAGGTTGATTTATAGGATTCCTCGGTAACATACATCGGATTACATACACGTGCCCCGTCTCCGTAGATTATATACATCCCCGCAGAAGGGGCTGTCAGGCATACCAATCAATTTATCCACCGAGCACTTTAAGAGGTCTGGACATGAAGGTAATCATCGTCGGTGCGGGGGAGATAGGGAGAGTCTCCGCCGAGACGATTTCAAGAATCCACGACGTTCTTGTCATCGAGAAGGACGAAGGAGTCTCCAACGTTCTGAAGAGCCGCCTAAACGTCTCCACCCTGAAAGGGGACGGGACCAATCCGAAGACGCTCGCTTACGCCATAGAGAATCATCAGGCGGACATGATACTGTCCACTCTGAACAGCGATTCGAACAACCTCTTCGTCTGCCTTCTGGCCAAGAGAATCAAACCTGACATCAGGACTGTGGCTTCGATCACCAATCCCGACTTCAGAATCAAGACCTCTTCAGAGGGTGTGCCGGGTGTCGATACGATAATCTCCCCCGAACTTGTGTCGGCCGAGAAGATGTACAGGCTCTGCATCCTCGAGAATGCCATCGACTACGAATCCGTCCAGGGACTCGGGGTCTCCGTTGCCACGTTCAGCGTCAAGATGGAACACGAGATCGTCGGGAAGGTGATGATGCACCTTGACATTCCCGACGGTTGCACGGTGTTCGCCATCTACAGGGACAATATCCTCCACACGGATACCGATACCCTGGAGTTGCACGCCGGCGACCACATCTGCGTGTTCGGGACCGATACGGCCCTGGAGGAGTTCAACAGACTCATGGGTGTCGAGTATCCGGCCAAGAAGTTCGTCATTCTCGGAGGCACCATCGTTGGCAGGAACGTTGCCAGGATGCTCGCGGCCGACAAGAAGATCGTCAAGATCGTCGACAAGGACGAGGCCGTCTGCCGCGATATGGCCAAGAACCTCACGGGAGTAGCCATCTCCTGCGCCGATTTCACCGATCCTGAGGTGCAGATCAACGAGAATATCTTCACATGCGATGCCCTGATGACCACATCTCATGCGGATGACACGAATCTTCTGATGAGCATGACCGCCCAGAGGCACAACGCCCAGAAAGTCATCACACGTTACTTCACCAAGGAGTATGAGGACATATTCGAGTACACAGGCATCGAGACCATCATGGGATACTACAGGATCGTCTCCAACGAGATCACCAAATGCATCATATCCGATGAGACCGCTCTCATGAAACCCAGACGTCAGGACAGCATGTTCTTCATCTGCGACGTGGACTCGTCATCCCCGCTCAAGGATGTGTATCTGGGCGACCTAAACATCCCCGACGGTATCAGCTTCATAGCCCTCAAACGGAAGGAATCCCTTATCTATCCGCGTCTCGACACGAAGATCTCCGAAGGCGACTCCATCATCATATTCACTTCCATCTACTGCATCCAGGACCTTTCCAGGATCATCGGCAAGTCTTCTGTGCCGGAGGTGTGAACCTGAGATTCCCCAGATCGG
The DNA here is from genome assembly GCA_964550065.1 of uncultured Methanomassiliicoccales archaeon. Lineage (GTDB taxonomy): Archaea > Thermoplasmatota > Thermoplasmata > Methanomassiliicoccales > Methanomethylophilaceae > Methanoprimaticola. The sequence goes on from CAZJWD010000002.1 coordinate 279,695, forward strand.
ACCGTCCCCGTTTCCGCAGGGAGAGCACCACGCTCCGCATCATGGGCATGATAGAGTTCGTCTTCGCGTTGCTTCTGCTCATACCTGCGCTTCTGTCGTTCCTGATCGGAGAGGATTTCACCAAATACATCATACCGATGGTGCCCCTGGTGCTTCTGGGATTCTTCCAGTACTCCTTCTTCTCCGAATCCAAGAACTTCCGGACACCCAACGGTATCCTCCTTGTGGGATTGGTGTGGTTCGAGATGGTCCTCATCTGCGCCATCCCGTACATCCTAAGCGGATTCACCATCGTCGACGGGATATTCGAGGCGATGAGCGGCATAACCACCACCGGCCTCTCCATCGTCCCCGACGTGGAATGCCTGGACGTCAGCCTCCTGGTCTGGAGGGCTATGAGCATGTGGGTCGGAGGTATAATGATCGTCCTGGTGTTCATGTACATGCTGCCGATGTTCGGTATCGGCCGCAGCATGTTCCACAACGAACTGTCTGGTTCCGGGTCCTCCAATTACTCGGTGAGGATGAAGAACGCTGCCAAATCGTTCATCTTCTCCTACGGGATCCTCAGTCTGATCAACTTCCTGCTGCTCCTGCTCTGCGGCATCGGGGTGATGGATGCTTTCTGCCTGATGTGCTCCACCATATCCACCGGCGGGCTGGTGATCACGAACGACTGCATGATGTCGTACTCCACTGCAGTGCAGCTGATTACTATCCTTTTCATGTTCCTCGGAGGGACCAATTTCTATCTGCACTACAGGGCGATCTACAAGAGGGACAAGAAGGTCTATCGCGGGAACTCCGAGTTCAGGATGATGGTCCTCTGGTTCGTGGCCATCTCCGTTATCGTGTATCTGCTCGTTGCCTTCTCCACCGGAGATGCAGACGGCATGACGTTGGAGGATCATCTCGATGCCTTCAAGAACTCACTCTTCACCACCGTTTCCCTCGGGACGTCATCAGGACTCTATGTGGAGGACTTCACCATGTGGCCCTCCCAATGCACTGCCCTGCTGATGATCGTCGCGTTCATCGGCGCATCATCGGGATCGACGAGCGGAGGAATCAAGTTCAGCAGGGTCAGGATAATCTACGAGTTCCTGAAGAACAGCTTCGGGAAGATGGTCCATCCGAACGCTCTTTATGACGTCAAGATGGATGGATCCAGCGTCGACGAGGAATCTGTTCTCTCCGCTCTGACTGTGTTCATGATGTTCGTGATAACCCTGATAATCGGGGCTATGATCTTCATGATCTACGGTATGGACATGGTTGACTCCCTCGGACTGTCCATCTCCAGTGTGGCCAACGGTGGAATGGGGTTCGGTAACTTCGGACCGACAGGCAACTTCGCCCAGCTGAGCGATCCGCTCAAATCCGTACTCATCGCTCTCATGTGGATTGGACGTATGGAGATCATAACCGCACTCGTGCTGTTCACCCCCGGATTCTGGAAGGAGCTCATGTTCGACCGCAGGTCCAAGAAGGTCTCCAAGTCCAGGATGTCCCTCATCAGGAAGACCGCCAGGGCCGATGTGGCCAACATCCGTCCCAGCGAAGTGGCCGAGCGCAGGTTCCGCAGGAAGAAGCGATCAGTGTAATCCGATTACACCAGCCGTCACCGTTCTAATACTTCGACTCCTAATTCAGTTGGAGGAATAATCCAATGGTCAGAAGGATCGCCGTCTACGGCAAGGGAGGAATCGGAAAGACCACCGTATCTTCCAACCTCTCCCGCTCGCTTGCCCACATGGGATACAGCGTGATGCAGATAGGCTGCGATCCCAAGCACGATTCCGTCAGACTTCTCACCGATGGAGCTATGGAAACCATGATGGACTATTGCAGGAGGGTTCCTCCCTCCCGGAGACAAAGGGAAGACATCGTCCGCACAGGCAGAGAGGGCGTTTTATGCGTTGAGGCCGGAGGTCCAGAACCGGGCTTCGGATGTGCGGGCAAAGGCATCATCACCACGTTCCATGTCCTGGAATCTCTGGGAGCGGACGGCTCCGACAGGGACTTCGTTATCTACGACGTCCTGGGAGATGTTGTCTGCGGAGGCTTCGCCATGCCCATGAGGGAGGCTTACTCCGATTCGATAATCTTGGTCACTTCCGGAGAACCCATGTCCCTCTATGCCGCCAACAACATCCTTCGCGGGACGTTGGGATTCGGAACCGAGAGGGTTCTCGGCATCGTTCTCAACCGCAGGGGAATCGAAGGCGAGGAGGAAATGGTGAAGAGGTTCTCCGATTCGGTGGGAATCCCAATAATCGCCGACATCCCCAGATCCGACAATCTGTTGGAAGCCGACCGCCAAAGAAGGACCGTTCTGGACCATTATCCGAATTCAGAAGAATCTTCAGCATTCTTGCAGCTGGCCTCTATAGTGTCCTCGAATCAGGAAATGCATTCGGCCAAACCCCTGACGGACGATCAATTTGACAGACTTCTGCTCACGGGTTCAGCAGGAGGTCCCGGAGAATATGTCAGACCCGAACCTATTAAGGCAACCGGAAGCACACCCTGGGGCATTCGTCGCATCGGGATGGGTCCCACCGCTGCCGTAAGGGAAGCATCCAAAGTCGTCGATGTACCGATAGTCATCCATGGACCTGCCTCTTGCATTCACGCCATGGGGGATGTGGCATTCGATGAACTCGTCAGAGATTCTTCGTCAATCCCCTGCATCGTCACTGGAAGCCGCATGGATCGCTGCGACTGCATCTACGGCGGATTGGATTCTCTGCGTAACACCTTGGAATCTCTCAGATCCGAAGGACATGACAGAGTTTCCATAGTGACTACCTGCGTTTCAGGGATCATCGGCGACGATCTGCAATCGTTCATGACCGAATGGAATCGCGACCACCCCGATTGCATCGCAACCGTTATCGACGCAGGAAGAGCCGAATCCGGCGGAGATGCCCATATGGACGTCCTGGAAGCCATGGCTTCGCTTATCATACCAACCGAATCCAAAGATGAGAACACTGCCGTAATCGTTGATGACAACTTCATCGAACTCAACCGCGGATCCAACGGATCCTATGCGGAATCACTCTTCAAATCAATGGGAATGAAGGTCCTTCCGGGTTTCCTGGACCGCTGTTCCGTCACTGACATCGAATCACTCGGCAGAGTGTCGCTTGCGGTTTTCGGAGAGAAGACCGATTGCAACCTTCATCTCAGAAGCATCCTTGAGTCCAAGGGCATCCGGTTCATGGATTCCCCTCTTCCCCGGGGCTACCATCAGACTGTCGACTGGATGAAAGAACTGGGGGAAATCACTGGAAAGCAGTCTCTTTCTAACGAGATTATCCGGAATATGACTTCAGAATACAACGAAGCCATCGAGTCCGCTCGGGCCACATTGAAGGGCAGGACCATCACGATCGTATCCAGAATGCCCTGCGATTGCGAATGGATTGCCGACACGCTTCGCGATGCAGGTGCATCGGTTCAGATATCCGAGACAGACAACGAGTGCGACCTCCGGATAGGAGGAAACCGTTCTGATTCGAACATCCGCTTCATGCCTCTCCCCGAATCGACGGTCTCCAACAGAGCATCCATCGATCTTCTGAGAAGAGCATCTAACGTCATTTCGGCCGACATGAGTCTCGGTTGGAAGAACTGGGGTGGTTCGAGATGACAGAGGCACCCAACGGTCTTGTCGGAGCCGCCATGGCATTCGAAGGCATACCGGACGGCACCTGCCTTCTCCATGGTCAGAGAGGATGCAGAAGATGCATGCTGCGCTCCCAGGACCTTCTGGTGAGGCCTGACCGTCAGCACCTGAAGGAAGATCCGTTCTACGAGGGATCCACCAACCTTCCCTATTCCAGGGTTGTCTCGTCTGATTATGTCAACAGGACCCAAGGGAAGCTGGAAGCAGCAGTGAGGAGGGTTGCCCGTGAGGATTACGGGGTAATCGGACTCGTGACATCCAACGGTCCATCAATGGTGGGGGATGATCCCGATTCGGTCATTCGCGGAATAGGATCGGAAGACCGTTTCATCGTAATGGATTCCGAAGATCTCGAGGGGCCGGTCAATGCGGGATTCGACCTGGCGATTTCAGAGACCGTCGCCCGTCTGACAGAGAAAAGGGAGACTGTGAAGGGAACAGTGAACATCCTTGGATTCAGCATCATGCACAGGGATTGGGATACCGTCCTTGACGAGTTCACGAAGATCCTCATGAGGGATGGAATCAAGGTCATATCGGCACCGGGTGCTGGATCGGACACGAAATCGATATCCGAATCGTCCAAAGCCGAGTTCAACCTAATCCTTGATCCGGATTACTGCACGGTAACCGAGAGGTTCTACAGAGAGACCTTCGGTATCCCCTCCATTGGAATCGGGTGCTGCCCGGTAGGATTCGACGCGCTTCTGGACCTCTACTCCGCCGTGACAGACTCCACCGGATGCGGTCTTTCCCACGGGCGGATGATGGTGAACAAGACGAAGAAAAGGGCCTACGAGAGGATAATCGCCTCGGGAAAGGACCTGTTCGGGATGACATTCGATATCATCTCGACCGATTCCCTGTCGGTTCCGCTTTCCAGATGGCTTTCTCAATCCTTCGGGATGGTCAGAACCTCGGACAACCCCGACTTCCTGTTCGCCGACGGGAGAACCGCGCTTGTCTCCGAGAGGTCCGGCCAATGCGGAAGAGGGATCGACATAGGTTTCCCGTATGTGACCAAACCCGATTTCGTCCGCACTCCCGTTATGGGAATGGACGGCGCATTGTACATCCTGGACCGTCTTTTCAGCTGACGTCCTTGTCGAACTCCCCCTCGCGGAGCATCTTCTCCAGGTTGTGGCCCTTGCGAATGTTCTTGTCGGTGAGGCTGGCAAGAGACCTGAGCTGTCCGTCATGTAGGATGAAACAGCAGTCGGGCCTCAGTGAATCGCTGGACAGAAGACTGGGGTTGTGGGTTACGAAGACGCACTGGGCCTTGCTGTCCCTGATTATGTGCGTCATCATGTTCTCGGCGGTCTTGTGGTCGAACAGATCGTCGAAGTCATCGAAGAATACAAGGGACTCCAGATCCCGGGAGCGGCGGTTCCAGCAGAAAAGCCTGCAAAGGATTACGGTTCCCCTGGATGCAGTCTCCAGAAACGGCAGCTGAACCCTTCCCGACGGAGTGACCAGTCTTCCGTCCTTTACCTCAAGCTCGTATTCGAAGCCGCATTTCTCCCTCAGGAACGAACGGAGCTCCTCGACGAGGCCGTGTTTGATGACATATTCCTCCACTCTGTCGTCCTCGTCCATGAATCCGATGTGAACATCAACCTTCCACATGGCCATGTAGTAGATGGAGCTCTTCGCGAAGGAAAGGACGGATCCGACCGGGGAGTCGGGATCTATGCGCGCGGAACCGTCGATGAGTCTGAGAAGCGAGACTGATCCGTCCTTCTCTGGACGCAGTTCCGGATGAGAGCAGATGAGTTCCAGGTTGAAGACGTCGGATTCCGGATTCCTCAGGTCGTAGGAGAACACCGGTTTGCGGTTGACCTCCAGCCTCTCCGAGACGATCCTATCGTGGGATGATTTGGAGTACTCGTAAACAACGATCGTTCCCCTGTATCCGAACTCGTAATGGAAGGTTGCCACATCAGAGTCACTGTATCCGCTGAGGAAGCATGCGTCGTTGAACTGACCGACATCCTTGTTAAATCCAGTCAGAGTCGTGGTGATATCGAGAAGGGCATAACCGAAACTGGTCTTCCCAGCACCGTTGCTCCCGAGGATGACCACCTTCTCCAGGACGTCTCCCCTAACTGCCTCTGTACCGAAGCTGTAGTTTCTCTTTTCGGTAAAATCAAGTTCGACGCGTTCCCCGAAGCGTCTGTATCCCTGGACCCAGAATCTCAACAGCATCTTGCTCGAAGGTCATAACGGCGAGGAGTGTAATAATCATAATGGATGTATCTTCCAACCATATCGTAATTCTGACATCCATTGTACAACTGTCTTATACACTATCATTTTACATCCTAAGACCCTTGAATGTGATGAAATATGACTCAATTTCGGTTCAATCGCCTAATTTCCGCAGATTTCCGAAAGCAAATTCGAGTCAAACATATCGTTTCCAGAATCCTCCGATGATTCCCCGTTCCGAGCGTGATGTAATCGTTTTACACTTGAGTTTGGAGTTATATAGCAATTGGATGATAGTTCCAACTATAGGTGAAAACCTTGAACAGAAATGCCATATTTGCTGTAATCGCGGTGGCGATCATCCTGGTCGCTGCCGTTGCCGCATACACCGTCATCAAAGATGACGAGGAGGGGGAGATCTCGGTCATCCCCGATGCGGAAATCAGACTCAGGATATACGGAAACGCCAACGGCGACGACTTCATCAACAGCGATGACGTCAAGATCATCCAGAAGATCATCGACGAGGAAATCAGCGACTGGAAGGACCAGTACTACTTCGCCGATGCGAATCATGACGGACACATAACCGCCGAGGACATAGAGGTCGTACAGAAGATCATCGACGGAAAGAATGTCAAGATGTGGTACGAGAACTGCTTCTCCACCAAAGACAGGCTGGACGGCTCCAACGAACGCATCGACTCCTATGTCAACTACCCTATCGGAAAGAAAGTTGGCTGCGAGTACACCACAATCGACTTCCTCGCAGTTCTCGGAGTCTACGACTACTTCGTCGCGGTTGACTCCAACACAATCAACGCCTACGGGGACGACACCTATCCCGGAATATCCTCCGCGACCGTAATGGGCCCCAGGAACAACCTCGACATCGAGTCCCTGGCCGACCTGAACCAGAAAGGAGTGCTGGACACCGTCATCATGTGGACCGGCGGAACGGCAACCAACTACCTGTGGGACACTGCCCAGAAGTCCGGCCTCGCCGACAAGATCTCATTCGTCATGGTACCCTGCCAGGGGGAGAACTGCATCAACGGAGTGCTCATGCTGGCCGCAATGTTCGGAGACCAGGGCCTTTCAAAGAAGTATGCCGCATGGTACGAGGAGGGAATGAATCTCCTGGACAGGATCGGAGACACCATCGAGAAGAAGGAGGTGCTCGTTGTTCAGATGTTCAGCAGCACCGAGAAGTCGAGTCTGCAGGCATACAAGCAGTATCAGTCCCCTGCACTCTGGTTCAGCACCGTCATCGACTTTGTCGACAACACCGCAGGGACCACCGGATTCCTTCCACTCGGAAGCGCACAGGCGCTCCAGCACCAGCTTGAGATGTATGGTACCGAAGAGATGATCGTAATGACTCAGCCTCCTGCATCCCAGTCCTACGAGAACTACAACAAATGGGTCGAGGACAAGATGAACAGCCTGTTCGTTAACCTCCCCATCTACGAGGCGCAGAAGATCTACACCATTGACTTCGGACTTATGCCTTTCTTCGGAGGGCCCGCCGCATGCTACCTGCTGGCCGCACAGCTGTATCCTGACGACTTCAGCCTGGAGGACGCATTCGAGTTCGCCCAGGAATACATCGACAGCTTCATGCCCGTACAGCATGACGCCCACCAGGGATACACCTACACCGGCGATGGATACTACCCCTACAAAGGGTGATCTAAGATGAGCGGAGGTACCGAGGCGAAGGTCAGCAGAGCCGTATCCAAAGCGGCCGACATCTGGTGCACGGACAGCATTGAGAAGGACGACAGGCACAGAATCCTCAGGGAATACCACACGTCTGCCCTCAGGAAGGTCCTGTTCATCGGAGTCTGCGTGGCGATTACAATCATGGCTGCAGGACTCTCCCTCGGTACCGGACAGTACCACATAGGGTTCCTGGAATGCTATGAGATACTCTGGAACCACATAACCGGCAACATCGGGAACAAGATGCTCGACTATTTTGTGGTGGATGAGCGTCTACCCCGCATCATCGTAGGGATTTTTACCGGAGCCGGACTGGCTGCATGCGGCTGCGTCATGCAGAGCGTCCTGAAGAACCCTCTTGCCGACCCCTACACCACAGGAATATCCTCCGGAGCAAGCTTCGGAGCCACTCTTGCAATCACGGCCGGGTTCTCCATTGTAAGCGGGAGCTACGCGCTGATCATGAACTCGTTCATCTTCGCGCTTATCCCGATGGCCGTCATTGTGGTTGTGTCGAAATTGAACAACGCCTCGCCAACAACCATGATCATGGCCGGAATCGCGGTGATGTACATATTCAACGCGTTCACATCGATGCTCAAGCTCATAGCAGATCCGGACAGCCTCCAGGCGCTGTTCAGCTGGCAGGTTGGTACTCTTTCCAACATCAAATCCTGGGACGGGGTGATGCTGATCTCTGCAGTGACTCTGATCGGATGCTTGTTCCTCCAGCTGTATGCGAGAAAGCTAAACATTCTGTCTACAGGAGACGACAGCGCAAAGGCGATGGGACTCAATGTCGACGGAATCCGCAGGCTGATGCTGCTGGTGGTGACCCTGATTGTTGCCACCATAGTCAGTTTCACGGGTCTGATTGGATTCGTCGGACTTGTCGCTCCGCACATAGGAAGGATATTCGTCGGTTCAGACAACAGATATCTTCTACCGTCCTCGGCTCTGTTCGGTGCAACGCTCCTTGTGGTCGCGGACCTCATCGGAAGGAACATACTGTCCAGCGGAGAGATGCAGGTTGGAATCATCACGGCCTTCATCGGAGGCCCCCTGTTCCTGTACCTCATCGTGAGGCAGAAGAAGAGCAGCTGGTGATAGAATGAGGATACAGATGCAAAACGTGAACTTCTCCTACAGAGGAGGCCAGCAGATCCTTCATGACATCAAACTGGATCTTGATGGCCCGGGGCTGTACTGCATAATCGGCCCCAACGGAGTCGGGAAGTCCACCATGATCAAGTGCATGAACAAACTGCTCACCCCGGATTCCGGAACCGTTCTGGTGAACGGGAAGGACACCAAGGACATGACCGCCAAGCAGATCGCGGACATGATCGGATACGTTCCCGTGAACACCACGGACGTGTTCTCCATGACCGTCTTCGAGACCATCCTCATCGGAAGGGGCGAGAAGAGCAGGTTCCGCACCAGCGGTGACGATGTGGTCAAGGTCCATCAAATCATGAGGGCGCTGGAGATCGAGCACCTGTCCGACAGGAAGTTCAATGACCTCTCCGCCGGACAGCACCAGAAGGTAGCGATTGCAAGGGGACTTGTCCAGGAGAAGGAGATCCTGATCCTGGATGAGCCCACGTCCAATCTGGATGTGAAGCACCAGATCTTCGTTGCGGAGCTCCTGAGGGAAATCAGCCGCAGGTCAGGCGTGATGATCATAATGATCAGCCACAACCTGAACATCACCGCGAAGTACGCGGACAAGCTGATCCTCATGGAGGAACCGGGCAGGATTAGATGCATCGACGACGTGAACTCCGTCATCACCGTGGAGAACATGAAGAGCGTCTACGAAGTGGACTGCGAGATCCTGATGCACGAAGGACGTCCAGCCATCCTCTTCAATCAGCTGGACTGACGAAACCGGGTCGTGGCAATCCCGGCCCATTCTTTCCTTCTATTCGATTCAAACCCTAAGGTTTCCACTTTCATTGACTCTGTCCCGAAATCTATGAAAGTTTCTTACAGATTTGTAAATAACTCTGCATTATGAGTACTTCTTTACAGATTCGTAAAAGATTTTCAACTTCATCATCCATCATTCGGTCGTGAAAGAAGTTCCGAGAAACCCTATATCTTCAATGGCTGTACAGCGGAAGAGACCGTCCCGACACGGTGAAGGTCATCACAGGGGTGCGCAGATGCGGTAAAACCGTGCTCATGAGGCAGTACATGGACCGCCTAAGAGCCAACGGCATCCCTGATGATTCCATAGTCTACATGAACTTCGAGTCCGAGAGATTCAGTTGCATCAAGGACTACCGTGAAATGCTGGCTTGGATCAGATCCGAAGCCGACATCTCCGGCAGAATCTACGTCTTCCTTGACGAGATACAGCTGGTGAAGGACTGGGAGAAAGGAATCAACGCACTCCAGGCGGATTTCGACGCTGACGTCTACATAACCGGATCCAACGCCTACCTGCTCTCGTCTGAACTCTCGACACTGATATCCGGAAGATGCGCGGAGCTAAGGATGCTCCCTCTCCGTTCTCCGAGCTCCTGGAGCTTCATCCCGGAGACAGAGATCAGAAGTTCATGCAGTATATCCGTTCGGGTTCGTTGCCGAACGTTGATCCGGAAGCTGACGAGACCTTCGAAAGAGAGCACCTCATCGGAATGTTCAGCACGATGGTTCTGAAGGATGTCACCGGAAGGATGGGTTCCGCCGACTCCAGCATCCTCGAGGACATCTGCAGGTACCTGTACTCCAATGTGGGGAACATAACAAGCTGCAACTCCATTGCAAACGACCTGAAGATCAGCTATCGCGATGCAAAGCGCTACGTGAAAGCCCTGGAAAGCGCATATCTATTCTACAAATGCGAAAGGTTCGACATCCGCGGCAGGAAACTTCTGGATACTTTAGAGAAGTACTACGTTTCAGACACAGGTATGAGGAACACCGTCCGGGGTATCTCCTCAAGGGAGGACATAAGCAGGCGATTGAGAGCATCGTCTACCTGGAGCTAATACGCAGAGGATATGAGGTCTGCGTCGGCAGATATAAGGATCTTAAAGTCGACTTCACCGCAAGACGTGGAGACGACATTGAGTACTACCAAGTGACGATGTCCATGCTTCCCGAAGACGTCTACGGAAGGGAAGTCAGGTCCCTGAGGGCCATCGGTGACAGCAGGCCCAAGACCGTGCTCTCCATGGACAGGTTTCTCGCGGACATCCCCGACGGGATTAAGCACAGGAACCTGATAGATTGGCTTCTGGAAGAATGAATCCGGTCAGTGTCCGCTGCAATAGTTCAGAATGTTCAGAGCGGCCCTGTCTCCGGGGGACTTCTCGTTGATAGCACCGGCGACGATGCGGGCCTTCTCGTACTCGCCTTTGAGGGCCAGGCAGATGCCGAGAGTCTCCATCCCGTCGATGTGGCTGTTGTCGATCTGAACTGCCCTGGTGGCGTATCCGGCAGCAGCCTTGTAGTTACCGGCGATCCTGAGAACGTATGCCGCAAGAGAATTGGAATCGGCGGTCTTGTCCTTCAGGGATGCCCTGGCGTATCTGGCGGCCTCCTTGTCCCTTCCGCCGATGATCAGCGCGGAGACGTAGGCCTTGCGGACCTGGTAGTTCTGAGGGTACTGCTCCAGAAGCTGGGATGCGATGTCAACGGCCTCCTTGTGGTTGCCAAGGGAGCTGTTGATCTCCGAAAGCATCACCTTGTCAAAGGGGGTGGGCTCAGCGATGGAAGCGCTGAGGTCGAATGCCTCCTCGTACTCATCCAGGTCCATCAGGCAGAGGACAGTCATGCGCCTGACGGAATCGTCCTGGTCCATGGACTTGAGAACGGTCACTGCACTTGCAGGATAGTCCAGACCGCGGAGTGCCCCTGCGATCTGACTGAGGTTCTCCCTGTCCTCGGGCAGGTTGTCCATGATGACCTGCAGCACCTTCTTCGAGGTCTCCTTGTCATCGACCACCTTCAGAAGTGAGAGGCATTTGATCCCGGTCATGGGATCTGAATCGGATTCCACAAGCTGGAGGGTCTTGAGGCTGACCAGGTCGGTCCTGCCCTCTGCGATGTCCTTCCTAATCTCTGTGAAAGCGCTGTCAGTGTCCATCGGAACCCGATTGTCGGTAATCGGTGATAAACGTATCAGTCGTCGCCGGAGGCAGAAACAAAGCAGATTCGACGATATACGATAAAGAAGGGCCCGAAGGCCCATGGTTAGATCAGATGCCGAGGGAGGCGATGGTTATGGACATGAGCATCTCCGTCTCCACATCCCTGTCGTCCTTCTCGGAGCTGATGTGCTTGAGGATAATCCCGTAATCGGAGGAAACCCAGTATTCGTCGGTGTCGCCGTCCCTCTCGGTGAAGACGTAGGATGAATACGAGTACTGGATCCCATCCACCGTTGCGGTTCCTGAACAGGAGGGAGTGATACCGGCGATGGCCGAGGGAATCATGAAGACCTCCTCCAGGAAGCTTTCGGCGGATTCCTTCTCGTACTCTACCTTGCCCTTGTTGTCCCTCTCCTCGACCGTCAGGCGGTTGCCGGAGATGGCGACGATGGTGTAGGTCTTGGTCTCGGTCTTCCTTCCCTCGGACTCCTCGATGGTGTACGAGTCCCCCACGGACAGCTCGATCCCGTATCTGTTGGCGGGAGTCTCCGGAAGTGGCTCGGAGGGTTCGGAAGAGGAACCTCCCAGAAGGGATGTTGCCCTCAGGGTGACGATCTCCTCGACCCTGCCGTCATCGTACTCGACGGTCCTGTAGAGGACTCCGTCGGAGGTTCCGACGTAGTACTCTGTCCTGTCGTCCCTGCCGTCGGCCAGGACGTACTTCCTGCACTCTACGGTTCCGAAGTCCTCAAGACTGATCTTCTCGACTCCGGAGTCGGTCATCCAGCTACTGGGCTTGAAGGCGACCCTGTTGATGAATCCCTGGACGGTGGTCCTCTCGATATCGGAGTCCCATCTTCCCTCATCCTCCCTGTAGGTGACCCTGTCGCCCTCCACGGACAGGACGGTGAGCTTCAGGTCGTAGTTTTCCCTGTCATCCTTGTCCTCAACGTACCACTGGATGTAGTCGCCCACGACGACGGTGGAGGATACAGACCCGTTTCCGGAGGAGGGCTCGCTGGGAACGATGACATCCCCTCCATCAACGATGACAGAGCCTGATGTCAACTCTCTTACGATTGTCTCGCTTACCCCCATGCTGGTTATGGTGATCTCGGATCTGTACACGATGTAGCTTCCGACACCCACATAGTCGACTGTGTCGAACCTGCTGGCCCCGGAAGTGTCCCCGTCCCTGATGACGTAGACCTGCTTCTCACCGAACGCTGTCTGGATCGTACGGACGTCCCTGCGGTCGTCCTTGTCCACATAGTAGTAGACGTTTTCGTAGTACTGCTCGACGGTCATCCTCTTGGACTCTGTCTCAGAGGTTCCGTCTGAATAATTGTGTGTGATTTCAACGTAGAGGCCGGTCCCTTCCACTGATGTGACAGTGTAGGTGACGGTATCTCCCTCTGCGCCGAGGGTCCCGGTGGTCTCGGAGAGCGTGTAGCTGTCGTTGACGGCGGGAGTCTGCTTGAGTCCGACGTCGTCGGGGCGGTAGTCGTTGTTGTCATTGTTGCCTGTGATTATCACTGCGGCAGCGATGACTGCGATTACCACCACAACTGCTGCAATTATGATGTTCTTCGATGCCATCACGATTAGATTCGTAGACCTATTATTAAAGGTGATTCGAATTTCGTAGAGATTTAAGTTCACTTAATCTGTTCTGAGTTGAAGATACTGGACCTTCGAGAGAGGTTGCACCATCTCAATCATATAGATTGAAGACGATTATCCGGTGCCCATGATGATCAAGTCCCTCTACGTCCTGAATCTCTTCAACGAATTCGATTACGACCTTGATGTCTGCATACCCCTGACATTCCTGCATTCACCCAACGGAATGGGGAAGAGTACGTTGATGCGCATGGTGCACGCGGCACTGAAAGGGGATGTGAACTACCTCTCCGAGATTCCCTTCGACAGGATGGACATCGGTTTCGACGATGACACGGTCATGATCATCCAGAACTTCAAAGGGGAGTTGCTGATCCAGATGCAGAAGAACGAGCTGGAGACCCCTCTGACGCCGGAAGAGATGGCCAATGTTACCAATGTCATCTACATTCCTCCGGAGAGACTCGCCGTGAAGAGAGGGGATGGACACCTGGCGCCCACCCTGGAGACCTACGCCCAGGAGCTCTACGAGCACTTCAGGTACGCGAAGGAGCACAGGGAGCTGGAACCCCATCCGGAACTCATGAGGGAAGGCCTCACGGACGGGGAACTGGAGTTCTGGGCCAAGGACCTCACCGCCAAGCTGGATTTCATCAGGGATGCCGGATTCGAGCCGGAGATCCCTGCGGGCATGAAATTCCCTCCGTCCAGGTACGAGATATCCAAGGACAGGAAGGGTTACGAAGACCTCACATGCTCCATTGCATCCTATGTCAAGAGGAACTACGAACTGGCGGAGTCTGTCATCATCTTCAAGGACATCATCAACGAGATCTTCATCAACAAGTCAATCAGCGTCTCCGAGACCGGCAGAATCGGAATCAGCATGGACAACGGCACCGCCCTCCAGCTGCAGAAGCTGTCCTCGGGCGAGAGGCAGATTCTGATCATGTTCTACGCCCTGCTCTTCCACACCGAGCCCGGATCCATCGTAATCCTGGATGAGCCTGAAATCTCCCTTCATGTGAGCTGGCAGCAGAAGCTCGGAAGGTACTTCAAGGACATATGCAGGGTCAGGGAGATCCAGATGATCGTGGCCACCCACTCGCCCCAGGTCATTCACGACCTCTGGGACAATGCCAGGGAACTGAGGCCTATCAATGCGTGAATACATCTCATCGGACGACATCTGCAACCAGATGTCCATGGAACGCACCGTGTTCGACGGTACGTTCCTTGTTGTGGAAGGGGTCACCGACGAACGTCTCTTCGAGAAGTTCGTGGACAAGGACATGGTCCGCATCGTTGAGGCTCATTCAAAAGACAACGTACGGAATTCCGTGAGGGAGATGGCTTCCGCCAGAAAGGACAAGCAGACCATAGGCATAATCGACCCCGATCTTGACCGTCTCAGGGGAAAGAATGCTTCGAGGCCTCTATTCCATACCGACTGCAGGGACATGGAGATGATGCTGATCCGCAGCAACGCACTGGAGGATGTCCTTGACGAGTATTGCGAGAGGGAGGCCGTGATGAAGTTCACGGACACCTTCGGCCCCGTGCGGGAGGCTCTGATCTCGGCGAGTTATCCGATAGGGCTTCTGATGTACATCTCCCAGAAGGAGGGACTAAACCTGAGCTTCAAGGACCTGGACTTCGAGTCGTTCGTTAACACGAGGTCGCTGTCGCTGGATGCCAACAGGATGGTCGAGGAGGTCATATTCAACTCCAAGAACTCCCGCATGAGCAGGAAGGCCCTGGCCTCCAGACTCAACCGGGAGGCCGAGGATCTGGAGGACAAATGGGAGGCCGCCAGGGGCCACGACACCGTGGACATCCTGGTTCTGGCCCTCAGGAAGAACTTCGGCTCGTACAACAGCCGCCACATAACCGAGGGCGAACTGGGAGGAGCCCTTAGACTAGCCTTCTCGGACCAGTGTTTCATGAAGACCGACCTGTACAGGGAGACCTCCGATTGGGCCTCCTCCGCAGGTGCGGTTCTCTGGAATCTGACAGGATGATCAGTCCAGGACCAGGTCGTCCTCGCGGATGCCGTCGGCTGTCTCCATTATCTTCTTTATGCGGCGCTCCCCGTCCTCGAGGATGGTCCGACAGTGGTTCCTGAGGACCACGGCCTGCTCGTAGATGGAAAGACTCTGGTCCAAATCGATTCCGCCGTCCTCCAGCTTCCTCACCAGATCCTCCAGTGCCGCGATGCTCTGCTCGAAGGTCATCTCCTTAACCTGCTCTTCGTAATCGGTCATTTCTCTCAATCTCCTTTATCTCAGCTCTTGCCGAACCGTCCCTGAACCCGACTGTGACGGAACAACCGAGTTCCAGTCCGTCCACGGAAGTTACCACACCGCCTCTGCTATCCGTGACGAGCCCGTATCCCCTGGACAGGACGTTCCTGGGGTTCAGACTGTCAAGCCTTCCTGACAGCGCCTCCAGCCTGGCCTGTCCGGACTCATACCTCCTGGATACGATAGATTCAATGGAATCATACAGGGATTCCGTCCTGGCCTTCAGTATGCTCATCCTGTCCAATCCGGCTGAGGGAGCTAATTTGGAAGAGGCGATCTCGAACCTGTGCCTCATGTCGCGTACCGTTGTCACGAGAGCGTTATCCGAACGCTGCGAGAGGTCGTCCAGCCTCATGTTCATACGGTCCAGGTCGGACATCGCATTGGCAGGAGACAGCCTGACATCCAACAACTCGAACCTGTGCCTCATACGCTCCAGAACCCCTCCGAGTGCCCTGGTAGCCCTAGCGGTGGCATCGGAGACCTCCTTGGATATCTCCAATCTGTCTCTGAGGATCAACGCAGCGGCTCCGGTGGGAGTGGGGGCGCGCATGTCGGCGACAAAGTCTGCGATCGTGAAGTCTGTCTCATGCCCCACAGCTGAAACCACGGGCGTCTTGGAAGCGGCGATGGCACGGGCCACGGACTCTTCGTTGAAAGGCCAAAGGTCCTCAAGGGAACCGCCTCCTCTTGCGACGATGATAACATCGACGCTGTACCTGTTGAGGAGCTCTATCCCCTTGACGATTGTCGCCGCGGCGCCGTCGCCCTGGACCATTGAAGGAGCCAGGACGATATCCGCCGGAAATCTCGATGCGGAAGTGGTGATGATGTCGTGGATGACGGCCCCGGTGGCCGATGTGACAACCCCTATGGTCTTCGGATATCTTGGAATGGATCTCTTCCTCGCAAGGTCGAAGAGTCCCTCTGCCTCGAGCTTCCTTTTCATCTCCTCAAAGGCAAGGTACAGATCGCCGATTCCCGCGGGACGCATAGTCTCCACGATGAACTGATAGCTTCCCCTCTGGACAAACAGATCCGCCGAACCGAATACGGAGACCTTCATGTTGTCCTTGGGCTCAAAATCTATCCTCTGGCGGGATCTGGCGAACATCGCCATGCGGATCTCGCTTCCGGAGTCCTTGAGGGTGAAATAATAATGACCGGAGGAGGCCCTGGTGAAATTGGATATCTCCCCGTTGACCCAGATGTCCCTGACCGCGGGCGAGTTTGAAAGGATGTTCTTCACCCTGTTGTTCAATTGGGTCACAGTGACGGTCTCCGCCATGAACCGGGATATCGGGTCAGTGTATTCCTATCTTTCGAACGGTCCGACGATGGTTCTAATAACCATCCATCATTCCACCGTTCATGAACCGCGAGGAGCTCGCCGCGAGGATGTCCGAGGACACGAAGGTCTACGCCGACAGAGTCATGGACATGTACAACGCCCCCTTCGCCCGCGAGATGGGGATCGAGGTGCTGTCCGTTGAAGCCGACAGAGTCGAATGCACCCTTGAACTGAAGCCGGAGCACATGAACAGCATGGGAAGGGGCCACGGAGCCGCGATCTACGCTTTGATAGACCACACCTTCGCCATAGCCACCAACATGGTCCACGACGCCACCGGACAGAGCAACTCAGTCTCATTCTACCGTCCGGCCTCAGGCACTCTGAGAGCGGTTTGCGTTCCCGTCAACAGGTCCAGATCCCTTGAGGTCTATGACGTCAGGGTGTACTCCGAGGAAGGCAAGCTGATCGCGTCATCCACATGCACCGCATTCGTCCTCAGGAGGGAATGAGTTGGCAGACCGTCGCTGTCCCAACTGCGGGGAACGCGTACCGAGCACCAACATAACCTGCCCCAAATGTTACAAGAAGATCCCCGTCGAACCGCAGACCGTCGCTGACGAGGACAACAAAAGCGGAAACCGTCGGAACAGTCACAACGCGAATCAGAAGATCGCCCTGCTTCTATCCCTGATACCCGGCCTGTTCGGTATACTGGGATTGGGCCTCATATACAGGAATCCGAGGAAGAAGAGAGGTTACATGGCCTTGGTCGTGGGGCTGTTGGTCTTCGTCGCCGCGATGCTCCTGACACTCGGATTGGTGACCGTGTTCCTGGCCACACCTCTGTGGATAATCTACGTTTTGATGTACCTCGGATGCCTGGCGATGGTCGTCATGGACAACATATCCATACTTGTCTCCTGATCAGAACCAGCCTTCCGTCCTCAGAACCATAAGAACGGACGTGGCCATCTGCGCAAGGTGGATGGCACGTCTCCCCTCCCCGACACACGCAGGATCCCCGGGACATAACCGGTCGTATGCTTTTCTGATGAGCTCATGCTCGTCTTCCGGCGTACCTTTCAGTTCTCTGTCCAGACGCATGGAGATGGATGGCAGGATCGTCAGCTCCCTGGTGCAATCCCATGGCTCGAAGCTGAGGTACTTTCCGAAGACGTTCCCGACGTTGTACGATGTGCATTCCCTGCCGTATATGACATTCTGCAGACGGGATGCGACACGCTTAGCATCCTCGCCTGTGTAGAGGTCCTGCGGATCTATGCCGTAGCAATCCGTCAGATAGTCGAGTGATTCCTTCCCCAAGTCCCGGGGGTCAAGAGCAACGGAATCGGAGAACACGGTGTCGTAGTCGCGACCGTCAGCATCCATACGGCAAACTGCGACCTCCGCCACCGAATCGTTCGGAGCGCCTTTGGGGCCCGTCGCAGCAATCTCGACAACGTACACTTCATCCATGACACTCCAATCCGTGCATTGTTCATCCCTGTTTGGATAAGGACATAGGTCTGAATACCTTAGTCCCATACCAACATTGAACTACTCAGTCGGGGATGCGGAAACATGCGGCTTCTGAAGACTATCGATGAAATCTACGAGGAGGTGAAGGACTACGACCTCGTGATCACCAACGACATCTCCCTTGAATCCGCACTCAATGCACGCATCGATACACCCCGGATTGGTCCGCTGGCCATGACGCCCATGCACATTGCCCAGCTTCTGTCCCCTTCCAGGCTTAAGGAGACTCCGCTCAAGGACATAGAGCTCGTCGCGATGCTGCACGAGATAACTAACCTCGAACTCAGGTACATCTACAGCGAAATCAAGAATATCCGCAAGATACACAAGTACACCGAATATGTGAGGGATCATCTGGTCTCCAACAGATCCAGGGAGATCTACGACGATTTCGTCGCCACCCCGACGCTGGACAAAGTGATGACGAATTTCGACCCGGACAAACATGACTTCTTCGTCGGAAAGAAAGTGGCTGTGATCCAACCCGAGTTCTTCAACAACCTCGACCGTCAGTTCAATCTGCCCTCGGCCGACCCCATAGATATATTCAAGACCGGTAAATACGAGATTCCGACCATCTACGAATGCGGGAACGACCGTCAGCTGGCGGAGAACGCAGTGAGTCTCATCGGCTCCGAGAACCCGGAGGACTTCGCGATCGTACTCAACTCCTCATCTCCCATCGCCGATGCCGTCAGGTCCGCACTTTACCGCAGGAACCTACCGTTCGTCAACAAGATGAGCGTCAGGGACCTGGCCACGATAAGAGACTTCCTGAGTTTCCTCACTCTTTCATTCAGCTACGACACCGTACGTATCAAGCATGTGAAGGAGCTCTTCGCAGCCTACAACGGATTCTTCAATGCTGGTATCGAGGAATTCCTGCTATGCAGACAGAGCGATGAGGCCCTCAGAAATCGGGCCGTCATACTGAAGAACCTGATGAGGGACGTGTGCTACAACGGCCTCACGTTCGGCCAGGTCAGGGATGTTTTCTGCATGGAGAAGACCAGGCTCCATGTGACTGTGCTTCTGAGGGACCTCAGATTGGAGGACAAGGTCGTCACCCCCACCGAACTGGCCAACCTCAAATACGCCGTCGAGAACCTTGCGGACCTCACGAACATAGAGCAGACCCCTGAAAATGAGAGGTCGGGGGTGCTCATAGCCGACTGTACCAACTCCGTCTTCATCGACAGACCTGTCATCATCTACCTCGGGATGGAGCAGGACTGGAACATCACCGTCGTCGGGAAGAGGTACCTGGATGCGGAACTTGAGAGTGAATTAAACTCCGAGAAACTGGAAGCCCTCCTACAGCAGGGTCAGAGGAGGATCTACATGGTCAACTCCTCCAAGAAAGGCAAGAAACCCCGTCCCACACTGAGGTTCGACCTGATATTCAGAAAATCGTGTGACACCTTCGATAAGATATGCGACAACATCGTCGTCGGACGCTGGGCATCCTCCACGGCACCGGTGATGCCTGTCAAAGGCTCATGCACAGTGGATCCCGGGAAGGAGTTCAACGAGGCATTCTCCAAATCATCGTTCAACAACTACTTCTTCTGTCCGAGGAAGTTCATGTTCGGCAGACTGCTTAGAGACTCGGAGAATGACAGCATCATGCTGGGGAACCTCATCCATAACTTCGCGGAGTTCTACGCCTGTCATCCTGAAATGGTCCGTGAACTGGGATTGGACAAGTTCGTCGATATCGCCGCCGAAAAGTATTCGGGACTCTCATCACCCCTGATGGAGAGTCTGGACAGGGAGAAGATCGAATTGGGACTCAGGAGCATAATGATGTTCCTTGATTCCATAAGGGCCGCAGGCATACCCTTGGATTTCAAAGGACAGAAGAGGCATCCCAACATGCTCTTCGAGGAGTTCGGGGCCGAGGGATACGGTACGGCCTGCGAGACCAACTACGACTCACAAAAACACGCTGTACACGGAGAGTTCGACCTCTTCTGGAACGGTACGATCTCCGACTATAAGACAGGCCGCCCTAAGGATGCGAAGACGATCGCATCCGCGATGGACCTCTCCGGAACATCCGAATGGCCGGAGTTCCAGCCCCTGATATACCTTGGCATAGCCACGGAGATCTTCGGAGAGGAGTGCACCGGCGAGTTCAGACAGTTCTACGTCTTCGACAACGACACCGCCATCTGCTCCGGGGAAGCCCCGATCTCTGACAACATCAGGACCGTCAGGATAACCGATGCGGAACTGCTTGACGCTATCGCGGAGTCCCCGGAATTCATGGACGAGCTGACGGACATGCTGAGCAAGGATTACAGGGAGCATGCAGGAACCGTGATCGAGTGCATAAAGATATCCGGCGGGAAAGATCCCGACCTCTGGAAATCATCCGAGGACCTCATCCTGAATCTGCTCAACCGCATGGGCAAGAACGACAACGCCACCAATCGGAAAGGCGCTTCTGGGGCCATCGGGAAAGTCAAGAGCCTGATCTGTGGCGAGATCGCCATCTGCGGGACGACAATCATCATCCCCCGCGGTTATCTAGACCGTTTCCTGGACGAACTGGACCGGGCCCATGCTGAGATGCAGTCATTCTCCAATACGGACTATCCTGCCAGACCGAGATCGGTCTGCACCCATTGCGGGTACAGGGAGGTCTGCACGAAGATCAACGAAGACGCCCAGGAGGATGGTTCCGATGAGTGAGTTGAATCCATCGCAGCGTGTGATCGCCGAGACGACCGAGGGGATGATCGTCGTTGACGCCGGCCCCGGTACCGGGAAGACCCACACCATAGTCGAGAGGTACATCAATCTGATCAGAAAGGACGGGGTCTCGCCATCGGATGTTCTGCTTCTTACATTCACCAACAACGCCGCCGAGGAGATGGATTCCAGGATCAAATCGGCTCTGTCGAAGGAGGGCATGGAATCCAAATCCAAACTGGTGCAGACCAAGACGTTCGATTCGTTCTGCCTGTCGGTGATAATGGACGCTCCAGATCAGACGACCAGATTGTTCGGGATGCAGGAGACGCTGACCAGGGGAGCAGCCATCGTCCAGAACTACACGCTGAACCTCGAGTGGTTCTCAAGGTTCTTCGATGATTTCCTTTCCCGTAAGGGCGAGGACTACGGGGATGTTGCCGTCATCGGAAGCCAGTGTCCGAAGGACATATTCGACATGATCAACAGGCTGATGGCCCGGGGGATATTCCCTCTCAGACAGGGTTGGTTCGGCGATGATGCCGAGAACCAGCTCCTCGGGTGCAGGAATCAGGTCCTGGCAGACCTGGAGAATCAGAACGTAATCTCAGGAAGGAAATCAAGATCCGATGTCGCGGACATCCTTTCGAAGATGGACCCGAAGGAGACCGCCACCCTCCCCTCTGTAGAGGACGGATTGGTTTCTTCCGAGGCCCTTGAGGCAGCGGCTTTCGACGACCGCGCCGACCTGTTCGAATTCATCCATGATGTCTACTACGACTACATCCGGAAGAGCATCGACTCGGACCGCCTGACATTCGGGATAAACGCCACCCTGGCGTTCGCTGCATTGTACAACGACCGCAAACTCAGGGAGCGCAACTCGTACAGATACGTGATGATCGACGAGTTCCAGGACACCAACTCCAACCAGCTGATGATCGCCCTGATGATCCTCAAAGAGCCCAACCTGTGCGTTGTCGGCGACTGGAAACAGGGGATATATGGGTTCAGGTTCGTCTCCATCGACAACATAATCAACTTCGACAGCCGCGTCAGATCCCTCACCGGGTTCCTGAACATGGATTCCGAGCGCATCGCGTTCGAGCCCCTTTTGTCCAGAAGACTGTCGCTTGATGTCAACTACAGGTCATCCGACATCATAGTGGACAAGGCGTTCGAGTGTCTAACCATCAAAGGATCCAAGGACGAGCCGCTCGACATCGACGAGGTCAACCGCAACCTCACCCGCCTTGAATCGCATTCCGGAGACTTCGAAGGTCACACGGAGGTACTCTTCTCCAGTGCTGAATCGAAGGGGGACGAACCTGCCCTGGTGGTCAAGGCCGTGAGGAACTACCTGGGAAACCCCGGATACGCCATCCGTGACGGAGACGGTTTCCGGAGGCCGAGATTCGGGGACATAGCGGTCCTATGTCGCACCACCGCGGATGGCGTCAGTGTCCTGGACGCCCTCCAGGCACAGGGTATCCCCGCGTTCATACAGGGTGACATCAAGCTGATGGCCACAAGGGAGGGGAAACTTGCCCTGGCCTGGCTCAGGTTCGTGAACAACATCGACGACAGATGGGGGTACATACCGATCATGGCCGACATGGGGTACACCCCCGCCGAATGCAACTCGGTCAGGGACCACAAGGACATCCCGGCTGTTCTGACTGATCAGAGGGATGTCCTCTACGCCAAGCGCAGACGCCCCACGGACCTGCTCTCCACGATGTATGCATTCTACGGTCTCGACAACGATTACACACAGGCGATAATATCGGTCCTCTCTTCATCACACAGGTCGTCGCTTCTGACCATATCGGACCTCGCCCGCATGATCGAGGTCGACATCCAGGAGAACGCCACATACCCTGTCGAGAACTCCTCTGATTCGGACTCGGTCGTCATCATGACCATGCACAGGTCCAAAGGACTCGAATTCCCGATAGTGATAGTACCATTCGTCGATCCGGCCAAGATGCCCGCCCGCGGAAAAACCCGGGAGAGGTTCCTCTTCGACGAGCGTATGGGCATCAGATGCACCTTGGAGATAGAGGATTTCGGCGGATACAGGAAGATCGTGAACTCCTGGAAGACGCAGATCGTGAGGAAATCCAAGAAACCGGATTATGACGAGGAAAGGAGGCTCATGTTCGTCGCCCTTTCCAGGGCCAAACAGTACGAGACTGTGATATGCGCCGGCGAAGGCTCATCTTTCATGAAAGGGCTCTGCGACGGCGAATTCTCGGATATGCCCCTGGCCGACCTCCCTCCGAGAATCGGTTACACGGACCTGATCGATCCGCCGGACATCTCCGGTTACTCCAGACGGCGCATGACCCTCGGAGTCCACAGTCTGATGGACTTCGATCTCGACCCGGAGACGGAGATCATGCTGGAGGACGGTGATGAGTTCTCCGGAAGGGGGAAGGACTACGGGACCAAGGTCCATGACGCGGCCCAGATGATTTTCGAAGGGATCGAACCGAAGAACGATTATCCCGAACTTGATAACGTCAGGAAGGTCATCGACGGCGTACGCGGTGCCGACCTCGCGTTCGCCGAGATGGATTGTGCCCTTCCCGTCGATGGAACAGATGTGGTACTCAAAGGCAGGATCGACCTAATTGCCGTGTTCGAGGACAGGGTCGAGGTCCACGACTACAAGACCGACCTTTCGGACAGGTTCGAATCCGAGTACAGACTCCAGCTATCCGTCTACGGACACGTTGCATCCAGATTCTACAACAAGCCTGTGAGGTGTTACATCGACTACGTCGCGCTTGGAACATCCAAGGAGGTCGACGTTTGCGGAATGGAAGAGATACGTCGCAGGACAGAGGCTGCGATAATGAACAAATTCGTCGAGTGAGTCCGATAGGACCAATAGTGACTTATACCAACAACGGAAGAGGTGTGACATGGCGGGGCTGACTTCACAGGAGGTCGAGGAACGCAGGGCCAACGGCCAATCCAATGATTCCGAGATCCGTACCAGCAGGACGTACACGGACATATTCGTCAAGAACGCGTTCACCCCGTTCAACATCATACTGTTCATACTCGGGATACTTCTGATAATCTGCGAGGAGCCCATCAGCGCCATCTCGGCCACTGGGATAATCATCGTCAACATATTGATATCCACCATCCAGGAGGCTAAGGCCAAACATAAGCTGGACAAGATATCCCTGCTCATCAGACCGAAGGTCAACGTGATCAGGGATGGTGAGGAGAGGGAGATCGAGCAGAACGAGATCGTCGTGGACGACCTCGTCGTCCTCCGTGCAGGTGAACAGGCACTGGTAGACGGGACCGCCGTCTACTGCCGGTCGGTCGAGATGGATGAATCCCTTCTGACCGGGGAGTCCAGCACGGTGAGGAAACACGAGGGGGAGAGGGTCTACTCGGGCTCCATCTGCGTCACGGGCGAGATGTGCTTCACGGTAACCGCCGTCGGTGAGGACAACTACGCCAACCAGATGCTCAGGTCCGCCAAGAAGTTCACCGACAAGAAGACCCCCCTCCAGATGGAGACCGGCACCATGACCAAGATCCTGATGGTCATAGCCGCGATACTTTTCGCCATCACCCTGTTCAAGTCTATATTCCTGACCCATGAGTCGTTCGGCGAGACGTTGGAGGTCTTCGTCCTCTGCCTTGATGTAGTTCCCATCGCGCTGTTCCTTCTGATCACGCTCACATACATGATCGCCGCGGCCAGGATGGCGGATTCCGGCGTACTCCTTCAAAGGGCAAACTCTGTGGAATCCCTGAGCCATGTAGACACTGTCTGCATGGACAAGACCGGTACGATCACGACCAATCAGCTCACGTTCGAAGATTCGAGAGATTTCATCGACTCCTACGAGGTCAGAAGATATGCCTCCGCGTTCGCCACCCTCAGTGGCAGCAGGAACCGCACCATGGATGCGATCCTGGACCGCTACGGTGAATCCGATGCCGTACTCGTGGACGAGATACAGTTCTCCTCCGAAAGGAAGTACAGTGCAGTTAAAGCCAGGGATTCCTCGGGCGAGTACACCATGTACGTCGGTGCCTGGTCCGCCTTGAAGGACCATTGTCAGACTGATGCAGACATCCAATCCTACATCGGAGAGGAATCTGCCAAGGGCCTCAGGACCGTACTCATCTGCCTCGCGGATGACGACCTTCCGCTACATGACGAGACTGGAGAACCTAAGCTCCAACCGATGAGGCCTATCTCGGTCATCTCCATCCGTGACGTCATCAGGTCTGACTGCAGGGAGACCATTGAGGTCTTCATGAAGAACGGTATGTCGCTCAAGGTCATCTCCGGCGACGATCCTGTGACCGTGGATGCCCTGTTCACCATAGCCAAGATTCCCGGTGACAGGAAGATCATCTCGGGTCCCGAGCTCGATGAGATGGACCAGGAGACGTTCGAAAGGACGGTCGAGGAGACCAACATATTCGGCAGGATGAAGCCCGAGAACAAGGAGGCTGTCATCAACGCCCTCAAGCGCAACGGCCACTATGTGGCCATGATCGGCGACGGAGTCAACGATGTCAAGTCCATCAAGACCGCACAGGTCGGTGTCGCACTGGAGAGCGGCTCCAACGCCGCCCGCGGTGTCGCTGACATGGTCCTGATCGATGACAACTTCTCCGCCCTCCCCAAAGCCCTCATCGAGGGACGCAGGACCGTGTCCGGCATGAGGGACATTCTAAAGCTCTACCTTACAAGGAACATTACGCTGGCCATCGTCTTCGTCATCCTGTACGTCTTCCTCGGTAACATCCCGATGATTCCCATCCAGAACACATACTACGCATTCGTCGCCGTGACGATAATGGCGTTCTTCATGACCATCTTCGCGAAACCGGACGAAAACAAGGAACTGATCCTTCCGGATGTTCTGCGGTTCTGCATACCGTCCGCGATAATGATGGCGACATTCGGTCTGCTTGTGTACGGATTGACATGGCATGCCTATGATGCAGGATTCGAGATGGTTGACTTCGACGCTTTGGCGGAAAGGTTCGGATACACCACAGGACAGCTCATAGACAACCTGAGCTGGAACGGTTCATCCGAATCCGAGATAGTCGCCAGATCTGCCATGCTGTTCTTCCTGACGACCTCAGGCATCATCCAGATGCTCCTCATATGTCCCAGGTACAGATTCCTCTCCGCCGATGGGAAGACCAACAGAAGCGTGGTGCCCATCATACTTGTGGCGTTCGTCTTCTTCATCATATACCTGATGTACGCCTACTTCCCCGTAGTCGCCATAGACCTCATAGAGATGGTCATCTTCCTACCGGAGATGAACCTCCTGCTCATCGTATCCGTTGCCTTGTGGTTCTTCACCGAACTCTTCGTCCTGAAGAAGAACGTGTTCAAGAAGGCCGTGGACAGGTTCGAACAGATCTACATGGCGAAACTCCGCGAGGAGTACACCAGGGGCGATGTGGTTGAGGACGACTGATCAAGGATCGTAGTTACCGTCCCTGAACATCTGTATCATGACGTAGGATGCCATCTGCGCATCGGAAAGAGCCCTGTGTGACTGCGTTCCGCATATTCCCGCGGGATCGTCTTCCGTTATCGTCGAATAGGCATGGTCCAGTTTCGGATACCGGTACTGCCCGTCGTAAAGGCTTGGAAGCTTGCATACCTTCGTCGCCGCCAGCATTATGTCGAAACATGGGGTGAACTCGCCCCTCATGTTCCAGGGCTCCTGGTAGAGGAACTTGTCCAGATCGTAAGCCATGTTGTAGGTGGTCACGGCCTTCTTCCTGAGGATCTTCCTGACCTCCTCGATAACCCTCATTGCAGGAGGCGCCTCGGCGACCATCTCCAGGGTCATGTCGGTGTTCTCGAAGATCCATGCGTTGCGGTGATAATCGTCCCACTCGTCGACCTCGTATCCGAGAACCGAGGAGTAAACATCTTCGACTGTTCCCTTGCGGAGAGAGACCCTGCAGATGCCTATGTCCACCACAATGTCCTTCGGTGCGCCTTCGAGGCCTGTCGTCTCGGTATCCAGGACATAGATCTCATCGGGTGCGAGCTCGTCGAGGGTGGACACCCTGAAGCCTTTGGGGTTGTTGGGGTCTCTCTCGTATGTCCTGAATCCGTTCATGAGGGTCAATCGGATAAGTCCGATAAGTATGATTCCCATATATCGACTCTTATTCCGAAAATGTGTGACATGTATCGATTATTCGGATTAACTCAGACACTCTCCGGATTCATCAGAAACTCGACAAGCCCTACTTGGAATCCCATCCTCATCGAACTTACCTTTCCGTCCATCCATGGTATGATGACCTTCTTGAACGAATCCCTCATGGATAGATGTTGACGCTTCTCTCTGACCTCGACATCCCCATCTGTATGGTAAGCTGATTAGATGTAAACCTTCTCGTTTCCACGATCGCGAGGATCAAGATCCTTGGCAGCAACAAACTCTCTGAAGGACAACGGACAGAGTCTGATCTCGATGCTCCTTCCCCTGAATTGGGTCACTATGTCCCTGGACGGGAACTTGGAATCGCTTCCGGTGACGTAGACATCCAAATTACTGCGGTGAAGCAGGCTGTTTAGTACCTCGAAGAAACCGTCGACGAGCTGAACCTCATCGATAAGGATATAGAACATCTCTGAACCGTCGATCTTCGAGAGGATATCCTGGTAGAGCGATTCTAGGCTTCTCAGATGTTTGTTATCGAGGAGATCCAATTCAATCTGAGGATGTGAGAGTCGTCGACCCCGGAATCCCTGAGGTGCTGGACGAACAGTTCCAGCAACAGGTATGATTTTCCGCATCTTCTGATTCCGCTGACAACCTTGATTGTGCGGGTGTGCTTCTCCTCGATCAGACGATTCAGGTAATCATCCCGTCTAATGATCATCAATATTCCGAGTATTTGTTACAAGTATGGTATTTTCGGAATAGACTGCAGATTGTCATCGGTTTGATTATAATGAGCCGAAGGATACCCCTTGCATTGCAATCGGATTGACATGATATACAAAAACGTGAGAACGGGAACCTTTGTCTCAAGACCCAACAGATTCATGGCAAAGGTGGACATTGACGGTTCGATAGAGGCGGTTCATGTTAAGAACACAGGCAGATGCAAGGAGATCCTCGTCCCCGGCGCCGAGGTCATACTGGAGAGGTCGTCCAATCCGGAAAGGAAGACCGCCTACGATCTTATCGCTGCCTAGAAGAACGGCATGCTCATCAACATCGACTCTCAGGCCCCAAACAAGGCTTTCGGGGAGTTCATCATGTCATCCGGAGTGTTCGGCAGGGACCCCAGGGTCTTCCCGGAGCACACCCATGGTGATTCCAGATTCGACTTCTACGTCGAATCAGGCGACAGGCGCATCTTCGCCGAGGTGAAAGGAGTTACATTGGAGACCGACGGCATCTGCAGATTCCCGGATGCCCCTACGGAGAGGGGACTGAAACACCTACGTGGACTGGAAAGGTGCGTCGCAGAAGGCTATGAGGCCTATGTGGTGCTGATCGTCCAGATGAAAGGCATGAAGGCCTTCACCCCCAACTACGCCACCCACGAGGAATTCGGAACTGAACTCCAGAGGGTGCACGAGAACGGAGTCGGCATCCTGGTCTATGACTGCCTGGTGGGCCCGGATTTCATGACGGTGGACTCGGAGCTACCGTTCTTCTTCAGGGATCACTCGTAATCCTCTTCGGCACGGCTCTTCTTCCTCATGTTCTTGTCAACGGAGTCCTCGAGAGCCCTGATGTACCTGAGGTACTCATCGATCGCCTTCTCCTGCTCGTTGATCAGCTGATGAACGAGATAGATGTTCTTCATCGTGGGATTCGCATCCATGAACCTGCCGTTGTCCGGCTCCTCCTTGATCATGGCAATGACCATGACCCTCATGCTCTTCGTCCCCGCACGGGCATCCTCATATCCCACCACAGCATCCAACGCGGCCTCCCCGTAAGAGGTGGCGTTCAGGTACTTCATGGCGGCCTCGGCGATCTCGGGATAGTGGATGAAGTCCACGTTCTCGATGAGTTTCTGGAAATCGTTTTTGAGAATGGATTGGAAATGACTGTATCTCTTGATCTTGGAGATACCGACATCCGCCACCAGTTCCGAAGGTGAGTACATGTCCCTCATGTCCTTGATGGTGAACTCGGCATTGACCTGGAACTTCCTGACCGTCTTGCCTCCGGGAGTGATGACCATGTTCTTCCTCACAAGATACATGTCCAGATCCGGCTGTATGAGACGGTTGTATCTGAGGATCCTCCTGGCCTCATCCCTCTTCTTCCTGCTGGAACGGTTGCTGGAGACGATGGTGTCGAGACATACCACGACAACGACCAGGGATATTGTGTTACAGAAGATGTTGTTGGCATAGTCGGACATGGACCACAGCTCTCCGGAGAATATGCACCAGATGAACAGCACCAGACTGCAGACCAGCACCACCATCACCGATTTGAAGACGACACTGTTCTCGTATGACTGCTCCACCACAGAGTCCCTCATCTTCTTGAATCCAGGGTCCAAGGCCGCCTTCTCGGACTTGAGCTTGGAGATGTCAGGCTTCTTCACTTCGGGAAGCTTCATTCGGAGCACCTTCCGGAGAGGATGTCCCTGATGTTCTGCTGAGTCTCCTCGGCGGAACTGGTGGTGTTCACCATATGCACCTCGCACTGTTCCAGGAACCTCCTGAAGAACTCTCTTCTCATGGTCATCCTGCGATTCCCGCAGGTGAGCTGATGGGGATTGCAGAAACCGTTTGCCTCCAGGTATTCCAGGGCCTCGTCGGCGGACATGAGATAGACCTTCCTGGCATCCGACTGGTCCCTCTTCAGAAGGAAGACATGTCTCATGGACGTGGACGATATGACTGAACCCTCTCCGGCCACCCAACGCACATTGCCGATACCGCGTCCCTTGTTGTCAAATCTGACCTCCTTGACCAAGGGCCTGTACTCCTCCCAGACGTCGCCGATGTCGGCATCGATGTAGCAGTTCCTCTCGGAGCCTGCGATGGAGGGCCTTCCGGACCCGAGGGAAACGAAATACCAATCGTCGGAGATCAGATGGGCGTTATCCATCCTGAGAAGACCCCACGACTGCGTTGTCTTGCCTGTCTTGGATGGCGCTATGAGAGTCACCCCGGAACCGTCCAGATCAAGTGCGGCACCGTGGACGGAGAATATCCCGTGGGCATCCTCAAGGATGTTGCCTGCCATTCCCAGGGCGATGCTCTTGACCCACCCGTAGTAGTCGAAGTTGAAAAGGAACATGGTGTAGCTGGACAGGTCGTACTCAGCATGGAGGTCTGTGTCCGGATCGGAGAGACAGAATATGGTGGCATGGGCTCTGACCGAATCCGACATGTGATAGAAATTGTCCAACCACATGTCCATGTAATCACGGTTCTCGGTGTACAACTGGACGCATACGCCATTTATATCCGCTTTAGATGCGTAATAGTTCATCCCGCGGCATCTGTCACGGAGTTCGTCGGTCCTTTCCGGATCTATCTCAACGAGCCTGTAAGCCATTTTTCTCCCCAGTGTTCCAGAATGTCCTACCCGTATATTGGAGATGCGGTCTTGACAATGACTGTTGATTATAGTCGACACCGTAAGGTGAAGGTGCTGTTCCGTCGATTACCATCTATTGTGGAATACTACGAAATACCCTCATCACAAGGGAACGCCACCTTTCCAGTCTCCGCGGACTGCAAATATTCCCAATAATACACGCAGACCTGGATTCGGCCATTACAGAATCCCGTTAGATATGAGGGATACGGGGGTGGGGATGTCATCTACAACGACTTAGTCCAGATGTGTCGAGTTGCGAGAGTGGAAATGGAGATTGAATCTCTAAAGAAACCGGTGATGACCATTCCGAAACAATTGTCATTTGCAGCGAACCAATTGCAGACGGAATCATGAACATTGGATTAAATAACGAGGGATAAGACATCAACGCTCAGGCAGTTTCAGCCGATTCTCTTACCCCTGAGACGATAGAATCCGTAGGGACGATGACCTGGATGCACTGATTGGTGGCACCCCATATGCCCAGCATCCTGAGAATAGGGAGTATAGATTTGCCCTTGGACGTGAGTTCGTACTCCACCTTGACCTGTTTGTCGGGAACCACGGTACGGGTGATCATGCCATCCGCTTCCAGCTCCTTGAGCTGCTTGGAGAGTATCCTAGAAGTCACATCACCGATCTTCCTCTGGAGCTCCGAGAACCTCATAGGTCCTTCCAGGGCCAACATACAGAGGATTGTACCCTTCCACCTGCCCTCAATAACGGACATCGCCGCATCCACGCAACAGTTATAGCGGGCGTACTGTGGTTTCATAGTTTTGAATATCATTTTGATATATAATATCATTTTGTAACTATCATTAAATACTCAATCATAGATATCAAATTGATACTATGTCTAAAATCACAGCTATCATCGGATCGCCCAGGAAAAACGGCAACTGCAACGCAATCGTAGAGAAGATCGCTAAGTCTGCGGAGGCCAACGGAAGCACGGTGGAGATCTTCTGTATCAATGACATCGACGCTAAAGGATGCCAGGCGTGCATGGGATGCAAGAAGAAACCCGGAATCTGCATCAGGAAGGATGCCATGACCCCGGTCCTGGAGTCCGTCAGAGACTGCGACTCCCTCATCCTCGCCGCTCCGGATTACTTCGGACAGGCAACCGCCCAGTTCAGGACATTCCAGGACAGGCTTTACGGATTCATAGACGGGCAGTTCCAGTGTCAGATCACCCCTAAGAAGTTCGTTTCCATCGTGACATGCGGTGCAGGTTTCGAGGGTGCCCAGAAGATCAACCAGGACATCACCGGAGTCATGGTCAATTATTTCAAATGCGAATCCATCGGGGCAATCACCTACTCCGAGGCTCAGAACGGTCCCGCCAAGGACAACGCCGAACTGATGGCGCAGGCTGAGGAGCTCGGTAAGAAGCTTTGAAGTGTGATAGGATGGGAAAGATCGCAGTCATCTACGCGTCAGGTATGACGAAGAATACCAAAAAGACCGCCGAGTACATCGCCAAACAGACAGGGGCGGACATCTTCAATCTCAAGGAAATCACCCTCATCGACACCACCGAATACGACACTATCGTGTTCGGTACAGGGATCCACGCAGGGAAACCCTACAAGCCCCTTGTGGAGTTCCTCGACAAGAACAGGACATCCCTGGCATCGAAGAAGCTCCGCCTCTTCATCTGCTGCATGTACAACGACGAGAAAGGGGACAAACAGTGCGAGACCGTGTCCGAACTGCTGGGAATCCCCGATGCGGTGTACTTCAACAAGAAAGGCGAGGAGATGAACGATGCGGGCTTCACCAAGGCCGTGGACGACTTCGTGAGCGGGCTCTGATATGGACCGTCTCCTCATAATCATCGGAATCTATGCGATTCTCAACCTTATCGCATTCCTGATGTACGTCTATGACAAGTACAAGGCCAAGAACGAGAAATGGCGCACTAAGGAGTCTACGCTCCTGATTGGTGCACTGTTCGGACCGTTCGGAGCCTTGGCTGGGATGAAATACGCCAGACACAAGACCAGGAAGCTCAAGTTCAAACTGGTCTACGTGTTCCTCGCGATCCACATCCTTGTCATCGGGTACCTGCTGTACGCAGGATACCTTTGATTCCAAACCCAGAGGGGGAAACCCCTCAGTTCTCCTCCATGCCGTATATCTTTCTGACGTCGGTCTCCTGCCCGGAATGACCGAGGAGCACGACACGGCTGTCGGCACGCTCCTTTATGATCTCCATCCCGACCTTCTCCCCGAGCCTGGCGGAGAAATCCTTGATCTCGTCGAAGGACGGCATACAGGACATGGACAGCCTCATCCTCGACCCTCCGACGAACACATAGCCTTTCGGCTCGATGAGATCCGGATCCGCGATACGGTCCAGACGGGCATAGTCGTCTATCCAACCGAAGTTCTCCTCCTTCACGAGCGTGTGACGTATGACCGTACGTGTGTCCAGGGACGGCAGCAGTTCGAGCGTGTCCATGAGAAGGTCCCATCCGTTGGATACCTTGGGACGGCAGACCTTCCTGTAGATCTCCTCGTTAGGAGCGGCCACTGTGACATAGAGCTGCATCGGAAGCGTGTCCAGCTCGCTGAGCCTGTCGGGATAAGTCCCGTTGGTGACCATGAACGTGGTCATGCCCCTACGATGGCATTCCTTTAGGAAATCAGAAAGATAGGGATATGTTATCGGCTCGCCTGCAAGGGATATGGCCACCTGGTTGGGGTTCCTGGCCTCATCGAACCTTTCAAGGTCGCAACGGGGGTCCCCCTTGAATCCCGATATAAGCTTCCTCTGGTGCTCGATCAGCGCATCCAGCATCTCCTTCGGCTCCGCCCAGTCCCTGACCTCGAAATCCCTGTCCTGAACCCTCCAACAGAATGTGCAGCGGTGGCTGCATTCATTGATGGCCGGCGTCATCTGAAGACATCTGTGGGATTGAATCCCATAGAAATCCTGCTTGTAACAGCACCTTCCACGAAGCATGCTCTCCTTCATCCAATGGCAGAGCTTCACCGCGGAGTGGTCATTGTACAGCCTGTATTGCTGCTTTATCAGAAGGTCGTGGTAATCCTGGTCCATGTTATCAGAAATCGAAGAGGCTCCTCTGCCCTTTTGCCGTCGGTTTGGACTGCTTGACTGGAATCGGCTCCGGCTCCGACACGGGTCCGGATGTCGTCTCGGGAACGGACTGAACGGGTACGTCCGAAGCCTTCCTGAGATTGTCGATGATCCTTTCCTGGCTGAGGCGTTCCAACTCGTCGTATACGGAGGTCACGGCCTTCGAATCGGCTTTCTTCTGGATCAGGAAAGCCAATTCCTCGGGGTCGAGGCCCATCGCCTCGGTGAGCGGCAACCTCATGGCAGGGTCGTTGGTCATGATCTCCCTGAGATATGGGAGGATGTCGTTGCGGGCCCTTTTTGTGGTGGTATGGGTGTACTCGGCGAGTTTGAGGCACAGGGAGTCTCTGACCGCACCCGCCTTCTTGGCCGAGGAGATCTTCCTGGCGATCCCCGGGAAGTTCATCCTTGAGGCCGAACGTGTTCTGTTCTGCTTCCCGGCACAGACCCCGAACGTCATCATGTCCTTGGCATAGGACCAGAATCCGTAGTACTGACGTGACATGACCCTGCTGAGGAATATGTCTGCCTTGGAGAGCCTCTCGTAACCCCTTACGAGGTCACCGGGGTCGGTGCATTCGGATGGCATGTTCTCGTCGACCCATGAGAGTATGTTCCTGGGCTCCTCATCCACGTCGAATCCTACGGCGCGGGCCTTGGCGGGATCGCCACTGCGGAATATGGCACTCATCAGAGCGAAGATGTCCGTGCGGGAATCCCTGTTGGACAGATCACCTGCCATCTCCACCGTCACCATCTGCTGACCGATGGCCAAAGACTCGAGGTTCCTGACGGCGGCACGCATGTCACCGGAAGCGTTCTCGGCTATAATCTCCATGGCACCCGGCTCAACCTCGACTCCTTCCGAGTCCGCGATCCTCTGAAGGGCCTTCACCATGGTTCCGACCTGTGGTTTCTTGAACGTTATCTGCAGCGTCTTATCCTTCACGGACGGGATTTTCTTGGTGAGGCCGTAGAAATCGTTGACGATGAGGATCACAGGCTGCGATGTCATCCTCATCAGCTTGGTGACGGCAGTGGAAGCCCCTCTGTCGGAATTCCCGAAGAAGTTGTCAGCCTCATCAAGGACTATCAGCTTCCTGCCTCCTCCGGATGACCTAAGGAACTGTCCGTCGGAGGAGAACGTCTCGTTCAGAGCTCCTCCGATGGCTATCTTCTCGATCTCCGAAGCGGTCCTCTGATCGGATGCGTTCATCTCGACCAACCCCCACCCCATCTCGGATGCCAACGCCTGAGCCGATGTGGTCTTGCCGACACCGGGGGAACCCATCAGCACCGCCACCCTTAGGTCGGGGATCCCCGACTCCCACTGCCTCGCCCATGCTCTCAGAGAATTGACCGCGGTGGGATTACCTACGACGTCATCCATGTTCTTCGGACGATACTTCTCGGTCCAGTCCATCATTCATCCCCCGTCTGGTACACTGCCCTGAAGATATCCATGCAATGGTAAAAGAAAACTACCCATCCGACGAGGGTCATGGCGAAATTCACAGGCATGAAGGAACCGCCGTTGACATAGAACAGTATCAGGGAGATGGCGAGGAACATCACCCCTTTGGACCATTGCCTCATGACGAAATGCCCCAACCCGAATATGTTGAAGAAACCCGGAATGAACGCCAAAACCAGAGCCAACACCCCGTTCCTTCTCATCCTGGGTGCAGGATATGCGGCGTACATCGGTGCTTCGGGGATCCTTGAGCCACAGGAACCGCAGAACTGGTCTCCGGGACCGTAGACGGTCCCGCAGGATGGACAGACATGAATCGGCGTGCCGTTCTCACTCACCGGAGTGGCCTTGTCCCTCATACAACCGCAGTGGGGACAGAACTCCATGTCTTCGGGAATCTCGTACCCGCAGTCATAGCAGATGAGCCTCATCCTACCACGCTGCCGTCCAGATGCATACGGTAGATGCCTTGTTGGCATTCCACCTTGATCGGAGCCCCGTACAGTTCGGATATCATCTTATCTGTGAGCAGATCGGTCTTGTCTCCGTCTGCGAAAACCGAACCATCCTTGATCATTACCACTCTCCTCACAGATGTGGGGATGTCGGTGAGCTCATGCGTGATCATCACTATGCTTACTCCTCTTTCTATGAGGATGTCGAACATTGCCCTGAACTTGGATTTCATGACTATGTCCAACCCTGTCATGGGCTCATCGAGAACGAGCAGGTCGGGCTTGGTGACCAGAGCCCTGGCGATGAGGGCCCTTCTCATCTCACCCAGGGAGAGGTTCTCGATACTTCTGTCCAGAAGGCCGTCGATACCCATCATCAACGCCGTCTCGTATACGGCTTCGACCATCTCGTGGGTGACTGTGTGATTCCTGAACACATCGAGACTGTTGAAGAATCCCGAGCAGATGACCTCGTTCACCAAAGTGTCGGGGCGGAACATGCTCTGAAGGTCCATCGAAACTACACCCATCCTGCCCCTGATATCAAAGAGATTCCACCTACTCTGACCGAAGATCCGCATCTCAGCGGGATCAGACTCGTCATAATAAGGCCGGATGTCTCCGCGAAACAGCTTGATCAGGGTGGTCTTCCCCGACCCGTTCTTGCCTATGACGGCGACATTCTCGCCTTTGGATATATCGAGATTGACGGACTTCAGGATGGGTTTCCCGTCTCTGACGACCGAGACGTTCCTGAGTTCCAAAGCCTTCTCCATGGACCAGTCCATATCGAAAGAATACTTAAGCGTGGGTATGGGAATCCACGCACACGGTAAGAATAGACGCGACGGATCCATACGGAACCGCCGCGGTTATGTGTGGTTTACGAACCTCAGTTGTTGATGCCTCTCATGCATTTGTCTATGGCGACAAATAGGCTGGCAACCTGCTCACCGGCAGGGGTCAAACTGACGATGGTCGACCTGCTGATGTTGTCCATCTCCTGCTTAACGAGTCCCAGCTCCTCGAGGTTGTTCAGTTTATCCGGCATCCTGGGGTTGGACGACACTCCCTCGTAGATGTCGATCTTCCTGCTGGGACCGACAGAACTCAGGAACATGAGGATCGCGATTGTGTGCTTCTCCTCGAAGGCCACAACTCCGCCTGTGAATTCTTTCTTAAGCATTGATTCACCCACTACGATATGCGAACCCGAAGCTCATTAGTTTCGAATCCTATGTTCGAATACATTGAACCTCTATTTATAGAACTCCATTTTTCTACCCGTTAATTAGGTTTATTTTAACTTAATTAACACGCTATGTATATATAATAAAACAATAAAGTTATGATAATTGTGATAATTCAAAAACAATTATCCTGATTATAATAATCAGTTGGATACACCATCCAATTATCGAAAATCCATTGAATCGAACTCAAATGAACAGTTCGACGATTAACGTAATTAAAGGGTTTAGTGTAAGATGTTTGAATTTAGGTTTAAGAATGTTCCATCAAACGGTCTTCTCCGAGACCGCTATGTCGGATGATTCACGCTCCTTGTGCCTGAAAAACACTAGAGACAGCGCCATGGCGATGATAGACAGAGGCAGGGCGATCACCAGAGCATCCGTGGATGCGAGGAACGAATCCGGGAACAGTACAGCCTGTCCCGTGAGAACCTTGCAGATGGGCAGGAATATGCTGGTACCCGCATTGACGAACAAGGCCAGGAACATGTACACTATGGTACCTACTGCCATACTGACGATGGCAGCCTTCCTGCAAGGGTTGTCGGAGTACATGGCATGGAAATACGCCGGCAGCAGAGCCGCGGCAGTTAGTCCCATGAATACGGACGTGGCCTTTGCGATGATGTCCTTGGGCATCATGTAACAGTAGACGACCATCAGGACCATGATGATCACGATGACGACACGGTTCAGATTGACGGATTGCGAATCGCCGTTGAGATGTCCCTTCTTGTTCTTGTAGAGAGTGTAGAGATCGTACCCTCCCGCAGCTCCGATCGTGTGCAGCAACGCGCTGATTGTGGAGATGGCGGCACAGACCAGGGAAAGAAGGAACAGCGACACGAACACATCACCGAAAGACATCCCATGGAAGATCTCCAGGATGAACTGGGGGATGATGAAGTCCGTTCCAAGACCGAGACCCTGGAGGTACTCGTTGGCAATGAGCCCGTGGTTCTCGAAGAAATAGACGTTGCTGAGAGCACCGACGGTGTATGCGGACCCGACGATGACGAGCATGAAAACAGACCCGATTATGAGAGACTTCTTCAGGTCCTTCTCGTTCTTGGCGGACATGAACCTCACAGCCAGCTGAGGCTGGGTCAGGGCACCGATACCGACACCCAGCAGGAATGTGGTGACTACTGTGAGCCATTCCTTGGAACCGAAGTCCGCCATGCTGGTCCATCCATTGAACCCGGGCAGGGTTCCGAGAGCGGCGTTGTCCACGATGGAGGAATTCCAGAGGTTGTCCAGGGCATCGTTGCCTGCGGTGACACCACCTAGGTAGTTGTACGTTACCAGAAGGATGATCAGCATTCCTATGAACATGATCGCAGCCTGCATCGCATCGTTGTACATGACCGCGATAATTCCACCGTACACGACGTAGATCGCCACGATGATCGCCAAAGCGATGAGGATCAGATCGTAGTATTCGTTCAGGCCTGTGATGGTCGCGAGGGAATTGACACCGCCCTTCAGCACAGCGGCGGCGTATATAGGCATCATGACGATGATCAGAATCGCTGTGAACGCCCTTATTCCACGGGATTTGTAGACCTTACCCATCAGATCGGCATAGGTGGATGCACCGAGTGCCCTTCCCTTGCGCCTGGTGGGTCCCCCGAATACGAGGAATGCAACGACCAGACCTACGAAAAGATTCAGGAAGCACAGCCACATCAGCGACATACCGTGCACAGCCGCCTGTCCGCCGAATCCGATGACTGCGGATGCGGAAAGGAATGTTGCACCGTACGAAAGAGCTATGATGACCGGCCCGGTCTTGTTCCTCCCGAGAAGGAACTCCTCGTTGTTCTTTGTGTTCTTGTATCCGTAGAATCCCAGGAACAGGGTTGCGGCGACGAAGATTACCACCATGATCGCGAAGATCGTCAGATCGACTCCCTCACTGGTCATCCTCTTCCTCCTCCTCTTCGAGAGCTTTGGATTTAATGTATCCGTATATCACACAGAAGGCAACGCAGAGAAGGCTCCCAACGTATGCCCCGACGATGTACGGATCCGTTAAGCCGAAGAAACTCATTCGTCTCACCTTGTTGCGTGCTAACAAATAGCACGCTTTGATGGCCCATCTGACGAGTGATATATAATGGTTTCAGAACTGTTTATAAAGGTGGATTAATCAAAGAATGATTTCCGGTTGGCTGTGGATCCAGCCTGCAATATCCTGTTCTGGAGCACGGGCTTCCACATAAGACGATAATCGATTTCAGCGTTCGGGACATGATTCTCGTCCGGATACATCCGAAATACACGGGCTTTCGCGGATGATGTTGTATTTAGTGTCCGCCAACATGAACCAACACAGCGAAGTTATAATAAACAGTCCAGCATTGGGAGGTTTGGCTTGGCCGGGGTGCTTGGCGTGCCCTATACCCGAAATCGTCAATACGCGGGGGCGACAGCAGGGGACGGCTCCGCTGAACATCCAAGCCCATCTAGCAACTATGAAACTTTGTCCTATAGAGTCGGTGTTTGTGACGAAGGCGGCCGGAGGGTCACAGTTCACACATCAATCGGGGAAACCGGGTCAGGTCCTGACGGGAGCAGCCTCACCTCGAACTACTGACGTTTGTGGGATCGCAGGGTCGAGAAGCGAAATGGTCAACTTGGATTGGGATGCGAGGTCAACCCCTGTGGCCACTTTCAGTTCTTCGGCACTTTGCATCCTGTGATAATCTCGGACTCGAAATCGAAGACGAGTGCTATCTCCGTGCCATCGGTTATCCTGAGTTTCTTGGAGTCATCAACCTTCCCGACGACGGCACCCTCGCAGCCCACATCCCTGAAGATCCGTATGATCTCCTCTGAATTCTCGGGAGGACAGGCGAAGCAGAATCCGCATCCCTGATAGGAGAGGTGCCATTTGATGTCGTCCACGCCTTCGGGATGGGGGATGGCATTGATGTCGATCAGTGCTCCCATGGATGAGGACTCCAGCATCATGCCCAGGGTTCCGACCGTACCGGGGTTGCTAAGGTCCTTGCAGGAATGCGCCAGATGCTTCTCACCGATGACGGCGACGGCCTCCATCTGGTCACGGACGATTCCGTCGTCCTTGTCCACGGTCGTGACGAAGGCATAGGGGAGGTCGTCGGGATAGAATCCGTCCGTGTCGATGACGAACACGACATCGTCACCCGGCCGGGCGGTGCTGCTCCTGAGCAAAGCATCCTTGGCGACCTTCCCGATTATGGAGATGTCTATGCCGTTGTAATGGCAGTCCGGATGGACGTGCCCTCCGACAATGGGGACGTTGAACTTCCTGATCCCTTCGGTCATGCCACGGACGATCTCCTTGCATACGGATGAGTCGGAGACGGACATGACATCGACCATCCCCAGAGGCCTGCCACCCATGGCGGCGATGTCGTTGACGTTGACCAGGACGGCGAAGTAACCGGCGTAGTAAGGGTTCAGGCCGACAAGGGCCTCCATGATGCCGTCGGCGGCGAACAGGATGTACTGGTCCCCGACATCTATTGCGGCGGCATCCTCCCCCTCGGCAGCAGCCACCTGAGGGAAACCTGCCGTGGGCATGAGGTCCACTATCCTGTGGATGGCGTTCTTCCTGGTGACTCCCGGATAGTTCCTGATCGCATCCGCGATCTCATGAACGGAGTGTGTCAACGCCAGAGCCCCCTGTTCCTGAGGTGGTATATCGACACCAGACAGAGCATGACCATGGCCGCCAGTATGACGATGTATGTGTACGGGTAGTTCTCCCCGGGGAGCCTGACGTTCATACCGTAGAAACTGGCAAGCATGGTGGGTATCGATATGATGAGTGTGATCGAGGTCAGGAACTTCATGACGCTGCTAAGCGAGTTGTTCAGGTCGGCCTCCACCAGCTGCCTGGTACCCTTGATGATCTGACTGTAGGTCATGGTCATCTCCAACGCCTGGTTGGTCTCGATCATGACATCGTCCATCAGGTCCTTGTCCTCCACAGCAGACACGAAGCGGGAGAGTTTGCTTAACCTGTCTATGACCGAGGCGTTCACACTGAGGCTGGTCTTGAAGTAGACGAGGTTGGACTCCAGCTCGTGGAGCTCGAAAAGGTCGTCCCTCCTGGTGGCCTTTCTGATGGACTCCTCTATGGCCATCCTCTTGACCTCTATGTACTTCAGGTCGGCCTGGTAGTTCATCGCGACCCTGAACAGGATCTGGAGTACGAACCTGGAACGGTTGGCCACGTTCACCACGTTGATGTTCTTGTTCTTGCCGCCTGTGATGTTGGAAAGCGCGAACAGCTCCTGCAGAGAGACCGTGACGATGGCGGTATCCGTGACGGTGATCGAAAGAGGGAATGTAGTGAACTCCTCACGGTTGTTCCTCCACTCCCTGGTGGGGGCGTCGATAAGGATCTGGGTGTAGTCCTGGGCTATCTCGGTCCTGGAACCTTCTTCGTCATCCAGAGCGGCGGTGAGTGCTTCCCTCTCGATGTTGAGTGCCTTCTGGACAAGGTCGATCTCGTCGCCCGTGGGGTCCACAAGGTTGATCCATACGTCCGGCTTTATTGAATCCGTCTTCACGGGCCTTCCGCCCTGCATCTCGTATATCTCCATCATCGCTTTCTCACCTCGCCACAACTTACATGAGGAATGATACGAACACCAGGATGAACATGAACAGCACAACTGTGGAGACACTGTTGGCGATGCTGTCTGTGATCCTCTGACGGCGTTCCTCATCCTTTATCCCGATCTTCTCGGCGAACCAGCTGACGCCGCCCGCAAATATGAACCCTCCGTCGAACGGGTAAGCCGGAAGGGCGTTCGAAATGGCCAGCAGTATATCCAACCAGAAGATCCAATACAGCAACGAGAGAATCATCCAGAATACATCCCCCATGGGGGTGTCGTACCACCATTTGACCTCGTCGTTAACGGGATCGTTGCCGTTGAATGGACCGGAGAGGAACCCGAAGAACGATGTGACGTAGGAAAGCGGGTCGGAGGCACCGTAGAAGGGATTCGCTGCCGCATCCATCATTATCCCGGGAGTCGTGAACGTCATCCCCCCTGTGGACACGGACAACCCCAGGAACCCTACGCCGTTCCTCTCGGCCAATGTGACCTCCACATCGACTGATTCCGGTTGCGACCCGTATTCAGCCACGGATACCAGGGTTATGGTCACTGTGTCGCCGGGCGAAGTGCCTGACATGTAGTCGGAGAAGGCACCGGATGATGTGATCGGTGTCCCGTCAATGGACTTTATGAACATTCCGGTCTTTATCAGGTCCGAGGAGTCGCTGGGACTGCCTACGGTTATCCCCCTTATGTACACGCCGAGCTGGACGGGGTCCTTGCCCTGTTCGTATGTGCTGTACTCGGCACCTTTGTAGATGTACGTTATGTGGTAGAACCTGCTGGGGTCCAGATGTCCGTCAGCGAGGCCGAGAGATACCAGAGTGCCGTCGACATCCGTCGTGACCGCGAGGGCCGTGTCAGGATCCTCGGCATAGCTCACGCCTGTGATGATGGCCGATGCAGGGATTCCCGCGAGATAAGCCGGGGATCCCGAATCCACGGAGTACACTCCTGCATCATCCTCGTACTCGGATGTTATGGTCCCGAAACAACCCATCAGAAGCAGTATGGAGACAATCGCCACCACTGTGTTCACGGAGATCCCCGCGGTGTACATGTCCATCTGTGCCCTGCGGGATTTCTTGGACATGTCCTCCTCGTTGGGTTCCACGAACGCACCCAGCGGGACCACGCCGTACAGCAACCCCGACGAATCCACCCTGGCACCGTTGGCACGGGCCTGTACGCCGTGTCCGAGCTCATGGACAACCATGGCGATGACCAGTGCCACGACCCCGTAGCTCAGAGGAAGTATGGGGTTGAACCCGGGGATCGCAAGGGCGTATTCGATTCCGATTGTCGTTCCGGATGCGATCCTGGACGGTATCGCGATGATGGCCACTATGAGCATGTACATCATCAACAGGAAAAGTACCGCGGACACGACCTTTGAGAAGAACCCGAAGCCCCTCCAGAACCTTGGGTATCTGGCTAGCCTGTCCATGGTCTTCATACCAAGCTGGGTCCTGATCATGATGCAGGGCCCGTATTTGCAGAGGTGGTACCTGGATGCCTTGTCCGGACATCTCCAGACCCAGACCCAGATGGGGACGTATATTATCGCGAGAACTATCAGGATGATGTACGCCAGCTCCATTCTTCTACCTCGGAGCCTGGTAGCTTATTCTATTATAAAGGGAATTCTGATGGAATTCCGACGTGTGCTGCAAGTGCAGGACTCACGGACGAACGATGTCCACTCTGGATGATACGGAATCTATGATGAGTCTGGCCCATCCAAGCTTCCTTCTCTTGATGTCGGGGTCGCATCCAGGCTTGGGATAGGGGTTCTCGAAATCGAACCCTAGAAGGATTACCTCCTTGGCAGAGAACTCCTCGGCTATGCAGACCGCCCGGTCGCCGTCGGTGAACCCGCCGTAATCAGCCACGACGGTGTCCGGTGTCGACTGGGTGGTGAGTATCACGGGACCGCTGAATCTTCCCGCGTACTCCCTGACCAGGTCCTGGTTGTCGCCATGGGCGTGTATGAAGGTCAACGCACCGTTGGAGCTTGCATCGAGCTGGGGCCCTATCTGTCCGTCCAAGTCGGTGACCACCACATCAGGCGATATCCCGATGCTGAGGAGCCTCTCCACCGAGGATCCGGATGCAATCAGGGTTCCGCGCGGTGGCATTTTGGAGATGTCCGACTCAAGACAGGGAGCGTTGCCGAACACGGTGACGGTATCCTTGAAGACAGACCTCACCTCGTCCTCGGTTACCAGGTCCGAATTCATCGTGACTGCCTTGAGTACCCTCACGCATGCCTCGTCCTCGGAACGGTCATAGCCCATGTCCTCCAGAATCTTAGAGTAGAAACATTCCCATTCAGGCTGCTTCATCCGAAATCTCCTCGTTGGAAGCATGATTGAGACGTCCCTTGACGAAACTGCTCATCAGAGAGAGGACTATTCCGCTCACCATCTCCATGATTCCGAGCTGCAGGGAACCGTATCCCTCAATGAAGAACGATATGAGGTCTGTGATCCCTATGCCGACGAGACCCAAACATGCCAGGCCGACCAGACCGAACATCATGCTCAGCTTGAAAACCTTGGAGGTCTGGTAATCCTGGATGGCCAGGCCTGTCACGTAGATCTGGATGGCGATTATGATAGGCCAGATCATAGAAGCGATGTAGTGGATTATCGCCGACGGGAGACTGGTAATGTACTGGTTACCCAGGTCTATGTAGGACCATGCCCCCATGACGACGATAGTCGTCAGGGAGATGAAAAGGAATATGATCCTGGTCGTGTCACCTATCAGGGAGGACATCACGTTCTTCCTGTACTTCTGATAGGTATCGCTGATGTTGTACCCATACAGGATCAGAATGACCCCGATGAAGAGAAACGCCATGCTGCCTGATGTACTGGCGATCACACTGAGGTTATGGTCCGCAGCATAGACCAGCAGGGCAGGCATTATGAAGAAAAGTGAGAGGATGACGATTATGAAACCCAGAGGGACCAGGAACCTCTTCCTCTTGGCA
Source organism: uncultured Methanomassiliicoccales archaeon (assembly GCA_964550065.1). Taxonomy (GTDB): domain Archaea; phylum Thermoplasmatota; class Thermoplasmata; order Methanomassiliicoccales; family Methanomethylophilaceae; genus Methanoprimaticola. Next base: position 324,406 of record CAZJWD010000002.1, read on the forward strand.
GGGTCCGCAAGCATCTTCGTGATGATGTAGAACGAACCCTCCAGTCCCGGGGACTGCTTCACATACACTTTCTTGACGGAATCCACATGGGCACGGGAGGAGATGATCGGATAGATGTACTCATCCTCCGCACCGTCACCCACAAGGACCACGCTGTCGGGCTGGATGTCGTCGAGGACCTCCTCCAGCTGAGCCACCAGAGCTAGGTCTGAACGGTGTCCCACCTTCTCGTCACCGCATATCAGGGCGACGTCGGCCTCATGCCCATCCTCCTGGATCTCCAGACAGACGCTTATCGCAGCATACAGAGCGTTTAGATCCGAATCCTCTGGATCGGCTATACCGAAAGCCGTGGCCGCGTCGAGACAGTTCTGTACACCGACCACGGGCGTATTGACCTTTCCCTTGACGCCGAAGTCGTCATCTCTGTCGACGACCAGGACCAGAGTCTTCTTCATGACACTCTGAAGGCCGTACTCAATAAAAAGGCTATCCGGATTTGATTCGTCTCAAGTAATAAGATGTAACGCCCATTAAACCATCGCATAACCCTTATACGGCTGTCTTGGATTGTATGAGGCATGAGAATCAGATGGCACGGCCACTCCTGTTTCGAATTCTCCGACGGCGAAGTCACCGTCGTCATCGACCCACACGACGGACGTTCCATCGGCATCAAGCCACCCACGGCCACTGCCGACGTGGTCCTGATGACCCACAACCACTACGATCACAACGCTGTTCGTGCGATAAAGGGAAGGCACAAAGACATCCTGTCGAAAGATGGGGTCTTCTTCGAGAAGGGCATGCGCTTCGAGGGACTCTCCACGTTCCATGACAATTCCGGAGGGTCCGAGCGCGGGAAGAACACCATGTACCTCTTCGAGATGGAGGGTATGAGCATATGCCACTGCGGAGACCTGGGCGCGATCCCCGACGATGATGTTCTGAACCGGATAAGGAACGTGGACCTGCTGTTCGTTCCCACAGGGGAGGTGTTCACGATGGTGATCCCGGAGGTGAAGAGATTCGTTGAGGATGTCAATCCGAACGTCGTCGTACCGATGCATTACCGCGTCGGAGGATTGTCGATCCCCATAACCCCTGTGGATGAATTCCTAAACCTCATCCCCGAACAGGCTGTCGACTACATCGGCAACGAGATTGAGTTCTCCAGGGACGATATCGACGGGATGAAGCAGTGCTGGGTCTTCGACCGTTGACCCACTCAATAGAGGACGAGCCCGTCCTCGATCTTACCCATCTCTATGGGCGTGGTCTCATCGCCGACGACAGCACCTTTGGAGTTGGCGACGACGCCTGCCCCGACCATGCGGGACCCGTGGTTGACCGACGACCTGATGGCCTCTACCTTGAGGACGTCCTTGATGAGATCGATCTCCTCGTCGGAGGCATCCATATGACAGACGCAACCCTTGTTGGTGGCCTTGCAGACGGACCCGACGGTGTTGCATCCCGCTATGGATGAGAGAACGACCTCGACGCCCAGCGCATCCGACAAGGGCTTGGCCATTGCGGACCCGTACTCGGGGGAGACGATCGCCCCGTGGTCGTTAACGAGAATGTTGTTACCGGCCGCGTTCAGTGAGTCGTCGAGAAGGTAGACGGGAAGGCATTCCTCGATGATCGAGACCTCTCTGGGCTCGGCGAGACCGCTGAGGACGGCACAGTTGGAGTTCATGGCGACCAGCGACCCGATCACATGGGCGCCGGCCACCGTGGTTTTTATGGTTTTGACGCCGAGCGCCCCCTCCACAGCTCTCTCGAACTCGGAGGAGGCGTCGGCGGATATGAAGGCGAAGCTCTCATTGGCCGCTGCGAACACCCCTATGTTGGGATTTCCTGAATGGCGTGAGAGCCTCATCATGATATCACTCAGCCAACGAGACCTCTACGAGGCCGTCGTCGTACTTCACCGCCTTGACGGTGATCTTGGAGGGAGGGTTGCGGATTCCGTTCTCCCAGAGCTTATCGTTGACACTGGCGTCAATCCAGACGTTCTCGGCATCGGCCTTCATGTGCCTCATGACGATCTCCCTGACCTCTTTGACGGCGCGGTTGGCCCTGCGGGTGCGGGGTGCCTGCTTCGTCTTCCTCAGGGGAATGACCATGATTCTCTCGAATTCATCTGCCATCTGAATCACTCCTTAAGTTTGCTCATGCGCCATGACCTTCTCTTAGGGTGGCGGAGGAACTGCCTGTTGGTCCTAATCATTACCCAGGCGGGAACACGGCGGTTCTGGTTGACCTTCTTGTTCAGCCTGACTTTCATTGCGGGGGCCTTTGTGCTTGACATGATTATCTCCTCTGTATGGTGATCTCCCTCTGTTTGGGGGCGATCTGACCGAGAATGTTCCTCAGCATGGTATCATCGATGACTCCCTGCAGCCTGCCGCTCTGGGCAAGCTGAATCAGCTGCATCTCGACAGACTCGGCCATCTGGGGATTGGCGAGCCTTATGTTGGCAAGCCTGTCCCGGGCCTCGGGTGTGAGGATCTGCCTGAGGACGCTCTGCTTCTGCATCTCCATCCTCTTGGCCTGTTCTTCCTGAGCAGCCTGGTTCTGGGCCTGCTGCTGCATCTCGGCCATCCTCCTCTGTCTGATTGCTTCCAATTCGGGATCTTCCATGCTGAAGCCTCCTTCAGGCCTTCATCTCGTCGTAGACCTCTTTCGCGGTGTTGTCCAGAAGGGACTGACCGGCGGGGCTGATTGCGCGACCCTCTTTGTCCTTGGAGACCAGATATCCGGCTGCCTCGAGCTGCATCATGCACTTCCTGGCGATGTTGCGGCTTCCCTTGACGGCGCGGTTGGGCATGGATCCCTTATCGGCGTATCCGCCGTACTCAGCGGCGAGCCTGGATGAACCCATGGGTCCTTTCACGTACAGTTTCCTCATGATGGAGGCAGCCCTGTTGTACCACCAGTCGTCCTGGGAAGGGCCCCTCTCTGTGTGCCTACCGGTCTTCACGTACTCGGCCCACTCGGGAGGAACGATGTTGGGGTTCTCCTTGAGTTTCTGGGCCGTCTTGAGTATGAGCTGCTCGGCAGGGACGTCGTAGACGGTTACCATGTTGATACCTCGCATCGCCCCCGTACTCACGTACGGAGGACAATAACAGAACTGCGTAACCTGGTTGTTGTATATAAGCATTGCTGGACCAAAAATACCTGTAAAACCCAGCGGCTTCGATTCCGCACGTTCTGCCTGACGCACCCGTACGGCCTGAGGATGAAAAATCCTCCACGGCAGGAAACCGGATAACTCCGGCACCTGATCTCCGTGACTCTCCCCATAATTCGAAGATATATAACACTTGGCTTCCCCATAACAGTACAAAAGCCGGATCACCCATCAAACGCCGGCATAAATCTCCATGGAAAACACGAAAAGAGAACACGATAGTTCTATTATAATGAAAGAATACTGAACACTATGACCGAGGAACACAAATTCTGCACCGGCTGTGGTGCGAATCTTCCTGAAGGCGCCCAATTCTGCCCGGAGTGCGGAAAAGGCGTCAATGGTTCGACCAATCCCTATCAGACATACGGCGGGCCCAATCAATACGGACAATCGGTCGGCAAATCCACCATCCCGACGTTCATCCTGTTCTACGGTGTCGCCGGACTGGTGTACGGCCTCATCATGCTAGTCGAGTCGGCGTCCCTGTCGGAAGAGTACTGGAACGAGATGATCGAGATGATCTCCAACATCAGCGGTATCGACGCATCCCAGTACTTCCCTGTCTGGTCTGACTCCATCAGGACCACGATGATCGTCTCTTCGATCTTCGGGACCATCAGTCCGCTCTGCGCCTTGGTGTCATACTACTTCTGCTGGAAGAACGGCCCGTGGAAAAACGCGATGATCTTCTGCGGACTTGCAACTGCACTCATCCTCGGAATCGGCATCGCCACTCAGTTCCTCTGGACCGGTGTGCTCCTGTTCATCATCGGACTGTATGTGACATACAGACTGTATCTTGACAAGGACAGATACGCTTCGTGAGGGGTTCGATGGAACACAACAACATCTGCGAGAAATGCGGAAATCTGATTCCAGACGGTGCCGATTTCTGCCCCAGCTGTGGCCTCGCACTGCAAGGGACCGGACATAAAGTACGTGTTGAAGCCGTGCAGATGGACCGTAGCAGGTTCGGCACCCGCCCAGACACACTCGGAAACACACCACTCTTCATCGAGGTCTACGGCATCATCGCCATCCTGATGGGGATTCTGATGTTTGTATCCATATCCACCACATCCGGAATTTGGGATTCCATAGCGGATGCCGACGGAATATACAACGGCATGACTGAGGATCAATTCAAGAACGCATGCCTCGTCTTCGGCGGAATATTCCTCGGAAGCGGCGTATGTGCGCTGGCCTCCGGATTCCTTGCCAAAAGGCGCATGATGGGTACGGTGTCCCTGATCCTCTGCCTCGTTGCATCGATCATCCCGCTGGCCATGGTTGCGATCGACGTCGCATCCGTGTTCCTGGGCATAATCCTGATGGCCGTCGGACTGCTGATGACCAACAGGATCTATGTCAATCGCGACAGCTTCGCAAACTGATTGAAGAAATACCGGGCCGGAGCAACCTCCGGCCCGTAAAACTCATTCTATGTGAACCCTGGTCCCGGTGACCATGAAACTCACCTTCTCAGCCATCTTGCAAGCATGGTCGCCAACCCTCTCGATGAACTTGATCACCGAGATGTAATAGGTGCACACATCCGCGCTCTGCTCGTGCCTGTTGATGAACTCCACGATCTGTATCAGATCGTCCCTCATGGTACGGTCAAGGTAATCATCCATCTCGGAGATCTTCTCCAAACCGTCGACGGTACCTTCCTCGAAGGCCTTCACCACCAGCCTGACCATCCGGGTGGCCACATCCCCCACGGGACCTATCAGGTTCACAGGCTCGAACAACGGCTTGTCTGCCAGATATATGGTGGCCTTTGCGATGTTGACGCTGTACTTGGCTATCCGCTCCAAATAGGTGATGGACTTCATTATCGTAGCCACCGTACGCGCATCCATGGCTGTAGGCTGATAGATCGTCAGTATCCTGAGGGCGGACTCCTCAATGGTGTTATCGTAACCGTCCACCTTCGGGAACATCCCGATGACCTCCTGAGCTGTCTCGGTATCCCCGTCGACGAACGATCTTACCGCCTTATCGATCATATCACAGACGGTGTTGCACATATCGACCGTGTCGGCCACGACCGAATCGATGTCCTCTTCGAATCTCTTCATATTATCATCCGAACCTTCCTGTCAGGTATCTCTCGGTCATAGGCTTCTCAGGCTTGTTGAACATCCGTTCGGTCTCCCCGAACTCGATCATCTTACCGAGATACATGAACCCGGTGTAATCAGCGATGCGCGATGCCTGCTGCATGTTGTGTGTGACGATCGCCACAGTGTACTCCTTCTTCAACTCCAGAGCAAGATCCTCGATCCTGGACGTGGCTATCGGATCCAGAGCAGAGGTCGGTTCGTCCATGAGTATGACCTCGGGATTGACGGACAGCGCCCTGGCGATGCAGAGTCTCTGCTGTTGTCCCCCCGAGAGTCCTAGAGCCGATTTATCCAGACGGTCGGCAACCTCGTCATAGAGTGCGGCCTGCTGGAGACACCTCTCCACTATCTCGTCAAGCTCCTTCCTATCCCTTATCCCGTGGATCTTTGGCCCATAGGTGATGTTCTCCCGGATGGACATGGGGAAAGGGTTGGGCTTCTGGAAGATCATCCCGATCCTTGTCCTGAGGGAGTTAATGTCCACATCCTGGTCGTACAGGTTCTCACCGTGGAACAGCATCTCTCCCTCGATACGACACCCATCAACGAGATCGTTCATCCTGTTGATGCTCCTGAGCAAAGTGGATTTGCCGCATCCGGAGGGTCCGATCAACGCTGTGATGGAGTTCTTCCTCACGGGCATGTCCACACCATACAGTGCCTGTTTCTGCCCGTACCACAGACTCACGTTCCTTATGTCTATGCAAATGTCCTCCCCGGGGATATCCACCATGATGGGGTCTGTGTTGGACTCCCATTCGCTGGCGTTCCTGTCCTTGGGGGCTTCGGAGGGGGCCTGGAAACCAGACCCCTCCGCTGTCTTCTTGGATTTGAGATACAGGTTCTCACCACCTGACTTTCCTGTTGTAATGGATTCTGACAAGCGATGCAAGCACGAACATCGAGAGCACTATCACGAGGAGCACCGTGGCTACCCCGTACTGCATCTCTGCCGGGCCGTTCTGCGTCGCGAGATAGTAAAGATGATACGGTAAAGCCAGAACAGGTTCGAACACCGTTCCGGCGAACATGGCGGATGATGTGGAGACCGCCGCCGTGAACATTATGGGCGCGGTCTCTCCAGCCGCACGTCCCAGCGACAGGATGGTTCCCGTGAGAACGCCTCCCATGGCCGCGGGTATGACCACTTTGGTGGTGGTCTTCCATTTGCTGGCCCCCATGGCCCGAGATGCCTCCCTCAGTTCGGGCGGAACCGTCCTGAGGGCCTCCTCCGTGGTACGGATTATCACAGGCATAATCATGAAGGCCAGGACGAACCACCCCGCCAACATCGATACGCCGAGTCCAAGGGCTTTGACGAGGAACGCCATGCCGAATAGTCCGAAGACGATTGAAGGCGTTCCGTTCAGGAGGTCCACGGCCTCCCTGATGATCTTGGTGGACCTTGTGTTGCCGGCGTACTCTGCCAGGTACACCCCCGTGAATATTCCCAGGGGGAGAGCTATGAGTGCGGTTCCGGCCAGGAGCTCCAATGTACCCACTATCATGGGCAGTATGCCGCCTCCCATTCCGCTGGGTGTCGGAGTCCCTGTTATGAAATCCCACGAGAGAGCCGGAATCCCGTTGAATAGGATGTACCCGATGATGAACACCAGGATCAGCACAACGAATCCCATGACCGCGGTGAGGCTTCCATGCGCCATCTGCTGGACCGTGGTGGAGTCCAATCCGGACATGAACCGTCTGGTTCCGTACAATCCGACGCATACCGCCGCGGAAACCAGAAGCGCTGTCCCATCACCGACGAACAGAGAAGACATCATCCAGACGAACACGAACAGACACGCGTATGCCAGCGAAGCCATTATGATGGGTTTCTTCAATGCCAGCACATCTCCGATCCCGTCGCCGAGAAGGGATTCCCTTCCTGTGATCTTGCAGAGCAGGGACCCTTTGGTATCAGCGTTTCCAAGTTTGCGCTCCATCCTCCTGATTACGGCCCTGGATGCCAGGTTAATCATGAGGACCATGAACATCAGCACAACTGCCAGCAAGAACAGAGAGTTGTACAACAGCGAGTCCGTGGCCGCCTCGGGGATCTGAGCGGCGAGAACTCCGGTAATCGTACTGATCAGGGAGAATACGTTCCAGAGCGGGTCGGGGAACATCGCAGGGTTATTTCCGGTAACCATCATCACCGCCATCGTCTCTCCGATGGCCCTGCCGATTCCCAGGATGGCCGCTGCGGAGATTCCGGATATTGCTGCTGGGACGATGACCTTCATGGTCGTCTCCCACCTTGTGGCTCCCATTGCCATCGACGCCTCCCTGTACGATCTTGGCACTGAATGAATAGCATCCTCCGAGACTGATATCACGGTGGGAAGGGCCATTATCCCCAGAAGAAGGGAACCGGCCAACCAGGACTCGTTGAAAACAAGTTGATCCGAGAATACGTCCTTGAGCATAGGGAGCATGACGAGCACCCCGAAGAATCCGTAGACCACTGAAGGGATACCGGCGAAGACCTCGCATACAGGCTTCAGGATGTTGCGAAGCTTGGGCGAAGCTATCTCGGAGATGTATATCGCCGCACCCAGGCCGACAGGGACTGCGAAGGCTATCGCGCCCAGTGTGACGAGAAGGGTTCCGGCGATGATGTTGAAAGCACCGAACGTCTCGTTGCTGATGCTCCAATCGCTACCGAAGAGGAAGTGGAGGATCCCCACCTCCCCTACGGCTCCCCAGCTGTTGCCGAGGATGAATGCGATTATGAGGAAGATTATCAGCACGGCTACCGACGCAACCGCCAGTAGAACGAATCTCATTGTCTGGTCCCGGTCTGTCCTGCTGCGCCTCTGTAGGCCGCACTGACTTGTTTCCATAGGTTTCACCTATCAGAGGGTAGCGAGCTTCCCGATGCTGATGTAGCCGATGGATCCGTAGTTGGACTCCACCGCGCTGATTATTCCGCCCGTGTTTCCACTGATCGCCACGTCGTTGCGGATGTTCCATCCATCGAGCTCGGCCTTCATTGCGGTGTCGAAGCAGTCCCTGGTTCCAGAACCGTCCTCACGAGAGTACACGGCTATGGCCTTGTCGGGCCCTCCGACCTGACTCCAGTTCGTGATCTCCCCGTTGTAGATCTTGGCCACCTGCTCGGTGGTGAGGTTCTCCACTCCGTCGATGTTGACGATGATGGCAACTCCATCCTTTCCGATCTCGTGGGAGACCAGTCCCTTGTCGATCTCGGACTGCTTCAGGTCCCTGGAGCACATTCCGATGTCGTATGTTCCGTCTGCGGCTCCCTCTGCTCCGGGTCCGGATCCGTTGGAAACCAGTGTGAATGTTATGTTGGGGTACAGTTTGGTGTAGGCTGCTGTGAGCTTGCCCATGGTCTCGGAGATCGAGGTGGATCCTCCGACATCGATTGTCTCGGTTCCCGTGGGCTCCGAGGGGTTCTTTACACGCTCGGATTCCGGAAGTGTGACGAACTCCTCTCCGAGTATCGCCTGTCCGGCATCGCTCATGATCCAGTCCATGAAGCATTTGACGTTGCCGACGGGCTCGCCTTTGGTGCAGAGGATCAGATTCCTCTGGATGCTGTATGTTCCGTTGAGGACGTTTGCTTCGGTTGCCTCGACTCCGTCGAGGTCGACCGCGTGGACATTGCTGCTCTCCTTCTCGTCGTCCCCGTCGAGGTTCATGTAAACCGCGACAGCGGCAACGGCAATGATCGCCACTGCAATGACTGCGAATATCTTTTTGTCCAAGGTTTTACACCTCGAAATCTGAGTATTCGTGATTTATGTATATAGTTAGTCGAAATAATATATCAATTAATTTGTATAGATATAGATTCAATATATTTCTATATATTTTCTTGATGAACAGTTCATCATTATTCTTCTGGCTATGATTCAATTTATAACCATTATGATAAAGAATCAGCGATGCTTGAAAGAATAGTGTGTGGGGTCCGAAGCACTTCCCGAAGACATGGGAACCGCTCTGATGTTATCTATATAGATAATATAGACAAATATATAATATCAAAATCAACTTTATATCCTTATGGGACGTCAATCCTCCGTGGACCAAAGAAGGATACAGATGACCGGCGGGTCATCTTTCATGATCACACTTCCCAAGGACTGGGCTGAGTCGGTCGGTTTGAAGAAGAACGATACCGTGGGACTCCAGCCCCAGCCTAACGGCAGTATGATAATCTACCCTGGAGGGGAACAAGCAACCCATGCGGGATCCACCAAGATAATCAACGTCGACCAGATAAACGACAGGGATTTCCTTTACCGCCAACTGGTGGGAGCCTACATCGCAGGACACGATGTCATCGAACTCTCATCGGAGACCGAGATCTCCAGCATGGCGGCCAGTATAGCCTCCTCATTCACTCAGACCGCAATCGGCCTTGAAATCCTGGAGGAAAGCGACAACCGCATCGTGATTAAGGATCTGATGGACCAGGGAGAGATCAAACCCACGAAATCCGTCGAGAGGATGAAAGTCCTCGTGAGGAACATGCTGAACGACCTATTGGATGCCCTGATGGACCGTAGCACCGAATCCATCGGCAACATGAGCGACCGCGACAGAGAGGTCGACAGGTTGGATTGGCTTATCTCTCGTCAGGTTAACATCCATCAGAAGGACATCACGTTGTCCCGCAGGATGGGCATGGACCTGTGCGAGATCACCAGATGCAGCACGGTCAGCAGATCCATAGAGAGGATAGGCGACCACGCTGTGCTCCTGGCATCCAACCTAGTTCCGATGATCGAAGGCAACTCCAAGTCAGTGGATGCCAGAATCCTGGATATAGGGCGGGACGTCGTCACACTGTTCACCGACTCCGTCGCCACCTGGTCCGGCAAGAACATGGAGGCCGCCAACCTCTGCATCGAACGCGGAGAGACACTCGTCCAAAGATCCAAGGAGATCGCGGAGATGGATGGAATCTACGATGAGAAGACTGCCATGGCGGCGGAACTCATATCCGGAAGCGTCAAAAGGATAGCGGAATACTCCATGGATATCGCCGAGATTGCCATCAATTCGGTCATGGACTGAGTGCGAACAGTTTTCTATGAACCGCACTTACCAAGTGCCGTGAGATACGTCGTAGCGATTTCGGGCGCATCAGGCGCCGCTTACGGCATAAGACTGCTTGAGCAGCTCAAAGGAGAGAAGATCCTGGTAATGTCAAAGACCGCCAAGGAGATCATCCCCGCGGAGACGGACTATACCGTCGAACAGGTCTGCTCCATGGCGGACCAGGTGTTCGAGGACGATGCCATGTTCGCATCCATCGCCTCGGGAAGTTTCCGCTACGATGCCATGTTCGTGGCACCTTGCAGCGAGTCCTCCGTCGCGAAAATCGCCAACGGTATCGCCGACACCCTCATATCCAGAGCAGCCTCGGTCTGCATAAAGGAAGGCAGGAGACTTGTCCTTCTGGTACGCGAGACTCCGAAAAGCGCGATCATGCTGGAGAACGAACTGAAGCTTGCCCGCCTCGGAGTGAGGATTGTGGATGCCAACCCCGGATTCTATCCGCGTCCAAAAACCGTAGACGACATCATCGACATAGTCGTCGGAAGATGCATGGACCAGATCGGAGCCGAGAACGAGCTTTACAGAAGATGGGAATGATCAATCGGACGCAGCCCCGGGCATCTTGGAACCGAAGAACGCCAGAGCCTCCTCCGGAGACACTTCTCCACCCCAGCTCATCAAGGTGTACCTCATCCCGTCGGGAACACGGTACGACCCGCAGGACCTGAACCCGTTGCGCTCGTAAAACCTGGAACGCCTGAGCCTCTGAGAGATGTTCCCGCATTCCTCATCAACAGGCTCCATGTTGAGGAACAGACGCCTGCCTTCGCATTGATTCTTGAGGAGCCAGAGCACATCGGAACCTACGCCGCATCCACGGGAGTCAGGCTCCACGGCCAGATAAAGAAGGAAAATGAGTTCTGGAGAGGAGACCACGTACGCCATGCCGGCGAACCCGCCGTCATCGATGACCAGGAGCCGGCAGTCCGAATCGGATGTCATATCTTTCAGAACAGGGAACGGTATGCGCTCCTCTTCGGGGAATGAAGAGAGGTAGAGGGTCGCCACGGCTTCCTCCTCGGAAGGGGTGGGCGGCCTCAGTTTCAGCATCGGAGACGTCTCCCGAACGCGATTATGGAGAGCACCTTCCACGAGGGATCCAGTCCCACCTCACGGATGACGTATTCCTCGGCTGACAGGTCCTCGGTCCCTCTGAGCCTCACCTGGATCCAGCAGCTTCCGATGCCCAGATCCTCCGCTTCAAGCTGCATCATGATCGATGCGATGGAGGCATCCTCAATCCATACATCACAGACCGCAGGGTCGGCGGCGACGATCACAGCGAACGTCGCAGACTCCAGAGGTCCGGCGGAGGATGGTTTGCAGCGAGAGAGCTTCATTATGAGATTCCTGTCGCGCACCGGGACCAACCTGACATCGTCCAGCTTCCTGGATGAGGGTGCGAGCCTTCCGGCCTCCTCGATCAGAGACATCTCCTCTTCGGTGAGGGGGTCCTGGGAGTACTGCCTGCAGGTCTTCCTCTTCCTCGCCAGATCTATGAACATCCGATCACTCCAGCAGGATCGCAGGCCTTCCGGGAGCCGCAGCCCTTGCCTTGTTCTGTGGATCGTAGAGGTCGGGCTGGTCTGCGGAGAGGACCTCGACATCGAGTCCTGTCTCGTCGGACAGGAACGCCTTGGCCGATCCAAGCAATGCGGACTCATCCGTCTCGTACACCGGACGCTTCGACTCGATGGTGGATCTAGGGAACTCTATCGCCACCTTCTTGGCCAGTTCGGAAGCGGCCTTACCGTTCTTCTTAATGTTCTCATCGGACATGCATGCCTTGGTGAGATCCGGCACGGTGAGCTTCCCGTCAGCCATCATGGCTGCAGCCTTCCTCATGACCTCCCTCTTCCAATCGGCAGAGGTGTATAACACGATCCTCTTGGGTTCTATCCCTGCGATCTTCCTGATCTCGGTGATGTCTGACATGATGTCGCGGATGAGGTTCTCCCCGTACTCGGAAGCAGGTGAGATGCGGCTTTCATCCGCCTCGGGAAGCTGTCCCGCGGAGACCAGACCGTCGAATCCGGCGGACTCCCACAACTCCTCCGCTGTGTGCGGGGTGATGGGCATCATGGCCTGTATCCAGAGCCCCAGAGCCTCCCTGATGGTCTCGGCGTTGCTGCCTCCGCGCCTGGCGTACCATTTGATGTCGTTGTACATGTCGAAATACACGACAGTGGCCATCTGCCTCAGGTCGTACTTCTCCATAGCCTCCCTGATCTCCTTCAGATGGGTGTTGAACCTGGACAGAAGCCAGGCGTCCATGTCTCCCTTGGGGGAGTCGGACTCGGATGCGATCAGGTCCTGGACGGCACCGAAGATCCTGTCAACCCTCTGACGGTATGTCATGACCGTGTCCTCGGACCACTCGACGTCCACGAACATGGATGCCACATGGGCATAGTATAGCCTCATTGCGTCGACTCCGAATTTGGCCGCTGCACCCGGGATGGGCTGGGCGCCTCCCTTGGATTTGGAGATCTTGTCACTGTTCTTCCCGGTGATGTACCAATTCACCGTTATCCCGCGAGGAAGCATGTTCTCAGGCAGGATGGCCACATGGTTGAACAGGAACGCAGGGAAGTGGACCGTCATATGCTCCTTTCCGCCCAGGTTGATGTCCAGGGGGTACCAGTACTCCACATCCTCCCTGATCTTGGTCAGAAGGTTAGCGGGAATACCCGTCTCGGCAGAGACGTCCGACACGCTGCCCTGCCCGAGTATGACATGGTCGAAGAACGGTTCGGTCATCTGCTCCGGCTTTATCTGTCCGGAGTTGGCATACAGGGAGATGGTGTAGTAGATGGGGTAGAGGGTCGAATCTGAGATGGCCTCTATGATCCATTTGTCATCATAGGGGAACCTGGTCCCCAGCCAGTTCCCGAGCCTAGCGCATGCCCTCTCTCTGAACCAGTCCAGGACCCCATGTACGTTCTCGGCGTACTCCGGAGGGTTGATGTTCATGCTGCGACAGTGCTCGGAGGTCCTCTCTGTGAGCTTCTGATCGCCGTAGTTGATGAACCACTGGTCGTCGATCCTCCTGATGTGGACGCGGCGACCGCACCTGCAGACGACTTCCTCTGTGAGGTCGGAGAAGGATTCGGCCTCCCCTGCGTCTATCATGACCTGTCTCATCTTGTCCTTGGCCTCTTCTACGCGCATACCTGCGTACTCACCACAGATGGGCTTCATCCTTCCCATGTGGTAACCGTCTTTGTATACCTGCTTCTTGGCCTCAACCAACTTGGGGTCTCCAGGCTGTTTGATACCCATCCTCTCGATGATATCCTTGGCAGGGAAGTCACCGTAACCTTTGATGTCGATGATGGATATGGGTACAGCGGAGTCGATGAGTTCCTGGGAAAGACCATACATCTCCTTGAGCGCGGGGTCCTTCTTGACAGCCTCCAGGGATATCCAGTCATCGGGTGCGTCCGACGGGACGGACGTGACCAGTCCCGTACCGACATCGGGATCGCAGAAAGATGCGGGGAACACAGGGATCTCCCTGTGGATCATGGGGGCCTCGCACATCCAGCCGATCATCTCGCTTCCGGGGATGCTGCCGACCTCCTCGATTCCATCCTTCTGAAGCATCAGCTTCTCAGCGGCCTGCGGGGAGACGATCCATGTCTCACCGTTCTTGGTTATCCTCTTGTACTCAACCTCTGGATTCACCCAGAAACAGACCTGTCCGTAGACGGTCTCGGGCCTGAGGGTGGCGGCGATGAGGAACTCGTCCCCGTGCCTGAACTTCAGCAAGGTGTACTCCTGAGTCTCCGCCTTGCCTCCCTTGGAGATATCCGTCTCGGAGGGATCGACCGCGACGGGTCCGCAATTGGGACATGCGGGGGCGTAATAGGGCTTCTGGATGAGCAGTCCGGCATCATGGAGTTTCCTGAACTGCCACTGGATGAACTTCCCGTAATCTGGATAGAGGGTACATGTGAACCTCCTCCAATCAGCCAAGAACCCGAATCTCTTCCAATAATCGTTCACATATACCTGGTTGAAGAACTCCACGACGGACATGGGGTCCTTGAGATCCGCGATCTTGTCCTCGGGACAACCGTTCCTGATGAGGTAGTCAATCGTCTTCTCATCACCGCGGCCGATCCTGTTGGCCAGGCTGATTCCGCCGTTTCCAGTGGCATGAGTGCCCACGGGGAAGAGGACGTTGAATCCCGTCATACGCTTGTATCTGCCTATTGCATCCACATAGGTGTATCCGCGAAGGTGTCCAACATGGAGGTAACCTGTCACACCAGGATAAGCAAAAATAATCATGAACTTGGGCCTGCCGTCCCTCTCCGCCTTGTCGAGTCCGGCCTCCTGCCAGCGTGCCTGCCATTTAGCTTCCATGCTGCCGTAGTCGTTAGCCATTGTTGATCCCTTTCTATTACGCGTGCGTATAAGGAGGTTAATCTTATAGTTGAGCTTGGAAGGAAAACGGTATGACGACCTGTCATACACCCAAACCCCTGTCATACCAAATATGACAATCTCGTAAGATGGGGTGAGACACTGCTACAGTTTATCTACTTCCTAGTCATCTTAGTACCTGTAATGATGGGTTATAATGCGGAAAACCGCGGATAATCCATGATTAACGGTGGGATTTCATCGGATTAATCCGATATATTCCTCCGATCGCCTGTCAGACTTTGTCATATTTTTGTCTGACAAGTATTAAATACAAAGCAGTGCATAGAGTCACTTAGCAAGCGGAAGGGATGGGAAAACTCTCTCTTGCGACGAAGGGATGAAAATGAACGACGACGGAGCTAGGATCACGCTCAGGATGGGACCTGAAGAAATCCAGATGATGGATTCCTTCATGGAAGAGCGTGGAATAGCTAACAGATCGGATTTCATCCGCGATGCCATCAAGGGATACATAGAATCCCAGAACGCCCCAAAGGGCGGTTCGGCATCAAAAGGCGGGATCTTCGTCCGCCTCAGCGAAATGCACCTGGATGCGCTCGGCCAAGTGGTTCAGTCAGGAATCTGCCTGGACGAGGAGGAGTTCATCCGCAGGTGCGTACTCGACAGGATCATCACGAAGACGGTTGAAGAGGATGCACTCTCCAACGCCTTCATGACGGCACAGAGGAACGCTGCACTCAAGTGAAGAAACAAGGGATGGGAATTTGCACCCGTGATCCGGATGGGAACGGCTTATGCCGAGGATCCGGGTGCTGATAAACACTTTACAAATCGAATGGGTGATGCACAATGACAGGGAATGACATAGAGATCGCGGCAAGCCCGCGCATAGCGGTTGTCGGGGTCGGCGGTGCCGGATGCAACGTCATCAGCGCCTTCTACGGATCGCTCTGCTCAGTGGACACCATTGCCATCAACACGGACAAGGAAGCGCTTCACAACACCGATGCGGATCAGAAGATCTACATCTGCAAGGAAGTCCTGAAGGGCGAGGGCGCCAACGGCGACGCGGTCCTTGGGAAGAGGTGCGCCGACATCCACAAGGAAGAGATCAGACAGGCTGTCGCCGGACACGACTTCGTGTTCGTCATTGCAGGACTGGGTGGCGGAACCGGCACAGGTGCCGCATCCGTGGTCATCGATGCCGCTGCATCTCAGAACATAATCACATTCGCGGTGGCGATCAGTCCCTTCTCCTTCGAAGGCAGGAGGAAGGACGTCGCCAAAGAGGGCTACAGGAACATCAGGGCCGTCTGCGAGAACACGATTCTCGTGGACAACGATGTCGTCCTTCAGAAGATGCCCCACCTCACCATGGACCAAGCGTTCCGCGCGGTCAACGTGAGCATCATGAACCATGTGATGGACTGCGTGTCCCGCATGGAGAAGACGATCGCCGACGAGTACTCCAGGCAGAAGCCAGTAAAGGTCGACGAATCCGTCCAGGTCCAGGCCGAGTATCCTATCGAGACACTCATCAGCGCCTGACCGACATCACTCTTTTCTCCCCCAGCGGGAGGGCGTCGCTCTCCCGCATAATCTATCTCCTCGGGCCTTCGGGCCTTTGTTTTCCCAACAGGCTGGACAATTCCTAGCCGTTCACTATGCAAATTATAATTACATCTAGCACGGTGACAACGTGCCGGTGAAGAATTGACCAGCTCCTTCGATAAACGCAACCTGTCCATGATGATGGACCTGTACGAGATGACCATGTCCAACGGGTATTTCCTGGAGGGCAACCTTGAAGACAGGGCGACCTTCGACGTGTTCTTCAGAAAGATCCCTGACAACGGCGGTTTCGCAATATTCGCCGGATTGGAACAGGTTGTCGACTTCATAGAGCATATGCGGTTCGAGGAATCGGACATAGAGTACTTCCGTTCACTGGGAATGTTCGACGACAGATTCCTGGAGTACCTCAGGGACTTCCGTTTCAAAGGCGACATCTCTGCATTCGACGAAGGGACAGTGATCTATCCCAACGAGCCCATCCTCACCGTCACAGCACCAATGATCGATGCCCAACTGGCGGAAACCGCCATACTGGCGCAGATAAACCACCAATCACTCATAGCCACCAAGACGAGGAGGATCGTGAAAGCGGCCCAGGGCAGAGCAGTTTCCGACTTCGGAGCCCGCAGGGCCCACAACATGGACGCGGCAGTCTACGGTGCCAGAGCCGCATACATAGGAGGTGCTGCCGGGACTGCGACAGTCCTCGCAGGACAGATGTTCGGACTACCTGTCAGCGGTACCATGGCCCACAGTTGGGTAATGTACCACGAATCGGAATTCGAGGCGTTCAGGAGATACGCCGAAATCTACCCCGACGATACCGTCCTTCTGATTGACACCTACGACGTCCTGAGGTCCGGAACACCCAATGCGATACGCTGTGCCAAGGAAGTGCTTGAACCTCGGGGTAAACGCCTCAAGGGTGTCCGTCTCGACTCAGGTGACCTGGCCTACCTGACCAAGGAAGTCCGCAGGATGCTTGACGATGCATCACTTGAAGACTGCAGGATAATCGCATCCAACAGCCTCGATGAGTACTCGATATCGTCTATAATCGAACAGGGAGGCAGGATAGATGCGTTCGGTGTCGGAGAGAGGCTCATCACCGCCAGAAGCGACCCGGTGTTCGGTGCCGTCTACAAAGTAAGCGCAATTGAACGTGATGGACGGACCATCCCCACGATAAAGATCTCGGAAGCCATCGAGAAGATCACCAACCCTGGAAGGAAGAGTGTCTACAGAGCGTACGACTCATCCGGACACGCAATCTGCGACATCATCGCGCATGAGGAGGGGATCATTGATTCCTCTAAGCCATTAAGAGTTGTGGATCCATCCAAACCTTGGAAGGAAATCATACTTTATGACTTCACCGTCAGACAGCTGCTGAAACCTGTCATCGTCAACGGCAGACGGGTGTCTCCTGAGAGAAGCCTGGATGACATCAGGAACTATGTGTCGCACCAGCTTGAGAACGAGATCTGGCCCGAGGAGCAGAGATTCGAGAACCCCCATGTCCATCACATGGATATGACACCGTCATACTACGAATTCAAGATGGAACTGCTCAGGAGAGCCGGGAACTCCCCCGAACAGAATTGAAATCAGTTTTTGACTGCGTCGTAGCCCATCTCGAAGGCAGCGACGTTGAGGTCGAGGAACTTGGGCGGAACCTGGGCCTTAAGGGCGTCGGACAGCACATCCTTCGCGATCGGGAATCCCTCGACAGCCGCCACGGCACCGATCATGACGGCGTTGGCTGCGACAGCCTTACCTGCCTTGATGGCCAGGTTCGTGGCCTCGATGGTCACCAGGTTGGGGTTGACTGCCTTGACTGAACCGATGAGGTCGTCGATATCAGGGTACTGCTCGAATCCGGCGGCGACCATGGACGGCAGGACGGGATCCAGATTCATCAGGACCCTGGTATCCTTATTCCCAAGGGGCAGGTTCCTGACTGTCTCGGAAGGCTCGAACCCCATGATGAGGTCCGCACATCCGTCCGCCTCAAGCGGACTGATGACATCGTCCCCGAACCTGACGGTCGATAGGACGCTTCCACCCCTCTGGGCCATTCCGTGGACCTCGCTCATGGCGACTTTGTAACCGCTGTTCATGGCGGCGTTACCGAGGACCATCGATGCGAGGAGGACTCCCTGACCTCCTACTCCGACGATCTGAACCGTGTACTTCACTGTCTCACCTCTATGGCTCCCTTGGGACAGACGTTGGCGCACATCCCGCATCCTATGCATTGGGTGTGATCGACCTCCACCGCACCATCCCTGTTGATCAGAGCGGGACAGGCGACCGTCTTGACGCACATATGGCATCTGATGCACTTGGACTGGTCGACCTGGCAGACTTTGGCTTCGAGCATCTTCCTCTTCTTGAGTTCCAGGGGGCAGGGACACTTGGAGATTATGACGGCGACACCATCGAAGTCCAGAGCGTCCTTCATGGCCTGGGTGGATGCTTTTATGTCATATGGGTCGACCTGTCTGACGAACTTCACCCCGACACCCTTCACCAGAGCCTCGATATCGATGGGTTCGGTGGTGATGCCTCCGAACTCCCTCCCAGTACCCGGGTTGGGCTGGTGCCCGGTCATGGCGGTCGTCCTGTTGTCCAGGATGACCATGACGATTCTGTGCTTGTTGAACAGAGCGTTAACCAGAGGCGGCACACCGGCATGGAAGAACGTGGAGTCCCCCATGAAAGCGATGGGGGTCTGATCGGTGGCTGCGGCGAAACCTCCGGCGGCTCCGGCTCCGCCACCCATGCAGATGATGAAATCAGCGGTGTTGAAAGGCGGAGCCACGCCGAGAGTGTAGCATCCGATGTCCGAACAGTACACGACGTCCCTGTTGCCCACAGCCTTCTTCGTGGCCGCATACATCCCCCTATGAGGACATCCTGCACAGAGAGTCGGAGGTCTTCCGGGCAGTTTGACGGACGAAACCGGCATCGGCTCGGAGAAATCCTGGACGGATACAAGGTCTGAAAGACCCTCGAGGGTACGTGGGGTGTACTCCCAAGCATACGGGAGGTGTCCCGTCCTCTTCCCGTACACAGGCACCGATATGAAATTCTGGGCACAGATCCTCAGGACCTGGTCCTCAAGGAAAGGCTCCAGCTCCTCGACTACGATGACCAGCTTCTTCCCCTTCACGAACTCCGCGATCTTCCCCTCAGGCAGAGGGTTGGTGAATCCCAACTTGAGGATGGAGACGTCCTTAAGGAACTCCCTTACGTAGGTGTACGAGACACCGGATGTTATGACTCCGACATCTCCGAACCCCTCCACGAAGTTCAGAGGCGACGACTCCGAGAGCTCCAGGGCCTTGGCGTTGAGCTCCAGTAGCCTCTTCCTGTTGATCCTGGCGTTGGCAGGGATGTTGACGAAACGGACGACGTCCTTCTCGAAGTGCCCGTCCCTCTTGGGCTCGGCCCTCTTCCCAAGCTCCACGACTCCACGGGCATGGTTGACCCTAGTAGTGGTCCTGAAGAGAACCGGGAGAGTGGTGGCCTCGGAGATCCTGTACGCTTCTGCGACCATGTCCTTGGCCTCCGCAGGGGTCGAGGGCTCCACCATGGGCATCAGGCCGAGTTTGGCGTAGAAGCGATTGTCCTGTTCGTTCTGCGAGCTGTGGGCCGACGGGTCGTCGGCGGACAGTATGAGCATCCCTCCTGTGACACCGGAATACGTGAGTGTCATCAGAGGGTCGGCGGCCACGTTGAGTCCGACGTGCTTCATGAACACGAAGGATCTCAGTCCGGAGGATGCCGCGGCTGCGGACACCTCCATAGCCACCTTCTCGTTGGTGGAGAATTCGAAGTACATGCCCGCGTCCTCGGCGAGCTTCTCGAGCAGGTTGCCTATCTCGGAGGAGGGCGTACCGGGGTATGTGGAGGCGAATCCAGCTCCGGACTCGAAGAGACCTCTCACGATAGCCTCGTTGCCCAGCAGGAGCTGCTTCCCTCCGTCTGCTAGTAGATCCGACATTTCCAAACCTCAAACGGACGAGTATCCTGAAATGACCATTAATACTAATCGGGAGTGTCGCGGATGGATGCCGTTGAAAACAGGCTGACCTGGCGATACAAGTAATCTGATGCCTTCATTCGAGAAGCTGTTCAACCAGGATATTCGCGGTTGTGCTTGGAATCGTTTCTAAAGACCACATCATGTCACAAAATGAACTTCCCTGTATCGCTGATGCCCTGTGAATTGCCTTTAGAAGCATGTCCTTATCGCAATGAATCCCCTCTGATTCGGAATGTTTGGTTTGCACTGCTTCTCCATTATCCTGCTCAGTATCTCTTTGTACTCCCTGCAACAACACTTCCGATTGACTGCTTGGTAGTGTTGTATGAGCCACACTTCAAAACACGGATTGAAGGTGAAGTCCGATGGTGACTTTGTCCCCTAGATCTCTGCTTATGTGACTGGCAGCCGCGATGGCTTGGCCTTCTTCAAAATGTTGGCATGACCTGATTCTCCGATCTCCTTCGAAATAATCTTCACTTCTAGGTTGTTACCCGCCAATTCCTCGAAGCACTTTCTTTCAGAAGCCCCGTCGCCCAGAATCAGATACTGTCGACGTACCTCCTTCCGCCGGTTTTCCTGACGTCGGAAAGTGATTTGGCAGGCCTCTCCCCATCACAATCTGATTTCTCGTATTCGGAATTGCCCCGAAACGACCCAGCAGGTAGTTTGTTTCGATGTCTAGGTTAGAACGGATTCCGTCGAAATCAGACAGACTGTACAGTTCGGATGAACCACCGTCGCGGTTTGTCCCGAAAACAATAACGATTCGTTAATATAGAGTATTTATGAATTATATTGAATTTTGTAATTATTTTACAAAATTAGAGATGACTTATAATAAAATCAATCATATCGGGACATATATAGACGCTGCATGAGTGATGTCTGCGCACCCCTTCCACGATACTGCACCAGTGAAACTCTGACGATAGAATCTTATCGGCGTATGCGTTCGCGTGTCCGGAGCTGGGGTTGTCAAGCTAGGTCAAAGACGCAGGACTTAGGATCCTGTCCTTAGTGGTTCGTGGGTTCAAATCCCACCCCCAGCACCATCACCTTACATTTATTCGGGAGACAAAGCATGGCCGTACCTCTCCGCATCATCAAACTGACTATGGCAATCGACAACGGCGATCACCGCGCCTACGAGCAACTTAAAGCTCTGGCCAAGACCGACCCGGATGCCAGAAGGGTGCTGCAGACGGTCAAAGAACCTCCAAAACCCGCCACCAAACCCCCGGTGAAGGTCGCTCCCACACCGAAACCGGACACTCCCCAGCAGACCGCCCAGAAAGCCAGGTCAGGGGACCAGGCAGCCATCGCTTCTCTCAGAAAGAGGGCGGAATATGAGGACTCCGGTGCCCAGAGCGCCCTAGGAATCGCCCTTATGGACAGCAATCCCGCGGAAGCCAGGAAATGGCTGATCAAATCATGCCGGGTTCCTGAGTCGATGGATGCGCTCAGGACCATGGCGTCCAAAGGTGATGAGGAGGCCAGGAAATGGTTGGAATCCCAATCCCCGGGACAGGTGAAGAAGAAAACCGATGATCAGAAACCTGTCATGGACGACCTCGGTTACTTCAGACCGCCGACAAAGCACACCATCCCGAAGATCGGCGATGTTTACAGGCTAAACGATGCCAAGATGCACACAGGCAAGACCAACTCCCTGGTGCTCATCAAAGAGAAGAAGGGGGAGTACGTCACCGCCTGGACCGTCACCCGCGAACCTGGAAAAGGCAAATCGGTAATGCTATTAGATCCTGCCGTGGCTGGACTCGCCACCGCGAAGGTCTTTGTACTGACAGATACAGACAGGGTGATGCACAGGGAAATGCTGGCGGAATACAAGGGTAGCCTGAGCACAAGGGATGCGAAGCAGTTCAGACTGTCCGTCTGAATCCCAGTGCGGACATCCGGAGTTTTTCATGAGGTCCCTGCTCCTGGCCCTGCCGATCCTCTCGGGAGTAATGTGGGGTGCCGCGGGCATATTCGTCCGCGTGCTATCGGACGAGGGCATGGACAGCATGACCATTGTGCTGTCCAGAGTATCATTCTCGGCGTTGATGATGCTGACGCTGATACTGCTCACCGACAGGAAACTACTTAGGTTCAGGTCCAAGGATGCCTGGATGTTCCTGGCATGCGCTGTGGCGATGATCCTGTTGAACCTGTTCTACACCATGGCCGTGGACAGAGTGTCCTTGTCATTAGCCGCTGTTCTCCTGGGATTGTCACCCGTCTTCATGCTGGTTATGGCGGCGTTGGTGTTCAAGGAGAGGGTCACAGGAGGGAAGGTCATCTGCATGCTGGTGTCGGTCATCGGCTGCGTTCTGGTCAGCGGTGTGCTTGAGGGCGACGGGAGCATTTCGATCTCCGGAATCATGGCCGGATTGGCCGCGGCGTTCTTCTACGCCCTCTACGGAATCCTGTCTAAGAAGGCGACTTCCATGGGATACAGCATCTACACTGTGTTGTTCTACTGTCTTCTGGTAGCCACAGTCGTTCTGATCCCGTTATCTGACGTAGGGATGATGACGGATTACGCATCAAGGTCCGCATCCGGGTTGGGATTCCTCATCCTTCATGCAGCCGTCGCGTCCTTCCTGCCGTACACCCTGTACACCACGGCAATGGCCAGAGGCGATGCGGGTACCGCCTCCATCCTCGCTGCCTGCGGGGAACCGATGGCGGCGGCGGTGTTCGGAGCCATGTTCTTCCTTGAGATGCCTTCGCCGATGATGCTTGTCGGATTGGCCTTGGCCATCGGTGCCATGGCGCTGATGTGCAGACAGGCGACCGATAATGAGGGCGGGGGAGACCCCGCCTGAAAAAGAAGATGAGGGGTGACCCCCTCAAGGTTTACGGTCTCAGTAGGAGACACCCTGCCAAAGCATGGCGTTGGCGACCTTCTCGAATCCGGCGATGTTGGCACCAGCGACGAGGTTGCCCTCCATTCCATACCTCTTGGCGGCCTCAGCGGACTCCTTGTAGATGGTCTTCATGATGTCGTGGAGCTTTCCGTCGACCTCTTCGAAGGACCAGGAGAGCCTGGCGCTGTTCTGACACATCTCCAGGGCGGAGGTCGCAACTCCGCCTGCGTTGGCGGCCTTGGCGGGACCGAAGAGGACTCCAGCCTTCTGGAAGGCGGCGATTGCCTCGGGCGTGGAGGGCATGTTGGCTCCCTCAGCAACAGCGAAGCATCCGTTGGCGATCAGAGTCTTGGCGTCCTCGCCGTTCAACTCGTTCTGGGTGGCACAGGGCAGTGCGATGTCGCAGGGGATGGTCCAGATTCCCTTGCCCTCGGTGTACTTGGCGGTGGGGACGTAGTTCAGGTAGGTCTTGATCCTGTCCCTCTTGACCTCCTTGATCTCCTGGAGGGTCCTGTAGTCGATTCCGTTGTCATCCTGGATGTATCCGTTGGAATCGGAGACAGCGATGACCTTGGCTCCCAGCTGGGTGGCCTTCTGGCATGCGTAGATGGCGACGTTTCCGGAACCGGAGATGACAACCTTCTTTCCCTCGAAGGATTTTCCGTTGGCCTTCAGCATCTCGTCTGTGAAGTAACAGAGTCCGTATCCGGTAGCCTCTGTCCTGGCGAGGGATCCACCGGATCCTATGGCCTTTCCGGTGAGGACTCCGGTGAACTCGTTCTGGAGCCTCTTGTACTGACCGAACATGAATCCGATCTCCCTTCCGCCGACTCCGATGTCGCCTGCGGGGACGTCTGTGTCGGGTCCGATGTGCTTGCAGAGCTCGGTCATGAAGGACTGGCAGAAGCGCATGATCTCGTTGTCGGACTTGCCCTTGGGGTCGAAGTCGGATCCTCCCTTTCCTCCTCCTATGGGGAGGGTGGTGAGACTGTTCTTGAAGATCTGCTCGAATCCGAGGAACTTCAGGATGGAGAGGTTGACGGAGGGGTGGAGCCTGAGTCCGCCCTTGTAGGGTCCGATGGCGGAGTTGAACTGGACGCGGTATCCGCGGTTGACCTGCACCTTTCCGGAGTCGTCGACCCAGGAGACACGGAACATGATGATCCTCTCGGGTTCGACGATCCTCTCGATGATGCCGGCCTTCTGAATCTCGGGCCTGGCCTCGACTACGGGCTGGAGGGACTCCAGGACTTCCTCGACTGCCTGAAGGAACTCGGGCTGGTCTGCGTTGCGCTGTTTGAGACCGTCGAAGACGGTTTTCATATACTCGTTTGTGATTGCCATTGGTTCACCTTCAGAAGGACAAATGTCCACTGAATGAGTCTAAACATACTGCTTCGTCTATAAATGTAATTCGGATGAATGAATTTGATTGTGCATTATGAACATAATTGTTCATGAGAAAAAACAGTATTTCAGCTTGATTTTGACATGTGTCTAATTGTTTGATAATTGATTAGATGAATGTGATTTTACAGCTGTTAACGACCGGAATCGAGGTTGAAGAGCTCAAAACCGACATTTGTCTAATCAGACACATACCGTCGAGAACTAGTGGAAAACCGATACGCAAAGAAAGAAAAAGTTGTGAAATGGGCCGAAGCCCATGTTTATGGTCAGTTCAGGCCGTGGAACTCTTTCATGCTCCTGACGCCCTGCACTCCGGACCTTGCGACCTTAATGGAACCCACCGCGATCTCCGCTCCCTGGACCGTGGTCATGAACGGAATCTCCAGCTCCACCGCGAGTCTGCGCATGGTGTATCCGTCGCGGATGGCACCTGACTTCTGGGAGGGGGTGTTGATGATCAGGTTGATCTTTCCGTCCCTCATGAGTCCGATGGCGTTGGGATTCTGTCTCTCATCGAGCCTGAACACAGGGACTGTATCGATGCCGTGCTCCCTCAGGTACGTGGATGTCCCCTTGGTGGCGTAGATTGTGAATCCCATCTCCTTCAGCTGCTTCGCGGGCTCCAGTATGCCTGCCTTGTCCTGGTCGTTGACGGTTATGTAGACGCCGCCCTCTGTGGGAAGCTTGTTACCCGCGGCGATGAGAGCTTTGTAGCATGCAGTGTGGAAGTCCTCATCGATTCCCATGACCTCTCCGGTGGATTTCATCTCAGGAGTGAGGATCGAGTCGACACCGGGCAGCTTCAGGAACGGGAACACGGAGGCCTTGACAGCATAGTGGTCGATGGGCCTGTATCCCTTGAGTCCGAAGTCCTTCAGGGTCTTACCCAGCATGATCTTGGTTCCGATCTTTGCCAGGGGGATTCCGGTGGCCTTGGATATGAAGGGCACCGTCCTCGAAGCCCTCGGGTTGGCCTCGATCATGTAGACTTGCCCGTCCTTGACGGCCAGCTGGAGGTTCATCAGACCGTGGATCTGGAGGGCCAAAGCGACCTTCTCGGTTATGGCCACGATCTCGTCGATCACCTCGGGCTTGAGCGTGAAGGGCGGAAGGACCATCGTGGCGTCCCCGGAGTGGCATCCGGCGTATTCCACATGCTCCATTATGCCACCGACGTAGACGTCGGTTCCGTCGCAGACTGCATCGACATCGATCTCGATGGCCTCGGTCAGGTACTTGTCGATGAGAATCGGGTGGTTCCTGGAAACCTTGACCGCCGTGTCGACGTAGGTCTTCAGCTCCTCTGTGGAGTAGACGATCTCCATCGCCCTCCCTCCGAGGACGTAGGACGGCCTCACGAGGACAGGATACCCTATGTCCTCGGCGATGGCTTTGGCCTCCTCGAAGGAATACCCGGTTCCGGACTTGGGCTGTTTGATCTGCAGCTCGTCCATGAGCTTGGAGAACCTGCGCCTGTCCTCCGCCACATCCATCTGGTCGGGACTGGTTCCCAGGACCTTTGTCTTGGTACCTTTGAGTGCATTCTCCAGATCCACGGCCAGGTTGACGGAGGTCTGACCGCCGTACTGGCAGATGACCCCGTCGGCACCCTCGGCATCTATGACGTTGAGGACATCCTCCAACGTTAGGGGCTCGAAGTACAGTCTGTCGGATATGTCGTAATCCGTGGAGACCGTCTCCGGGTTGTTGTTGATAATCACAGCATCCACACCCTCCTCCTGAAGGGCCATTACTCCGTGGACGCAGCAGTAGTCGAACTCGATTCCCTGTCCGATCCTGATCGGTCCGCCTCCGACAATGACCACCTTCTTCTTGCCGTCATCCGGCCTGGATTCGGTCATGCGTCCGTAAGTAGAGTAGAAGTAAGGGGTCTCGGCCGCGAACTCGGCGGCACAGGTGTCGACCATCTTGTAGACAGGGACGATACCATTCTCCTTCCTCATCCCGCGGACCTCAAGAGGCTTCCTCCCGACGAGGTCGGCGATCTGCTCGTCGCAGAATCCCATCTCCTTAGCCTGCCTGAGCAGTTCGGGCGTGATTCCGGACTTGAGCTTCTCCTCCATGGATATGACGTTGGCGATCTTCCTGACGAAGAAGATGTCCCACTTCGTGAGGTCTGTGACCTCCTCGACGGACCATCCCTTCCTGAGGGCTTCGGCGATGACGAAGATCCTCTTGTCCGTGGCGTTGATCAGCTCGTCGCGGATCTGCTCATCGGTGACCTCCACGCGGTCGAGGCCCCTGACACCGATCTCAAGGGACCTGAGTCCTTTCAGGAGGGCCTCTTCGAACGTCCTCCCGATGGCCATGACCTCCCCTGTGGATTTCATCTGGGTTCCAAGGTGACGGTCCACGGTACGGAACTTGTCGAAAGGCCATCTGGGGATCTTGATGACCACATAATCGATGGAGGGCTCGAACGCCGCACAGGTGGTCCCCGTGATCCTGTTGGGGATCTCGTCGAGGGTGTATCCCACTGCGATCTTCGTGGCGACCCTCGCGATAGGGTATCCGGTGGCCTTGGAGGCCAGAGCGGAGGACCTGGACACACGCGGGTTGACCTCGATGAGCCTGTAATCCCCGTTAGCGGGGTTGAAAGCGAACTGGACGTTGCATCCTCCCTCTATGTTGAGGGCGCGGATGACCTTGAGGGCGGCGGTTCTGAGACGCTGATGGTCCGTGTCGGACAGCGTGAGACAGGGGGCGACGACTATGCTCTCCCCTGTGTGGATCCCCATGGCGTCCAGGTTCTCCATGTTACAGATGATGATGCAGTTGTCATTGGAGTCCCTCATGACCTCGTACTCGTACTCCTTCCATCCGAGGACGGATTCCTCGATGAGGACCTGATGGATCCTGGAGTAGGCGAGTCCGCGGGCGCAGATCTCCTCCAGCTCGGCCTCGTCGTGGGCGATTCCCCCTCCGGTTCCACCCAGCGTGTATGCGGGACGGACCAGGACAGGATAACGTCCGATGATCTTGACGGCTTCCTTGGCCTCCTCTATGGAGTTGACGCTCCTTGAGACGGGGACCGGCTCACCGATCCTCTCCATGGTCTCCTTGAATAGCTCCCTGTCCTCGGACATGGCGATTGCATCGGGCTGCGTCCCCACGAGGGATGCGCCCAGCTTCTCAAGTACGCCGGAATCTGCCAGCTCAGAACAGATGTTCAGGGCTGTCTGCCCTCCCATCCCGGACAGGACCCCGTCGACGCCCTCCTTCTCGATGATCTTGGCCACGTTGGCGACCTCGAGGGGCTCAATATAGACGCTGTCGGCGGTCTCTGTGTCAGTCTGGATCGTGGCGGGGTTGGAATTGACCAGCACGGTCTTGTAACCCTCCTCGCGGAGGGAGCGGCACGCCTGTGTTCCTGAGAAATCGAACTCCGCGGCCTGACCTATGACGATCGGTCCCGAGCCGATGACCATCAGCTTCTTGTAATCCTTTCTCACAGCTTCCCCTCCTTGATAATCTTCTTGAACCAATCGAACAGGTACGATGTGTCGCACGGCCCGGGCGACGCCTCGGGGTGGTACTGCGACGTGAATATGGGGAGGTCCCTGTGGACGACACCCTCCACGGACCCGTCGTTGACGTTGACCTGGTTGACGATCAGACCGGTTCCGTCCAGACTGTGGTCGTCGACCGCGAACCCATGGTTCTGGGATGTTATGTACACACGGTTGTCGCACTTGACAGGCTGGTTGCAGCCCCTGTGACCGAACTTGAGCTTGTATGTGCTTCCGCCCATGGCGATTCCGATGAGCTGGCTTCCGAAGCAGATGCCGAACAGGGGGAGCTGCGTCGACAGGTCCGATACGGTTCTGACGGTGGTCTTGGCGATGTCCGGATGAGCCGGGTCTCCCGGACCGTTGGAGATGAGGACTCCCTGCACACCCGAGTCGACGATTACGTCCGCAGGGGTGTCGTACGGGAACGAGACCACGTTGTACCTGGCATTCAGGTCCCTGAGGATTCCCGACTTGGTACCGCAGTCTATGAGTCCGACCGTGATGTCCTTACCGTTGTCGAACTCGGCGATGGCCTTCGAGGACACCTCGGCCACAAGGTTGCTGTCGGACGGCGCGGGCATCTTCCTCAGCTTGGCGACCGTCTCCTCTATGTCGGTACCCTCGGTGATGATGGCTCCCTTGACGGTACCTCCCGTGCGTATCTTGATGACCAGCTCACGGGTGTCTATCCCGGATATTCCAGGGATGTCGAAATGCTTGAGAAAGTCGTCGATCGTCCTTCCCCCGTACATGGGCGAGGGCTCCTTGCAGTACTCCCTGACCACGAGTCCGCGCGTGTGGATCGCCCTGGACTGGTAGTACTCGTCGGCCACGCCGTAGTTACCGATGAGCGGATACGTCATGACGAGGATCTGTCCCTTGAAGGACGGGTCCGTTAGACTCTCCTGATATCCGCACATCCCGGTGCTGAAAACAACTTCTCCGTCGGTACCGCGGTTGGCACCGAACATCTCCCCTTCGAAAACAGTCCCGTCCTCCAGGACCAAGTATCCTTTTGCCATCGGGGAATTATCAGATTTGCGTACCGTATATAATGGCTCCGCATCGGCACAGACAGCTCAATCGACAGGATGTCCGATAATGGACAAAACCCCCGAAATGCAACTCGATAGCACTCCGAAGGATTCTATATCCGCGCAATCTACGGGGATGCCATGCGCATACTCGGAGAGAATCCCTCGGGAGACGGCGTGAAGGTGCTCATCGAGACCGACGAAGACATCTGGCACCTGTACAATGTCATCGAGGTGGGGGACCTTGTCACAGCCTCCACGACCCGCCGTGAGGAGAAGTCCGCCGACAAGATCAGGGCCGAGAGAGCGGAGAAGAAGAGGATGACCCTCGGCGTGCGCATGGAGAAGATCGAATTCTCCGAAGAGGACCTCAGACTGAAACTTCTTGGTACGATCGAGACAGGACCGCAGGACATCGGGCAGCACCACACGCTAATATTCGAGACCGGAGACAGTCTGCTCATCGCCAAGACCCGCTGGAGGGACACCCAGCTTGACAGACTCAGAAGGGCCGTTTCAGATTCCAAGAAACCCCGCATCGTGTTCGTGTCATTGGACCAGGACGAGGCCACGGTCGCGGTCCTGAGACAGTACGGACTGAAGGAGGTGACCACCGTCAGGTCCGGGAGGTCCGGCAAACAGTACGCGGACCAGAACAAGGGTGACGGATACCATGACGAGGTGATCTCCAAAGTCATCCCCTTGATGGAGGCGAACATGCCCCTTGTCCTCCTCGGTCCCGGATTCGAGAAGGAATCCCTCGCGGAGGACATGAAACACAAAGACCCGGAGATGTTCAAGAGGATCCATGTGTACCATACCGGACAATGCGGCATGGTCGGAATCAATGAGCTCATCAAGACCGGCATGGGAGGAGACCTTCTGAGGGAATCGGCCGTCGGTGCGGAGATCGAGGCCGTCGAGAAGCTCATGACCGAGATAGCCAAGAACGGACTGGGGACCTACGGCACCAACGAGGTCCGCGACGCATCCCTGTCCGGAGCGGTGGAGACCCTGCTCGTACTCGACTTGAAGATGAGGGAGCAGGACCTCGATGACATCGTCAGGTCCGTGGAATCCCAGAAGGGGAACGTCATCGTGGTGTCTGGACAGCATGACGGGGGGAAGGAGCTCGCATCCCTCGGCGGGATGGGTGCCATCCTCAGATACAAGCTCGAATGATTTCCGCTTTTTAAAATATTAAATAGCGTGGTGCCATAGGGAACCCTGCACCACACTTCCGCACAGGGATGCACGCGGAGCGGTGAAGGGATTCATATGAAGAGCAAAGAAGAGGTAGTGAGCTGTCTCAACGCTCCCCTCTGTATCTGCGACTCCACACTCGGAGCCGGAGAGCAGGCAGCGGGAGCCGTTTTCTCGAACATCGAAAAGTACAGGATCGCCCAACTCCTGGATGATGCGGGGGTGCCCCAGATCGAAGCTGGAAATCCCATCCTCGGCAACGAGGAGAAGAAGGCGGTGCGTCACATCGCCCGCATGGGACTGAAAGCTTCCATAATGGCATGGAACAGGGCCGACATCGGGGACATCAACGCCAGTCTGGACTGTGACGTCGACTCGGTTACGATCGCCCTCCCGGCATCAGGAATCCAGATGGAGAACATCCTGAAGAAGGACCACCAGTGGATCCTCGACAAGATCTACGAGTCCACCGCGTATGCGGCTGAACACGGACTGTACATCTCCGTCGTGGCAGAGGACGCCAGCCGCGCGGACCTCGGATTCCTCATCGATTTCGCGAAGGTTGCGAAGGAGGCCGGAGCCGACCGCTTCGGTTACAGCGACACATACGGTCTCGACGATCCCTTCAACTGCCACGAGAAGATCAAGATGATCAGACAGATCTCTGGGTTCGATGTGGAGATCATCACCCACAACGACTTCGGCCTGGCCACCGCCAATGTAATAGCTGCGGTCAAAGCCGGTGCCAGATTCGCCAGGACCACCACCATGGGACTCGGACCCAGGGCCGGATGCGCCCCGTTGGAGGAGATCGTCATGTCCGCCAAGCACATCCTGTCCACCGACACTCATGTGGACACTACCAAGCTCCGTGCGATTGCGGAATCCGTGTCCACCGCGTCCGGATTCCAGATATGGCCCACCAAGCCCTTCATCGGCGGAAAGTGCTTCGCCCAGGAAGCCGGAATACTCAACAATCCCGAGTGCACAGAGCCGTACGACCCCGCAGAGGTCGGTATGGAGAGGACACTCGTCATCGGAAAGCACTCCGTCAGGAACACGATCGTCGCGGCCATGGCCGAGATGGGCATCGAGATCAGCATCAACGAAGGGGAGCAGCTCCTCGGAATGGTCAGGAAAGCCTCCACCATGATGCACCGCAGCCTCACCCAGAGGGAGCTTTTCCTTCTGTACGAGGACATGATGTCCGGCAACAACACCTTCGACGACGTGGAAGACGAAAACCAGTGAAACAAACTTATTTCTCCTCCCAGAAATGGGAGGATTCTAAACTCTTATATTCTGAAAATTACACACTTAGTTCTTAAACTCATTCAACACATGTTGTAACCATGTACAACACACGCATAGGAAATCTGCTTAAAGACGCTCATTCGAGCATGATCATACTGTATCTGTACTTCAACGGAATGAAGAGCAAGACAGAAATCTACCGCAATGTGTCGACAAACTACAAGATGCCTCAGAAGCTGGAGAACCTCAGGATCGATGATATGGTCCGTTTCATTCAGGCAGGGACGTTCAACCACCCAAAGTGCATGGTAGAGCTCACTTACAAAGGAGAGGAGGTCGCCTCGGGCCTCTGTGAGCTCGAAATGGCGATGGGCGGAAGCATCGAGAACCTCGAGGAGTACTTCAACGGGGATTCGGAGAACTCGGAGATCAAACTCCGAGTCAATCGTACTTCCTGTTATCGGTGACGTGCTTGGCCTTCCCCTCGAACCTCTCCAACGTTCCGGGGAGGACCAGCCTCACATCCGATTTGATGTTGAGGACCTCCTTCATCCTGGACCCCAGAGCCTGAGTCATCCTGCTGAGTTCGACCATGTCCTCGGTGAGGGCGTCCTCGTTGAGCTCCACCTCGACCACCATGTTGTCCATGTAGTTCTCATTGGTCAAAGTGATATGATAGAACGGGGACAGGAAAGGCATCTCGCCTATGACGCTCTCGATCTGGGATGGGAACACGTTGACTCCGCGGACAACGAGCATATCGTCGGTCCTTCCGGAGATCCTCATGAGCCTGGGATGGGTCCTTCCGCATTCGCACTTCTCCCAGGTGATCGAGGAGACATCCCCGATCTTGTATCTGATCAGAGGGAAGGCCTCTTTCTGGAGCATGGTCACTACGACTTCGCCCCTCTCGCCTTCGGCGCAGGGCTCTCCGTTCTCGTCAAGGATCTCCATATAGCAGAGATCGGCCCACACGTGGAGACCGCACTGCTTCTCGCATTCCAGGAACATGGGGCCGTAGAACTCGCTGGCCCCATAGCAGTTGTGAACGCGGACGCCCGTCCTCTCCTGGAGCTTCTTCCTCATGCTCTCGGACCAGGGCTCCCCTCCGGCGATGGCCAGCCTGACCTTGGTGTCATTCCTTATGCTTATGCCCATCTGGTCACAGACATCGGCGAGATGGAACATGTACGACGGCGTGCCTGCCCAGGCTGTGACGGGGAGGTCCTGCATGAGCTGGATCTGTCTGGCGGTGTTCCCGGTTCCGATTGGAAGGACCGTGGCACCGATCATCTCCGCCCCGTAATGCACTCCCAGGCCCCCTGTGAAGAGTCCGTATCCATGGAAGTTCTGGAGCATGTCCCTGTTCGACATGCCGAACGAGGTCATCCCCCTTGCGAGAGACTCCGTCCAGTTGTCGAGGTCCTTCTGGGTGTATCCGACTACGGTGGGCTTTCCGGTGGTTCCTGATGAGACATGGACCCTTACGAGCTCGTCATAGGGTTTGACGAACAGCCCGTCCGGGTAATTGTCCCTTAGATCGGTCTTCTTCATGAACGGAACCTTGCGGAACTTCTCGAAGCTGTCTATGTCCTCGGGTGTGAGTCCGGCCTCCTTCATCCTGTCATGGAAGAAAGGGGAAAGATCGTACATCTCACGGACCTTCTCCCTGATAAGGGAAAGTTGGAGCTTCTCGAGCTCCTCTCTGGGCATAGTTTCGATCTCTTCGTTCCAGAACGCCATTTCGAACACCGTTGTCACATGCTATCCAGTAGCACGGTCTGACATCATTAAGGGGAGCTGTACTTAAACCCTATGGCTCCGGCGGATGCACCCAGGATTAAATAATGCATGTTGGATGTATCATCCATGAAACAGAGAACCCTCGCCGCAATCGGCTGCATCGTCACAGCGATGCTGATGATCTGCATGGCGTATGTGGTGATGCTGTACACGGATAACCCGGAGGATCCTGCCCTGATGGCCGGTCTCGGAATGCTGTCTGGAGGGATGATGGCGTTCCTGGTGATCTTCGGACTTCTGTACAACAAAAACCCCGGCTCGGCGGACATGTACAATGAGATCTACAACGGCATATGCGCCAGATGCGGACATCGGTTCGTGGATGATGTCTGCCCCAACTGCGGAAGGGTCAAACCGAGAAGATGAAAACCCTCCCGGGGAATCTGGGAGGTAATGGCGGGGAACCGCCGTTTCACTGGAGTACGACGGATCCGGCCACTCTGAGCTTTCCGCCCTCCAGATACATTATGATAGCCCTGTCACCGGGTTTGTGGATCATGTCCGACTCCAGCTCGAAGGTCACATCGGCCGACCTGAAGTCGCCTGAGTCGGAAGCCGCCGTGACCCTGGCGGGGATCATCTGCATCCAATGGCCGATATGCAGGACCATGCCCTCTTTGAGAGCTGAAGGCCAGTACTTCACCAGAGAGACCTTGCCCTCAATCTTGTTGGACATCTTCACGGACTTATCGGTGGTGATCACGTATCCCCTGTCCAATTCATCGGATTCGATTCCGCGGAGCGCGAGACCCACATGGTCCCCTTTGACGGCATCCTCGGCATCAAGGTCGTGCTTCTGGATCGACTTCAGGATGACCTCCCTCTTGATCGGGAAAACTGTCATCTTGTCATGCTTCCTGAAATGTCCGTCTATGACCGATCCCAACACGACGGTTCCCACTCCTTTGACGTTGAAATGGGAATCCACAGGACAGGAGCCGCAGGACCCCTCTCCGGCCTGCCTGCCCTCCGCCTTGGCGAGAGCGATTAGCTCCTCCCTGATCTTGATGGGGTCGTCATCCCTGTACTCGTAATGCTCCAGCGAGGTCCCCGCCAGCAAGGGGGCCAGCTGCTCCGGCTGGATGTAGTTGCGGAGGATGATCCATCCTTTGTCGACACCGAGGGCGTCGGTCATGACGATAGTCTCCCCCAGGAATGAGTCGATCTTGTCCACCACTAGGATGACGAACTCCGACATGCCCACGGAGTAGAACAGCGATGACAGCTTCTCGGGGTACTTGGAGGGTTCGATGAGTGTGAAGGAATCGGTTCCGGACTTGTAATCGTAGAAGGTCATGTCCGTGACCGTTCCCTTCTTCCCCACGTTCCCGGCGAAGTCCTTGGCGCCCAGCACCGCTATGTTGAGGTTTCCCATCTGTATCAGATCTCCGAGTCGAAGATGAGTCTGATTCCGGCCTGGTTAAGGAGCTCGACCCCCTTCTGCGGGTCGTCCACCCTGATGAAGAAGGCCGCATCCGTCTTGCCTGTGTACGCGTAACCGTACTCGATGTTGATTCCGGCCTTCCCGAGAAGGTCGGCGGCCTGGAACAGGGATCCTGGAGTGTCCTGGATGACGATTCCGATGACGTCTGTCTTCTTGACTATGATACCTTTGCCCTTGAGCAGATCATAGGCTCTGTCGGGGTCCTCCACGATGGCGCGTAGGATGCCGAACTCCGTGGACTCCGCCAGATTGAATGCGCGCATGTTGATGCCGCACTCCTTCAGGACGGATGCGATGTAGGCCAGACGCCCGGGCTCGTTGTTAACGAAAATCGAAAGCTGCGTGATTATATTGTCATCCATCATATCACCCTCGTGTCTACGACACGCTTGGCCTTGCCGGAGAACCTCGGTAGTTCGCCGGGAGCCTTGAGCTCAACCTTGACTGCAATGTTGAGGTACTTCTTAAGAACTGATTCGATGCGGGAGCGGAGGGCGACCATGTCCTCCAGCTTATCCGTGAACGCATCCGGTTTGATCTCCACCTGGATGACCATCTCATCGAGGGCACCCTCCCTGGAGACATAGATCATGTACTGGTCGCCCACCTCCGGGATCTGGAGCAACGTGTACTCGATCTGCGAGGGGAACACGTTGATTCCACGGACGATGAGCATGTCGTCGGTCCTTCCGGATATCCTGGCGATCCTGGGGGATGTCCTTCCGCATGGACAGTCCCCTTCCATGATCATGGTGATGTCCTTGATCCTGTAGCGGATCATGGGCATGGCCTCCTTCTTCAGCATGGTGACCACCATCTCCCCTTTCTCGCCCTCCTCGAGGACCTCCCCGGAGTCGGGATCGATGATCTCCACATACATGATGTCGCCGGCGATGTGAATCCCGTTGCGCTCCTCGCACTCGGTGAACATGGGTCCGGCCTGCTCGGAGGTTCCGTAGATGTCGTATGCCTTGACCCCCATGGACTCCTCGATGTGCTGCCTCATGCTCTCGGACCAGGGCTCGGCTCCCAGGACGGCCTTTCTCAGCTTGGTGTCCCTCTGGAAGTCCACACCCATTTTCTGAGCGACCTCGCCGAGATGGACAAGGTATGAAGGAGTGCATGCGATGACCGTCACTCCGAGGTCCTGGATCAACTCGATCTGCCTCTCGGTGTTACCGGTTCCGGCCGGAAGTACGGTCGCCCCGACGCGCTCGGCCCCGTAGTGGGCTCCGAGACCTCCGGTGAAGAGTCCGTATCCGTAGGACACCTGCATGGTGTCCTCAGGACCGATTCCGATGGATGTGAAGGACCTAGCCAGTGCCTCGGTCCAGTACTCCAAGTCGTTCTGGGTGTAACCCACGAGAGTGGGTTTCCCGGTGGTTCCGGAGGAGACGTGGTACCTGACGATCTCGTTGTTGGGCACCGTGAACATCTTGGTGGGATACTGGTCGCGCAGATCCTGCTTGTACATGAACGGCAGCTTGGAGATGTCGCTCAGGCATGTGATGTCGTCCGGATGGACCTTGTGCTCGACCATCCTGTCGTGATAGAACTTGTTGAACGAGTACAGATTGTTGACGAGCTGCTTCAGCTCGCGGTACTGGAGGTCTTTCAACTCCTCCTTGGGCATACATTCGATTTTCGGGTTCCAGTACATGGCACTCCCCTGATTGTTATAACCCAACGTGGTTCATGTTATAAAAAATCCCGATTGGCACCTTGTGATGGTGCACACGTGATTTCCTGCGACAGGTAGTCGGACTGCCAACAGTAAAGACCATCTTCCGCATACGTGCTGTCATGGAGCAGTCCGACATCTGGAACGATTTCTACAGGTCAAACGGCAGGGCCTGGAGAGGTAACACAAGGATACCCGACCCGTTATCCGGGAAAGGAGATGCTTTGGACATCGGATGCGGCAACGGAAAAAGCGTGTCAACCCTGCGGGACATGGGCTATCGCGTCACCGGGATGGACTTCTCCGAGGAAGCCGTGGACATCTGCATCGGCATGTTCGGGGACTCCGCCCGCATCGTTCATGGGGATGCGCTGTCCCTGCCTTTCCCGGATGGCTCCTTCGACTACATCACGGCGGTCCATATCATGGAGCATCTGGACGACAGGATGATGCATGCCGCATCCTCGGAGATACTCAGGGTCCTGAGGCCGGACGGATTCCTCTTCATCAGATCATTCACCCCTGACGACATGAGGTCGGAATCCAGATCGGGCAACGGAATCAGATACGTCCACAGATACCCCGAGGACATACTCGGGTTCTTCCCATCCATGGATGTCCTGTCCTCGGAGAAGGTCGATGAACGCACCCGCTTCGGGACTGTCAGATCCAGATCCGAATGCCTTCTCAGGAAGCCTGGACGGACACCGGAGAAAGATTAATCAGTTGAGCCCAATCAGGGTTCATGACTATCAGATGCCCCAAATGCGGGACGGACAACCCATCCGACACCCTCTACTGCGAGGAGTGCAACTGGAGACTGGATCAGCCTTACAGGACGCCTCGCCAACGCAACCCCCTCATGTTCTCGATTCTGGCCCTCGTGGTCGGAGCGGTCGCAGTGGCCCTCGGATTCCTAGAGGCCTCCGGATACGGCGGTGCCGTGGTCGGAGCTGTAGGATTGGTCATAGGAAGCTACTCCGTGAACCTGCCAAGGTACCTCAACCCTGAGAACAAGACCCTCTGCGTCGCCCTGGCCGCCGTCGGTGCCGTGCTCAGCGTCTTCGGATTCATCGCGTCCCTCGCGGTCATCGCTGGAGTGTTCTGATGGCTGTATACCGCGGGAAATACATCCTGGAGGGTCTGGGGCAGATAACCCCCGAGATGGAGCACAACCTGGACCTTGCCTACGGGATCTGCATGTCCTTCAGGGAAAATTTCCCATGCGAGATGTGCGGCAAATGCTGCCATCAGCCCCACATAGTCGTGCGTCCTGAGGAGATCGACAGGATATCCTCCGCGGCGGAGATACCGCTGTACGACTTCATGAGGAACTATCTGGTGCAGACGTCTGACGGAAGGTTCCTGTTCAGGAAGACCGACCCCTGCGCATTCCTGGGCCCCGACAAAAGATGCCGGATCTGGAAGGACCGCCCGCAGATATGCGACGACTTCCCCTACGGGGTGTCCATGTTCATGTCCAGGGTGTATCTGGCCCTCACGAACCCCGATGCGGACATCATGGAGCTGATATCGTACATGGACGATTCATGGCCCTGCACCGGCGAGATAAAGAAAGAGATCGTAAGGAAGATCGAGGCCGTCAGAAGCGAAGTCGTGCCGATGTGACTCGGCTGTGCTCCCTGACGAACGCCTTGAAATCCTCCGCATAACGACTGAACTGTATGTTATGGCCGGCGCCCTCCAGGAGAAGGAACCTGGAACCGCCTATGGCGTCGGCCGCCTTCTTCCCGTCCTCGGGCTCGACCATTATGTCCTTGTCCCCGTGGATGACCATCGTAGGCACCTTTATCGCCCTGGCGAGGTCCGTCGTGTCCAAGCCTCCGACGGCGGTCACCTGATGCACCAGGCCCTGAGGGTCTGCATGCTCCTTCGGAGTGGGGAACATCCTGCCCTGATCCTCGAATTTCCTGAACACGGTCTCAGGGATGCAGAAGGCGTTGACCGCCACCGCCAGGCATTCCACAGGAGCCATTCCATCAAGTGCCATGGATGAGAACGTGTGCAGTATGTAGTTGGCCCTGGAAGGCCTCCTGAGATAAGTGGACACGAGCGTGAGGGACCTGACCCGGTCAGGATACCTGGAGCCCAGGGACTGCCCGATCTGTGAACCCATAGACCATCCGAGGACGTGGGCGCTCCTGTACCCTAGATGGTCCATCAGAGCCACGATGTCATCGGCCATGTCGTCTATGGAGAACTCTCCTGAGTACTCCGTGGTCCCGACACCGCGGTTGTCGAACCTGACGACTGTGAATCTCTCCAGAAGAGGAAGCGCGGAATCCCAGAACCCTGCGTTGGCTCCGAACCCGGCAATCAGAAAGATCGGATCCCCTGACCCGGACACCTCGTAATGGAAACGGATCCCGTTGATGTCCGCCAACATGACCCCTTGATTCCCATTATATGCGATAAACCCACCGATTCGCTTAATACATCGTGAAAGGATTCCAAAGACGATGCCTGAACCCCAGAAGAAGATACTCGTCATAGTCATGGACGGCCTCGGAGACCGCCCCTGCGCGGAACTCAGAGGCATGACACCTCTTCAGTACATCAGGACCCCGAATCTGGACTGGTTCGTCACCCACGGGCGCAGCGGCCTTTGCGACCCCATAGCCCCGGGCATCCGCCCCGGAAGCGACACCGCCCATCTGGCGATACTCGGTTACGATGCCCGCAGCGTGTACACCGGAAGGGGGCCCTTCGAGGCACTCGGAGTCGGGATGGACATCCAGCCCGGGGATGTGGCGCTGAGATGCAACTTCGCCACTGTGGACGAATCCTGGGAAATCGTCGACCGCAGAGCAGGAAGGATCAGGGAGCCTGAGACCACCGAGCTCGTGGAATCACTTGACGGGATCGAGATAGACGGCATCGAATGCTACGTCAGGGAGAGTACCGAACACCGGGCGGTGCTTCTCCTGAGGGGTGACGGCCTCAGCCCGAACATAACGGATGCGGACCCCGGAAGCGGGACCCACATCAGAACGGTCGAACCACTAGATGACGAGGCCCAGCTGACCGCAGACGTGGTGAACCAGTTCATGTCAGTATGCTACGACAGATTGAAGAACCACCCCACCAACAGGAAGAGGTCCGCCGCCGGGTTGATGCCCGCGAACATCCTGATGCCGAGAGGTGCGGGAATGTTCCCCACGATAGAGCCGTTCCCAGAGAAGTACGGGATGAGTGCCACCTGCGTCGCAGGAGTGGGGATGATCAAGGGGATCTGCAAAGCATGCGGACTCGACATCTATCCCATGCCGGACGCCTGCGACGGTTCATTGGAATCCGACTACATCCTGAAAGCCCAGTGCGTGAAAGAAGCCCTCAAGGAATACGACTTCGTGCTGATGAACTGCAAAGCGCCGGACATAGCCGGCCATGACGGGGACCCGAAGCTGAAATGCGAAACTGTCAGGAAGCTTGACGACATGGCCTCGTTCTTCAAGGCAGAGATGCCCGAGGACCTAGTCGTGGTGCTCACATGCGACCACTGCACCCCCTGCAGCCTGCTGGACCACAGCGGCGACCCCGTGCCGATAGCGATTTTCACCAGGGGCATGGTCTGGGACAATTCCAAGGAGTTCAGCGAGACCGGATGCGCCAGAGGCCATCTTGGAAGGATACGCGGAAGGGACATCGTACCGATATGCATGGACCTGGCGAACCGTACCGAGAAGTTCGGTTCATGATGCGAACAGCTCCAGATACGCGTTCAGACTGCCGCCCGTGGTCACCGGCACTTCCATCTCGGATGCGGAGGACAGCATGCCATGGGCCTCTCCGAATGTCTTGGAATGCTCCCCGAACGTGAGGGTCAGACGGTAATGCCTTCCGGCAGAATACGTCTCCAGCAATTCCAGCACATAGACATCAACAGCCTCCGATTCGGACACCAGGCTCAGAGCCATCAAGTCCGATAGCTTCACCTTGGAACCGTCACCGTCCTCCCTGAAATCGGACATCCTGACCTCAGCGGACAGCATGCTTCCCAACAGGTCCCCGGGATCCCTCTGATCGGACTCCTGAAGGCCATGGT
Source organism: uncultured Methanomassiliicoccales archaeon (assembly GCA_964550065.1). Taxonomy (GTDB): domain Archaea; phylum Thermoplasmatota; class Thermoplasmata; order Methanomassiliicoccales; family Methanomethylophilaceae; genus Methanoprimaticola. The sequence continues at coordinate 365,162 of CAZJWD010000002.1, forward strand.
ACACGGATGCCGACAGCGCTATCATGATGACCGCCATGAACACCATGGCATCCATCATCGCCAGCATACCCCCGCGGTTCATACGCATACCGTCACCTCGAAGAATGCTGGGAATGTCCTCCCGTGGTTGTCTGTGACCGATGATGCCACGGTCTTGGAGAACAGCCTGCCGTCCATGTCGCCGACGGTCAAAGGTCCGGACCCGTCACAGAACCCTCCGGGTATCTTCACGGAGACACTGATGCCTCTGCACCCCGTCCTATCCAACAGATCGCCCAGAGAATCCGCATACCCTGGGATGAAGGCCCCGTCTTCCACTGTACCGCATAGGATGCTCTCGTCAACCGACGGCACGGGGTCGTAGATCCCCGAAGCCGTGTGAACGACCATCCCCAGATATGCCGTCAGAACGACGACCACGGCCATGAAGGCCACGACAGCCTCCGCGAAACCCATGTCACCGCGCCTGTTCATCCTCATGGACAGACTTTCGGCATACGGATTTAAAAGGGATTTAGCGGTAGTTTCACTGAACTCCCTTTTTGTAGAGTCCGGAAGTGAAACCGCCGCACATCTGCTCCATCTTGTCCCTAAGCTTCTGGTCCGGCCTCTTCCAGTACTCCCCAACGACCTTGGCCAACGCGGGTGGACGCTTCCTCAGGTCGATACCGAGGGAGTTAACACCGGACCTGCCCAGCTCCTCCCTGCTGTCCAGAAGGAACAGGTCGACAGAGTTCAGCAGGCGGGCGTATCCGCGCTTGTCCCTATACACGGGAAATGCGGCCTCCTTCTCATCCACCAAAGCACCGGCCTCCAACCCGGGATCACGGGTGTACATGAGCTCGGTCCTCCCGAACGCCATGACCTCCGACCTCCCCGGACGGTGGGCGATGAGGTCGGAGACGTCGTTCCTGGACAGTTCCACCGACAACGTCGCCTGATACACATCAGGCAGGAACCAGGAGTTGTAGCAGTTGAACACACTGCTGGTATAGATCCTGGAGGAACCTCTGCACGCCCAGAGCTGACCCGGACTGTTAACCATCACAGGTCCGTCCGAGACGAACTCGTCCAGAGGGTCGAACCTCGGCAACAGGTCAACGAACTCGACTCCCTTGGAATCACAGATCTCCTTGGCCTCAGAGGACCTCTCCCCGCGTTCGAAGTACACCCTGTCTGCATACGAGATGACCGCATCGAGGGTCTTGACGGTGTTCACATAGACCGAGAACTGGGGCTTCACGTTACTGTGTGGCAATTTCGGAAGGGTTGCCTGTGCGGGCCTCCTCTGAGTCTTGCCGTCCAGCTTGGGGGTGTTCCCGATGATGTTCTTGACCGTGTCGATCCTTGGATCGTAAGTGCGGTACACCTGGTACCTCCCGTCCTGTATCTTGAACGGGATCCTCACCGGATTCAGCTCAGTCACCTTGAACCCCCCTATCTTCTCGTCGCCGACGAAGAGGGACAGACCGTCCTTGATGCCTATGGGTTCCTCCCCATTCCACCGGAAAGCACGGTCGACGACCTCCACCTCTCCCAGGAGGAACCCCCTGTTGTCGGGGTACAGCGACTGAACGGGGGATTTCACGCCTCCCAGGTATCCGTCGCATGTCCCCCTGTTGAAGACTGTCCTGAGGAGCTTCAGGTTCTCATGATACTCCTCGGAGAAATCGCCGGCCTCGGCCATCGAGTAGACCTTGGCGGACAGATAAGCGTACGCAGGGGACCTCATGCGTCCCTCTATCTTCAAAGATGAGACTCCCATCCTCCTGAGGTCCTCGATGTGATCCACGCCGAACAGGTCGGCGCTGCTGAGGAGGAACCCGGACCTGTCTCCGCATGTGTATCTCTTTCTGCATGGCTGGGCGCATGAACCACGGTTGCCGCTGCGTCCACCCATGAAACTGGACATCAGGCATCCTCCGGACATGCAGTGGCACAGGGCCCCCTGAATGAACACCTCCGTCTCTATCGGGGAGTCGGGCACTATGCGAGAGAGCTCCTCCATCGTCAGCTCCCTTGCCAGAACCGCCCTGTCGAAACCCTGCTCGGCGCACCACTTCACCCCCTCGAGGGAATGTATCTGCATCTGGGTGGACGCGTGCTTGGAGATGTCCAGATGCTCCACGGCCCTCATGAGGCCCATGTCCTGGATCAAAATCGCATCCGCATCTATGTCCTGAAGGAACCTGACGAATGAGACGGCATCGGACATCTCATGGTTCTTCACGGACGTGTTGACGGCCACATGGACCTTCACGCCGTGGTCGTGGGCGTAGGACACGGCCCCCTCCAGCTGACGGTCGGTGAAGTTGCCGGCGAAGGCACGTGCTCCATAGTCCTTACCGGCCAGATACACGGCGTCGCATCCGCCCTTGACGGCGGCCGCGAGACCGTCGGGATTTCCTGCAGGGGATAGTATTTCCATAACGTTGAACCCTATCGGGACATCCTTTTAAAGCGATTGGTTCCCGAAACGGGTTCCATCGGAAACACCGCTCGCTTCGGATGTCCAGAGTCCGGACTTCAGACGATTGTAATGCTCATCATATCCGGATTCCCGGAAATTTTGGACATTCCTTCTCGGATCCCGCCGGATCCTCCTTCACGGAACGGTAGACAGAACCCGGCCCTGCCGATAATAAATCCTCCCATGGACAGAATCTATCATGAGCGAGATACTGAACGGGCTGGAGGGACTCCTCCGTGAATCACCCCATGGTCCAGAGGTTGAATTCGAAGGCGGAGCCCTCGTGATAGACTGCAGGGGATGTGACTACACTCCAGTCCCGGGATCCGACGAATGCATAAGATGCATGGTAGAGGCCATGAGGTCTGAAGGAGGTTGCGACAGGATAGTCCTCAGGACGGGGAAGGACATCGAAGTCTCGGGCAGGGCAGGTGAAGCCATCAGGGAGACTGCGTCCATCAAAAGGTGGTCGTATTCCAGAGAGAAACTGCCCATCAGATGCAGATCATGTCATGTTTCCAGGGACAGCGTGATGAATGCGGCATGGTCGGTATTCCCTGCAGGAGCGGTGAGCGAAGGCCACAGAATACTCGCATCAGATCCTCCCGGCAAGGAGGGTTGCGAGGAATGCATCGGACGCACATCTGCCGCCTTAGACCAGATGGAGATAGGGATCTCAAAGGTAATTGGGATGATGTCCGACTCGGGGAGGTCGACCAGATGAGGCTGAGACTGCCCTCGGTGGGCACGATCGTCAGACCGTCACCGTACGATGACGATAACGAACCGGATTCAACGGAATCCCTCGACTTTGAAGAGGCTCCCAAACCGGAATCCAACAGGAAGGCATCCATAATCTCCGGTTCACAGCCTTCCCCCACATCGTTCATCATTCCCAAGGACTTCTCGACCTTGTTCTCCTCATTGGCATCGGAGGACTTCCGTAGCAAGCCCTCATACACCGACTGCTGGACCACCAACCCTCCGAACGGACTCAGACCCCTGGCATCTTACATGACAGACCACGGTAGCGTGCTGGTCGGCATCTCCGATGACGGGGAGACCGAATACAATCTGACCCCGAGAGAGTACGCCTACCCGGACGGCCTGAACTCCATAGTCATGGACGTGATCGACGGCATAAGGGAGTCATACCGCAGGGATGGGGGAAGACTGGACAGAGATTCCGTCATGGGCCTTGCCCGTTCCATGCTTTCCGACAGGAAGGACGAGATCTCCGATGCCTGCGGAGGCTCCGGTGCGGATACGGTGATTGAAGATATCTGCTCCATAGCCTACAGGCATTCCATAGGGGCCGGGATATTCGAGGTCCTCCTGTCTGACCCTCACATCGAGGATGTGTACATCGACGCCCCCTGCACCGCGAACAGGGTGCATGTGACCATGAACGGCATCGACGGCCTGAACTCCCACATCCGGTGCAGAACCAACCTCATGGTCGAAGACAGGGAGGTGGGAAACCTAATCAACATCCTGAAACGGAGGAGCGGCCTCAGATTCTGCCATTCCGACCCTGTGCTGGAGACGGACTTCGAAGGATTCGACGCTAGAGTCACCGTCGTCGGATATCCGATGAGTCCTAACGGGAACGCTGTGGCAATCAGGAAGAGGTCCGAGAGACCCTGGACGCTGACGAGGCTCATCGCAAACGGCACGGTGGACCCGAGAACCGCGGGAATCCTTTCGTATCTGGTGAACAACAGGGCCACGTTTCTGATCTGCGGGGCCAGAGGGGCAGGTAAAAGCTCCCTGCTGTCCGCACTGATGTTCGAGTTCCCGGTGAGTCAGAGGATCCTGACCATCGAGGACACCATAGAGCTCCCTGGCGAGGCCCTCAGGAAACTTGGATACAAAGTGCAGACCATCCTGGTGGACCAAAGACTGTCGGGGGACCAGCTTTCCCGTTCGGACGAAGCACTCAGAGTGTCTCTGAGGATGGGGGAGTCGGCGATCGTGCTAGGCGAGGTTAGAGGCGAGGAGGCTAGGACATTGTACCAAAGCATGCGCACAGGCAGAGCCGGAAGCTCGATACTGGGTACGATCCATGGCGATTCCGCCAAATCGGTGTACGAGAGGGTTGTCTACGACATGGGCATCAGCCCGGAGGCGTTCATGGCCACGGATATCCTAGTCACCCTCGGTACGATCAGGGACAGACGCACCGGCCATCAGATACGCAGAGTTAACGAACTGGTCTGCACCGGCGGCAAACCGGGAGAGTTCTTGGACATATCCGGACAGGATGCTATTTTCGACTCCCCGGTGATGAGAAGGGCGCTTGCATCCTCCCAGTCCAACAGGAAGGAAGCTGCAAAGGAGATCAGGGCCAGGTCCATGATGAGATCCTTCCTGGCTGAGATGGGTGCCTCCGACGAGCGTTACTATGGCCCTGAATGGATAATGATTGCCAACGACACCCTCAGGTCCATGAAAAGGGACACTCCGGCAGAGGCGGTTCTTGAGGAACTAAAGATGAGGATCGGTGTTTCCTGATGACCGATTACAGACGTCTTCTTAACGAATGCCCCACAGTCGTGGGAATGCTCACGGCATCCGTAGAATCTGGGGGATCCATCGACACAGCCATCAGGACCGTTGCCAAGGAAGGCCCCCGGATATCCGCGGAGATGTTCTCCGATGTGGTCCGTCTGACTGACACCAAGGGATGTCCGAGCCTCATCCAAGGGCTGGCGGAAAGGATCGGGGAGCTTCCGGCCTCCGCATCCGGGTACAGACATGCGGTGCTGCTGTGCATCGCGGCCTCAGAGTCGGAAGGTAGCGAGGAGAGACTCCGCATGATGCATGAAGCATCCGACGTTGCTCTGGATGCCGTAAGGACAATGGGTGAATCATACAGCTCCTCACTGACGATGCCCTGTATGACCGTCTTCGGCCTGGGGATCATGGTCCCCATGATTCTGATGTCCATAGTCCCGATGCTCGGGACGGGAGGAATGTTCGAGACCTCGGCTGTGAACGGCAGGATTGTGTCCGCGATCACCCTGGCCCTAATACCGTCGGTGATCCTGGCTCTGACCCTGATGATTAGGCGCGGGAACCCGTTCTCGTCTCCGGAGAGGACTGCTTTTCCCTCGAAAGGACTGCTTCTCCTCGCCGCCGTTCCTCTCACGATGGTGATGGTGAACTCCGGCAAAAGCCCGGAAGAGGCCATACTGATGTCAGTTATACCTGTGATGAGTATCACGGCAGCCCTGCTGTACGCAGATGTGAGGAAGGAGAGGAGAAGAAGAATCTGCGAGGACGACCTGAAGGATTCAGTCTTCGAACTCGGTAACAGGATGATGTCCGGTGGAAGCTTCGAAACCGTCTGCGCCGAATCTCTGGGAAGCAGAGCCTCATGCACGGAAGTGAAGGAGAATCTGGAACGCGAACTGGCGCTCTGCAGAGGGAACGTGAAGGGTGCCGTGCGTCTGTCCGTGGGAAAGGTGTCGGAGGAGGTGTCCAGATCGCTAATCGACATCCATTCCTGCTCGGAAAACAGCGGAGAGGACGCCGGAAGGCTGGCCGTGGCCCTTGGGAAACAGTTCCATAACAGCGCCAACGTCAGGAAAAGCCTTGAGCTGAGACTCAAGAGCATGACAGACATGATGATCGGCACCGCTGTGCTATTCGCACCCATGGTCCTGGGGATGAGCGTGTCCATGCTGGAACCGCTCTCCGAACTCGCCGGATATCACCCCATGGAGAACACGGGAACTGTGCTTTCCCTGTACCTGATCGAGCTCTGCGCCATCATATCAGTGCTTACATCCAGTCTCGGGAACCGTGAGGGATTGGAATCGTCCGTTTGGAAGTTCTGCATCACGGTTCCGATCGCATTGATGGTTTTCGCCATCTGTGGCAGCGTCAGTCTCTGAATGATCCGTGGGAGATGTTATCATGAATGGGCTCAATCCGACTGGTATGTTCACCCGGCAATGGATCGCCCTGGCAGCGGTTCTGGCGTCCCTGCTGACTGCCCTCATGTTCGCAGCCCCGTTCATGGCTCCCTACGGGACGTTCCTGGGCATGGACGGCACCCCCACGGTGTTGGACAACGGGTTCCTCGGAGGCCCTGCTGGAGTTATCTACGCCATAGGGGACATCGTCTGCCACCAGGAGGAGGCCAGATGCCTTATCCTGAACGGTTCGCAGATGCCGATATGCATCAGGGACTTAGGAATACTGTCCGGGTTGGCTATGGGATTCGCCACGTCATGGTTCCTTCATCTGAGACTCGGTGATATCAGATACGGCATCATCGGAGCCTTGATGGTCACGATAACAGGAATCGAATGGGTCGCGGAGCACTTCCTAGGGGACATGCCGAAACCAAGGCTCATATCAGGTATTGTAACCGGAATCGGAGCGGCACTTCTTTTCAGCTGGATGGCATACAGGAACCCTGTGGTTCGCGGAGAGGAGATGCAATGACTGGTTACTGGGATCTTGTTGCCAAGACATATTCGGCCGCGGAACAGGGTGATGCTCCCGAGAGGATCGTAATGCATCTGGCTGATGCGGGACATATTCTCCCAAACGACTGCATTCTGGAGGTTGGCTGCGGAACAGGCACATACTCTGTGCCGCTGGCATCGAAATGCAGGATCCTGGTGTGCATGGACTATTCAGACGTAATGCTGGACAGGATGGTCGCGTCCATGAAATCCTCGGGACTGTCCAACTTCGAGAGGTTCCACACCGATTGGAGGGAATACAAGCCCAGGAAGGGCTATGATTTCTGCATATCGTCCCTCTGCCCAGGTTCGTCCGAGCCGGAATCGCTGCTCAGGATGGAGGGTGCTTCCCGCAGATCCTGCGCTGTAGTCTCCTGGGAGGACAGAGGCGGGAACTCGCTGGTCCAAATCCTTTCAGACAACTCAGACCTTGACTGGGGCCTTCCCAGGGAGGATCCCTTCGCCGCGGGGAGGTGGCTTTCCGAGAACGGAAGGAAACCTGAGATCGTCAGATTCCGCATAGATCACGAGATCTTGGTACCGCTGGATGATGCCGTAGAGATGATGGCGGCCCGCGGGAATGCCCTCAACCCGGATGTTAATACCACGGTTATCGCGAGAGATGTCCTCGAAGAACTCGCCGAAGACGGCACCATCAGGACAAGGGCCGATGGAACCCTGAGACTCGTCACCTGGAAAGTATCTGAGAAGTGAGGTGGGCAGGCACTTCAACCTGACGACGGCCCGTCTTAATTGAAGATTTGAGGTGCACGGCTCTTAATGACGGTGCAACACAGAACGGGACTTACAGTCTACCCGACCTCGTCATGTTAAAAGGGTTGGGAAAATGTTTGGATCGGATGGATCAATCGCACTTGGTCCATCCGCATGACTTGCATACGTTGCAGCCGCCCTGGAACTCCAGCTCTGCCCCGCACTTGGGACATGGGTTCTTGATCTCCCTGGGCTGCTCCTCGGGCTGCTCCTCGGGGATGCCGTGGATCTGCGTCTGCATCTCCTTGTACATGTCGGTGAGAGCCCATCCGACCGCCATCGGACAGCAGGATCCCTGGCTAGTGTCCCTCTTGGTGTGGGTCCTGACCACGTAGGACGGACAAGAACCGCAGGACTTCAACTGGTCCACGATGGCGTCGATTCCGCATCCGGACCTGGCCGCCAGAGAAATCATCCTGGACAGTCCGACCATGAAGTTGTTGCACCCTCCGGTGGATCCCTTGTTGAGGTAGGCCTCCATGAGCTCCCCTGTGTTGGGATCGAAGAACGCTGTGCAGTGAAGACTTCCGCATCCGGTCATGAGCTTACGCTTCTTTCCAATGACGTTGTCCTCCACCTTCTCGACGATTCCGCGCTTCTCGGCGGCCTCGTCCTTCTTGGGTTCGGGCTCCTTCTCCTTCGTGGAGAGGATTCCGAGACGCTTGCATCCGTCACGGAACACGGTGACTCCCTTGCATCCGGACTCCCAGGCGTACATGTAGATGTTGTACACATCGGACTCGGGGAACTCCTCCGGCAGGTTGACGGTCGAACTGATGGAGGCATCAATATGCCTCTGCCAAGTTGCCTGCATGTCGATCCTCTGCCTGTAATCCAGGGTCTGGGCGGTGACGAAGAAGTCGGGAAGGTCCTCATCCTTCTTGACATCGGGATGGTCATCCATGTAGGACTGTACGATCGGCGTGTACACCTTGTAGTACTCGTCGTGGTCGGAGAGGGATGTTGTCCTCCTCTCGTAAGAGATGGCGAATATGGGCTCGATACCGCCGGATATCCCGATCATCGTGGACAGGGTTCCGGTAGGGGCGATGGTGAGCAGCTGAGAATTCCTGAGCCCGTACTGGAGCACCAGCTCCTTGGTCTCCTCGGACGCGTTCTCCTTGAAGAACGGGGAATCCACGATCTGCTGGGGAACGCACTTGGGGAACATTCCCATCTCCTTGGCCATGATGGCGGACTCGTTCAGGGCTGTGTCCATCATCAACTTCCCGAGCTTGTCGCAGAAGTCCACCGACTCCGGAGTCCCGTACTTGTAACCCAGGAGGATCAGCATGTCTGCCAGTCCCATGATCCCGAGACCGATCTGCCTCCAATCGTTAACTGACTGCTTCTGCTCCTCCAGAGGGTGCAGGGGAAGTCCCTCTTCCAAAACATCGTTGAGTCCGCGGACGCAGATCCTGACCGCCTCGGTGAACTCATCCACCATGAACTTGCCATCCTTCACGAACGCCGCCAGGTTCATGCTTCCCAGAAGGCAGCTTCCTCCGGCGGGGAGAGGCTCCTCGGCACAGGGGTTGGTCCCGGCGTAGGAGTAGTCGGGGAACTCACTGAGCAGGTTCCAATTGGAGATCCTGTCCCAATAGAGGCATCCGGGCTCTCCGAAGTCCCAGTTGGTGTAGCACATCTTCTCGAAGAACTCGCCTGCGTTGAGCTCCTTGACGATTCTCTGATTGCTCTCGGGGCGGTCGAAAGACTGGGTGAATGACTTCCTGTCCCTCACACATGTCATGAACTCGTCGGAGACACGTATGGACATGTTGGCCTTCGTGACCCTCTCAAGGTCGGTCTTGACCGACATGAACTCCTCCAAATCAGGGTGGTCACAGGAGATGGTCAGCATGAGAGCGCCACGACGCCCGTGCTGTCCTATGAGCCCGGTGACCATCGAGAAGAGGTCGGTGAAGGATACTGCCCCTGATGTCTCGGAAGCCGTGTTGTTGATCTTCGCTCCCCTGGGAGCGAGTTTGGATATGTCGATTCCGGCTCCGCCGCCGTAACTGAAGGTACGGGCGAGCCTGCCTGCGGTCTCAAAGATTGACTCTATGGAATCCTCTGGAGGGTTCAGGACGTAACAGTTGGAATATGTGACCTTGAGGCCGCTCTTGTGGAGGCCCCTGTTGGCGAGAATCCTTCCGCCGAAAAGGAACTTCTTCTCGGCGATCATCCTCCTTATGTCGGCATTCCCGTTGCTGATGCGGTCCAGCCACTGGTCGAAAGTCTCGCCATCATGACAATATTTCTTGGTCCAGATGTCAATTCCGAGCTGATTATCAGCTCCCAACCAATCCTCGATTTGCAATTTTCTTCCCCCGAATTTGAATCTTCCAAAAGCATACACCGAACAGGCTAACCGTATTTAGTGATGACCGTACCAGGAAATTAGTACGAATTGGATGATACATCCAACTTAATCCCATGCCGTGATTTAATTGCATCGGATTAACAGATATTGATACATACATCGGGACGTGAGATCGAGAGGAGAATTGCCCTCGATGTACAGCTTTTCCACGATAATATTAGGATTTTGCTGATGTTTTTCTACAATTTTTGTGGTTGGTCAAATTACAATCCCCAATCATAACCTTCGTTCTATCGTCCATCACAAACTGGTTTTTCGACAAGGTGTGATTATTCTGTATATTATTGTACATTATAAGACAATAAGATTCATTATATACCAAAAATCACTAACCCTCAACTGAGAAGGTGACCTCGTTGTACAGTCCAACGAAAGATGAGGCGATGAAGTTCCTGGATGAGGGCTTCGGAACCGTACCCGTTTCCCGCACTATCCTTGCAGATGTCAGGACCCCGATTGAGGTTCTGAATGCGCTCATGAAGGTGGACAGCCACTGCTACATCCTTGAGAGCATAGAGGACAGGCAACGCTGGGGGCGGTACACAATACTGGGATTCGAACCCGTGTTGGAGTTCGTGTGCTCGGACGGCAACGTCACCCTCACCGAGAACGGCAAAACGGAATCGTTCCACACGGATTCACCTTCGGACGTCATAAGGGATATCGTCGGACGTTACAAAGCCCCGAAGATGGATGGCATGCCTCCGTTCACAGGAGGCCTGGTCGGCTACTTCTCATATGATTACATCAAGTATGCGGAACCGAGCCTGAGGATATCTGCCAGAGACGACGAGGGGTTCAAGGACGCGGACCTGATGCTGTTCGACAAGGTCATCGTCTTCGACAACTTTAGACAGTCGATAACCGTCATCGCCCATGCCAAGGGGCCGGACGGGTACGGATCGGCCTGCTCCGAGATCGACCGCATGGTCGACATCATAAGGAAAGGGGAACCCAGGGAACCTGTCCCGGCCAGCCTGAAATCCGACTTCAGAGCCATGCACTCTGAGGAACGCTACTGCGAGATGGTGGATGCCGCAAAAGCCCACATACGGGAAGGGGACATTTTCCAGGTAGTTCTGTCAAATCGTCTGGAAGCCGACTTCGAAGGCAGCCTGCTGGATGTCTACAGGATCCTCAGGACCACAAACCCATCCCCCTACATGTTCTACTTCTCAGGAAGCGACATAGAGGTCGCGGGAGCATCGCCCGAAACGCTGGTGAAACTTAACGACGGGGTGCTGCACACATTCCCTCTGGCCGGAACGAGGCCCCGCGGGAAGACCGACGAGGAGGACAAGGCACTGGAAGCCGAACTCCTGGCCGATGAGAAGGAGCGTTCCGAGCACAACATGCTGGTCGACCTTGGGAGGAACGACATAGGCAAGATATCCGAGTTCGGTTCCGTGGAGGTCGAGAAGTACATGGAGATCGAGAGGTTCTCGCATGTGATGCACATCGGCTCGACCGTGAAGGGGCGCATAAGGTCCGACATGGATGCGATGGATGCTATCGAAGCCGTTCTTCCTGCGGGAACCCTTTCCGGAGCGCCGAAACTGACCGCCTGTAGGATAATCGACCGTCTGGAGGACTGCAAACGCGGAATCTACGGAGGCGCCATAGGCTACATCGACCTGACGGGCAACATGGACGTCTGCATCGGGATCAGGATCACATACAGGAAGAACGGCAAAGTATTCGTCAGGTCAGGGGCGGGCATCGTCGCGGATTCCGTCCCCGAGAACGAATACTGGGAATGCATCAACAAGGCCAAGGCTGTCACCGAGGCCATCCGCATCGCATCGGAGGGGTTGGAATGAGCACCATACTCATCGACAACTACGACAGCTTCTCCTACAACCTGTTCCAACTGGTCGGCTCCCTCGACCCCGACATAAAGGTCGTCAGGAACGATGCCATCACTCCGGAGCAGATCTTGGAGATGAAACCGGAAAGGGTCATAATATCGCCCGGACCGGGCAGGCCTGCCGACGCGGGGATATGCGAGGATTTCGTCAGCAAGGTCGCAGGAAAGGTCCCCATCCTCGGAGTGTGCCTAGGTCACCAGGCCATCTGCGAGGCATACGGTGCGACGATAACCTACGCCGCACGTCTGATGCACGGCAAGAGCTCCGAGATTTCGCTGGAGCCGGGATGCCCCTTATTCAAGGGACTGGGGACCAGGACGGTCGTGGGAAGGTACCATTCGCTGGCTGCGGAGAGAGGGACCGTCCCAGAAGGGCTCATCGTCACCGCCGTGGCCGACGACGGGGAGATAATGGCCGTCGAGGACCCGGAGAAAAAGGTGTTCGGCGTCCAGTTCCATCCCGAGTCCATACTGACACCTGATGGCAGGAGGATGCTAGCCAACTTCATGGAGGTCAGGATATGACCGCCGTCAACGAAGCGCTTCTGAAGATAACATCCGGCGAAGACCTGAGCTTCGAGGAGTCCCAGAAGGTCATGGATTCCATAATGAACGGAGAATGCCCGGACGTCATGATCTCCGCCTACCTGACCGCACTGGCGGTGAAAGGGGAGACCGTCGACGAGATCGCAGGGTCCGCGGCGGAGATGAGGGCACACGGCCTGAAGCTCCCGGGAGACCACTCCGATGCCCTGGAGATAGTCGGGACCGGAGGGGATAGGTCAGGATCGTTCAACATCTCGACCACCGCCTCGTTCGTGGTCGCCGCCTGCGGGGTCCCGGTCGCCAAGCATGGGAACAGGGCCGCCAGCAGCAAATGCGGAGCGGCCGACGTCCTGGAAGCCCTCGGGGCGAAGATAGACATATCGCCCGAATCGGCATCCCGGATCCTGGATGAATGCGGATTCTCATTCATGTTCGCACAGAGGTACCACTCATCCATGAGGTTCGTGGCACCAGTCAGGAAGGCGCTTGGATTCAGAACGGTATTCAACATCCTGGGTCCCCTCACGAACCCCGCATCGGCCGGCCACCAGCTGTCGGGAGTCTTCTCCAAATCGATGATGTCTCCCATGGCCCGTGTCCTGGACAGACTCGGCGTCAAGGATGCCATGGTCGTCTACGGCACCGACGGGCTGGACGAGCTCTCCGTATGTGACTACACACTGATAACCGAGGCCAGGAACGGCAGGTTCGAGGACTACGTGGTATCCCCCGGTGACTTCGGATTCGAGACGAGGTCCCACGACGAGCTTCTGGGGGGCGACCCCGCCGAGAACGCAGCCATCACCCGGAACATCCTCTCCGGGAAGCCTGGAGCCAAGAGGGACGCCGTCCTGCTTAACGCCGGAGCCGGGCTGTACACGGCGAACAGGGCATCGTCCATCGCCGAGGGAATCGAGATGGCCGCCAACGCCATAGACTCCGGCGATGCCATGAATACTCTGCACAGGTACATCTGCCTCACGGAGGAGTCGGAATGAGCACCGGAACCATCCTGGACGACATCGTGGAGGACACATACAGGAGGGTCTCCTTCGAAAGGACCGTAAGACCGTTCCCGGATGTCCAGGAGGGTTGCATGGTCCGCCCCAGAGTCACCGGGTTCCCGTTCAGAAGGGCTCTGGAATCCGACGGGATGTCCTTCATCTGCGAAGTGAAGAAGGCTTCGCCCTCCAAAGGCGTCATTGCAGTGGAATTCCCGTATCTGGACATCGCCAAGGAGTACGAATCCACGGGCGCATCCGCCATATCCGTCCTTACCGAACCCCATTTCTTCAAAGGCAGCAACAGCTACCTGGAGGAGATCGCGGATGCCGTGTCCGTGCCGGTGCTCAGGAAGGACTTCATCGTCGACGAGTATCAGATCTACCAGGCCAAGGAACTCGGGGCATCGGCGATACTGCTTATCACGGCCATCCTCGACGACCGGAAACTGACTGAGTACAGGGAGCTGGCTGAATCGCTGGGGATGTCAGCCTTGGTGGAGACCCATGACGCGGAGGAGATCGAGAGGGCGGTGTCATCCGGTGCGGACATAATAGGCATCAACAACCGCGACCTGAGAACGTTCAACGTCGACCTGGGAACCAGCATAAGGCTCAGGGACCGGATCCCCGAAGGTGCGGTGGCGGTGTCCGAGAGCGGAATAGCCTCGAAGGATGACATCCAATCCCTTCAGGAAGCGGGATTCGACGCCGTCCTGATGGGGGAGGCGTTCATGCGCACGAAGGACAGGAAAGGCCTCATGGGGGCCCTGAACCGATGACGATCGTCAAGATCTGCGGGCTGAGACGGCCCGAGGACACAAAGGAAGTGAACCTTCTGAAGCCGGAGATGACCGGTTTCGTCTTCTATCCCCCCAGCAGCAGGTTCGTCACCAAGGAGAAGGCAGGGGAACTGAAGGGTCTCCTGGATCCCTCCGTGGAAACAGTGGGGGTCTTCGTGGACGAGGACCCACGGATCATAGCGGACCTTGTGGACTCAGGGATAATCGATGCGGTTCAGCTCCACGGTTCCGAGGACGACAGCTACATCCGCGGTCTCCGCGGGATGGTTGACGTTCCGATGATTAAGGCGTTCGTCCTCACAGACGATGCGATGCAGGACGTGGAATCCTGCGAAGCCGACATGATCCTCCTAGATGCCGGCAAAGGCTCCGGGAGGACATTCGACTGGTCCTTGGCGGAATCCGTCGGGAGGGATTACATCCTGTCCGGAGGACTGAACCCGGATAACGTGACCGATGCCGTCATTAGGCTCCACCCCTACGGAGTCGACGTCAGCTCCGGGGTGGAGACGGACAGGTTCAAGGATCCCGACAAGGTCTCGGAGTTCATTCTGAAGGCCCGCTCCGCCGGCGCACTACGATACTGACACAGTGTCTCTTTGTTCCAAATCGTACAGGGAATGTGCTAATTCAGACTCAATGTCGGATTTTCATTATATATCGTCCGATTGTACGATAATCATCATTGAGTTGATACGATGAAAAGGAAGCAACAGATTGCGGCGATAGCCGTCATCGCTATAATCTGCGTCGCAGGGGTCGTATACGCGACAGCGGACCACGACGACGGGGACTATCTCATTGTCGAGACCAGCCCCGACTTCGCCCCCTTCGACTATCTGGTCGGGGACGAGTACGCCGGCATCGACATGGACATAATCCGTGCGGTATGCAAAGACATGGGCTACGAGGTCAAGTTCAGAACGAACACCTTCGACTCGATCCTCCTGTCCGTACCGCAGGGCAAGTGCGACATCGGAGCCTCGGGTTTCACCATCAGCGGGGACAGGGGCGAGACCGTCAACTTCTCCACCCCCTATGCCACCATCAACCAGGTCGTCGTGGCGCCGATCAACAGCACCATACAGACACTGGACGATGTCAGAGGCAAGAAGATCTCCGTCCAGACCGGAACCAGCGGAGCCGAGTACGCGGAGACCATCTCCAGCGACATCGTGTTCCAGAAGACGTACGGGGAGGTTCTCCTGGACGTCATGAACGGCAAGGCGGACTGCGAGATCGTGGACAGCACCGTCGCTGAGGCCCAGGTGGCTAGAACCAGCGGCCTGAAGGTGCTGGACATCCTCGACGCCGATGTGGAGTACTACGGACTGGTGTTCGCCAAGGGCAACCAGGAGCTGTGCGACCTCGTCAACTCCGCACTGAAGGAGCTGAAGGAGAACGGCACCCTGGACAAGATCATCGACTACTACGCAGACAACGAGTACAAGGAGGTCCCCTCCTACTTCAGCACCCATACCGTCGAGGATGACGAGAGCCATGAAGGGTTCTGGGGCGGCCTATGGGACAGATTCTACAAGGACTTCCTCAAGTTCGACCGCTACAACTACCTGGTCCAGGGTCTGGAGAACACCCTGATCATCACCGCCGTGGCGCTGATCATCGGAATGGGACTCGGTGCTGTGGTGGCCATCGTCAGGAGCAGCCACGAGCTCAGCGGCAGGTTCAGGATAGCCAACGCAATCTGCAAGGTGTACGTGACCGTGATCCGCGGAACCCCCGTGATGGTCCAGCTGATGATGATCTACTACGTGGTCTTCGCATCCGTGAACTTCAACCCCGTGCTGATCGCATCGGTCGCCTTCGGACTCAACTCCGGAGCCTACGTGGCCGAGGTCATCCGTTCGGGAATCAACGCTGTACCTAAAGGACAGATGGAAGCCTGCAGAAGCCTCGGAATGACCAACAGGATGGCCATGAACACGGTCATCATGCCCCAGGCCGTCAGGAACATACTGCCTGCCCTGGGTAACGAGGGAATCACCCTGCTGAAGGAGACATCCGTCGCGGGATACATCGGAATCATGGACCTGACCAGAGGAGCGGACATCATCAGGGGACAGACCTACGACGCCCTGCTCCCAATGCTGGTGGTCGCGGTGATCTATCTGGCGATTGTGCTGGTTCTGACATACCTTGTCGGAAGACTGGAGAAGAGGTTGAACAATGCCTACTGAAGGAGAGATACTGATAGAGGTCAGGAACCTCGTCAAGTCCTTCGGGGACCACGAGGTCCTCAGGGACATAAACCTGACCGTGCGCAAAGGGGAGGTGATCTCCGTCATCGGCCCGTCCGGATGCGGCAAGTCCACCTTCCTGCGTTCGCTGAACCTGCTGGAGGTCCCCACCGGGGGCACCGTGGAGTTCGAGGGTACCGACATCACCGACCCGTCCACCGACGTGGACAAGCTCAGGCAGAAGATCGGGATGGTGTTCCAGAGCTTCAACCTCTTCCCGCACAAGACGGTGAAGGAGAACATCATGCTGGCTCCCGTGAAGCTCGGTCTGATGACCGAGGAGGAGGCCTCCAGGAAGGCGGAGGAGCTCCTTGCGAGGATCGGCCTGGCCGACAAGGCTGACCAGTACCCTTCCAGGATCTCGGGCGGACAGCAGCAGCGCGTGGCCATCGTCAGGGCTCTGGCGATGAACCCGGACGTGATGCTCTTCGACGAGCCCACCTCAGCTCTGGACCCGGAGATGGTCGGCGAGGTTCTCAGTCTGATCAAAAGCCTAGCCGATTCGGGAATGACCATGATCGTGGTGACCCACGAGATGGGCTTCGCGAGGGAGATCTCCGACAGAGTCCTGTTCTTCAACGAGGGACTGGTGGCGGAGGAGAACACCCCCGAGGAGCTGTTCGGCAACCCGCAGAACGAGCGTCTCAAAGACTTCCTGTCCAAGGTGCTCTGAAAAACTTTGAGGGGGAAACCCCTCGTTTCTGCCGGCCGTCGCAAAACGGCCGGCAATGCATTCTCATGTTCCGCTCATGGGAGCGGATTCTAAAGAACCGTCAGTCGCGGGAGTCCAGCTCGGCCCTCATGGCCCTAACGTACTCCTCCACATACGGCACCGAGTCCCTTCCGTGCTCCGCGATTATACGGACAATGGCGGAACCGACTATGGCCCCGTCGGCGAAATCGGTGACGTTCCCGGCCTGTTCCGGCGTGGAGATCCCGAATCCCACCGCGCAGGGGATGTCAGTCGCCTTCCTGACGGAAGCCACCATGTTCTCCAGGTTCGAGCTGAAGCTCGTCCTGACGCCGGTGACACCCATGGAGGACACTATGTACAGGAATCCCTCGGCATCGGAGGCGATCTTGGCGATCCTGTCCTCGGATGTGGGGGCGATCATGGAGACCAGCTTGATCCCGTATTCGGTGCAGTAAGGCTGCAGATCCCCCTTTTCCTCGAAGGGCATGTCGGGAACGATCACCGCACAGATTCCGGCGTCCCTGCACCTCTTCATGAACCTGTCCGGACCGTAGACGAACACCGGGTTGATGTAGGTCATGACCAACATGGGGATATCCAAATCCTGCCTCACTCTCTCGGCCATGTCGAAGATGTCGTCTGTCGTGACCCCTCCGGAAAGCGCCCTCACATCGGCACCCTGGATCACGGGGCCTTCGGCAATCGGGTCTGAGAACGGGATGCCCAGTTCTATGAGGTCGGCACCTGCCACGGCCATCGCACGGACCAGTTTCTCGGTGGTCTCGATGTCCGGGTCGCCGCATGTCACGAACGGGATAAAGGCTCTGCGGGAGAACACCCTCTCGAACACATCCTCAGTCATGGATGTCCCTCCCCCTGTACCTAGCAATAGCAGCTACATCCTTGTCCCCGCGTCCCGACAGATTCACAACCATCAGGTCGTCCTTGGACATCGTAGGGGCGATCTCCCTGGCGTATGCAACCGCATGAGCGCTTTCGATGGCAGGGATTATGCCCTCCACCCTCGATAGGTACTCGAAAGCGTCCACGGCCTGGTCATCTGTGACGGCGACGTACTGGGCCCTGTCAAGGAATTTGAGGTAGGCGTGTTCCGGACCGATGCCCGGGTAATCCAGGCCGGCCGAAATGGAGTATACCGGTGCGATCTGGCCGTACTTGTCCTGGCAGAACAGGGACTTCATCCCGTGGAATATGCCTGTGGTGCCTTTGGTCATCGTTGCGGCATGCTGTTCGGTGTCCACTCCCTTTCCGGCGGCTTCACAGCCGATCAGCTTCACATCCTTGTCATTGATGAACTCATGGAAGAGTCCGATGGCGTTGCTGCCTCCGCCTACACATGCGACAAGGCAGTCTGGAGTGCGTCCCTCAGCTTCCATCATCTGCTGTCTGACCTCCCTTCCGATGACTGATTGGAAACCGCATACCATCTCGGGGAACGGCGACGGCCCCATGACGGTTCCGATGACATAATGGGTGTCGGATACGCGGTTGGTCCATTCGCGGAGAGTCTCGTTGACGGCATCCTTCAGTACTCCCGTCCCGGATGTGACGGGATGCACCTTGGCACCCAGAAGCTCCATCCTGTAAACGTTGAGGGCCTGCCTCTCCACATCATGGGCTCCCATGTAGACCTCGCACTCCAGTCCGAGGTAGGCTGCCAAGGTCGCGGTGGCGACTCCGTGCTGACCCGCCCCTGTCTCCGCTATCACACGGGTCTTCCCCATCCTCTTGGCCAGGAGACACTGTCCGACGACGTTGTTTATCTTGTGCGAACCCGTGTGGTTGAGATCCTCCCTTTTGAGGTATATCTTGGCCCCTCCCAGGTCCTTGGTCATCTTGTCGGCGTAGTACAGCATCGACGGCCTGCCGGTGTACCTGTGGTTCATCTCGTCCAGTTCCCTCAGGAACTCCGGATCTGAGGAGTACCTGCGGTAGGCCTGTTCGAGCTCTATCACCGCGTTCATCAACGTCTCCGGGACGTACTGCCCCCCGTACTCGCCGTACAAACCGTCGTCTGTCATAACTCTCGGTATGGATGAAAGCTATGAAGTATATGAAAATATTGTTCATTGATGTATAATAACATACAATGATTATTCCATCCTGAGAGCGACCTTCATGACACCGTCCCTGCGGGACGAGAATAGCTCGTACGCTTCCATCACGTCATCGAAACGGAATGAATGGGTGATCATGAACGACGGATCCAGCCTCCCTGCGGATATGAGGTCCATGATCTCGTTGCAATGGGATGCGTCCACCCCTCCGGTCTTGAACACGAGGTTCTTACCGTACATGTCTGGAAGCGGAAGCATCTGGGGCTCCCCGTACATGGCCACTATGCAGACAACAGCGTTCGGCCTGGCGACCTCCCACGCCATGCGGAATGTGTCCCTGCCACCGGCGACCTCCATGACCGCATCCGCACCCCTGCCGTCCGTGAGGCCTCTGACCTCCGACACCACGTCGCATCCGTCCGGGTTCAGGAAGACGTCCCCCACGCCATGAAGCCTGGCGAACTCCAATCTGTAAGGGTCGTTGTCTATCATAACCACTTTCGACGGGTTGAACAGTTTGGCGCACAAGGCTGTGCACAGGCCTGTTGGGCCTGCGCCAATAATGGCAACGGTGTCACCCTCTGATATCTCACCCATGCCGGCGGCCCAGTAACCTGTCGAGAGGAGATCCCCGGTGAAAAGGGCGGAGTCGTCCGACACATCATTGGGAATCCGAGTCAGGCCGTTGTCCGCGAACGGCACCCGGACATACTCCGCCTGACATCCGTCGATCCTGCATCCCAATGCCCATCCCCCGCTCGGGTCGGTGCAGTTGTTCACCCAACCGCGCCTGCAGAAGAAACACACCCCGCAGAACGTCTCCACGTTGACGACGACCCTGTCTCCCGTCCTGAAGTTCCTGACGGACGGGCCGACCTCCTCCACGACCCCCACGAACTCATGACCGACAACGGTCCCTGGAACCGCCCTCGGAACGAAACCGTCGCGGATGTGCAGATCAGAGGTGCAGATGGATGCAGTGGTCACCCTGATTATGGCATCGTCATCGGACCGGATCCTCGGAACCGGCCGGTCCTCCACCGCGAAATCACCCTTCCCCTTGTAGACAACCGCCTTCATACGCCGTGTCGGATTGTCACATCCCGATATAATCCCATCCTCATCGCACCACAGGTGCCAGTAGCTCATCGGATGGTATGAAGGCGGAGTCGTCGAAACTGCGAACGGATGTCTTTTATATCACGGAATAATTGGGACTATCAGCACAGTCGCGGACGTGCCTTTTTCCATTCACTAGGAGATTGACGAATGACAACTGAGGAGACTCTTAAAACCGGTACAACCACAATCGGAATCAAACTCAAGGACGGAGTGATTCTCGCTTCCGACCAGAGGGCAACCATGGGCAACCTCATCGCCCACAGCCACGTCCAGAAGGTCTATCAGCTGTCTGACAACATCGGCATGACCATCGCGGGAGTCGTCGGAGACGCCCAGCTCATGGTCCGCTGGATGCAGAGCGAGATTTCCATATACAACATGAAGAAAGGCGCGCCCATGTCCGTCACCGCCGCGGCGACCCTCGTCGCCAGCGTCATCCGTCAGGGGTTCTACCTGGGGCTCATAGTCGGCGGTTACGACAAGACCGGCGGACACATCTACAGCATCGACGGCGCCGGAGGGTACATCGAGGACAACTACTGCTCCGTCGGTTCCGGTTCCACCTTCGCCCTGGGCTCCCTGGAGGCCACCTTCAAGGAGGACATGACCAAGGAAGAGGGCATCAACGCCGCGATCACCGCCCTGAACTCCGCGAGGAGGAGGGACAACTGCACCGGAGACGGGATGCTCGTCTCCTACATCGGCCCCGAGGGCTATCAGGCCCTGTCCGCCGAGGAAATCAAGTCAAGATGCGAGTCTCTGGGATTCGCGTTCCCCAACTGATTCCCACGGGAATCGGAAACCATTTCCCCAAACCCCCTTCTTTCTGACCCGTTCAGACACTAAAAAGCTGGATTTCACATGAATGTCGACAGACTGTTCGAAAACCTCACAGAGGAAGTCAAAAGGAACATGCCTCCTGGCATCAGCATAAAGGAGGTTAGATTCGAGGGACCGCTGGTCGTGGTGTACACCGACGACTACGACAAGGTATCGCAGAACGATTCCGTCGCCAGAACCCTGGCACAGAACATTCACCGCAGGGTGGACATACGTCCGGACCCCTCCAAGCTGGAGGACCCCGCGGAGGTGGAGGAGAAGATCCGCGCCATGATCCCCGAATCGGCCGACATCTTCGATATCAACTTCATAGAGGAGACGGGAGAGGCCCACATCGAGGCCGTGAACCCCAACGAAGTCGTCGGAAAGGAGGGGCAGCTGCTGGCTGACCTTAGGAAGGAGACCGGATGGAACGTCAAGGTCATCCGCGCCCCACCCATACCGTCCAAGACCGTATCGGACGTCAGAGGGTACCTCAGGGCAAACCACGACGAGCGCCAGGATATGCTGACCTACGTGGCCAGGAGGATCGCCAGACCCACCCTCGACGGAGAGCAGTGGGTCAGAGTGACGGCCATGGGAGGTTTCAGACAGGTCGGGAGGTCCGCGTCGCTGCTCACCACGAGGGAGAGCAAGATCCTGATCGACTGCGGCCTGGACCCCAGCTCGGACAACACGCCGTACTTCACCATCCCGGAGATCCAGCCTCTGGCGGACATCGACGCTGTCGTCATCACGCATGCGCACCTGGACCACTGCGGGACGCTTCCGGCGCTGTTCAAGTACGGGTACAAAGGCCCGGTCTACTGCACACCTCCAACCAGGGACCTTATGGCCCTGCTGCAGCTGGACAACATCAAACTCGGCTACGGGGAGAACAAGAAGACGCCTTATGAGGCCGCCCATGTCAGGCAGGAGATCCTGCACACCATCCCCCTGAAGTACAACGAGACCACTGACATCGCACCGGACGTCAGGCTCACGTTCCACAACGCGGGCCACATCCTCGGTTCGGCCATCGCCCACTTCCATGTCGGCGACGGACTCCACAACGTCGCGTTCTCTGGCGACACCAAGTACGAGAAGACATGGCTGTTCAACCCCGCCAACAACAGGTTCCCAAGGCTGGAGACTCTGGTCATAGAATCCACATACGGCGGACACAACGACGTCCAGCCCTCCAGGGCGGACGCATCCGAGCAGATGGCACAGTACCTCATCCAGGCATCTGAACACGGAGGCAAGGTGCTGATCCCCGTCTTCGCCGTGGGAAGGTCCCAGGAGGTCATGCTGGTCATCGAGGAGCTGATGCGCAACGGACGCATCCCGACCATGCCCGTCTATCTGGACGGCATGATCTGGGAGGCCACCGCCATCCACACCGCGTACCCCGAGTACCTGAACAGCCAGCTCAGGACCCAGATATTCCAGCAGAACGAGAATCCGTTCCTGTCGCCGGTGTTCAAGAGGGTCGAGACCGCGGATATGAGGGAGGAGATCTGTCACTCTCCCGACCCGTGCATCGTCCTGGCCACAAGCGGAATGATGTCCGGCGGACCGGTCATGGAGTACTTCCGCGAATGGGCCGACGACGAGAAGAACTGGCTGCTGTTCGTGGGATACCAATCCGAGGGAAGCATCGGAAGGACCATCCAGAGAGGAAGGCAGGATATCACCCTCAGCATGAAAGGGAAACCCATCGCCCTGAAGATCAAGATGCAGAGGGAGACCGTAGACGGATTCTCCGGACACTCCGACAGGAAGCAGCTCATGAGGTACATCTCATCCCTGGAGCCCAAACCTGACAAGATCATCATCGGTCACGGAGAGGACAGGAAGTGTACCGACCTAGCCTCCTCGATCTACAAGAAGTTCGGGATCGAGACCAAGGCCCCTCTGAACCTTGAGACCATCAGACTCAGATGAAACCCAATCCGTCCGTCGGAAGACGGACGGTTTTTCCAACCTACATACGGCACGTTCATCGGATGACCTGAGGTTCCGTTCCTGATACCGTTCAACCCTACGGTATTATAACCACAGAGCGTGTTCTATGACCTGCCAAACCACCATGGGGGGGGGGTAGGACGCCAGTTTTTCCCTCCCTATCCTCCTGATCAGGAGGAACTTTGATGAAAATAGCCAAATTGGCATTGATTATAATCGCTGTGTTCGCGGTGACGTTGTGCACCTCGATCGCCTCTGATGCAGACAGCATCGAAACGTCTGCAGAAGAAATGCCGGTAGCCACCAACTGGAACATCCGTTCCGCAGACGATTTGAAATCGCTTGGTGAAGCAATCAATAACTCCAGTACCATATTTGCTGGTCTGACTGTCTATAATGCGAACATCCACATACTCAACGACATCATCCTCGACAGCAACTGGGAGACATTAGGCGATAACAACCACATTCTGATGGGCGAGATAAATGGAAACGGACATACGATACACATGTCCCATTCGCCGGGACTGATATCCATTGGTGCATATATCCATATCCACGACCTGAGAATTCTTGCAGATGAGGTCACATCATCCCCGCTTGCAAGAGAGATCCATGGTTCGTCTACGTGTCCCAGCACAATCGAGAACATAATTGTGGACGGTGTTTTGAACTATGGAGGAGGAATGATAGAATGCGCTAGACCCCTAGATAAGCCCACAGGATCCGTAAGTAATAGAACGGACGTTGAGATAACAATACGCAACTGTGTGAACAACGCGGACATTCACTCCGAAGACAATACCAGAGGAGTTGGGATTCTTGGCGGCATTTATGGTGCAAACGTGAAAATTGAAGGATGCAGAAACAATGGTGACATAACACTCGCCACCTCCAAAGAAGCACATGCTGCAGGAATTGTGGGGTACATAATGCGTGACAATAGAAATAATAACTCAGTGATTGAACTCTATGTTACTGTAAAAGACTGCTACAATTATGGTAATATAACCTCCAAGAGCACATCAGATGGTAGAGAGAATGTTGGAGGCATAGTATCCACGATGCATCAAGCCTCGTCATTCACCATCAAAAACTGTACCAACTATGGAATTATAATTGGAGATAATACAGAATCCACCACAAATCAAGCTTGTACAGGAGGAATCATCGGTAGACTAAACGTTCCAACCGGTGAAATGTCAGGTTGTTTCAACTATGGTGTAATCAAAGCCTTTGGAAACCCAAACGGCGGTGGAGCTTTCGCAGGTGGCCTTATCGGCTATGTTAATAATACAACGAATACATCTCTGAAGAACTGTTCATCAATGGGATCTGTTGCTGCCGAAGGAAACAGTAAAAGTTTCTCTGGACAGATGATTGGACACCTGGATTGCGACAACATTACTACATCTTATGTATCAGTCCCATCAAATTCAAAACCCATTGGATACATAAACGGTGATTTTGACTCATCGAGTGTAATTGAAATACCGATCTCTTCGCCCAACTCGATAACACTAAATACAAACAGTCTGAAACTGAACCCTGGTGACACATATCAGTTGGAGTTCTCAATCAACCCTGATGATTCTGTGATAGGAAGCTACTCATGGAAGTCCAGTGATGATTCGATTGTATCGGTGAACAGTGGCGGATACATAACGGTCAAAAAGAACGGAAACGCCGTTATAACGATAGAAACAGAGAACGGACTCAAAGCCATGTGCAACATCTTCACGGCTAAAGATCAAGACGAGTCTCAGACTCCCCCTTGGGTAAACGAAGATGAGGAGGAGTATTTCCCTCCGATCGTGATTCCGTCACAGCCCGTCGAGGAGAAGGAAGACGACTCGGTCACGATTGTGGCCTGCGCAGCAGCCGCCGCAGTAGCCGCTCTCATGGCAGTCTACCTCATGGTCGACAGGAAGCGTTGAACAGAAACCTGAAACGGTCGTCCGAGGGACGACCACCTTCCCCTTCTAGGTTATGATGCCCCGCCGAAGCGGGGCTGTGAAGTTTAAGAATCACCAGTTGGTGGCCCTGACCTCGAAGAAGGACTGGGCGTGCTTGCACACGGGACAGACGGCAGGTGCCTCCTCTCCGATGTGGATGTATCCGCAGTTGCGGCATTTCCACATGGTGACCTTGTCCTTCTTGAACACGATTCCCTCTTCGATGTTCTTCAGGAGGTCTAGGTACCTCTGCTCGTGGGTCTTCTCGATCTCTCCGACCAGGGTGAACAGCTTGGCGATCTCAGTGAATCCCTCTGCCTCAGCCTCTTTGGCGAAGTCCGCGTACATGGTGGTGTACTCGTAGTTCTCTCCCTCGGCAGCGTCCTTCAGGTTCTCGATGGTCTTGGGGACCTTTCCGTCGTGAAGGGCCTTGAACCAGAGCTTGGCGTGCTCCTTCTCGTTCTCAGCGGTCTCGAGGAAAATGTCAGCGATCTGCTCGTATCCCTCTTTCTTGGCCTGGGATGCGTAGTAGGTGTACTTGTTCCTGGCCATGGACTCGCCGGCAAAGGCTGTCTGCAGGTTTGCTTCAGTTTTGGATCCTTTAAGTTCCATGTTATACCTCTGATATTTCTGAGAAATGCAGTTCCTAATAAAGCTTTCTTAACATCGTTAGCGAACTTAAGTTTCGACGAAATTATATTATAAATGATGTAGGAAAACCTAAATTTCACTGGCCGTCCGGAAACGGACGATCATCTGCGGAAACGGCCCGCAAGACCCTTCTTCACGTTGCCGTTTTTGTCAAACTTCGTACTCATGAGCTTGTCGTAGTTCTTCTTCATCATGAAGTCGCCCGGCCTCATCTCCAGCAGGATCTCCAGCTCGGTTTTGGCCTTCTCCCAGTCCTTCAGATCGTTCAGAAGCAACACGGCATAGTTCTGATGGTACTCGTATTTTCCCGGATCGAGGGCGATGGCCTTCTCGTAGTACTCCCCGGCCTTCGGGAAGTTTGTCATCTGATGTCTCAGGAACTTGGCGTACTCATTATAGACCTCGGCCGAGGGATCCAGCTCGATCAGATGTGTGAACTTCTCGTCCGTCTCCCGATTGTACTTCTTGTTCCGGGCAAGGACGGTGACGATAGCCTTCAGGGCATCCAGGTTATCGGGTTCGAGGTCGAGGATGGCATCCAACTGCATCAACCCGTACTTCTCGTCCCCGAGATTGTTGATGATTATCTCCGCAAGCACCAGCCTCGGCTTGGTGTTATGTGGGTCTGTTCTCAGATATGCCTCAAGAGTGTCGACGGCACCTTGGACATTACCGCCCTCTACCTGCCTCTTGGCCTTGCTGACCGCCTCGTACGCCGCATCTGCCATGCACACAGGAACCGATTCCGGTTATTAAGACGCTGGCAGAAGACCTACCACGGTAACGTAGAATGACTACCGTGAGGATTATCATTGAAATCATCCATGCCTCCGGTGATGGGAGTAAAAAGCGCTCTGAAATGCTTCGTACTGGGCCTGGTGTTCACACTGATAATGGTGGTGGCGGTTCCGATATTCGTTGACTCATACGCCACAAAGTACTTCGAGGAGCTCATCGGGGACAGTTCCTTCCTGGTCTTCTCGTCCGAGGTCATCGTCAGCCTGCTTACCTGGATGTTGATCATAGGGTTCATGCTGCTTCTCGGAGCCGGAGGAATCCTGAAGAAGTTCGGCGTGTTCGGAATCCTCGGACTTGTGGTCGCATATTGGCTTCTCGGCGACGTGACCGACGCGTTCATGCCTCTGGCCACCCTGGGAATCGTCCTCGCAATCTCCAAGACCATTTCACACAAAAAGAAGAAGTCCGGCACGGATGGGAAATGTTGAATCCCTCCAATGGTCATAAATGACCATTCCTTTTAAATAGTTAAACAAAAATTCGGTTCCAGCAGGGAAGTCTCGGCAATTTGACTCGTTATTTTCCTCCTTTACCACTAACGATCACAGGTCGACGGACCTCAGGGGTCTTCCCTGCTCCTACCGTCCTCGAAACGCTCGGCGATCGTCTTCTTCACTCCAGCATCGAATGAGTTAACGTATATCGTGCTGTAGATCAAGGATGTTATGAAAAGAGGAATCATGAATGAGATGTAACTGTAGATGATCTCGGTCACACTGTTGCCCAAGTACACCGACAGGACGAACATCATCATGAACACACCCAAAGTGGCGAAGGTGGAGAACAGCCTCTTCTTAGCCCCGGTCCACAGGTAATAATCCCTAGGGGCGTCTGACCTGACCTTCGCACCAAGGCCCCTGAAGATCTGCCAAGGCAGCACCAGCGCAGGCATGAACATCGATAACATGAACGTTATGGCCAGCATGGTCTGCCAGCCCAGAACCGATATAAGCAACGGATTGACGAACAGATACGAGGATATCAGAAGACCCAGGATGAAGATGTACAGGGCGATGTTCAGGGACATCTTCAGGTCGAACGCGTGACCGCATTCCCTGGGCTCCAGGACGATCTCCTTCACATCTATGATATCCGGAACAAGGAAGAACCTCTCCGCCTTCCCGCGTACGCCTTTCCTGGCGTGATCCTCCATGGCGATGAGCACGTTGGGGATGTAGTGGCGGATGAACCCGCAGACGACCGTGATCACCCCGATGGTCGTGAAGTACATTATCGCCAGCGTCCCCAGGAACCCGAGGATGAACTGCACGTAATCGTTCATGTAATCCACACCGAACAGGGCGGAGACGATGTCCTCGATCGCCAACGCGTAATAGACATCCCCGGTGAAAAGGCTGGCCAACCACATGACCCCGGTCATCACCAGGCAGTAGGCGAAGATCACCCAGTTGCTGAACGTCCCTCTCTCTATGAAGAACACGCACGGGACGCCCAGGATGGCGAAACACGCCACGAATGACAGACACAGGATCTCCACGATCTTGGAGAACGAGTAGTCGCCCAGGTATACGAGCGACGTGATCCACACCAGGATGCAGATAGCCAGGAAGTACGGGAACATCCTGACCAGACGCCTGTCCGGATTCTCGACATGATGTCCGCTGTCCTTGCGGGGAGACAGCCTCCCGGAGGCCTTGTCCAGAATGACGCTGAGCTGTTCCAGCCTGTCGTCCATCTTGTCCCCGCTCATAGGAGGTTACTCGGATTTGTAGTATTAAAAACAGGCAGATGGAGGCACCGATTCGTTATATTGTCAGATGTGTATGGACGTGACATGGCAGAGCGCAGCGGACTGAAGAACCGCGGTTACACGGCAGACGATGTGGAAGATCGTCGCAAAGCTGCGGAGGAGTTTACTGGTGCATCTTTGGAGACCGTCTCCAAATACGGATTCGACCCGGAGAAGGCATCCAAGAACATCGAGAACATGATTGGCACGACCCAGATTCCCCTGGGATACGCAGGTCCCGTCAGGATCTCGGGCGAACATGCGGACGGGGAGTTCCTGGTTCCGCTGGCGACCACCGAGGGCGCACTGGTGGCGTCGATATCCCGCGGGATGTCCGTGATAAACTCCGGTGGAGGCGCCAGAGCCATGGTCTGCTCCGATGCCATGACGAGGGCACCGGTCCTCCGCGTGGAGGGTATAGCCCACTCCCGGAAGGTCATGGACTGGGTGGACTCCAACAAGGACAGGATCGATGCCGCGGTGGCCGAGACCACGAGCCACGGGAAGCTCATCAGGATAGACATGTACCCGGACGGCAGGAGCCTGTTCCTCAGGTTCGCCTTCGAGACCGGCGATGCGATGGGCATGAACATGGCCACGATCGCATCCGAGGCCGTCTGCAGGCTCATTGAGAAGGAGACCGGTGCGGTGATGGTCTCGGTGTCCGGAAACATGTGCTCAGACAAGAAACCGGCCGCCATAAACATGATCAACGGTCGCGGCAAGACCGTGGTCGCGGAGGCGCTGATACCCAAGGACGTGGTCGAGCAGAGGCTCCATACCACCTCCGCCGCGGTCCAGGAGATCAACTACCGGAAGAACCTCATGGGAAGCTCCCTGGCTGGAACGCTCGGAGCCAACGCGCATGCCGCGAACATGGTTGCCGCGCTCTACATAGCCACAGGCCAGGACCCGGCCCAGGTCGTAGGCGGCAGCATGACGGTGACCTCGTGCGAGGACGTGGACGGGGACCTGTACATCTCCGTCAGGATGCCCGCCGTCGAGGTCGGGACCGTCGGAGGAGGCACCAGGCTGCCCTGTCAGAGGGAGGCCCTCGAGATGATCGGATGCCTGGGCGAAGGCAAAGCCAGGAAACTGTCCGAGATCGTCGCGGTCACAGTCCTCGCAGGTGAGCTGTCCACGCTGGCGGCTCAGGCCGCAGGCCAGCTGGGCAGTGCGCACGCGGCCCTCGGCAGATGAAACCCCGCGGGAGTGCGGCTCTGCCCCGCCTCTCTCCACCCTTTTCCGCGCGCGCCTGCGCGTATCTTTAATACGAAGTTCAAGATTGCGAACTCATGCCTGTAATCAACTTCAAGTACAGCGACCTGTGCACGATGCTGGGGGAGGAAGTCCCTCAGAAGACCCTCGTAGACAGGATCCCCATGATCGGTGCCGACATGCACGAGACCGAGGGGGAGTCCGACGAGATGTCCGTGGAGTTCTTCCCTGACCGCCCCGACCTATACAGCGTCGAAGGTCTCGCCAGGGCCATGCGCGCGTTCCTGGACATCAAGCCCGGGATGCAGACGTACGAAGTTGGTGAATCCGGAATGGATGTGTTCGTGGACAGCAGCGTCAAATCCATCCGCCCCTGGTTCCTCTGCGGAGTTGTCAGGGACGTGGAGATCGACGATGACTTCCTGAAGTCCATAATGGAGATGCAGGAGAAGCTGCACATCACCATCGGAAGGAAGAGAAGCAAACTGGCCATCGGGATACACGACCTCTCGAAGGTGGAGCCTCCGTTCACTTACAGGCTTGCGGAGCCCCACTCGGTCAGGTTCGTACCCCTGGCCATGGATTCGGAGATGGACCTCGCCGAGATCCTGGAGAAGAACGAGAAGGGCAGGGACTACGCCCATCTCCTCAGGAATTACAGCGACTACCCGATAATCCTTGACAAGAACGGTGCAGTGCTCTCGTTCCCCCCGATCATCAACGGGTCCCTGACCACTGTCACCGTCGGAAAACATGACCTGTTCATCGACGTCACGGGAAACGACAGGAAAGCCGTCAAAGGCGCCCTGGACATCGTCGCCACCGCACTCGCGGAGCGCGGAGGCAGAATCGAGACCGTCACGATGCATGACGGATACGACACGTTCCAATCCCCCGACCTCACACCCGAGGTCAGGGAGTTCTCCGCATCCGCATGCGACAGGTTCCTCGGAACGAACCTGGGGCCGGAGGGATGCGTCGAATGCCTTCGCAGGATGGGCATGGATGCAGTCTGCGACGGGGACATAGTCAGAGCCACCATCCCCTGCGTCAGACTCGACATAATGCACGAGGTGGACCTCTTCGAGGACGTCGCCACAGGATACGGTTTCGACAGATTCGGGGAATCATACAAACTGACACAGACAACCGGAGGCCTCGCTCCGATCACCACATTCTCCGAGGACATCAGGGATGTCATGGTCGGACTCGGGTTCACGGAGGTCACCACACTGACCTTGAGCAACCAGAGGGACGAGTTCGGGATATCCGGACTCCCCGAGGTGGATGTGGTGAAGGTCCTTAACCCCATCACGGAGGACCACACCTGCCTGAGGCCGTACCTAATGCCCAGCCTCGTCAGGATCCTCAGACACAACAAGCACAGGGATCTGCCTCAGAGGATCTTCGAGATTGGGAACGTCGTCAGGGACAACCTCACCAAGCCCCGCCTCTGCGCCATGGCCACGGCATCCAAGACGTCGTTCACCGAGATCAAATCCATCACCGAGTCCGTTCTCAGGGAGATGGGACTGGACTACACACTGGAGGCATGCGACCTCCCCACATTCGTCCCTGGAAGGGGTGCGAGGGTCATGATGAACGGTGAGGAGATAGGTATCTTCGGCGAGATGGCCCCCGCGGTCGTTGTGGCGTACGAGATCACCCATCCTATAATATTCATGGAGATCGACCTGGAGTCCATCGTGTCCGAGAAGAGGGACACACTGTTCTGAGGGATTGAGATGGAGGTAGGTGACACATTCCCACACTTCGTCCTCACCGACGAGAACGGTGAGACGTTCGACAGCAAGATGCTCGAAGGCATCCGTTACGTGATATACTTCTACCCGAAGGACAACACCCCGGGGTGCACCAAGGAAGCCCAGGAGTTCACCGTCAACGTCCCCAAGCTCATGATGCGCAACATCCCGGTCTTCGGGGTCAGCAAGGACTCCGTGAAATCCCACAGGGGATTCATAGACAAACAGCAGCTGAAGGTCAAGCTGCTGAGCGACCCTAAGCACGAACTCATGGAGAAGGTCGGTGCGTGGGGGACCAAGGTCTCCTACGGAAAGGAGACCGTCGGCACCATAAGGTCCACGTTCCTGGTCGGTAAGGACGGTAAAGTGGAAGGTGCCTGGCGCAACGTCAAGGTCGCGGGACACGCGGACAAGGTCACCGAGTGCGCCTTGTCTCACGCCAAGAAATCAGAGTAACCGATCCAATTCCCTCAGGATCTCGCCTGCATCGGCGATCAGACTCAGATCCGCGTAGCGATGGATGGGCGCATCAGGGTCGCTGTTGACGGCGATCACCCTCCTAGCCCCGGACATCCCCGCACGATGCTGTACAGAGCCGGATATACCGAAGGCGAGATAGATATCCGGAGACACGGTCCTTCCGGACATTCCGACCTGACGGGACCTAGGCAACCACCCCTTGTCCGCCACGGAACGGGAGCATGAGACCATCCCTCCGAGCTTCGACGCCACGGATTCTGCCACCTCCACCATGCCTCTGTCCCTGATCCCCTCTCCGAGTGACACCAGGACCTTGGCGTCCCTTATGTCTCCGGATACGTCGACGACCGTGTCCTCGGACACGATTTCAGATAGGTTCTCAGCCCGATACTGCCAGTATATCGTCGTACCCTCGCCAGTTCTCTCCGGAGGTTTCGGGAACGCGCCCTGACGGACC
Organism: uncultured Methanomassiliicoccales archaeon; assembly: GCA_964550065.1. Classification (GTDB taxonomy): domain Archaea; phylum Thermoplasmatota; class Thermoplasmata; order Methanomassiliicoccales; family Methanomethylophilaceae; genus Methanoprimaticola. The sequence continues at coordinate 397,495 of CAZJWD010000002.1, forward strand.
GTGGCCATCTGTGGGAATCCCATGCACTCTATGTCGGCCATCAGGTTCCCTCCGAAGGCAGGTCTGGTCATCACGATCTTCCTTCCGTCAGCCCTCATGGACGTGCAGTCGGCGGTCAATCCTACACCCAGGATGCCTGCCACTCTCGGAGCCAACTCCCTTCCCTTGGGTGTCGCCCCTATGAAAACCGCAGCCGGGACTATCCTTTCGATCAGCGATGCCATGCATCCCGCGTACGGCTCCGGGCGATAGACCTCCAGGTCCTTCTCACGGACATGGTACAGGGTGTCGATGCCGTATCCGAACAGCTTCGGGTACAGCGGTTTGAGCTCGACCCCACCGAAAATGATCCCGAAGACCCTGCCGTCGCTGAGTCCCCTCGCGGCTCCCAGAAGCTCAGCGCTGACGTCCGCGATCTCGGGCCCATCCTTCCCCGGGACGGTCTCGATCCACACCAGTATGCCGTCCGCGGTGGACTCGTTTAGGTCGTATGCCTTCAGCATGCCGGGAGGCAACCTGTCTGGATCGTCGGACCCGCATGATGAGCATGTGGAGCATGAACCGCCTGAACAGTCGCTCATCTCGCCGCCTCCATGTCGGAGATTATGAATTCCGCGCCTTTGACGGGGTCGCGTATCTCCACCTTGCGGTTCCTACGGTCGCTCTTGGCGGCCTGGGTGGAGACGATCCTCGTCATGGAACCTTTGAGTCCCACGGAGTAGAGCCCCAATCCGAGATCCACCCTGTCAAGGGTGACGATTTCCTTCCCTGATGCCTCGAGCACACTGCGTATGGACGGCAGGGAACCTCTGGGGTCCACGCCACCGAACGAGACAACGGAACCCTTCGGGACCTTCACTGTCCTCCTGAAGTCTCCGTAATCCTGGACTGCCAGGAACCCATCCCCCGAAGGGACCATGGATTCCACGTATGCGAACTGGCCGGCACCGATCAGCGATGCGACCTCGTATGGGACCTGACCGGTGTCCCCGTCGACAGCCTGTCTGCCGAACACGTACAGGTCGGCATCCGGTTCGAACTTCTTCACGAAGGCGGACAACGCCCTGGCCGTGGCCCAGGTGTCCGAACCCGCGAACGCGGAGTCGGTGATGAGATATGCCCTATGGGCACCAAGCTCCAGGCACTTCCTCAAAGCGTCGGAGGCCTTCCCGGGCCCCATGGTGCAGACTATGACCTCGTCGCCATCACCGACCATCTCCATCACGGATGCCAAGGCGTACTCATCGTACGGGTTCAGAATCGCGGGGATCCCGTCCCTGACTAGTGACCCATCGGCATCGATTCTCATCTCTGATGTGTCCGGGACCTGTTTTACCGCTATGACGACCTTCATTCCATATCACCGATGATGTTACCGCGGCAGAGTATGTTCTTGGGGTCCAGGATGCGCTTGATCCTGCGGAGCTGCTCCATCCCCACCCTGCCGTACACGAGCTCCATGTACTCGGTCTTGATCTTCCCGATGCCGTGCTCCGCACTGGGCGATCCGCCCAGTTCCACGGCCTTGCGGGCGAACTCGGAGTAAACGGCCTTGGCCTTCTCGAAGTCTTCCATCGACTTCAGTATGATCTCCACATGAGGATGGTTGTTCCCGATGTGGCCGAAAACAACGTACTCCAGACCGGCGGATTCCAGCCTGGATGTGTAGAACGACATCATCTCGTCCGCCCTGTCATCCGGAACGGCCATGTCGGTGCCCATCTTATGGATGCGGGGCATCTCCCCTTTGAGGGACGCGACGTACTCGAAGATCGACTTGGGGATCGAGTGCCTGAGCTCCCTCATCCTGGAACGGTCCCTGTCCTCCCTGGCGCACCAGGAATTGTCCAGAGACGAGCCGTGAGCCTCGGCGATCCTGGAAACCTCGGCGTACCTGGACTCCATGTCGTCTGTGACCTGCATGTCGAAGAACAGGGCCGCACCGGCATCACAGGGTATGTCCTGTATCGGGATCAGCGCCGGGTCCGAGGCCATAACGGACCTCAGCAGTTCCAACGACCTCCCGTCCATGTACTCGAGGAACTCCGGGCCCACGGCATCCGAGGAACGGAACTCCCTTACAGCATCCAGACAGTCCCTGTCCGAAGGGAAGAACAGGATGTTCGACACCAGAGGATGCCAAGGCGCCAGGTAGATGTCGGCCTCGGCGATTATGCCGAAGATGCCCTCCGAACCTATGAACAGGTCCATCAGGTCCATGTTCTCGGAGAACATCGGACCTGTGGCATTCTTCACGGCGGTGTTGAAATCGTACGATGGGATGTCGAAGGAATAGAACGACCTCCCTGCGGGGAAGCTCATGCGCCTTCCGTCGGCGACGTAGTCTCCCCTCTTGAAATCGATGAACTGGCCCTCGGGGACGACGACCATTAGCCTCCTGACCCAGTCGCGGGTGGGACCGTACCTGTAAGTCCTCGGCCCGGATGCGTTGCAGGCGATGTTTCCTCCGATGGACCCTCCCATCTCGGTCGGGTCGACCGGATAGAAGTACGGAACCGGTTCCGACCTCAGGGCCTCCACGGCACCCTCGGTGACATCCCGAAGGTTGTCGAACCTTCCGGCCCTCAGGATCTCGTTTATCTCCCCGACGGTCGTGCAGGGGAGAACCCTGAGGAAATACCCTCTGTCGTCCCTGCCGACGCCTATGACGCCTGTCATCCTCTCCAGGGACAGCACGTCGCCCTCCTTCGGGACGCATCCTCCGCAGACCCCGGTGCGCATGGCGCTGACCGTGATGGGGTTGCCCTTGGAGTTGTTCACACGGACGGCCTCCCTGAGTTCGGACTCGTCCACCGGCAGGATGACGTGCTCCCCGAAACCGGTCATCTTGGATTCGTCGGTCAGATACTTAGAATCGCTGCGTATCCTCGTCCTGTAAAACATCTGGATCACTCATCCCAAATCCTGGGTATCATCGCGGCTGTCACCGACTGCTCCGTGAGGGTCTTACGGTCGATCAGCCCCTTGCTCAGCAGTCCAACCGCGCCCTGCTTCTTGCCTATGTCGGTGCTTCCGTAGACTTCATGTACGGCGTCCCCGACGGTCAGCCCGCCCCGGACCAGATCGGCGACTGCGTCAGGGTACCTGAACCCCGACCCCTGGCCATGGGAGACGAAACCGTCCCTGGAGACCACGGTGCAGTGCTGGATGTCGTAAAGGCCTCCGGGCATCTCGAACACGCCCGCCTCTATGCCCACCGCCATGTCATGGGTCCCAAGCGCCCCCGCGGCCCTGTTGTACGACCCTTCGCGGGTCTGGTCTCCGAACGGCTGGTCCGGCACACCGCTCGGCACGTCCACAGCGGTTATCCTGACCTCCCCGTATATGCGTTCCATCACGGAACGGACGGCCGAGACCTTAACCTGGTTCAAGGAACCGACGGCGATGTCCGGCACGTCCCTGTGCCCGGACCTCCCGTACTCACCCGAAAGGATGGCGGAGGAGCTTATCTTGGAACCGTCAGAGGCCATGACGAGAGGCACCACGACCAGATCGTAAGGCGGAAGCCCTCTGGAAACCCGCCTGTCGTTCAGAACCTTCCCGTTCGGCAGCGTCTCCTCGGACACCACCAAGACGTCCACCGAGTCCATGACCTTGTCCGGACCGTAGATGTCGTCGAGCTGGAAGATCTCGGACTCGCCCAGTCCGGAGACGAACGCCTCGACCTCGGCCTTCCTTATGTGGAACGGCACTGTGCATGTCCGGGTCTCCCCGGCCATACGGTCGCCTGTGATACCTATGACCACACGGTCGCCGGACTTGAATGCCGCCTCGATGAGGTCCCTGTGTCCATCATGCAGGACGTCGAACGTCCCTGCAACGGCGGCTGTCCTCATAATGCACCGAAAAGCAGTATCGCGGTGACGGCGACTATGGCCACCCAGATCAGGCCCAGCTTCTTCAGCTTGCCCTTGACCTCGTCACCCGCCACCTCCTTGCACGAGTCGGAGCAGAACTGCCCGGCTCCGACGAACGCCTTCCCGCAGTTCACGCAGTGACGGTGCTGCGGGATCCTCTCTGTAGCTTCCATGATTACGCCTCCCTGCGGTCGACCTCGTTCTGGACGATGATCATGCAGTGGTCCGCATGCAGGCTCCTGGGCCCGATGCGGATCTTCTCCGGGCCATATCCCAGAAGGCACTCTTCCTCCTCCTCGGTCAGGTCCCTGTTGTCCCCCAGCACGAATATGGGGTTCGGGGGGAACTCGAACTCCCTGCTGTCGCTGCCGTCCTCTTTGAGATAGACGAAGCTCCCCTTGCCGGAGAGCTTCCTGAGGACCTCCGAGAACGGCATCCTTGTAACGTACACGCCGGGCGAGGACTTGACCTCCTCGTCCTGCCCCACTGGCTTCATGAGGGCGTTCCTTATGAGGGACGCCGTGCTCCTCTCGTCCGGGTTGAGGTACTTGAGCTCGTCGCCTTTGAACACGACGGTCTTGGGGGCGTCTTCGCCGCCCATGAGACACAGATAGACCTCCACGTCCTTGCGGAGGTCGTGGCTCAGGAAGAAACCGGAGTTGACGCACCTGCAGAGGATGTCCAGCCTCCCAGCGCCTCCTGCGATGTCGTCCAGTTTGAAATGGCCGTTGGTGACGGCCTTATGACCTGTAATGACGAAGTACCTCATCCGGATCCCTGCAGGTCTTTCAGACTGTCCAGGTCCACGCCGGCCATCTGCTTCATCATCTGCTTGCGCATCCTGCGGTCCTTTCCGAAGGATGTCATGGTCTTCTTCGTGGTGTTGTACTGTCTGAGCAGCTCCCTGACGTCATGTGTTGTGACACCGGCACCGGCCGCGATCCTCTCGATCCTCTTGGCCTTGATGATTGACGGGTCCTCCTTCTCCTCGTTGGTCATGGAGTCCATGATTGTACGGAAGACCGTCAGCTTCTTCTGCGAGGCCTCGTAGTCGATCTTGTCCTCGATGGCGCTCATACCGGGCAACATGCCCATGAGCTTCTGGAGGGTCCCCATCTTCCCGACGGCGGCCATCTGGTAGTACATGTCGTTCATGTTGAAACGACCTGTCATGATGGCCTTGCTGACCTGCTCCATGGCCTCGACGTCGTCCACCTCCTGGGCGGCCATCTCGATGAGGCTCGTAAGGTCCCCTTTGCCGAGCAACCTGGAGATGAACTTGTTGGCGTCGAATGCCTCCAGGTCGCGGATGTGCTCGCCCACTCCGAGGAAGACGATCCTGGCGTTGGTCTTGGAAATAGCCGATATCGCGCCTCCTCCTTTCGCGGTTCCGTCCATCTTGGTCAATATGACGCCTGTGACGCCGACCGCGTTGTGGAACGCCTCTGCCTGCGGGCCGGCCTGCTGCCCCACCTGGGAGTCCAGCACGAGGACCCTCTCGTCGGGCTTGGCCACCTCGGCGATCCTCTTGATCTCCTCGATCAGGTCGTCCTCCAGCGCGTGCCTTCCGGAGGTATCGATGATGACGATCTTCTTGTCCCTGAACTTCTCAAGGCCGTTCTTGACTATGAGCGCGGCATCGGTCTGTCCGGGCTCGCCGTACACATCGACACCTACCTTCTCACCCAGCTGCTTCAGCTGGTCCAGAGCCGCGGGCCTGTACACGTCGGCACCGATGAGCCCGACGGAGAATCCCTTCTTGGAATAGTACAAGGCAAGTTTTCCTGTTGTGGTGGTCTTACCCTGACCGTACAGACCGACCATCATGATGGTCTGGGGCTTCAGTGCGATGCCCTCGCCGTTGTTGACGAGAGCCACCAGTTCCTGGAAGATGATCTTGCTGACATGGTCCTTCATGCTGCTTCCGGCGGAGGGCGGCTCGTTCAGGGCACGGTCCTTCACCTTGTTCGTAACATCCAGAACAAGTCTGACGTTGACATCCGCCTCCAACAAGGCACGCTGAAGATCCTTGCAGATGTCCTTGATAAGCTCCTCGTCCACGGATGATGCGCTTCCGATCCTTCCGAAGACATCCCTGAGCGATTTTCCCAATCCTTCCAAGACCATGGTTAATCACAGGTCAATAACGCGCGCGTATAATAAAGGTGGTGCGTCTGGACTCGAAAACTGAAAGGTGTGGGGATAGGTCAGAGTATAAGAAGGGATGGGATGCACTCTACAGCCTGACCATATCCCAGCAAATACACAATTACGGGATTTCTATAAATAACTTACCAAAAGAAAAGGTGACAGTTACTTAAAACAAGCTAGTAGCTTTAAATGGGTTTAGAGGGGCGGAGCCCCTCAAGTGAGTCAGAGGTACCCGGACTTCTGAAGAGCCATGAGGTCTTCGGTGGAGAGCTTGTCTCCGGCCTTGAAGCGCTCGAAGATCTCCTTGGCCTCCTTCTTACCCTCGCCGTCGGACTTCTTCTTCCTGACGGAGTTCTTCTTGTTGCGGTAATCAGAAGCATCCTTGTCGATCTGGTGAACAGACTTGATCTGCTCGATGTGCTTCTTGTGCTCCTCATCGGCGGCCTGCTTGCACTCGACGAACTTCGCCTGTGCCGCATCGGCCTCCTTCCTGAGCCTGTCGGCCTGCTCGTAGAAGCCGATCATCTTGTCGTGAGCTGCCTGAGCCCTCTCGGCGTAGTCGGCCACCTGGTGGTGGTAGACCTCTGCCTCGGCCTTGGCTGCCCTGAGCTGGTCGACCAGGTCCTTGACCTCGTCGTTCTGCTCGTAGACCTTCTCCCTCTCTTCGATCTGCTTGGCGAGGACGGAGATCTGCTTGATGATCTCATTCTCTTTGTCCTTGCCGAGAGGCTTGGTCATCTGGGTGTACTCAAGATCCTGGAGCTGTTTCTTCAGCTGCTTGACGGGGACTTCAGTCTTCTCGTCGGATTTCTCGTTCCTGTAGGGTGCGAGCTGCTCTTTGAGGGCGGTGACCTTCTGGTTCCACTCGTCCCTGAGCTCCTTCGTCTCCCTGACCTTCTGGTTGAGCGAGTCGCGCTCCTCCCTGCACTTTCCGGCTTCATCGACGAGAGACCTGACCTGGCCGTTGAGAGCATCCCTCTTGGCCTTCCACTCTTTGGTCTGGTTGTTGAGCTCGTCCCTGAGCTTCCTGTGCTTATCGGCATCCTCATTCGCGATGTCGCGCTTCTCCTCAAGGGCTGCTTCGGCCTCTTCGGAAACGACATCTGTGGCAGTCTCCTCGCAGGGGACGGCTTCCGTTTCCTCAGTAACCTGTACTGCCTCCTGCTCTTCCTGAGAATCCTGCTGCTGAACAACTTCCTCCACAAAATCTTCCATAAATCCACACTCAATATTCGACTTGGCCATGAGCTTTAGAGCATGGCCCACTCTGTCAAAGGCTATCAGCACTTTATTTATAATAATTTCCTTGAAAATTCCGACCGAGACACGATTATACCCTATCTATACACGACAAAGATGGCCCGATGACGTCCGGGAGGCAATGAGCTATAAATACGCTCAATCAATCGCCGACTCGATTAACATGAGCAACGTCTGTCCCCTTGACTACCGCTACGGCCGCGAAGAGATGAAGGCCGTCTTCAGCGAGGAGAGCCGCATCTCGTACCAGATGCAGGTCGAAGCCGCCCTAGCCCGTGCCCATGCCTCCCTGGGAACCATATCCCAAGAAGCCGCAGACGAGATCTCCAGGGTCGCCACCCTGGATGTGGTCAGCATTGACAGGATCAAGGAGATCGAGACGGACACCAGGCACGACCTGATGGCCATGGTAAGGGCCATGACCGAGCAGTGCGCCGGCGACGCCGGGAAATACGTGCACCTCGGAGCCACGTCCAACGACATCGTGGACACCGCCACCGCGCTTCAGATGAAAGCGGCTATGGAAATCGTCATGGAAGACGTTGACAACATGATCTACACCTTCGCCAAGATCGCCAAGAGGGAGAGGGACACCCTGGAGATCGGAAGGACACACGCGCAGTTCGCGATCCCTATCACATTCGGGTTCAAGATCGCAGGATACATCGCCGAGATGCTCAGGCACAGGGAGAGGCTCATCGAGGCCATGCCAAGGGTGTGCGCAGGGAAGATGGCCGGAGCCGTCGGAACCGGAGCCGCCCTCGGGAAGAACTTCTTCGAGATCCAGAAAAGGGTCATGAAGGACCTCGGCCTCACATACGAGCCCGCCGCCACACAGGTAGTCGGACGCGACAGGTACACCGAGGCCATCTGCCTCATGGCCAACATCGCCACCTCCCTCGAGAGGTACGGAACAGAGGTCAGGAACCTCCAGAGGTCCGAGATTGGGGAGGCGGCCGAGTTCTTCGACGTGAAGAAACAGGTTGGATCGTCCACCATGGCCCAGAAGAGGAACCCCATGAACTCCGAGAACGTCTGCGGTCTCGCCAGGGTCATCAGGGGGTTCGTCACACCCACGTTCGAGAGTCAGATCCTGTGGCACGAGAGGGACCTGTCCAACTCGTCGACGGAGAGGTTCACGCTCCCCCATGTCTTCATCCTCCTGGACGAGATCCTCAAGAAGATGACGTGGGTTTTCGACGGACTGGAGGTCCGCCGCGACAGGATGCTCGAGGTCATCGAGTCGTCCAAGGGACTGGTCATGGCCGAGCCGCTCATGATGAAACTCACCGAGAAGGGAATCGGAAGACAGGATGCACACGAGATCATCCGCTCCTCGGCCATGGTCGCAGAGGACACCGGAAGGCACCTCAGGGACGTGCTCCTGGAGAGGGATGACCTGAAAGGGGTGCTGTCCGAGCAGGAGATCGTCGAGACCATGGACGCCGCCAACTACGTGGGCGGTGCCAGGGAGATCGTCGACAAGATGGTCGCCGCGGCAGAGGATGCGGTCGGCAGACAGGTGGAGTGAGATGAATCCTGCCACCAAACAGGGCCTGGCCGTCGGAGCGCTGGCAGGATTCTTCCTGGCGGCGTTCTTCTACTGGTACTCCCAGAACCCGATCTGCTTCCTGCTCGTACCGTTCGCCGCGGTCATGGGAGCTGCACCCCAACTCATAAAACCACGCGACGAAGATGATTGAACGGGCCTTACGGCCCTTTTTTATTAAGAGACTTCACTGAACGGGTTTCCCGGCATGGTCGCCGGGGGTCACGTAGAAGACTTCCTCAACGGTCATCTTGATCAGGTTCTTGGCGGGGTAGATCTCCTTGATGGAATGTGCCATGGCAACTGCCGCCTCGTAATCCGGTCCGGAGTTCTCGATCTTCAGGGACCCTTTTATCTGCCAGGATTCGGTGCACTCGGGATTCCAGACGTAGAATGCCGCCTTGGGGTTCTCCTTCATGTTCTTCAGCGTCTTGTCGAAGTAGTTGTCGATCAGCCAGACGGTTCCGTCCTCCTTGGGCATCAGCATCCCCACGGGGACGACGTTCGGGACACCGTCCTTGGAGGCGGTCGCCAGGGCGTAGATCCTCTGCTTCTTCATCTGTTCCAGAATCTCAGACGTAAGTTTTGCCATGCCGACTAATCGGCCTAGCGGTATTTATTCGGAATAGTCGACCCGAGCCCAAGTTTCATTAACGAGGAGGGAATGAGAACGTCCGATGACAGAAGATCGGCTGTTCACGAAGGATTTCCTCTTAGACACAGCCATCTCGCTCTGTTGCTGCCTCAACTACTTCACGCTTCTCATCAACATCAACGGCTTCGCCGCCGAGACTTTCGGCGCGAGTTCGGCCGAAGGGGGGCTGGCCGCAGGCATCTACGTCATCGGCGGACTGATATCCAGAGTCGGCCTGGGCAAGTACGTCGAACTCGTCGGCAGGAAGAGGATGCTGGTCATCGGCCTGGGCATCGCACTCGTGATGTCCGCCACCTACTTCTTCGTGTCATCGCTCTGGATGCTGTACCTGATAAGGTTCCTGCACGGAACCGCCTACGGGATCAGCAGCACATGCACAGGAGACATCATCGCCAAGATCCTGCCCAGGAGCAGGAGGGGCGAGGGGATGGGGTACTTCCTGCTGAGCATCACCATCGCGACGGCCATCGGTCCGTTCATCGGCATGTCCTTCGGAAGGGACGGCAACTACACCGCCGTCTTCGCCGTCGGTCTGGTCATGTACACCCTCGCTATGGTCTGCGCCCTGCTGCTGAAGGTCCCTGAGGAGACCCTGTCCGAGGAGCAGAAGAGACGTGCCCGCGGCTTCGGACTCGGCCAGCTATTCCAGGCGTCCGCGGTGCCCCTGGCCCTGGCATGCATGATATTCTACTTCGGTTACTCCGGAGTCATCAGCTTCATATCCGCCTACACGGAGGAGATCGACCTGATCGAGGCCGCCTCCTACTTCTACCTGGCCGTGGCCGCTGGAACGCTCATCTCCAGACTGACCACCGGCAGGATATACGACCGCAGGGGAGCCAACATCGTCATGATCCCCGCGTATCTGGCGTTCTTCGTGGGCATGGTCGCATTCTCCCAGGCATCCGTATCCTGGGTCCTGCTTTGCGGCGGATTCGCTATAGGCTACGGGGTGTCGATTGTCTACAGCATAGATCAGGCGATAGTTGTGTCCAAGAGCCCTCCCCACAGATACGGCGTCACCACATCCACCTTCGCGGCGATAGCCGACCTTGGGAGCGGACTGGGGCCTTCCGTCCTGGGTCTGCTGCTGGCGTTCATCGGATACAGGGAAATGTACCTGGTCTGCGCGTTCATCAGCATGTCGGGATTCGTCATCTACTGGATGTTCCACGGCAGGGACCGGGGGTCCCAACCGGGGAAGAACATCGACATCGAGGACGAATGACGGTCCGCCTCCGAATGGATATCCTTGCAACCGCCTGGCATACGGACGGCGCACACGAACGGTTTATAATCAATCCCCGCATCATATCGGACATGGTATCCCTGAAAACCGATGTGGGAAGAGTTTCTCTGGAAAAACCGGGAATGGTCGCGTCCGGAATCATGGACGAGACCGGACCGTCGATGGTCCGCATGTTCGCCTGCGGAGCCGGAGCCGTCGTGACCAAATCCGTCGGCATGGAACCAAACGCGGGCCATTCCAACCCATGTTTCACAGAGGTTTCAGGAGGCTACGTCAACGCGATGGGCCTTCCCAACCCGGGGATAGAGCTTTTCAAGGAGGAGATGGAGGTCGCCGTCCCTGCAGGCCCGGTCATCGGGTCGATCTACGGATCCGGACCGGACGACTTCTCCGCTCTGGCAGGTAAGATGGAGGATTACGGGGCCTCCGCTGTGGAGCTGAACCTCTCCTGCCCCCATGCCAAGGGATACGGCATGGAGGTTGGAACGGACCCTTCCATGGTGAAAGCCATCGTGTCCGCGGTCAAATCATCGATCTCCATCCCGGTCTGGGCCAAACTCACGCCCAACACCCACATACTGGCCGACATCGCGACCTCCGTCCAGGACGCGGGAGGCGATGCCGTCGTGGCGATAAACACACTCAAGGCCATGGTAATCTGCCCGGAGTTCGCCAGACCTCTGCTGAGCAACAAGTTCGGAGGACTCTCCGGATCCGCTGTGAAGCCCGTAGGAGTCAGGGCCGTCTACGACCTCAGGACCGTCCTAGATATCCCCATCATCGGTGTAGGGGGGATATCCTGCTGGAGGGACGCGGCAGAGTACATCATGGCCGGTGCGTCGGCGTTCCAGGTGGGAAGCGCCGTGGGTACAGTGGGTCCGGACGTGTTCTCCAGGATCAACGAGGGGCTCTCGTACTTCATGGAGGAGTACGGTTACCCCGACATCGCGTCCATGACGGGGGTGGCACATGACTGAAGTCGTCACAATCAAGGAAATAGTCGACGAGGCGTACGACACCAAGACGTTCAGGTTCGACTGGGATGCGGAGGTGAGACCGGGCCAGTTCGTGATGGTCTGGGTGCCGGGGATTGATGAGATTCCCATGTCCGTATCCGGAATATCCGCCACGGAGAAGAGCATCACCGTCAAAGCCATCGGCGATGCGACGAGGGCCATCCACGGATTGTCGGTGGGGGACAGGCTCAGGATCCGCGGACCCTTCGGGAACGGTTTCGACGTGTCCGGGAAGAACATCCTGATCATCGGAGGAGGGGTGGGGACCGCGGCCATCATGCCCGCGGTCGTCGCCTCCGGAGCAGACACGATAATCGCCGCTCGCTCGGAAAAGGACGTGATAATGGAGTCCATGGCCTCCGAACATGCCTCCAACCTCTGGATCGCCACCGACGACGGGAGCAAGGGCTTCCACGGGAACGCGGTACAGCTCATGAGGGAGAAGGCCGCCCTGAAGAAGTACGACTGCGTGCTGGCCTGCGGCCCCGAAATCATGCTGTGGTTCACGTTCAAGGCCTGCCAGGAGCTGGGCATCGAATGCCAGCTCTCCATGGAGAGGTACATGAAGTGCGGAGCAGGGGTCTGCGGATGCTGCGTGATGGACGAATCACGCGTATGCAAGGACGGCCCGGTGTTCCATACTGAGCAGATCCTCAAACTCACCGAGTTCGGCAGATGCCACAGGGACGCCTGCGGAAGGAACATCAGTTTCAGGCGATCATGACACAGGCCAACCACATCACCGTCCAGCACGGGAACCTGTGCGTGGACGTGCCCCGCAGCATCTTCACAGGCAACGACTGCAGGGTCGACCCCGAGAAAGCCGCCCCGTTCAGGACCATGGTACGCAACAGGTACCCGTGGATCTCCGAGAACTCCATGGACGTCCTGCTCGTCAAAGCCCAGAAGGAGATGATGAGGGTCAGGGACCAGGAGACCAACGGCAGGAGCCACAGCAGGCACCTGGAATCCATCGGCAAAGTGGAGGAGGCCATCGCGCACCTCCAACTGCATCTGGAGAACGAGCCAGACGACGCCGACTCCTGGTACCGCCTGGGCGAGCTTCTATGCAAGGCCGGCAGACCGGAAGAAGGGTACAAGGCGTTCGCAAGGGGAAGGAAGAACTTCAGGAACCGAACAGGTCGTTGATGGCGTCGACGATCTCCGGCACGGTGGCACCCCACGGGACCCTTACCAGGTTGCCCTCGCGCTCGTGCCCGTTCTTGACCTTGCAGCATTTAACTATCGTCTTCTCGTCGGGGTCCACGAAATCCGCCGGACACACGTTGATGAACGGCACATCCCCTCCGTACAGGGAAGTGAATATCCTCTTGGACAGGTGGCATCCTATCAGGGTCACCTCCCGGTCCAGATCCGGGGCGTCGTCCAGGAAGTAGAACGGCATGTCGGAGCTTAGCCCGGACACCCTGCAGGGGAACATCACCGCCTCGGTGGAGACATCCGCCACCCTGTCCGCCATGTCGATTATCCTGTCACGCACGATGACGGGATGGTCCACGAACCCCGATGCCAACGCCCTCCTGACAAGAACCCCCAGCTTGGACGGGGCCGGCGGGACGTTGTCCACCACGGTCAACGTCTCAGGGACTATGTCCTTGATGTAATTGATGTGGGAGAACATGCCCCGGACTATGACCGCCTTCCCGGGATGCTCTGCCTGGACCTGGGCCATGGCCGGGGTGTTCAGGACATCCATGTCCGGGAGGTCGAGGAACACCGTGTCCTCGGGGAGGGAGACGATCCTGTATCCCTCAAGCTCCCTGAACAGCCCGGTCCCCGGCCTCTTGATGAGCTCCACCACCGCGTATTGGTCCCCGTTCCTCAGGACCAGATCGTCCGTGCGCACATAGGACACCCAACCGTCCATGATCCCCGCGATGCTCTCGGGATCGAGGGGTACATCCACCTCGCGCATCGAAACGTCCTTGCAGTGCATGGGGGAACATCGGGAAAACATGATTTTAAGGTAGAGGTCTGGCATTGTCGACGGAGCTAGGAATATTTTTATAGAACCAAACAGTCGGGTGTCTTGCGTCGAGGTACCACAGTGGCTATGGGGCGGACTGCAGATCCGCAGACGGGGGTTCGATCCCCTCCCTCGACTCCACCTGTTTTTCCTGAGATTCACGGCTGTCCCACATGGTGTGTGCGACCGTCGATTTTTTATGTGATGAACAAAACCTTTATAAACAGTATATAAGTAACCCCTCTCGGTGAAAAGATGGCCAAAATGAATATTGAGAACGTGGTCGCTTCGACATACCTTGGTCAGGAACTTGACCTGAACAAGATTGAAGATGCACTGGAGGGTGCCGAGTACAACCCCCAGCAGTTCCCCGGTCTCGTCTACAGGCTCAAGGAGCCTAAGACCGCAACCCTGATCTTCAGGAGCGGAAAGGTTGTTTGTACGGGGGCCAAATGCCGCGATGATGTCAAGGTCGCCATCAGCAAGGTCGCTAAGGACCTGGAGAAGGCGGACATCAAGATCACCATCGAACCCAAGATCGAGGTTCAGAACATCGTCGCGTCTTCCGACCTCGAGCAGGAGATCAACCTGAACACTGTGGCCATCACCCTCGGACTCGAGAAGGTCGAATACGAACCCGAGCAGTTCCCCGGTCTCGTCTACAGGCTCGACGACCCGAAGGTTGTCGTCCTCCTGTTCGGATCCGGAAAGATGGTCTGCACCGGAGCCAAGGTCCCCGAGGATGTCACACGTGCGGTCGACAAGATCGCCGCAGAGCTCAGAGCAGCCAGCCTGATGGTCTGATCGACGGTGCCCCGGGATGGGGCACCGCATCCAACCTCTTACCTTCTATTCCGTCCTTTCTACACGAATTGTCGAAAGCATCTGTTTTCATCGGTATCCCAGATAGACAAAATACTCGTGGTAACGTAATAGTTGTATTCGATGACAGACCGCTAATGAATTTCTACTGCAAGTTGCAGTAATACCTCAACAAACACTCACATCAGAGACAATCCGGTGATTGTCTTCGCAGAGGACTTCGATCTAATCGGGTGTGTGTTCAAGTCCTTCAAGTCCAGACTTCGCGAAGAGACCCTTACAATCGCTGAATTCTCTAGGATGTGCCCACTCACCGTGTGCACCCTCAACCTCGGACTCCGGACCGATAACGACCTTGTGATGTCAACCCATTCGAGGAACCGAACAAGTACTTCCTCAGAAGGTAACGGGAAGCCTTGATAAGACCACAAAGATGATTATAATCGTCCTTCGGAGAACGATATATAGAACGAGACCTTCAGAATACAGGGGTATGGGATGTATCTTACGTATATCGATGAATCGGGAAAGGCCGAACGCTCGGATCCGGAGCCAGAGTATGTCCTCGCCTCATTGACTATAAATGAGAACGCATGGAAAGATGTTGATAGTAGAGTCCGTGGTCTCAAACAGAAGTACTTCCCTAACGCCAAATACGATGAAATCGAGATACACGCCACAGACATCTTCAATCACAAGGGTGCGTTCAAGAACATGAGCCTTGAGAAGAGGCTTGCCATATTCACTGATGTGATGACCATAGTCTCAGAGATCGACTGTTCAATCTCTGCCATCCTCATCCGCAAGAATCAAATCAAGAGCAAGACCCTGGAGATCGATATCTACGCCCTTGAACTGCTGTTCGAGCGTCTATGCTATTACCACAACGTCGCTAACGGAGAAAACAGGATGGAAGGTAGGGATGAACAATACGGCATCCTTATGATCGATTCGGTCAATCCGAAGTATGACAACAAGATCAGGGTCAAGGTCAGATACTTGTTCGAGAACGGCACAAAATATGAGAAGAACCAGTACCTTATCGAGGACCCCATTTTCGTGGATTCCAGCTACAGACATCTGTCACAACTCGTCGACTGTGTGGCGTACTGCATCAGAAGGAACTTCAGGAAAGCCGAAGCTGATGAGTGGGAACGTGAGACGTTCGAAGCTTTCTTCAAGATGATGAAGCCGAAACTCCTCAAGAATGGGTCCGAATCCGAGGGTTACGGGCTGAAGATATTCCCGAAGTGACAACTAATCTCGGAAGGATGTAGGGGTGAGTGGTCGAGGGACCACAATCCCCCCACTGAGTCGCCTAAGGGGCGACCCGCAGTACTATATCAGCAATCAGACTTAAATAACAACTGATGCAGGGTTTAGATTTTACATCCATTCCCATTCGATTCTCAGGCCTGAAAACACGGCCTCGGGTAGGATCGCCTCCGAAGCAGAAGCATCCGCAAATGTCCGACAGATGACATGTACTTCCAGATTTCATTTATCAAATAGGGATTCATCGAATTCGTGCTCCCGATTATAAAAGGAGTTTCGATTCCATACGTTACACAAACCATCGGAAACCGTCCCGCATAAGGTAGAATGCAATTCAGTCATTTCGACTATAAAGTCGAATCCGAGAGCTCTAAACAACAGAATCGTACGCCAGCTGGAGTCAGGTAACCCAAAGAACCTGTAAGAAGTGGTTGAAAATGCCTAATACAGATATAAGGGCAACTGACACTGCCATATAATGCACGATGTACGACATCGAACTGGACAAGGAAATGGTCGGCAGTACCTCGCGGAGACCATCATCGACAACAATCCATTTTACCTTTTGTTTAAATACTACGGTAAACGGGGAGGGTGAGCCAGATGAGAGTGGTGGACAAGGCGAGATTCGAACTCGCGACTTCTGCCTTGCGAAGGCAGCGATCTACCGGGCTGATCTACTTGCCCATGATAACCGGTAATCTCCCGAACCAGGAACCCCCATATAAATGTTGGTTTCCGAGCAAGCATTCTATAAGGGCAAGGGGATTCTCTGGCATGAAGCTGCGCGGCCAATCCGGCGGATCCCCGAAGCCCATGGAGGTTTGGAACGCCAACCTCTACTTCGACGACCGTTCCGGGGCCAAGAACCGTCCGGTGATCGTACTGGAGAAGCGTGGCAACGGTTTCATAGTCCTGATGGTGACGTCCCACAGCCACTACCCGGACACGGACATAGGCCTCACGGACCCGTACGAGGTCATGCTGGACAGAACGTCCCGCGTCAGGACGGACAGACTGTTCTCCATCCCGGAGTCCAGTTTCAACTACAGGCTCGGCAGGCTCTGCGACGACGACGAGGCAATAATCGAAGTCAAATTCCAAAGGCTGAAAGGTTCAGAGCAGTACCGCAGGGGACGCTTCCGATGGATGCTGCCGCCGAGATCCTCGACGCCGCGTCCGGCTCCCTCTGTCTTGACCTGAGGTTCCTGACGGCGTCCGTCCTGTCCCTGGAGAGGAGGATCGTCCCGGGCGAGGGGCTGCCGGTCTGCGACGGCGCATCTGTGGAGTTCCGCTCCGACTCCGTCGTAGAAGGGTACCTAAAAGATGGGAACTCCCCCGCCAGGGACCTGGCCCACTGCGCCCTCCACTGCATCCTCGGACACGGCTCCGCGAACGCCGACCCCCTGGTCGACCTGGCGGAGGACATGCTGGTTGAATACGTTCTGGACTCCCTCGACACCGCCCACACGTCCGTGCCCGGCCGGGACGACCGCATGTACGCCTGCGACCGTCTGGTGTCCCTCGCCGGAGGGTCGTCCCCTGAGCTGATGGCGTCCGTCCTCGGACAGGAGTCCCAATGGAAGATCCCCCGCTATCAGGAGATGTTCCGCAGGGACGACCATTCACGCAGGGGGTGGGCGGACGATGGATGGTCGGAGATGTCCAAGCAGGCCATGGTGGAGGCGGAGGGCTTCGCCGGGAACCTGGAGGGAAGGACGGGGACACTGCTCAGCATCTTGAGGATAAGGAACCGCAGAAGGTACGACTACCGGGAGTTCCTCAGGAAGTTCGTGTCACGCAGGGCCCTCCCCAGAGAGGACCCGGATTCGTTCGACCCTATATACTACACCTACGGCCTGTCCGTCTACGGGAACATGCCGCTGGTCGACTCCTCGGAGACGTCCTCATGCGGCTCCGTGTCAGAGTTCGTCATCGCCATAGACACGTCCGGGTCCGCCCTCGCGGGGCCCATCAAGAGGTTCCTGGAGGAGACCATGAACGTTGTGAGGCAGTGCCTTCCGGCCAACGGCTCCAGGATCCATGTGGTCCAGTGCGACGACCGCGTCAGGTCGGACGACGTGGTCACCTGCGAGGCGGACATCAAAAGGCTGGCCTCGGGGTTCGCCCTGAGGGGCGGGGGCTCCACGGATTTCAGGCCGGTGTTCCGCTACGTCTCCGAACTGATCGAGAAGGGCGATCTGAAGGACCTGCGTGGGATGATATACTTCACCGACGGCATGGGGACGTACCCGGAGAGACGTCCGGGATATGATGTGGCGTTCATGTTCTGCGACCCCAAGGCAGGGAACCACACCGTGCCCCCATGGGCTATGAGGCTCGAGGTGGTGCCCGGGGACCTGACACGGGATTGAGTCCCGACCCCTTTCTTTTAGATACTGCCCGCTGATATCATTGCGTGAACATCCAGGAAGCCAAGGACTCCATACTCGATGCCGTCAGGGTCTACCTTTCCAAGGACCCTGCGGGCAACTACCTGATACCGAGGTCGCGCCAGAGGCCTCTCGTGGTCATGGGTCCCCCCGGCCTGGGAAAGACCGCGATAATGTCGCAGGTCGCCTCCGAACTCGGGATAGGCTTCGTGTCATACACCATAACCCACCACACCCGCCAGTCCGCCATCGGACTGCCGATGATCGACACGGCGGAGTTCGACGGGAGGAACGTCCCTGTGACGAGATACACCATGAGCGAGATCGTGGCATCCGTCTACGACGCGATCGAGGAGGACGGATACCCGGAGGGGATACTTTTCGTGGACGAGATAAACTGCGTCTCCGAGACCCTGGCCCCCGCCATGCTCGACCTCCTTCAGAACAAGAAGTTCGGCCCCCACGAGATCCCCGACGGCTGGATACTGGTCGCCGCCGGGAACCCTCCTGAGTTCAACTCGTCCGCCAGGGAGCTGGACGTCGCCACCCTGGACAGGGTCAGGGTGATCGATGTGGAGCCCGATACAGACGTGTGGCTGAAGTACGCCGTCGGAGCCGGGATGCACGGTGCGGTAGTGTACTACCTCCAGATCAAACCCCAGAACCTGCTGAGGATGGAGCGCACCCCGGAAGGGGTGTCGTTCGTCACCCCCAGGGGCTGGGAGGACCTGTCCACCGTCATGAAGGAGTATGACAGATTGGGTCTCTCCGCCGACGTAAACCTCATGTCCCAGTACGTCAGGGACCCCGAGATCGCCGCCGAGTTCAAGAGGTACTCGGACTTCCACCGCAAGTACAGCGAGGAATACGACGTGGAATCCATCCTCGACGGTACGTCCGACGACCGCTCGGCTCTGGCGTCCGCCGGTGCCGAGGAAAAGCTCGCCGTGATCTCCGTCATGGTCGGTTCCCTGAACTCCCTCGCCGAGAAGGGGATGGACCTGGAGTTCCTGGTCCGGAAGCTGGAGGGCGACCCCGCCATTACAGTCAGACGTGAACTGCTGAAGACTCTGGATTCAGACGCATCCGCCGATGCCAGAAGGAGGGCCTCCTTCGCGATCTCGTTCATGAAGGACTCGGTTGACACCGAGATCCTGCTCGGGTCCGTCGGAGACCTGCTGAAATCCGCCAGGGAGGAGTTCGACTTCAGGCTCGGGAACGCCATGGAGTTCATGAAGGGTGCATTCGGCACCGGACAGGAGACCGTGTCGCTGCTGGTGGGCCTGATATCATGCTACAACGTGGTCATGTTCTCCGAGCCGGACGGACCCCTCTACAGGTACAACGACGAGCTCCTGGAGGGCGGGAGGAGCAGGAGGATCATGGATCTCATAGGGGCGGATGCCCAATGATGGCCATCGATGTCGTACCGTACGGCGACGGTGCCCGCGTGGTGAGGCTCAACTCCACTGAAAAGGACATAGTGATACCGGAGAAGGTCAACGGCCACACGGTGAGGTCCCTGGGCCCCTGCTTCCTCAAGGGGACCCCCGGTAGCGGGGGCAGGACGCTCAGGATACCAGGCACGGTCACGGATGTGGACCGGGAAGCCCTGACCGGGGTGGTCGGACTGGGCAGGGTCTGCTTCGACGGAGACATCGAGGTGTTCAACGCCTTCGGCGTCATGGCGGAACATGACTGCGAGCTGGAGTGCACGGCATCCGGCAGGAGGTTCACGTTCCAGTTCAACGCCGGCACCGTGATGTCCTTCCCTGATTTCGACGATTCCGTCCTGGGGTCGATGTTCAGGATGAACCCGGACATCGCGGTGGCCAGACTGTCCGACCCGGTGCTGCTGTCCGCCGAGAACCGCGACAGGTACAGGCGCTACCTCTCGGACAGGATAATACCCAAGGCGGAACAGGCCGTCGCATCCGGGGACTCCTCCACGCTAGAGGAGCTCTACTCCACGGGCATGCTGGACGACTCCGCGCTGAGGGACCTGCTCGGAAGGTCGCTGAGGTCCGGGAAGACCGCGATGACCTCTGTGATAATGTCGATGATCCGCAGAAGGATGGAAGAAGGCTCAGAGGATCCCTGAGCCGGATAATGGTATGCGGGGGTCCGACCCCCGGGGTTTCACTGAGCCGGCTCCCACTTGCACCTGACGGGAGAGACGATCGCACCCTCTGCCTTCAGCTCCTTGAAGGCCTTGTCGATCTCCTTCCTGTCGATGCCGGTGGCCTTCTCGACCTCCCCGGCGCTCATGGGTTTGCCTGCTTCCTTCATGGCTTTGATGACTTCGTCCCTTACTGCCATGCCCGGGACTATGCGTTCATCCTATATCAACGTCGTTAACTCCCCTGCGCAAGGCGTATAACGGCCACTTCGATTGAGGGGCAGGTGATTCCTTGGAGGATGGATCGAGCAGTCAGATCGTTGAGTTCGTCAGATCCAGGCCGCTGCCCGTTGCGGCAGGTGTCTTGGCTCTCGCATCGGCGGCGATCGTCCCGCCTTCCCCCGATTACATCGGATACGTGGACGTCCGCACGCTCTGCATCCTGTTCTGCTTCATGGCCGCCGTCGCCGGGATGAGGGAATGCAACCTGTTCGGGACCCTGGCAGGGAGACTGCTGGCCGGAGAGAGGAGCATGAGGGCACTGTGCACGATACTGGTGGCACTGCCGTTTCTCTCCTCAATGCTTGTGACCAACGACGTCGCGCTGATAGCGTTCGTGCCGTTCACCGTTCTGGTACTGGAGCTGGCCGGCCGCAGGGACGCCATGATCCCCGTGATAGTCATGCAGACACTTGGGGCGAACCTCGGCAGCATGCTGCTGCCCTTCGGCAACCCTCAGAACCTGTTCATACACTCGAAGTACGGACTGGATTTCATGGATCCCGTGACTCTGCTGGGCCCATTGGTCGTCATCGGAGGAGCCCTGCTGTTCACCCTCTGCCTCGGATTCGGAAAGGGGAGGGTGAAGGTAGGGATGAATAAAAACAGGGATGTCAGGAACCCCGGACTGCTGATGCTCGCGACCATCCTGTTCCTCCTGTCCGTAGCCGCCGTTCTGAGGATCGTCCCGTACCAGGTGGTCCTCGTGGCGACGGCCGTATCGTTCCTGTTGACCCGCAGGAGCGTGCTCCTGAAGGTGGATTACGAACTGCTGCTGACGTTCGTGTTCCTTTTCGTGTTCACCGGCAACATAGCGACCTCCGATGCAGTCGGGGATTTCCTGGGTGACGTCATGTCCCGGGATCCGATGTTCGCATCCCTCGGACTGAGCCAAGTGGTCAGCAACGTACCCGCGGCGACTCTGCTGTCCAACTTCACCGACGACTGGAGCGGACTGATGGCCGGAGTCGACATAGGCGGATTCGGGACGCCCATAGCGTCCATGGCCAGCATGATATCCCTCGGGATCTACGCTAAAACGGAGGGCGCCGACCTGAAGAGGTACCTGATTGTGTTCTTGGCGGGGAACGCCGCCATGCTGGCGGTCCTGATCCCCGCGTACGTGTTACTCTGATCGGTATCCGTTGTGGTGTATCCTCTCCGGCCTGTACCTGTCGGCGTGCGGCTCGGGCTTCTCCTTCGGATAGCCCACGGCGATGATGCAGAACGGCATCAGGTTCTCGCTCAGATCGAAGATGTCGGTGACGGCGTTCATCCTCTCCCTCACCGGGGATATGCCGATCCAGACCGCTCCGAGGCCCAGGCTTGTGGCGGACAGCAGGATGTTCTCGGTGCACGCCGCCAGGTCCTGCTCCCAGAATCCGGGGGCCTTCATCACGTCCCTGTTCCCAAGGACCACGATCGCCAGCGGGGCCTTCCCCACCGGCTTGGCGTAAAGGGATGTCTCCGACAGCATCCCGATGATCTCGGGATCGTCCACAACTATGAACTCCCAAGGCTGCTGGTTCACTGCCGACGGGGCGGCCATGCCTGCGCGGAGCATGCGGTCGATCTTATCGGTCTCTACCTTCGCAGGGAGGAAGTCCCTGACGCTGACTCTGGAGAACAGCTCGTTCATGATATCGTGAAGGTATCCGCGTCGGAGAGGATAAAGAAAGAGCCTCGTCGTAGATCATGGTGATTCGAATCACTATGGCGATGCCACATGCCAGGGAAGTTCGATCCCGAGGCCCCGGGACGAAGGTCGCCCCCGTCAGAGCCCTAGGGTTATGACATGGGGGTCGTCAGGCTGTCCATGAATCATGAGTACGATCACCTGCGCTTCTTCGCACCGGGCTTATACGCCTTCAGGTACTTCAGCACGGCCTGGTCGTCCTCGGAGTCGGACCATTCGGGGGTGTATCCTCCCTTCATGTACTCGTTGTACCACTCCACGCACTGCTCCATGTAGCCTGTCATGTCCAAGCGGTCCTTGACGATGACGTAGGTGTTCTCCGGAGAAGGCACCCACTGCTTCGGACGCTCGTAGTCGGCCTCCTCCAGGAAACCCACCAGGAACACAATCCGGTCCAGGTTGGACAACTGGGCGTAGAGGGATGCCTGGAGCATGTAGGACATCGGCACATTGGTGCATCCTCCGTCCTCGTCCAGCCACTTCTCCCTGCCCGATGAGGTCTTTATCTCGAGAATCGAGTCCCTCCTGCCGTCCTTCATGATGTAGCCGTCCACCATGCCTCCGAAGACCTTCTCGTTGTGGAAGTGGTCGTATCCGCACTGCTCCTTGGGAACTGGCTCCTCCACGGCGACCTTTGAGCCCTCAGGGACCCCCAGAGGGCCTTCGAGTAGTGCTGAGCACCTTGTTCCCAGATACTCCCTGAGGACCGGTTCGATGATGTTGCCTGCGTCGATGTACTTGTTGGCCCTGTCGCCGGGATAGAGGCCGGCGAGCTCGCAGGCGACCTTGAACGGTGACGAGAACTCGCTCATGCCCAGGATCGGGGCGACCCTGGTGCCGGTGATCTTCTTCAGCCTGTATGTGTCGAAAACGACCGTGCGCTCGTCATCGTCGATGTCCACGATCCCCGCTCTTCCGTCGAATGCCATGGAAAGGTGATATGCGGGATTGGAGAAAAAGGTGGAGGCGGAACAATCGAGGCATGAATCATAGCGAGTCTTAAAATCATAGAGTGTGTATTCGGATGTATTCTGGGGGGGGGGGGTATATTGTCCCTCCCCAGCCTCCGGATGGAGGAGAAATGAATAACAAGAAGATGCTGACAGCTGTAGCAATAATGGCTGTTGCTGCACTGGTTATGATTACAGTCCCTACATCAGAATCGGACGGAACAACTGATGTGTCTAATAATCTTAATACAGCCATCAATAGCGCTTCGTCGGGCGATACATTGAGACTTACAGGTGATGTTACCGAGGACGTCGTTGTTGCTGGGAAGACCATTGTGATTGACCTGAATGGACATAAGATAACGAATTTATCAGGTCACACCATAACTGTGAAAGATGATGCTAATCTCACAATAGTTGATACAAGCCAGGGTAAAACCGGTACAGTGGACAATACGACTCGCGCAAAAGCAGCATTGGCGATTTATTCGGGAAACACAGTTACACTTAAAGGAGGGACTTTTGAAAGAAGCTTAGAGTCCAGTGCAAATAGCTGGTATACCATAAAGAATCATGGCGACCTCACGATAGATGGGGCAACAGTCCTGAATAAGGGATCTTCATCAAGTAATATTGCAAACGGATGGTATAACGGATCTGCAACCAGTAATCCCAATGGCAACGACTTGGAAACATACCAGGGCACTCCTGCCAGACTCCATATCATCAATGGTACAATAGACGGAGGGCTGAACTCAGTGAAAAATGATGATGCGGGTGAGTTGAACATCTCCGGCGGAATATTCACTAATACTGCACAATCCGCCATCTTCAATTGCAACAAAACTACAATCAGTGGCGGATCATTCACCACATCCGCGAACGTAGGTGTAGTCTCCAGTTGCTACTACGACAACAATGGAATGAATGAAGGTATCCTGATAATCTCTGGGGGAACGTTCACTGGTAATATCATTGTCCAGAGAATATATAATGGAGATAATTTGGGATCAATCGATATCTCTGGCGGGACATTCAATGCTCCCACGATCTTCAAAATCGGAAATGATGCGAATCCAGATATTACTGTCTCCGGTGGAAAGTTCAGCTCAACCTTTGATGACAGCTACTTCTCCGAAGACTGCACCATAGTTCCTGGAAAAGACGGCAGCTTCGAGGTTGTTGATATCAAAGACATACCCAACAAACCCGAGTACCCCGAGTGGGACGATGAGGATGAGTATTTCCCGCCGATCATCATCCCATCGACCCCTGCCGAGAAAGAATCCAATGATGATTCTACGACAGTTGTGGCGTGCGCCGCCGCTGCCGCCGTGGCGGCTCTGATGGCTGTATTCCTGATCGTGGACCGCAGGAAGAACTAACAACAACCTTAAGACGGGTCTTCGGGCCCGTCCGTTAAACACTTTACCACACCAAACGACCGAGTCTACCTTCTACAAGACTCGGATAGTTCATATCCTCTACGAACGAATATCTTAAAAACGTAGTCTGTGTATCTGGAGTCAATCGGGGGGGGGGGGGTCAACACCGTTATCCCTCCTCCATTCCCTCCGTTCAGGAGGAAAACGATGAATATCAAAGGACTGACAGCCTTGGCGACTGTCGCAATCCTGGCCGTTTGTATTATCACTGTAACTCCAACATCTGAAGGAGATGTCACCGAGCAAACAACGATAGAATACAACCAGTTCATAGATGCTGTTAAGAAATCAGGATACAGCTACGATGGAGAAGGCATAATCGTCAAGTGGTCACCCACATCCGCATGTACGTATGACAATCCTCATCCTTGCATATTCGGAGATGATGAAAATAAAACTGCAGATGGCAACAACCCTCAAAGGATTCAGAACGGCAATGCCCAGTACGGATTGTTCGCAGAAGCCACAAATGTGTCAATTACGAATGTTACTTTCATTTTTGATTATCAGTCTTCAGGCACATTCAAGTTGTGTCAGCAAGCCCGCGATATGGACCATACAGGCACATACTCCTATTCTGACGTACATAACGCAGAGCTTCAATTCCTCAATACTGAAAGCCTGATCATAACTGGATGCTCTTTCAACGGTGTCATAGTTAGCCCTTTTAAGTGCTATACCTCCACTGACATCTCGAATTGTGAGTTCAGGAACGTGTATAACGCCTATACGATCAAAGACATCTACTCTTCGACAGCGTCCATTGTTGGATGTGAATTCGATAACTACTCCGGAGGAATCTATTTCGAAGGAAACAAGCCGAAGACATCCTACACCATCAAGGACAATTCCTTCACAAACATGGATCAGAACGCTCCGAAAGATAAAGTCGGTACCCGCGGACTCATCCAGCTATCTGGGAATGGGGACTACTCAGAAACTACGTTTACCATAACAGGTAATGAGTCTGACGGTTCCGCAGCTATTCTGAGATTGCTCAACAATACTGTGGAATCGAGTATTGTCTCCAAAGAGGCCAATCCTGATCTGGCTGGCCCTCTCCTGACATCGTATGTCGCACTATTGAGTGATGTGTATTATGACAGTCTAGCTGAAGCCATCAACAAAGCCAACGTTGGCGACACTATCCTCCTTGTTAACAATACCACTGAGACGATTACCGTTGACGGTAACGCTGTAATTACCATCGATCTTAATGGTCACACTATAACCAATAATATAAAAAATGCAGATGGAACAAGTGCGATTGGACACACTATAACAAATAATGGCAATCTTACAATCAAAGATAGTTCAGATAATCATATGGGTACCATCGATAACATATCTCATGGTAAAGCTGCATTATTCAACTCGAATACTGGAACCGTAACGATTGAGGGCGGATCATATACCCGTAGCATGGAGAATAGCACTTCACCGAATGATCATGGAAACAACAGCTACTACAACATCCAGAATAACGGAACGATGACCATCATGGATGCAAATGTAACACAGAGTGGTCACTATTCCAGCTTGATTGCGAACGGATACGATGATGGTTCCAAAGGCTCCAATGATCCTGTATTAAAAATCTACAACGGAACATTCTCTGGTGGCATCAATACGGTGAAGAACGATGAACGCGGAATGCTTTTCATCTATGGTGGATCATTCTTTAACAGTACCCAATCGACCATTCTTAATTGGAATGAAGCTACGATCAGTGGGGGAGAGTTCAGCACAGAAACATCATGTGGTGTGATATCTAACGGAGTATACAACCAATACAGCTCAGGTAAACTGACCATCGAAGATGGATCATTCACCGGAGTTGTGGGAATCCAAAAAATAGATAACGATTATGGTTTTGGATCTATCTCCATCTCTGGCGGTAGATTCAACACACCCAATGTTTTCAAGATCGGAAATGAAACTTCTCCCGACATATCTGTTTCAGGAGGTACATTCTCTGCCAATTTCGATTCTACATACATGAAGGATGGATTCGTTCTTGTCCAAAATGGAGAGTCCTATGGAGCCGTAGAAGGTTTCACAGTCACATTCGTGATTGACAGTAGTACTACAACCATTAATGTAGCAAGTGGTTCAACCGTAATAGCCCCCGAATTGCCCGAGAAAGAAGGTTACACCTACTACTGGGATGGAGGAGACGTCACAGAACCGATTACCGATGACAAGACGTTCACATGTAAACGCTCTATCGACATCAGATCATGGATCCAACTTTCCGATGAAGACACTCTTGTTGCCAATTACTTCACGGTTTTAGAAAATGTCACAATCACATATGAATGGACTCTGCCCAACGGTGAAAAACCCACAGACTCCACAATCGCTCTTACTACAGCCGGAACATATACCCTTGTGGTAACAGCCACCTTAGATTCCGACAAAGGAACCGATGTAGCATCCATCGTGTACCGTCTTCCCGAGATATCTGAGGGAGAGGAACTCCCGGAATTTGATCTTGAGCATGATAATGACAATACATCCGTCAACGCTGGAGATCATGACACGGTCATCATCACATCCAGCGGTGACCACCGCGATGTGGATATCAGCGTCAGATTCAAGGATGTGACTGTGGAGATTGCCGGAAACGTCGGTTCGGGCAACCTAGCCATAGAAGCCAAACCTCTGAGTGAATCCGATGTTAAGGATCTAGTCGATTTGATGGCACCTGATGCCGTTGCCGCAGAATCTGCTGTCGGAGTGGACGTCTCCGTCGATTCCAAAGTCACCGGATACCAGATGATCATCAAAATTCCGGTTACCCTCGCCGATGATAAATACGTCGGATCGGCAGTTGCTTACTTCACAGATGCAGACGGAAATTACATCCTGGTCACAAGCCGCGTCGTGTTCAATGACGCCACCGAAAAAAGCGAGGTGTGGGTCTATACCGATCACAACACTCCGTACACGGTCATCCCGCTGACATACTCGGATGTGCCGGTCACCGAGGCCGACCCGAATGCTCAGCCCGACCCAGAACCAGACTACCCATCCTATCCTGGATGGGAAGACGAAGACGAGTACTACCCCATAATCATCCCTTCCAAGCCGGCGGTGACAGAAGAGGAAAAGAACGACACGACCACCATCGTGGCATGCGCCGCCGCTGCCGCTGTGGCGACTCTGATGGCCGTGTTCCTGATCGTGGACCGCAGGAGGAACTGAGAACAACCTTAAGACAGGTCTTCGGACCTGTCTGAAAACCTCTTACCCTCTCGAACCCGTGCACTTTTGAGCACATCTTAAAATCATAGAGTGTGCATTATGATACAATCTGGGGGGGGGGGGTATTGTCCCTCCCCAGCCTCCGGAAGGAGGGAAAATGAACAGATCAATCATACGGATGGCTGTGTCTGCCATCATAGTTATGACAGTCTTGCTGACTTCAACTATTCTGGAATCGGATAACTGCACCGATGCATCCGGAGAAGGAACATCCACGAATATATCAGATTACGTCGGCAGCTACTTCTACTACGAAACAGAAGATAGTAGCTTTAAACATGGCTTAGATATATGCGAATCGGCAGATGGAAACGGTCAATTCGTCTTGATCACACATCCCATTGATGGAAAATCTGAATCGTATGAAATATCAAATACTGGCACTGTGACCACAACCAATAGTCTGGATTATATTAAATTTGGAGTAAATTCAAACACTGATGGCGATTTCATTCGTTTCAACAAGGACGTACATCAAACGACAGGATTCCTCCAAACGAATCAAGACTTCATCACACCCAAAGACACCCATGATGACAAATACACGCATTTCTACAGAGCCGCGGATAGTCCCGATATAGTCGTCAACCCCAGTCTGGGATTCAATCCATATTATCTTGAGGATGCCATCCGCCTGTCCACTGACAATGTGACTGTGACCCTGTCATCAGGCACGTACAGCATGCATTGCGACTTCAATGGGAAGGATTTGACTGTGAAAGCTGCCCCGGGTGCGAGTGTGGTTATAAAAGAAACATTCCTGAACGGAAACAAAGATGGTTCATCATTGACCCTGGATAATCTCGATTTCCAGGGATCCAATAAGGTTCAGCTTGGAAGGTTCTCGGACTACCTTATTGAAGGCTGCACATTCGTGGACTGCAACTACACTATGACTCCGACACAAGTCAGCGGCACCACGCAGGCATCGCCCGGAACATCGATTCTAAAGGGGAATTCGTTCAAGTCGACTGGCGCGATAACCGGTTACGCACTGACACTCAGTAATGAAAACATCTACTTCGAAGGGAACACTATCGACGACTTCCAGAGAGGTGTGAACTTCCAGGGCAAAGGACAGGGAACATTTGCCATATCCAAGAACATTGTAAGCAACCTCACTGCTGACGATCAGGCTGCATTCCAACTCTCGGGAAATCTTCAGAGCATGACGGTATCCATTGATGGAAACACCGTCTCGAACTGTTTCGCCATGGTGGCCATCCATGATAGTGTGACAGGAACGCCGAGTCCAATCGTTGTTTCCGAGAACTCCGTCATTGGAACGAAGGTTGGAATCCTCTACAAGAGCAATACAACCAGCAACGGCAACCGCGTCCCCGTAGTTATAGATAGGAACTATTTCTCCTTAGACGGCACTACAGGTACTGATCTGATGGTCGTGGCACAGAACAACGAAACCCCCAATTGCATAGATTCGGGCGAGTTCTATCTGAGCGATCGCAAGACCACAACCAACAAGGATCATCCCAGTAACATCTACGACGATGAGGATGAATACATTCCACCAATCATCATCCCTTCAACCCCTGCCGAGAACGAATCCGATGACGACTCTACAACAGTCGTAGCATGCGCCGCGGCAGCGGCAGTCGCCGCACTGATGGCCGTGTTCCTGATCGTCGATCGCAGGAAGTGACCGTTACCATGGACGGTCCCTCCATATCCGGGTCCGTCCTGAAACCCCTTCAATCCATGCGTTTGTACAGAACTTTTCTGCCATCACTTATCTGAACTGGCGATTCCGATTCGGTCAGTTTCAGCAATTCTCCCTCATCGACGCGTCCGACACCTGATACTTGAACGCCATTACATGAACCCCCGAGAGCTCATCGGAATCCATCGGATCGGACAGACGCTACGCTGACGTCAGATTTCTGGTAAGCACCCTCTCGCCCTTCCACATTCCGCGCCTGATCAGTTTCATGACCGCACACAGTTTCTCAGGAGGTTTCGAACCGGTGTCACGATAGATGAGGCCCGACCAATGGATGTAGATGTCGTTGTACTTTTGGCATTCTCCGAGATCGCCTTACCTATTCCGAACATGTCCGAAATAGACACTTCGGAGAGGATTCTACGGAGATCCCATCAACCTGAAGATGGCCTGGATCCAACTGACTTTTCATTTTTCATAAAATGAAAAGTTATGAAAACTTCGCATCAGACCCTGCGGATGATGCAGCTCACCCATGCTATGGCTCTGCGCTCATCCTCCGCGACCCACATCCTCTCGACGCCGAATCCCGCCGACTCCGACAGCTCCCAGAGCCTGCTGGGATCCATGTCGGTGTACCATCTGCCGTCGCGCATGCCTTCGAATGTGCCTTTCTTGAAGGAAAGGTATGCCACCCCTCCCGGACGGAGCGCCCTGCGGACCCCCGACATCACATCCGGAAGCTCCGTGGACGGCACATGGAGCAACGAGGCGCATGCCCAAACACCGTCGAACTCCGAGTCGTAATCCAACTCACTGAAGGATATCCTCCTGACCGGAACTCCGATGTTCCTCTCGGCGACCCTGCACATCCCGTCCGAACCGTCAACGGGAACGACATCGTATCCGTCCTGCATGAATGCGAGCGAATCCCTTCCGGACCCGCATCCCAGGTCCAGGATCCTGCCGCCATATCCCATGTACGTGAGGAAACGCGCCCTCTGATCGGACATGTCGCTTCCGAGTGTGGCTTCAGAGTAACCTTCCGGGTCTGAATCGTAGAAAGAGATAGTGTCGGGGACCATGCGGTATGGAATGTATTGATTGATTTAAGCCGTGCCCCTGGATTCTTCGGAGAGAACGAAGCATCCTGCAAGTAGACACCAAGGACACTGCGGTTGCCCTGGTGAGGTTC
This sequence comes from uncultured Methanomassiliicoccales archaeon, assembly GCA_964550065.1. Taxonomy (GTDB): domain Archaea; phylum Thermoplasmatota; class Thermoplasmata; order Methanomassiliicoccales; family Methanomethylophilaceae; genus Methanoprimaticola. Next base: position 428,359 of record CAZJWD010000002.1, read on the forward strand.
AATAACCTGAAGACGTTCACGATGACATGAAGGACCCGGAAAAGGCGATCGCCAGGGAGAAGGAGACGATCGAAGTCATGATCGGGATGTACTGCAAGGGCAACCATTCCGAGGAACTATGCATGGAATGCTCAGAACTCAGGGACTATGCCTTCGGACGGATCGACTCATGCCCCATAAGGGACAGGAAGGTGAAATGCTCCGAATGCGAAATCCACTGCTACAGCCCGGAGATGCGCGAGAGGGTCAGGGCCGTGATGAGGTACAGCGGACCCAAAATGGCCATTCATCCGGTTCTCGCGTTCAGGCACCTCCTGGGATGATCATCCCAGTATCCTGTCCACAGCCCTTCCGATCCAATCCTTCTCGGACAGGGCGTGCTGGTGCATGTAGGAACCTATGGCGTTGCCGGAGACCAGGCCGTCCATCCTGTCGGCGATGCCCAGCCCTCTCCTGACGTCGAAACCGTACGCAGGTGTTCCGGAAGGGAACACGTCGGAGTAATGGTACTCATGCCCCCTGACGGTTCCCGCGAATGCGGGGTTTCCGGATGTTGCATCGGCGATAACGTATGTGGGGCCGTGACGGACCCCTGTCATCCTCGCCTCGGCGTCCAGGACCCCGGACATCCTGTGGATGTCCCCGTTCTTGTCGGTTATGGAGGAGCACATGGTCATCAGACCCCCGCACTCCCCGATGATCATCTTCCCGTTCTCTGATTCGGACTTCAGACCCTCGAGATAATCCCTGTTCTCAGCCAGCTCCCCCGCGTACAGCTCCGGATATCCGCCTCCCAGGTAATACAGGTCAGCATCCGGCAGGGGATCCCCCTCCGTGGGACGGAACGTGGTGACGTCGAACCCGGATGCTTCAAGGCACTCGATGTTCTCCCTGTAGTAGAAGCAGTAGGAATCGTCCATGGGGACGGCGGCCTTCAGTCCACATCTCCTCTCCGTGTACGGCGAGGTCTCCGGAAGATCCGCGGGGCATGATTCCGCTATGTCCAGGATCCTGTCCAGGTCTATGGGGTCAGTGAGCTCCTGAAGCGGGGTGATCTCCCTCTCCGCGAACGTCTTAAGCGTCCTGAGGCCGAGATACCTCTGCTCCAATGCCTTGTCGGGATTCTTCGGAATCATGCCGACCAGCTGGACGTCGGGGCAGTAGCGCTCCATGGCCGTCCTGAGCTTGTCGGAATGCTGCTTGCCCGACACGTTGTTCAGTATGACCCCCGCGATGTTCACATCGTCGTCGAACGCCCTGAATCCGTTCACTATGGCGGCCGCGCTGCGTGTGAGCGAGCGTGCGTCGACTATCAGAACGACCGGGAACCCAAGTAGCTTGGCGAGGTATGCGGTGGAACCTGTGTCCTCATCGCCTCTGAGGCCTTCGTACAGACCTCTGACACCCTCTATGACGCAGATGTCCGCGTCCTTCCCGGCGTAGCCCACCAGGTTCCTGATGACGGAATCGTCCATCAAGAAGGAATCCAGGTTCCTGGACCTCCTGCCCGTGGCGGCGGTGTGGTACATGGGGTCGATGAAATCCGGCCCGGCCTTGAACGCCTGGACCTTCATGGTCTTGGACAGCCTGGACATTATGCCCGTGGTTATGGATGTCTTCCCGACCCCGCTTCCGGTACCGGCCAGGACCACCCCCTTCATTCCAGCATCTCCCTCAGGGTGTCCGCCGTCTCCAGCGGGACGATCGAGTGGGCGCCCATGACCATCGTATGGGATGAAATCTCGCCGACCGCCCACCTGCAGCCGCGGTTGAGGTAGTTTGCCAGCTGCCTGGGCTGATCCGTTATGAGGATGTCCTCCTCCCCCATGCCGGGGTATGCGTGGCAGATCCCCAGGATGATGGTCAAATCGGGGGCGAACTCGTCCACGGCCTTCCTCATCTCCTCGCCTACAAGAGGGTACTCGTCAAGGGCCCCGACCTTCCTGTCGATGGTCACGCCCTTGGACCCCAGGTCCTCGGTTATCTCCCTGCAATAGTTCCTGATCCTCGGGAGTCCCCTGGACTCGTCCAGGTTGGCCACGAATAGTGTCTCCCCTCCGAGCTTCCTCCGGGCACGGTCCACTGCCTCGAACATGTCGGCGAAACGGAACGCCAGTTCCTTCTTGGCGTCCATCACCACAGCCACCTTCCCTCCCTTGGAGAGGGTGTCCACGATCCTCCTGCAGACATGCATCTTGGTGGGGCTGACAGCAGGCCTGATGTAATCCTTGGACGCCATCCCGTTGTCCTTCTCAAGCCGGGTGGCGGCCTTCATCAACGATATCTGACGCTCGCATTCGTCCGAATCTATGATCCCCGCGTCCCTTCCGGCCTCCAGGGCCTTGATGGCTCCGCGGGTGTTATCTCCCATGCATCCGTGACAGTCCACGGGGAAGACGTTGGCGTCGATGGACGCCCTCTTGATCGACTTTCCGAGATCCTCGCCGATGATCATGCTGGCGCATGTGCCGACCACGGCGACGGTCTCGGGGTGGAACTTCTCCTGGACCTGCTTCAGCGTGTTGATCAGGGGTTCGTCCCCGCCGAATATCAGGTCGTTGTCCCTCATCCCCGACGTCACGACACGGACGTCCGCGTCCTCCAGGGGCCTGGACGCCATGAAGCAGCATCCCGAGGGGCCGTGCTCCACTATGACGTCCACGTCCATGTCGCGGAGCGTGTACATCGCGGCCACTATGGGGTTGGGGCGGGGATGGATGATGTTCCTCACTGGTACCCCTCTTTCACGAACTCTATCAGAAGCCGGACATCGTCCGGCACAGTGGGACGGATCCCGTCCCCGTTTGTGACCACCATCGGCACACCGTACTCCGATACGACATCCCTGATCATATCCGTATCCATCTTGTCGCAGACCTTCCTGCTGACCGGATCCAGGATTATCATGGCACCGTCCAGGGCGTCCATCTCCTTCAGGCATTCCAGGGTCCTGCCGATGGACAGATGCGATATTCCCGGGTTCCTCTCGCGGATGACCGTCCTCCCTGATTCGATGACGATCTCCCCTCTTCCCGGGACACCTCTGAATGTCCTCAGGGATTCCAGAACCGACTCCCGGGGGATGCCGATCTCGGAGCACACCTGGAGGGCCAGGTCCATGGCGCCCAGGTACTCTGTGGCGATGTATGATCCGTCAAGGGTGATCTCGGATGTGCCGTCGTACTCGACGGAGACCTTCAGCCCCTTCCCCAGTCCGGGGTTCTCCAGGACCTTCACCCTGCTTCCGTATCCCTTCAGCCTGTCGCAGTAACGGGACCAGAACTCGACCTCGGATTCCGGCACGATGTTGATGCCGTCTGAGAAAACATCCCTCTTGGCCTCGGAGGCCTTCCTGGTGTTCTTGGCGATGCCGTAGTCCTCCACCAGGTTGGTGATGCATGCGATGTCCGCTTTCCCGGAACCTCCGAGGGACACCTCGGTCACAATGGCGTCGTAGTTCCCTGCGGCCAACGTCATGAGATACGGGGGAGCGATGCTGACCTTCCTCTCGATGTGATGTCCCTCGGGGAGCATCGGGCCCTCTCCGCGGGACGTGTGGAGCAGGACCGTCTTCCCCGCGTCCCTGAGCATCTTGGCTATCAGGTAGCACGTGCTGGTCTTTCCCTTCACCCCGGTGACCTCGATCCTGAACCTGCGGTCGTCGATGAATCCGCCGACATCCTGGCTGAACGACACTATCTTCCCGGGATCGGCACCCTCCAGGAAAGCCCTGGTGCAATGAGCCGGCATGACGGTCAGGTCGTACTTCCCCGGAGGGACGGTATCGCAGACGCGGATCTCCATGCCCCTGAGCTCCTCCTTCAGGGATTCGGGGCAGATCTTGTAGACGTCCACGCAGGTGACGTCGTCCCCCTCGGCCAGGTGCCTCCTCGCCAGGAGGTCCCCGCCGTGAACCATGTCGAGAACGAGAACGCGCATCCTATCACTCGTACTTCCTGAGTTTCTCCACGAGGACGTCGCAGAGCCTGGGGTCTCCTCCGACCGGGACGGCGTACTTCAGCTCCACCTGCCTTCCGTTACGGGTCACGACACCTCCGTCGGAGAAGTCCTCGATGCCGAGCTTGCCCGGGACGTCCATCGTGAGGTGCTTCCCCAGGGATATGAACAGCGGGAGGGCTATGATCTCCTCCGCACCGTCGTCGATCATCTGCGGGATGACATCCTCGATCTTGGGTTCGTTGAACTCGTTGTAACCGACGTAGACCTTGCCGTACCCTCTCTCCTCGAGACGTCTGGCATTGACCGTGACGACGGTGGAGTTGTAGTTCAGCTGGGAACCGTGTCCCATGACTATGACCCTGGTGTCCTTGCCGGGGGTCCTGAGCTCCTCTATCCTCTCCACGAGGATGTCCGTCAGATTGGGGTCCTCCCCGAACGGCTGGTCGATACGCACCCTCACCTGCTTGCCCAGAATCTCCACCACCCCGTCGGTGGCCTCCCTGGGGAGTCCGAAGTGGTTCACGGGGATGTCGCGGGTGACGTGTAGTCCGGATGCCACGAAGAACGGGAGCACGACGATGTCGTCGTATCCGTCCTCCACCATCTCCTCAGCGGTCTCCCTTATTGATGGTATGGAGAACTCGTTGAAACCGACATAGACGTTGTCGTATCCTTTGGACTTCAGGAGTCCGGCCTGCATTTCGAGCACGCCCTTGTTGAAGGCCATGGTGGATCCGTGGCCGGCTATCAGAATTCCGAATGTCATGATCATTCGCCTCCGAGACGCATTCCGCCCGAGGTGTCCTCGGACATGCCGTATATCTTGTCCGCCAGGGCACGGTAAGAGTCCGCCATGGCGGAATCTGGTTCCCCGCAGACGACCGTGGTCCCCAGGTCCTCGCATCTCTGCACGGACGGATCCCTGGGGAGCCTGTGGACGACAGACGTTCCAATCTCCAAGGCCGCTCTGTCCACCAGGGAGTCCTCGTCCTTCACGCCGCGGGAGTTCTGGATGAGTCCACCCAGGCGCGCGTATCCGTCGTTGGAAAGGTCGTTGACGGCGTAGGATATGTTGCTTGCGGCGTAGAGGGCCATCATCTCACCGGATGTCACTATGAAAACGTCCCTTGCGTAGCCGTTCCTGATGGGCATGGCGAAGCCTCCGCAGACGACGTCCCCCAGAACATCGTAGAGGATCACATCCGGTTTGTAGACGGATACGGCGTCCAGCTCCTCCAGCTTCTCGAAAGCCGCTATGATCCCCCTTCCGGCGCATCCCACGCCGGGCCTGGGACCTCCGCATTCGACGCAGAGGACACCTCCGGAGCCCTCGTGGACAATGTCTGTCAGCTCCGGGTCCGGGTTCTCCCTCATGGTGTCGAGGACTGTCGGGATCTTCCTTCCCGCCACCGCCCTGGTGGAGTCCGCCTTGGGATCGCATCCGATCTGCATGACCTTGAGGCCTTTGGCCGCCAGAGCCGACGAGATGTTCCCGACGGTGGTGGATTTCCCTATACCGCCCTTTCCGTACACCGCTATCCTGCGCATGCTTTCCGAATCGCGGGATGACATTAATACTTTCTTCAAAAGAAATAACACGCGAAGGGCCCTACGAAACGGATATACGTCCGCCCGCCTTTCACTGGCACATGAATCCGGAGAATTTCAGGATCCCGTCGGTCAACGGGAAGGACGATATCAACGGCTACATTTGGATACCATCTGAACCGCCCAAGGCGTCTCTTCAGATCGTCCACGGCATGACCGAGCACATCCTGAGGTACTCCGACTTCGCAGAATACCTCTGTTCCAGGGGCATCGCCGTGTACGGCCACGACCATCTGGGACACGGAGGAACCTCGGAGGAGAAGGGCTTCTTCGCGGAGGAGGACGGTGACAGGATGCTGGTGGAGGACGCCCACAGGGTCAACCAGAAGATGGCCTCAGACCTCCAGGGGATTCCCCACTTCATCATGGGGCACAGCATGGGGTCCTTCGTCACCAGGAGGTTCCTGACCATCTACGGGAAGGACGTAGACGGTGCGATCATCATGGGGACCGGCAACCAGTCGTCCGGAGCGGTGTCGATGGGCAGGTTCCTCGCGGTCCTGATGTGCAAACTCAAGAGCAACCACTACAGGAGCAAGATGCTGAACAACATGGTCCTGGGCAACTACGACAAGAAGTTCACCGAACCGGACCTCCCCAACAGATGGCTATGCTCCGACCCGGAGGCGTTGAAGGGTTATGGCGACGATCCGCTCTGCGGCTTCACGTTCACGGTTGCGGCGTACAGGGACCTGTTCACTCTCATTAAAGGACTGGTCAAAGGCGAGGGCCTGGACAACATGCCGAAGGACCTCCCGATACTGATGGTGTCCGGACAGGACGACCCCGTGGGCGACTTCGGGAAGGGCGTCGAGAAGGCCAGGAAGGCCCTGGAGGACGTCGGCCTGAAGCCCGAACTGATCCTATACCCCGGGATGAGGCACGAGATCCTCAACGAGACGGACAAAGCGAAGGTCTACTCCGACATAGGGGACTGGCTGGAGTCCAGGTCATAAACGGCGGTACCAGAACACCCCGGAGCACTTGCACGGAGCCCCGCATATGGGACAGTCATGGCCTCCGGGGGAATCCACCATCCCGTTCCAATAACCCTTGAGTTCGATGGACTCCTCGAATCCCATTGACCTCAGTATCTTCGCTATGTTCGTGTGACCTGCGGAGTCCTTCCATGCCATCGCGCAAACCAGGCCGCATCCTGCATCGATTATCGTTTCTACGGATGCTCTGCACATAGCCTTGCCTATTCCCTTCCCAGCGAACTCGGGGGACACGGCCACGGAATCCAGTATGCCCATTCTCCCTACGGACATCACGATGTCCCGCTCGGGGCAGTCAGGGAGCTTCAGGACCTCGCCCTCGTCTTCGGGCCCGAAGACCTTGCAGATCGCGAACCCCGCGAGCCTGCCATCCTCCTCGACAGCGGTGCAGAACTGGCTGGGGTCATCCATCGCATCCAGGAAATCCCGATCGTAGAGATAGTCGGATCCCAGCTGTGTTCTGGATATCGAGACCGCTTCGGGGATGTCCCCTGTCCTCAACTGCCTGATTATCACAATCCCAGCTCCCTGAAAAGCTCATCCCGCTCCGAATCGGTCAGATTCCTGTACTTTCCTTCCTTGAGGTCGCCCAACTCTATGTTCATGACCCTCACCCTTACAAGTCTGGTCACGGTGTACCCGAAGTGCCCGCACATCCTCCTGATCTGACGGTTGAGACCTTGCTTGAGGATTATCCTGAACTCCTTCGGACCCGTGCGCTCCACGAAGCACCTCTTGGTGACACGGCCCAGTATTGGCACGCCGGAGGACATCCCGGAGACGAACTCATCGGTGACCTTCCTGTCGACCGAGACGATGTATTCCTTCTCGTGCTCCGCCCGGGAGCGCATTATCCTGTTGGCCAGATCGCCGTTGTTTGTCATCAGAATCAGACCCTGGGAATCTTTGTCCAGACGTCCGACCGAGTATATCCTCTCGGGATACCCTATGAAAGAGATGATGTTGTCCGGATCCTCTGGGTTGGATGTGCAGGTGATGCCGCGGGGTTTGTTGAATGCCAGGATGATGTCCGAGGACCTCCCTCCGAGGACTTTCCCGTCCACCTCAACGACATCCCCGTCCAGGACCTTGTCTCCGACGACGGCGACACGTCCGTTGATCAGAACCCTGCCTTCCTCTATCAGCCGGTCCGCGGCACGACGGGATGCGACACCGGATTCGCTGATGTATTTGTTCAGGCGGGTTCCTTCTGCCATGTCCACGCCAATGACGGGGATGTATATGAATGAGTGACAACGAGGAATCACAACGGATTTCCGACAGTGGTAATAATTTCCTATCTCTAGAACGGCCCTCGAATCAGAAAAACAGAGGAGATCCGCAGGAAAGGTAAAACCTGGATGGTTCTATGAATAGTTGTAGCAGTTTCAGACTGTGAACGGGTTTAACTGAAATGTATGATTGGTCCTGCGGATGTTGGATGTATATTCCAACATCAATAATATCACACAATCAGTATTTAATATTATGCTCCCTCGTTCATCCAAACCGAACACAACAGACCTAAATGCTCGAACTCAGACCTTATGTTACGCAGTCGTGTGTCACCCTACATCAGAATCCTCACACATCATTCCATATCTCGGGTCCGACATCCATCTTCCAACCCAGCCACCGGTCCATAGGTCGTTTTTCACCGATTCCCGAATGGACTCCGGCAAAGGTTAATCATCGATTCCGGGATTCGGCACCCATGGGCTTCTTCTCCAGGAAAAACTCCGGTCCGGTCAAAGTGACACCTCTCGGTATGCATTGGGACACCGAGGACCCGTTTCTCTTTGCATCTCACCACGAGGACGACTATCCTCAGGGCAACGCGCAACAGGCTCCGCCCCTGTCCGAGATCGGCGGAAGAGACCTGGGGAGGGATTACGAGAAGAGGCTCGGCTTCAGGATGTACCACGGGAAGGTGGTCCCCGGATTCCCCATGCACGCACACTGGGGATATGAGACCGTCACACTTGCAGAGAAAGGATTCGTAGACCACTTCGACACAGAAGGGATCGAGGGCAGATACGGATTCGGGGACGTGCAGTGGATATGCGCCTCATCCAAGTATCTGCACAACGAGATGTACCCTCTGGCGGACAGCGAGAACAGAAACCCCAACGACATCACCCAGATCTTCATCAACCTCCCTCTGGAGCTCAAGAACAGGGAGAACTCCGTTAGAACCGTCTGGTCCAACCGTGTGCCCGTTGTCAGGGGAGACGACTGGAGGGCGAAGATAATCTGTGGAAGGTTCGGGGGCTTCGATGTCAGGTCTCCCGGAGCCCATTCCTGGGCTGACGGGGACCATGGGGTCAGGATAATCAAGTTCGTCATGGAACCCGGATCGTCCCTGGAGATCGACCCTGCGACAAAGGGTGCCAACAGGAACCTGTACTACATATCAGGAAAAACCGCGGAGATCATGGATACCGAGGTAGCCTCGGACAACAGGATCAAGGTCCTCGATAACGGCATCATCGGAATCAGGAACGGAGATGAGGCCTCCGTCATATGGTTGCTCGAAGGAACCCCGATAGGACAGCGGATGTCCATGTTCGGACCCGTGTGCCTCGGAGACCTTCAGGAGGTCAGGGCGGCCATGGAGGACATCCGCATCCATGAGTACAGCGACTGGCCCTGGCAATACGTCGACCAGGCCCAGCCGCGCGGTACCGAGAGGTTTATTCGGTATCCTGACGGACAAGAGATCCGCCCCTGACGGTGACGGCCCCATTTCCCTTGTACATCATCAGCAGTGCGGAATTGCCGACGACGAACACGGACCCTATGTTGTGGACGAGGGCACCCTCCACGGGTCCGAGGTAGGCCGTCATGGACAGTGCCACGGCGATGCAGTTCCATATCAGGGAGAACGCTATGTTGAACCTGATCTTCCTGACCATCTTCCTGCTGAGGTCTATGGTGTGCGGGATGTTCTCCACCCTGTCGCCGACCAGGGCGAGATCGGCAGCATCGACCGCTATGTCCGAACCTGTTCCGCCCATGGCGATGCCGACCCAGGCCTTCTTCAGCGCAGGTGCGTCGTTCACCCCGTCTCCGACCATGCAGATCCTCCTCCCGGAGTCCTGTAGGCGTCCGATGACATCCATCTTCGATTCAGGGGTGCACTCGGCACGGAAATCATCTATTCCCGCGGATGAGGCCATATACGCTGCCGCACGCGGATTATCCCCGGTGAGGAGCATACAGCCGACACCCATGTTGTAAAGGCCCTCCACCATAGCCTTAGAACCTTCACGAATGGTGTCGGAAAGGATGACCATCCCTGCGAACTCCCCGTTGCGGGAGAGGAACACGGATGTGCATCCCTTAGAGAACATATCTTCCGCCAGAGCGGAGTATTCTTCGGGAACATCCACACCCTCATCGGCCATCATAGCCATGTTTCCTGCGCATACCCTGGATCCGGAGACCGTCGCCTTCACTCCCCGGCCTACTATGGCGGAGAACTCGGACGGATCCGTGACTGTAGCCCCCTTGGATGTCGCATAGGACATGATAGACTTTCCGAGGGGATGCTCGGACCTGGCTTCGACGGATGCCATCAGGTTCGTGAACTCGCCTTCATCCATCATGAACCTGACATCCACGACCGCCGGTCTCCCCTCGGTGACCGTCCCCGTCTTGTCGAACGCCACCGTATCGACGGTCCCGAGCCTCTCAAGCGCATCGCCGTCCTTCACCAGCAACCCGTACTTTGTCAGGTTCCCCATGGCCGCCACAACGGCGGTTGGAGTGGCCAGAATGAAAGCGCAGGGACAGAACACGATCATGATCGTGACTGCGCGGTATATATCGCCGGTGACGAGGCAGGTAATGACCACCAATGCCATGACGATGGCGACCAGACGCGTGGCCCACTTATCCGCCAGGCGGACCATGCGGGTCTTGCCAGCATCTGCGGACTCCACCATCTTGGCCATCCTCTGCAGGGACGAGTCCCCGCTCTCCCTCAGGACCTCCATGTCGAAGGCTCCCATCTGATTCATGGTCCCGCTGTAGACCTCGTCCCCCGGAGCCTTGTCCACCGGGATAGACTCCCCGGTGATCACGGACTGGTCTATCGAGGTGCTACCGAAGACTATCCTGCCGTCAACCGGGACCGACTCACCCGGCAGCACCCTGGCGATCTGTCCGACCCTGGCCTCCTCCACGGGGACCTCCCTCTCGACACCGTCCTCGATAAGCCTCACGGACTTCGGCGTCAGCCTGATGAGGTTCTCCATGCCCTTTCCGGCCTTCTTGGATGAATACTGCTCCAATGCGTCGCCAATCTGCATTATCAGTGCGACCTCTCCTGCGGCGAAGTACTCCTGAAGGCATATCGCTGCGATCATGGCGAGTGACACCAGGACCCCCGCCCTGATGTCATGGTTGATCACGAGTCCCTTGGCCGCCATGATGATTATCGGCACTCCGCAGAGGATGATGGCAACCCACGCGAGATCCAGCCATTCGACGGGTTTCACCCCGGCGAAGGATAGGACCAACGCAACGGCGGAGACCGCCATCAGTAACACGGAGCGGTAAAAACCGTCATTCCAGATGTCCGAAAGCTTTCCCATTCTATCGAATCGACTGTCTCAGAATACGCCGATTTATAGGATTCGCAGGGTCCGGACGCAGGAACATAACAACTCCGGATTGTTGCTAACACAGTATCAGGAATCACGAATAGTTGCTACCGTATGTCATCATAATATCATCCGTAACACCCGACTTCCGCCGGGATGTTACGGATCTGAGAAATGTATGGGTTTGTTGCCACTCATCTGAAGAGCGGGTTCTCCGCCAGCTCCATGGTGACATCCGGGTCGAATGCCTTCAGGGCCTCGACCTTCCTCTCCACGATCTGAACGGCGGACTCATCGCAGAACAACAGGGCGTCCGTCCCGGCCAGGGCCTCGGACATGCACGACTCGAAACCATCGAACACGTAGTCTATGGGCAGGTCGCTGGATCCCACCAGAGACCTTGCCAAGGTTCCGTAAACCCCTATCCTGAAGTCCCCGGACTCCCCGATGACCGAATCCGCCATGTAGCGGTCCAACCTGTCACGGACAGGCATGACCACAAACCTCCCCTTGGGCCCTGATGCCATCTTGCAGATCATCTGCGTCTCGGTCCTGGGGTACGGGGATGCGGGAACGCCCCTCATGGCCGACAGGTTTGAGTTCATCAGGAACATCGAAGGCGGCATCAGGCCCGCCAGGTTCACCTGGACTGCGTCCGCGTAGAAATCCTCCGAACTCCCGGAGAACACAAGCTTACCGTGCATCAGGACGTGTATCTCATCCGCCCATGCGTAGGCCAGATCCACATCGTGGGTGGATATCACCACGGTGGTTCCGGAGCTATGCAACTGCTCGGCCATCTCCATGAGCTCCAAGGCCATCTGAGGGTCGAGACCCGCCGTGGGCTCGTCCATGACCAGAACCTCCGGCCTCATCGCCAACGCCCCGGCCAGAGCCAGCCTCTTCCTCTGCCCGTAGGACAGCTGAAGGGTGTTACGGTCCCTGAGCTCGGTCAGACCGACCTCCTCCAGGGCCCAGTCGACCACCTTGGCGACCTCATCCTTCGGCATACCGATGTTTGTGGGGCCGTAGGCGACATCCGCCTCCACTGTCATGCCGAACACCTGGTCGTCGGGGTTCTGGAGGACCACGGCGATCCTAGACCTCAGGTTCCTGAGGCCCTTCCTCCTGTAGTTCACAGGTTCGCCGTCGAAGAGGACCCTCCCCTCATCGGGTCTGACGACTCCGTTGAAATGATAAAACAGAGTGGACTTCCCCGCGCCGTTGGCACCGAGGATCACGGTCTTCACGCCTTTCTTCACCGTGACGCTGACCTTGTCCATGGAAGGCTTCCCGCTGCCTTCGTAATAGAACACGATGTCCTGGGTCTCGACGATGTTGTCGCTCACAAGACCACCTCCGGACAGCATCCGAACCTCGCCAATCCCTCGATCCTCTCACGCACCACCAGCACCATGTCGCTGTCGCAGTAGAGGGTCACATCACGACCCTGCATGGCGGCGATGCATCCGCTCTCCACGGCGTTGAAGCGGAAATCCGCAGCCAGTCCCCTGTCGTGGAACAGCCTACGGGCCCTAACCCCGTATATCCCGACGAGGCCTTCAGTCGCAGGGATGTCCTCGCCGTCGACGGGGATCAACCTTATGCTGCCGGCCTTTGCACCGACGGGAGCCATCTTGGCCAGCATCTGGCTCTGAGTCCGCGGGTAAGGACTCTCCTCGGACCCAAGGATCGTCTGGACCGAGCTGTTCACAGAGAACGTATGCGGTCTGGCGAGACCCGCCATGGCGACGGACTCCCTGTCGGAGAAGAAAGGTTCCGGCTCGCCGGAGTAGATGAGCGAACCGTTCCTGAGGACGTGAATCTCGTCCGCCCATGCGTATGCCAGGTCCACATCGTGAGTGGAGATTATCACAGTGGTGCCCGAGTTCACAAGCTGATCCACGAGCTCCAGCACCTCCATGGACATCTGCGGGTCCAATCCGGCCGTGGGCTCGTCCAGGATCAGCACTTTAGGCTCCACAGCCAGCGCACCGGCTATTGACACCCTCTTCCTCTGCCCGTAGGAAAGCTGGATGGTCGGACGCTTACGGTACTCAGTCATACCGACCTTGAACAGAGAGTCACAGATCCTGCGCTCCACCTCCTCACCCGGGAGGCCCATGTTCATGGGTCCGAAGGCCACATCCTCCTCCACCGTAGACGAGAAGATCTGCTCGTCAGGGTTCTGAACCACGATAGCTATGTCGGAACGAAGTCCGACCAGGCCCTCCCTTGAGTAATCCAGAGGTTCGCCCCTGTATAGCACCTGTCCGGAGACCGGCTTGAATATGCCGTTGAGACTGTAAAATAAAGTGGACTTCCCCGCGCCGTTAGCACCCAGGATGACGGTCCTCCTGCCCTCGGTTATGCCTATGCTGACATCCCTCAGGGAAGGCTTCTTCTGCTTGCTGTTGTACCTGTACGTCAGGTCGGTTGTCTGTAGAAGGTAGCCCATTCTCATGCCCCCAGGATTATCTCCGCCATGTTCACCCAGCCCTCGGTGCAGGTCCCGAAGATGTAAATCAGGACGAACGCCAGGACCGACACGGCGATCCACTTCACCCCGACCTTCGGGGGAGCGTTGTACACAGGGAAATATCCCCGGTAATTCCTGCAGTCCAATGCGATCTGGGCCTTGTCGGCCAGATTCGTGGACTGGACGAACATCCCCATCGCGATGGCCGCTGTGGTACCCATGGTCCTCTTGAACCCGTTGAACCCCATGCGGCAACTGGCCGCATCCCACATGACCTCCATCCTCTCCAGGAGCAGGAAACCGTATCTGTAGATGAGGACGACGATCTCGCACACCTCCACGGGTATGCGGAGCTGCCTGAGGGCCTGCGAGAGATGAGGTATCGGAGTGGATGTGGCGAAGGCCATCATCACGGTGATCCCCGCCACCCCCCTGAACAGGATCAGCCAGGCACGGTTGAAGCTCTCCACGGTCATGTTAACGTGGACCCACAGGATGTCGGTATCCCACAGGACATCCCCGCCTCCCTCACCGGAGATGGAAATCATCCCGCATCCGAACACCAGGATCAGGAATGCCTCGCCGATGGCCAAGGCGATTATGAATGGAATCTTGAAATTGGTGGAATAGGCCATCAGCACCAGGCCGAGGGCCAAGGTGACAAAAGGCACCAGCATCGACGATGTGGTGATGTTCGCCACCAGGATAACGATTACCAGAAGAAGTTTTCCGAGGGGTGCCCAGCCGAGCATCCTGGAGCTGTAAGCCAGCGTATCCATCTGCATCTGTTCCGACATAGGCTCCCCTCGTCCGGATCATGCCTTCTTGGAGGCGTGTCTTCCTATGAAGTATCCGATTATGATTGCACCGATGGCGGCCTGGAGGGCGAAGAGCAGGGACTCTGTCTCTCCGGGAAGCTCGTAGTCTCCCCAGATTCCGGCAGTCCAGGGCTCGTACTCGGGATCGTACTCCCCGACCACATCCTCTGCGGCATCGTCGGCCCCTCCGAACTCGTAGTCGTTTCCGGAACCGTAGGCCAGGGTGGCGATGACGAGGATCGCGATGACGGCGAAACCTGCGATGTAGATGTACGCGTTCTTGTTCATGCGGATGCCTCCTCGCTGTCCTGGGAGTCCTCACCGGACATTCCCTGGGCTATGTCGAAGATCTCAGGCTTGTTGTTGATCAGGTAGAGACCGAACATGAGGAACAGGACGGCCTCGACGATAGCCAGAGGAATCTGGGTGGCGGCGTAGTTGGTCATGAACGCGACGAAGGCGTCGACGGACTGTCCGTGGTTCAGAGTCATCTGGATCGCGGTGACGACGTATGTGAAGAGATCGGCGAAGAGCGCAGCGATTCCCAGGCTGATGGGGATGCTGACCTTGGCCTTGATGAGAACCCTCCATATCAGGAGACCTACGAGGGGTCCGGCGATTCCCATGGAAACGATGTTGGCTCCCAGAGTGGTCAGACCTCCGTGGGCCAGCAGCAGGGCCTGGAAGATCAGGACGATGGTGGCGAGGAAGGCAGTGACGGTCACTCCGTATAGAACGGCGGAGAATCCAGTTCCGGTAGGATGGGAACTGGATCCTGTGACGGAGGGGATTTTAAGTGAGGAAAGCAGGAAGATGAAGGCGCCGGAGAGGGCGACGGTCATCTTGTGCTCGGGATGAGCCCTGATGAGCTCGATGATTTTCTTGGCTCCGAGAACGACGAACGGGATGGCGATGATGAACCACACCACGCACCATATCGGGTCGAGGAACCCTTCCATAATATGCATTGTTTATCACCTAATAGTATACCAGGTTTCTGGTAGATCACGGAAAATCCGCTACCGATGGGAATTGGTTGTTGTATCCAACTGATTGTATTTAGTTGTTGACAGACTCATCCAACTAAAAAATTGGTATTGAAGGATATATCCTCCAATTTCGGTAAAAATCCACTTTTTTCCTGTTTTTTCGATGAAAAATATTTAGTTTTCCCTAAATTTGTATAGACTCTAAGTTCTTTATATAGAAAAACCTAAAATTCAGTGGTCATACCTATACGGGGTATAAGTTTAAGTACCGATGGATGGCAATCTCATCCAATTATATACCAAAAAATTGGTAAGTGGAAACGGCAGAGGATCGGAGTTTCACTTAGAGAAATAGCCATACAGCCTCGTCCGGATCCGTTATTGGACCGATAGCATTGGAAGTGTCGATGGGTCCGCGGCGGTCGGCTTCATCAAAGGCCGCGTCAGCCTGTCCGCCTCTTCCTATGTCTTCAGCACGATGTACTGATAGAAAGATTACGTCGCCATCCTATCGCCCGCCTACCGATCACCATGCACTAAATGGATTCCCGGAATTCGATGACCGTCGCTCGACCGGAATTGGGAAAAGCCGGCGTGAGCCGGCATGGGTTTGACAATCAGTCCTTGAAGTAGATCATGGAGTTGCAGATGGTCGCGGCGATGTTGGAACCGCCCTTCCTTCCCTTAGGGACGATGAACGGGATGTTGCGCTCCATGATCATCTCCTTGGACTCCACGACGTTGACGAATCCCACCGGCGCTCCGATGATAAGAGCGGGCTTGACCTTGCCCTCATCGATGAGCTCGCACAGCCTCACCAGTGCGGTGGGGGCGTTGCCGATGGCGAAGATCACCGGACTATCCTTGGCGATCTCCGCTCCGCGCTCCATGCAGACGGTGGCACGGGTGCATCCGCGCTCCTTGGCCTCGGTCACCACATCGTCATCGCTGATGAAGCAATGGACCTTGCCTCCGAACGCGGAGAGCTTCTTCTTGTTAATGCCTGCAGCGGCCATCTTGGTGTCGGTTACGATGTGGGCTCCTGCCCTGATGGCCTGCACACCGATTTCGGCCGCGTTCTCGGAGAAGACGAGGTTGTCGGCGTAATCGAAGTCCGCCGATGTGTGAATGCACCTCTTCACGATGGAGAACTGGGGCTCGGGCCATGTCCTGCCGTTCAGTTCCGACATGATGATCTGCATGCTGCGCTTCTCGATCTCTTCCGGTTTAACAATCTCTATTGCCATATCTTTCACCTCAGATTCTGTATCCTCTCGGTGTGATCATCCTGCCGTTGGACACATACGTCTGGGAGTTCCCGACGATCACGATCGAGAACATGTCCACATCCGCCTTGTCCAGATCCCCTAATGTGGTGATCTGCTTGCTCTCGTCCTCCCTGCCGGCGTTCCTTACGATTCCGACGGGGGTCTCGGGAGAGCGGTGCTTCAGCAGTATACCCCTGGCATCGTTCAGGTACTCCGTCCTGGTCTTGCTCTTGGGGTTGTAGAACGCGACGATGAAGTCCCCCTGGCCGGCGCACTCGACCCTCTTCATGATCAGGTCGATGGGCGTCATAAGGTCCGAGAGACTGATGATCGAGATGTCATGCATCAACGGGGCTCCCAGAACGGAAGCCGCCGTCGAAGCGGCGGTCATTCCGGGGACGGTGTCGATGTCTATGTCGGCACCCATCTCGTCGGCCAGCTGGTACACGATACCGGCCATGCCGTAGATCCCGGAGTCCCCGCTAGAGACCATGGCCACATCCTTTCCGGACATGGCATCCTCGATGGCCATCCGGCACCTCTCCACCTCCTTCATCATGCCAGTGGCCTTGTACTCCTTGTCAGGGAATATGGGCCTGAGCATGTTGACGTAGGTGGTGTATCCGGTGACCACATCCGCGTTCTGTATCACCTCGGCGGCCTTGAACGTCATGTGTTCCCTGCCGCCGGGTCCGAATCCCACGACATGAAGCTTCCCTTCCACGGTATCACTCCTTCGCCTGGCGGAATTCGGTGGTGAAATGCTTGTCGTAAAGTTTGGAGAGGTCGTACTCGTCGCCGAGGAAGTCCCCGACCACGGTGAGCGCGGTCTTGGTGATTCCGGCGTCCTTGACCTTCTGAGCGATGTCAGCCAGGGTTCCGGTGACGATCTTCTGGTCGGGCCATGTAGCCTTGTAAACGACCGCCACGGGGGTGGTGGGCTCGTAGCCTCCCTCCTGGAGCTGCTTCGTCATCTCGTCCATGAATCCGATGGACAGGAAGATGACCATGGAAGCATGGTGTCTGGCCAGGTCCTGGAGCTTCTCTCCCGGGGGCATGGGGGTCCTTCCCTCCATCCTGGTGAGGATGACGGTCTGACTCTTGCCGGGCAGGGTGTACTCCTTGTTCAGCACGGCGGCGGTCCCCAGGAACGATGACACACCGGGGATGACCTCGTATGTGATCCCGAGCTTGTCCAACCTGTCCATCTGCTCCCTGTGGGCCCCGTAGATAGCGGGGTCGCCTGTGTGCACCCTGACGCACTTGAGACCGTCCTTCTCCGCCTTCTCCATGACATCGATGACTTCGTCCAGGTCCATCAGCGCACTGTTGTAGATCTTCGCCCCGTCCTTGTGTCCGGACAGGACCTCGGGGTTCACCAGGGAACCCGCGTAGATGATGACGTCCGCCTGGTCGATCAGCTTCTTTCCTTTGAGCGTAAGGAGCTCGGGATCGCCCGGGCCCGCACCTATGAATGAAATCATTTCCTGTTCACCCCTTCTTCTTGATAATCACGGTTGTGAAGTACCCGTATTCGCGGTCCCTTACCATGGGTCCGATGTACTCACCCTCCATCCCGACGTTGCTGACCACTGTGGCCTTCTCGACCGGGATCCCTTTGGATTCCATCATGTCCGTGAGCAGGCCGATAGACTTGAAAGCCTTCATGACGACGATGTTGTCGAAGTTGTCCAGCGCATCTTCGAGCAGCTTGGAGTTCTCCTTCGCGACAGGCACGACGGCCAGGCCCTCGTTCCCGATCATCAGCGGGATCCCCGCGAGCGCCGCACCGTGACAGAACGACGGTATCCCGGGGATAACTTCCGTGTCGTATCCCCTGGAGGAGATCTCGTGATCGATGTACATGTACGTGCTGTAGACACCCACGTCTCCGAGGGTTATCATCGCGATGTCCTCACCGTTGTCGAGCAGCTTGCACATCTTGTCCATGGCCTCCGCCCTGCACCTCTCCCTGACGCTGTCGTCGGGATCCATACTGAACAGGAACTCCTCGATGCTCTTCTCGGAAATGTCGACCACGGGCTTGATGATCTCGAGTGCGACGCTGCCCTCTCCGACCTTCTTGACCGGATAGGCGATGACACCGCAACCTTGGAGGACTTCTTTGGCTTTGAGGGTCAGGAGCCCGGGCTCTCCGGGTCCGACTCCGATACCGTACAACTTGCCTGCCATTATGACGTCTCCTTTACATCGTTTGCGATGGTATCCCAACTATTATAACTTGGCGCATGCATCCAACTCCAATATCCGGCAGCCAGCATACACGGGACCGGAGGGATGATTGTCCATGACTGCCGATTCGGATCTGTTCGTGTTCGTCAACAACAAGAAACTCAGAAGGGGCCACACCACAGGGACCTGTGCCGCGGCCGCATCGAAAGCCGCCGCGGAGGCACTGCTGACACAGCGTCCGGTAGAGTCCGTGACGATACACACCCCGAAGGGGATAACGTTGAACCTGAAGGTCGAGGACCTCGCCTTCGATTCCGACCACGCCAAGTGCGCCGTGAGGAAGGACGGAGGCGACGACATAGATGCCACCAACGGCACCTTGGTCTACGCCGAGGTGTTCAGAACTGACGACGGCATTTCCATTGACGGAGGCTTTGGGGTCGGCAGGGTAACACGCTCTGGACTGGACCAGCCCCCGGGCAACGCCGCCATCAACAGGGTCCCGAGGAGCATGATCGCCGAGGCCCTCGAGGATGTCAGGTCCTCCTGCGACTACTCCGGGGGACTGTCTACCGTCATATCCGTCCCCGAAGGGGAGGAAATAGCAAAGAAGACATTCAACCCCCGCCTGGGAATCGTGGGTGGCATATCCATCCTGGGGACCAGCGGCATCGTGGAGCCCATGAGCGAGACCGCGCTGGTAGACACCATCAAGACCGAGATGAACATGAGGGCCGCCGGCGGGAACGGAACGCTCCTGGTGGTCCCCGGCAACTACGGCAAGGACTTCTCCGAGAACATACCCGGGATCGACCCAGACTTCGCCGTCAAGTGCAGCAACTTCGTCGGGGACATGCTCGATTACGCGTGCCAGCTGAAGACGGATGTGGTGCTCGTATCCAATCTGGGGAAGATCGTGAAGCTTGCCGGAGGGATCATGAACACCCACTCCCGCAACGCCGACTCCAGGATGGAGATCCTGGCCTCCAACGCCGCCATGGTCGGAGCGGACATCGCCACGGTCAGGGAGATCATGGGCTGCATCTCCACCGATGACGCCCTGGACGTGCTCGACAGGGCCAACCTCATACCGCAGGTGTCCCAGCTACTGGCCGAGAAAATTGAATTCCATATGAACCACCGCACAGGGGGAGCGATACGCACGTCCGCGGTTATTTTCTCCTCGGTGTACGGACTGCTGTCCAAGACCTCGCTGGCGGACGAGATGCTGGACGAGGTCAGAGAGGAGATCGGGAGGAATGGGATATGAGGATCAACGCCGTGGCTTTCTCCACCAACGGATGCCGCACCGCCATTAGGCTGAAGGATGTCCTGAAGGACGAGGACGTCCGTCTGTTCGCCAAGACCACCTCCGACAGCCTGGGACTGGAGAGGATCGAAGGTTCGGTCAAGAAGTGGACCGAGATCTCGTTCCAGGAGTGCGACGCCATAGTCTTCATCGGAGCGCTGGGAATCGCCGTGAGGTACATCGCGCCATTCATCAAGAGCAAGGACACCGATCCGGCGGTCGTCTGCATGGACGAACACGGCAAATGGACCATCGCCCTGCTGTCCGGGCACATCGGGGGATGCAACAGACTCACAGAGAGGATCGCCGTGGGACTGGGTTCCGAACCCATCATCACCACCGCCACCGACCTGAACGGGAAGTTCTCGGTGGACACCTTCGCTTCGCTCAATGGTCTGAGGATATCCTCGCTGAAGATCGCCAAGGACGTTTCCGCCCGCGTCCTGGACGGAAGGTTCGTGGGTTTCAGATCGGAGATCCCTGTGGACGGCACGTTCCCATCCGGCATAACCGAGGCTGAATCCGGGGAGTTCGGGGTCGTGATCTCCACAGACCCGAACCTCAAACCCTTCAGGAAGACCCTCAGCCTGATCCCGATGGACATCGTCCTGGGAGTCGGTTGCAAGAGGGACACGGACCCGGAGAAACTGTCAACGTTCGTCTCAGAGACCCTGGATGGACTCGGCATCTCATCAAAAAGGATAGGAACCATAGCCAGCATAGACCTCAAGAAGGACGAGGGGGCCATCCTGAGGCTCGCCGAGTCCCTGAGGGCTCCGGCGTTGTTCTACACATCCGAGGAACTGAACGCCCTGGAGGGGGAGTTCTCCAGGTCGGAGTTCGTGCATTCCGTCACATCCGTGGACTGCGTCTGCGAGCGCTCGGCCGCCAAGGCGTCGGGCGGAAACGATTTCATCATCAGGAAGACCGCCAGGGACGGCATGACCCTGGCAATATGCAGAAGGAAGATCTCACCGAGGTTCGTTTGACATGAACGACGTTTTCATATTCTCAGGTACCACCGAGGGCAGGCGCCTGGCCCAGTGGCTCGCATCGAAAGGCGTCAAAGTCCACGTCAGGGTCGCCACCGACTACGGGGCGGAGGTCATGGAACCCTCGGAGAACATCGATGTCAAAGTCGGTAGCTGCGGCGGCGCCGAGGGCATAGCCAAGGTGATCTCCGACAACGGATTCCGCATCGTGGTTGATGCCACCCACCCCTACGCCACAACCGTGTCCAAGCACATCAGGGAGGCCTGCCAGGCCACCGGAGCGGAATGCATCAGACTCAGCAGGAACGACTCCGTCGTCTCGGACGATGTTGTCACAGTGGAGTCGGTGAAGGACGCCGTAGAGTACCTTAAGGACAAGGAAGGGACGATACTGGCAGCAACCGGATCCAACGAGCTCCATCTCTATGCGACCATCCCCGGCTACAAGGAGAGGGTGGTGGCGAGGGTGCTCTCCACCATGGAATCCGTGAAGAAGGCCGCCGAACTCGGATTCGAGGGCAGGAACCTCATCTGCGCCCAAGGGCCCTTCTCCGAGGAGACCAACCACGCCACACTGAAGCAGATCGGGGCCAAATACATCGTCACAAAGGACTCCGGCACCGTCGGCGGATACGACGACAAGGTCAGAGCCGCCCGCAGAGCCGGAGTGACCGTGGTTCTTGTGAGGAAACCGGAGGACGATGGGATCCCCTACGGAGAGGTCGTCAAAGTCCTGGAGGACAGGCTGGGCATCACCCATGAGGATCTGCCCGAGGAGAGCGGGAAGCGCGAGCTCGTGCTGGCAGGAATCGGCATGGGTCCGGGGGACATGACGCTGAAAGCGGCGGAGAAGGTGAGGGATGCGGACATCCTGATCGGTGCCGAGAGGATGCTGGAGGCGGTGGATGCCTGCGGAAAGGACGTTCTCAGGGAATACCGTCCGGATGCCATATTCGAGTACCTGGATACGAACCCGCAGTACCGCAGGGCGGTCGTTCTCCTCTCCGGAGACGTGGGATTCTACAGCGGGGCCAAGGGCCTTCTGGCCAAGGCGGACCGCTCCGTCTACGACATCACCGTCGAAGCGGGGATATCCTCCATCGTCTACCTGTGCTCCAAGATCGGCACGTCCTGGCAGGACGCGTACCTCACCAGCGCCCACGGCAGGGACTCGAACCTTGTCAACCTGGCCAACACACATGGGAAGCTGTTCACACTGCTGTCCGGCGAGGACACCGTCCACGCCATGTGCAGGGAGTTCCTGGAGTACGGCCTCGACGACCTGGAGGTAACAATCGGACAGGACTTCGGATACCCCACCGAGAGGGTCTTCACCGGAACCCCGGCGGAGGTCCTGGAACAAAGCTTCGGGAACCTGTGCGTGGCGTTGATGATCAATGACAACCCCGACACCCGCAACCCCATATCCATCCCGGACGAGGAGTTCACCCGCGGGGACGCGCCCATGACCAAGAGCGAGGTCAGGGCCCTGTCGGTGGCCAAACTCAAGCTCTCTCCCGACTCCGTCGTATACGACGTGGGGGCCGGAACCGGTTCGGTGTCCATAGAGATGGCCCTGACCGCGTACGCCGGGAAGGTCTACGCCATAGAGAAGGAGACCGAGGCGGCAGATCTGATAGGGATCAACAAGAGGAAGTTCAGGGCTGCGAACCTGGAGGTGATCAGAGGACTGGCCCCGGAGGCCCTGACGGACCTGCCGGCTCCCACCCATGCCTTCATCGGTGGATCCTCGGGTAACCTGAAGCAGATCGTCCAGTGCCTTCTGGACAAGAACCCGGATGTCAGGATAGTGATCAACTCCGTCACCATCGAGACCATGGCAGAGACCCTCCAGGTGGCCAAGGAGCTCGACCTGGTGGAAGAGGAGTTCGTCAACATCACCGTCGCCAGGTCCAAACATCTGGGCAAGTACCACCTCATGTTCGGACAGAACCCCGTGTACATCGCGGTGGTGAGGGGGAGATGAGCCTTCCCAGGTTCATGATCGCCGCGCCGGCCAGCGGTTCCGGCAAGACCCTGGTGACATGCGGGATCCTCCAGGCACTGGTGAACCGCGGTCTGAAGGTGGCCTCGTTCAAATGCGGCCCGGACTACATCGACCCCATGTTCCACTCCAGGGTCATAGGCACCAGGTCCAAGAACCTGGACGCCTACTTCGTGGGGGAACCCACCCTGAGATACCTTTTCGGAAGGACCGCCGAGACCTGCGACATATCCGTCGTGGAGGGAGTCATGGGATTCTACGACGGCATCGGCATCGCCGAGACCGCAGCCAGCTCATACGACGTGTCGGAGAAGCTGGACATACCGGCCATACTGCTCCTGAACTGCAAGGGGGCCAGCATATCCGTGCTCCCTATGCTCAAAGGGTTCCTTGAGTTCAGGGAGAACAACATCCACGGAGTCATCTTCAATAACATGTCCAAGAAGGTCTTCGACACCATCGCCCCGGAAGCGGAGAAGATGGGCGTCAGGGCGATTGGATATGTCCCCAAGGTCAGCGACCTTGTGCTGGAGAGCAGGCATCTGGGCCTGGTCCTGCCGTCGGAGATCGACGAGCTGAAATCCAAGCTCAACCGCCTGGCAGAGGTGCTTGAGGAGTCCCTCGACATCGATCTTCTAATGGAGATCGCCTCAAACGCCCCGGACATGGAGTACACCGCCCCCGAGGTGGGCAGGATCGACGGCAGGGTCAGGATCGGACTGGCGGACGACGAGACGTTCTGCTTCACCTACGAGGACAACATAGAGCTTCTGGAGAGATGCGGGGCAGAGATCGTGAGGTTCTCCCCCATGAACGATACGAAGGTCCCGGATGTGGACGGAATAGTCCTCTCCGGCGGATACCCTGAACTGCACGCGGAGGAGCTGGAATCAAACATCCCCATGCTGGAGGACATCAGGTCCAGGATCGCCGACGGGATGCCCTGCATCGCCGAATGCGGCGGATTCATGTACCTCCACCAGTCCATGGAGGACTCCGATGGAGTCATGCGCCGTATGTGCGGAGCCATACCCGGAACCGTCAGGAACACCGGAAAACTGTCCAGGTTCGGATACGTCACCTTGAGGCCTGCAAAGGACGACGGGGTCACCGCAGGGGAACTGACCGTCAAGGGACATGAGTTCCATTACTGGGACAGCGACAACTGCGGAGAGGACTGGGAGGCGGAGAAGACTAACGGCAAGAGGTACCTCTGCATCCACGACACCGGCACGATGCTGGCAGGGTACCCTCACCTCTACTACTATTCCAACCCCGACATCGCACTGAGATTCCTGGAGAGATGCAGAGAATACTCGCAGAAACGCTGATCGCCTCGGTACAGGGAACTGGAGAGGCAAGATTAATAAAGTTAGAGTACGCACTGCAATCATACGAAAAGGAGCAAACCTTGAAACTGGTTCCTGTATTGATCTGAAATGGAGGGATATGCGTGGACATCAAGTACAGAGTCGATACATTGAGAAACGTCAGACTTCGCGAGACGTATCAGAAATACATGGTCAAGCAGGTAATCGATCCAGAGGATATAGAATATCTCAGGATCCTGGCTGATGGCTACCGCATACAGTTTTCGTTCCATGAGGGAGAAGTGTACGCGGAATCCCAGTAAGGTGAACATGAATCCGATTCCAGCTCCGACCGGCGTATGCTGGGTTCCAAACTTCAGCGGGGAGATTCTTTGGAAGAATCGTCTCACCTCAAAAGACGGGACCAAGATAACGTTGCAGGATGAAAATTTGATCATATCATTCGATTCCAAGTATGTCACGATCAGTGATAATAAAGGAATCATTCACTCCATCATTGAACCTCTTGATTCCAAGGGCTTATGTCTGATACACGCCCCCAACGGCACACTTGATATCGAGGATACAACGGCAGATGAAAGCCAGTTTGTGTCCGCCAATGTATTCTGGATAATGTTCAAGAACCTCACAAGCGACTGCTTCGAACCCTGCAGATGCAGTGCGATGGATGAGATTATCCCATATAACAGAATCAATCCATACGATGCGATTGCCAAACGCTTTGTGACCGTACTGAACAACATCACAGATTCTGCAGCTTACGTGAAATCTCCTGAACTGGCCCGTAAGTACCGGTTAGATGATGAAACCATTCTACGCACGAATATCCTGTATTTCCAAAAATTCATCGACCTGTATCATGATGAAATCACCAATGTCGACAGCTATTACTCGCAAATCCGTTGCAGAAAGGAAACCAGCGAATTATTGTCCCACTACAATTCGGAAATAAGGTCTATGGATGAAAGCCTGGAAACAAAGAAAATCCTTCAATCGATAAACAACACAATGAATGCTGTGAATACATGCACCGGACACATAGATGCGTATTCCGAGGCCATCTGCAAATCGACAATCTCATCGAGAAGGTATATGCTGATTTCCATCACAATAGCCGTCGTAACGGTGGCCGTCGCTATCATCACTTCACTGTGACGAACACGCTACAGTTCCGATGCAGACTTACAGACGATAAAAAAACCCGCCATGAAGGCGGGAAATTGTTTCTCAAAGCGAATCCAGCGGTATGGTGCCGGCCAACTCCTTGTCTGTCTTTCCGACGATCCACCAGAACGGTCTGACGGCGGAATCCGAATCCTCTCCGACGGAGGACACCGCGAAGTAGGACACATCCGTGAACAGAGATTCGACGACCTTCACGAATCCTTCCTGCCCGTTGTCGTAAAGGAATCCCCTAACGTCGGAGTCCTTGAGCTTCGGGTTGACGATGTCGTTCCTCGTGGCCACGATCGCGAACGGGATGTCGGACCTGGTGCTCGGCCCGGAACCGGTGATCTGCGCGAACATGTAATGGAATGATTCGAAGACCTCCATGGGCGTGGATCCCCTCCCCTGCCTCCTAAGGGCGATGGGGTCGAATGCGAACACGATCCCGTCTGTGTAGTTGTAGTACTCCTCGAACAAGGTCTTCCCCTCCCTGGGCTCGAACTCCTGTCCGGATATGTCATTGATCAGCAGCTCCTTGTCCGCCATGGTCCTGGACCTCAGGAACAGACACTCTGTGTCCAGCTCCCCGGGGGCTGTCTTGGGTGCCACATCCTTTGCCATGACGGCTTGCTTGGAAACGCCGGGCGTGACCGGCTCCACAGTCACATCCCTGGTCCTGGCATACTTGTTTATCGCTCCGACCGCTGCAAGCATCATCGTGGTCTTGCCAGAGCCCACCGCTCCGACCATCGCCACGGAGACTGGAGCGGACTCCCTGGTCTCGATGTCCGAGGAGCAGTACGGGCATATGGTCCTTAGACCGATCCTCCTTCCGGCGACACAGGGAATCTGATGACCGTTGTTGCACCAGTGGAACTTGTATCCGTAGACGCTCGGCACGGGGTAGTCGAGGTCGAGTCCGCAGGAGCACCTGATCTTGGGCCTCTCGAAGTTCCTCTTGCACTTAGGACACACGGCGAAGAGGGTGGATTTCTGATACTCCCTGTCATCCTTCTTGGAAGCTGACCTGATCCTCAGCCCGGTGTAACCCTTCATCAGAGCGAACGGGATTATCAGGAAAACCGTCAGCATGACGGACCAGATGAGATAGACCGGCAGAAGGACAATCGGCACGATAACCAACGCCTTGTGCTTCGCCCATGCGCCGGTCAGCAGACCCCACGGGGCGGCGAGGCACCTGACGAAGGCCCTGGGCCTCTGGGTCCAAAGATACTGGGCAGGGTTGTCCTTCCCGGTGCAGTCCAACGAGGGCTTGGTCATCATCCCCGCGACGGACAGGACGAATCCCAGGATTACCAGGACTGTCACCATCAGGTCATGCATGTCGCCAGACTCCTCCACGAATCCAGCGATGGTGTCCAACAGGTCCCCGTAGAGATCGGTGACCGGCCCTACG
Source organism: uncultured Methanomassiliicoccales archaeon (assembly GCA_964550065.1). GTDB lineage: Archaea > Thermoplasmatota > Thermoplasmata > Methanomassiliicoccales > Methanomethylophilaceae > Methanoprimaticola. The sequence continues at coordinate 455,500 of CAZJWD010000002.1, forward strand.
TATTCAGACAGGTCGATCCCCAGTTCCTCCCCGTGGGGAAGGAATAGGAACAGGGAAATCTGGCCGACATCCTGCAGGTGCTGTACCGTCAGCATCAGACAGAGCGCGGCGTAAATGAGTGCAATACCGAAGACGACCCCCACGATCGCCTTGTTCATCCCTTTCATCGGACGGCCCTATGCATTGGATGTTTTTTACACTAACTCCGACGGGCTCCCGAAGTACCGCAACATCAGGCGGATCACTTGATCTGAGCGTACAGTCCGACCGCCCCGGCGACCATCATCAAGGCACCGGCCAGCATGACGAACGCTTCGGTCATCTGACTCCTCAGGAGGAGCAGGGCCACCCCGATGATCACCAAGACGGCACCGACCGCCAGAGCCGCGGTCCTCCGCTTCCCACCGGATTTCAGGTTCTGTACGAAGGTCACGACACCTATGACCACCAATACGGCGCCCAATATCACTGTCACGAAGTCCATCACTTGGCCCGAGGCCATGGCGAGGACCAAGCCGAACACCGCCGCCAGCAGACCTTTGACGGCATCCTCGGTACCGCCGTAGCGGATTCCCTTCGACAGGGAGACCGATCCATAGATCATCAACAGAACGCCCGCGGCCACCACAAGGATCTGAACGGCCTGTCTGCCGAGGACTATCAGCACCAGACCGAGAAGAAGCATAAGAATGGCCGATGCCAGAGGATCCTTCCACGGCATCGCCTTTTCCGAGTCCCATCCCATGACAGGTCAATGCTCCAGCCTCTTGAAATAGGAGACGGTGGATTCCATGCCATGGTTAAATCCGTCAGCGCATCCCACATCCTCGTGGGCAACGAGAAAGACGCACAGAAGATCATGGACAGACTCTCCAAGGGAGAGGACTTCGCCGAACTGGCGAAGAGATTCTCCAAATGCCCCTCCAAATCCAAGGGAGGCAACCTCGGATGGTTCGGGAAGGGAGACATGGTCCCTGAGTTTGAACAGGCCTGCTTCAACGGGAAGACAGGCGACGTGGTCATGACGAAGACCGAGTTCGGATACCACGTCATCAAGATCACCGGACAGAAGTGAGTCCGGGTTTTACACAAAATGACCCCCGGGAACCACCCGGGGGTTGAAGTTTTGATCAGCTGCAGACCTTGTGCAACTGGTATCCCTGGTACAGGTTCATCAGACCGGATACGATCATGATGGCACCGATGACGATCATGACTGTGTCCGCGGTGTCGTCCAGGTTCATGATCGCAACGACTCCCAGGACGATCATCAGAGCACCGACGATGATGCTGATGGCCCTGCTTCCCTTGGCGACGGCGAATCCTCCGCCGGCCCCCAGAAGGTTAACGAGCCCGACTATGATCAGACCCAGTGCCAGGAGGATCATGGCTATGTCCTCGATCAGACTGCTGAGGACGATGAACGCCAGTCCCACTATGGCGAGGACGGCACCCATGACCAGCGAGACCGTGAACTTCGTCTTCATGGCATCGACGATCACCAGGATCCCTGCGATGAGCATGAAAACTCCCGCCAGGATGATGATCCACTCAAGAGCCTCACCCTTCAGCACCACGATGAGGATGCCGAGGATGAGCAGGAGGACTCCCGATAGGAAGGAATCCTTCCACGGGTTGAATCTCTCTATCGTAACTTCCATAAAAGTCACCTGTCTGCGAATTCGGCGTCATGATAGATATCAGTTTCCGATTATTCCGCATCCGAAATGGGCGTTAGACTCGGTCACGATACCTTACCACCGCCGGCACCTGATGACAGAGGTCCTGCCCGTACATGATGCAGGCATCGGGATTCTCCGCCATCAGATCGGCATGCTTCGACATCTGGTCCCAATGATCGAATAGTATTATGTCCGGAGAACGGACGCGGCGACCGGACGTCCATACGGTCAACCCCATATCGATGGCGACCGCACGTACGGCCGAGACAAGGTCGGACCTGCCGAAGCGTCTGGGCCCTGTGACTGTCTCTGAATCAGGGTCGCTGATGAATGCACGCACCCTAACGAAAAGCGAATCCAGGTCGCAAGCCTCTGCGGGGAAACAAGAGTCCATGGTAAGAAATTAAAGGGTTTGGGGAAATGGTTTCAGGTCCATGACCCGAATCAGAGCATTGCGTTCTTGACTTCGGGGTCGAACATGTAGATCAGCATGAACAGGTACATGACCACGCCGACGATTCCGACCAGGATTCCAATGATTCCTCCGCCGATGGCGAGGAGACTGGCGATGACCATGATCAGGAAGATGAGCACCAGGAGGATCCAGAGGATCTTGTCGAATCCGGTGTTCTTTCCGTCGTTCATCTTGGAAGCGCAGAAGATGACGATGAGACCGAGGATCAGCCTGACGACGTATCCGGCGACTCCATCGTCGTTCATGACAGCACCGATGGCTCCGAAGAGTCCGATGATGACGGAGGTGACTCCGATGACCCTGACGAATCCGGAGACGATCTCGAGCTTTCCAGTCTTGCTTCCCTTGCGGACGCTGTTACCGAACATGAAGTAGATGACAGCGGCGATCAGCATTCCGATACCGGTGATGGCGTAGCCGATGTTGTTTCCGAGACCCTCGGTGTCGGCCACACCCTCGTAGATGAAGACGATGGCACCCAGAATGTTCAGGATTCCGAGGATAACCATCATCCATCCGAGAATTTTGGTGTTGTCGAAGAATGACATGGATTCTGCATGAACTTTAGCAGTATTTATAATTTGAACATGCTTAAATGCATTTTTAGTGATTTTTAGATAGTTTTCCAATGAATTGCAAGGTCTGCAACCATCTGCATCCTGCCTGTTTTTGTACGACGAACGCCTTCGTGAGGTCATGGTATATTCGTGTCCATCAGAAAGCGACCCCAGGGACAAACTGGAGTCCTTCGTAACCGATCCCGAGTTCAAAACTATAGCAGGACTCAAGACAGACGGGATGCAGGTGCTCATCGATCTGGTGAAAGCCGAGGTCCAGCGCCTGGAGCCTGACTCCGAGGTCATCTACCTTGACAGGGAGGAACTCAGCGACAACCGCATCGACTTCCCCAAGGACCTGATGGCGTACTTCGAGAAGAAGACTGCTTCCGGCAAGAAGATGAACTTCCTGATGACCGACGACATACCGATCGTGAACTGGTCCGCTGCCCTCAAGGCCCTGGAAGGCAGGAACGCACAGGTCTACTGCTTCTCCGTGGCCTGCAGGCAGATCCCCGCCTGCTCCAAAATGCTTTGATTCTTCCAAGGGAGGGTGACCCCTCCCTAAATGTTTAGTCAGGACGCGTCCCTGATGGTCAGGAGCATGTCCCTGAATGTAGTCTCCGCAGGGACTATGTCCGGCGGGAATCCCAGCGACGTCATCCTCTCCGAGGTTGGTCTCCCGATTGCTGCCAACCTGATCCCCTTCAGATAACCGTCGGCCTCCTTGCCGAAGTGCTCCCTCATGCCCTCCACGAAAGAGGACGCGGACATGGGCGACGTGAACGCCATGACGTCCATCTCCCTGTCTCTTATGGCCTCGAACATCCTCAGGAGCTCGGGGCACATGCCCACCTTCTTCAGCCTGTATGATGCGATGTCCACCAGGTCGGCCCCGCTGTCGCGGAGTCCGTCGGACAGGATGTCCGTGCCGCTGTCCGACCTGACTATGATCACCCTGCGGTTCCTGACATCGTCCCTCAGTAGCTCCACCAGTCCGTAGGATGAGAAGTCCTCCGGAACGGAGTCCACCCTGACGCCCACCTTCTCCAGACTCCTGGTGGTGGCCGGCCCGATGGAGATGACCCTGGTCTCGGACAGCATGGATGGCAGCCTCTCCCCGAAACGGAGGGAGCACTGCTCCACGGCCGTGGACGAACCGAAGATCACCGGGACTCCAGGTTCCAGCGACGACTCCAGTCTGAGGAACTCCGACTCGTCGCCGGGCATGATCTCCAGCGACGGGGCGGCGATCACCCTGAAGCCCATGCACTCGGCCTCGGAGACCGAAGCCTCCAGCCTCTGGACGGGACGGGTGAACCCCAATACGGTCATGCCATGTCACCCAAGATGTCGCGGACCTTGGCGACCTCTCCGATGACCATGATCCCCGGAGGCTCCAGTCCGTTGTCCTTTATCGCCGCCTCCAGTCCGGAGACGGTGGTGACTGCCACCTTCTGGTCGGGAGTGGAACCCTTGGAGATGATGGCGGCAGGCATGTCGGGTGACATCCCTCCCGCGATGAGCTCCTCGGAGATGTGCCCGGCATTGCCGAGACCCATCATGATCACCAGGGTCCCGTGTCCTCCGACGAGGGACCTCCAGTCAACCCTGTCCTCGCTGCGGTCGGCCTTCTCGTGACCGGTGATGAATGTCACTAGCGAAGCGTAGTCCCTGTGCGTGACGGGGATCCCGGCCAGCTCTGGCACCGAGATCGATGATGAGACCCCGGGAACGACATGCACTTCCGCGCCAGCCTTCCTGAGCTCCTCCGCCTCCTCCGCTCCGCGGCCGAAGAGGAACGGGTCACCGCCTTTGAGACGGACGACGACCTTGCCCTCCTGGGCGTATTTCACGAGCAGCTCGTTGGTCTGCCACTGGCTCAGGTGGTGGTCCCTGGCCCTCTTTCCGGCGTCGATGACCTCGGCGCCCTCCTTGCACTCCTTCAGGAGGTCGGGGTTGGCCAGAGCGTCGTACATGACGACGTCCGCGGTCCTGAGCAGCTCCATTCCCTTCAGCGTGAAGAGGCCGGGGTCTCCGGGCCCGGCACCCACAAGATATACCTTTCCTGTCATAGTCTGTCCCTCTTTCCGGTGAGATAGTCGGCGATGTCCAGCAGCTCGTCCATGATGTAATCCGGCGCCAAGGAAGTCGAGACCCTCCTGGGTTCCGGGGTGTATCCGTAGGATACTGCTTTCACGTGCACGAGCTCTCCGTCGAACTCGGCGGTGATGCCGACCGGTGCGGAGCATCCCGCACCCATCAGTTTCATTATGCCCCTCTCCACGCCGATGGCGATCCTGGTGGGGGTGTGCTCCAGACGACGGATGGCGCCGTACGTCTCCTGGTCGTCCGTCCTGCATTCGACCGCGATGACCCCCTGGGCGGGCGCGGGGATGAACTGGTTCTTGTCGAGTACGGACATCGGACGGGATATTCCCATGCGGTCCAGTCCGGCCTTGGCAAGGATGATCGCGTCGTACTCCCCCTCGTCCAGCTTCCTGAGCCTGGTGTGGATGTTCCCTCTGAGAGGGGCGATGTTGAGGTCCGGGCGGACCTCCTTCAGCATCTCCATCCTCCTGATGGAGGATGTCCCCACCTTGGCTCCCATGGGGAGCTCCTCCAGGGGACACGGGAGTATGACGTCCTCGACCGCATCCCTGGGGAACACGGCGACGACGGACAGTCCGTCAGCTACGTCGATCGGGATGTCCTTCAGCGAGTTGACCGAGCAGTCTATGTCCCCTCTGAGCATGGCATCGTCCAGTTCACGGACGAACGCTCCGGTGGCGGACATCTGATTCAATGGAGAAGTCAGATCGATGTCCCCCAGCGATTTCATCCCCACAATGTCGCACTTCACATCGGGGTTGGCCTGGGCCATCCTGTCCACGAAGATCTCCGTCTGCCTCATGGCCAGGAGACTCTCCCTGGTACCGACCTTCATCCCTTCACCTCCGAGAAGAATCCCTTGAAGGCCTCATCCATCTTGGCGATAGCTTCCGCGTCGTGGGCGATGGACATGAACTCCACCTCCAGAGCCGACGGGGGAAGGTAGACGCCCTTCTCCAGCATGTACCTGAACATCCTGTCGAACATGGAGCGGTCGGTGGTCTCGGCGATGGATCCGTTGGTGACCTGCTCGGGTCCGAAATAGAGGGAGAACATGGATGCTACTGTGTTGACGCATCCCTTGACCTTGCAGTCCTGCATGGACTCCCTGATGCTTGAGACGAGGCCCGAGGTCCTCTTCTCCAGGTCGGCGTAGTTGCTTCCGGAGCACATCAGGTCGATCTGAGCCAGTCCCGCGGCTGCGGAGACGGGGTTTCCTGCGAACGTTCCCGCGGCGTACACCTGACCCTGGGGAGCCACGTTGCTCATGATCTCCTCCTTTCCCATGAAGGCCCCTCCGGCGAATCCTCCGCCGATGATCTTGGCCATGGTGGTCATGTCCGGGGTGACCCCGTACCTCTTCTGGGCTCCTCCGGAGGATGCCCTGAACCCTGTGATGACCTCGTCGAATATCAGAACGACATCGTTCTCGGTGGTGACCTTCCTGACCTCCTGAAGGTATCCCTCGGAAGGGGGGACCAATCCGACGTTTCCGAGTATGGGTTCCATGATCACGCATGCGATGTCCCTGTCCTTGGACAGAAGGTCGCTCATCTGCTGGATGTCGTTGTACTCCACGATGTGGGTGTGCCTGACTGAATCCTGGGGAACCCCTTTGGAGGACGGGACGCCCTCGGCGGAACCGCTTCCCGCCTTCACCAGGACGGTGTCATGGGCTCCGTGGAAGCCTCCGTTCATCTTGACCACGCCGTTCCTCCCGGTGAAACCGCGGGCGGTACGTATCGCATGCATGGTGGCCTCGGTTCCGGAACAGGAGAGCCTGACCATCTCCGCGGACGGAACCTCCCTGGATATCCTCTCGAGAAGGGCCAGCTCGGGCTCAGAAGGGGCCCCGTAGACGGTTCCCCTGGCGAGCTGCTGCCTGGCGGCATCCATCACCTTGGGATGGGCGTGGCCGGTGATCAACGGGCCGTAGGCCATGCACAGGTCGATGTACTGCTTCCCGTCGGCATCGGTCATCATGCATCCTGAACCGCTCTCGATGAACAGCGGATAGGGCTTGAATGCCCTGACCGGACTGGAGACCCCTCCGGGGCTCAGTTTGGACGATCTGGAGTAGAGCTGCTCGGATCTCTGCATGGTATCACAGCATCCTTGCGGCCTCTTCGGCGAAGTAGGTGATGACGATGTCAGCGCCGGCCCTCTTGATCCCCAGCAGGGACTCCATCATGATCCTGTCCCCGTCCACCCAGCCGTTGGCTGCGGCGGCCTTGATCATCGAGTACTCTCCGGACACCTGATAAGCGGCAAGGGGAAGGTCGAACCTGTCCCTGGCCTCACGGATGATGTCCAGGTAAGGGCCTGCTGGCTTGACCATGATCATGTCCGCGCCCTCGGCGATGTCCAGCTCGATCTCCCTCATGGCTTCCAATCTGTTTCCGCACTGCATCTGGTATCCGGCGCGGTTGCCCTTCCCGGGAGCGGATTCCGCCACATCCCTGAATGGTCCGTAGTATGCGCTGTAGAACTTGGCGCTGTACGCCATGATGGGGATGTTCTTGAACCCCGCATCGTCCAGAGCGATCCTGATAGCCTCGATCTGACCGTCCATCATGCCGCTGGGGGCGATGATGTCGGCACCTGCCTGGGCCTGTGAGACGGCGGTCTGGCCGTAGAGTTCGATGGTCTCGTCGTTCATCACGTACCCGGAATCGTCCAGGACGCCGCAGTGCCCGTGGTCTGTGTACTCGCACAGGCACAGGTCGGCTATGACCATCATGTCGGAGTTCTCCTTCAGACCCTCGATGGCCTTCTGGACGACCCCGTCGCACTGGTACGCGCCGGAACCGCAGGCGTCCTTGTGGTCCGGGATCCCGAACACCAGCACGGAGTTGACCCCGTTGCCCTGGATGCCCGAGGCTATCGAGTCGTATCCCTTCAGGGGGTAGGTCTTCACACCGGGCATCGAGTCCGTGGTCTTGATGCCGTCTATGTTGGCATCGAAGAATATGGGCAGCACCAGGTTGTCCGGGTGGAGCCTGGTCTCGGCGACCAGGTTCCTCATTCTCTCGCTTGTTCTGAGTCTTCTGAGACGCATGTCGGGGTACATCATCATTGAACATCCCTCAATCCGAATAGCTCCACGACGGCCTCGCACAGGTCGGTGCGGCCCTCGCGGGATGCCTCCCTCATGTTCTTGTAGAGTTCGGCCGTGAACTTGTTTGTGATCGCTCTGGAGAGATCGTCCAAGACTTGACCGGCCTCCGCCGCGCCCGCCCGGGACATTGCCGTCTCCAGCTCATGGTCCTTGATCGCCGCCAGCTTGATTCCCAGTCTGCGGATGACGTCGTTGGCGAACTGCTCCTTCTGCTCCGCGTCCAGACGGGCCAGCTCCTGTCCGATGATCTTCTCGGCGCCGGCGATCTCGTTCTTCCTGCGCTCCACGTTGCGCATGGCGATTGTCTGCAGGGAGTCCATGTTATCCAGCTCCACATTGGGTACCTCCCTGACATCGGCGTCGGTGTTCCTCGGGATGGACACGTCGATGATCAGAAGCTTCCTGTCCGGACGCTGGGCCATGGCCTGCTCCACATGACTGCGATGGAGGACCGCATGGGGTGCCCCTGTGGCCACCAGCACGACGTCGGACTCCGACACCGCCTCGGTGAGACGGGCCATGCTGACTGCCTTCCCCCCGAGCTCGTCGGCGAGCTCTATGGCGCGGCTGTACGTCCTGTTGGACACGATGACGGTCCCGACGTTCTTGCCAACCAGGTTCTTGGAGATGACGGACGCTATGTCCCCCGCCCCGAGGATGGTTATCCCCTTCCCTCCGAGGTCGCCGAGCTTGCTCTCGGCGAGCTCCACGGCGGCAGAGCCGACGGAGACCGCTCCCCTGTTGAGCGCGGTCTCGGACCTGACCCTCTTGCCGACGATCATGGCGTTGTCGAACAGCTTCGTCAGCATCGTGCCGACGTGTCCCTCCTCCTTCGCCTTGGAATAGGATTCGCGCACCTGATGCTGTATCTGGTCCTCCCCCACGATAAGCGAGTCGAGACCGCAGACGACCCTGAACAGATGCCTGATGCTGTCCCTGTCGTCGAGGATGTAGGCTATGTTGGACGACGGTATGATGGTCCTGATCGTCGCCTGGAGGTAATCCTCCACGACACGGTTGTCGGTGGTGGCGGTGTACAGTTCAAAACGGTTGCAGGTCCTTACGATCACGTATTCCTGGACCTGGGTCAACCCCGAGATCCGTTTCCCGATCTCGGATTCCAGAAGAGGGACGACATCATTCAGTCCCTCGGTCCCTCCTGCGGAGGTGTGGGTGACATGCAAGCTTACGATCATTGGAGTCCGCCTCCTTCGAGGGCGGCGTTGTACGCGTCGTCCGGTCTTCCCTCCTTCAGGAGGTTCCATATCCCCTCGTCCGCGAGGACGCCCGCGAGGAACTCGGCCCTTCCGGGCTGAGTCGGTATCCTGTCCCGGATGACCTTCCTGAGCCGGACCAGAAGCTCCAGCATCGAATCGTAAGAAGGGTCCAGGAACTCGTCGATCCTGGATATCACATACGGAGGGAACGCCGGGACGCGGCCCTCCGACGAGACCGTGACGGTGTAGCCGTCGCGACGGAGTGTCGACGGGATGAGGACGTCCCCTCCGCCGTGGGCGGAGTTGGTCATGATGCCCTTGGTCATGGAGACGTCGCGGATCGCATCGTTCAGCTCATGGCTGGCCGTGGCGGCGACGACTATATCCGCGCCGTCCATGAAGTCGCCAGCCGTCTGAGGGTCAACCGCCTCGCGGACGACCTCCTCTGCGATGCTCTCCAACTCCGGAAGCACCTCAGGGGACACCACACGGATGCGGAACCCCTCGAAATGCAGGCACTTCCTAAGTGCGACCCTGCCGCCCCCGAACACGACCACCAGACGGTCGCCGGGAGACAGCGAGATAGGCGACATCAGAACCTTTTCCAACACCTCATCTCCTTTACTGACTACGGATGCAGAAGGTGAATGATAAAGGCTTGGTTTATGCGTCCAACCAACAAAAAATATGCGCCCGACTGTAACCCGCGGGCAGGGGTTTCGCCTCCGGCCGTATATGCCCGACCGGAGGCTCGTGATGACGGCCTCAGATCCTGTCCAGAGCCTGCGACAGATCCGCTATGATGTCATCCACGTGCTCGCAGCCGATGGACAGCCTCACGGTGGATGCCTTGATGCCTCCCTCCTCCAGCTGCTCGTCGGACAGCTGCGAGTGGGTGGTGCTGGCGGGATGGATGACCAGGGACTTCATGTCGGCGACGTTGGCTAGGAGCGAGAACAGCTTCAGGGAGTCCGCGAAGCGCTTGGCCTCCTCCTTCCCTCCCGCGATTTCGAAGGTGAAGATGGATCCAGCGCCGTTGGGGAAGTACCTCTGGTAGAGCGCATGGTCGGGATGGTCGGGGAGCATGGGGTGGTTCACCCTGGCGACCTTGGGGTGCTTGGAGAGGAACTCCACCACCTTCTCGGTGTTGTAGATGTGCCTCTCCACCCTCAGCGACAGCGTCTCCAGTCCCTGGAGGAGCGCGAAGCTGTTGACCGGCGACAGGCATGCGCCCATGTCCCTGAGGATGATGGCGCGTATCCTGGTGCAGAACGGCGCCGACGGCACATCCCTGACGAAACTCACCCCGTGGTAGCTGGGATCGGGATCCACCATGTGTGGGAACCTCCCGGAGCCGGCCCAGTCGAACTTCGCGTTCTCGACGATCACCCCTCCGAGCACTGTGCCGTGTCCGCCGATGAACTTGGTGGCGGACTCCACGACGATGTCCGCTCCGTGGTCCAGGGGCCTGAAGATGTACGGGGTGCCGAATGTGTTGTCCACGACCAGCGGCACGCCGTGGCGGTGACACATCTCCGCCAGGGCGTCGATGTCGATCAGGTTGGCGTTGGGATTGCCGATGGTCTCCACGAAGACCGCCTTGGTGTTGTCCCGGATGGCTGCCTCGAACCTCGATATGGGGTCGGGTCCGGTGGGGTCGACGAAAGTGCAGTCAACACCGTATGATTTCAGGGTGTGTCCGAAGTAGTTGATCGTCCCGCCGTAGATGGTGATGGACGAGACTATGTGGTCCCCGGCGAATGCCAGGTTGTTGATTGTGTATGTGATTGCGGCCGCACCTGATGCTACGGCCAAGGCGGCGGTGCCTCCCTCCACGGCGGCCATCCTCGTCTCGAAGGCGGCGGTGGTGCTGTTGGTCAGGCGGCTGTATATGTTCCCGTTCTTCCTGAGCGCGAAGCGGTCTGCCGCGTCATCGCAGTCGTCGAAGACGTAGGATGTTGTCAGGTATATGGGCACTGCGCGGGCGTCCGTGGCGGGGTCAGGAGTCTCCTGCCCGGCATGGAGCATGACCGTCTCGAATCTGTATCCGCTGCCGTTGCAGGGGCCTTCCGGCACGTTGGAATCTTCTCTGAATCCCATGGCGAATTCCTTCGGACCCTTCCATGGAAGGGTCATATTTGAAATCGCGCAGACTCAGTACTTCAGCGGTATGCCTATGCTCCGCTCGTAATACGAGCGGTTGAAGAACCTGCGCCTGCCGACGGTGGCCTCACCGTACTCTATGGCGTGCTTGGGGCACAGCTCGAGGCAGCACATGCACATGCTGCACCTTTCCTCGTCCCACACAGGTTTGCGATGGTACACCTTGATGACCTGCTCAGGGCAGACGTCCTCGCATATCCTGCACTCGATGCACGCATCGGTGACCGTGAACGGCTCGGTCAGCCTCATCTCGTCATACTTCTGATACATCTCTTCAGGGTCGCCCTCGCCCCTGTGACGGCAGAAGTCCCCGGACTCCCCGGACATGATGGACCCGATTATGGTGTCCAGCTCCGCCTCGGCCGCGTCCAGGATGCTCTTCTCCTCCTCGGGAGTGGGGGGATCGAATGCGAATATCGAGTTGTCGGGCATCAGGAGGTCGTATTTGGCGTCCACCTGCAGACGGGACCCCAGCCTGTCGTCCAACATGTCGCACGCCGCCCCGGATTCACCGCCGCATGTGGCAACGCAGAAAACCCTCCCGGCGTTCCTGACCCTAAGGTTGTCGGCGAAGGTCCTGACCATGTTCGGAAGGCCGAAGAAGTAGGTCGGATAGACGAACCCCACGGTCTCGCCCTGCGCATCGTAGTCGAAACGGCGGTATCTGACGGCGGCCGCGATGTCGACCATCCCCACACCGGTCCTGTCGGATATGCGACGGGCCGCGGCGTAGGAGTTGCCTGTTCCGGAGAATACGAAGATCATGTCAACCGGTTCTCGGGACTCGGATTTATATGTTGGTCCCGGAACCATCGGCGTCGGCGTTCTTCACGATGTTGTTGACGAACATCACGAACTCCTTGTCCTCGGTCTCCGAGATCCACTTCTCGAAATCCACGGTGAGATAATCGGGATCGACGTACTTCTTGGCCTCTAGCAGGGCCTTGGCTCTGAATGGAGTCATCCTCAGCTGCTCGGACAAAGCGCGCGCTGCAGGGTCGCTGGCCTCCATCTCCTCGAAGAACTCCCTCATCAGATCTGCCTTGTAGAGGGGATGAGCGGGAGCGTTCCAACATTGGTCGAACCTCACGGCGGCCACTGCGAGGGCGTAGATCAGCACGGCCCGGTCGACGATGTAGGTGAGGCTGCTCTTGCCGAGAATCTCGTTCGTTTTGATCAGGACGACGTCCATAAAATGCTCGACCCATGTGCCGGGGCCGTCGAGGAAACACTCGCAATCAGGGACCTCCCCGAACAGCTCTTCGAGTATGACATCCGCTAAATCATCCACTTCTAGGCTCTTTTCATGCATGAAAGGCGGATTTACTCGTACTTCCATTAATCCCTACCCTTCACGAGCTGGTCCGCAATGACCGTTTAACTTGATTTTTCTGTGTTTTTCTTCGTTTTCCGTTGTTTTTGATGATTTTTCATATGGATTCTAATGGGCATCCGCTCCGCGGCTCCGGCGGAAATCCGCCGGCAAAACCGAGGGGTTTGGGGCCCCGGTTCCTTGTTCCGGGACCCCGTTTTCTTTTCAGGTCTCCATGGGTATCACGTTCCCTCACGTGTTGAGCAGATGTACTCTTTCGCTTCGTTCAACCCTTGTTCCGTTTCGTGCTCAGCTCCTCATCATCCTGAGTGCGACCATGACGGCCATGACGGCGATCAGGACGACGAGGACAATCAGAAGGATGTCGGTGAGGCCCATTCCGTCGTCGGACGAGGATGTGCTTCCACCGTTTCCGGTGTTGGGGATGTCGACAGCGAGGTTTCCGGTTGCGGACAGGACGATACTATCGGAGACCTGCTCGTTGGGCTCAGTGCTGTCGGCCATATCGGCGGTGACCTCAAAGGTTCCGCCGTTGACTGCAACCCCGTTGAAGAGGACGGAAGTCTCTCCGGAGTATCCGGGGTTGACCTGGACGTTGATCTTGTGCTGACCGACATCGAGCATCAGGAATGCTCCGTTGCTGTACCTGACATCGTCGATGTAGACGGACATGTTGCTTCCGACGGAGACGTAGATCTGGGCCTGGCTGAGCTCTGCCTTAGCGTAGACAGCGGAAACTCCACTGACCTCTTCGTTTCCATAAACTAAAGTCGTCATGGACTCATCGGAATACCAGCTGTTTTTATCAGTTCCAGTGGGTTTTGCTTCCTCCAAGACGATGGTCTCGTATCCTGTCAGCTTAATCTCGCTTGGAACGATGTCTGCGAGGACTACACCCGCGTTTATAGCCGCATAGGATGTCATGTAGAGATTGCCGTTGATGTAGTAGGCTGTGACATCGGCGTTGGTCTTGCCGTCATTCTCGTTGATGATGACTCCACTCACGTTAGCTCCGGCATAGACAACGATGAATCCGGATGTGGTGATCTTCCCGGACAGGGTGCTTGCAGTTCCCTTGGAGTCTCCGACATAGACATTTTCGAATGATGCATTGACCTTGTCAGCTATGGTCATGCTTCCGAGAACATCGACCCTTCCACCGAACTCGGTTGCATCATTGATGTTGGCATCACCGTTGATCTTGACATATCCTGGATTGGATCCATCCTCAGTGTCGGCGATCCTGAGGGTTCCTTTCTTCTCAACGGTTATAGTTCCATCGACGACGAGTCCGGCATACTCTTTGTCAGCAGCATTATCCTGTATCGTGACAACACCGCTTCCGGTAACCAGAAGGGTCGCACCGCTGCCGATTGTCAGGATGTGTGCCGATTTGGCTTCGGTATCGTAACCGCCCACAGAAAGGCTCGTTCCCGCCTGGACCGTTCCAGAGGAGACGGTGGCGGTTCCCTTAAGGACGCCGTTCATGACCATGAAGGTCGTGACGGACAATCCGTCATCAGTGTTGTCGATGACGAGATCGATACCCGCGGATTTGGAGAATGTCACTGCAGAGGTTCCGGAAGTCACATCAGCAGAGATTGTTCCTGTGTATGATGCGCTATCATCAATGTCTATCAAAACTTTTGTTCCCACAAGTTTCACGTTTCCGTTGACATCCTTGTAGATCGTTACTTTCAACTCGGTCTTGTCCTCGCCCTGGGTGAAAGTGACATCGCCCATGGTCAGCTTTCCGTAAACCTTGATTTCGTCAGTGGTGGAGGAATTTGCTCCTGCAACAGCTGCGGAAGCGATAAGGTTGACCTCTTTGTAGTCACCAATCGTTCCGATGAAGAAAGCTCCGGGGATGCCGATGACTTCGCCATCCTGATCCCCGCCCATGTTCATATCGGCAACATTGGCGATGAAGTTGTTGACTACAACGACTCCGACCTTGGAGCTTGCATTTTCAAGCCCAATTGTGGACTCCTTCATGTCAAGGACACCGTCAACAGTGAGAGTTGCACCCTTCACGATAATCCCTTCATCATCAGCGACAACCGTGACATCGGCGGGAATCGTCATGTCCTTTGTGACTGTGATCTCTCCATGGAGATTGATAGTCTCTCCGGCCTGAGCTTCATCAATGGCGGTCTTGAGTGTTGTGTATGTGGTCACAAGTTCGTCTTCGGAAACCTTCTTCACTTCGTAAACCACACAGCTTTCAGCGATCTTGTCAAAGACTCCACCCTTGTCGATGAGTTTACCGTTGACGAATAATGATTTATCAACCAAGGCTGTGTACTTGAAATCCACAATTGCATCTTCGGAGAAGGTAATCGAATGCCCCTCGGTAATCGCAAGGTATGTTCCGATAACGAGAGTCATTCCATCGGGAATGATGACATCAGTATCGACAATATATGCACCTGCATCTATGGCCTCACTATATTTGCTGGCCGATTTGTCTAAGTAGGCATATACCCAGACCTCATCGACACCTGCCGCTGTCGCCTCTGAAACAGCCACATCAAAGTTACGGTAGTGCATGTCGGTCCCTTCAGAGTCCCTCTCGGTCTCGTAATAGCCGGCATAAACATACAGTCCCTCGACACACTTAGACTCATATTTCAGTATGTCAACCTTACCACCATCGATGATTATGCGTCCATATCCGGCGGAAACCTCACCATCAACCTTACCAATCGAATAACCGTTTTCCACGGTAGAGGTGCCTGTAACGTAAAGAGTACCTCCGATTGTGAAGTTAGCAGTGAAGTTTTTACCCTCACCCCACGCTTTTTCATTATATTTCACAGTGGATGTACCGGACACAACAAGATATGCGCCACTTGCGACTTTTGCGGATCCATTTCCGGAAACCACGAGGTTTCCTGTGATGGAACTCATCGGAATTATCGCCTCATCGGCTTTGCCGTTTGAGCCTACTGTGTAGTATTTGTTGCTGATCGCGTTCTCTTTATTGTAACAGTAACCAACCCCAACAACCAATTCATCGCTGTATATCAGTTCATCATTTGAACCGACGGCGCCATTGACTGTTCCATCGACGTTGAGTATGTATTGCCTGAGTGTGACTTTCTTTGCATCATCATTATTTCCAACGAATGCAGAAGAAGTCTGAGTGGTCACTGTGAAGGTGAGATCGGAAGATGCCCTGTTGCCAGATAAGTTTCCTTCCTTTGTGTTTCCAATTGATGCGGATCCTGCTGTGAAGTAAGATGCAGACCCAATGGCCCTAACCGTAACCTCATTGGAGTATCCGTTAAGTTTGAAGGTCGCTCCCTCGTTGAGGTAGATTGTCTGGCCCTCAATGGCTGAAACATTGGATGATTTCTTCTGGACTTCGACAGAAGAACCACTGCTAAGAACCATAGCCCCTGCAGTGTTCTCAGGTTTGTATTTAACAGAGTCTGCAGTAGTACTGTATCCAACGGAAGTCTCGGTTTCTTCATCGTCAGCAACCATCTCGGCCCCGTTCTTCAGGGTGATGGTTCCATTAACGAATAATCCAACCTTGGCATCTGCAAGGCTATAGCTCATGTTGTTGACAATTGCTGCAGTATAACCATTGGTGGTCTTTTCCACAGCACCATCTGCGACAATGTTTCCATTGATGGTGACCGCTTTAGTACTGTTGAAAATCAGCTGTCCGCCGGCTTCGATAGTAATCGTGGCCCCGCTGTTGACGGTGAACGTTCCCTCGATGATAAGGGCCATTCCCGCAGGGATTGTGAGATCGTCGTTGACGACGACATTGGTTGCAGAGTTGTATTTCTGCGTAGAAGTGACGTCACCGCTGATGTAAGTGGTTCCGTTCACCGAGGTCGAAGCGGCATCGCTCTCTTCGGCAGGCATGATCAGCGCGAAGGCGCATACGATCATCGCGACTGCCGCGAAGAGCGCGAGGGCTTGGCCTCTGTACGTCTTTTTTTCGTATGTTTTCATGGAATGCATCTGCTCCTCCCAAACGCCAGTTTGGTGGACGGGAGGATGTAGCCCGAGGCTGCGAGAGGCGGTTGCGGCGGTCTGCCGGCCCGACCAGGTCGGTTCGGCATGTGCCCGGATCCACACGAATGCGGCATGTTTCGACTCATGTCGGACGCATCCACGGAGGAACGCGTCGTTCCGTGCACACCAGGTGCCCCTAATACACCAGGCGCTGTCCCTGCCCTTAACAGGGTGGATCCCTACACCGGACTCTTCTTCCAGTCCGCTGACGTTCAGGATTAGTGGCCGTAACATGCTGCTTTCGGCGACAGCATGGCACGTAACGCGTTTGAGAGGCAGGCACCTTCCTGCCCATGGACCCGATTCCATGGGCCGGTGTCCCGACGTAAGTCGCAACCGGGTGACTTCCCCGCCGGATGCGTATGTGTAGAGCATCCAGCGGTCCGTCCTACTCGGAGTCTGTATTTAAAACCCATCGGAACTCCGTCGGAAAACGTAACAAATGGTCATGAAAAACCGGATTCCGGAGAATCCGTAAACACGTTTGGATGACAGGATTAATCCTCGGCTCAGATCCTCTTGATCCCTCTGTACACCACTCCCGAGTCCGTCGGGAACGCCTCCGCGTCCATCCCCGCACAATCCATCAGCCTCAGCATCTCCTGGTCAGGGACGATCCTCGCACCGTACTGATCCTTCATCCTCACGATGTCATCCTGATTGTCAGGGGTGTTCCTCACCTCGGAAGCGATGATGATGACCGCTCCGGCGGAAGCGACCCTGGATATCTCCCTCAGACCCGCCTCCAGATCCGGCCAGAAGAAGTAGGTCTCCATCGCGGTGACGATGTCGAACGACCCGTCCTCGAACGGCAACCCGTCCACGGACGCATTGCGGAGCTCCAATCCTCCGGCATCCATCAGGTCGGAGTTGACCTCCGACGTCATCCTCAGAGATTCCTCGGAGATGTCCACACCGAACAGCATCGCCCACGGGTACCTCTCGGACATCCTCTTCAAGAACCCTCCACCACCGCATCCGATGTCGAGAACCGCTCCGTCCACGGATTTCGGCATCTTCGCCATGGCATCGGCCCACAATGGCTGATGGTGGTCGTTCATATGCTCCAGAACCTTCCTTCCGTCCCCGCCCTCGGGGCACGCGAACTGACTCTTCTGAAACTCATCTGACATGCATCGGTGATGCATCTGATGGCTTTTAACGGATGCACTCCGCGGACTGACCTCCGTGCTGAGATGCCATAGACGACGAACACGCATGCTGGTACATTCATGCTACATATGATAGGTTGGAAGTAATGTCCACTTAAGATATCCATATTAACACCGTTAGTTTATTATCGGCGCCGACAATGGCGGAGCCATGACGAACGGCACAGAAGCCGCACCGATCCGCGACGACATCTACTGGATCGGAGGCGACGACCGCACCGCATCCATCTTCGAGGGCTCATTCCCCATACCGGAGGGTGTGTCCTACAACAGCTACCTTATCAAAGACGAGAAGACCTGCCTGCTGGACACCTGCGACGCCTCGATCGCATCTGCGTTCTGGAGGAACCTCCGCACCGCACTTGGAGACAGAAATCTGGACTACTTCGTCATCAACCACATGGAGCCTGACCACGGGGCCGGCATAGTCCGCGTACTGGAGACCTGGCCCGATGTCACCGTAGTGGGCAACTCCAAGACGTTCGACATGCTCCGGAACTTCTACGACCTGGAGCCCAGGAACACCATGGTGGTGGCTGAAGGGGACGAGCTCTCGACTGGCAGGCACACCCTCCGCTTCTACTTCGCGGTCATGGTCCACTGGCCCGAGGTCATGTTCACCTACGACGTGAACGAGAGGATTCTGTTCTCCGCCGATGCGTTCGGGACCTTCCGCACACTGTCCGGCGCACTCTACGCCGACGAGACGGACTTCGACAGGGAGTACCTGGACGAGGCCAGGAGGTACTACTCCAACATAGTCGGGAAGTACGGATCCAAGGTTCAGGCCGTCCTGAAGAAGCTGGATGGCGTCCCCGTGGACATGATCTGCCCGCTCCACGGCCCCATATGGAGGAAAGACCTCGACTACATCATCGGGAAGTACAACCTCTGGAGCAGGTACGAGCCGGAGGAGAAGGGTATCGTCATAGGCTACATGAGCATGTACGGCAACACTGCCGCCGTTGCGGACAGGCTGGCCATCCTCCTGAAGGAGAGGGGCGTGGCGAACGTGACCATGTATGATGTCTCGAGGACCCACCCCTCGTATCTCGTGTCCGACGCGTTCAGGTTCACCAACATAGTGCTGGCCGCGCCCACATACAACAACGCTCTCCATCCCGCCATGTCCGCCGCCATAGAGGACATGGAGAACATGGCTGTCCAGAACAGGAACTACTCCGTCATCGGGAACGGTTCCTGGGCACCGCAGTCTCCGGCGATCATGGAGAAGCGCCTGTCCGCGATGAAGGACATGAGACAGGTCGGCTCCACGTTCGTTATCAAGTCGGCCTTGAAGGCCGACCAGCTCCCTGAGCTGGAGAAACTCGCGGACGATATCGCCGCGTCTTTGAACTGATAACGGACCTCCGCCGGGCGATGCCCGGACGGAGGCCCCGATTAGAATAATCGCCCCTCGGACGAGGGGCATGGTTTATCGTTTCAGGCCTCGGGACTCCGGGTCTTCGGCTCCTTTGAGATTACCTCCCCGACGTCCTCCATCTCCTCCTTCATAAGCTGGTCCAACTTCTCGGTGGCCTCGGCGATCTCCTCGGGAGTGGGTATGGGCCCCAGGATCTCATCCGGGTCCCCGACCGCCTTCCTGATGTCGTCGGTGTCCGAGACCTGCCTGTCGGGGACCGCGGCGGCGGACCCGATGTAATCGGATATGCCGTCCACCAGTCTGGTGAGCTCCATCGGGAAGAAGAACTTGGACGACTCGCCCTTGCCCACTTCCTGCAGGGTCTGCATGGACAGGACGGACAGGGCCTTGGAATCCATCGACGCGGCACCGACGGACATTATCCTGAGCCTCTGGGCCTCCCCCTGCCCCTCCAAAATCGTGGCTATCCTCTTACCCTCGGCTTCGAGAATCATGGACTGCCTGAGACCTTCGGCCTCGAGGATGCGGGACTTCTTCTTACCCTCGGCCTCGAGAATCGCCGCCCTCTTCAGACCGTCCGCCTCGAGGATCGCGGCACGCCTCCTCCTCTCGGAGGATGTCTGCTCCTCCATGGAGTCCTTGACCTTCCTCGCGGGGTCGACCTCCCTGATCTCCACAGCCTCGATCTTCACACCCCACTTGTCGGTGTTCTCATCCAGGATGTCCCTGAGGCTGACATTGATCTTCTCCCTGGAGGAGAGAATCTCGTCGAGCTCCATCTCTCCGATTATCGACCTGAGAGTGGTCTGGGCGAGGTTGACGGTGGCCAGCCTGTAGTTGGTGACCTCGAAGAACGCGTTCTTCGGATCGGTGACCTTGATGTAGATGACCGCATCCACATCCACAGGCGAGTTGTCCTTTGTGATGACCTCCTGCTTGGGAACGTCCAGGACCTCCGTGCGGAGGTCCAGCTTGACCACCTCGTTTATGAGCGGGCACACGAAGTTCAGACCCTGGTTCAGCACCCTGACGAACTTCCCCAGCCTCATGTAGACTGCCTGTTCGTATGGCTGAACGATCTTCACTCCGCTTGTTATAATCACTATGGCCGCCACTATGACGACTATGACCAGCGTGAGAATGAGTTCCGAATCCATTGATTGCACCTCCGTGCTCAGAGCCTGCGGACGTGCACATGCACACCGGCGCTGCTCTCGACCGTCACCTCTGCACCGGCCTCGATGGGCTGATCCGAGGTAGCGGACCATGTGTCGGAACCGATCTTCACCTTGCCCTTCATGCTACCGGGCTCTGTGGCCACTGTGACCGTGCCCGTCCTCCCGACGAGGGATTCGGCGACGGTGGTGGACGGCGGTGCCGGAGGCGCCAGCCTCTGATACGCCTTCACCGTCAGCAGTGTCACCGGGACGGCCACCACCAGGGCGGTGACCGGGGACCACCAGGAGAAGAGGAAATCGGGGAAAACCGCCCCGACGATTCCGATTATGACCAGGACCGTACCGGGGATTATCATGAAAGCTCCGGGACTGAACGCCTCGGCCACGAGGAACGCGATGCCGATTACCAGAAGAACGATTGCCACCGTGAACGGATCCATGATGAGGGCATGGGGCTGTGTGTTCTTAATAGGTGGCAATACAGAACCAGTTCAGGTGGCAACAGCATCAGGATTCGATCGTATCCGACACCTTCACCATGCTGATCGTTGACTCCAGAAAGAGATGACATTACGACGGCCGATTCCTGAGCCGACAACCATCCATAAAAACCGTTTACCCCTCCCTGAAAGGAGGGGTCGGAGCTCCGTCACGACCGACCGTCGTGA
>CAZJWD010000003.1:0-163358 GCA_964550065.1 uncultured Methanomassiliicoccales archaeon
TGGCAGACGAATACGACCCCAATGCGGCCCTCTTCGGAGGGGATGAACCTGAGATCTCACCAGAAGAGGCGTTCATCAAAGAGACCTTCGGCAAGAATCCCAACAGGACGTCTGCCATCGCCGATCTGTTCTGCAACGAGCTCATCGACACCGTGGACGAGGAGGCTGAGCTTCCTGAGGATGCCAAGAAACAGCTCATCTTCAAGATGACGGCCAACAGCGTCCTCGACATCGTTATGGAGTGTCTGGACCCGGAACTGGCGGAGGAGGTCTCCTCATGCCTGGACGGGTTCCTCGGACTGAGTCTCGTCAACAAGAAGAACGGCGTCGACATCATGGGGGAACGCGACAAGGCCCTCATGACCATCGAGAAGGAAGCCGGCGAATCCGACGAGGACTTCGAACGCAGGCTCGAAGCCATGGAAGAGGCCTGGTGGTCCATCGCACAGCCCCTCCTCAACGGAAGGAACCCCGACGATGCCATAAGGGAAGAGATGAAAAGGTACGGTCTTGACGAATGAAGAGTAATTGGCACGTGGCGTCCGCCCCGGGAAAATTCGTGATTCTCGGTGAACATGCCGTGGTCTACGGCAAACCCGCAGTGGTTCTGGCAGTGGACCTGAGGATGACGGTCGGCATACGCGAATCCAAGATCAACCTGCTTAACGGAGAGAGGATCGACTTCAGAAGACAGCCCCATCTCCGGTATCTGACCCGGAACGCCGACCGGGGCTTGGAGATCTTCACCAGGACCAGGATACCCGTGGGATCCGGGATGGGGTCCTCAGCCGCCCTTTCGGCCGCGATGGCCTTGGCCTATTCATGCAAAGACGGCACACCGATGGCGGAGAAGGACCTCGTCGAAGAGGCATACGGTGCGGAGCTGTTCGCCCAGGGAATCGGAAGCCCCATGGATGCATCCGCATGCGTCCACGGAGGCGGCATCGCGATCAACCTTCCCGAATCATCTGACAAACACCTGTGGACGATTTCCCGTAACGACAGAACCTGGTCAGTCTCGGACGTGGATGTCCCCAACATGACGTTCGTCATAGGGAACACAGGCATCAGGGCCCCCACGGGGCCGTTGGTTAGCAAGGTTCGCAGATACACCGAACGTTCCAGTTTCGCATTCGACGTCATAGACGACATCGAGCAGGTAACGATCCAAGGCAGCAAGGCACTGGCCAAGAACGACATGGAGGAGTTAGGCAGGATGATGACCCAGGATCACAAACTCCTCTCCATCCTAGGGGTGTCCTGCAAACAACTGAACAAGCTCGTGAACGCATCGCTCCCCTATTCCTACGGAGCTAAGCTCACCGGAGCCGGCGGAGGAGGATGCATGGTCGCCCTCACGGACAAGCCCGACAAGGTCTGCGAGGCCATAACCGCGCGCGGCGGGAAGGCATACGTCGTTAAGACCGGGGTCCCCGGCGCCATGATCGAACATAGAAATGAATCTGCCTGAAGAGATCGAGAAACTCCGCGGGCCGTGCATAGGCTGCGGAAAATGCTCCAGGGTGTGTCCGGCGGTCAAACACGGCGGAATCGACCCGATGGAGGTCATGATGGGCGGGGAAGCGGATATGAGCACCTGTATAGGGTGCGGAAACTGCTCCAAAGCCTGCAGAAGGACCGACCCTGCCACTGTGATGAAGGACATCATCGCCATGGAACGCGGAATCCATGTATCTGATGTCTTCAAGACCACAGGATACGTGATGCCTCCCGCAGAGGAAGTTCCGAGACCGGTGTGGCCGGGCGACGATGTCCTTGTCATGCCTGGATGCATGGCGAAAGGAAAGGTGCCCTACATCATATACGCGGCATCTGTCGCCATGAAAGCCATCGGCGTAGGTGCCAAAGAACTGGAGGGTAGCA
The DNA here is from genome assembly GCA_964550065.1 of uncultured Methanomassiliicoccales archaeon. Lineage (GTDB taxonomy): Archaea > Thermoplasmatota > Thermoplasmata > Methanomassiliicoccales > Methanomethylophilaceae > Methanoprimaticola. The sequence continues at coordinate 1,885 of CAZJWD010000003.1, forward strand.
CCTGTTGCATGCACCCGGTCCAGTTCAGGGACATGACGGAATCCGAGCGCAGGTCGTACAAGATCGGTATGGGCAAGTCCGCCGACGGAAAGCCCATAGTCACACTCTGTGCCGGATGCAGCGAGGAACTGGAGGATTCCGGAGTGGATGCGAAGCACATCATCCCTTTCCTCGCAGAGCATGTCGATTCTCTTCCAAGATTCAAGGAAACTGTCAAAGTCGCGATGGAACCCGGATGTTCCGCAATGCCTTTCAAGAACGAGATGAAAGCGGTCCTGCAAGCCATGGGATGCGAGATAGTCAACACAAGGATGGGATGCTGCGGAAAGAGCACCCCTATAGCCGCACCCCTGATGACGGAACGCATGGAGGAATGCTCTGGAGCGGATTGGATCGTCGTCGGATGTCCCATGTGCCTGGTCAAATTCGATTCATATGACGGAGGGGTCCCGACGATGCACATCTCGGAACTGGTCGCCTTGGCATCGGGCGATGACGAATCGCTCAAACACCATATGATATCCGGACCCTCGGTCCGTTGAATCGTTATAAAAAACGGAGGGTTTCACCCCTCCGAATGGGTTTCAGATGAGGTCCTCGAAGCCTTCGACGACCTGGGGGAACTTCTCCTTGACGACCTTCAGGAGGTTATACACGTTGACCTCTCCGATGTCGGAGTCCTTGATCATCTTGATCAGCTCGTCGATGGTCTCGTCGTCCAGGGAAGCCAGCTTCTCCTTGGCCATCCAGTTCCTGAAGAGCTTGTCCTCCATCCTGTCACGCCACATCTTCTCGTAGGGCATGAGCGCGGCTTTGGAGAAGTCTCCCTTCTTGGCGCACTCGACAAGGACCTTTCCTGCATACATACCAGTCCTGCATGCATGGCAGATTCCTCCGCCGGTGATGGGATCGATGATCCTGGCGGCATCTCCCACAAGGACGACGTTGTCATCAACAGCACAGTCCAGTCCGGGACATGTGGATACGAACCCTCCCATGATCTCCAGGCACTGCCCCTTGCTGAGGCGGGGATCCTCGGCGATGAACTTGTCGAGATAGTACTTGGCGTCGCCGTTGCCCTTGCAGAGCCTTCCCATGACCCCGATACCGACGTTGGCGATGCCCTCTCCCTTGGGGAAGATCCAGATGTATCCTCCGGGAGCCACGGAACCGATGACAAATTCGCAGTAGTCGGGAACACAATCGATGTTGCACATCCTGTACTGGATGCATGAGTCGATGTCGTTCATCTTGAGGGTGGTGTCGATTCCGGCCCACCTTCCGACCTGACTCTCGTAACCATCCGCTCCGACGATGCACTTGGCACGGATCTCGATCTCCTCTCCCATACTCCTGGCTTTGATCCCCACGATCTTACCGCCCTCGCGGATGACACCTGTGCAGGAGGTGCGCAGCATGATCTGCGCCCCGGCCTTGGCGGCGTCCCTGGCGAGCGCCTTGTCGAAGAGGTGCCTCTCCAGAACGTATCCGACCTCGGAACCGGCCTTGGATTCGTCCAACTGGAACGTCGTTCCCTGAGGGGACTTGATGATGGCCCCTTTCATATCTCCGCGTATCCAGGAGGCCTCAGGCTCGATGCCGACCTCCTCGAGCCATTTCTTGGAGACGCCCTCGGCGCACCTGAGAGGTGCTCCGATCTCGGCCTTCTTCTCGATCAGGATTGTCTTGAGTCCGCCCTCGGCGCAGTACCTGGCGGCCATACTTCCGCCGGGACCGGCCCCGACGACGACGATATCGCACTCGTAAGTCTTCATCGAAATCACTCCATGGAGAGTGCCGCGACAGGGCACAGCTTGACGCATCTTCCGCATTTGATGCAGTCGTCGTTGAACTCCAGAACGAAGTCGTTCAGGAATATGGCGTTCTTGGGGCAGGATCCAACGCATCCGCCGCAATGGAGACATTTGTTCAGATCTACATTCATTCACATCACTCCGTAAGCAATTTCACTGTGAGTCCGGACCCTCGTCCTTGGGCACGATGAGTGCCTCTGCCAGTTCCTTGGCCTCGGCGGCATGGGTCTTCTTCCACTCTGCCAGCGGGACGGAGAACTTCTCCTCGACTCCCTTCCTGAACTCCGGACCGGAGTTGTAGGCGCAGAAGGGGTAGATGCGGAGGTCGGGCGTGATGTAGTGAACACCGCAGCGCCTTACTCTCTCGATATCGTAGTTGTAACTGTCCTGGAAGTGCATTCCTGCGATGAGCATCATCTTCCAGGAGAACTCGGCAAGGGTGTCCTTGGACTTGTCGGACATTACGTCCTTGACGAGGTTGACGAACTTCATCTTGGTGAGACCCTCTGGCATCTTGCTCTCGTCGACGCAGCTGTTCAGCAGCTTGATCAGCTTGGCGACGTACATCTTCTTGAACCTGGAGTTCTCGGCCTTGTCTGCGATCTCGTTGAGACCTGCAGAGAACCTTCCCACATCGACGAACCTGGGGAAGGGCACAACATTGCCCTTGTCGTCCTGGAACAGGTAGGTGGCGATTCCGCAGTGGGGGTGTGTGGTGAAAGTGACCTTGTTCTCCCCGAGGATGATGGACGCGAACTTGGAGATGGGCGCGACCACGGGCACGGGGTACCAGTCGTCCTTGGTGGCGAATCCGGTCTGCTCCTCGACGCGCCTGACCAGGTCGGGCAGGGTGAACCTTCCGGAGGAGACCTCCTCGTTGGTGACCCTTCCTGTGAATGCGATGGGCTGGAAGTTGACTCCCCTGACGACATCGGAGTTATCGAATGCGAACTTGATGATGTCTCCGACGATGTCGTCGTTCATTCCCATTCCGACAACGGGCACCAGGACGATGGACGGGGATTTGATTCCCTCTTCCTTGAGCTTCCTGCAGTTCTCGATGACGCCGAGCTTTACGGCCATCATCTTCCTTCCCCTGGATCTCAGGTAGACCTCGTCGGAGAGCCCGTCGAACTGGAGGTAGATCGTATTCATTCCGGCCAGCTTGGAGGCCTTGAGGAACTCGTAGTCCTTTGCGAACTTGATTCCGTTGGTGGCGACCTGCACCTGGGCGAAACCGAGGTCGTGGGCGTCCTTCATGACGTCGACGAACCTGGGGTAGACCGTGGGCTCCCCTCCTGCGAACTGGACCGCGGTACATTTGATCGGCTTCTCGGACCTGAGGGCGACCAGCATGTCGTGAACCTCCTCGAAGGAGGGCTCGTAGACATATCCTGCATCGTTCGCGTTGGCGAAGCATATGGGGCAGTTCATGTTGCACCTGTTTGTCAGGTCGAGGTTGGCGATGGCAGAGCATGACAGCATGTCGATCCTCTGGCCGTCAATGACTATGTGGACGGTGTCGTCAGGGTTATCGCCGATGGTACGGTCCATAGCGTTGTGCACTCCGACTCCGTCATAAGCGTACTTCTCGGCTTTCAGGTAAAGGTCCACATCGGACCAGTACACGTCCGAGAACTCTCCATGCTCGGGGCAGGTCTTCTCCATGTAGACCTTCCCGTCCTTGGCGAAGATGTTGGCCTCAAGGATCTTCCCACACTCGGGACAGATCGATTGGGTCTTCTTGGGAAGGCCCTTTTTGATGGCATAATTTGTCGCTGTTATTGTCATGGTATTGGGCGTTGCTAAGCGGTCAAGGTATTAAAAACAACGTGGGAAAAATTGCGCGTAATACAGGAGTGTTTCGGAATAACCAGACGAATGTGCATCCACCTTTTCGAAGACTCTATGCATTCGTCGAACGTCTGGCACATGTACAGATCATGCCTTGTGTTCGAGTATGCTCATCGTCCTGTGCCGTATTTTGTCCATACTCCATCGGAAATGACGGTATTCATCCGACAAGATAAATCATCAGAGAACGAGCCACCTGCATTCCGGTTGATGATAACGTTTTCGATTGTTTTCTGCTGTGTTCGGCATCGACCAACCTATTCTCTACGGTTCAACGGAACCCGCATCATCCCCTTTATCACCCTACCCGACGAGGGGAATTCATGAGGCAGAACGACACGAGAGGCAGTATGCCGTTCGCGGTCATCGCTGTGGCGATCCTCATGGCTTCTGTGGCCATAGGTGCGGTGACATACCGTTACGGGGTCGCCGATGAAAGCATGGACAGCATCACCGATGATATAGATGCCGTGGACGAGGCTCTGTTGGATATAACCGCGTACGTCAACCGCGGCCTCGGTGAGATCGTCATGAATCTCTCCAAAGCCACCGATGGAGACACAAGGGAAACGGATTCGCCAGAGACTCGTGCAGAATCTTTCCATCAAAAAGCAGCAGACTGGATAGAATTTCAGTTTCCCATCCGCAGCGGCGGTGCGGTGGCGAGTCTGATCGACTACGACATCAGGCTGGGTGCGGAGGCGCTCTCGCTCAGCCCCGATGCATTCTCGGGAGGCTACACTCCCGCATACCTCAAAGGAACCGGGAGGATCCATGTCACAATAGAATCGCGTAGCGGTTCAACCGATGCCATGATAGATGTGTCCACCGACGGGAACTACGCCCTGCCTCTCTCCGCCCAGAGAATGTCGCTGTTCGAGAACATGGCATCCTCAAGCGGAGTCTCTATCTCGCAGATGATGACCTATCAACTTACAAGTCTGGCACAGTACCGTGTGATGAACGGTTACGGCGGCCTGTCCGCTTACGGTGAGAAAGGCACTTCCTCCATCATCACCCCTGATGACGTGCGCTCAGCGTACCGCAACGCCCTCGAAGCCGTCAGAGCGATATGCTTCCGCGACTCGGACCGTTTCCCCGATGCCGATGCGATAGACCTCTCGGACATCCTCATAGCCTCGAACGGGGTGATGTCCCTTGACCTGTCTGCCGTATACTCTCAGGCACTATTCGCCGTTCTCGATGAAATCGCACTGAGTTGGTTTGACTATTTCTGCGGATTCGAGACGATGGATGTACTGCAGGACATCCTGAACCCGTTCGATGATGCGATAGGTGCTCTGGAGGCTTTTCTGCAAGGTTGGGAGAATGCCTACAGCGCGACACCGTACATAGCCAAGGTGATGGAGATCAACGGGTACTCCGAATCGGAATACAGGCATCCGGGATCCGGAACCACAACCGTGTCTGTGGGCGATGTGACAGTCACAGTTGAGAATCCGACTGCAGACCTTATGTCCGCCGTATGGCTAAAGGACTTCACCAAGCGGTACGAGAAGGATAACGACTTCGTGAAAGACTCCATCATGGATATACTCAAAGGCGCCGCAGTCAGAATCTCGGAGAACAAGAACCTGGGGACCGTTTCGATGAATGTGAATCCCTGCGACGACAAGACATTCACCATGACCCTCATGGAACTCTTCATCTCGGCAGTTTCCGACGGAGCCGAGATCATAGAGGATTCCATCGGCGAATCGCTGTCATCCGCCCAGGTCAACGATCCGTTCTACGGTGCCATAGCAGACGAAATCGGCGCGCATGCCTCCGATTTTATCCTGGAGGATCAGCTCAGGGCCTCCATCCTATCGGCATTCTCTGCCGCCATCGACCCTGACTCCGAAATAACCCTGGAGGACCTTGTATCCTCCAGACAACTGGACCGTGCGGTGCAGTCTTACAAGGCAGACGTGATGCATGACCTTGGAAAATTCGATGCGCTCCGCAACGTTAGGGACGAGGGCAGCCTGGTGAAAAGAGTCCTGACCGAGATATTCGCATTCGGACTCGACCTGATCGGAATTATGGATCATGTCCCCGGGATGGCCAAGGACATGTGCAATGAGATAATCTCCCTGGATGAGATGAATCCCCTGGGAGGGATCATTACTCTTCCTGGAACATCGGAATTCCGCATAGACGACGGCTCCGGAAACATCACCGTCGAAAGAATCGATTCGGAGATGTCCGGAACAGCGATTGTTGGGGATATCTCGCCCGTGACCGAGAAGTGCACTCATACTGTGGGCTTCAGGGAGGATGTCAGTGCCGCATACTCCACAGTGTTCTCGGTTACGGTAAGCGACGTCATAGACATAACCCTCACAGGCTCGGGGGCACTGTCCCAGGCCATGGGGACATCATCCTCCGTTCTGAGGAAGACTGTGACCAACTCCATGGAACTGGAGATCACCGTGGCCAGCGGGTGGGCCCTGTCCGGGATCGACTACAGCCGGAGCAACACCATCTGGAGCGACATCTGGGGCCTGGTCAAGGATCTTCTGGAACCCCTCATCGAACCTCTCAGGAAGATGATGTCTACCGTCAGGAACGTCCTGACCGCCGTCTCGGAAGCTCTAATCGAGGCACTCTCATATGTCGCCGAACAGCTTGCAAAGATCTACGAAGCGATCCTCGATCCGCTCGGCGAGCTGAAGGAATGGATCGAAGGCACAGCGGAGAAGATGTTCCAGGATGCTGCGTTCGACATCCTGGTGAGCATAGCTCTGGACAAACAGAGCGTATCTTTTGAGTTCTTCGGATGCCTTGTGACCTTCACCACCAAGGCCGTCACTTGGGCGGCCAACACCAAGAACCTGCTGACCGCCAGCCTGACCATGCCTGTGGCCGGGATGACGGTGACCGCGGGAATCGTGACCAAGGTTCGTGGGGAGATGAAGGCGGACAACCTGGTCATCACGGGGTTCGGCGGTATAGAGGGGAACGATTGGAACGTCGAGATGACTCTCGATCCGCTGATGAAAGGCGGGAAGTACCTGATCACAGTGGACGGTGAGATCGGCGACACCGACATCTCCATGGTGGCTCCGAAACTTGACAACTACTATGAGATGGGCATAGCCCTCAGCGACGTCCCCGGCCTCGGAGATGCGATCAGCAACATACCCGTCTTGGGTGCCAAGGTGGCCCTGGATGCAGGATTCAGCCTGAAATACTCCACCCCCATCGAGTCCGGTCTGATCATCAACGAGTTCGAGACCAACCCTGCCGGAACCGATACCGGGAACGAATGGGTCGAACTTCTGAACAACACCGCCGGCACCATCGACCTCACGGGCTACACGATGCTGGCCGCATCCGACCGCAGGACAAAATCCATGGCCCTGAGCGGATCCATCGCCCCCGGGGAGTTCCTCGTGGTGCATCCCACGTTCACCCTGGTGAACTCCTCCGGGAAATACACGTCCAACGGGGAGGCTGTCGTCCTGAAGGATCCAGACGGCAACGAGATCCAGCGCACCCCCACCAAGAAAGATGGGGACAACGACGGGAAGACATGGCAGAGGTCATACGACGGCTCCACCGAATGGGTGTTCGCCGACGGTTCACAGGGCAGGAGCAACAATGAATGGCCCGGAAGCGCAGTGGTATCTGCCCAGGATATGAAGGACACCGTCTGGAAGGCTGTCGAGAGGTCATTCGACAAGGTTCCGGAGATCACCGACCTGGACACACTGGGATCGTTCATGAAATACATGGTCCGGTACACCCTGGAGGGCCTGATCAGCATCGTGTCCGGACAGCTGATTGAAGCGTCGGTGTATGCCAGCGTAGACCTCCAGGATGCCACGTCATCCGCATCCTCCGGTGTCAGGATAGCACTCAGGACCGATGGGGACCTCGTGGAGGATGTGATGAAATACGTGGTGGGCAAGATCGTGGAGGTAATCCTCAACGCGAAGAATCCCTACCGGATCGATCCGGTCGAGATGTTCACCGAGAACATCGACCTTGAGGTGACGGCCCATGCCGGCATTGGATTCCCGGAGATCCTGTCCAACGGAACAGACCTCCCCCGGATGGACCTCGGTGTGACCTTCAGGACCAACCTGTCCGCCATAACCCGCATAATCGGAACCGACACGGGGCGTCCCGAAATGGTCATGGGAATCAGGATAATCGACTGCCCCGATGCCGCCATACCCTCGAAACTGTCTCCGAAGAAGGATATGGATCATGACCTCTGGCTATTGCAGATGACCGTCAGATTCGCGTGATCCATCCGGTCCGCTCAATAATATAATAAATAAGGAAGCGATGGAGAGCAACATGGCCGGAATGGACTTCAAGATCCCCACAGTGCTGACTTCCGAAGAGCTAATGGAGAAGGCCTTCCACAGGGCCTCCAAGATCCGCAAGAACGGCACCAACGCCCTCGATTCCAAGAAGAAGACGGCGTTGGCCAAGGTCACGGCTTCGGGGGACATAGTCGTCACGGCCCTCAACGGCTACGTCGACAGGTTCCCCCGCCTTGACAAGGAGAACGATTTCTTCCCGGAGCTTGTGGACATAGTCATCGGAATCGACAGATACAAGAAGGCCTTGGGCGCGGTGAACTGGTGCGCCACCAAAGCCGACAAGCTGAAGAACGACACCCTAAAGGACATCCGCAGGACCAAGGACCCCGAGATCGTCGAGGCCACCCGGCGCAGCTTCTACGGCAGGCTCAACTCGTATGTTGACCGTATATCCGACGACCTCCTGTTCCTTCAGGATGCCAAGAACAAATTCAGGAGGCTCCCCGCAGTGGACCCCTCGGTCCCGACCGTCGTCGTTGCCGGATTCCCGAACGTCGGGAAAAGCAATCTGGTGACGGTCCTCTCGACAGCGGAGCCCGAGATCGCTCCCTATCCGTTCACGACCAAAGGCGTCATAGTCGGGCACATCGCCGACGACTGGCGCAAATACCAGATCATAGACACGCCCGGACTCCTGGACAGACAGTTCGAGGACAGGAACGACATCGAGAAGCAGGCTGTTCTCGCACTGAGGTACCTGACGGATGTGATGCTTTTCGTCATAGACCCGTCCGAGACCTGCGGATTCCCGCTGGAGGTCCAGGAGAAACTCCTGAGGACCGTAGAGGATGGTTTCCCCGGAGTCCCGATTATCGTAGCCGAGAGCAAGTGTGACGTCATGAAAACGGACAACGGCAGACTGTGCTTCTCAGCCCAGTCCGGAGAGAACATGGAGGAGCTCACAGACACAGTGATATCCGAGCTCAGGACCGTGTTCAGACGCAAAGCCGTGGAAGCGGAGCCCGAGGAATGAGCGACGGACCTGCGTTCAGTGCCGAGATGGCACGGTACTTCGCCGAACTGTCGGCGAAGAAGGACGAATGCTATGCCATAGCCGAGAAGGCTCGGAGCATGGGGTTCGACCCTGAACCGGTTGTGGAGATTCCCCAGGCGGAGGACCTTGCATCCCGCGTGGAGAAGCTCCTGATGGATTACCAGGTCGACGGTGTCGCCGAGGACATCCGCAGACTCACCACAGAGTACGGTAACCGTGAACTTGTCGCCCTGATGGTCGCCAAGGAGATGGCCAGAAGACCGGCGGAAAGCATCGAGAAAGCCTTGGATAGAGCGGTCCGTGTCGGACTGGCAGTCCTCACCGAAGGAATCCTTGTGGCACCTCTGGAGGGTATCGCGGACACCAGGATAAGGAAGAACTCCGACGGCTCCAACTACGTCGACCTCGTGTTCGCCGGACCTATACGTGCGGCCGGCGGAACCGGCCAAGCCATGAGCGTCCTGATCGCGGATGTGGTCAGGACGGAACTGGGGATCGGTAAATACCTCCCGACTGACGGAGAGATCGCCAGATTCGACGAGGAAATCCCGTTGTACAAGCAATGTCAGCACCTCCAATACACCCCAACGTCCGAAGAGATTGACCTGATCGTCAGGAACTGCCCCGTGTGCGTCGACGGAGAGGGCACGGAGCAGATGGAGATCTCGGGATTCAGAGACCTCCCCCGCATAGATACCAACCGTGTCAGAGGAGGAGCATGCCTGGTCATCGCGGAGGGCATGTGTCAGAAGGCGTCCAAACTGAAGAAGCACGTGGACAAGCTGGGACTGGACGGATGGGACTTCATCGGGAAGTTCCTGGACGCCCACAAGCCCCCGAAGAAGGAGGAGAAGACCGATGACGAGCCGAAGAAGCCCACCGTCGAGCCCAAGGAGAAATACCTCATGGACATCGTGGCGGGGCGTCCCATCTTCGGACATCCCTGCAGGGTCGGAGGCTTCAGGCTCAGGTACGGAAGGGCCAGGACATCAGGGCTCGCCGCTCTCGCATACAACACGGGGAGCATGTATGCCATGGACGAGTTCATGGCCCTCGGGACCCAGGTGAAGATCGAACGTCCGGGCAAAGCCTGCGTGGTGACCCCCTGCGACCGTCTTGAAGGCCCCACGCTCCTGCTCAAGAACGGGAACCTGGTGTACTGTCATACGAAGGATGATGTCCTAGCAGTGAGACACATGGTCTCGGAGATCGTCGACAACGGGGAGATTCTTGTTCCGTTCGGGGAGTTCTGCGAGAACAACCATGTGCTGGTGCCCTGCGGATACCCTGTGGAGTGGCACAAACTGGAGATCAAGGCGAAGGGGGAACTCCCTGATGACTGGGAGGAACCCACATACGAACGCGCCAAGGAGATGTGCGCACAGCTGGGAGTCCCGCTCCACCCCAAGTTCAACCTGTTCTGGTCGGACTGGCCCCTGGACAGGATCAAGACCCTACGGGACCACATCGTATCCACAGGCGACTATGACGGCAGGAACCTGTCCGTGACGCTGGAGCCTGTATCGAAAAGGGTGCTGGAGGACCTATGCGCCCTTCATCGCGTCTCCGACGACAGGGTGATAATTGACGAGAAGTACTCCCTACCCATTCTGGACTGCCTCGGGATAAGGCATGATGGCGGACGGCTAGAACCTGGACCCGAACTCGAGGGTACGGACACACTCGAAGCCATATCCAAGGCGGCGGGCTACGAGGTCCGTGCGAGGGCCATGACCCGCATCGGAACCAGAATGGCCCGTCCCGAGAAGGCCAAGGAGAGGGAGATGTCTCCCAGGATCCATGCCCTGTTCCCCATCGGAAGGGATTCGGATGCCAAAGGACAGATGGTCGCGATGATCGAGGTCCTCCGCAAAAGGATGTCCAACACCAGGGACGGGAAGTCGACTGTCAGCATCGAGGTCGGCAACAGGTTCTGCCCGCTCTGCAGGACGTACACCTACAGGAACTGGTGCAGGACGTGCGGATCGCACACCAACTACACGCCGAAACAGAACGAGTTCGGGAACATGGGCCCGGCACCCATCGACATCAACATCGAGGATGAGTTCAGAGCCGCCTGCGAGTCCCTGGGAGAGAAGCCTCCGAGCGACCTCAAATGCCTTGACAACCTGATCTCGAAGATCAAGACCTGCGAAGCCCTGGAGAAGGGCATTCTGAGGCAGAAGAACGGCATCAGCACGTTCAAGGACGGGACCGTCAGGTTCGACATGACAGACATCCCGCTGACGCATTTCAAACCCAGGGAGATCGGCCTCAGCATCGAGAAGGCCCTGGAACTTGGATACACCCACGACTGGAACGGGGACCCGCTCACGGACCCAGACCAGATCTGCGAACTAAAGGTACAGGACATCGTCCCGGCCAAGGACTGCGGGACATACCTCGTGAACATCGCCAACTTCATCGACGATGAGCTGGAGGAGTTCTACCACCTCCCCAGATACTACAACGTGAAGACGAAGGAGGATCTCATCGGCCACATCACGTTCGCCCTCGCCCCGCACACATCCGGATGCATCCTAAGCAGGATAATCGGATATGCGGACCTGAGAGGATGCTACGGCCACCCGTTCTTCCATGCAGCCAAGAGGAGGAACTGCGACGGAGACGAAGACTGCGTCATCCTGGCCATGGACGGACTGCTGAACTTCTCCAGGACGTTCCTCCCCGACAGGAGGGGCGGGCTCATGGATGCACCCCTGGTTCTGACCACCAGGTTGGATCCGAACGAGATCGACAAAGAGGCTCACAACGTGGACTGCCTGAGGGAGTATCCTCTGGAGCTCTACAAGGCGGCCATGGAGATGAAGGATCCCAAGGAGATCGAGAAGATCATGGACCTCATAGCCGGAAGGATCGGAACGGAGAACCAGTATGAGCATCTGGGCTTCACCCATGACACGTATGACATATCCGACGGACCGAAGTACTCGGCGTACACGACCCTCGAGACCATGATGGACAAGATGGATGCCCAGCTCATGCTAGGCAAGAAGATCCGCGCGGTGGACGAACAGGACGTTGCCAGAAGGGTCCTCAACAAGCACTTCCTGCCCGATATGATCGGAAACCTGAGGTCGTTCTCCACACAGACGGTCAGATGCACAAAATGCGGGGAGAAGTACCGCAGGATGCCCCTCGCGGGCAAATGCACCGCATGCGGCAACGCGCTCACACTGACCGTTCACGAAGCCAGCGTGAAGAAGTACCTGGAGATATCCAAGGTCATCGGGGAGAAGTACGGACTGGACACCTACACCAAGGAGAGGGTGGAGATCCTGGAGATGAGCATGGACTCCGTGTTCAACAACGACAAGGTGAAGAAGTGCAAACTCTCCGACTTCTTCTGAGGTCACTCCTTCGGCTGGGTGTACGTCTTGACGAACGTGTCCAGTTGCAGGTTTATCACCTTGTTCAGGATCATCTCGCCCACCTTGCCTCTGCGCACGCGTTCCGCATGGGCCTTCGCGGCCTCCATGATCATGGCCACGAACATCTTGCCTGACCTCTCCGACCAGTAATCGGAGAGGAACTCCAGCCTCTCAGGGGAGTTGCCTGCGATGATGCCGTCGATTCTGTCCCTGACGAGGGTGAAGAACTGGGAATAGTTGTTCAGGTACGCCTTGGGGTCATGTTTGAATTCAGCCGCCTCCAGGGAATCGATCTTCCCTGCCATCTCCGTGAACAGTTCCGAAGCGTCGCTGCAAACAGTTTTCAAATCCTCTATGTCGGGATACACCGCGAACGCTTCCGCCGAAAGGAAGAGGTACTCATTGGCGGCCTTGGCGAAATCGGTCTGATACCCCAGACGCATGATGCGCTGACGCATCTCGGCCAGAAGATCGGACACCAGATCGTAGTCATCTATCAGGAACGATAGTTCCGCGATGTTGCTCGGAAGGTACCCGGGCGATGAAGCCAGATTCAGGAAAACGGAGTCGAGACAATCATCCAGGATCTGCCTGTACATCGCATCGTCGACCACGGCACCGTCCTTGATCTTCCCGACCCACCGCTCAACAGCCAAGGCGAGGGGTTTCTTAGGAACCTCTCTTGCGGGCATGATATTGTCTGCCTTCGGAGCAGAGTGGGCCTTATCTGAGAAATACACCCCGCATTTGGGGCAGAATTCGGATCCATCCTCGACATGGTTACCACATTCCTTGCAGACGATCATACCCCTGGAACGGAAGGGGTACTTAAACAGATATCCGAGGACTGGCCGGATTTTCCGATTGTTGCCTCCAGCTGGCCACTCTGTGGCCACACACCGCCCGCTTATATCCTGAAAGTTGGATATCGTTGCATGAACTCGGACTCGAAAGGGCTGGCAGCGGTCCTCGTAATCGTTTGCGCACTCGGGACCATCACGGTCTTCGCCATGGGGATGATCATGGACGATCCCGCGGAATACCCCGAATACTCCATATCGGGCACGGATCCTGACGGGAACTCTGTGACAGGTACCGTCAGTTGCAACGATACGAATGAGTCCGAGACACGGAAAGTCCTCAGATTCGATTTCACCATAATCGGCGCTGATGATGACGTTTTGGAATTGACATCGTACCTGATGACGGATGAGGAAGGGATGCCGACCAGCGAATTGTACGCCGATGCCGGGGAGCGCACCATCGGCGAAATAGTCACCTCAGTATGGGTCAAGGACGGATTCGGATACTGCATGCACGAAGGCAGTGTCGTCGCCGTCATCTACAACGGCGACGGATACAACATCCTCGCTCAGGCTATGCCGTAATCCAGGAAGAAATCCTCGATATCCAGATCCTGCCAGTAATCATACGAGGCGAACAGCCTGAAGTACTCCTCGAACAGCTCCTTGTAATCAAGTCCGATAGCCTCCGCCACATCCGGATACATGATACAGACATAGAACGCGGCTTCGACCACATAGAGCGGACTGTTGCCCATCTCCCTGGCCATCCCCATGTAGTAGATCTGCACATCGGATGACGAGAGCATCCTGGAATCCGCGGCCAGACACTCCCCTAGATCGTACTGTTTCCTCATACCGTCGTGGGCGTTATCCACGTAGAAGATGAGCCCGTTGTTCTGATGTTTCTTCAGAAGCGTTATGATCATCTCCTGGTCCAGGCTGTTGTAGTTCTTAGGGAGGAACTGGGAGTCGTGCTGACCGACGGCGTTCACACCGACCCACTCGGCATGTATGTTGTTCGTGTTGTCCTTCCCGGTTATGCTGTAAGTACCGGAGGCGTACAGAGGAGATGAGCGGGCCATGACCATGGACTCCCTGCGGTCCTGAGGTATCCCTGACGTGGCACCCCCCATGAGATCGAACATGGAATCATGCCATTCCAGATATGCATAGGTCTTGTCCAGGTCCCCCTGGAGCAGATACGAGAACATCAGGATGGAACGGTCGATGCTCTCGTTGGGTATTTCCACACCGCTGTTGTCTGCGGTGGACATGAACATCACATCTATGCCTGCAGGATTGAGAGCCTCCGGAGATGCGAGGTCGGCATTGGCATCGCAGTATCCGACCACATACACGTCTATGCCGCAGGAGATCATCTTCTCGTAGTTTGGGGACTCGGTGGTCCCGTACGATTCGGCCTTCGAGAAATCAGGACTCATGCCGGCCCAGTAATCTCTGATCGTGGAGTCGACCATCGTGACCTTGCCAGTCAATCCTGCCAGGTCGACGACGTATGCGCCGCTGCAATAACCTATGGCTATGGAACCTACGGGCCAAGACACCTTGGACACTGTGAAATAGTTGTCCACATAGAACACATCCATCGAGTCCGAGACCAGCATCCTCTCCAGATACGCCAGGTCCCTCCGGTCCACGACCCCGTCACAGTTGGCATCCGCCAGCACAGTTTCGGGATAATCGCCGTATATGATTCCCCTGAGATACTCCACATCCTTCCTGTCGATGACGTCGTCCTCATTGGCGTTCCCGTAGACCCACAGACGTGAATCATCCGAGGGGAACCCAGATTCCTCCAGAACGGTCCCGACGGTAATCCCCGTGTCGGAACCTTCGGACACATGGAACCTCTCGTTGTAGGACCTGACGCACATGAGCATGGACATCAGGACGATCATCACGACAACAGCTACGGCAAGTGCACGGCGAGGCCTCATAACCCATCTCCCGGAAGCAGTATGACGTGGGGCTTCCCACCCACATCTATGATCTGCGACGAAACCCCGTAGACCTCCCCGATGTTCTCGGCCGTCATCACATCCCATGGACTCCCGTCGGAGAACACCCTCCCATCGGAGACCATCACGATCCTGTCCGCGTATGCGGATGTGAGATTCAGATCGTGACACACCATCAGGACGATCACGTTCTCCTCGGCGGCGTACCGCCTCAGGAAGGACATCACCTCCATCTGATGCTTTACATCAAGATTGGATGTGGGCTCGTCGAGTATCAATATCCTGGGCTGCTGAGCCAGGCCCCTGGCTATCAGGACCTTCTGAACCTGCCCGGAACTCAGTTCCCCCACATCCCTTGAAGATAAAGATTGGATGTCCAGCGCGTCCATCGCCGAGTCGACCAACTCCAGGTCGGTGTCGGATGTCGCCCACTCCGAGAACGGGAACCTTCCCATGAGAACCGTCTCCGCCACGGAGGACCTGAACACGGATTCCATCCTGTTGGGTACGAACGCCATCTTCCTCGCGAGTTCCATCAGGGTCATGGAGGAGACATCCTCCCCATCAAGCAGGATGCTGCCGGACGAAGGTTTCAGGATCCTGTTGAAGCACTTCACCATGGTAGTCTTCCCGACTCCGTTTGGTCCTATGACGCACACAAGCTCCGGACGGTCCAATGTCAGATCTATGCCTTTCAGCACCGGGGTCCTGCCGTAGCCGAACTCCAGGCCTCTGACCTCCAGACGGGTCATGACCACGCCTCCTTGTTGGACCTCAGTATGAGGAACATAAACAGCGGACCTCCGATGCATGCGGTTATCACTCCGACTGGCAGTATCATATCCGACAGCAATCTGGATGCAAGGTCCGCCAGCATCATCAGGAGGGCACCGAACGCACCCGCGGCGGGCACCAGATATTTGTTGTCCGAACCGACTATTAGCCTGGCCACATGCGGAGCCACCAATCCCACGAAACCTATGACTCCCGTGAAACTGACTATGGTTGCCGCGAGAACGGTTATCAGGATCAGGAACAGGAGCCTCTCACGGTCGATGTTCACTCCCATCGTCTTGGCTGTCTCGTCCCCGGACCCCATCACGTTCAACCTGTTGGCCATCAGGTTGACTATGACAGAACCCACAACGGTGACGGCCAAAATCAGCGGAAGGTTGTCGTAATCGATATTTCCAAGGGTTCCGACCATCCAGTTGTAGACGACGGAGAGGTCGTCCGGATCGGCGATGATCATGAACAGCTGGGTGAGGGCGTTGAAAAGGTACATCAGAGACGTTCCGCACAGGATCATCATCGTCGGTGTCGCCCTCCTGAACCTGCTCATGAACAATATGATCGCAGTGGGTACCATGGCGAAGACGAACGCGTTGACCACCACCCCTCCGCCGGATATGAGCTCTATACCTATGATCATCGCCAATGCGGCACCGAAACCGGCACCGGATGATATCCCCATGGTGTATGGGTCGGCCAACGGATTCTTCAGAAGGCTCTGCATGGCGGTACCGCAGACCGCGAGACCGAATCCGCACACTATTGCTCCGAGCACCCTCGGAAGCCTGAGGTTCAGAACGACATGGGCGGCCTCTGTATCCGTCTGAGGCATGTTGATGATATGATCCCATATGATACCGTACACCTGGGTCACCGTCAGCGGATACGGACCGAGAGTCACCGCGTATGCCATGACCAACAGGCACAGAAGCGCACATACGACTATGAACGTCAGTCTACGGGCGACCAGCCTGCGATAGCTGCTCCTGAAATCGGACGCCTCCGGCATCAGTTCACCTTGTGACGCAGATGAAGAACGAGCCGGGGATGAATATCGTCTCCCCGTCCTTGACTATCTTCAGCGAATCCCTTCCGTCGGTGTCCACCAGTATGTCGCGGGCCCCCATCTCGATGAGGTTGTCCACATCCCACTGCGGGCGCCTCTCCCTGCTCAGAGGCAGGTCCTTGGCTATCCGCTCCATGATCTTTGGATCGACGCCGTCGGTGGTGCCGTGTTCAGCATTGCTCCTCTCGACTCTCTCGGGGGCTTCGGCATACTCCCTGTCGTACAGATACAGGTAATGGTTGCCGTCGAAGACCATCAGCTTTCCGCCCGGTCTTAAGACCCTCATCCACTCGGAATAGGCACGCCTCGGCGATTCCAGGTCCCAGACCAGGTTCCTGGAGATCACCACATCGAACTCCCCATCAGGGAAATCGAGATTCTGGGCATCCATCCGGAAGAACTCGGCATGGACGCCGTATTTGGCACAGTTTAATCTGGCCTGATCTAGCATCGCCTCAGTGTAATCCACGGCGGTGACATCATGGCCCTCTCTGCCGAGGATCACGGGGAAGAATCCCGGACCGCAACCGACGTCGAGGATTCTGAGATTCCTCCCTTCGGGGAGATTCTTCTCTATTATCCCAAGCCAATGCCTGTAGCGCCCATCCTCCACCGTCTCCATGACGGATTCGGAGTAGCCGTTGGCCCTGAGCGTCCAGTAACCCTCGATCTTTCCGAGATTCGATTCCATTGGTTGCGGTAACACGAATCTTGAATAAATATTATCCTGTATGCAAAGATCGTGGAAATATAATATGTTTTACGATTCACTTCACAGCCGTGACGGTGAAGTGGTTATTGGTGAATCCGTGGGCCAGATATCTTGTGCCGTGCAGCACCTTCTTCTGAACATTGTCTATCACACGGATGTCCCTGAATCCCGCTGCCTCCAGCATCGTGATGTCGTCCCTCGGACGCACGGCGGTTGACGACCAAAGGTCGATGTTTGCCTCGTCACGCTCGGTATCGGATCTATCCCTGCCCTTGTCTATCCTGGCGAACAGTGACGAAACCCAACACCTGAACGGAGTCATCCTGGGGTCGTTGAACCAGTCCCCGTCAGTGTAAGCCAACCTGCAACCTGGCTTCAGAACCCTGTACCACTCGGAGACCACCTTCTCCGGATCCGGGACGGTCCAGAGCATGTAGTCGCTGACCACGGCATCGAAGGATTCGTCCTCGAATGGCAGGTCCATGGCATCCGCCTGACCGAAATCAATGGCGAGACCGTTTGCCTCCGCGTTGGCCCTGGCGAACTCCAGCATCCTGTCCGAGAGGTCCACAGAGGTCATCCTGTGTCCCAGATCTGCCAGCTGCATCGAGACGATACCGGGTCCGCAACCCACATCCAGTATCTCCAACGGTTCGGTACCGAGGATCGATGAGAAATGATCCTGCCAGGCCCTCCTCTCCCGCAGGATCGAGTAACCCTTGACCACGAAATCGTTGTAGTCCGACGACCTGATGTCCCAATGCCTCTTTATCGGGTCCATGACCGTCAATCGGCATTATGCATAAAATCCTGACCCGTAACACCGCGGATCAGTTGAAGTCCTGACGGAGGTCTGTCTGAAACCTGTGGACCTCGCCGGAGATGTGCGTGGGGTATTTTCCGTTTACACAGGCCAGACACAGGTCCTTGTCCTTGAATCCTATGGCCTCGACGAGTCCCTCTATGCTGATGTACCCGAGACTGTCTGCGCCGATGATGTCGCGGATCTCATCCACGCTGTGGCTGTTGGCGATGAACTGGTCCCTGGACTTCATGTCTACTCCGTAGTAGCAGGGCGCTATGATCGGCGGGCTGCCGACGCGTACATGGACCTCCCTGGCCCCGGCACTGCGGAGCATGGCCACCAGCTTCTTCAGGGTGGTCCCCCTAACGATGCTGTCATCCACGATCATGATGCTCTTGCCGTTGACGGTGCTCTTGATCGGGTTCATCTTCATCGACACAGCCGACTCCCTCTGCTTCTGGTCGGGCATGATGAACGTCCTGTCGGCGAAGCGGTTCTTCATGAAACCCTCTTCATAGGGAATCCCTGTGGCAGCGGAGTAACCGATCGCATGGGCACGACCGGAATCCGGAACAGGCATGACCAGGTCGACATCCGCGGGACACTCCCTCGCCAGGATCTCCCCGATCTTCCTCCTGACCGCATAGACCTCGCTCCCATCGATGACGGAGTCGGGTCTGGCGAAGTACACCCACTCGAACATGCAGTACGCCTTGGGATGGTCTCCCAGCGGAGGGTAGATCTTGAACGTGTCCTTGGTGATCTCGCAGATCTCCCCCGGCTCGATGTCCCTTATTATCTCCCCTCTCAGGGCGTCTATAGCCGCGCTCTCGGAGACGGCGATGTACCCTCCGTCGATCTTCCCGAGGCACAGGGGCCTGAAACCATACATGTCACGGATGGCGAACAGACGTTCGTTGATCATTATGGTGAGCGAGAACGCACCGTCCAACTCGCCCATGGTGGCCCTTATGGCCTTCACGGGGTCGTTGTACAGCGTCATGTACTTCCCGAGGAGCTTCGTGACCAATTCGCTGTCCGAATCGGTTATGAACGTCCAGCCCTCCTTCATGTACTTCTCTTTGAGCTGGGCGAAATTGGTTATGTCGCCGTTGTGGGCGACGGCCACCGTGCCGAAATTGGTCATCACGGTGAGAGGCTGGGCGTTCTGCACGCTCTTGGACCCCGTTGTGGAGTACCTGACATGCCCTACGCCCACGTGGCCGAGGAGCGTCACGAGATCTTCCTTCGGCAGAGCCACATTGACGAGTCCGTTTCCTTTGACGGTCTCGATGGAACTGCCGTTAAAAACCGAGATCCCCGCGCTCTCCTGACCACGGTGTTGGATGATCATGAGGGCCGTGTGCAAAGCCGACGCTACGTCGAAATCAGCACTGATACCGACTACGCCGCAACTGTGCTTCGGCCCGGTCATCTGATCACTTAGTTGCGCATTTTAGCCCAGTTGTAGGACCTGATGGTTGCGGTCTTGCCGTATCCGCAGGAGGCGCAGACGCCCTTCCTGACGTGGTATGCACGCTTACCGCACCTGCGGCAGGGGATGTGAGTCTTGTACTTGTTGTGCCTTCCCTGTGCCGGTGTTCCCTTTCCCATGATCAATCACTCCTCTATGATGAAATGTAAGATGTCCCCACGGACAACGCGTCTCGGGACCATCAACCAAGACTGTGGATGGGTCCGTCATCGCGGCTACTTCCACACGATAAGGGATTCACTATTTGAAGGTTACTGGACTCCGCACCCGTGTTGAATGCTGTATCCGAGTGATATGCCATCATACGAACGCACCTATCGTCGGAGCATCCAGACGGTCCATGTCGTAGAATATGATGGCCTCCCTGACCGCATCGGGGCCGTTCCCGATGCCCTTGAAATAATCCAGCATGGACATCCTCCAAAGGAGGTCCATCACAGTCACGGCCATGGACCCGTAGTACGCGTTGGACATGTCGTCCTCGTAACCGTTCTCATCCATCATCGCGAAGACGCTTCCCATGAAGCTGTCCCTGCCGTTGAGAGTGCGGATGTATTCGGAAAGGACATGGCATCCCGCCGCATCCGGGATCCGGAGGCGTATGTCCGTCGGGTCAGCCTCCCCCTTGAGATGGAGATCGCCGTCATCGTCCATCACATTCCAGACGATTCTGTCCTCCGAGGCCATGAACATGTTCCAATTCCATTCCGGATCGCAGTACACCGGAACACTCATGGGGTCCTCTGAACCCATGGAATCCAGGGCGCAGTCCCTCCCCGCCTCCTCAAGGGACGGCAGGTCGAGGTTCCTCTCGGGCTGAGTGCCGGCCAGGGACATCAGCGGTTCAATCTGCGCCATGTCCATTATCCTGCTTATGTACGCCAGGTCTGTGAACATCGACAGGTTCTCGGAAACCGACATCCTCAGTCCGGAAGGGTCGGCCATCACCCCCGCCTCCCTGCAGTTGGAATAGAACTCGCGGTAGACGGCCGAGGACTCCTCGAGCGCGGACCTGATCCTGGAGTCTGCGGCCTCCACCAGCTGCTTGGCTTCAATCAGGGCGTCATTGCCCTTTCCGGTCCAAGCACCCCTGCATGATAGGTCCAACTCCACCTTGAGACGGTCGCTGGCGTACAGATGGTAGGGGAACTGCCTGCAGTACGCGGTCCTGTGGTCGTAGACCTTGCACCTCCTGCCGTCCAGGAAGACGCATGATCCGCACCCCTTCTTCATCGCCAGGGCGAAATACGGTTGTGGGCCCTTGGTCTTGACCAATGCATCCGGATGGTTGGTCCTGAAGAACGGCCGCTCCTCCGGAAGCACCTCGGGTTGGCAGAGGCAGCACATGCCGCACTCGCTGGGACATTCTACCTTCCTTCCCATGACCTCGGAGTAGTCGATCTCGTAATCAGCCACAAACATCACTTCCCAGGGGCTCTCCGCAGAACTCCCCGTCTTCCACCTGGACCTCTCCCCTGACCATAACTGTTTCGGGGAAGACGGCGTCGTATCCGCCGTACGGGGAGTGTCCGCATAGGCTGTGGAGACGCTTCGGGTCGATCACGGAACGTTTCCTCATATCGTAGACCTGCAGGTCGGCATCGAATCCGACGGCGATCCTGCCCTTCCTGAGAGAGAACAGCCGTCCGGGATTCTCGGCACCCATGCCCACCGCCTGTGCCAAGGTGATCGTCTCCCTACGGACCATCTCCATGACCATCGGCATCGTGGTCTCCACCCCCGGGATTCCTCCGGGTGCGGAGTCGAAGTCCATGGCTTTCTCCTCGACGGTGTGTGGCGCATGGTCTGTGCCGATCATGTCCATGTCTCCGGAGACGAACCTGGCGAAAAGCCTGTCCCTTGTGTCGATGTCCCTCAGCGGAGGGTTTACCTTGTACTCCGCACCGGAGAACCGGTCCACCTCGAACATCAGATGGTGCATGGTGACCTCAGTGGAGAACCCGGCGGCCCTGGCCATGTCAAGGCCCTCGGGTGTCGTGATGTGACATATGTTGATGTTCGACCCTCCGAAGTTATCCGCCAGCCTGCGGATGGCGTTCCATTCCGCCTTGGCGGGACGGTTCCTGAGATGGTCCCTCGTGCACCTCTCGGGTTCCCTCGTGATGAGGCTGTCGTCCTCGGCATGGACACTCATCCTCTTCCCCGTGGCCAGAACTGATTCCACTGCAGGGATCAGCTCCTCGTCGTCGTTCAGGAGTATGTTCCCGGTTGTGGAACCCATGAACAGCTTGAATGCAGGCACCAGAGGAGCGATCATCGTCGCATTGATGTTGGCTGTGACGGCCGCGAACAGCCCGTAGTCCGTATGGGCCCTGCCTCTAACTGCGGCCTTCTTCTCCCGGATTGTGTCCACCGATGTGACCGCCGGTTTCGTGTTCGGCATGTCCAGCACGCAGGTTACCCCTCCGTGAACAGCTGCCATGGTCCCCGTCCCGAACGTCTCCTTGTGGGTCATCCCGGGATCCCTGAAATGCACATGCGGGTCTATGAAGCCCGGGAGAAGGATCTGACTGGTCCCGAGCTCGATGCGCTCGTCCCCACCTCTCACCATGCTCCCGACGGCGACTATCCTGCCGTCGGAGATCCCCACCTCCGCGTATCTGAGCTCCCCGTCGATGAAAGCCCTTCCGCAGATCACCTTCTCTATGTCCAAGTCATCCACTCCTGCGTATCTCCCCTCTCGGGGATGTCTCGTGAAAAACGTCGCCGCGGAATACCTGTATCCGGGCATCGGGATGCCTCCAGGCATCCTGCGGGAGCCCGGCCTTCGATGACAGGGCCTCCAGGAACTGCTCCGCATCCCAGCCCTGCTCCGTCGGAACCTGAGGGAGCAGCAGACCTCTGTGTCCGAGAAGCTCCAATATCAGGCCGTCACGGCCCACGACTATCGAATCCCTGATCCCGTCCGGAGAACCGGACAAGGGCTCCGGGACTGTCAGGACGGTAACCTCCACGGTGACCGAATCCAGCTCATCCACCGAGAGATCAGGGAACCTGGGGTCGTGACATGCGGACCTGGCGGCCTCGCAGACCGCCTTCTCCAGCGGCAGAACCGGCATCGGGAACCCGATGCATCCCCTTAGCCTCCCGGAAGGGTGCTCCGAGAGCGTGACGAACACCCCCGACGGTTCGGAATGATCCGTCGGGTCGGGGCGCCCCGTCCCACGAACCTCGGCCTCAACGGCCCTCCTGGCCAGGCGCACGGCGTCGGCCCCGTCCAAAGGACTCACTCCCCGATCTCGATCTTCTCGGGACCGTCATCGACATTGATGTCGACCTTCTGGACCTTCCTGGCCCCGCAGTCCTCGTTGGCACGGCAGGCCGCGGTCCTGACGGCCTTCCCCGCTGAATCTGCGGAATCCTTCATGAAATCGGGTATCGGGGCCTTCTGCATCATGGCGGAAAGTCCCATCATGAACTCCAGGCCCATGGCGACGAAATGCCTCTGGACCTCCGGATCCGTGAACATGCCGAACGTCGCCTTCGCCAGATCCTCCGCACGGGACATGGCATCCTCTGCGGAATCCTTCATGAACGCGGCCGCATCCTTTGCGGAGTCCCTCGCGACGGATGCCGCCTCCGTCATGCCCTCCCTCTGAAGCTGCATCATGCTCTCGATGAGTGCCTTGTTCTCGGAAACGAATCTGCGGATCTCCTCTTCGGTTGCCATTTCAATCCCTCTTGAACCTGATAACGAGCTCATCATGTTTGAAATCTGCTCCGGTGACCTTGGCGTATGAGAGTGCATCGGGCAACAGGATGTTCCTCTTCTGACTGCCGACATGGACCATAAGGGTGTTCTGGTCTATCCTGAACAGCTCCACGTCGGCGCTGTCCACGAACGGCATCCTCATGATCATCATGTCGACCCCGTCCACGGTGTCGAACCTCATGGGGCTTGCCTTGGCGTAAACCTTGGAGGGGTCCTCATCCCCGTAGATCATGTCACCCATGAGCTTCAGCTTGTCCAATCCCCTGAGTTCGGTCTTCATGGTCTGACAGTACTTGATCTCCATGGGGTCGAAGGCCTCGTGAACCATCTGGAGGTACGTGTCCTGTTCCTTCAGCTTCTCGCCGAAGAACCCGTCGGTCCCTGCCTCCTGGGGAAGCACCCTGTTGACCACCAGTGCCTCGACGTTCTTGTTGTACAGACATAGGTATGTGTACGCCCTCATAGTCTCCTTTATGACCATCTTCTCCGGGTTCAGGACCAACCTGACGGTGGTGACCTGAGGGTCCTCCAAGATCACCTTGACCTTCTCCATGTTGTCCTTGATCTCCATTATGCTGTCCATGACCTCCTCCGAGGGCAGGGGCATGTCCATGATCTTACCCACGGTGAAGCGTGCGATGTTCAACAGTCTCTTCACGACCACGAACACCTTGTCCATGTACCAGTTGGTGACATCCGGGAAGCTGAGCAACCTGAGAGTCTCCCCCGTGGGGGCGGTGTCCATGACGATGACGTCGTAGCTGCCCTGCTCGTTGAACATGTTGACGTAGAACAGCGCGGCGACCATCTCCATCCCCGGCATTATCGCCATCTCCTCGGCGGAGATGCTTCCCATACCCTGGGAGAGCATGAACGCGGAGATGTAGCCCTGGATGTCGTTCCATTTGCTCTTCATCTCATGGATGATGTCTATCTCCAAAACGTCCAGGTTCTCCTTCACATGGGTGATCTCGGGTCCGAGCTCCATGTCCAGAGAATCCCCCAGCGAGTGTGCGGAATCGGTGCTCATCAGAATCGTCCTGTACCCTAGTTCGGACAGCTTGTACGCCGTGGCGGCAGATGCAGAAGTCTTTCCGACGCCACCCTTGCCTGTGTAGATGATGAGCCTCATGCCCGTTGTGAGATTGTCTGGTCTATATGTTTCTATGGAACGACCATCCGGGGGAATCGCATGATTGTGATGGTCCGTGTGTTCCGAACCCAGGGATGATGGAATCCAATCCGAAAGACAGCCAGATATGCGGAAAAATAGGAAATGGTGCCGGGAATGGGGTTCGAACCCATGACCTTCGGATTTCCCTGGAAGAGGTCTATATGACCAGAACCCTATGAGTCCGACGCTCCACCAGGCTGAGCCACCCCGGCCTTGAACTCCCGATTGGCTTTTCATTTATAACCGTTACGGGATGCATTCAATCTGTCTAGCGCATGACCTGTGATTTCCAACCGTGGCTGGAGGTCAACAGGCATCTACACGTTATCTAAACGGCCATATCGGATGAAAGCTTGCGATTCCTGCCCGGAGTCCGCCTTCAGACGGATGACCCTCTTATCCTGCGAGGCGACAGATGCTTCGGAAAAATGAATCGGACCCGGAATCGCCGGATCCGGTGAATATGAAGATGTTTGAGGGCCGAAGCCCTCGGAATCACTCCTCGGCGGGCTGGACCTCGGGGGCGGGGAGAATGGACTCGGGCTCGCCCTCTCCGGCAACCAGGACCTCGGACTTGCGGATCTCGACCCTCTTGATGGGGATGATGATGCGGCAGGCCCTTGCGAGCTCCTTGGCGATGTCTCCGGAAACGATGTCCTTGACGATCTCGGAGAGGGTCCTCTCCTGTCCGATTCTGAGCAGGGTCTCTCCGATGACCTTCCTCATGGCATCCTCCTGGGAGGACTGGATGCGGCCGTCAGCGATGGACATAGTCTTGATCCTGTAGGTGAAGCCGTCTTTGGTGATGACATCGACGACGTGGTCGGTCTTTGTCTTCTTCCTGCGGGTCAGCCTCCTGACGTAATCGGAGGTGAGGTCGTGACCGACGAAGGCGGTCTTGGCATCGTGTCCGTCGACGGAGGTGATCTTGAATTTGAGCTTGATGTGCATCTTGGAGAAGTCTCCGGTCAGGTCCTGAACGGTGACCTCTGCGGTACGTCCGATGACGTATGCGGGGTCGGCGGAAGGGGTCTCTCCGATCTCGGCCTCGTTGAACATACGGGGGGCGTGGACCTTGTACCACTCCTTTGCCTTCCACTTATCCTTCACCTTACGGCCTGCGGAGGCCTTTGCTTTCTTTGCGGGTGCCATATTTTGTCACTCCTTTTACTGAATCTTGTGATTAGGTGGTTATATTAAAAGCTATTTAAAATTCGAAAAATCTGAATTCGCTCAAAAATGAGTATAGCCAGACATTTCAGATTTATCATTATTAGGATATATTTATCCTGTAAAAAATAGTACCGCTTGTATTTAATATTCACTTTATAAACATTAAAGTGAACGCCAGCGGGAAATTACAGGGTAGAATGAGGTCGGTGAACCGGAGACGGCTCCGAAGGAGATTTTATTAGAATTGGGCGGGAGGGGGTTGCCCTCCCTTGATTTTAAGGTTTCAAAGGTTCACAGGGGTTATGTGAACGCCCAGACCGAGGTCCTTGGCGTCCATTCCCATGGCCAGCCCGAACAGCTGGGACAGGTGGAGGACGGGGATGGCGTATCCCAGCTCCTTCTGGACTCCGTCGAACTGAAGGTGGCAGAAGGGACAGACATCGATGATGAACTGAGCTCCGGACTCCTTCATGTTCTCGAGGTTGGTCTCGGTGAACTTCTTTGCGACGTCTCCGAAGGCGGCCTTGAGTCCTCCTCCGGCACCGCAGCACAGCATCTTCTGCTTCCTGGGCATGCTCTTGGCACCGGTAGCCTCGATCAGCTCGTCCAGGATGTGGGGGTCTTCGGGGTCGTCGACACCCTTGATGTTGCTGGGCTTGAGGAAGTGGCATCCGTAGAATGCTGCGACCTGATAGTCAACGGGGTTGGTGACCTTGGCCTTGATTCCCTCGATTCCGACCTCCCTGTAGAGGACCTCGGCGAAGTGGTATACCTTGGTGGTTCCGTTGTAGTGCATTCCGATCTCGGCCAGAACCTTGTTGACCTCCTCGAGGAGCTCCGCGTCGTGGGCGAGCTCGTGGGCGGCATCGAACAGGGATCCGTAGCATCCGTTGCAGATGGTCACGATGGGGAGACCCTCCTTCTCGGCGAGGGCCAGGTTCCTGGCGGCAGCGGCCAGCCAGGTCTTCTTGCTGAAAGCCCTGATAACTCCGGGAGCGGGGCAGCAGCTTGCGTCCTGGAGGTCGACGAGCTCGACTCCGAGGGCGGCGCAGACCTCCCTGGTGGATTTCTCGATTCCGGGGTACCTGAGGGGTGCGATGCATCCGAGGAAAAACGCGTACTTTGCCATGATACTCACTCCTTTGTGATGTTGTCGAATCCGGTGAGGGTCAGAATCTTGTCCAGGTCGGCCTTGGCCTTCTCATTGGAGAGGACGGTGGGCGGGACGCCGGGCAGTCCGAGCTCCTCCCTGAGGGCGGTGATCTTGTCCTGGACGGAGACGGTGTGTCCGTACTTGGCCAGATTCTTGGCGGTTCCCTTGTGGTTCTCATACATGTGGCCCTCGGCGACTGCGATGTTCCTAAGAGCGATGATGATATCGACGATGGGGACCTGCCTGGGGCACCTCTCGACGCATGTGTAGCAGGTGGAGCACTCCCACAGCTCCTCGCTGTTGACGATCTCCTCCTTCATTCCGAGCTGCGCCATCCTCATGAGCTTTCTGACCCTGTAGGATGTCCTCCTTCCGGAGGGGCAACCGGCAGTGCATGTTCCACACTGGAAGCACATCTTAACTTCCTCGCCGCCTGCTGCAGCGATCTCTTTTGAGAAATCGGGGTTGGGCGTAACCATAGTAATCGGAACTTGTCACCTGATTGATTGTATTTAATAGAATACGTCCTTCACGGATGTATGTTATCCTTTAGGGTAACACCATGTCTCAGATGTTCCTGGCGATCAGCGCCTTGATCACCCTGGATGTGTTGCGGGTCTCCGTCCTGTATATGGCCGTAATCGCGTGCCTGAGCATGCTCGGGTCGATGGCGCTCTTCAGCCTCAGGTTCCTCCTGGTGAGCATGAACTCATCGATGAAGAAGCTCTTGTTGGAACCCAGAAGCTCGGGAAGCGAGAATGTCTCGGAATCTATCGTGTACTTCCTGTCCTCCGAGTCCAGGAACATGAACGCCACCCTCTGGGCCCCGTACTTGTAACGGATGAAAGACGGCCCGTTGTCCACCATGACCATGCCCATGTATCCGATCTCCTCCATCTCGAACTCCTCCGCGTCGAAAAGGTACAGGGGATCGTCGATGATCGCAAGGTCCGCGCGGTCCTCCCTCATCATACGGATGTTGTACTCGTCATCGGACACCACGATGTTGGCGCCCGGGATCTTGAGTGAGGATATAACCGACATCATCAGGTCCTCCGTCACAGGGCTGCAACACACGGTGAACCCCCTGTCGGTCTCGCAGCGATGACCCATGGACCTCGCCAGTTCCGCGATCCTGAGGCCCTCCTCGGTCAGGACCGAACCGGCCGGAGTGGTCTTCAATATGGGTGCTCCAGCCGCCTCCTCGATCTGACGGAGGTACTTGTGTATCACCGGCACGGATATGCCGAGATGCTTGGCGGCGGCCGTCTGGCTCCCCTTGTCCTGAACCGCCAGCAGGGCCTCGAGCTGACGCACGGTCACGGTCTTCCCGTTTATGACCTGGGAGTTCCTGACGGAGATGTCCATAACAGGGGCAATGTTACCTGGATAGATAATACCTTCATGAATCGGTTGGGTTCATAAGGATGATGGACGATAAGGGGTCGATTCTGATGACAGGCGTGGAGAGGACATCGAGGACCGTCGTGGTCGGGCTCGGAAGCCCCATAATGTGCGACGATGCCGTCGGACTGAGGGTCTCGGAGGCGATAGAGGCAATGGACCTCGAGGACGTGGACTGCTGCCAGGAGGCCGTCGGAGGGTTGGACATCCTGCCTGTGATCCACGGTTACACCTACGCGGTCATAGTCGATGCCATCCAGACCGGTCAGTACCCCCCAGGGACGATAATGCTGTTCACGGAGGGCGACTTCGACGAGGCTGTGGCGCATGCCGCCACACATGACGTGAACCTTCCCACGGCCATGAAGATCGGTCGCCAGATGGACCCGGAGATAATGCCCGAGGAGGTCAGGTTCGTGGCGATAGAGGTCCAGGACATCAAGACCGTCACGGAGACCATGACCCCTGAGATCGAGTCCTCGGTGGAGAGCGCATGCCGCGCGGTCCTCCACCTGATATCCAAGCTCACAGGCAGAGAGCCGAGGCGTCGTACTTCCTGATCGCCCGGTTCCCCTTGCCGAGGACCACTGTGTTCAGGCGGTCCCCTCTCATTATATCGGCGGCGACCCTCATGACGTCGTCCTCCGTGACCGCGTCGATCTTGGCCAGCCTCTGCTCCAAGGTCTCGACGGAACCGTTGAGCATGTGGTTGACCCCCAGCCTGTACAGATGGTGCTCGGTGGACTCCATGCTGCGGATGTTGGCACCTTTCACGAGCCTCTTGGCCCTCTCCAGCTCCCCATCGGTCAATCCGTCCTTCAGAAGGTCGGAGAACACCTTGGCCACGGTCTCCATGGCCTCGACCACATTGTCGTCTGTGCATGACATGAAGGTTGTCATCGAGGAAGCATCGCTGTTCTGCGATATCGTGGAGTATACCGAATACACGAGGGCCTTCTTCTCCCTGACATCCTGGAACAGTCTGGAGCTTGTTCCGGAGCCCAGGATGGCGTTTACCATGGATGCTGTGACCCTGTCGGGGTGGGACGCCCCGTATGCGGGGAAGCCTATCGCGACCTGGCAGTGCTCCGCGTCCCCCTTGACGAACGTGTACGACGCCTCCGGCGTCTTCGGGGGGCTCCTGGGATTCCTGGTTCCCCCTGACATCCCGTCGAAGGTCTCCTCCGCCCATCCGACGGTCTCCTCCACATCTATGGCCCCTGCGGCGTAGACCGCGAGGTTGGGTATCCTGTACTTCTCCTCGTAGTAGGCACGGAGGTCGGAGGCCTTCAGACCGGCGACGATCTTCTCGTCCCCTCCCTCGTCCTGCTCCAACGGGTGGCCTCTCCAGAGCTGGGTCTCAAACAGGTCCCTGATGTAGCTGTCCGGCTCGTTGCGGATCATGCTCAGCTCCTGGAGGACGATCTTCTTCTCCAGCTCGGTGTCCTCCTCGTTGATGAGCGGATTGGCGACGATGTCCCCCACCATCTCCCTGGCGACATGGGCCGTCTCCTTGATCGTTATCCCGTAGAATGCGGTCATCTCCCTTCCGGTGAATGCGTTCAGCTGTCCGCCGGTACCCTCGATCTCCTTGGCCATCTGGTACGAGTCCTTGGTCTTGGTCTCCCTGAACACGGTGTGCTCCAGAAGATGGGACAGTCCGAAGATCCCGGAGTGCTCATCCCTCGATCCCGTCGCCACACCGACCATGTACGAAGCGCTCTGACTTCCCGGAATGTTCTCGACTATGACGGGGACTCCGCCCGAAGTGCTGGCTATGGAGATTTCTGAACCGCTCATGGATTGTTGTAGTTAGCACTTCTTAAAATACTTGACGGACAATACGACCAGCCATGGCAGTGAAGACCAGCAAGTATGCGGACCTGAACCTGGAGGACCCTGTTGCGATCATAGGCCTCCCCAGCGTGGGCCTGGTCAGCTCCATCGTGGCCAACTACTACGTCGGCCAGCTCAAGATGGAGCCCATAGCAGGCATGTCGTCCCCGAGCATGCCCCCGTACTGCCTCATCAACGGCAACCGTGCGCTCCCGCCCCTGAGATTCTACGGTAGGAAGCACACCACCAAGACCGGAAGGGACGTCATAATCTGCCTGTCGGAGTACGCCCCGAAACCGGAGGACTGCTACGAGCTCGTCCATGCCGTGTACAACTACCTGAAGTACATGGGCGTGAAGGACGTCATCTGCCTGGAAGGCATAGCCAAGATGCCCGAGAACAACATCTGCGTCACGTGCGGCTCCGGTGAAGGTAGCAGGAAGATGATGAGGAAGTCCAAGTTCACAGCCATAGACAGCGGTATGATCAAAGGGTTCAACGGAGTCATGCTCTACATGGGGCCCGACTACGGCATGGATGTGACGGCGCTGATAGTTCCGGCGAACCCCGTCCTTCCGGATCCGGGGGCATCGATACAGTTCATCCCGGCCATATCCAAGATGGTCCCCGGACTCAGAGTGAGCACGAAGCCGCTGCAGGCCGAGGCCGACGAGATATGCAGGCACATCCAGGAAGGGGCGTCCAAGGCCAACGATACCGAGGCTCTCTACGGCTGATCTTGGGCCCCCAATAAATATCGGGAGCACTTTCCGAGAGCCATGGAACTCGTCCCTTCGAAATTCTTCATAACCCGTAGCTCGGCAGTGAGCGAGGTGTCCGACCTGAACGCCTTCGACAGAGCGCTCATATCCGCGGGCATAGGAGAGCAGAACCTCGTTTCCGTGTCCTCTGTCATCCCCGTCGGAGCCGAGAGGGTCGAGATCACGGAGATGCCCATGGGGGCCATCACCCACTGCGTCCTGGCACAGATGAGGGGGACCGAGGGGGAGACGATTGCCGCGGGCATCGCCTACGCCTACAGGAAGGACGGCAAGGGCGGATACGTTGCGGAAGGTCACATCCACGGGTCCGCGGATTCCCTCAGGGAGATCCTGACATGGAAGATGGACGAGATGGCCAGGATCCGCGGCATCGAGTTCGAGGATATAGAGTTCGTCGCCGAGGAACTGGAGATCCCGCTTGACCATTACGGATGCTGTATCGCGGCCCTTGTGTTCACGGAGTACCGCTGATGTACGGACTCGTCCAATGCGGGGCCTGCCACAGACCCAGGATCGTGGAGAAATCCCAGAAGGAATCGTCCTGCCCCTACTGCCGCTGCGTGCAGGATGTCTCGGACCTCAGGTTCTTCTTCGAATCGAAGGACCAGGCCGCTGTCAGGGAGGCCCTGACACAAGCCACCGGATTCGTGCCTGAGGATACCGCGGCCAAGAAACGTAGGATCGCCGAGGCCGACCCGTACTCCACCATGGTGTACAGGTACGAGCACTGCTCCGACCTGGAGGAAAAGATGCAGATCCTGGCCGACGGATTGACAGCGGTCAAGGGCACGTTCACACTTGACGATGTCAGGGAGATAGCCGGCCCCAAGGCCGAGAAGATGGTCTCGGCCATGCTGGACAGGTGTATGATCTCCGAGGTCAGAATAGGAGTCTACAGAGCCTGATCATCTGGGGATGTCGTCCCTTTTCTTCCCTTCCATCCTCAAGACGTCGCGGACGATCCCGGGAAGCTGCTGGCGCATCGTACGGTAGTACACCAGGATTGCGAACGCCAGGGAGACTGCTATGCATATGTAATAGACGATGTCTCCGCCTATGTTCCCTCCCTGAAGCATCACCGTCAGCAGGATGTTGTAGATTATCATGGGTATGGCTGCCTGAAGTGCGAACTCCATCACCCTGTGGCGTGCGATGCCCTCCCCGACGGTGGTGCCCACGGAACCGAGGACCATCGCCATGGTCACGGAGATCACAACCAGGACGAGTATCGACAGGTCGAACCCGCCCTCCATCTCGTCGACGATGACGGATGCCACCATGAAACATATCCCCGACGCGAGCCCGCAGGCCATCCCCAATCCCAACGCGTAGCCATAGAAGACCGAGTCTGACTTCCCGCGGAACCTCTTGAGGTTCATCACGACCACCATGGCCATGATCTCGATTACGGCCACAACGGCCATAACGACAAGGTTCGATGCGAATCCCAAAGCCACCATGGCGAAGAACAGTATCGCTCCCGCGACCATCCCGACGACCAGCATTCCGAAGAACGTCGGATCGGAGAAGAACGGCTGCTGGACCTTCGGATAGGTGTAGTCGCGAACGCCCAGAAACATGAGTGCCAGTGCAGGGCCGATGCCGAGCACCATGGCCAGACCTAGGATCCAATCCATGGTTCGAGGGATGTGTTCTCGTTATTAAGTGTTGCGCGATGACTCCATCAGCTTGTCGTAGTAGTGGACCACCATGCAGGATTTGGAACATTTGCCGCATGAGTTGCAACGTTCTGGATCGACCCTCATGCCACCGGACATGCGTATGGCCTTACGTGGGCACCCTTTCGCGCATATCCCGCATTCCGTGCACATCATCGCACGTATGAGTGCCTTGACGGAACCCTCGAAGATCCTTCTGGCGTTCCTCTCGTCAGGGGCGTTGACCGAGACCTGCCCTCCTCCGAAGAGCCTCGCCCTTCCAGCAGGGGTCTTCAGCAATGCGATCTCATACTCGTCCGAGTACTTGGTGTCCCCCACGGTGCGAAGGGCATCCGAGACGTAGGAGAAATCCCTGTCACGGGGGACGGTGACCACCGCCTCCACGGAATAACCGCCTGCGGCACATGGGGATGCACCTTTGAGCATCTTCATCGACGGCCCGGACGATGCCTTGGGCCTCAGATCCACGCCCATCTCCTCCGAGAGCTGGACCATCTTTGGAGGGAGCGACTTCCAGCGCCAGAAGCCCATGTCCACATATTCGCGGGGCAACCCTTTGGATTCCGCATACCCATAAAGATGTCCCTCCCACCTTCCGTAGAGGTCCGGGTGTATCCTTCCGGTGTTCCTCCATTCGCTGGACAGACATGACGGGCAGAGATAGCACCCTATCCTCTCGAAGTCCCTGTCGTAGAGCGGGTTGTACTCCATCCTGTGCCCCAAGATGTACAGCCACACCTCCGCCGCAGTCCAGGAACGGATCGGGTTGAGGTTTATCTGATTTGGAACGAAGGGGTTCCTGGTGACGAACCCTATGGTGGAACGGGCGTATGACTCCAGCCACCTGTTGCCCTCCACCGTGACGGTACCCTCGGGATACTTGTCCGCTATGAGGTCGGTGATCGGACCCAGTTTGCAGACCTTGCAGCACCATCTGAAGTCCTTGGCGGGGGGACCGAACGCATCCACGTTCTCCCAGAACGCATCTCCGCCCGAGGCTATATGCAACCTGTTCCCGTTCTCCAGTGCGAAAGCCTTCACATAACGCACCGTCTCAGGGAACTCCAGGCCCGTGTCTATGTACATGAGCTCCGGACATTCGCAGGCCTGGCTGGCAAGACCGTATGCGACCAGAGAGTCCTTGCCGCCGGAGAACGACACGGTCACCGGAAGTCTCCGGCCGTTCTTGTCGAAGAATGCTCTGATCTCACGGACGGCTTTACGCTGTATCCTCCTGAGATGGTCACGGTTGCATTCCACGAAAGTGTCCAGATCTGCATCCGGAGAAAACGGGAGGTCCGATGGCGCGTTGAGGTCACGGATCTTCACGGCCCTCTCGGCATCCCTCAGGCGGACGGCATCTTCCAGGGCTATCCCCGGACCCACCTTCCCTCCCTTGCGGAGGATGAGTGTGTCTCCCTTGGAGAAATCCCCCATGACGTCGTTGATGTTCGCACCCGGGATCGTCTTACCCTTGAGATGCCCGGACATCCCTCCGAAGGTCACGATGTTGCGCAAAGCGACCTGACTGAATATGTCGGCCCCGGGCTGCCTTATCTCGAGTATGATCCTGCCCTCGGCCATCCCGAACCTGAGGATCCCCAGTACCCTCCCGTGGGCTATGATCTCGTCCGTACGGTCCTCGCCGGGAACCTTGTTCAGGAAGATCGACTTTCCGAGGAGGGGCTCATCCGTGCCGAAAGCATCGCGGAACAGTCTCAGGACGAGGTCGACGCTGTCGCCCATGCAAGGCCTGATGTCCCCGGGGGAGTTTATCCTGAACTCCCTGCCTTCGGAACCGCATAAGGAGCAGCTCTCCCCCAGCAGGAGGGTGCCGCAGGAATCGCACCATCTGCACATCTCCTTGCCGTGAGCCACGTTCTGAGCCATCGGCGAAGGATTCTGCTTTACCTTTATAAAACATGAGCGAGTCAAGGGACCATGGATGAGGGATATGAAATCCGTGTCAACCCCGGATACGGGAAAGCCAGGTTCTCCAGGAGGGAACTGGCCGACATCCTGGTATCGATGATCGTCCTCGCGGTCGCGTTCATGGTCCTGTACAGGAACCAGACCATCTCGGTCTACCTCGAGTGCCACTTAGGGCCCACCGCGAAATGGGCCGGACTGTTCGCCGTATGCTTCGTCCTGGTTCTGTTCTCGTTCCTTCTTCACGAGTTCGGCCACAAGTTCACCGCCCAACGCTACGGGCTCTGGTCCGAGTTCAGGATGTACCCTGCCGGACTGTTCCTTACTCTGATCACATCCATGCTCGGTTTCCTGTTCGCCGCACCCGGTGCGGTCATGATCGCCGGCATGCCAGACCGCAAGGCCAACGGAGTCGTCAGCATAGCCGGACCCACAGTCAACATAATCCTGGCAGCGATAGGCATCGCGGGATGCCTGCTGACCAACGGAACGGCGGCAGTCATGTTCTTCCTGATGTTCGCATCGCTCAACTCGTTCCTGGCGCTGTTCAACCTGTTGCCGATTCCGCCTCTCGACGGAAGCAAGATCATTGCGTGGGATCCCAAGATTTGGGCGGTCGCGATAGCTGCCGCGGCGGCAGAGCTCATCTACCTGTACTTCGGGATGCCTGACCTATACTTCCTGTTCTGAGGAAAGTACGGGATCGAAGATGGGTCGGGACGGACCCAGAGGTCCGCCCCTGTTTGTCTTAACCTGTTTACATGTACTCGGGGCAGGGGTACCTCAGATTCCTGAGGATGCTCCCCTCCCACTGCTCCATCTTCCCGGGATTGAGGATGTTCTCCGGGTCCATGGCAGCCTTGATTGCCCTGATAGATGAGAGCTCGGAAGCCCTCTCCTGCATGAAGTTAGGTGCCTTGGAGATTCCCACCCCGTGCTCGCCGGTGACGGTTCCGCCGAGCTTGATGCAGACGTCGAAGATCTCGTCGACAGCCTTCACCCCGCGGTCCCACATGTCCTTGTCGGTGGCATCGATGACCATCTTGGTGTGGAGGTTGCCGTCGGAGGCATGACCGTACGTGGCGATGGTGACGTCGTACTTGGCGGCGATCTCCTGGAACGCCTTGACGGCCTTGGGCACCTGGGAGACGGAGACCCCCATGTCGTCAGCCAGGGACACACACGCATACCCGGGCTTCAGAGCCGACAGGGAGGTCATGACGGACTTCCTTGCGTCGGTCCACTGGGCAATCAGCTTCTTGTCCTTGGTCGGGGTGACTGCCACGGCTCCGATCTCCTTGGCTATCTCCTCCACGATCTTGATGTCCCTGTCGATGACCTCGTCGGTCTCACCGTCGACTTCGACGATGCACAGGGCGCCCGCATCAGGCAGAGGGTTGCCGCGGGCCTTGTTGACCGCCTGTATGCTCACGCTGTCCATGAGCTCGCAGGAGGCGGGGATCAAAGGCTTGGCGATGATTGCGGAGATGCACCTTCCGGCATCCTCCACGTTGCTGAACGCGCAGAGACACGAGGCGGATTTCTTAGGCTTGGTGGTCAGCTTGAGAGTGACCTCGGTGATTATGCCCAGGGTTCCCTCGGAACCGCACAACAGACGGGCCAGCTGGTATCCGGAGGAGTCCTTGATGGTCCTGGTTCCGCACCGGACTATCTCCCCGTCGGCCTTGACGAAGGTCAGTCCGAGGACGAAGTCCCTCGTGGCCCCGTATTTGACGGCGCGCATACCGGAAGCGTTGGTGGCGACCATGCCACCGATCTGGCATGCCTCGGCGGACCCAGGGGACGGAGGGAAGAAGAACCCATACTTGGCCAACTCCTCGTTGAGGTCGTTGTAGACGCATCCGGCCTCAACGTCTACCCACAGGTCGGCGACGCTTATGTTGGTGATCCTGTTCATCCTCTGCATGGCCATGACGATGCCACCCTTGATCGGAACGGCCGATCCGCAGAGTCCCGTCCCGGCACCACGGGGCGTCACGGGGATCTTGTTGGCGTAAGCGACCTTCATGATCTCCGATACCTGCTCAGTGGTCCTGGGCTGGACGACCATCTCCGGAGTGTTGTGGAATATGGAAGCATCGAATCCGTAGGTGTAGCACACCGCGGGCTCGATCGAATAGCCCTCCTTACCCACGATTTTCTCGATCTGTTCAATGACTTTCTGGTCCATGATGTGACCTCACTGCGCGCGCGATTAGAATAACCCCATAAAAAGATGATGCGATGACGGACGACCGTGGAGGCGATAACCCTGCACCCGGCATGCCCGAGGCCGGCCCGGTATGTCTATCTTAAATATCAGAAGGCACTCCGAGCGGTCATGAAATCCGTGATTGTTCTCTTAGGACCTCCCGGCTCTGGAAAAGGAACCCAGGGGGAGAAACTCAGCGAAGAGTTCGGCTATACCAGGCTCTCCACAGGAGACATGCTCCGCGAGGCCGTCAGGAACGGGACCGAACTCGGGAAACTTGCCAAGACCTACATGGACTCCGGCGCCCTCGTCCCCAACGACGTCATCATCGGACTCATGAAAGAGAAGATCGCAGAGGCCAAGGGCGGGGTCATCCTGGACGGGTTCCCCAGGACGGTTGAGCAGGCCGATGCACTCGGGCAGCAGCTCGATGTGGACCTGGCGCTGAACCTCGATGTGGAAGACGCAGAGCTCATCAACAGGCTCACCAAGAGGCGCTCCTGCCCCGACTGCAACGCAGTCTACCACCTCATCTACAACCCTCCGAAACAGGAATGCACCTGCGACAAGTGCGGCGGCAAACTGTACCAGAGGGACGACGACAAAGAAGAGACCGTCATGAACAGGCTCAAAGTCTACCGCGACAACACTATGCCCCTCATCGACTACTATGGGAAGAAGGGTAGCCTTGTCACGATCAAAGGCGTCGGGACCATCGACGAGATCTTCGAGCAGGTCAAGAAGGTCATCCAGTAAACATTAACGGGGGCCCATGCCCCCATCTTTACATGACTTGGTCATGATCCCGGCTCAGATCTCATCCTTGCCGGCGAGAATTTTATGAATCTCCCTTATGTGGGAAGCCACGATACGTCCCTGATCGGTGAGACTTATGGTGATCGAGAACTGGCGGTCGAGCCGGGTTATATCCAGCAAGCCGACATCTTCCAGTTTGTTCAGTTTGTCGGGGATGCTGGGCGTACGACCGATGTCTCTGTAGATGTCGCTTTTCCTGCATTAATCGTGATCCAATAGATAGCTGAGGATGCGAAGCGTAGAAACCTCTTCAAGGATTGTCAGTTCGGAACCCCAATTTTCCATTTTTACCACTACTCCCGAACAACGTTCTATACATAGCTCTTTGGTCTGAATACCTCAAACCTACAGTCGTCTGCATCCGCAGGGAAACAACCGATGCGAAACACTCAGCATTGAGCCATGCCGAATTCGAACATGTTCAAACGTCCGATCCCGCACCATCCGGGACCTGACCATGAAGAATATGGTCTTAGTCTTTAATAAAATAGAGCGTAGGTTGATGTGCTGGGTGGTCAGGACAGGTGCGTTCGATGACCATTTTTCATCATTTTACGCCATGGATTGGGTCTGATGGAAATCGACTTTCTCGCCTATGCCTGGCATTAATGGTCCTGTGTTTGTTCTTCTATTTAATATATAATTATAATTGTCATCTAACAATCATTAGATAGGTTTAAGAATAATCAGTTAATCGGGGAAATCAACAGCCTCGTAGTGTAGTGGTCAATCATGCGGGACTCTGGATCCTGCGACCTCAGTTCGAATCTGGGCGAGGCTACCATTTTCCTTCTGGCTCACCCTGTTTTCGGAGTCGTCGTCAAGTCGTTCTAATTTCAACTCCTCGTTGTTGTTCATAGCGACCACCCCTCTATGCGACTGCATATGATCCGTGTTGATTCCAGTATGGAAGATCTTAACTAACGTCGAATCGTGGCTGCATGCCCGAAAACGTGTATTCGGTTCTAAGGGAGGACGAAATATGCGGGGAGTTTGCGGTTTTCAATAAACCCCGAATGTATGACCAACATAATGAGCGGAAGTAAGAGATTCGAATCCAAGAAGACCGGATACCATGTTGAGTTATACCGGCTCCATGACGAATCCATCCAAATGTACAGCCCCCTATAACGCGCGCGCCCGTACCAACAAGTTATATCCAGCACCTGCTTACCCTTCAAGCAGAGGATTAAACATGATCAGCAGAGACGAGGTTCTGGGCAACCTTGAGAAATACAACCTCAAGGAAGCCAAGATCGGAGTGGTCGCCTCCCACTCGGCACTGGACACCTGCGACGGAGCCATCTCCGAGGGTTTCAGGACCGTAGCGGTCTGCCAGCAGGGCAGGGATGCCACATTCTCCAAGTACTTCAGGGCCCAGAGGGATGCTCAGGGTAACATCATCCGCGGAGTCGTCGACGAACCGGTGGTGCTCGACAAGTTCAGCAGCATCCTCAAACCGGAAGTCCAGCAGAATCTGATGGCCAACAACGTTCTTTTCGTTCCCAACAGGTCTTTCGTTTCCTACTGCGGCATCGATGCCGTGGAGAATGACTTCGCCATGCCCATGGTCGGAAGCAGGAACCTGCTCAGGTCCGAGGAGAGAGGGGACGAGAGAGACTACTACTGGTTACTCGAGCAGGCCGGCATGCCCTTCCCCAAGAAAGTCGAGAAACCCGAAGACATCGACGGCCTCACGATTATCAAGGTTCACCACAAGGTCAAGAAGCTGGAGAGAGGATTCTTCACGGCCAAGGACTACGACCAGTTCGTGGAGAAGTCCACCGAGCTGATCAAACAGGGTGTGATTGAGGAGAACTTCCTTGAGCACGCCAGGATGGAGCAGTACATCATCGGTCCCGTCTTCAACCTGGACTTCTTCTACTCCCCCCTCGAAGAGAAGGGCGAGAAGATCGAGCTCCTGGGAGTTGACTGGAGGTTCGAATCGTCCCTCGACGGCTACTGCAGGCTCCCCGGAAAACAGCAGGTGGAGCTAGAGAACGACGGTATTATCCCCGAGTACACGGTCTGCGGTCACAACTCCGCCACACTCAGGGAGTCGCTTCTCGACAAGGCGTTCGAGATGGCCGAGAAGTACGTCGCAGCCAGCAAGAAATTCTACGACCCCGGCATCATTGGCCCGTTCTGCCTTCAGACCTGTGTGGACAAGGACCTGAACTTCTACATCTACGACGTAGCCCCCAGGATAGGTGGCGGAACGAACGTCCACATGTCCGTCGGACACCCCTACGGAAACACCCTGTGGAGGAAGGAGATGTCCTCTGGAAGGAGACTCTCCATGGAGGTCCGCAAGGCCATAGAGCAGGAACGTATCGAGGAGATCATCACCTGAAGGTGACTGCAGATGAACGCCAAACAGATAATCGCCGGAATCGCGGTCATCCTGGCCGTGGTCTGCCTGCTCCCGTCCGTGGATGGAGCGGAGATCACAGACAGGCCCGGAGGGGTCCTCGATTTCGATAACATGGACGGCGGGGACATCACATTCACCGTCGAAAGCGACAACGGATTCTCGATGATCGTCACTGTGACCGAGAACGGACGTGTCGTGACCACCAAGAATGTGGACATCAGGGCCGGGACCAACACCGTCACCGTCCACATCTCCGATCCGACTCCCGGAGAGCACCAGTACAGGGTCGAATGCACTCCCGCAGGAGAGTTCCAGGGATCCAACGGATTCAACGTCACCGCAGATGTTGGCAAGAACATCCTCTCCAACTGGGCGACGTACGCTGTCATAATCGTCGTCATCATCGTCATCGTCATCTTCGCATACCTGAAGATGCGTGACACGCCCAAGAACAAGCCGGAGATGACGTTCGAGGAGCTCGAAGCCCAGAGGAAAGCCGAGATGGCTCAAAAGGCAGAGAAGAAGCAGAAGAAACCTGCCCTGCCCACCGCCGAGAAAAAGAGATACGGCGAAAAGAAGGAGTCCTCAGAAGCACCGAAGGAGAAGAAGAAACAGAAACCCGAGATGACGTTCGAGGAGCTCGAAGCCCAGAAGCAGGCCGAGAAGGCTGCTAAGGCGGAGAAGAAGTCCGAGAAGAAATCCACTGGCCTCACCGAGAGGGAGAAATACCTCGAGGAAAAGAGGAAGAAGAAAGAGGAGTGATCCTCACCTTAACAGGGTCCGACGGCTCCGGCCGTCGGATACCTCCCTGATTATTCACACAATCTGCAGAGATCGATCTGTTCGATTGGAACTGTTGATGCCGGGACGGCGAACCGCCCCGACTTGTTTCAAAGTTTTAGATTGGGGTCGTTCAGATCCATCAAAGCCACTTCGCGCCTGTCCATGAAGAACCCGATCTTCTTGTACAGGAGTATGGAAGGTGCGTTGTCAGGCTGGATCATGGCATGGGCCACACCAGCTCCCTGCTCCCTGCCGGCTTTCAGACACTCCCTGAGCAACTTGTAACCGACCATGTTGCGCCTGAAATAACTGTGGACACCCATGTTCTCGATCCAGAGAAGGTTGTCCTCATCAGCTATGTGATGGAGCATCTGGGCGAAGATGAATCCGACGATCTCGCCGTCCTCCTCCGCCACGAAGCTCAACCCACTGTCCAGATACGCCTTGAAATGCCTCTTGCTGCTGGCACCGAGGTTGTCCTTCCACTCCTGCGGAAGATCTTCCCACTTGTTCTCCAACGTCGCGGCGAAGTACTCGCGGATGCAGGCGACCTCCAGCTCACGGACACATTCTATGTCCCTGACCTTCAACGGACGGATATCCATCCTCACATCTCCGTGGGAGCACCCATTCCGAGACAGTCCAGCACATCTGCCAGGACTGTCCTGGTGCACTCGACCAGAGTTAGCCTGGCATCCCTGCGGGGGCCTGCGTCCAGAACGGAAACGGAGGCATAGAACTGGTTGAACGCAACAGCCAGCTCATGACCGTATGCGGGAAGCATGTGAACCTTCTTCTCGTCTCCGGCCTCCCTGAGAACCTCGCCGTATCTGGCGAGCTTCTTGACCAGGTTGATCTCGAACGGGTCGGTCAGCTTCGACGGATCGGTGTCCTTCAAGAACTCCCCTGCCTTCCTAAGCATGGAGCATGCCCTGGCATGAACGTACTGCAGATACGGTCCGGAGTTCCCATCGAAGTTCAGAGCCTCGCTCCATTTGAAAACGAGCTGCTTCTCGGGCTGCACACGGACGATGTTGTATCTGATGGCACCGGTTCCGACTATGCGGGCCACCTCCCTCATGGTCTCCTCGGACATCTCACCGCCTCTGGTCGCCATCCTGGATTTGATCTCCTCGTAAGCGTGGGCGACCGATTCGTCGATGAGGTCGTCGAGATAGACGACGACACCTTTCCTGGTGGACATCTTGCCTTCGGGGAGCGACACGAACGAATAGAACAAAGGCTCGGGCATCTTCTCGTGACCCATGATCTCCAAGGCGGAGCAGAGCTGCTTGGAACCCAGCTTCTGATCCTCCCCGAGGACGTCTATAACACGGTCGGACCTCGTGAACTTGTTTATGTGGTATGCCAGGTCACGCGTCGTGTACAGCGTGGTCCCGTCGGACCTAGTGAACGTGAACTTGGTGTTCTTACCCTGTATTCCGAAATCCTTCAGGTCGACGAACCATGCGCCGTCATCGGTCTGCCCGGCGTAGGACGACTTCTTCAGGTTCTCGACGACATCCCTTGCGGACCCGTCGGCGATGAAATCGGACTCCCAGGTGTACCTGTCCAGATTCACGTTGATGTTGGACAGGGTCTCCTTCAGACCTCCCAGCATGGCCTCCGCCGTACGACGGACGGTGTCTATGACCTCTCTATCCCCTGCCTCGAACCTCCTGAGTATGTCGGCGATCTGGGCCTGGACCTCGGGTTCGGACTCCATCCTACGGTTGGCCACACGGTACTTGGCAACGAGCCTGTGGTCGGTCTTGTCCCTCTCCTTCTCGTGACCGGCGTTCCTGGCGTGCTCCTCGGCTTCGGCATCGGCGACCTCGTCCGAGACGTTGTTGACCCCCCATGTGAGGATCACGACCTGCTTGCCCACGTCGTTGACGTAGTACTCCGTGGTCACATCATGCCCGCACCTCTTCAGGCACCTGGCCAGCGTGTCACCTATTATGGGGTTCCTCGCCCTTCCGACATGGATCGGCCCGGTCGGGTTCGTGGAAGTGTGCTCCACATTGACCTTCTGACCCGTGGGGGCGGCGTTGAAGCATCCGTCGGATGCGATGATGTCCTCCAAGACGCCCTTGACCAGAGCGGCACCGTCCATGCAGAAGTTCAGGTATCCGTTGCATGAGGATACAGACGCAATCAAACCCTCCGGGACGATGGCCTCCGCAAGGTCGTCGGCGATGGCCTGGGGCGCCTTCCTGAGGGCCTTGGACATGGTGAAGCAGGGCACAGCCAGATCCGCTGTGTCCACGGACGGGAGTTCAACGACGAAGCCTGTGTCGGCACCCATGGCACCGAGTGCGTCCGCGACCTTCGCACGGACCTGATTCTCGAATTCAGCCATTACGGACATCTCAGTTCACCTTGTACCTCAGGATGGCGGCGATCCCGCCGAACGCTTTCAGAAGCATGTCCCCCTCCTCGGAGTCGGGAGAGATGATCTGGACACGGGTGTTGAACGCATCCCCTCTGAGGAAGAAATCGTCGATGAGGTCCTCATCCTTCACGACGGAGGCGGATGCCCCGCACTCGGGACACTGGACCTTGTCATCGGCGTCGGCGACCGTCATCTCGTGGGTGTGCCCCGATGAGCACTGGACTGTGACCCTCCTCTTGCTGAGG
This sequence comes from uncultured Methanomassiliicoccales archaeon, assembly GCA_964550065.1. GTDB lineage: Archaea > Thermoplasmatota > Thermoplasmata > Methanomassiliicoccales > Methanomethylophilaceae > Methanoprimaticola. The sequence continues at coordinate 45,622 of CAZJWD010000003.1, forward strand.
GACTCGGAGATCAGGAGCGTGTCCACGGCACCCATGTCGGTGGCCTGACGGACCTCCTCCTCTCCATAGCAGGACAGACCGCCGTCGGCTTTCCTGATCTCGGTGAAGAGCCTCTGCATGTACTCCTTCTCCTTGGTGAGCTGCATGTCGACTATGATGTCCTTGGCGTTCTCCACCAACTCCCTCAGTCCGGACTCGTCTGTGTATCCTGTGTCCACCAACGGGGAGCAGACCTTCTTCCTGAGCTCATGATGCAGGTACTCCTCCTTGACGAAGAAGTCCTTCGTGGCACCGGGACCTCCGATGAGGAGACCCAGCAGCTCGGGCTTGTCCAGGAAGACCTCCGTGGCGTTGTCCGCCACCTTCTTGAAGAATTCATGAGCGGCGATCTCGATGAGCCTCTCGAAACGGACTGACGACTGTCCTCCCTGGTGGTGCTTGCTGGGAACCAACGAGTCGAAGTGCTTCAGGACCTGTATCCTGCTCCCGCTGAGGAGACCCAACGTCGCCTCGGACCTGTCGATGGTTATCAGACCGTAGCATTTCTTGTCCAGGAGCATTGACTCCAGCGGCTCCGTGAAGAACGTGGAGTCGCATCTGTACAGGAACGCCGTGATCGCCTCGGGAGGGTTGATGACATACTGGACCATCTTGGTCTGGTCACCCGCTCTGGGAACCTCCCCGCAAAAAATTACAATGCCGTTCTCGGGCGGAGATTTGTAGGTTTTCAGTCGAGCAGCGATGGAATCGATAGCGCTGGTGACGTTCTTCATCGTGGTCTTGGACTTGATGTTGGACGCCTGCGACTGCTCGTTCCTGAGATACGCCATGACATCTGAGATCTGCTTGTTCCCTGGGACGTACACCGAGATTAGCTCGGTTCCTCTGCCCCTGTAGCTGGTGATCTCCTGCATGTCTTTCTTGAAGTCGTATCTGGCTTTGTCCTCTGAATTGGTTTCTCCCATTTGACTTCACCAATGATTTTATGTAAATTGGCTTGTTTATTAAACGTATTGGTGTGTGATTTCACGGATAGCGTCGTCGTATCCATTGGCGGGTCCATCCTGGTCCCCGGTAATAATGACTCAGAATACATAGCCAGACTTGCCGAGATGCTCAAGGAGGTATCCAAGGATGTCAAACTGGCCGTCGTCTGCGGAGGGGGCAAGACAGCCCGTTACTACGCCGAGACCGGACGTCAGCTTGGAGGAGGCACATATGAGCTCGACATCCTTGGTATCGGAGCCACCCGTCTCAACGCACAGCTCCTATCTCTGGCACTGGGGGACATGCCGGACAAGGTGCCTGAGACTGCCGAGGAGACCGCTGCCAAAGTCGCTCCCGGCAGGATCTCCGTCATGGGCGGAACGGTCCCTGGACACACCACGGATGCCGTGGCTATGATGGTCGCATCTTGCATGGACGCGGACAGGGTCGTCAACGCGACCTCCGTGGATGCCGTTTACACCGACGACCCCCGCACCAACCCTGATGCGGAGAAGATTCCCGAGATGACCATCGGAAGACTGGGGGACATAGTCTATAAGGAGCATGGAGCATCCAAATCGAGCGTTTTCGATCCACTCGGGGTGAAGATCGCCGCCGAGAAGAGGATAGACATCAACATCGTCGACGGCAGGAACCTCGAGGAGCTTCGGAAAGCCATCCTCGGACAGAGGTTCGACGGAACCTTTGTGAACTCTCACTGAAACTCTTCGAAATCCTTCGATTGAGGGGCGTCGCATCCGGCCGACAGGACTATTTCCCTTATCCTGCGCTCTTCGGCGCCCTTCATGGATTTCCTGTGTATGTACACCTGATCTGTTCCACTGGCGACGCATGCATCCCCGATCATCCTTGCAATCGTCTCGTCGTCCGCACCCTCGATCTGGTAGTTCGGGATCATATGCCCGAAGTTCACCTTGTGCTTCAGGACCACGTCCGTGAACCTGGGTGCGTAGTGACCTCCGCCTATACCGACAGCCACAGGATACGAATCCTCCGGCTCCAGATCGGATATCACCCTTGCCAGGATATCGGCGGAATGCTTGTCCCCCCAATGGGATTCATCACTTCCGATCTCTATGTAGAACGTCGGTTTGTCCAACCAAGGGCCGTGATGGGTGACCTCGAAACAGGTCTGAACCTCAGGGTTGTCGTTATACCTGACGATCCTCCGGAGGGCATCGCTCATGAGTGCAGGGGACGCCTTCACCAATGTCTCTGGCTTACCGCCGAACTCGTTGTCCCTGTAGTTCCCGATAGGATGGGCGGTGAGTGCAGGCTTACCGCTTTTGGCGGAATGCTTGGACATCACCACGACATCATCCACCTTGATGCCGAAGCCCTCTGCGGCCAGATCCAGGTCGTCATGGCGTATGTGCATGTCACCTATGGACATCATGAACGTGTCGCCCTTGCAGCGATAACAGATGCCATCTTCCGAACCCAGGTCCTCCCACCCTCCCATGGACAGAAGGGATGATCTCATGTTGACGGACGGAAGGTCGACCTCACTGCAGACTAACAGACGGGACATGCAGGATGATGTACGTTCGGGATAAAACAGATGCTTCGGAAAACGGAACCGTGCATCGGGATCCGAGACTGACTCGGATGATGAATTCTCGACAGAATTGCATAGAAACGAGCTGTTTTTCAACACATTCTAAGTTTTATAGAATGTAGAATCATCAAGCACGGCTTAAACCATGAAAACAAAAACAATCTCATGACCAACATTACACAAGCGGACAGAACACTGCTACACCTGTATCGCTACAGATCTAACAACCCGGGGATAAGATTCGGGGCATGTTTCGACATGACGCAGGCGGGGATATCCGAGAGCATCGGGACATCCAAGTCGCACACCAGCACCATAATCTCCAAACTGATCTCGGACGGCCTGATATACATGGAGATGAGCAGGATACTGCTCCGCTCCGGTGCCACAGGGATGAGGAAGGTCTACGGCCTAACATCCGCAGGTCTTCTGGAGTGTCGCCGCATCATGGACTCCCTGGACCCGGAATCCGAGTATCTCAAGGACGGCATGATACCGATGAACCTCAACCACTGCCAATCGGATATGCTGGATTCCCTGGACCGCGAGGACAGGAATGTGATCGGATGTCTGCTCGTGATGGAGGACATGCCTGTGAACGTCAACCAACTGCCGAAAGGCAGGAACCAGCCGCTGGTGCCGATAAACGGCAAAGGGCTGGTCTCAATCAAGCCTGCGGCCAGGGACCTCTTCCTATCCAAGGCCAGCGAAAGCGATCTGAAGGCCTGGCACAGCAGGGCCGCCGACTGGTATGCCACCCATGGAGGTCCGGTGCCGGACCACCTGATGCATCTCGTCAAGGCCGGAAGGAGGTTCGAGGCAGGAATGCTGGCATTGTCGAAGAGGTATTACCTGATGGATGACCCGCGCGAGGATGTCGCCGCCGCGATGGATGAGATTGACACGAAGGAATGCAAGGGGATGCTCACCGCCATCGTGGCGTTATGCTACATCCGGCTGAGGGATGCCGAAGGGGCCAGAAGGGCGTTGGGACGCATGGGCCCGGAGTTCGACCAATGCCTCAAGGGTGCTCTGGAGGCCGAGATACTCCTGGTGGAGGGGGAAAGGCAGAGGGCATTGGACGTCGCCCTGGAATCGTATAACAGCGATGCGGTCACCGGACTGGCCCTGGGTAAGGCCATGGCGGAGAACCATCGCTATTCGGAAGCAGCCGTGTTCCTCAGAAGAGCCCGGATCAGCATGACCGAAACGGGATGCCTGTTCAGATTCGACGAGGCCCTGGCCTACGAGAGCGAATCCTACGCCGTCCTGGGACACACCAGGTTGGCGTACAACCTGATGAGCATCGCTGCGTGCGCGACGCGGAACGAAACTTACAGGAAGGCGTTCAGATGCCGCGCGGAGGTCCTCCTGGAATCAGAGGACCCTGTTGGTCCTGAGGGTGTCGACATCTGAGATGTATAGGTCCCTGATGTCCCTGATGTCCCACTTCAACATGGCGAGCCTCTCGAATCCGAAGCCCCACGCGAGGACAGGGCACTTGACTCCGAACGGCGCGACGACCTCCGGCCTGAAGATGCCTGCTCCGCCCAGCTCCATCCATTTGCCGTTGAAGAACACCTCGAGTTCCAGAGACGGCTCCGTGTAGGGGAAGTACGCTGGCCTGATGCGGATCTGGTCGAATCCCATCCTGGAATAGAATTCGCGTATGATGGAGATGAGCATGTCGAAGTTGGCGTTCTCATCGATGATTATACCCTCGATCTGCGTGAACTCGGGCAGATGAGTGGAGTCTATGGACTCCTTCCTGAAGATCCTCGAGATGGAGAACGCCTTCTGAGGCGCATCGGGATGCTCGGCGATGTACTTGATGCTGCTGACGGTGCTGTGGGTCCTCAAGAGGGCGGCCTCCGCCTTCTCACGCGACCACTCGCCTCCCCATCCGGTGGACCCCGTGTCCCCTCCGTTCTCGTGGATGTTCCTGACCATCTCCACGAGCATCTCATCATCCACATGGATCGACGCGGGGGACTCCAGATAGAACGTATCCTGAAGGTCCCTGGCGGGATGGTCCTGGGGGGTGTAGAGGACATCCAGGTTCCAGAACGCGGGCTGGACGTACTCGGACGACATCTCGGTGAATCCCATGTCGGTGAACAACCTCCTGACCTGGGCTCCGAGCCTGGAGAGCATGTGCTTCTTGGCCGCATAGACCGACGGGGCGAAGGTCTGGATGTCGTACTTCCTGAACTCGGCATCCTTCCAGGCACCGCTCTGTATGATGCGGTCCGTGATGTCCGTGATCTGGGGTTTCAACTCGATTCCGGCTGACACGGCATCCTTCCCAGCATCGGTCAGAGTGACGGTCCTCTCGGTGACGACCTTCTCGGCGATCATGCCCTGGCGTCCCTTCAGATCCTTGACCAGCTTCGGGTCCGCATCCTTCTCGGGAACGGGTGCCTCGGCCATCTTGGCCAGGAGGGCCTCGTCAGGCATCATGGTTCCTTCCAGGGCCTTTCCGGCATCCGTGAGCGTCAGCACCTTCCTGTCGCCGTCTTTGACGATGTCTGCAAGCCCCTTCCTCTTCAGCCATCCCACGGCGACCTTGTCCATACCGCCTGTCATGGCATCGGCCAGGGCATCCATGTCCATGGATCCGCCTGCGGCGGAGATCGCGTTAACGGCCACCCTCTCGGGCAGTCCGACGCTGACCGCCGACTCGTCCGCCAGAACGAAGAACTTCTCGGATGTCTCCGAGAGTTTGGCCAGGCCCTTGGACTCGAGCCAGGATGCGGCACCCATGATCTCCACTTCCAAGGAGAAGGCACCGTCTCCGATCAGACCGGCAGGGGATGCGGAACCCCCTCTGGCATCAAGGGCCAGAAGCAGCCTCTTCTCATTGTAGCTAAGTCCCTCAAGAATCTCGTCGTTGACCATGGAATCACCACTCGAACCCGTCATAAGCCATATCGGCGATGACGTCTTTCGCCTTCTCCCTCTTGTCCTGGTGCTCCTCCAGGAACACGTTGATCCGCTCCGTGAGGCACATCTTGCATTCCCCACAGAGGATCTCCCCGTTGCGACACTTGTCTGCCAGCTCGTTGAGCTTCGCATCGTCGTGCTCGAACAGGAAGTAGTTGTACTTGAAAACCGAGCAGACCTCTGGATTCCCACCCTTCTCCCTCTGCTCCTCCACAGAGACGCATCCTCCGGTGAACGCCCTCCCCACCTTCTTCTTCACGGCCTTGGGCGTATCGGTGGTGAATATCGTGGCGTTCTCATCCGATGAGGACATCTTGTCCCCTCCGGAGAGACCGGGACACATCTTGCAGTAGATCAGCGACGGCTTGGGGTACTCCAGACCCGGGGCGACATCCCTTGTGACCCTGAAATGCGGGTCCTGGTCGATTCCGCAGGGGATCAGCACGGGCACCTTCCTGCCGGCCTCCTCGGAAGGCAGGAAAGCCGGGACGGACTGCATGGTCGTGTAGAATATGGAACCGATGTTCGTGGAGTTGTCGAATCCAAAGACGGCCTTGGCCGTGGAGAACGTGACCTTCTTGGCCACCTTGAGGGCGATAGGGTACATCTTCTCCACGTTCTTCGTGTTGACGATGATCCGGGTCTTCTTGGGATCGAACCCCAATGCGATGAAGTCGAGGGCGTTCTGATAGGCCATCGAACCCGTCTCCTCCAGAGTCAGGTCCTTGAACAGGAACTTCTCGTCGTCGGTCATCTGGAACAGCATCTCGACACCGAATGTGTCCTGGACCCACTTGTTGAACAGCCAGGGCATGATGTGACCCAGATGGGTGTTCCCTGACGGGCCCCGCCCTGTGTATAGGACGAACCTGTTGCCCTTGTCGTACTCGTCCAGAAGAGGCACCATGTCCCTGTGGGAGTAGAAGATTCCGCGCCTGAGCATGTAGTGCAGCTCCCCGTGCTTCGACATCCTGTCGAGCAGAGCGTCATCTATCGGCGTGGTTCCGAACCTCTCCTGGAGAAGGTCGTAGTCTATGTCTCCCGTGACCTCCCAGGGCGTGACCTTGAAATCTTCCGGCATTGGTTCCCTCGGACTCACCGTAGGCGTGACTCGTCTTTAAGTTAACGTGCGCGCGCCCGTCCGCGACCGTCATGCGTGCACGGGAAACATATAACTAAACGACTGCGGTTCGTGGGTTCATGTGGAAGATACTCGGACACGACGCCCTCTACGTCGAGATCCCGGATGTATGGAAGAAGCGCATGCTGGAACTTTCCGAAACCCTCCCCGAGGACGCCGAGAAGGCGAAGAGGTTCAGAGACATCGTGGGTGGATCCGAAGTGACGTACATGCTGAACGGAACCACCGAGGAGCACACGTTCTTCATAAGGGTGTCCGACAACATCACACCGGAGGAGATCCAGATCCTGGCGGACGTCTCATTAGACATCCTGAAGAAAAGCGAGGACCCCTGCATCATCATCGAGGATGTCAGACAGAAATACCAGGTCATCATCACGAACTGGCACGAACCCGAGATAATCGGACTCAACAAGACGCCGGGGATGTCGTCCGGAGAGGTGTTCAAACCCATCATCCAAGGTCTCGACAAGCCAGGGAGACTCAATCCCGCATTCAGCAACCAGTACCTCTGATCAGAGGTCTTTCTTTCTCACAGGGGTCCCCGGGACCCCTTCATCCTTCTTATCCGTGCTCTCGGGCCCCAGACCCTCGTACATGTCCACGGGACGGAAGTCATTCCAACGCCCCGAGATGCTGTCGATTGCCTTTCCCTCGAAACCGAGATAGTAGAAAGCCGATGCCATGACGAGTATGACGAACCCGACGATTATGGTGGCGACCAACAGGATCATACCTTCGGTGCAGTCACGGTTCAGGACCATGACGAGTACGACCACGATTGCAAGTACCAGATCCATCCTCTTGAACGTCATGACAAGACCGTCATACAGGCGGAAGGACTCCCCGATACGAACACGGGCTGTAGACAGCACAGAGGGGATGAGGGCCAGCAGGACGGAGTACATGAGCACGGTGTATGCGGCCAGATGGATGCGGATCCCCCCGAACCAGACGTAGACGAACAGGTACATCAGGATCCACATCACCAGACAAGGAGCCAATGCGATGAACGCGGAATCGACCACGTTCCGGAAGGGAAGTTCGCGTCTGACCACGGCACGTTCGATATGCAGGTCCCTTGGCTCGACGGTGTCCGGGATACAGAAGAAGAACTGTGCCAGAACACTCGCCACCGGAACCTTTGGGCCCGAATGGCAACGTTCAACCGCTCTCACCATCGGGTAGAATCCGAGCCTCTGGACCAGTCCGGCCACGGCCGAAATCCCGACAGACCCCAACAGAACGAACAACACCACCACTGCGTAGCCGTAATCGAACACTGCCACCAAGACCGTGGCCACGACCGTGGCCACGAGATATACGAACCTACGTCCGGTGAGAAGTGCCAGCACCCCGTACCCAAGTATCGGGATGGACAATAGGGGGGCGAAAATGTAATACGGCTCATCGTTTACGAAGCGAAGAACTACGGAGACTATCAGACATATGAGGATGGCCAGAAGCAATACCTTGCCCACCAGGGCATCGTTCTTCCCAGACAGCCTGCCGACGGAAACGGATGGAAGCTTCATTCTTTCTCCATCCATACTTCCAATTCGGCTTCGGCCCTGTCTCCTGGATAAACTCCCAGGAAAACACCCATGCTTTTCAGCTTGCCTGTGGAGAACGGCCCGAGTGTCATATCCGTGACCCCTTCTTTATGTCCGATCGCCGCACCCTTCTCATTGGCGACGACCACGTCAACGGGATTGTCGGATACGACCTTCACGGTGATGACCCTTTTCGGCTTGACATCGAGAGGGATGGTGATGACATTGCGGTATCCGCCGTCGACGGTCAAATCGAGCTCACCGACCTTGATCCTCTCAGGACCGTATATCAATTCCTTCTTCTCGAACAATGCCATCGAATCACCGGCACCGAGAGATGGTCGTAGAACTATAAAAGAAATCATTCGGGGAAGACTGGCTCTTCTCTGAGACATTCCAGATCCGTGGAGTACTTCCACATCCTGGGATAATGGCCCGGCTCCATGAAGACCCTGGTCGTGGTTACAACGATCCCTGTCGATGCAGCCATGACCTTCGGGGTGGACATGGCCATCCGACCCAGTGCCACCAGTTCTCCGCGGGCAGTCATCATGGCTACCAGCGCGTTCTTGCGGATATCCTCATCCAGCATATGGACTCCGACTACGCTCAGATCCGCCCCGTGACAAATCGCGTCCACCGCGGTTGCCTTGACCACGACCTTTGGAAGCGGCTCCACAAGGACCTCCATGGGCAACAACATGCTTCTGAGCCATTCACCGTGTCCGTTCTGCTGCCAGAATACGTATGCATCACGGATATCATGTAGGGTGTTGGCCCTTGATTCGGTCATCTTCCCGGAACGGGTACGCCTGAGTTCCACCATGTTGGCTCCGCAGCCCAACAGGTCACCGATGTCGACGCAGAGCGTCCTTATGTATGTTCCAGCATCGCATTCGACCCTGAACAGGACATCACGACAATCGATATCCAGGACCTCCAGCTGCTTGATTGTCCTGATCCTCAGCTGCCTCTTCACGGCTGACCTGACCGGAGGAAGCTGATAGATCTTCCCCACGAAACGGGACATGACATCTCTGACCCTGGCTTCCGGCCTATCTGCATGGAGTCTCATCAGACAGATGTACTCCTTATCCGAGGACAGAACCACATCGGTCAACCTGACAGCCTTACCGAGGGTTATCGGCAGGACTCCGCTCACATAGGGGTCCAAGGTACCACCATGTCCGACCCTATCCGCCTTGAGGGCATCCCTCACCCAGGCGGTGGCCTGATGGGATGTCGGGCCGGATGGCTTGTCGAGGATGATGACTCCGCCGCTCAGAAGCTCGCCGACTGTACGGTCGGACGGCCGCTTCCCCCACTTGTCGGGAATCGCGTCAGGATCTTTGATCAGCATCCCAGGCACGCACCTTCTCGAGGATGGCCTCCAGAACCTGCTCCGGAGTCATGTAGTCCGTGTTGAGGACGAGGTCGTAGACCGAGTGGTCGTTGATGTCGATGCCGTAGTACTTCATGTACCTCTTGGCCTCGGAATTCTGACGCTCGATCGTCTTCGCCGTGGCATCCTCCAGAGTCTCCCCCTCACGGATGCCCACCCTGGCCATACGGACATCAGGGCTGGCGTTCAGAAGTATCCTGAGGGCAGGGATCCCGTTACGGGTGAGCATGTACGCGGAAAGCCTGGACTCCAGGATGACATCAGGATGGGCACGGGCGATCTCAAGTATCCTGGAATCGATCATCTGATCGATGGCCGGATCCTCCTCCGCGATCGCCCCGAGCTCACCCAGGGTAAGGTTTTTCTCTGCAGCAAGCTCACGGAAGATCTTGCCGAAGACTATGGCTTCAAGGCCGAGCACTTCGGAAAGCTTGCTGCAGGCGGTCGTCTTTCCCGAACCGGGTGGACCGCTTATGGTTATTCTCATTCGATCTCAGCTCTCTTGGCTTCAAGGTCCAGTTTCCTGAGGTTCTTCTTGAGGAAGTAGAGCCTGAGGAACCTGTTCTCGATCTGTCCGATAGGCATGCTGACCATCGTGTAGATGATAATCCACGCGGGGAAGAAGCGCATCAGGTAGGTGTTCAGGTCGAAGGCCTCCGACCAGGGCATATGAGCGGTAGCAGTGAGCATACCGGACAGCGAACCCTCACCGAAGTAATTGCCTCCTCCCGCGGACTCAGGGTTGATGAAGAACCAGACCCAGGCGTACACGGGCATCAGGACGACCATTGTGATGGGCATGACCTTCATCTGCTGCGTGCTGGCCTCCATGGACATGGCCATAATCTGGGGCTGCATTTCCTGGAGCTTCTTCATCTTGAACAGATTGTTCTCCATCCTGGCCTGACGGAACTCCTTGTTGAAATCGCTCTGGATCTGCTGGTTCCTGGCAAGCTTGATGGGGTCGGACATCAGACTCCTCACCACAGTGCTCACGGTGATCATCACCAAACCGGCGATGACCAGGGTGAGGACGGGATACTTCCCGTCGAAGGCGATGTACTGGAACACCACATCGAGAGCCCCACCGATCTGCTGCCTGAAGGACATGACGACCATCATGATGACGAGCATCGCCATCATTCCGATCATCGTCTTGTTGGACATCGGCGGAGCCTGCTGCTGGACCTGCTGCATGCTCTGGGGGCTGCCTGGGTTAGGCATTTCTCATCACTCCGATCCGAAGAATCCCCTCATGACGGGATTCATCTCCATCATCTGCTCGCGACCCATGGCCTCGTAGAAGTGGATCAGGATACCGACACACAGCAGCACTCCCGTACCGCTTGCGTTTCCTGTGGTTCCCACCATATCCGCGAAGGCCGCGAGACCTCCGACCATGGCTCCTGACAGGATCGTGATGGTTGGAATGTACCTCTCAAGCACACGCTTGAGCACACGGGGGTCGCGACGGAATCCGGGGATCTGCATACCGCTCCTCTGGATCTGGTTGGCGACGGACTCCGGACCGAGATTCGTTGTCTCGACCCAGAACTTGGCGAACAGGATCGAACCCATGACCATCACAGTGAAGTAGATGGCGACATGGGCCAGGTTCTGGATCGCGTTGTGACCGTTACCGTACGTGGAGGGATCCAGGATGGGCATGAGCCAATCCACGATTCCCTGGGGTGCGGACAGGTACCAGGCCAGTCCTCCGGCGGCATATGTGGATCCGTCCTCGAAGTATCCGATGTACTCGTTACCTCCGAGAAGGGGGATTCCGCTGAGGAAACTGTTGCTGTACAGCAGCAGCGTGACCATACTGACGATGGCCAGCAACGAGGACATCAGGATGACCGGGATGTTGCTTGCGTACATCAGTTTGATGGGGTACCTTCCCCTGGCCCCACGGGCGTTACCGTGGGACAGAGGCAGCTCGATCCTTGTGGACTCGAGATACGCCACCAGCAGGAAGATCACGAACGTTCCTACAAGCGCGATCACTGGGTTGGAACCTGCGATGAACAGCGACTCGTATCCTCCGCTCGCCATCTCCTCAGGGGATAGCGTGAACACATAGTAGAGAGCCCTGGGTATCGTTCCGCCAGGCGGGTTCTCGATGGACATTGCGGCCGATGCGTCGATCGGATTCCAGTTCAATGCCCCTGTGAACAGCGCCTGCGCCACTCCGGCTGCGATGAACAGCGATATTCCGCTTCCGATACCCCATTTAGACACAACCTCGTCCATCATGAAGATGATGTACGAACCTGCGAACAGCTGGACGATCAGGAGCAGCTTCGCTCCACCGCTACCCAGGAGGCTCTCGGCCGCATCAGACGGCACGAGGTAGCCGAATACCTGGGGGATCGCCTCGAAGACGATCATTACGATAACCAGGAGCTTGAGGACGGACTGGTAGCAAGCCTTGTCCTCACGCTTGGAGAGGTCGAGTTTGATGATCTTTGCACCGACGAAGAGCTGCATGATGATCGAAGCCGTGACGATAGGTCCGATTCCAAGCTGTAACAGCGATCCTGAAGCTCCGGCCATGATGGTCCTGTACTGCGCGAACAGGTCCAGGGAGTCCCCCTGGTCGAGTCCGTACAGATAGACGTTGGTCATTATGAAGTACAGTACCAGTATGACGATTACCCACATCATCTTGGTCCTGAAGTGCACATGCCCTTCGGGACGTTTGACGGAGGGGAGCCTGTCGGATAAGGGCTTCACCTTATACAACAGGCTTGGTGTGTCTTCCATCTTTACCTCTCCTTAAATATCGTTTTACTCAACAACCGCTCCGCCGGCTGCGGCAACCTTTTCGCGGGCTTTAGCGGAAGCCTCCGCGACAGTGACGTTTACGGCCACTGCGATGTTGCCGGTTCCGAGGAGCTTGTCGATACCCGCCTCGGTGAGGTCGACGTTGTAGACATCGCCCTCTTTCTTGGCGAATCCCATTGAGACAAATCTCTCGATCTGCTCAGAGAGTTCCCCGACGTTGATCGTGCGGTTAGCCTCGACCATGCACTGGGGCCTCTTGAATCCATGGCGGCCGAAGTAGTCGGGATTGTTCTTCAGCATCCCGATCTTACCGGTCTTGCCGTATCCGGCCATACCGTGACCACCGATGATACCTGCTCCACGTCCGGATTTCTTTCCGCGTCCGTGGGTCCTGTATCCCCTGAATTTCTTGGTTCTGCTAGGCATCTCCTCACCTCAAAGCATCCTGTTGATGAGGTCGTTGATGGCCTCTCCCCTGTATCCGAGGGCACCGCCGTTCTTGTACGAGCGCTTGTTGCCCTCGTATCCCTTGACGGGGGGGTGCAGGCGGAATACGGGCTTTGCCTCTTCGACATCCCTCATCCTGTAGTCGTTCTCGATGATGGCTTTGGCCATGTCGTCAACGGTGGCGAACTCCGACTTCTCCTTGAGGTAGTCGTCGGTGATCTCCCTGTCACCGGAGAGCTTTCCGCGGGCGCGGATCATGGCAGCCAAGGTCTCCTGGCTGACCTCTCCCCAGGTGATGTAGTCCTTTGCGACCTGGAGCATTCCCTTCGTCGAGGCGTTCTCAGGGACAACCACGCAGTGGTTGACCCTGGTGAGTCCCAGAAGGCCCATAGTGTGCTCGATGTCACGGTTGACATCGGGCTGTCCGCGGACACGAATGACTGCGTATGCCATCTTCACTCCTCCTGGTTGACGTCTGTCTCGGCATAGGTGATGCCTGTGGGGCCGGAGACGATGTTGAGGTCCCTGGCCTGGTCGTCTGTCACCCTCATGCGGGAAGTCATCTTAAGAGCTTCGAACGTCGCCATGGCGTAGTTGACCTTGGTCTTGGTGTTGCCCCTGGCGAATCCCCAGGAGTCACGGACACCTGCAAGGGTCAGCAGGCTCTTGGCGACGTCTCCGACAGCCAGAGAGACACCGCGGGGTGCGGGCTTCAGCGTGACTGTGACGGATCCGGTGGAACCGGTGACCTCGAAGGGCAGACTGTGGGCCTGGCCGCATCCGCACTGCCAGGATCCGCATCCCCTCTTGATCTCAATCATGTTCAGCTTAGCGTTGTCGATGGCCTTCTTGATCGAAGGTCCGACCTCTTTTCCTTTGGCCCTGCCGATTCCGATGAATCCGTCGCCGTTACCGACGATGCATGTCACGGCGAACCTGACCCTCCTACCGGAGTCGGTCATCCTCTGGACCATGTTCAGGTCGATGACCTCATCCTTGAGGTCGGGCAGGAGGATGTCGACGATCTCGGGCTCGCGAAGGGGCAGTTTGGTGGCGAGGGCGTCGCTCATGGTGGTGATCTCTCCGTTGAGGACCATCTGTCCGAGCCTTGTTTTAGGAACCCAGTCAGCCATTTTACTCAGCCTCCATCTTGTCTTTGATGCTGTTCAGGTCAGCCTCGATGCTCTCATCGATGTGCTTTCCGAGGATCCTGTCCTCTTCGGGGAGGACGTCCTCTCCGTGGGGGACCTCGAGTCCCGCATCGGTCATTCCGGCGACGGTGGCGAAGAGAACACCGCCGTGCTGGACCTTCTGCATGCCTATGTCGAGGACTGCGTACTCGATCCCTGCCTTGACGGCCCTCTTCCCTGCCATGTATCCGACCAGGTAGGCTGCGGGGATGGATGAGCAGGAGTGGTTCCAGCCCATCGCCTTCAGCTCTTTGGTGGACGCGGAGGAGAGGATGCTGTCACCCTCCATGCCGAACTCGGCGATCTGGATGGTGATGTTCTTGTTGGACCTCCTGACGATGGCCCTTGCCTCCTGGCTCCTGAGGAGTCTGCGGCGGGCGTAATAGTCGGTGCGGTTCTCTCTTCTTCTGCGGAATGCTACTTTGTATCTAGGTCCGGTTGCCATCAGATCTCCTCCTTCAGGTCTCCGGCAGCGATCATGTGCTGCCTCATGTGCCTGCGGGACTTGAACATGCCTCCCTTGGCCTTCCTGTAGTAAAGCCTGTAGACGGAGGGCGTGATCTTTCCATCGGCCCTGAGGGTCTTCAGCTCGTCACGGATGGGCCTGATGGTGGCCATCCAGCGCTCCTTGTCGCGGACACGGGCGTTGGCGGTTCCCTTCCTGGATCCGGGTCCCTTCCTCTTTCCACTGGCCTTCTGACCAGCAACGTACCTTATCCTGGCCCTGGACGTTCCGTTCTTGGGCTTGGCTTTGATGAGTCCGGACGCGACGGCCGTGCGGATGTCCGCGCGGGTGATGCAGTCCTCGATCTCGTCGAGCCTGTCGGGGTTCATCCAGACCCTGTTCTCGCCGCACTTCAGGACTTCGGCGGCCATCCTTCTCTGGTTTCTCAGATCTGCCATGGTCACACCATCCTGTTGAGAACCCTGATACCGAGTTCGTCGGCCCTGTCCTCGATGGCGAGCCTCTTCTTCGTTCCGACGGTTCCACCGATGCGGACCGCCTGCTTCTTGGGGTCGATGCCCTCAAGCCCGTCCACGTTGTAGACGAGGACCTCCTCGAATCCGGAGGGGTGGAGGTCACGGGCGGCGACAGGTCCCCTGAATCCGATGTCGACCATCGGGGGGCGCCTCTTGAGCTGCCTCTTCATCTTGGAGTGGATTCCCTTGGGTTTCCTCCACTGCTCTCCGAGCTTGGAGTATCTGAACCACTCCTGCCTCTTGAAAGCGGGCCTCCTACCGGAGATGACCGCCCTCTTGGCGAGAGCGTCTACGGTGGCGTCGTCCAGTTCGGGCTTCGCCTTTACGGTGTACACGTCGGCGGCACCTGCCTCGACGACCTCGGCGGCGGGCTCCTCTGCGGGGGCCTCTGCGACGTCGACTTTGGCGAGCTCCGCTTTCCAGGCGTTGACGGTCTTGGGTCCGACTCCGGAGAGGGACTTGATGACCTCCTTCACCTTCTCATCGTCGTTGATCGCCTCGGCGAGCTCAGCGACGTTGTTGATGCCGATGCCCTTGAGCTCCTCGACATTGTTGTCCTTCAGACCCTGGAGGTCTGTGAGCGCTTTAACGGTCATTCTTTCACCTTGTGCGATTTCTGGACGATGTAGATTCCGTCCTGGAACGTCCTCTTGTCGAATCCGAGCCTGGATGTGGCCCTCTCGAGGTTGGCTGCGGTCTGTCCGCAGGCCTCGATGTCGTTGCCCTCAACGGTAACATCCTGTCCGTTGACCTTGACGGTGCATCCCTTCACGATGTTCGCGTAGCGGGGGGCGTGGCCTCCCATGTAGTTGTTGATCTCCACGCGGTCACCCTTTACGGCGACTTTCATCGGGAAGTGAGAGAACACGATCTTGAGGTGGTAGGTGAAACCGGTCGTGACACCCTTGATCATGTTGTTGATGTGGGCGACGTAGGTTCCGACCATAGCCTTGTCCTTGATCCTCGGGTACTCGCAGCTGACGCTGACTTCTTCTCCGACGGCAATTGCTATGTTAGGGTGCGCGAAGTTTCTGCTAAGTTCTCCCCTGGGGCCGTTGACTTTCAGGACGTTTCCGTCGTAGGTCACGGTGACCCCTGCGGGGATAGCGATGGTGCTTTCGATTTTCCCTGCTATTGTCATCTTTATTCCTCAGTAGACATATGCCAGGAGCTTTCCCCCGATTCCGAGCTCTTTGGCGCGGTCCTGGGTGATGACTCCGGCGGTGGTGGACATGATCAGGAGTCCGAAGTCCTGAGCGGGGAGGAACCTCGCTTCGTACTTCTCGACCTCCGCCACTTTGACGGAAGTCCTGGGCTTGATCACTCCGCAATTGTTTATGGCCCCGTCCAGCATTACGCGGAACTTTCCGGCCTTGCCGTCCTCGACGTACTCGAACTGGCTGATGTATCCGCGGTCCTGCATAACTTTCAGCACACGGCCGATAAGCTTGGAGGAAGGCTGGATCATGCACTCGCTCTTTCCGTTGACTGCAGCGTTTTTGATGACGCACATGGCGTCGTTGAGTGGATCGCTCTGCATTTATGACACCTCACGAATACTTCTTGAATCCGAGTTCCGGGGCCATATCCCTGAAGCACTGGCGGCACAGGTGCATCCCGTACCTCCTTATGATTCCTCTCCTGCGTCCGCAGCGTGTGCAGCCGACGGACCTTCCGAACTGCTTCTTGGGCTTCACTGGACCACCTCAACCTCAAATTTGTCTTTCATGTACTGAATGGCCTCGTCGCGGGCGACGCGGTGCTTCATGGGGACCCTCCTCTTCAGGAGCGCCCTCTGGGTGATCCTGTTTCCGGGCCTCCTCAGGACGACGCTGATGTCCATCCCGAAGATTCCGATTTCGGGGTCGTACTTCATACCCTCGAAGTCAGTGTAATCGGAGATACCGAAGGACATGTTGCCCTCCTTGTCGAAGGAGTACTCGGGAACACGCCTCTCCCTGATGGAGAGTGCCTTCCTGATGAAATCCTCCGCGACCTCTCCACGAAGGGTGACCTTGCATCCGAGGGGCATGCCCTTACGGATTCCCAGGTCCCTGTTGACGGTCTTGGAGATAGTCTCGACGGACTTCTGTCCGGTGACCATCTCGAGGACCTTCTCGGCCTTCACGAGCCTCTCGCCTGCCTCTCCGACACCGATGTTGACGACGACCTTGTCCACGTGGACTTCCCTCATGGCGTTCATTCGGAAGCCTCCGGGAGCTTGATGGCGGCGGTCTGGGTTCCGATGACGAAGCAGTTCCTTGCGACTGTCTCGGATCCATCGGTGAACATGACCAGGTTGGGTGCGGGTCCGCGGACGGTCTCGTAGGACTTGACGGTCCTGACGGCTCCGGCCTGGGATCCCTCGCTGATGAAGACGACTGAGCCCTCTGCCATGGGGTAGTGGTCCAGGATCTTCTGTCCGTCGAAGGCCACCTTGAGGGTGTCTCCGCACTTGTAGTCGTTCTTGTCGAGGAGGATGTTCCTTCCGCCGCTGAGGTTCAGCTGGCATTTCCCGCCCTTGACGACGGTCTTGTTCTCGATCTTGCAGAGCTCCCAGTTGACCTCGTCACCCTCGACGGGGACCAGGGTCAGCTTTCCCTTGTCGGTAAGGAGCATCCTGTAGGCCAGATTCATCTTGGGGATGGTGATGACATCCATGAATCCGACGGGAGCCTTGGGGTTCTTGACGGCTTTGCCGTCGACGAACATCTCACGGTTTCCGATGATCCTCTTGGCCTCTCTGGCGGTGTCGCATGCGCCGATCATGTCCCTGAGGACGGTGACGGCGGACATGGAGTCCTCGATGCTGTGGGCACCGGCACTCTGCTTGGTGATCCAGACGCTGACCTTCCTCTTCAGAGGCCATGTCCTGGGTGCAGCCAGTCTCTTCATGTGGTCGCTCATTCTTTAGCCTCCTTTTTCTTGGAGAGCGAGTCGACCCTCCAGGCATCCTCGGTGTTCAGTTTGGTGATCACGAGGTTGGATGCGTGGATGGGACGCTCGGTGGCAGTACCGTCTGCCTGGTTGATTGTGATGCCGTCGATGGACACGCGGCCGGTCTTGGTGTAGACCTCGAGGACCTTTCCCTCGATGTTCCTGATGTCCTCGTTTCCGCGGACGACGATGACGGTGTCTCCCTTGCAGACCCTTGCGGTGCGGACCCCGTATTTCTCACGGAGCTCGTCGCTGAGGTGCGCGGAGAGCATCTTCCTCTTGACGTGGGCGGATGCGTTGGCCTGGTTCTTCCTCTGAACCCTTGCTTTGCTGCTTGCTGCCATTCTTCACACCTCACACGATCGTGGACGCGGTCGCGGACACACGGGGCCACCTCTCGGCGGCTTCCCTTGCGACGGGACCTTTGATGTCGGTTCCTTTGGTCTCACCGGTCTCGGTGGTGATGACGGCGGCGTTGTCCTCAAAGTAGACCATCGTTCCGTCGGGCCTCCTCATGGGGCGCCTCTGGCGGACGATGACTGCGAAGACGATCTGCCTCCTCATCTGAGGGGTTCCCTTCTTCACAGAGGCGATGACGAGGTCGCCGACGCCTGCGGAGGGGACCCTCCTGGCGACTCCGTGGTATCCGGGGACGGTGATGATCTCGATCTCTTTGGCTCCGGTGTTGTCGATGACGGTGAGCCTGGATCCGTTCTGCAGACCCCTGGTCTGGTTTCCAGCGATTCCCTTCATCTCACTCCACCTTCTCGATTACCACGAAGGACACGGTCTTGGAGATGGGACGGCACTCGGCGATCCTGACCTTGTCTCCGACTTTGAGTCCGAGGCAGGGGGATGCGTGAGCGGAGTACCTGTTGCTCCTCTTCTCGTATCTCTCGTACTTGGGCTGGTATCTCATGTAGTTGCGCTCGACGACGACGGTCTTGTTCATCTTGACCGTGGCGACAACTCCGTCAATAATCTGTCCCCTGACCGGAAGGCTGCCGTGGAACGGGCAGTTCGGGTCGTTGCACTCCGCTTTGGGGGGGACGACGTCGATTCCGATATCTTTGATTTCTGCTGTCATTTCTTCACCTAACCTTTTTGATTCTTTCCTCTGGTCGGTGCAATATATCTGATCCTCTGATGTCGATGGTTCTGCCTTCGCATGCGAACCTGAACACATTGCCTGGTTTGGGTACCATTCTCTCAGTTCCGGCCGATTCGATGGTGAACGTGTTCTTCGTCTCGTCGACAACCTTTCCGGAGAGACCGGAGAATGGTTGAGACAGCACTTCCACGCCCAATCCAATGAGTTCAGTTCTGGCGAAGAGATTGTCTCTCATCTGACCTCGGTGCGGAATCCCATTTCCTCCAGGACTACTTTGACCCTCTTCTTGTGGTCACCCTGGAGTTCGATGCGTCCGTCCTTGCATGTACCGCCGGCGGCGCATTTGTTCTTCAGCTGCTTGGCAAGATCCCCGATGTCGATGTCATTCTCATCGATACCGTCGATCACGGTCACGGTTTTTCCGTATCTGCGGCTGTCAATCGAGATTCTCACAGTCTGCTGTCCGCGTGCGATCTCCTCGCACATGCACAGCTCCTTAGGCAATCCGCATACTGGGCAGATCTCGGCCATCAGATTTCTTCCTCCTCCTTCTGGACGGTCAGGATGCGTGCGATGTTCAGCCTGAGGGCGCGGATCGCACCGGGGCTGGAGGGTGCGCCACCGAGTGCGGTGACTCCCCTCTCGTGCATGAGCTCGTCGCGCAGCTCCTTGAGCTTCTGGTTGCGCTCCTCGGCGCTCATGTTCCTGATGTCTGCGGTCTTGAGTGCCATCACTGACCCTCCTCTACGGTCTCGGTGGCATCCACCTCGTCGGCGGGTGCGGCCTGGGTGGGGTTGAACAGGTCGGGCAGCACGGCGGCGGCCTCGGTCTTGTTCATCACGGTGATGTCCGCGGGCATCTTGGCGTCCTTGGACATGATCTCGACAGTCACTCCGATGACTCCCATCTTGAGCTTCGCGACCGCGTATCCGTGGTCCATGAAGTTCTCCTTGGTCTCACCGCAGAACTTGATGTTACCCTCTTTGAATTTCTCGGTCCTGTGCCTCTGTCCGGTGAGCTTGCCTGCGACGATGATGTGGCATCCGCGGGCACCGGCGTCCATGATCCTGCGGACCGTGGAGTGACCGGCTCTGCGGAAGTGCCATCCCCTCTCAAGGGAGAAGGCGAGCTTCTCGGCCATGATCTGGGCGTTGAGGCTGGCGTTCTCGACTTCCTGAACCTCGATCTGGGGGTTCTCGAAGCCGAAGCGCTCCTCGATGACGGTGGTCAGGTTCTTGATGGTCTGTCCGCGCCTTCCGATGACGAGTCCGGGCCTCTCGGTGGTGAGAATGACACGGGTTCCCATGGGGGTCCTCTGGACATCGAGTCCTCCGAATCCCGCACGGCTGACCTCTTTCATCAGGTACTCCTTGAGGAGCACCCTGCGAATGTTCTCAGCTACGAATTTCCTCTCAGATGCCATTTCACTCAACCTCCTGCAGGATGATCTCCAGGTTTACGGTCTCCTGGTTCCACTGGGTGGCGCGTCCATGTGCCCTGGGCATGTGCCCGGGGATGGTGCGTCCCCTGGAAACGGTGATCGTGGCGATGGCCATGTTGGAGACGTCGAGTCCCTTGTACTCCGCGTTGGCTGCGGCGCTGTTGATGACGCCGAGGATCGCCTTGGCGGCTTTCACGGGGTACCTTCCGGGTCCGACTCCGGCCTTGTGGGAGACACGCTTGTTGTATCTCTTCAGGGGGACGGCCCTCTTCTTGTCGATGACGTCCTCCAGAGCCTTCTGGGCGGTCTCGACTTTCATGCCGCGGATCATGCCGGCGACCTCGCGGGCGAACTTGGGGGAGACGGGCATCTCCTTGCCAAGGGCCTTCGCGGTGGTGTCGGGGTCTGCAATTGCTGTGTATCCAGATACCATGTTTGACACCTCACTTCAGCGGCATGAACTTCGAGGACCTGGTTGCACCGACTCCGGGTCCGGAGTGCTGCGGGGCCTTCCTGGTGAGGACGAACTCTCCGAGGAAGCAACCGATCATCTCGGGCTTGATCTCTACGTCTTTGAACTCGCGGCCGTTGTAGATGCTGACGGTCTTTCCGACGAACTGGGGGATGATGGGCAGGTCCCTGCGGTGGGTCCTGACGGGTCCCTCAGCGGTCTTGAGCTTGTCGAACAGGAGCTGCTGCTCGTAGTTCAGGCCGCGGGTGTATGTTCTCCTTGCCCTGGAGGGAAGGAGCTCGAGGAACTCTTCGAAGGGCATCTCCAGAAGCTGCTCCATTGTGAAGCCGCGGTAGAGGAACTCTTTCTTCCTCCTCGCCTGGATTGCCGATGCCTTCTTCCTGGATTTCCTCCTCGAGGCTTTTGCCGATCCTGCAATAATCTTCTTTGCCATTGCAATCACTTCTTAACTTTCTTCTTAGGAGGCAGGAAACCCACCTTCTGACCGGGCGATGCGGTCCTCTTCTGACAGTTGGGTCCACCCACGTGAGCGTGGCTTCCACCACCGTGGGGGTGGTCGACGGGGTTCATTGCGACTCCCTTGGTCTTGAAGGGCGCAGTGGACCTGGACCTGAGGGTGTGCACGTTCTTTCCCGCTTTGGCGAGGGGCTTGTCTCCCCTTCCTCCGCCTGCGACGACACCGATGACGGCGCGGCAGTCGGCGTTGAACTCCTTGATGACTCCGGAGGGCATCATGACCATGACCTTCTCTCCACGGGAGACGACGGTACCGGACGATCCGGCGGTCTTGACGAACTTTCCTCCGTCTCCGGGCCTGGCCTCGACGTTGTGGACGAGGGTTCCCTCGGGGATCAGGGAGAGCTTGGTGATGTTTCCGGCTGCGACAGCGGTTCCGCCGATGACGATGGTCTGTCCGACCTTCGTTCCCTCGACGGCCAGCTGGTAGTCGGTCCTTCCGTTCAGGTCCAGGACCGCCAGGGGGCAGGTCCTTCCAGGAGCCTGAATCAGGTCTTTGATGACTGCGGTTCCCTCGCTGAGGGCGGGGAGCCTGACATCGTCAACGTGCCTGTGGCTGGGAGAGCGGTACAGGGAAGTTCCGCGTCCCCTCCTCTGTGTGATCAATCTTTTACCCATAATCACTCACCTCAGAAGACTCCAACCCTCGATCCGACATCCTCTGCGGAGTATCCGTCCGCGAGCTTGATGATGGCGTGCTTTCCGTCCTTCTGGATCCTAACCCAGACCTTCTCGACCTTGACCTCGAAGCGCTCCTCGAAGACGGTCTTGATGAGGGCCTTGTCTGCGGCCCTGTGGACGATGAACTCGATCTTGTTGCCGTCCTTGTACTTCTGGGTCGGCGTGCCGGCCATGTGGTTCGTCGATTTCTCGGTGACGTACGGCCTGATGAGAACGTCGCTCTGCTTCACTGTGTCCAGCCTCCTATGGCGTCGATAGCGGATTTGGTGTAAACCGTGAGCCTTCCTGCGTCTCCTCCGGGAGCCAGGATGCTTGTGTTCAGAGTCCTGACCTCCTCGACGGTTACTCCGGGGAGGTTGGATGCGCTCTTGAAGATGGGCGCGTTCCTCTCGGCGTCGGCGACGACGATGAGGACGGACACCGGTGTGCGGTACTTCCTGTTCCTCATTGTTCCCCTTCCGGCGCGGATCTTGCGTCCGTCCTTGGCGCGCTCGAGGTCGTATCCGATTCCAATCTTCTCGAAGACCTCGACGATCTCGGAGGTGGCCTTCAGGGAGGCGATCTCGTCCTCGACCACGATGGGGAAGGAGACGGAGTCGTCGAACTGGTGGCCGCGGGCCTTGACGCACTCGGCGCAGGCGGTGGCTGCCAGAGCGGACTGGCGAGCGATCCTGAGCTCTTTCTTGTTGACTTTCTGGGCCCAGTTCCTCTCCGGGCGTGGGGGGTGTGCCCTCCTACCGGAGACGTTGTTGGGCGACTCGGTGGCTTTCCTTCCGTCATGGACCCTCTGGACACGGGCGGTTCCCCTTCCCTTTCCCCAGGTGCTGACGGAGTGCCTCATTCCAGACCCTGCGGCGGGTCCGTAGGGCTGCCTTGCGTTGGCGGCGGCGGCCAGGACTGCCTTCTTGATTATGTCGGGCCTGTAGGGTGTCTCGAACGCAGCGGGGACATCCACTGTTCCGGAGACTCCTCCTTTAACAGAATAAACATTGGTCTGTGCCATTTACTCATGCCCCCTGCTTGGACTCGGTCGAAACGTATGTAACGTCGACTGCCTCGTTGTCGGCCTTCTTGGGCATCCTGGTGGCGTCTCTGAACCTGATGAGCCTCTTGGTGGGTCCGGGAACGGAGCCGTGAACCAGTACGTAGGTGTTCCTGACCTCTCCGTAGTTGAGGAACCCTCCCTTGGGAGTGATCTCGGAACCCTCGGTGCCGACTTTGATGATCTTCTTGTTGAACTCGGTCCTCTGGTGGTATCCCATCTGACCGGATCCAGGTACGGTGGACCTGACGTATCCGGGTCTCTTGGGTCCCAGGTTACCGATTCCGCGGCGGTGCTTGCTGTTCCTGTGGGACAGGAGCTTAACTCCCCAGCGCTTGGTGACTCCCTGGAATCCCTTACCCTTGGTGACCGCGATAACATCGGTCAGGGCGCCCTCGGCGACGAAGTCGGTGAAGTTGACCTCGGTTCCGAGGATCTGCTTGGCGTAGGCAACCCTCTCGTCGATGGTTCCGCCGCCGATCCTCAGCTCCATGAGATCGGGGACCTTCTTGGGGACTCCGGAAACCATCTTGGGCTGCGTGTAGGCGAGGACACGGACATCCTCAATGTCCAGTCCGTCGTATTTCGCGAAGGTCGACTCATCGTGGTTCTTGGGAACGCAGAGGCGTTTTCCGAGAAGGGGGTCAAGGTCTTTGGCCCATACCTCACCCGCGGTCTTGAGACCGAGGATGCTGTTCTCGTAGAACCTTACGGCGGCGATCTTCATGGGAGGCACTTCGACAACTGTCACGGGCACCTGGATCTCCATTCCGGAGGTCGTGCTCTTGGCCCTCTTGTCAACGATGAACGCGTGGGTCATTCCGGCCTTGTAACCCGCGTAGCCCTGAATCTTGGGGCTTCCGCTGATCTCGGGCCACGAGTCGAGCCTGGGTGTCTGCGACTGTGCTCTCTTCCTAGGGCCGAATGCCCTGGATCCTCTCTTAGGACGTCTTCTTTGCGGCATATCTTACACATACCTGCGAGGGTCTCTTCGCTAACCTCGCGCTTTATCAGACGAACGTCTTAATGCTCCGACCGTGACGCCAATTTGCCCCAAGAAACCCGAAGGAAGCGGGGCAGACGAGGGTTGCAACCGCATTGCCCGATGCGTCTGGTCGAACACTATTATGTCCAATCTAAGGGTTTGGTATAGGGGTCTTGTATTTAAATGTAGCCCTCGCGTCTTATAATAAGAAAGACGGCGCGAGGGCGCGAACAGGTTTAGAGTCCGGGGACTCAGAGCTTGCCTTCCTTGGCCTTCTTCTGCGCCCTCTTCATACGGGCCTTCGCATCGAAGCCCGTGGCCCTCTCCGCGAAGGTGTTGAGCTTCCTCTTGCTGTCGAGGATCTCGTCGTCGGAGAACCCTGCCCCTTCCTTGTTGACCGTGGCGATGTCCATCTTGTCCTTGGCGATGACCTTCACCTCGATCCTGTCCAGCACCCCGTACGAGGAAACCAGGATATCGCCCTCCGCCTTCACGTTTCCGAACACGTCCTCCATCATCTTCCCGAGGAGGTCGCCCTCGATGTTCTTGAACCAGCCCTTCTTGATGTCGTACTCCACTCTCTCACATCCTCAAAATCAATTCGTTTTCGAAATCACGGTCCAGGTCCGCCGGGGACCCCAACAGACCTTCCGATTCCATGTATGACTGCCATGTTGTCCTGCACGCACAATCGACATCCAGGTCCGCCGGGTCCTGCGTGTAGCTGAACTTCTCCACAGCGTCCAACGCCTTCCTGTCGCATTCGCCGCAGTTGTGAACCCCTCTCATCGCACCTCCTCCGGATGGAGACGACATGAGTCTGGAATCAACAGTGCCAGACAGTTGCTTGAACACGTCTATGAGCGACCAGATCCAAGGTGATCTGAACTCCCCTCTCTTCCACAGTCTCTCGACGTACGTCGCCCTCTGCACGTTCAGGGGGTTGATGGATATCTCGTCCGAGAACCGGTCCGCGAAACGCGCTGAACGGACTGCGTCGTCAATCGCCATCCTCTCTGTCACGAACGGAGGCTTCAGGAGGAGATACGTCCTGACCGAGAGTCCGTTCTCCTTGATCAGCGTCCCTGCCCTCAGGATGTCGTCCGGTGTGAAACCCTTGTGCACGGAAACCTCCAGGACCTTCGGGTCGGAACTCTCCAGGCCCAGAGCGATGGTCACAGTCTTGGGGACATCCTTCAGGGACTCAGGGGTAATGAACTCGGGACGGCTCTCGAAGAGTATACGTTCGCAACCCGAGAAAGCTTCGAAGAACTTCGCTCTGACCGCCGGCGGGACCTCGTTGTCATCCAGGAAGCTACCCGAGGTGTAAATCTTGACGAACGGCTCGCCCCTGTATCTGGATACGGCCTCGTCCAGCTGCTTCAGCAGGTCGTCCTCCGTGACATTGCACAGGGATGCTTCTCTGTACCCGCACATCGTGCATCCGCCGTGCTTGACCCAACAACATCCGTTGGTACGCAGAATCACCACCATGGCGTCCACCTTGCGGCCGCCCGACATGTCGGTCTCCTTCCAGAGAGCCTCGACCTGTGACGGCGATCTCTTGTCCTTCATCGGGTACCAATAACCCAGGATTGGATTTAAGGGTTCTCCGGCACGATTCCGGCCGCAGATGATACCTCCGAATGTGCCAGCAACCAACATGCTGATTGCAGGTCTCCATGCGCACACGCTCGCGCGTTCCTAAAAAGTTATAATTCGGATGGCATACAGTACGACAGGTAAGCCAAATGGCAAAGAAAATCATCATTATCGGTTCGGGTGCCGCGGGCATGTCCGCCGCATCCGCCGCCAGAACCGCGGCCGCCGACGCGGAGATCACCGTTTTCACCGAGGACGAGGACATCGCGTACTCGCCCTGCGCCATCCCCTGGGGTATCGAGGGAAGGACAGGCTGGGACGACATCGTCATGCACAAGCCAGATTTCTACGCGGAGAACCGCAACATCACAGTCATCACGAAGACCAAGGTGGAACAGGTCGACGGCGAGGCAAAGACAGTCATCGCCGGAGGCAAGACGTATCAGTACGATTCCCTGGTCATCGCCACCGGAGGGAGGGTTTTCATCCCCCCTATAGAGGGGACCGGTCTGAAGAACGTGTTCATCGTCAGGACTGTGAGGGATGGGAAAAACATCCAGAAGGCACTCGAGACAGCGGAGAACGTCGTCATAGGCGGAGCCGGTGTCATAGGACTTGAACTCGCGGTCTCACTGAAATCCATGGGGAAGAAGGTCACGGTCATCGAGATGATGGATCAGGTCATCCCCCGCATAGCAGACAAGGACATGGCTGATGAGATCCAGACCCACCTTGCTGAGATGGGCATAGAATTCATCATGAAGGCTCCGATCCAGGCAGTCAACGGCTCAGAGAAGGTAGAGAGCGTCACCGCGGCAGGAGTCGAATACCCCTGCGACGTGATGATCTTCGCCACAGGAGTCCGTGCCAACCTCGACATCCCCAAAGCCCTCGGCCTCGATGTCGGACAGCTCGGAGCACTCATAGCCGCACCCACACTCAACCCCTACAGGAGAGGCAGACTCGTCCCCGACGTGTTCGTCGCAGGAGATCTGGTCCAGTGCGAATCCGCCGTCATGCCCGGAGCCACCATGAGCCAGCTAGGCTCCACGGCCGTGAAGCAGGGTCAGGTCGCAGGTAACAACGCCGCAGGAGGGGAGAAGAAACTCTTCGGTCCTGTCGCCAGCCCGTGGGTCAGCGTCATAGGCGAGAAACAGATCGCCGGGACCGGACTCTCCCTCGGCCTCGCATCCTGGTACGGCATCGATGTCGTCGCAGGCAAAGCCGTCGGGCTCACCCGTGCCAGATACTACCCTGGTGGGAAAGAGCTGAAGGTCAAGGTGCTCGCCGACAGGACGTCCCACAGGATCGTCGGTGCACAGATAATAGCTGGAGAGGAGGCCACAGGACGCATAGACTGGCTCACCGCTGCAATCATCAACGGGATGACGGCGGAGGACTTCCTGGTCCGCTCGGAGAACGCATACTGCCCACCCACATCAATGGTCAAAGATGTAGTGATCGCGGCGGTCGAGGACCTCTGCAGGCAACTGTGATCAGATGAACTACGACGATTACAAAGAGCTCTACAACAGCCTCAGGACGGCTGATGATGTCGAGAGACTCTCCGAAGAATATGACCCCCGCATGCTGGACAGTCTGTTCACCCAGAAGACCACACGCGAGGTGAAGAAGAGGTTTTACACGGTCAAGCAGAACTCGACCAGGATGCTGAAGGAATGGAAGAGGGGGATGTCCATCCTGGACCTCTCCAAGAAATACCGCTTCCCTCCGATCCTCACGGCCATGTTCATCTTCCTCGAGAACGGAACATCCAGGAAGGCGTTCTGGAGCGTCATCAACGACCCTGACATACTGGAGAGCGCGGAGGCCGCAGAGGAGGTCAAAGCCGCCATAAAGGCGGACATCGTCTACTCGCCCGCTGCGAACGAGAGGCAGAGGGAGCGCGGAATCTGGGGAGAGGACCTGCTCCACCAGTGGCTGGACGGACAGGGCGTGACCTACAGGACGGAGAACGACCTCAGAGGTACGGAATACGGGAAGACCCCCGACTGCCTCCTCGACTATCCGGTGGAGTATGAAGGCCACACGATCTACTGGGTTGAGAGCAAGGCCTCCTTCGGGGACAACACCGAGTTCAGGTTCAACGCCAGGAAGCAGCTGGTCCCCTACACCAAACTGTTCGGTCCCGGGCTGGTCGTATACTGGGTCGGATGCCTGGATGACCTGGAGAGGCCGGAGGGCGTCGATGTCTGCGACATCTCGGTCATGCAGAAAGATCTGAGAAAGTACACCGAGGAGGAGTTGAAGGACATCCCTCCTGCAGTGGATTGAAACAGTTTGCTGAATTCTGAACCGGGCCGTCGGATGACCGATGGCCCGGGATCCACTCACTGATTCTCCCCACGGAGCTCGCCCAGAGTGGCGACCCTCTCCGCATAGGCGTCGTGCTTATGGATGGATTCCTCGGAGTTGCTGATGACGTCTATGTAGACGTCATCGGGATAGTCCGCGTACCTGGCGACGAACCTCTGGAGGACCTCCCTAACGACATCCTCCACGAACCTTGTGTTCCTGTGGGCGTTGATGACCACCTGACCCTCGTCGGGCCTCTTGAGGAGCTCGAACGTCGGGGACGAGAAGGACTCCTGGGCGATGTCGATCAGGTCGTCGGCCTCCATGGACACATCCTCGGGCATGGTCACGTTTATCGTGACCACGTTCCTCTGATTATGGGACATCACAGGCATGTCACCGGAGTATTCCAGCATCTCTGTGACGGTCTGCTGTGCACAGGGACAGGCTGTCATACCTGTGACCTTCACCCCTATGGACTTGGTCAGGGGCCCGTCACGCACGATGTGTCCGCCGGCCATGATGGTGTAGATCTCGAACGTGTCCCTTCCCATGGGGGTCTTCGAACTGCGGAAGTACTCCGCGGAGATCGACACATCGGCCGTGGTGGCGTACTCGTGGTGGACCAGGAGCTTCCTGCATATGTCGGCTGCCATGTCCTCGATCCCGGTGATAGGTTTCTTGACGCTCTCCTCCACAACCTCGTTCAGGACCTCGACGTTCCTGGACATGTGGGAGCCTTTCTGGTCGGCAGGCAAGTCGACGAAGATATCAATGGCGCAGTTCAGAGAGTTGTTGAGCGTCCCATCGATACCCTCCCTCCTGACGAGGACGGGCTTGCGGACGTTCCTCACTCCGACACGGGTGAGCTTGTAGCTCGCGTTGCCCTTGCCGTACTGCAGATCGCATTTCAAAGCCATGGTATAAGGTATGCCAAAATCAACTTAAAGGAGATATATCTACAACTAAATCGGTAGTTGATGATGCGCTGCGGGATTGACGAGGCTGGGAGAGGATCCGTCATGGGGCCCCTGGTAGTCGGTTGCGTCTATACCGAAGACGACAGCTTCCTGACGGAGATCGGTGTGAAAGACTCCAAGAAGCTGACTCCGAAAGCCAGATCCAGAATGTACGATCAGATAACCGAGGCCACGAAGTGGACGGTGGTGATCGCCTCGGCCAAGGACATAGACGAAAGAAGGAAGCTCATGTCCCTGAACGAGGTCGAGCTCCGTATGTTCGCAGAGGCCGCCATGGCCCACCATACGGATGAGGTCTATGCCGACTGCCCGGATGTCAACGAGTCCGTATTCAGTGGAAAACTGGGTGCATTGGTGCCTAACGCAGCAATTATAGCAAAGCATAAAGCGGATGACTCATACCCAATCGTATCGGCAGCATCTATCGTGGCGAAAGTCACCCGTGACAGGATGATTGAGGACATCCGCGAGGAGTTCGGTACGAACATCGGAAGCGGATATCCCAGCGACCACTACACAATGGACTTCATAGCCGAATGGATAAAGAAGAACGGCAAAGCCCCGGAGCATGTCAGATGCTCGTGGGAGCCTGTGAGGCAGATGCTGTCCGCGAGAGCCAATACCAAGCTCAGCGACTGGTGAGAGAAACATGAGCATGCAGGACGAGATTCAGGGAGTCATCGACAGATTCCACAGGAAGATGGAGAAGGATGAGAACCTCAGGAAAGAGGTCGAACCTCTGACCAAGACATTCAACCTTGACCTCGGGGACGAGGGATACTGCCTCAAGCTTAAGGATGTCCGCATCTACAGCTTCGAGCCCCAACTGGACGACAACGCCGACGTCACGGTCACGACGACCCCCGACAACCTCCGTGGACTGATCGACGGCAGCCTCAGGCCCATGCACGCGTACGTCCTGAAGAAGATCGCGATCAGAGGCAAGATCGACGATCTGATGTTCCTGAAGAAACTGTTCTGAGACGTGGGCCGACGGCCCCGTCCATTTTTCAAACAACCTTCCGCTGTCCCGGCCCGGACACTGCGGATCAAAGTTAATTTTAAATACAATCCTCTTATAGGCAGATTTACAGCGAGGTGGGGTAGCCAGGATATCCCGTCGGGCTCATAACCCGGAGACCGGTCGTTCAAATCGACCCCTCGCTACCATCCTTATCCACAATACCTCCGACAGCCCCTCTGTCGCTTCGTCGTTTTCGTCCATTCCGTCACGTTTTTTTACATATCATGCCTACACCTGTGCATGGAGATGCTCGAGATAGACGGTTCCCGTGGAGAAGGGGGCGGACAGATGGTCCGTACGTCGGTTGCCCTGTCTACGGTTACCGGCATCCCGGTGCACCTCACGCGCATAAGGGAGAACAGACCCACCAACGGCCTGTCCAGACAGCATGTCGCCGCGGTCAACGCGGTGGCCAGGATGA
Organism: uncultured Methanomassiliicoccales archaeon; assembly: GCA_964550065.1. Lineage (GTDB taxonomy): Archaea > Thermoplasmatota > Thermoplasmata > Methanomassiliicoccales > Methanomethylophilaceae > Methanoprimaticola. The sequence continues at coordinate 76,160 of CAZJWD010000003.1, forward strand.
CGGGCTCGGAGGTGGAGGGTTGCAAGATCGGATCGGGAGACCTCGTTTTCATCCCCGGAGACGAACAAACGTACAACCTGGACGTCAACATCAGTTCGGCAGGGAGCATCAGCCTCGTCCTGCAGGCGATGCTGCTGGCTGCCCGCAACCACACGCAGAGACTCACCGTGGACATATGCGGCGGGACCAACGTCATGTGGGCACCTCCCATAGACTACTATCAGAACCTCCTGTTCCCGATGATGAGCAGGATGAACATCACCGCAGACACCAAGATAATCGACAGAGGGTTCTACCCACAGGGAGGCGGACGCGTCATAGCGACCTTGGACCCGATAGGAGAGATCAAACCTCTGATCCAGGAATCCCTCGGAGAGCTCGTCGCGGTGAGAGGCGTGTGCTTCTGCCAGCGTCTCTCGGACTGGGTGCCGCAGGAGATGATGAGAAGCTGCAAAGAGACGCTGAAACCCGTGGCGGACATCGAGATCGAGCTGCAGAGGACCGAGGGGAGCTCCCAAGGGGCAGGCCTGGTCCTGGTGGCGGAATACGAGAACGGCATGCTCGGAAGCAACGCCCTCTCATCCCGCGGACACCCTCCGGACAAATGCGGAAGGGATGCTGCGAACGACCTGCTGAACGAGATGAACAGCGGATCCACGATGGATGTCCACACGGCGGATCAGCTGCTTCCGTACATGGCCCTGTCGAAGGAGCCCAGTTGCTTCTCGGTCTCCAGGATCAGCAAGCACCTGCTCAGTCAGATGGACACCCTGGAGTCGTTCCTTGACGTCAAGTTCGGCGTCGAGAGGAAGGACGACGTGTACAGGTTCAGCGTCATGCCGGGGGCTTGAGATGAGACCGTTCGTCCATGTCAACTGCGCGATGTCCGCCGACGGAAAGATCGCAGGCTGCGACCGCACCCAGGTCACGATATCCTCGGACGAGGACAAGACACGTGCGAAGAACCTCAGGAAGAAGTACGACGCCATCCTGGTCGGCGTCGGGACGGTCATTGCGGACGATCCGCATCTAACACTCAAGGACCTGGATTACGACACGAATCCGATCCGCATAGTTCTCGACCCCCACGGCAGGACGCCTGACGACGCCCAGGTCCTGGACGACAGGGCCCCAACTGTGATGGTCACGCTTGAGGACTGCGAAAGGGAATGGGACTGCGAGGAGATACTCAGGTTCGGAAAGGACTCCATCGACCTGGAAGCCGTCCTAAACGAGCTGGCCGAAGAGATAGGGGTGGAGAACATCCTGGTGGAAGGCGGCGGAAGGACCATATCATCATTCTTCAGGGCCGGCCTCGTAGACCGCTACACCGTGTTCGTAGGCGGTCTCGTAATCGGAGGATCCGACGCACCCACGCCCTGCGACGGCGACGGCTGGGTGTCGGAAGACGGATGCAAGATGACGCTTCGCAGTGCAGAGGTCCTGGGCAACGGGGCACTGCTCACCTTCGAACCCAAAAGATGATCATTCCTTCTTCTTCCCGGCGGTTGGTTCCAAGACGAAACGGAAGTAGTTGCTGTCCGAACCGAACACCTCGCTGGATTTCAGCTCGTACTGCTTGTGGGTTGCATCCTCCAGAACCTTGGCGAAGAAACCTGCGGCGTAATATCCCAAGGACATGACGGAATCCGCCGTGAATGACATGTGGTCCTTGATGATTATCGTCAGAGGGTTGAGAGAGAACACGCTCGCCTCCCCGAAGCCCATGCTCTTGTAATAATCGCGGGCCGCGGAAATCGTGTCCTCCAGAGTATCCCCGGTAAGGCTTCCGCCCAAGGCCATCGCATGGACTGAACCAAGCATGAGGGCCATCGGTTCTACGGACAGTCCCATGGCATCGAATCCCAGGAACAGGAATCTCGCCAGACCGTTGCGGATCTTGACTGGATCATCCACATCCTCCGACAGCGCATCCATGGCTATGGAGAGCGCGTTCTCCGAGGGTGTCTTGGAATGAGCCAGCATCACGGATACCAAAGAGTAGATCTTCCTCCTGCTGTCATCGGGATCGTCGTGGGCGGAAATTAGGTTCTCCGCCACCATCTTGTCCAGATGCACTGAGAGCGTAGACTGGGCCTTCCCTGTTATACGGGACAGGTCGGTCAGCGACAGATTCTTGTCCACAAGTTCGTGGAGTATTCTGCGCCTTACCTCGTTTGAAACCTGCACCAGTCCATTCTTTGTGTAATACAGCTCGAAATCGGTCATTGGGCCGTCGTTCAATTCAATCAGACGGGATAAATCCGTCATTAATTATATATTGATGCTAGGGAACCGAACGTAATCTCCGAACGATGATGGATGATGAACATTATACGTTATTAGGTAATGGCAAGGAGCATAGGTGATTGAATGAAAGCCACAATCGACGGCGTGCAGAAAGACATACGTGCGGTCTGGTTCCAAGACGGCAAAGTCATGATGATAGATCAGAGGGAGCTTCCGGCAGGCATTGTCATAGTGGGCTTCGACAACTACCTGGATGTGGCGGAGGCCATAAGGAACATGACCACCAGGGGTGCGCCGTCTATCGGTGCCACCGCAGCCTACGCCATGTGCATCGCCGCCCTGAAAGGCTGCAACCTGACCAAGGCCGCGGCCGACATAAAATCCGCGAGACCCACTGCATATGACCTGTTCTATGCGGTCGACTACATGGCGGCCAAACTGGCCGAAGGCGCCGACCCCATCGAAGCGGCCGACGGATACGCACAGATGATGGTGGACAAATGCACCGCCATCGGAAAGTACGGAGGGGCACTCATCAAAGATGGCATGAAGCTCATGACCCACTGCAACGCAGGGGCCTTGGCTACAGTGGATGTCGGAACCGCGCTGGCACCCATGAGGGATGCCCACGACCGCGGGGTGAAGTTCTTCGTGTACGCATCCGAGACACGCCCCAGGCTTCAGGGCATGCAGCTGACCGCATGGGAGCTGTCCCAGGAGGGCATCGACCACAGGATCATCCCTGACGGAGCTTCCGCATACTACATGAGTCAGGGCGTGGACATGATCATAACCGGTGCCGACAGGATAGCCGCAAACGGGGATTTCGCCAACAAGATCGGAACCTTCGACAAAGCCATCGTCGCCAAGCATTTCGGCATCCCGTTCTATGTCGCCGCTCCGGCATCCACATTCAATCTGGACATGGAGAGCGGAAAGGACATCGTGATCGAACAGAGATCCGAGGAGGAGGTCACGATGATGAACGGCGCCAGGATCGCCCCGAAGGATTCGCATGCATTGAACCCTGCCTTCGATGTCACGCCCGCCGAACTGGTCACCGGATTCATCACTGAGAAGGGCATCCTGAAGCCCGACGAGATCCACAGAATGAGAGACTGATCACATGAACGAGATGTACGCCAGAGAGGTGCTGGCAGACTGCTGCAAGATGCTGTACGACAGGAACCTCACCGTGTCCGCTGGAGGGAACATGAGCGTCCGCATCAACGACCGCGAAGTCATAATCACCCCTTCGGGAAGAAACAAGGGGCTCCTGAAACCGGAGGACATGGTCAAGATCTCCATAGACGGAGAGGTGCTGTCGGAAGGCAAGCCATCAATAGAGCACAGGTTCCACCTGGCCCTTTACAGGATGAACCCCGAGACCAACGCCATCGTCCACTGCCATCCTCTGAACTGTGTGGCGCTGGCTGTCAGGAACGAACCTGTCAGATGCAACCTAACGCCCGAGGGAGCCATACTCCTGGGCCATGTGCCCATGATCGGGTACTACACTCCGGGATCGGAAGAGCTCGTCGAAGCCGTCGCCGCGGAAGGACATGCCAGGGCCATGCTCATGGAACGCCACGGCGCGCTAACCCAGGGCCGCACCCTTGAAGAGGCGTACAACAGGATGGAGGAACTGGAGTTCCAGGCAAGGCTCCAGCTGATGGTCGGGAACGTGGATGACCTTCCGGCCGATGAGGTGGAGAAGCTCTCCAGGATGTGATCCCATGGCGATACTTGTCACGAAATGGTTCGGTGTGTTCCTGTGCGACGAGAAATCCGGAAGGATAATCGACAAGAGGCTCATGCCTCAGGACGCTCCTGCCGTGTCCGGGAAACTGGCGGCCGTCCAGAGAGGAGGGCTGCTGGACGAGGAAAAGGAACTGGCCGCTTCCGCGGAGGGCAAACTGGCAGTCTCCGACAGGAGGCAGTCCGAGCTCGGGAAACCGGAGCTGTTCGATTCCTCCTTCATCACCCCCGAGAAATACGGATTCACGCCGGAGTTCATGCATGAGGTGATGATCGGCCTCGGGAAGCTGAGGACCTCGGAACCCATCCCCCGGGACAGGAGCCTGGTGCAGGCCATCAGGAGCCTGGACGATCAGATCGCCACCATAAACCTGTACAACGAGAGGCTCCACGAATGGTACGGCATGCACTTCCCGGAACTGGCGGACCTGGCCAAAGACGACGAATATGCCAGACTCATAGCCATGAACGGTGAGAGGGCCGCTGTGATTGAAGAACTCGGAGTGGAGATCGAGTCCATCGGAGCAGACATGGACCCTTCGGACATCGATGCCATCAGGGATCTTGCGGACACCCTCACGAGGCTCTACGACGACAAGGAAAGGACGGAGTCCTACATCCAGGGAATCGTTGAGGAATCCTGTCCCAACATGTGCACGCTGGTCAGCGCCCCGCTGGCAGCCAGGATGGTCTCCCTCGCGGGAGGATTGGAAAGACTGGCATCCCTGCCGTCGTCCACCGTCCAGCTGCTGGGGGCGGAGAAAGCCATGTTTAGGCATCTGAAAACCGGCAAGAGGGGACCGAAACACGGAGTCATATATCAGCACCCTGACGTCCACAGGGCACCATACTGGCAAAGGGGGAAGATCGCACGCGCCCTGGCGGGAAAGATCCTGATAGCCGCCAAGGTCGACCAGTATCATGGGGAGTTCATCGGCGACAGACTCAACGAGGAGTTCTCCGCCCGCGTGGAGGAGATCAAGAAGCGCTATCCCGACCCACCCAAGAAGCCCCAGAAAACAGGGAAGAAGGGCAACAGAGGGAAGCCCAGGAAGAGACGCTGACCCGGACAACAACCCGAGATCGAATCCGTACAGCAGGATGTATTTGCCGTAGCCATCTAGCAGGCCTGCATGTCGGGCCCCTGTCGCCTTTCGGCAGTTCCACCGAACCCGGACAGGGGTGAGCAGAGCGTCGGACAAAAAACTGGATATGACAGAACCAAGAGCGATGAAACGCGTTTTTCCTCCGTAAGATATAATATTCTGTCACATTATAGGGTGTGCCAGATAGCATGAGGTCAATTGCATACGACCTGCGTATCATCTGCTCCCTCGGGGGAGTGAACGTCCGGCCGTGAGTCGGAAAAGATAAAACAAGAGTGTGAGACCAATGTGGGAGATGAAAGAGATCAGAGAGCTGAAAGAGGGAAGGTACGTCAACGTTGACGACGAGCCCTGTAAGATCGTGAAGATCACAACCTCCAAGCCCGGAAAGCACGGATCCGCCAAAGCCAACATCGACGCCGTGAGCATCTTCACCGGTGCCAAGAAGTCCATCGTCGGACCTGTCAGCACCAAAGTCCAGGTGCCCATGATCGACAAGAGGAAAGGTCAGGTTCTGTCCATTTCCGGAAACGAGGCTATGATCATGGACCTCGAGACATTCGAGCAGATCTCGGTCGAAATCAACCCCGACCACGAGCAGCCCGTCGAAGAGGGTGGAGAACTCCTCTACATCGTCGCAATGGGCAGATACAAGATCATGTGAGGTCTGATACAACGTCGTACGGGATTGGTTACGCCGGAGCCGAATCGGATTACAACGAAGCCGATGTCGTGATATTCGGCATCCCGTACGACCATACCTCCTGCTTCAAGGCAGGAGCAAGGGAGGCGCCCACCGCCATAAGGCGGGCCTCCTACAATTTTGAGGAGATACATTTCGAGCACGGCCTTGATCAGCCGCACCTCAACGTCTGTGACTACGGCAACTGCGACGACTTCATCCTCCCTGAGGATATGTTCGCGGAAGTCGACTTCGCAGTCGGACCTGCCATAAGGGATGGGAAGTTCCCGATATCCATCGGAGGAGAGCACTCCATCAACATCCCGATTGTCAGGAACTTCGATAAGGACGACATCGCCCTGATATCCATCGATGCCCACCTGGACTCCAGGGACGAGTATCTCGGAACACCCAACAGCCACGCCTGCATCACCAGAAGAGCGGCGGAGCACCTTGGACTGGACAACGTATTCGTCCTCGGCGCCAGGGCCATCGGGGAGGAAGAGCTTGACAGGGATGACCCCGTCCAGTTCATCAGCTCCTACGATATCATGGATAACGGCATCATGTGGGCTATCGACAAAGCCCTGGAGAACGTGAAGAACGAGAGGATCTACCTCACCGTCGACATCGACGGAATCGATCCGGCTTTCGCGCCCGGAACCGGAACTCCCGAGCCGTTCGGACTCATGCCCATGGATGTCAAAAAGGTCATCAACGCCATCGGCGACAGACTCGCAGGATTCGATGTCGTGGAGGTATGCCCTCCCGCCGATCCCGCAGGAATCACATCCATCCTGGCTGCCAGATACATCAACGAGGTCATGGCGGTCCACGCCAAGAACCTCAGATGCTGATCACTCGACCTTCTCAAGAACGGATCTGGCCTCGGCCATGTAACGCTCCGCCCTTGAGGAAGCCATGGTTTCATCCTTCGATTCGGAGTATATCCTGAAAAGTTCCTCGGTGGTGGACGGCCTGAGAAGGACCCACCCGTCATCGAAGTATATCTTCACCCCATCGACGAGTTCTGTGCGTAATCCACCGGCTTCCGATATGAAATGGTCCAGTAGCTCCTGCTTCCTGGAATCCGGACAAGGGATCTTGTCCTTGACCGTGTGATAATCGTCGAACCTCGAGATCTGGTCATCCAGTGACCCTGTTTTGACGACGCATTCCAGCATCTTCGCCACGGTCATAGCCCCATCCCTGCAGTTCTGATGCTCCGGGAACACCATCCCGCCGTTCTCCTCGCCCCCGAAGACGGCCTTGTACTCGTCGATCTTCCTGACCAGCATATGGGAGCCCACGGGAGTGTACTTCAGAAGGCCTCCCGATTCCTCCACGACATCCTCGACGATCTTCGATGAGCTGACTGTGGTCACCACCTTCCCGCGATGGTCGGCCAGGATGTATCTGGCCATCAGGGCCATGCTGACGTCCCCCTGGATATACTTCCCGCTTCCGGTGACGAATATCGTACGGTCGCCGTCGCTGTCATGAGCGAAACCGAAGTCGGCCCCTGTGGCGACGACCATGGATTTCAGCAGAGTCAGGTTCTCCTCCGTGGGTTCGCTGGACCTTCCGTCCAGACTGCCGTATGGGTCGGCGTTGATAGAAATCAAATTGACTCCCAGCTTCTTGAGGAGCCGGGGCGTGGTCCTGCAGGTGGAACCATTGGCCAGATCGGCGCAGACCGTCAAACCCGCTTTGCGGATGGCCTCCGCATCCACATTGGACATCACCGCATCCAGATAAAGCTCCACGGCACCCTCCTCGTCGAATGTGTCCCCCGTGTCCTCCCATTTGGCGGACGGGACCTCCGAGGAACAGTAGTCCTCCAGAGCCATCTCATCCTCGCGTGTGGCTTCGACACCGTCCTCTCCGATGAACTTGAAACCGTTCTGGTCCGAAGGGTTGTGTGAAGCCGTGATCTGGATGCCTCCCGTTATGTCCTCATGCGTCTTCACATAATACTGAAGGGCAGGCGTTGGGAGCATCCCCAGATACACGATATCCGAACCCGCGGACATTATCCCCGCGGACACCGCGCTCTTCAGCATGTCCGCGGAATCGCGGGCGTCCACGGCCAAGGCTATCCTCTTGCCGTAGGTCAGGCCTGCGGCCCTGCCGATGTTGAGGGCCACCTCAGGAGTCAAATCCCGGTTGGCGGTGCCTCTGACGCCGTTGATCCCGAAAAGTGTCATGAGGATACCTCAGAGCTTCTTGGCGTAGAACAGGATGCTTATGGTCTCGCCGCAGGCCTTGCATGTGTCCGCGGCCTCCTCCAACGCATCCAGTATCCTGAGCCCCAGTGTGGTCGCCCTGTGGTCCAGCTCCGGTGCCATGAGGGCCTTCATGATCTGCATGTAGGCCTCATCCACACGACGCTCCTGTTCCTTTATTCCGCGGACGCACTCCATCAGCCCGTCGGATCCGGAACCAAGGATCTTTATAGCGTTGATCAGGGAGTTGACCTCGGACTCCAGGTCGGAGACCGCAGACGCGAACATCGTCCAGATGTGCTTGGGGATCACCGCGGATGTGTCCAGGACCAGCTGTATGTGTATGGCCGCCTCCTTGGAGAAGTTGGCTATGCCGTCGGTCTTCTTGACGAAGTGCAGGAAGTCCTCCCTCTCCTGAGGGTTGAGCTCCCCGATGCTCATCTGGTTGCACAGCTCCTCCTCCTTGACGTCGGCCTCATGTTCGAGGGCGTACAGTCTGGCGATGACCTTGACCACCGTGGCGGTGTCGCCGGACTCCATGCAGCGGACCGCGTTCCCCAGCTCGATGACGCAGTCGAGTACCGACAGCGCGTGGGCACGCATGCCCCCCTGGAGCACCCCCTCCTTTCTCTTTCCAAACCAACCCATTATGTTCTTCGCGTCGTCACTCAAGTTTGATTTCCCCCTCTATGCCGTCCTGCGGCCTTGGGAAGACCACTATGGCCTTCTTGTTGAACACCAAATGAACCGTGTCCCCTATCTCAGGGATCTCCTCGTCCGCGGGGACGTTGTAATCCACATAGTCCCTGCTCTCCGCCGTCGTGCGGACCCTCCAGTAGGTTCCCATGAACACCACGGAGTTGACCTCCGCGGCCAAACCGTCGGTGGCTGTGTACACGTGTTCGGGGCGCACCGATATCACGACCGGGTCCCCGATCCTGAAGTCCGTCTTGGAGGTCCTGACCTCCGTGCCCCCTCTGAGCCTGACCTTGGTCTTGCCGTTCTTGGATTTGTCCGAGACCGTGCACTCCAGGAGATTGGTCTCGCCGATGAAATTAGCTGCGAATATGGACTTGGGCCTCCTGTATATCTCCAACGGGGAACCGTCCTCAGCTATCGCACCGTAACGCATCAGGACGATGCGGTCGGACACCGACATCGCCTCCTCCTGGTCATGCGTGACATGCAGAACCGTGATTCCCAGCTTCTTGACCAGTCTGCGGAGCTCGTACCTGAGTTCCACACGGACACGGGCATCCAATGCTGACAGAGGCTCATCCAGCATCAGCATCTTGGACCCGGATGCCAAGGCCCTGGCGATCGCAACCTTCTGCTGCTCCCCGCCTGAGAGCTCCTCGGGGATCATCCCCGCACGGGACAGCATGCCCACGAGCTCGAGGTATTCGGTGGACAGGGACTCCATGGCCTCCTCGCCCTGATCCTTGACCCTCGGACTGTAGGCCACGTTCTCCCTGAGTGTCATGTGGGGGAACAGGGCGATGTTCTGGAACACGTATCCCACGTCCCTGTCCTCCATGGGGATGTTCGTGACATCCATACCGTCCACGTACACCTTCCCCTCCGTCGGCGTCCAGATGCCTGAGATGACCTTGATCAGAGTGGTCTTCCCGCATCCGGACGGTCCGAGGATCGTCACATACTCGCCGTTGTTGATGTCCAGGCTGATGTCCCTCACGGCGTAGAAATCGCCGAACTTCATCGAGATGCGCTCAAGCTTTATCCTTGCCATGTCAATCCAGCCTCATCTCTTCATCTAGCCCGTTCTCCGGCATCGGGAACACGGACGCCTTCTCCGGGAGCCAGTGGATGCCCACCGCCTCCCCCACGCTGTAATCGTCGTACTTCCTGTTGGGAAGCTTCGCGGACATCAGTCCGACCCCGGGCACGTCGACCTCCACCGTGATCGTGACGCCCTCGTACTGTATGCGCTCAATGGTCCCGGTGCACACTGCCTCACGGGCCGGGTCGTTGGCCTTCATGATCTTGGTGAATCCTATCTTGACTGTCAGGACCGCCTCGTCCCCGACAGGGATGCTGGATCCGCGTGCGGAGAACCTCATCCCGGAATCTGTCTCCAGGACTGTGGTCGTATCGTCGGATGACACGACCTTGCCTGTGATGATGTTGGAACGTCCCACGAAGTTGGCCACGAAAGGCGTAACGGGGTTGTCGAAGACATCCCTCGGCGTTCCGAACTGGATTATCCTCCCCTTGCGGATGATGGCTATCTTGTCCGCCATCTCGAGGGCCTCGTCCTGGTCGTGTGTGACATGTATGCAGGTCAGACCCATCTCCTTGGCCATGGACCTGAGCTCCTTGCGGAGGTTTATCCTGAGCCTTGCGTCTAGTGCCCTCAGAGGCTCGTCCAGAAGTAGGATCCTCGAACCGGATGCCAGGGCACGGGCGAGCGCGATGCGCTGCTGCTGCCCTCCGGACAACTCCCCCGGCTTCCAGTCGGCCTTCTTCTCCAGATGAACCATGTGCAGCATGCTCCTGACCACCTGCTTCGAACTGTCCTCCGGCCACCCCTTGATGCTCGGGGCGAACATCACGTTCTGATAGACGGTCATGTGCGGGAACAGAGCATACGTCTGGGAGAGCATGGTGGCGTTCCTCGAATCGATGGAATCGTCCGTGACGTCCTTGCCGTCCAGGAATATCCTCCCGGAATCCGGTTCGGTCAGACCGCAGACCATCCTCATGCAGGTCGTCTTGCCGGCTCCGGTCGGTCCCAGGATGCAGACGTACTCCCCGTCCTCGATCCTGAGGGACAGTCCGTCGGCCGCGACGGTGTCGTCGAATCTCTTGACCAGGTTGTCCAGGACGACTTCAGGCATCGCGCTTCGAACCTCCCGACGTTACAAGCCTGAGCACCAGCATGATGACGAAGCATATGGCGATCAGCACGATGGAGCAGACCGCCGCCTCAGCGTACATGTGGTCCTGGACCAGGTTCGTGATGTAGATGGGAACCGTGTTCAGGTCAGAGCTGATGGACAGGGTCGCACCCGTCTCCCCCAGGCTCCTGGTGAACGCCAGGATGCCTCCGGCTATGACCGCGGACTTGACTATGGGGAAAAGGACCTTCCTGAACGCCTGGAACGGCTTGGCCCCGAGGGTCATCGCGACCTCCTCGTATGCCAGGTCGACCTCCTCGATGGCTCCGACCAGATTCCTGACCACCAGCGGGTATGTGAATGAGATGTGTCCGAGTATGACCAGCAACAGGTCGTAGCTGCTTCCGAGTCCGAACCCTCCCCAGAACAGATAGAGTGAGAACCCCAGCGCGGTGGTGGGGATGATGAGAGGCACGTTGACCAACCCGTCAAGGGCCTGACCAAGTCTGCCGTTCTTGTGTCTGGCGATGTACATCGCCATGGGGACGCCGATCACGATGTCCACCGCCACCGCCACCCCTGCCACGAGGAATGACATGCCGATGGAGTACAACAGCGTCCCGTAATCCATGTCCGGGATCGGCTGCGTCAGATATAGGAATATGTAGAATGCGGGCAGGAGGACGACCACGGCGAGGAACGCTATGGCCAGGAAGTCCTTGGTCTTTGGAAGGGCACCCCTGCTGACCTTCCTGCCGAGCTCGGGCCAGACCTTCTGCATGGGGAACCTGAACCCGTTGATTATCCTCTTGGCCACCATCAGGAGAATCAGCGCCAGGACGATCATTATCACGGATATCAGGATCTGAGCGCCCATCATCTCGTCGGATGTGTAGATTGATCCGTCGCTCTTCAGCCAGCTGATGAACGAAGGTCCGGTGAAGAACGTGGAGTCCACGCCCATCATGCTCAACGCGATGTATGTCCCGCCCGTCTCCGAAAGGGACCTGGCGAAGCAGAGGATGAAACCGGTGGCCAGTCCGGCCCTGAACAGAGGCATGGTGATCGTCCTGAAGGCGGTCCACTTGGAGGCTCCGAGGGTCATGCCGGCGGTCTCGTAGTTGGGCTCGATCTGCTCCAGGATCGCCGAGAGCGAACGGACCATGTACGGGTACGTGAACAGTATGTGAAGCATGATGAGCATCATGTACGGCGACATGTCGATGCCCAATCCGGGGATAGTGACCCCCTCTGGGGCCATCCAGAACATGACCACTGAGATACCTAGGACGGCGGTCGGGAACGCGAGCGGCATGTCCAGCAGCGTGTCCAACCATTTCTTGCCCTTGAACTCCTTGCGGACGAGTATCCAGGCCATGGGCAGTCCCACGATGACGTCGATGATCGTCACGATCAGAGCTATGCTGAATGAGTTGAACACCGCGGTCAGGATCGTTCCACGTATGCCCGGGTCGTTCCAGACCAGATCCACCAGGTCCCAGTCGGTGGCCAGCTTGGTGACCACGAAGATCGCCGGGATAACGATGAGCCCGATGAATACGACGCAAGCGAAGACGAACCAGGCCCTACGGACGCGGGCACTACCTGAAAGTTCATCGATCCTGGAAACCAAAGACAAACGCAACCCTCGCTGTGGAGAGGCTGCCTCTCCAGGCTATGTCCGAAAAGACCGCTTCTTATGATAAAAAGATTACTGGAACCGCCACATGTGCGACGGCCCGCCCGGGACCCTGCCCGGGCAGCAGGCTCACTCCCCGTCCTTGGCCGGCTTCGCCTGGGACTCGATCCACTTGCGGATGTCCGCCTTCCTGGTGGAACCGATGCCGAAGTACTCGGAGAACCTGGGCGTGGTCGTGAGCTCCAGGGTCTGACCCGACTTCCTCCCGGACACGAAGCCCATCTCGATGAGTTTGTGAACATCATCATAGGTTCTGGGGCCGCGGGTCTTGAACAGCTCCGACTGCAGGACCGGCTGGTTGTACGCTATGGTTGACAGGGTCCTCATAACCCCTCCGGACATCTCCGCTTTGGCGAAGGTGCCCGTGAAATCCGAGTATTCCGGACGCAGCATCATCCTGTACTGGTTACCGACCTTGGAGATGACTATGGCAGACCCCCTGTCGTCGTACTCCCTTTTCAGGTCCATGACGGCGGTGCGGAGCTCCTCCTCCGAAATCCCGGTCCTCTCGGATATCTCGGGGATCCTCAGACCCTCGGCGCTGGAGAACAGCGCTGCCTCCACGGCGCATTTGACGTCCAACTCACATCACCGCCTCGGGGATCCTCCCTCCGGGAGTGTCCTCCAAGGTGCCGGATGTCAGCCCGGTCCTCATCTCGAGCCAGATCTCCCCGGACGGGAACTCGTCCTGCCATACCTCCAGCTTGCCGTCCCTGACCATGTGCAGGACGGAGACGAACACAGACAGGTTCTCCAGGAGGTCCCCGGTGTAGAGCTCGCGCAGACCGATCTGACCGGCCCCGAGCTTCCTTATCCTGTTCCAGACGGCCTCGATGACCTGCTCGTCATCCTCCTCGTGGGCCTTGTTCTCGAACCTCTTGGGCTCCTTGGCCCTGAGCTCGGCGCGGACCCTCTCCCTCTCCCTCTGGATCTCGATCTCCTTCCTGGCGTCCTCGAAGGCGTCGATGAGCTCGTACATCGTGACCGGCCTCACCGGTTCCCTTGCGTAGGCCTCCCTGAACGCCACCTCGGGCACGTACATGGGCTCGTCGTCGTAGAAGAACGAGTCATCTACCTCCTCGAAGACCGGCTCGACAGGGGGCTCGCTCCTGACCCTGGTGGCCTCTGACTGCAGCCTCAGCACCTTCCATGCCATCAGCATCAGCTTACCGGCGACGATCATGTCGAAGCTGTCGGACGTCACCTTGGCCTCGTACATCCTCACGAACTCCGAGAGGTCTATCTCCCAGGGGTCGATCCCGTTCTCCAGGACGAGGCTGAACACGGCCCTGATGGATTCATCCACCGGGTCCTGCAGCTTCTCCCCCTCCGTCCTGGAGAGGATGTCCATGTATCCGCCTATGCGCCTGAGCGACTCCTCGTCATCGGCAAGCGCCTTGTGGAACAGCAGGTGCTGCTCCAGCTCTTCCATCCTTAAGTTCCCATCCATTTTCATTCAGCCTCCTTCTGTCTCCTCAGGGCCTCCTCCTCGTAACGGGAGACCTCCGCGAGATCGGGTTGCATTATGACCCTGCTTATGCCGCTGGGCGGCCTGGTGACCCCGATCAGGTGGTCAGCCAGGGTCAGCGTGACCTTCCTCAGGGAAACCTGTATGAACTGTGCTTTCTGCGAGCTCTCCCTCACCCTCTTGGCCACCATCTCCGCGTTGATGGCGTCTAAGAACATGTCCACCTCGTCCAGGACGTAGAACGGCGAGGGCTGGTGCTCCTGAATCGCGAAGATGAACGACAGCGCGGTCAGGGACTTCTCCCCTCCGGAGAGGGCCTCCAGCCTCAGGAGCTTCCCGTTCCTGGGCTTGGCGTTTATCAGCAGTCCTCCAGAGAAGGGGTCGTCCTCGTCCTCCAGAGCCATGAACGCCTCCCCTCCGCCGGAGAGCTGGGCGTATATCGCCTTGAAGTTCTCATTCACAGCGTCGTAGGACTGCATGAACAGACCCTTCTTCTTGGACGTCAGGGATGCCATGAGCTCGGACAGCTCCCTGATGTAGTGGTTGAGGCTCGCGACCTCGGCGTTCAGGCCGTCGAGGCGGGCCTTCTTCTCATCGTACTCCTGTATGGCCCTGAGGTTCACGTTGCCCAGCTTAGACATGACGCCCTCATGGGTCCTTATGGCGCGCCTAATCTCCTCCTCCGAGGGTATGGGCTGGGCCACCTCCACGGTTATCTCCAGGACCTCCGCCTTGAGGGACTCCACGGACTCTCCGGCGGATATGATCTGCGCGGTGAACGACTCCAGGGACGCGGAAGCGTTCTCCATGTCCTTGGTCTTCTCCCTGATGCCCGAGTCTATCGTGTACTTCTCATTGGTGAGGATGTCCTTCCTGGTGCGGAGCTCCTCTATGCCGCCCTCCATCTCGGCCTCTATGGCGCGCAGGGCGTCGAGGTCGATCCTCGCCCTCTCCATGAGCTGGGCGTTCTCGGAGATTACCCTCTCGTCCTCGGCGATCGATGCCAGAACGGAATCCAGCTGGATCTGCAGGTTCTCGTTCTGCTTCCCGAACCCGACGATCTCGTTCTCCATGCCCCCTAACTGGAGCTTCATGTCGGAGATCGTGCTCTTCAGACCGTACACCCTGTCCCTCGCGGCCTGGATGCGGCCCTGGAGGTCGGCAGGTGCGATCTCGGCCATGCGGGCCTTGATACGTCCGCGCTCCTCGGTCAGAGATGCGAACCTGGCGGACACGGCAGAGAACGCCTCGGCGGCCGCGGCCAGCTCGCCGTCCGCGGACGCCAGCCTCTCCCGGGCCTCCTTCAGCTCCTTGGATGTGACGGCCCTCGACTTCTCGAGTTCGTTGATGCTTCCCTGGATCTTGGCGACCTGCTCCCTCTGGGCCATCCCGGATGTGGCGGAGTTCCTCATCTCGTCGTCGATGCTGCGGATCTCCTCCCTGACCTCCCTGAGCCTGTACCTGACGTCGTCCACGGCGGCCCCAGCCTTTCTGAGCCTCTCGCCCACCTCGGTCAGCTTGTCCTCGGAGGCCGCCCCGAACTTCAGCATGTTCTGCTGGCTCAGGTTCCCTCCGACCATGGCTCCCGAGGCCTCTATAAGCTCCCCGCCCTGCGTGACTATCCTTATCCCGCCCATTATCCTGCGGGCGGTGTCCATGTCCCTGACGACCAGCGTGTCCCCGAGGACGTACCAGAACGCATTGTAGTACTTCTGGTCGAAATCGATCAGGTCTATGGCGTAGCCCTCCGATTCCTTGACGCTCATGATCGCCTTGGCCCTGGGCTTCCCGCCGATCATCTTGCTCAGCGGCAGGAACGTGACCCTTCCCATCTTCTCCTTCTTGAGGTAGGCAATGGCATCGGCGGCCACCTGGTCGTCGTCGACCACGACGGCCATCATCTTGCTGCCGGCTGCCACGGACAGTGCGGTCTCGAACCCCTTGTCCACAGTCGCCAGCTCCTGGATCGTCCCATGGATGCCGCGCATCTCGCCACGGTTCCTCAGGGACAGTATCGCCTCCACCGCTGCGCTTCCGCGGTTCATCCTCTCCGAGACCTTCTTCTCGGCCTGAAGGGACTTGTACTCCTCATCGATACGGGCATAGGCCGCGTTGAGCTCGGACTCCTGCTTCTCCAACTCGGACTCCCTGCGTTTGGCGTCCATTATCCTCTTGCCGAAGTCCTCTGTGCTGGGGCCCGCCTCGGCCTTGATCTGGTCGAGGCTCCATTTGGCGTCCTTTATCTCGAAATCTATGTTCTGAATCTTCTCGTCCAGTGTCGTGAAGGCCGAATGGGCCTCTTCGGAGGCAGTCTCCGCCTTGGCATGCCTTCCCTGTGCCGACCGCATCTCCTCCGAGCATGCGTCCATGTCGGATTCAACGGCATCCAACCTGGATTGGAGCTGCCTCTGCTCGCCTCCAGTGTTGGATATCATCTCGGAGACCTCCTTCTCCTCGGCGACGGCCGCATCGAGCTGGGACTCCGACTCGGCGATCCTGGCCTCCAGCTCCTGGTGGCTCTGCCTGAGGACGTTGACCTCCATACTGTTCTTGTTGA
The DNA here is from genome assembly GCA_964550065.1 of uncultured Methanomassiliicoccales archaeon. Lineage (GTDB taxonomy): Archaea > Thermoplasmatota > Thermoplasmata > Methanomassiliicoccales > Methanomethylophilaceae > Methanoprimaticola. The sequence goes on from CAZJWD010000003.1 coordinate 92,763, forward strand.
TGGAGTCCTCGAAGTTCCTCCTGAACTCCTCCTGTTCCTCCTTGTCGGACTCGGCGTTCTCCATACGGTCCTTCTTCGTGGCCAGGTCGATCTTGGCCTGCTCGATCTTCTCCTTGAGCTCCCTGTACTTGGGACCGACCTTGGAGGCTATCTCCTCCTCGACCTGTTTTATCTCGGACTCCTTGACCGCGAATGCCTCGGCCAGAGCCGCCTTCTCCTGCCTGTCGGCCTCTATGCGGGCCTCCAGTTTGCCGGCATGCTCCCTGAGGGATTCCAATCTGGCGGTCTCCATCTGCAGCTTCCTGTGCGACATCTGGGCCTTGGCCATCTCGAGGGCGCTCTGGGCCGCCAGGAACTCCTGGGCCTCCACCCTGTCCTTGTCCAGACGCTCCACCTGATGGGACAGCTCCTCCACGATGATGCCTATCTTCTCCAGGTTGCCCTCGGCCTCCTGCTTCTCGGTCTTGGCCTTGTCTATGTCCGCGTCGAAGCTGGCAATACCGGATATCGAGTCGATGATACGCCTCCTCTCCATGGAACCCATCTGGACTATACGGGTGACGTCGCCCTGCTGGACGAGGTTGTAACCGTCTGCGCTTATCCTGGCCTTGGTCAGCAGGGAATCGAACTCCGACATCGTCGATTTGCGGTCGTTGACGAAGAAATACGAGCTGTAGTCCGTACCGTTGTCGGACATCTTGACGTGACGGGTGAGCCTGACGATGTCATCATCCCAGGGCATGAGGCGGTCGGTATTGTCGAATACAAGGGACACTTTCGTGAAAGACGCTTTTCCCTTCCCTTTGCCGCCGTCGAAAATGAGGTCGGTGAGCTTCCCGGCACGCACCGCCTTGGAACTCTTGGGGCCGAGGACGAACAGGATCGCATCAGTGATGTTCGATTTCCCGGAACCGTTGGGTCCCGTGACTGCAGTGTATCCCTCCATCAGCGGGACCACTAGCTTCCCGCCGAAGGACTTGAAGTTCTCCATCTCGACCGCTTTCAAATACAACTGTTGCACCCCTTCTAGGGCCTATCGGGTGGAAACCCGCGCATCCCATCAACGTGCTGTCCGGTCGCTGACCGAGGACCCTTCATTCCTCGGGCGCGCGCACGTTATATAGGTAAGCACATGCGCGTATATAAAAAGACGCGTGAGAACCGAGAGGCCAGGCTCATTCGGAAGACCTGATCATGGAAGGGATGTCTGCCACTGAATCGACAATTGCCGTAGGGTTCTTCCCCGATGATCTGACCAGCTCCATGTCCGTCTCCCCGGAAAGCACCAATATGGACTGCGTCCCCGCGCGGATGGCCATCTCGATGTCGGTGTACAGGCGGTCGCCGACCATGACCGTGTCCTCGGGACTGACACCCATCTCGCCGGCAGCCATCTCCAACATCAGCCGATTTGGCTTCCCGATGACGGTGGCGATAGTCTGGCACATCTGTTCGAACATTCTTATGAACGGCCCGATGTCTATGTCGTAGAAGTCCTCAGTAGGACACAGGTCATCGGGATGCGTGGCGATCAGCTCCGACCCGTTCTTCAGGAAATGGAACGCGTTATTGATCTTCTCGTAGGTGATGGTGGTGTCGAACGTGAGCACCACTATATCGGGATCCTCGTCGGTCAACGGGATTCCGGCAGTACGCATCTCATCGACCACATCCGGCACCGCCACTGGATAGACCGTCTTCCCAGGACGATTGGTCAGGATGAATCTGATTGTCGCGATTGTCGAAGTCAAGATGTTGTCCAACCCAACATCGAATCCCAGGCGCTTCAGCTTGGAATGGTAGAACTCCCTGCCGTGAGCGGAGTTGTTGGTCAGGAAGACGAAAGGTATGTCCCTGTCCTTGAGACACCCGATGAAGTCCGTGGCCCCGGGAATGGGTACTCCGCCCTTGTAGACAGTGCCGTCCATATCGATCATGAATGCTCCGAACCTCATCACATCATCCCCTTCACGATACGCATGGTCTCCCTCAGCGATTCCCTGGATTGTTTGTTGTATATGGTTGCCGCGGGATGGAACGCAGGCAGGAACCTGACCCTGCGGCCGCACACGTCGATCTCCGTGACCCGGTTGACGATCTCGGCCATCTTGCCCTCGTAACCCATCAGGTCACGGCATGCGGACTTCCCGAGGCCCACCACAAGCTTCGCGTCGACGATCTCGGATTCCAGGAAACCCCTGCACGCCGCCATCTCCTCCGGAGTTGGGTCGCGGTTGCCCGGAGGCCTGCATTTGACCGTGTTGGTTATCAGGACGTCCGCGCGCGTGAACCCTGCATCCTCCATCATATCGGAGAGGATCTTCCCGGACTTCCCCACGAAGGGCCTCCCCTCCAGGTCCTCGTTCTCCCCGGGACCCTCCCCGACGAACACTATCCCGGAATCGGGATTGCCGTCTGGCAGGACGATGTTGGTGCGCCCCTCACAGAGACCGCAGAGGTCGCAGCCCTCCGGAGGCCTCATCCCTTCACCAGCTCTGAGGCCCTGACCAGTGGACGGAACTCCACCTCGGCCTCGGCGAGGTTCTCCGCACCTCCGCCCTCGCGGTCGATTACGGAGATCACATAGCCCACATCGGCCCCTGCCTGACGAAGGGTCTCGATGGCTTTGATGCTGGATCCCGCAGTGGTTATTACGTCCTCGACCACCAGGACCTTGTCTCCGGCGTTGAGGTCACCCTCGATGAGCTTCCCGGTTCCGTGGTCCTTCTTCTCCTTGCGGATCATCACATACGGAATGCCGGTCTCCAGAGCCAACGCTGTGGCCAACGGAACGGATCCCAGAACGACCCCTGCGATCCTGTCGGCGACGATGCCCTCGGACTTCATCTTCTCCGCCATGAGCCTGGCTATGAGCTTGAGAACCGAAGGGTTCGTGCTGGCCTTCTTGATGTCTATGTAGTAGTCGCTCTTGGCGCCGGAGGCGAGGATGAACTCGCCGAACTGAAGCGCCCCGCAGTCTTTCAATGCCTGAGAAAGTTCGCTCATTTTGAATCACCAGGGTTCCTTCTTGAGTCCCATCTTGTAACCGATTATGTTCACGCTCCTGTGGATGGCGAACATGATGACTATGATGAAGATCAGAGCGGTGATGTGCCACCCCTCGATGTACGTGGCATACACCCAGTCGGGGAAGAACAGCGCCGTAACGAGGAATGCACCGATCACGAAGTCGTACTGGTCCAGAACAGGGGCCTTCTGACCCCTCTCCATCCCCAGACGCCTCTTGATGAAGGCTCCGCACAGATCGCCCAGGACGGCTCCGAACGACAGACACACAAGGATTCCTATGTTGCCGTAGAATCCTCCGTATCCCCAGTAGTCCTCGGACCCGAACAAAGCCGAGATCCCTATGAGGATCAAGCCCAACAGGATGCCGGAGAACGCCCCTCCGAAGAAGCCTCTCCAGGACTTCCCGTCACCGAATATCCTCTTCCCCCTCCAGGACTTCCCGAAGTCCATCTTCGTGTTGCCGCCGAAAACCACAGCAGCGGAATTGGGGACCATTGCCGGCAGAAAGAGCCAGAGTCCCGTGAACATTATTGCGATGACTCCGAAAGCGTCCATGGGTTACACCTGCCGACAGCTATGTTCGGAACGTGTATAACATTTTCTTTCGGCTTTCCGCCTATGCCCATTATGTACGAAAACGGGAATCCGGAACGTATGTTGGTGCTCGACAGCTCTGCGTTCTTTTCGATGGACAACCTGCCCGAGGAGGAGCATGTATGCCCACCGGGAGTCATCAGAGAGCTGGAGAACCACGACGACCCCCGGCTTGCCCTCTGGGGGGACTTGGTGAGGGTCTCCGACTGCTCCGCGGAATCCTTGGAGAAGGTCAGGGAAGCCGCCGGAAGAAGCGGCGACATCGGAAGGCTCTCTCCAGTGGACCTGACTGTGCTGGCACTCGCACTCGACGTGAGCGGCACCATCTGGTCCGACGACTACTCCATACAGAACGTGGCGCGCATCCTGGGTGTGGATTTCAAGCCCGTGGGCATGGAAGGCATCAAGAAGGTTGTCAAGTGGAACTACCAGTGCATCGGATGCCGCAAATGGTACAAGGAGAAACTACCGGAATGTCCGATATGCGGCTCCGGCATGAAGGCCTGCAGAAGAAAGAGATGACCTTCACGGGAAGATACGCTTGCATCTGATAAGATTGCCGAGCCTGCGCTCACCGAGGATCCTCATGCAGAACTCAGTGCTCCACTCCGACCTGAATCCGAATGTGTCAGCCAGCTTCTTGCTGGATGCAGCGGTCTTGAGAGGCTTCTCCAGGACATGTCTCCACTGAGTCTCGTAATCCGACAGCGGAGATGAGGACTTCACATTGGCACCGGCCACCTTACCGCAGATCCTTCCGGCGATCATCGCCAACGGGATTCCTCCGCCGTTCACGGATATGACCTGTCCTGCGGCATCACCGACGACCATCCCGTTGCCGGAGACGGTCTTGGCTATCGGACCCTCGCTGGGAACGTACTTCCCCTCCAACTTGTCGGAGATTATCTCGAAACCGTTCTTCTCGGAGAAGGTGTTGAAGAACGAGGAAAGGGAGCCGCTGGCGAACTTCGGTGAGAATCCGACGCCCACATTGGCACGGCCGTCCTTAGGTATGATCCAACTGTAGGCTCCGGGCGCGATGTCCCCGAAGAACATGTAAAGATAAGGCTCGAAATCACCTTTGGCCTGAGCTGTCACCGCAGGATAGGGGTTCCGATTCCTGTTGAGGCCCAGACTCTGGGCGACCCTGGAACCGGGACCGTCGGCACCGACGATGACCTTGTACTCGATCTCGCCCTGGCTGGTGACGGCAACTCCGTCGCGGATCTCCTTGAACTGGCACCTGTTGACAAGCTGGGCACCTTCCTCGCAGGCGAGTTTGGCGAGATACTGATCGAATCTGTCCCTATCGGTGGTATATCCTGTGTGCTCAAGGGTGGTAATCCTTCCCTTGGGGTCGACCAGCTTGATTCCCTGGGTCTCCATGCAATGAAGCTCCTCCGGGATGTCGAACAAAGACTCCCCGTCGACGATGTTGGGGAACATGAGCTTGATCTCCTCCAAGCTGGGCATGAACTCCCCGCATCTCACGGGGACCCCGACCTGAGGGCGCTTCTCGATCATCATGACGCTGGCGCCGGACATGGCGGCATATCTGGCAGCGGTGCTTCCGGCGGGACCGGAACCAACAACGAGGACATCGACCTTGGTCTTCTCAGTCACAGTATCACCTGTCACGGCTCACCACATAGTCCGCGAGACCGATAAAGGCATCCTTGTATATGGAGTTAGGAAGGATGGTCAGATTGGCCTTGGCGGATTCTGCGATTTGTCTGGCACGCTTGATGCAACGGTCGACCGCATCGGTCTGGATTATCAGATCCAATGCCTCGCGGACATCGTCACATGTGACCGACACCCTCTCGAATATCGCTTTGACCCTGTCGCCCACGGCGGCAGACTCCATAGCGTATATGACCGGCAGAGTGGGTTTACCCTCGATTAGATCGGTACCCACCGCCTTCCCTGTGTTCTTGGAATTCCCGACCACATCAAGGGTGTCGTCCATGATCTGGAACGCGAGTCCGAGCTCGAACGCATACCTCCCCAAGGCATCCATGACATCGGAATCCGCATTGGATATGGCCGCACCGGACTTGGCCGCCGCCTCGAAGAGTTTGGCTGTCTTCCCGGAGATGATGTTGAGATAATCCTTCTCGGTGACCTCTGACGCGTGCTCGAAATCCTTCTGAATGAACTCACCCGCGCCCATGGATGCGGATGCCTCAACCACGTACTCCACGATCTGAGGCGCGGCGTTGGCGAGCAGACGAAATCCCATGGCGAACATGAAATCCCCGGCGATGATGGCCTTGCTGACGGTGTACTCCTTGTGGAGGGCCTTCCTTCCGCGACGTACCTCCGCCTGGTCGTTGATGTCATCATGGATCAGCGTGGCACTGTGGATGATCTCGAACGCCGACCCCACCTCTATGGCCTGCATGGGATCCTCCCCTCCGCAGACCTTGTAGGAAAGTATGCTCAGAATCGGCCTGAGCCTCTTGCCTCCGGAGGAGATTACATAGTGACACATCTCCTGCAACTCCGGATTGTCGGACTCCAGGTTGTCGAGCATAAGGGCCTCTACCCTCTCAAGCTCATCATCAACGCAAGAGTGCCATGGCTCAGACATTGCCAGTGTTATCGCGATAACGTACTTAAAGATGGCTGGTAGGCCGTAATGAGATGTTTTACCTAGTGTTTCCAGCCATCCTAAAGAAGTGATGAAATGGGACATCCGGCCCGCGGAAAAGGTCCGCGGAACCGGGAAGATGTTTATGGAAATGGTTTCTGGATCGTGCTTATCCCAGCAGCGCGGCGGCCGCGGTCTCGCAGAAGTCGAAGATCAGGCTGGGGTAGACTCCCAGGACGATGACGAAGATCACGCAGATCGCGATTGCGATCAGGAAGATCTTGGGCACTGCGATCTTCTCGGTGCTGGTTCCCTTCTCGACATACATTGCCTTGACGACCCTTGCGTAGTAGTACAGGGAGATCGCCGAGTTGAGGATGGCGATGAAGGCCAGCCAGACCCACTGGGAAGTGACCCCGTCCACGCTTCCGATTGCGGAGGAGAACAGGAAGAACTTCGAGGTGAATCCTGCGAGAGGGGGGATTCCTGCCAACGAGAACAGGAACAGCATCATGGCGGCTGCGAGGAACGGAGCCCTCTTGGCCAGTCCCCTGTAGTCGGAGATCTTCTCACCGATTCCGGCGCAGATGAGCGCACCGACGATGAGGAAGGCTCCTCCCTTCATGAACACGTGAGTGAACATGTGGAACAGACCTGCGCTGAGTGCGTACTCGCTCATGACCGCCATGACAATCAGGATGTAACCAGCCTGAGCGATGGAGGAGTATGCGAGCATCCTCTTGATGTTGTTCTGTGCGATGGCGACCACGTTTCCGACCGTCATGGTGAAGGCCGCGATGATGGCGAAGAGGTACTGGACCTCCTCTCCAGCGATCTCGGAGCAGGCGGAGCCTGCGACGAACATCACCAGGAAGATCTGGAAGAACACGGACAGTCCCATCTTCTTCGAGCCGGTTGCCAGGAACATGGAGACGGGGGAGGATGCTCCCTCGTACACATCGGGGGCCCACATGTGGAAGGGCACCGCGGCGATCTTGAATCCATATCCTGCGACCATGCTGACGATTGCGATGGCGAACATCCAGTTCATTCCGGTCAGTTGGACGGTCTCCGCGATGGCGGAGATGTCGGTGGTACCTGTGAGACCGTAGAGCATGGAGATTCCGTAGATGGTCAGGGCGGTGGACATTCCACCGATGATCACGTACTTCACTCCGGCCTCCGCGGCCCTGGGGTCCTTCCTCTTCATGGTGACCAGGGCGTAGGACGAGATACTGGTGAGCTCTACTCCGACGAAGATGGTCAGGAGGTCGGTGGAACCGGCCACGAACATCATTCCGGTGGTTGCGCCCATCAGCAGAGCGTAGTAGGCTCCGACATGGAGCCTGGTGGTCTCGACACTGGCGTTGGAGACCAGGACGCCCAGGAACAGGACAATCTGGAACAGCAGCACCATCAGACCGGTGTACGCGTTGTACTGGTAGCCCATGGATTCGCCGGTGAACCCGTCGGTCAGCATCATTGCGTTGACCAGCAGGGAAATGACGACCATCACGAGGGCGACGGCCCAGGTAGCGGTGCGCCTCTTGGCGAGGAACTGCACCGCAGGCATGATGAGGGCACCCACAAGCAGTATGATTATGGGTGCGAAGGCTGTGAAATCACCGAATATGGAAGTGAAATCCATCAGATCATCTCCATGAGGGTGTCGACGTAGGGGTCGATGAACGAGAGAGCGGCATCAGGCCAGACTCCGTACAGTGCGACCAGTACGACGAGGACCGCGAGAGCGGCGAATTCGGTCTTGCTGACATCGTGGACATGTCCGAGGTCGATCTTGGTGGTCTCGGGCCCGAACAGTGTCTTCTGCATGGCCCAGATGTAGTATCCTGCCGTCAGCATCAGCGTGAGCAGGCAGAACAGGATCAGCCACAGGACGTCGTTGGCCTGTACGAACTCGTAGAATCCGTAGACCAGAGGGAACTCTCCCCAGAATCCTACGAGTCCGGGAAGTCCGAGGGAGGCCATGAAGGCGATCATCATGAAGGTCGCGAACATGGGCATCTTTCCGGCGATGCCGCCGAGAAGAGGCATCTCCCTTGTTCCGAGGGCATGTCCGGTGAATCCGCACACCATGAACAGCATGGCGCTGATCAGTCCGTGTGCGAACATCTGGAAGATGGCGAATGTTATTCCGATGTCGGAGAGGCATCCGATTCCGAGCATGACCATACCCATGTGGCTGATGGACGAGAATGCGACCATCTTCTTCAGGTCGGTCTGCGCGATGCATGCGTAGGCTCCGTAGACCATCGAGATCAGTCCGATGGCGATGATGACCCACTGCCAGTACTCCGCTCCCAGAGGGAAGGCCTCGAGGCAGATCCTGATGATACCGTAGGATCCCATCTTCAGCATGACTCCCGCCAGGAGGACGGATCCTCCGGTGGGTGCCTCGACGTGTGCGTCGGGCAGCCATGTGTGGAAGGGTACAGAGGGCATCTTGACCATGAATCCGAAGAACAGCAGTGCGAAGACGACTGCCTGGAACATCTCGGATGTCTGGGGCATCAGGGCGTTGATGGTAGCGAATGAGAAGTCTGCGACTCCTGTCATCGAACCGGCCTGGAACGCCATTGCGAAGATTCCGATCAGCATCACAAGGGATGCGACGTGGGTGTAGATCAGGAACTTGATGGCAGCGTAGTGCCTCCTGGGTCCTCCGTACCATGAGATCATGAAGTACATCGGGATCAGGGTGATCTCCCACATGACGTAGAACAGGAAGTAGTCCGCCGCCAGGTAGACACCCATCAGTCCGACCTCCATGGCCATGACCAGAGTGTGGAAGTAGTTGGGCCTGTCCTTCTCCTCGGCGGAGAAGATGACCACCAGCAGACTCAGCAGAGCGGTCAGGAAGACCATCAGTATGCTGAGGCCGTCGACTTCGAGTGCGAAGTTGATGACGATCGAGCTGGTCTCTATCCATGTGTATGATTCGCCGAGGTCGCCCATCTCAGTGGCGAACATGATGTACAGCGAGATCACTAGGGTGATGGCGGAGAAGACTCCTGCCACGTATTTTGCGTATTTCTGCCTCTCTCCGCCCATGAGGAGCGTGAGGACGGCTCCGATCAGAGGAACGAGGATGAGCAGACTCAGTATGGGTACTTCCATCTCACATACCTCCGAGAATCATAGCGATCACAACGAAGAGCACGGACAGCACCGCGACTCCGATGAGGACCATGGATGAATAGTCCTGGACGTGTCCGGTCTGCATCTTGCTCATGGCGTCTCCGCCTCCGACAACGGCTCCGGAGAGACCGTTGACGGTTCCGTCGATGATCTGTCTGTCGACGAAGTTCACACCGCGGGCGACTCCGTCTCCGAGCTTCCAGGAGACCTGGTTGTAGAACTCGGGGAAGAACCACCTGTTGGCGAGAAGCTTGTAGATACCGGACTGTCCGTCCTTGTTGAACTTTCCGGGGTTGATGGTCTTCTTGGCGTACATGAGGTAAGCCAGACCGATTCCCAGCAGGGCGAGGACGATGGTCAGGTAGGTGTAGGGGTTGGTGAACAGCTCGCTGAAGTACTCGAAGCCTTCGCTGTGTCCGCCTCCGACGACGAATCCGGATCCGGTGACATCGAAGGAGATCATTCCGTCGAGTCCGAACATGATGAAGAATCCGCTCACGACTGCGAAGACGGAGAGGATCATCAGGGGGACGGTCATGGTCTTGGGGGACTCACCATGGCAGTGCTGCGTGGCGTGACCCTCCTCTCCCATGAATGTCATGAACCACATCCGGAACATGTAGAACGCGGTCATGAAAGCCGTGATGACTGCGAGTACCCAGAGGACGGTGAACCAGACGGTTCCGTCGTGGCCTGCCTCCATGGCGATCTCGAGGACGAGATCCTTGGACCAGAATCCACTGAACAGGGGGAATCCCGCGATGGACAGGGATCCGAGGAGCATGGTGATCGAGGTCACCTTCATGTGTTTGTGAAGGCCGCCCATCTCCCTCATGTCCTCTGTGCCGACGGCGTGGATGACGGATCCGGAGCACATGAACAGCAGGGCCTTGAAGAAGGCGTGGTTCATCATGTGGAAGCATCCTGCCACGAATCCCGCGGTTCCGGCGGCGATAAGTCCGGCGTTGCCGTCCTGCATTCCGAGGGCCACGAGGTATCCTCCGGCTCCGAGGGCGAGGATCATGTATCCGAGCTGGGAGACGGTAGAGAAGGCCAGGACCTTCTTGATGTTCATGTTGTTCATCGCCATGGTCGCGGCGAAGAACGCGGTGACTCCTCCGATGATTCCGACGAAGAGCATGACCTCGGGGTTCTGGACGAACAGAGGGTAGCCCCTCGCGACGAGATAGACTCCGGCCTTGACCATGGTCGCGGCGTGGATCAGAGAGGAGACTGTTGTGGGACCGGCCATCGCATCGGGCAGCCAGTCGTGCAGAGGGAACTGAGCGCTCTTACCGATGACTCCTCCGAATACGAGGAGCATACCGAGCATCAGCATGTCGGAGTCGGCGTTCGCGATGTTCGCGGCGTCGAACAGTGTCGTGTAGTCCAGGCTCTGGAACTCGCCCAGGAGGATGAACAGACCCGCCATCAGACAGACATCACCCAGACGGGTGACGAGGAACGCCTTCTTGGCTGCGGAGGCGGCGTTGGCGGAGGCCGCGTCGCCCTCGGGGTGCCTGAAGGACCAGAATCCGATCAGCAGGTAGGAGCACAGTCCCATGACCTCCCAGAAGATGAACAGCTCCAGGAAGTTGCTGGAGACGATCAGTCCGAGCATACCGGTCAGGAACAGGGAGACCTCGGCGTAGTACCTCGTCTTCCTGGGTCCCTGGTCGCCCATGTATCCTATGGAGTACACGAAGATCAGGGTGGAGATGAACGAGGAGAACAGCATCATCATGCAGGTGAGGCCGTCCACGTAGTATCCGAGGTGCATTGTGATTCCGCCGATGCTGAACCACTCGATGGAAGAGGTCACTGCGGCGGGGTACTGGTCTCCCGTGAGGTACTCGTAGGAGATCAGGCAGGCGACGATGAACGAGATCAGCGCGCCGGCGATTGCGATGTACCCTCCGTTCTGAGGGGTTTTCCTGCCAACGAGACCGATGATCAGGAAGCACAGCATGGGGACGAGGGGCACGAGCCAAGTGTATTCTATGAACATCTTACCACCTCATGGATGTGAGCTCAGCGTCGTCGAGGTCGCTTGTCTTCCTCAGTTTGTAGGCGTTGAGCAGGATAGCTATACCGACTGCCACTTCGGCAGCCGCTACGGAGATCGTCATGACGACGAAGGCCATTCCGACGGCGTCGCCGTTGAAGGCCCCGAATGCCACGAAGTTGATGTTGGCCGCATTGAGCATGAGCTCGATGCACATGAGCACGACGATTGCGTTGCTCTTGGTGAGCACTCCGTAGGCTCCGATGACGAACAGGATCGCTCCCAGAATCAGGAAGTACTCAATTGGAATCATCTGATTCGACCTCCTCTCTGGAAATGCAGACTCCGCCGATCATGGCTCCGAACATGAGGAGCGCGAGAGGTATGAGCACGATGCCGTACTTCTCGAACACGACGTAGGCGAGGCTGTTCTCTTTCAGTTCACCGCTCTCATCGTAGATCCCGTCGTCTCCGTCGGGATTGATCGAGGGGACGCTCTCGGGACTGTCGTTCTCGGTGTAGTCGCTCCAGTCGACGGTAGCGATACCGACGACCAGGACGGCCAAGAGGACGACAGAGACTGCGGCTCCGATTACGAGTTTCTTACTCATCGGACTCTCCCTCCGGTTTCATAATGTATCTTCTAGTCAACATGATGCTGAACGCGAACAAGATGGTGATAGCTCCGACGTAGACGAGGATCTGCACCACACCTATGAATTCCGCTTCGAGGAAGAAGTAGACGAACCCGACACAGAGGAACACGAGTGCGAGGTAGAACGCACTGTGGATGACCTCTTTCTCCGTCACCACGTAGAGCGCGGCGAGGACGGCGATGGCCGACAGTATCAGGAACGCCACGAGATCGAGGTTGCCCAGCAGGTAGTTGCCGAAGTCCCCGAGTCCGTTCCAGAACGCGTTCCATAAATCCATGAGCGCTCCCATCAGAGCACCTCCTTGATTTCAAGCGCATCTTTGGGACAGTCGTCCACGCAGTTGCTGCAGCAGATGCACTTGCTGTTATCGATGACCGGACGCAGGATGGGCTTGCCCTTGTCGTTGACCCCTTTCTCCACCATCTCGATGGCACTCACGGGGCAGACCTTGGCGCACTTCTTGCATCCGATGCACTTGCTGTCGATCAGCTCGGGCCTGTCCAAATCGAACAGGGAGACGCGCCTCTCGGGGTTCCCGTTCTCGATGTCGGAAGGCAGTGTGACCTCCAGCTTGACTTTCATTCCCTCGGTGGTTCCCTCGTAGTTGAGCCTCTTGGGACCGTAGATGAGGTCGTACCTGGTGTACTCGGAGAGCTCGTACTCGGGCGTGACGGTCATGGCGTCCACGGGGCAGTACTCGGCGCAGTATCCGCACATGGCGCACCTGCCGAGGTTGACCTGGGGCCTCCTGACGGTCTTCCCTTCGGAGTCCTCGCTGTCGACCAGCTTGATGCATGCCGTGGGGCACATGCGTGCGCACATCCCGCATCCGACGCACTGGTCGAATATGAGTCCGGGGCGTCCGCGGTAGTTCTCGGGCACCCACTCCTTCTCATAGGGGTAGAGCACGGTGACCGGCCTGTGGACGACGGTCTTGAAGAACAGCTTCAGGACTGCCCACTGGGGCTTCAGGACCCAAAGGCTCTTGGCCAGATTCTTGGGGTACTTGTCCAGATATTTCATTGCCATTACATCAGACCTCCCGCTTTGATTACCAGAACGATGGCCAGGTTAATCACGGACAGGGGCATGAAGACCTTCCATCCGATGTTGAGGATCTGATCGGGCCTGACACGGGCCAGAGCGGCTCTGAACAGGATCATCAGGAAGAACACGAGCCAGGTCTTCAGCAGGAACACGATCTCGGGTATGGGTCCGTCTCCGATGATGGGGAGGGTCCATCCGCCGAGGTACATGATGGTGACCATGGCGCATGCGACGTAGCCTCTGAAATAGTCTGCGAGCATGATGAGACCCCACTTCATTCCGGCGTACTCGGTCTGCCATCCCTCGACCAGCTCTGCCTCTGCCTCCGCGATATCGAAGGGCAGACGCTCGGACTCGGCCACGGCGCAGAAGAAGAATGTGATGCATCCTACGATCTGCGGGATGATGTACCAGACGGTGTCGTTCTGTGCGTTGATGATGTCTCCGATGTTGAAGCTTCCAGCCAGAAGGGCTGTGGTAGCGATCATGATGAGCATCGGCACCTCGTAAGATACCATCAGCTCTGCCGCCCTCATTCCTCCAATAAGGGAGTATTTGTTGTTCTGTGCCCAACCGGACACGAGGATGAAGAACGGAGCCAGGGCGAAGAAGGCCATGACGATGAGGAGTCCGGTGTCGTAGTCGACGACATACCACCTGGCGGACAGGGGTATCATGCATGCGACCAGGACGGACACCCCGATGACCAGGGACACAGTCCACATGTAGGTCATCCTGTCGACCTTTCCGGGTATGGTGTTCTCCTTCATGAAGGTCTTGAGACCGTCCGCGACGCACTGAAGGAATCCCTTCAGTCCGATCATGGTTCCTCTCCTGTCCATCATCCTACCGAGGCATTTACGCTCCATCCATAGGGACAGCAACGTACATACGAACACCACGATGAAGATGATCAGCATGAAGATGATGAGTGCGAACAGGGTGCTAGCACCGTCTCCGACCAGCCACTCCGAGACGCAGTTGCCGGGGAAGATCAGGTTGATCAGCCAGGCAATCGCTCCGCCGATGAGCTCCCAGAGCCTGTACGCGATGGCGTAGGGCAGGTTGTAGCCCTCGAACGGGTAGTATGCGTTGTCCATCAGGGGTGTGCCGTAGCTGACGAAATCCAGTATGCTTGTGTACTCTACCAAACTCATCACCTGTCGGTCTCACCCAGGCACATGTCGATCTGGGCGAGGATGGCGGGGACATCCGCGATCCTGCATCCCTGGCACATGGCTTTGGATGTGGATACGTTCACAAAGATGGGGCTGCGGACCTTGAGCCTGTAGGGCTTGTCGGTTCCGTCGGAGACAAGGTACATGAGGGACTCTCCGCGGGGGTCCTCCATTCTCATGAAGTGGGTTCCTGCGGGGACCTTCGTGGGTGTCTTGATCCTGTAGGGCGCGTTCTTTCCGAGGGCCTGGATCTTCTTCACGGCCTGCCTGATGATCTCACAGGACTGGAACATCTCCTCGATACGGATCATGTACCTGGCGTAGGAGTCACCCTCGGTCAGGACGGGGACCTCGAAGTCGACCTTGTCGTAATTGTCGTAGGGGTCGTCGCGGCGGATATCGAAATCCACTCCGCATCCCCTCATCGCGGGACCGGTCATTCCGAGGTTGGCGACCTGCTCGCGAGTGAGATAGCTGACACCCTTCATCCTGGAGACGATGATGGAACTCTCGTCCATCAGGTCGATGATGTCCCACAGGGCCTTCTCGAACCTGTCGACGACACGGAGGACATCCCTGTCGAACAGTTCGGTGGTGTCGTTCCTGACTCCTCCGATACGGGGGTAGTTGGTGGTCATCCTGGCTCCGCAGAGCTTGACGTTCAGGTCGAGGAAATACTCCCTCTCCCTCATGGCCCACAGGAAGACAGTCAGATTTCCGAGGTCGGTACCGACCGCGGCGAGCCACATGAGGTGGGAGTTGATCCTGCACACCTCGTCGGCGACGATCCTGATGTATTTCGCTTTCTCCGGGACATCGATGCCCAGGGCCTTCTCGACTGTCATACAGAAGAGGTGGGTGTAGGTCATGGATGCCGCATAGCAGAGACGGTCCGCCATCGGGATGATCTTGGGGTAGGTCCTGTTCTCGGTCTCCTTCTCCCATCCGCGGTGGAGGTAACCGACGATAGGATCGGCGTCCACAACGATCTCTCCGTCGACCTGGACCTTGAGCGTCCAGAGTCCGTGGGAAAAGGGGTGCTGGGGACCCATGATGATCCACATCTTGTCGGTGTCCATCTTCTCTTCGATCTCTTTCACGGGAACTATTGAGTCAGACATCACTCACTCCCCCTGAGCTTGTATGATTTCCTGAAGGGGAAGAACTCGTAGGTCTCCGGAGTCAGCAGCCTCTCCAGCCTGGGGTGGTTGTCGAAGACGATTCCGAAGAGCTCCCAGGTCTCCCTCTCGTGCCAGTTGGCACCCTCCCAGACGCAGGCGACGGACTCCACATGGGGGTCATCCGCGGGGAGGTCGGTGGAGAGCTCGATCATGAGCCCGTTGTAGTAGTTGGTCAGGTGGTAGACCACGGTGAGATGATCGACGTAGTCGACTCCGATAACGGTCGAGCAGTGCTCGAACGTGAGGTTGTGCTGGATGTACTTGCACACCTCGAGGACATCCTCCCTAGGAAGCTTGGCGTAGACCCTGCGGGTCTCCGTGCCAGTGACCTCGACGGAGGGGAACTTCTCGGTGAGGAGGGCCTTGACCTCATCCTCGGTGGGTTTCTGATAGACGGCTTCGGTGTCCATCCTCAGTCCTCCATGAAGGCTCCTCTCCTGAAGTAGCTCTCGATCTTCTTCTGGAGGAGCATGAATCCGTCGATCATCGCGTCGGGACGAGCGGGGCATCCGGGAATGTAGATATCCACGGGCACAATCTGGTCCAGTCCCTGGACCGTGTTGTAGGAGTCATACCAGGGTCCGCCGGAGATGGCGCACTCGCCCATGGCGACGACCCACTTGGGGTTGGGAATCTGCTCGTAAAGACGCCTGAGGTCGGGACGGATCTTCTTGGTGATCCATCCGTTGACGAGCAGGATATCGGTCTGCCTGGGCGAGGAACGGTAGATCATACCGTAACGCTCGGCATCGTACCTGGGAGCGGAGGCGGCTGCCATCTCAAGGGCGCAGCATGCCAGACCCCAGTGCAGAGGGTGCATGGAGTTCTTCATCGCCCAGGACCAGATGGGTCCGGTGAGCTCGTCCACAGTCTTTTTCATTCCGGAGCTGAGGAGGTCGTTGATCATGGCGTCAGACCATGACATGAACTCGTCAGCACTCATGGCTACCGCATGGGGGTAGAGGCTCATATCCATACGTATTCCTCCTTTTTCAAGGCGTATACCACACCAAGAATCAGAATACCGAAGAATGCCAGCATCATGAGCTGAGCGTTCATGGAAAGTCCAGAGAACGCGATTGCCCAAATCATAAGGAAGGTTGCAACCAGGTCAAAAACGACAAAAATCAATGCAAAAGTGTAGTATTGGAACCTGAACTGAACCTGAGCTTCTCCGATAGGCTCTGAACCGCACTCATAGGTTGTCTCCATCCACTGAGTCGGTTTCTTGGGGCGAACTAACCTCGACACCCACCATGCCAGCGGTGCGAATCCGAGCGCGATAACGCTCACTATCGCTAATGGCATGTAGTACACTATTAGTGACATTGGTTTTCGCGATGGAGTGGTAGTACATAAACTATCCTTCCGCGCGTTTATATAGGAGAAGGTATCCCAAGCAGGCCTTTCCCATAGTTTATGAAGGGCTAAATTCTTGCCCTGTCCATGGACTCTGAAATCGGATTCATCGGAGCGGGAAAAATGGCCGAAGCCCTCATCGGAGGACTCATCGCGAAAGGCGTGTTCGAAAACGGATCGATAGCCGCCTGCGCGCCGTCGGAGGCCACCCGCAAAAGGGTGTCCGAGCAATACGGGATCTCCGTCTGCGGCACGGCGAAGGAGCTGTGCGCCGAATCGAGGATCGTGGTCCTCGCAGTCAAACCGAAGCAGGTCCCCGAGGTCTTCGCCGAGGGTCTCGACCTGGACGGGAAGATGCTCATAAGCATCGTCGCGGGACTGTCCGTGGACAAGCTGAAATCATATGTGCCAGCATCCAAGGTTATCAGAGTCATGCCCAACCACTGCTGCATGGTTCTTGAAGGTGCCATGGGATACTGCTGCGATGCCTCCGTGACCTCTGAGGAAAAGGAGCGCGTGGCCGAGATCCTCGGTGCCGTGGGACTGGCTGCTGAGGTGAAGGAGTCGGACATGGATGCGATCACCGGACTCGCCGGGAGCTCCCCTGCGTTCCTGTACCTCGTCATCGACGCCATGGCGGATGCGGGAGTGCTCAACGGACTGTCCAGAGCGGATTCCATAGAACTGGCGGCGCAGTCCATGCTCGGGGCGGCCAAGATGGTTCTGGAGACCGGGAAACATCCCGATGTCCTCAGAGACGAGGTCTGTTCCCCCGGAGGGACGACGATCGAGGGAGTCCGTGCCGCGGAGGACCTGGGCCTCCGTTCGGCCATGATCGCGGCCATAGACGCCGCTGTGGAGAAGTCCCGCAGGATGAGCGGGAACTGATCATCTCCTGAAGAAAGACTTGACCAGACCCATCGCGACGCGGGGGCCGTTGGACCATATGGACCCGGCCTCCCAGTCCAGGTCCTTCTTGTTGCACACCGTGGAGTTCATCATGCGGGTGCCTTCGTCCTTGGTCTCCCACAGACGTGCCTCCCTCTCCTCGGTATCGGCTATGAGCATTATCTCATCGACCTTGTGCATCAGCTCTCTGGCGAACTCCGTCCTCTCGACCCTGTCCCTGTAAGCGTCGTCGTCCGTCCTTCCGGCCTCATGCTCGCACCTGGCGAGCTCCAGGGCCGCATCGTACGATATCTCGGCCACGTCGTCCCTCGACATCCATTTGGTCTCGTAGGACAGAACGTGCTTCCATGACGGGTTGTCCAGGAGCTTCCTGTGATCCTCCAGTGTACGGGCCCTGAGTGTGTACCCCCACTTCTCCGGCTCCTCGAAGACCCTGCTCCCGGGATCCACGAATGGCGCGAAGGGGGCGTTGTAGATGAACAGGTTGTCATCGCGATTCACCAAGCCCCACAGCTTCTTCGATGCTCTGGCACTGTTCATGGCGGACTCCCTGTCCTGGAACGGGAGACCGTTCATGTAGAAGAGGTCGAAACGGGAGCATCCGTTGCGGAAAGCGGCGGGAATGGTCTTCTCGATGGCCTCATTAGTGTATCCCTTGCCGAGTGCCAGCCTGACCGCCTCGTCATGGGAGTCCGGCGAGAACTCGATGGACCATCCACCCTCGAAGCTCCTGTCGATGTTCTTGAAGTACTCAGGACCTGCGCCGTTGAACAGCTCCACCACCACATGGTTCCTGATCCTGCGGTCCCTGCATTCCCTCAGGAACCTGTCAGCGTAATCCTGGCTCTGCTGCCTCAGATCACCCACGATGAACACGGGCGTGTCCAGGTAGGACTGGATGATGTCGATGTCCTCCGCGAGCTTCTCCGGGCTACGGAACGCAGGCTTCCTCCTGCAGACGACCTTGCCGTTGGCGTAATGGGAACCCCCGCATTCGGCGCAGTTGATGCTGCATCCCCTGACGGTGAAAACGGATGTCAGAGGGAGCGCGTCCCACCCGAACCAGGGAAGGGCGCCCTTGATGTCCATGTTCCTCATGACGCACTTGATCATGGTTCCGTAGTCGAACATGACGTCATCCAACGATTCCAGGGAGTACGTCAGGCCGTTGTCGTGCACCTTGCCCTCCAGGTCCTTCCAGACCAGGTTGGGCACCTCGGAGAGGTCGCCCCCCTTCTGCAGGGTCTCCATGAGCTTCACGGTGGGGACCTCGGTCGTGTCCCCTCTCATCACCAGGTCGACCTCCGGCCTGCGTATCAGTTCGTCTGCGAAGTAAGACGAGGTCAGCCCTCCGAACTCCACCTTCGCATCCGGATGGTGCTTCTTCACGATCTTGGCCAGCTCGATCGCCCCATGGGCATGGGGCATCCAATGGAGATCTATCGCGAACACGTCCGCATCCAGCTTCCTGATCCTCTCCTCGACATCGAACCTCTCGCTCTGGAGCATCTGGACGGCGATGTTGACGATCCTCGTCCTGAATCCGGCGGCTTCGAGGTGGGACGAGATGGTCATGAACCCCACCGGGTACATCTCGAACACCGGGGACGACGGTATCACATCGCTGACCGGACCGTAGAATATGGGCTTCTTCCTGAAGTCGTACACGCTGGGCGCGTGCATGAAGATGATGTCAGACCTCATGGGATCACTTCCCGTAGCGTCTCATGCGCTGCTGGTACGTCCTGATCGCCCTGAGGAAGTCTATGCGCCTGAACCCCGGCCAGTACACGTCGGCGAAGTACAGTTCCGAATACGCCATCTGCCACAGCAGGAAGTTGGATATCCTGACCTCCCCGGATGTGCGGAGCACCAGGTCCGGATCCGGGAGCCCGGTTGTGGAGATGTAGTTGGACACCATGGACTCGTCGATGTCGTCGACCGAGATCTTGCCCTCCGACACGTCCGCCGCGATGCTCCGGACCGCGTTGGCGATGTCCTGCCTGCCGCTGTATGCTATGGCCATGTTGAGGCAGTTGTCGGTGTAGCCGGATGTCTTGGATTCCGCGTACTCGGCCGCCTTCACCACGTTGTCGGGCAGCAGGCCCCTGTCGCCGATGACCTTGATTGACACCTTCTTGGCATGCACGTCCGGATCCTCGGCGAAATCGTACAGGGACTGCTCCAGCAGCTCCATCAGGTAGTCGACCTCGTCCTGGTCCCTCTGGAAGTTCTCGGTGGAGAATGCGTACACGGTCAGGACGTGGATGTCCATGTCCAGGCACCAGTGCAGCACCTCCTCCAGCTTCGCCCTGCCGAGCTTGTGGCCCTCCTTGGCCTCGGCACCCAGGACCTCCTCGGCGTACCTGCGGTTGCCGTCCATGATGATGGCGATGTGATGGGGCTTCTCGCAGGACGAAACCTCCTTCTCTATCATCGACTCGTATGTCGAGTAGGCGCGGTCGGTGATGATGCGGGGGGCTTCCATCGGATCACTCGAAATCCTCTGGTATCCCGGCGGACCTCTCGCCGAGATCGAAGCATCCGATTGCAGCCACCGCTCCGATGACCCCTTTCATGCCGGTGACGCTGAGGATCTGGACCCCGTTCTCCTCCGCGGCCCTGACCGCGTCGTCCGGCGTGTACAGGACTGATTTGCAGCTCCATCCGAAGTCCCTGAGGGCATCCGGGACCTTCAGCCCCTGGAACACGGTTATGACCGCGTCCTCGGAATAGGACTCCTTCCTGACGAAGTCCACGGCGAACTCGATGAGCCTCGGGATCTCCTCCTCCCTTATGGCGAATGAGACCGCCGTCGAACAGCAGTTCGTGGTCTTGTTGGGGACCTTCGGGTTCAGCTGTATGATCTTATGCTCGATGAAATGCCCGTACGGGCACTGGGTCCCCAGCTTCATGGCGGTGACCCATGACGCGCCCTGTTCCTTGGTGTCGGTGTCGTCTATCCCGATGATCACCCTCACCAGCTTGGGTGTGATGATGTCCACGTGGGCGCGATGCGCCCCGCCTATCCTGAAATCGTCAGGGTACTCCGTGCGGATCACGTCGCTGCACTGGGGGATGCAGGCCCCGATACCGACGGAAGCTCCGGCGATGCCGTACCAGGTGGTGCGGACCTCGTCCCCTTCCACCTTCACGGCGGACAGCCCCTGTCCGCCCACATCGGAGGTCACCGGCCCGAAATGGAGCTCCCTCTCACCGATGATCGTGTCCATAATCAGCATGTTGGACTCCATGCGGATGCTCTCGATGGCACCCTTCGTGCGGCGCCTGTTGACGATGTCCCACTCCCCGGGACCCTTGGCCACGCACTTCTCTATGATCTGGGCCCTGCCGTTCTCCTCGTCCACAAGGGTGTAGAACCCTCTGCAGAACAGCTCACCGTACTTCTCGCGGACCTGGTCCGGCCTGAGGATCTGGACCATCCGATCACTCATCCCCCTCGTCCCAATCCTCGGGATCGGCGATGTCTATGGCGTCGGCGGGGACGCTCCTGCACAAGTACACGGTCTTGGCGGCCCTGCCGATGTCGGAGCCGAGCTCCATGCAGACCCCCGTGTCGATGACCAGGATCGTCGGGTCCTCGGTCCTGACGGAACCTGCCCTGACGGCGTCCCTGTAGGACTTGGAGAGATGGACCATGGCGCGGTCGGAGGGGAAGATTCCTGATTCGAGGATCAGCTCAGCCTCCTCCGGTGTGGCCGGATAGAACAGCTCCTCGGGTATGTTCTCACAGTCGAGCCTGATGTCCAGAGGTATCGTGTGGCCGTAAGTGGCGCGGATCTTGCCCCCGGATATGACATACCTTCCCTTGGGGTCCGTCTCGACGAGAGCCTCCACGTGCCTTCCCCTGAGCCAGTTCATACGGGGGTTGCGGTCGCGGATCTTGGCTGTGACGTCGCGGAGGTCCGCGTTGCCCATGTCGTCCATCTCCAGGCCGAACTTGCCGTGCCTGAGGATTCCGGCGAGGGTCCTTCCGATCTTCTCGACCTCGTAGTCGGACATGATGAACTTGCCCTCGTCCCCGCATATGGGGCACCTCTCGTACCTGTGGTATCCGTGCTCCTCGCACTCCCTTATCATTGAATCACCTTCTCGGCCGCCCTGACGGCGTTGGCCATTAACATGCAGATGGTCATCGGCCCCACTCCTCCCGGGACCGGTGTGATGTACGACGCCTTCTCGCTGACCGCGTCGAAGTCCACATCCCCAACGAGCCTGGAGCCCCTGGGATGCGTCGGGTCCTCGACCCTGTTGGTGCCCACGTCTATGACGACCGCTCCGTCCTTGACCATGTCGGCGGTGACGAATCCCGGTTTGCCTATCGCGACCACCAGGATGTCCGCCTGCCTTGTTATGGACGGAAGGTCCCTGGTCCTGGAGTGGACCACGGTGACTGTGGAATCCGCGCCCATCCCCCTCTGCATCATGAGGGCGGCCATGGGCTTCCCGACGATGTTGCTCCTCCCGATGACGACCACGTGCTTGCCGGCGGTCTCGATGCCCGACCTGATCAGCATCTGCTGGACCCCTGCGGGGGTCGCCGGAAGGAAATCCGGTTCTCCGATGAGCATCCTGCCCACGTTGGAGGGATGGAAACAGTCGGCATCCTTCTCCGGGGATATGGCGTTGATGACGGATTCCTCGTCGATGTGCTTTGGAAGAGGCAGCTGGACCAGGAATCCGTGGATCTCCGGGTCTGCGTTCAGGTCCGCCACGACGCTCAGAAGCTCCTCCTGCGTGGTCTTCTCAGGCAGCACGATGGTCCTGGACCTCATGCCGAGGGATTCGCACATCTCCCCCTTCTTCCTGACGTAGACCTGAGACGCGGGGTCCTCCCCGACCAGGACCACAGCCAGTCCGGGGGTCACACCCTTGGACTTGAGGGCGGAGATCCTCTCTCTGAGTTCCCCGTATATCTCCTCGGAGACATCCTTGCCGAGAATGAGCTTCGCAGTCATTGTTGCACCGACGGCGGGATGTTGCCTGCCAGTATTA
This sequence comes from uncultured Methanomassiliicoccales archaeon, assembly GCA_964550065.1. GTDB lineage: Archaea > Thermoplasmatota > Thermoplasmata > Methanomassiliicoccales > Methanomethylophilaceae > Methanoprimaticola. The sequence goes on from CAZJWD010000003.1 coordinate 115,490, forward strand.
TAATTATCGCGCGTGGGAACAGACATCCCGAAGCATCACAGGGTGGGGTGTCAGCCTATCGTCTCCGCGCGGAATCCCGAGTCCAGGATACCCACTATGACACTGCGGACGCGTTCCGCGTTGTCTTTCACCCAATCATCCGGCATCGGTCCGGAGGCACGGGTCTCAGCCATGTGCCAGGTGTGCGTGGCGAGGACGATGTGATCCAATCCGGAGGCCATGTCGATGTAGTCCTTCGGTGACCTCTTCCCCTCGTGCATCGGCCACAGGTAGGCTGCGATGACCTTCCCCTCGGGATCCCTGGATTTAGGCACGGGATATTCCATCATGCCGTTGCGTTGGTACGGCTCCGTAGGGGCTCCAACCTCGGTGTACTCCGAGGAGTCCCTGGTTATGCCCAGACCCTTCACAACATCGAGGATCCCCTCGTCGACGGACATGTACGGCGCCCTGAAGCATGTCGGCCTGGATATGCTGTCAGACACCGCGAAGAATCCCTTCTCCAGAACCGATCCGATATCCGGAACAACTCCGGTCTCCTTCCCCAGGAGGTCCTCGTGATCGTATCCGTGCAGACCTATGCAGTGTCCCACGAGGGGAGAACAGTCCGCCACCTCTGCGGTGCGGCCCTCCACGAAGAAAGTCCCCTTTATGCCTAAATCGTCCAAGGTCTCGGACAGTATCCTCATCCCACGTTCGGAGGATGAGAATCTGGGTCCGCAACCGCTTCCGCGGTCGATGGACCCGGCCGCGACCTGTCCCGGGATTGGGAGGTTGGAATCGCGGTCGGCGTCCACCGTGAAATAGAGTTTTCCGCTCATTTCCCGAGCGTCAGCGAGGACACCCTCTTCAGGAGCATACCCTCGATCTCCATCGGAGGGTATTTGATGGCCGTCTCCCTGGCGCGCCTGAGCTTGGCCTCGTTGTCGGCGTAGATCGTGAACAGCTTCTCACCGGCCTCCACCCTCTGGCCCTTCTTCAAGTGGATCATCATCCCCGCACCCTTGTCGTTGGGCGCTCCGGCGGCCTTGGCGATGGCCACGATATCCTTGTTGTGGATTGCGTGGATGTATCCGGATTTGGTGGCCACGATGTCCTCGGAGAACCTTCCGGGCTCCAGGTCGGAGGATCTCAGGTCGGGGTTGCCTCCCTGCGCCGCCACGATCTCCTTGAACTTGGCGTACGCCTCCCCGGACTCCAGGATCTCCCTGGCCTTCTCGGACCCGTTGGGGATGCCTGCCATCTCCAGGATGATGCCCGCACAGTCGCATGCCTTCTCCACCACGCTGGCGGGATGCTTGGAACCCTCCAGGATGCTGATGCACTCCCTGGCCTCCAGCTTGGGCCCGACGGCGTTTCCGACGGGCTGGTCGGCGTAAGTTATGGCGCACTCCACGTGCATTCCCAGCTTCTCACCCAGGTCCATCAGGTCCCTGGCGTAGGCCCTGGCCACCTCGATTGTGGGGACCTTGGTTCCCGCTCCGGTAGGGATGTCCACCAGCAGGTGGGTGGCGCTGATGGCCAGCTTCTTGCTCATGATGGATGCCAGCATCTGCGCCCTGGGGTTGATGCCCAGGGGATGCTCTATCTTGATGACCATGTCGTCCACGGGGGCCAAGTTCATGGACCCGCCCCAAGCGAACACACCGCCCACGTCCTCGGCGATGCGCTTCAGCCTGTCCGCGGACAGCTCCACGTCGCAGAAGGTCTCCACGAAGTCGGAGGTCCCGCAAGCGCTGCTGATAGCGCGGGAGGACGTCTTGGGGATCATTATCCCGGCTGCGGCGGCGATGGACACCACGATGGGGGTGATCTTGTTGCCGGGAACCCCTCCGAGGCTGTGGAAGTCGAACACGGGCTGCCTCTCGAACTGGATGATGTCGCCGGTCTCGGCCATGCTCTTGGTGAACGCGGCGATCTCGTCGATGTCCATCCCGTTGATGTAGAGGGCGGTGAGCCAGGCGGATATCTCGATCTTGGAGAGCTTGTTATGGAGGATGTCCTCCACGATGGCCACGATCTCCTCCCTGGACAGCTTCTCGCCGTCCATCTTCCTGCGGATAGACCTGACGGAATCGGGTTTCTGGCAGTAGGCGACGTTTACCTCCTCGCCCTCGCGGACGCCGCATGCGTCCATCATGGGCTGGGGCATCATTATGACCCCGCGCTCCACCAGGGTGTCGGAGCGGCTGACCAGCGCCACGGATGTCTTGATTCCGGACACGGTCACGCGGTCGTTCTCCTTGACTCCGATCTCAAGGCAGTCATCGTCGTGGAGGAGCACGGTTGGCTCCGATGCGTCGATGTCGTAGTTGCTCGCCTTCAGCTTCATACGGATCCCCACTTGGCTATGGCGGCAGCGAGCTGCGGATGGTCCTTGGCGTACTCCTCCGCAGGTATTCCCAGGAATGCCGCATCGACCGCCTGGCTCATCGCCATGGCTCCTCCGCGGACGCCCTCTGGATGTCCTGCGACTCCGCCTCCGGCCTGCACCTGCACATCGGTTCCGGAGCGCCTGATTATCTCGCCCACCAGTCCGGGGTGGACCCCGCCGGAGCACACTGGCATGACCGTCTTGTAGGGAACATCATCGCCCAGGCAGGCCTGCAGGTTGTCCGTCTCCGACTTCCCTCCGGCCATCTTCCCGACTCCCAGTGTTCCGATGTGGAGGGCATCCCCTCCCACCATCCTGACCAGCTTGGTCAACGGGAGCATGGCGACTCCGTGGTGCGGGTCCTTGGTGAACGCTCCGTGCATGGTCCTGTGCACATGGATGGGGACCTTGATCGACGGGTCCTCGGCCAGAGCCTGGACTGCTCCGAATCCGCAGGTGATGACGTCGACCATCAGCTCCCTGGCACCCCATGACTGGACCTTCTCGGCCAGCTCCAGGATCTTGTCTCCGCGGGTGCTGACGTTGATGGCATGCATCATCCTGTGGCCCTCTGACTCCAGACGGTCCAGCGCCTCGGCGACCTTCACCGTCCTGTCCTCGATGGGACAGAACCTCTGATCCACCAGGGTCTCGTCGTCCTTTGAGTTGGTAAGTCCTCCGGTTCCGGATTCGTAGACGTACTCGGCCGTCTTCTCCGGGGAGAGTCCGATCTTGGGCTTCACTATGGTTCCGACAAGGGGCTTCTCCGGGCGTCCCAGAGCATCCCTGATGCCCTTGGCCCCGAACTTGGGTCCCTTGAACTGCTCAAGGATGGATTTCGGGAAGGTCACGTCCTCCAGCCTGACCCCTTTCAGGGCCCCCAGGCCGAACAGGTTCCCGGAGATCACGCTGAGGATCTGCGGGACGGAACCCACCTCGATGCTGAAGTCCTCCGCAGGGAACTCGGCGGTGACGATGTCCCCCTCGATGGATGTTATCCTGGCTCCCAGGCTGTCGAATATACTGCGGTCCAGAGTCGCGATGCCGGTCCAGGTTCCTGTGGACTGCTCGGCGGCTATGGCCTCCGCGGCCTTCTCCATCGGAAGGTCGGTGGAGACCCTGTACTTGCATACCACATAGTTGTCGGGGTCGCTGGGCTCCCCCAGATGCAGATAAGAGAAGTTTTCCATGATTCATGCCTCCTTTTCGAAAATGGCGTCCCCAAGCTGGCGGACCATGACATCGTACACCGATCCTGGGGAAATCATCCCCAGTTCGGTGATTATCGCGTCGATGTACTGGGCCGGCGTGCTGTCGAACACCGGGTTGAACACTTTCACCGAGGACGGGATCTCCCCTGGCCTCACGACCTCGGACGTCTCCCTCTCCTCGATCTTCACCATGTCGCCGAACAGCGTCATGGGCGAGAACTTGTAGGTCTCCCCGCACACGTAGAACTGCGCGCGGGCCTCGTGGGCCGCCAGTGCCAGCTGGGACGTGCCCACCTTGTTGATCAGGGCTCCGTGGGATGTGATGGTGTCTGCTCCGACGAACACCTTGTCCACGTCCTTCATGACGTAGCGCACGGCGCTGTCGATTATCAGGGTCACGTCCACGCCGGCCTCGGCCAGTTCGGTGACCGTGATTATCCCCTGCCTCCACGGACGGGACTCTGTGGCGAACACCTTGAACTCCTTACCCTGGCGGTGGGCCTCCTTGATGACTCCCACAGCAGCGCTGCTGTTGCAATGGGTCATGACGATGTCGCCGTCCTCTATCCTCTTAGCTCCGATCTCGGCGATGGTCTCCACCGCCTTGGCGGAACGTTCCGAGAACACCTTGGAATTTGTGATGACCAGATCCCTGGCCTCCTCCAGAGTCGATGCGTTCTCCAGCCCCCTAACGGATGCGTGGAGCGCGTTCCACAGCGACACCGCCGTGGGCCTTGATTCCAGGATCATCTTGGATGCAACGGAGATGTCCCGCCTAAAATCCTCCAAACCCGATCCGGAGTAACCGTCTGCGAATGCCCCCAGAGCATCCGCCCCGGCACGGGCTATCCTTCCCGCGCCGCGGACCTTCATGTCGCGGATGTCCTGAACCGTTTGTGATATGATATCCTGCACGTGAGGCGGATTGACGACATTGCTAATAAGGAGGGCGGAAGGATGCTTCCGAAAAACCGAAGCATCACTGCACAGGATCGTCCTCGGCATCCCTGAGGATAACCTCTGAGATCACCCTGCGAGCCTCATCCATACCTTTGACCAGGTATGTGGCGGCTATCAACGCCTCAAAGGAATCGGCCCTCATGTTCTCCTCGATCACCGCGTTTCCGCTCTCGTCCCTGTGGCCTCCGCCCACTCTCATGATACCGTCTATGTCGGGACCATGGGCGAGTACCCTCTCGGAGATCCTCCTGTTGGCGACCTTGTCCTGCTTGAAGTCGGTCATGGCGCCCTCGGTGAGGTCGGTGTCCCTGTATACGCATTCGCACACGGCGAACTCCAGGATCGCATCCCCCAGGAATTCCAGGCGCTCGTAGCAGACCCCTCCCCTCTCGTTGGTGTAACTGTCGTGGGTGAGGGCCTGGCAGAACAGTGCCAGCTCCTCGGCGGAGAGTCCCCTGAAACCGAAGGGCGGACGTGCCAGGAACTGGCGGACATCCATCTCGAACTCCGACTCCATGGGATAGTTCCTCTGCACCCCAATCTCGGAATACCTTTATAATCAATAAGGGATAGCCGTGGGTATGAAGACCTACGTTGTCGAGAAGACCGACGATTCCGTTACCCTCGCGTTCAAAGACGCCAACCTCACACTCATCACACCTCTGATGAACGTGCTGTACGAGGACGACAACGTCGAACTGGTCAGATACATCGACAAGCACCCCGAGCTCGAGGACCGCAGGCTCTACGTCAAGGTCAAGAGCGGGAACGCCATCGAGGCCGTGAAGAAAGCTTCCGACGCCGTGGCAGGCTACTACTCCAACTGAGTGAGATTTTGTACAGGAGATGCTGCACCGCGGAAGCGGAAATCGGGATGAGGAACTACCTCTGCCCGGCAGACGGGACAGGGGGGCACCTCAAGACCCTTCCCGACGATTTCGTCGTCAGGGAGATCTCCGACCCTCCGAGGGCCAAGGACAACGGCGACTACACCATCGCCACCGTGACCAGCCGCAACTGGGAGACCAACCGTCTGGTCAGGATAATGGCCCGCAGCATGGGCATGTCCCGCGAGAGGATCGGATTCGCGGGAACCAAGGACAAGAGGGCAGTCACCACCCAGCTGATGTCCTTCAAATGTCATCCAGACGAGCTGTCCAAGATAGACCTGAAGGACGTGGAGATATCCGGAGCCTACAGAGGCAGCAGGGCGATACAGATCGGGGATTTGTTCGGGAACGAGTTCGAGATCACCGTGAAGGACTGCACCATGGACCCGGCGGAGATCCCCGGAACCGTGGAGGAGGACATATCCGTCATCAAGAAGAACGGCGGGTTCCCCAACTACTTCGGGGTCCAAAGGTTCGGAGTGGTCAGACCGGTCACCCATCTGGTGGGCGAGAGGCTCATCAGAGGGGACATCGAAGGTGCCGTCAGGACCTATGTGTGCTTCACCACCGACGAGGAAGAGGAGTCCGTCAGCGGGATCCGCAAGTCCCTCGAGGGAACCACCGACTGGGGCGCAGCGGCATCGGTCATGCCTGAGCAGATGTCCTACGAGAAGAGCATGGCTCAGGTCCTGGCCGGGGGCGGGGATTGGACTTCCGCCATAGACGCGCTTCCCCCGAACCTCCAAATGATGTTCGTCCATGCCTATCAATCGTACATCTTCAATGAGATCCTCAGCCTGAGGATGGACAGGGGACTCCCACTGAACATGCCCGTGGAGGGAGATGTGGTCATACCGCTGGACTCCAACAGGAACCCTCAGCACGAGAACCCCATCCTGGCCACCGGGAAGAACCTAGACCTGGTAGCCAGGCAGGTGCGCGCCGGAAGGGCGTTCGTCACCGGAGCGCTGTTCGGCTCGGACACGTTCATGCCCGAGGGAGAACCCGGCGAGATAGAGATGAAGGTCATAGAGGAGCACGACCTGAAGCCGGAGGACTTCGTCATCCCCGGACTGCCCAGGTGCAGCTCCAAGGGCGGAAGAAGGGAGCTCCTGTGCCCGGTGAAGGACATCGGCACGTCGTTCTCCGACGAGGGCTACACTCTGACGTTCTCCCTCCCCAAGGGCAACTACGCCACATGCCTGATGAGGGAGTTCATGAAGTCAGAGATGAGGGACTACTGATTAGATAATCTGGCTCTGGACCACTCTGGCCTCGTACACGCCGATGCTGCACTGGTCCATGATCTCGTAGACGGTCATCCCCTTCGGCAGGCTCATGGACATGTCGATTAGCCTCGGATCGGCTTTGCGCCCGACATCGGTGAACATGGCACGGTGGATGTAGGCGATCAGCTTCTTGGCATCGTCCACGTCCCTGAATCCGCACTGGACGAAAACGGCGTCCAACGGGAGCCTGGGGCTGTTCTCCAGGTCCCTCCACTCCAGCTTCATAACCGCGTCCAGAGACTTGCGCTCCATCTCCCTGAAGTCATCGGTTCCCGGAACGATGGGTCCCGCCTCCGCCTTCTCGGCGATGTAGGCGGACACCTTCTCGGACATCTCCTTGTCCAGACCCAGGAATCCAAGAATCTCCGGGTCGTCGGGTGCCGATTTAAGGGTGTAGGCTCTGCGGAGTGCCTTCTCCGCATTGCGCTTGACCGGGTTGCCTGCAGGTTCCTCGTGTTTGACCGCGACGATGCTCCGTGCCTCTGCGGAATGTCCGGTGTCCTCCAGGATACGGGTCATGCGGATGGTCGCATCCGGCCCCGGGTTGACGCATTTGACGAAATAACCATAGGCGGCCAGCACCCCTGCGTCATCCTTACGGGACTGGGCGATCTCCGCCTTCAGGATTATGGCGGACACCCTCTGCGGGTCCTTCTTCAGAACACGGTTCAACATGCCGTCGGCAGCCATGGACTCCCTGCGGGAGAACATCATGCGTGCCAGCCTCTCACCAACATCCAGACGGCTCGGGTCCCTTGAGAACGCGGCGGAGTAGCACTCTATGGCCCGGTCGGTGGACCCAAGGGCCTCCAGCGACTCACCCCTGAGGACATGGAGTTCCGCGTCGTCCATTCCCAGCGATGCAGCTGCATCGTACTCCTGCAGAGCACCCCGGTGGTCCTTCTTCACGGACCTCACACGACCCATACCCATATGGAGCTCCGGACTCTCCGGATTCTCCCTCAGTGCGGAACTCACCAGGAACGCGGCCCCGTCAGGATCACCGGATGCCAGGAGGATGTCGGTCTTGAGCAGTATGAAAGGCGGATATGCGGGGTCGATGGCCAGGGCTTCGTCTATGGCCCTGACGGCACCCTTGGTGTCATCCGCCTCGAAGAGCGAAGCGGCCAAGGTGTAGAGCGAGCCGGCGTCCGCCTGCTGCACGGCAGGTTCGGGAGACGGCTCCGACCCCCGAATCTCGGACTCCTCGGATTGTATCGTCGGATGTTCGGTCTCTGGCGGAGCATCCGTCTCGGGAGTCTCAGACCCCTGAGGGGCATCAGCGGCCCTGCACGTGGCACGGTAGCACTCTGACGCCAGCTCCGATATCCGGATATCGTTGCGGTACTCGTCCGAGTACAGACGGAGTGACTCTCCGTAGCGACCCTCCGAATTCAGTATCGTCATCTTCCCTGCGACCACCGCTGGATGTCCAGGACATCTCACGTCGGCCAGGTCCAGGAAGCCCATGGCCTCGTCGTTCCTCCCCTCGGCGGCGAAGATCGCCGCCTTGCGGACCAACGGATGGATGTCGCCCGGATCCAGCATCAACGCCCTGTTGAAGGCTTCCACCGCGGACGCGTTCTCCCCTCTGGCCTCCTGGACCGCCGCCAGAGAGACCCACGCCCCCGGGCAGTCAGGATTCAGAGCCAGAGCCCTGCGGTAAGACTCCTCGGCGGACTCCAAGTCGCCGCGGGCCTCGTCGGACATCCCCTTGGAATGCCACAGGACCGGATCTTCGGGATCCAGACGGATTGCGTCCGCATACGATGCGGAGGCCCTGACGTAGTCTTCGGATGCATACTCTGCGTTCCCCCTGAGCCTTTTGAGCATCGGGCTGTCGGGATGGATCTTCTCGGCATCCCTGCACATGTACAACGCGTCGGACATCATGCCGGCGGAGATGAGCCCGGACACCGCACGGACGTAGGTCTGCACGGAGCCGTCGGAACGGACGGCCTTCCCGTACATGTCCATTGCCGCATCACCGGAACCGGTGCCGGCCAGCGCATCGGCCAGGTCGAGCATGGCGGGGACGCTGTCCGGGTCGGAGTCAAGCACCCTCCGGCAGAATCCGACCGCCTTCTCACAGTCGCCAGAGGCGACTGCCATGTCCCTGGACAGAATCAGGGCCTCCCTGTTGTCCGAATCCGCCTCCAGGATGGCCGCCGCCTCCTTGGAGGCAGCCTGCAACCTGCCCATCATGAAGCGGACCCTGGCCCTCTGGACCCTGGCGGACAGGCTCTTCCTGTCGCGGATGCAAGCCTCCATGGCCAAGGCCAGAGCGGAGACGCAGTCCCCGGACCTGGCCTTCAGCACGGACTTCATGACCAGGGCCTCGGAATCCCAGCCCATGGCGTCGGTGTAGCTCTCCAGGAGGCTCTCGGCCTCCGCCTCCATGCCCATGTCCAGGAGCATCCTCAGCGACCCGGTCCATTCCTCGGAGCCGGCCCATTCGCTGTCCAGGTACGAGCGTAGGAGCTCCATCAGCCCCTCGCGACCCTCGGTCGCCGAAGCCGTGGATATCATGCCCTTCATCGTGTCGGGGTGGGTGATGTCCGCCTCGCGGAACATCTCCATGGCACCTCTGGGGTCCCCTCCTGCGAGGCGGGCGTACGCCGCCTCGCGTACCAGATACGGAGGCGCACCGTCCAGAATCTTGGAGAACATCATGTTGGCGGAATGCCAGTCCTTCTCGTCCACAGACATACGGGCGGACGCCAGCATGAACTCCGGGTCCTGCCGGGAGTAGCCGTCAGAGGATATCAGGAGGTCGGTCGCACCGTCCCTGTTGCCTCTGAACCACTCGTAATAGATCTGATAGAGGTGCTGGACCTCTCCGTCCCCGGCGGGGTTCTCCGGCCTGCGGCCGGACACGATGTCCATGATGTTCCGCCTCTGGAGCCACCCTCCCCTGGGGTCGAGCTCGTCGAGAATCGGATACAGATCGGCGAACCCGGGGTCGGCACCATGGGCTGCCAATGCGCTCTCCAAGGCATTGGCCATGTCACCGTCCTCCTTGTAAATCCTCGCGGCCGTGAACGAACGGTGCAGGACCTCCCGGGAACCGGATGACATCGACAGCAGTTCCGCGGCGGACCGGACGTCGCCTTTGGAGAGCATGATCTCCGCGGCCTTCACCGATGGGAGACAGTCACGGGTACGGCTCTTGGAGACGACCTTGACCAGATTCTCGGATGTGGCCAGACCGGCGCCGCCCATGTGCTCCATCAGGGACACCAGCAACGCGGAGGAGAGGCTGCCCTCGTGACCGTCCAACGAATCGAGGACCGACTGAGCGGCACCGTTGGAAGCGGAGAACCTCCCGAGAAGGCCGCCTCCGTTGAGGCGCCTCCATGAACGGCTCTCGAACTGCGATTGGAACACGGGACGGCCTGACATAGCCAGTGTATCGTCGGGTAGCTAGTAATAATTGTGGATTGGGACATTCGCCTGACGACAGGGCCATCATTCGGGACTGTGTCATTAATCTTATATACAAGGTTAGTTTAACGGACTTTCAGTGCAGCTGTGATCTAGCTGGTTAGGATCTGAGCCTTCCAAGCTCATTGCCCGGGTTCGAATCCCGGCGGCTGCACTCATCTTCATTTTCAAAGACTAAATCGGACTGCTCCGAACAGCGTCAGCTCTGGTCGGTTTCGTCGAGCTCCCTGGAAATCAATTACTCCCGCATTCTACCAGATTCTACCGAATGCTACCATGGTAGAACCAGAACACGGATTTCACCGATTCTGCAACCTATAACGGGTCTGCTTACCGTTGCCCACACGCTCGAGAAGACCTTCATCGACCATTGATGAAAGCAACGACCCCGCCTTGGATCTTGATTCCCCGAGAATCCGTTCGGCATCGGATCTAGACAAAGAACCATTGGATCTTGCATAATCCATTATCGCGTCAACGTCGGACTGACCGTTAACCGACGGACTGATTGCAGGAAGCTCCACCTTGAACACGTTGGTGCTCAATTGTATGGAGGGCTTTACCAGTGCGTCCTTATAATCGCCCATCATACGTGGTATCCCGGTACCGTACGACTCTATGAATCCCAGCCTGTAAAACAAAGAAGCCATCATCGGATTCCTGGGAGAGGACATCCCCTGGATGATGTCATCTACACCGAGACCTTTGGTGAGGCCGCCGTATGACGCTACTGATATCCCGTCTCCGAAGACGGATACCAATGTGTCGGCGTTCACGGAGTAGTCACGATGAACAACTGCGTTGGTCAAAGCCTCTCTCAGAGCATAGTCCGGGTATGCCCTCCAATCCGTACGTCTGATGCCGGATATGTTTGAACGCAATGGATTGTATCTGTTCAGAAACTCCATGGCATCGCGAACTTGAGTGAGAATGGAGCCCCTTACTTCCGCACGGTCCAAAAAACCGGTTTTATTCCTGTCGGAATAGGCGGCCAGCTTCATACCGACGGTGCATTGATCCGATACAAGATATGCCAGATTGGTGTATGATCCGCCGGAGATCAGGCCGAGGGAGATCATCTGATTCTTTCCAAACTCCACACCGGCTTCGGCGAACACATGCTCTGCCGTGCTGAAGGTGAGGTCTTGATTGAACGAGATCAATGATTCGAATGATACGGAATTCTCCCTTACCATCTTGAGGATCTGCGCTTCCGTAGCCTGAACTGACGAAGGGCCCATGCGTACGTAGACGCCTTCGGGGCGAAGACCTTTCTCACGCAGATAGTACGGCTTTGAGGTACCTTCACAAACCTCGACTTTTACCAAATCCTTACCGTCTATGGTGACATGGTCTACATCCGTGATCATCCTAGTATCTGGGCGGATGGTGTCTGATATCAGCTGTATCAATCTCAATGATGTAGAGTCGACATCGTTGACGCCGAATGGTGTACCGTCATCATCCATGCCGATGTATAGCGTACCACCAACCGTATTGGAAAAAGCCACCACGGTTTTCATACACTCATTGGTGAGCTGCCTTTTGAATTCGGTTCTGATGTCCTCCTCCATATCGTTGAGATGTCTTGGATGTATTAAAAATTCTCCCACGTTCTACCAAATTCTACCAAACACTACCATGGTAGAACCGAACGGGCTGAATTTCAATTTGTGGCGACAGTGTAATCACAATTGAATCAGGTTCCAGATGATGATGCCGGCACCAAGGTGCCGGCGAAGATGTTTGTGCCGATCACTTCCTGCGGGTGTCGATGACCAGCAGGGCGGCCATCATGGCTGCTGCGCAGGCTGCCGCGACACAGGCGACGACTGAGTCATCCTTCTTCTCGACGGGGTCTGCAATGACCGTGGGCGGAACCATGGGGATGTACTCGCCCTCATCGTCATAGATCGGAAGCCTGATCTGCTCCTCCAGAGCGATGGTGATGTTCAGTCTACCATCATCTACCCTGAAGGGCCCTCCTGTGGAGATGTAGCCGTCGGCCGACGCTTCGAAAGTGTAAGTTCCTGAATACAGAATGAGGGAGCCACTCCCTGTGAACGTGCGGACGATTCCTTCGTCGGAATACACCGTCACTGTTGCGGTGACAGGGGAGACGGTGAACGTCACTGTGTACTTTTTCTCGACTGTGTTACTATCGTCTTTTACGATTGTATCTAGAACGTCGTCCACACCCTCGGTACCGCGAATGCCACCTGCAATAGGGTTCATAGTCACACCGGGATTATCGCTTTTGAGAACAACATCGGATGCTGTACAATCTTCAAGAGTTCCGGTTTGAATAGCATTCTGATGATTTGTATACAAGCCAATAAGTCCTCCGATCGCAGAAGTTGCGGGATTACTGTCGATACAGTCCTGGCTGGCGTTGCTTACGACTGTCACTGATGCAACACTGCAATTCTTGATAGTATTGTCGTTGAAAACAGAACCGATGAGTCCTCCGACCTTACGGGTACCTTCGACGTGAAGATTCTGGGCCTGGTAATCGTCGATTGTATTCTTACCCTCACCTCTGAACCCCACCAGACCTCCGACGTTATCGCCTTCCTTTTTATCCATTATGTAGGTCCCAACGACTTTACTGCCATCTTCTGTCTCTACAGAACACCCATAGATATTTGCGTAACCCTTGCCTGCGAGACCTCCCACTTTGTAATTTCCAGAGATCTCGATGAATCCAGTGACGTAACAGTTCGATACTGTACCTGTGAACGCACTTCCAAACATCGCCCCGACTTACTCACTGCCGGTGACAATAGCATTGCGAACAGTCAGATCTACATTGGCACCTGCCACCTTGCCGAACAGCCCTGCACAGACCAACGCGGGTTCATTGATATAGACGTTGCTAATCGTCTTTTCATTACCTTTGAATGTTCCCTTGAAATGATTCGTCTCAGTTCCTATGGGTATCCAATGAACGTTTTTCAAATCGATATCGTTGGACAGTGTGATAATCTTGTCATCGAAATTATTGCCATCGTTCACAAGCGAGACAAGACCCACCAGCTCCTAGGCAGTTCCGATTGTGAACTCAGTTCCCTCGTTGCTATACCAACATGTGTTACCACGATGCCCGGATCCTCTCCGTCCGCTGGAACGGCGACCGCACAGGCAGTCATCAGCATGGCGAGAACGATTCCCGCCGAAAACAATGCTTTTCTCATCTGTCCCTCCTTTCGGAGAGATGGAGAAGAAGGGCCAGAAGGCCATAACCCTCCCCCCCCCCCCGGCTTGGTTTTTGACTTGCAATTACATTATGTACTTAATATCATAGAATGAAAAATTGATAGTTGTTTCCTTTGAATAACCGAAATGGGATTGCATCAATTGTAAGTATTTCTTCAGCTGGAGTTCGACTTCTGAATTAAATCAACACTATCATAGACAATACCAAGTTTACATTTCTACACTAACCATTTTCGATTTCGGATACTTGTTGCCTATAGGATGGTTTCTCCCGGACATGATGATTGCGGTGACGTATGGCACGGGATGTCCAGTTTGGCTAAGATAGACCTTATACGGCGCATACCATATGATGTAATCTACCCTATCATCGTCAAAACATCTGAGCATCATCTCATCTGCATAATATTTGTGAATGCGTCCAGAAAGATGTTGTCCGATCTTCGGATTATGTGTCGGCTTCTTGTTCACGATGTACGGTGTTGATTCATCGTAAATAAAGAAAATTAACTTCTTACAGTTCGGATGATTGGTCGTGTAAAGATCAATTTTCCCCTTGTGCTTGTCAACAACACGATGCACATTTGATACATATCTGGAATAGTTATGGTCTTCATCGTATGGCAAATCTGACGACCCGAGTACCGCCATCATAACATCATCATCCAATCTGAATGATTCCTCCAGTTTTTTGTACATCTGGGACTCTGCGGCCTTAGTCTTGTTAATCACCTTGCCAGCATCCTCAAAAGCACGATCATCGACAGACATTACCTCCATCATGATACCCAATTCCTCTGAAAAGAAATCCGGTGGATAATCTGCCTTTCCAAAATTATGTGTCCATTTACACCAATTCCAATCATCTATGACTAATCCCAAAATTTGTTTTAGCTCGTCGTGTTCTCTCTGATTCCTTGAAATTATCAAAATGTCTGATTGTCTAAACCTCCCCAATACGCTATCCTCTGAATCGGCCCGCTTCAACAACTCACCCCCGATAAATAATTGGATTGCTCAAATTATCGAACAAAGTAAATTAACATTAATCATTAATAATACAAAAGAAACTCACACATGTATGACAATGGATGTCGATTTTGAAAGTGCGGTTGACAATATGGTAGTCGCACATTCCAATGCTATTAAAACCGTACTGGAGGCTGTCACCAACTCCATACAATCTTGTCGTTACGACAACAATAGCCATCACATCTATGTCAGGCTACTATCACAAACCAGGACGATTGACGGTAAAGAATCTACGATTATCGATGGATTTCAAATAATTGATGATGGAGAAGGATTCACGGATGAAAATTATTCATCATTCAAAACAATTGGTTCAAGATTGAAAAAAGTGGAATTCGGCTGTAAAGGTATGGGCAGACTTACCTGGCTGAAAGTGTTTTCAAAAGTTAACATTAAGAGTACATATGCTGTAAATGAAGAATTATTTCTAAGAGAGTTTACATTCACAATGAAGGATAATGGTGTGAAGGGTGGAGAAACCCCAACCAAATCAGATGGCAAACCTAACTTGGAAACAATAATTACTATAAGTGGGTGTAAGCCGGATTACAAGAACGATATTCAAGTGACTGTAAAAGCACTTTCTTCAAAAATAGCCAATCATTGCATTAGCTTCTACTTAGACAAGAAAAATAATGTGCCGACAATCACCATCAGCAATGGCGAAGAAACAGAAAATGTCAATCAAATTTGGGAATCTACAATATCTGATGAAGATTGTGGAACAGTATCAATCAAAGGTTATGATTTTGACTTAACTCATGTAAAATTTTACAAAAATTATGGGTTAGACAATGGGATATCATTATGTGCAGATGGTCTCGAAGTTCAACCTATAAAAAAATTCGATTATGACCTAGAAGATGAGACGCAACACAAATTCCGGTACAGATGTTTCTTGTCTGGAGAGCTGTTAAATTCAACTGTAAATCAATCGAGAGATGGTTTCAGCATAGGGATGTCCAACAGAACAATGGATAATTATGACAAACCCTCCATCGATGAAATCCTAGACAAAGCCATCCCAATATGTGAGGATTATCTTAGAATATATTCCGACTCCCACAAAGACCGCTGTTTAAGCAGATTGAATCAATTCATCAACACTGATGTGGGAAAATCATTCACATCTGTTCTAAAATATGATTCTGAAGTAATAACCGCAGTCAAACCCGACATGAAGGATTCAGAAATATATAGACTAATGTCCGAACGTATGCAAAAATTAGAATCAGAATTGTTGTTTACGTCCAGTCTTGATAAAAATCCAAAAACTGATACATCTAAAGCGGTTGAAAGGCGGATGGAGCTCATAACTAGTGTTCAGAAAGATGAGTTAACAAAAATGTTTGTGCATAGGGGGCTTATCCTATCTGCGTTCGATGAACGCCTTGAAGCTCTCAATAGGATGTATCCTAAAAAGAATAATGAGTATAAGATGGAACTTGAGTCCGTAATACATGATCTCATTCTTCCGAGAGGTACGGATGCTAAAAACCAACCTGTTCTTAGCAGTTGTAATTTGTGGATTTTAGACGAACGCCTCAATACATATGCATTTCAAGGTGCTTATTCCGATTTAAAAATCAAATCTATCTCTGATTCAGATTCTGAAGATCGCCCAGACATCTTCATTTTTGGTGATATTAAAGACAACATGGTTGCGGAAAGTATCAGCATTATTGAATTCAAAAGACCTAATAGGAAAGATAAGAAGATAATCGATCAGATAAACCGGTATATTGATGAATTTATTGATCACGGAGTATACAACTACCGCAGAGAAAAGGTAACTATTGATCGTAATACGACGACATTTTTCTGTTATGCGGTATGCGATACAAATTCTGATGATTTTAAAAGGGAATTACGTCACTATAATATGAATGAAAAATTTGGCGGCCGTGGTTATTATTCATGGAACGGTCAAACCCGCACGGCGTATGATGTCATCGACCACCATCAAGTATTTGCAGACGCTAAATGCAGATACAAAGTCTTTTTCACATTAATCGGATTAGAAGTAAATTCGGACTGTGTAACTGTCACCAAAGGACAAAATGGCGAAAAAACAATAATTAATTTGAATGAAAATGCTAAATGACCTAATGAGTATATGCAACCCCAAGTCTGAAGCACCTGGATCGGCAACCATCGAGTCCCATTTAATAACAACAAATCAGTATTGAATAGTTTGCGTGAAACACCACCATAGGATATGACTCCCCTATGCCCGCATCTGCGTACTCCTGATTCTTTTGCTAAAGACGTTTTCAGAGGAAATCGCAACATAACGAGAGGAAATTAATCTTGCATCCTGGATTCCCGAGTTTATAATTTACATCCTGAGTTTGATATATACCTATTGGATTTTAAAACTCTGCGCGGAGACTGACCCCCTGCACAATCCGCGTACTGGACGAGATGAGAGTCGGCCCCTTGTTCTATTTCAATAACCAAACCAAAAACAGTCTGAAAGGCCAATAAACCATCGAAATCCAACGTATTAGAGTTATAGCGTCCAACTCGCGCGTATCCATCCAAAACAGTCTTCACAAGCAGAAAACCCTAGTTTCAAAGAAGAAAAAGGACAACGTACTGGCCGACCATCAATTCAATGATACAATCCTCGAACACCCTTATATTGATTCACAAAACCCAGCACAACAGACTCACACCAACATCAAGTTATATCTCGGCTACAGCCCCGGACTTCTACCACAGCAATGGAAACACATTAATCGTAAATTCAACGAACCGTCAGGCCAAGAAAACTTATGCACTGCCAGGATTAAAATTCCGAATGCTATTTACATCCACAAGCACGTATCGATGCTACCTCTCATCGATTTAATACAAATATACTCATCTAAGGGTCATCCTTCGAGTACATCATTGCTTTCTTCCATCGTCGAACCATCTTGTTCAAAACAATCTATATTTAAATTCCAAAACTCCTTCATTTCTTTCCGAATCTCTTCCGATCTTGATTTGATGAACTCGGAATACGCTTCATCCCTGTACAAATTATAAGTATCTCCAGTGATGAAATGGTCCTCCAGTTTATCTTTAAATTTGTTCTCTCCACCCAGAGATTCAATAATTCTGTCCGTATATACTTTGACGGGATCATCGCTTATGGCCTCATTCGTTGAGTTTATAAGATAGGTAAGATTGAAAACAGAATCCACATCCTCGTAGTATGGCTTGTACCTATGTTCTGGGAACAGATGATGAAGATTCGAAACGTTGAGTTCCACAACATCGTCCCGATAAAAATCAGTCGGATTCTTCCGATAGAGAATGCATCTGAGCGCCATGGCTATTGCGCCCTTATCGCTCTTCTTAAACTGTTTAAATCTATTATAGTCCCAATGTATGCAGCACTCGAAACCAGTACTTGGATCGGGTTCTGTATCAGACATTATCCACTCGCATAGGGCAGTGAAATCCTTACCCATCTTTCCTGGAGCTCCATCCGCATATCTTTCATTGAATGCTGTGTAAAAGAAGTATTTCACCACCTTCTGATCCGCCTCTGTCTGATCAATCTGAGACATACGGGAGTACCCGGATTTCATTAACGCGGCCGAAATGACGGGCAAAACCACGGAGTATGGCAATAATCCCATGGTTGACTTGGTTCTTGCTACTCCGTTAAGGATTTCTGCTGTTTTGACCAAAGCTTGTATCGCTTCATCCCAATTGGATTTGATGTCAGATGCGCTTAAGGATTTAGCCAGTGCATTCTTTTTGTGATCCACTCCATTTCTTAAAGCTATGGTTTGGAGAATAACTTCACGGTTTCTGTATTCATCTTTGTTTTCGTCTTTTACAAACATGGGTCTGAGGGATGGATTTGCCTGAATTGCATAATCTAGCATCATCTTTATATCCACATCAGCGTCTTCTGCCAAATACTTGGCAACACATATATCGAATGAATCCAATTTGATTCCTGTATTGTTCAGTGTTTCAAATATTCTGCATATTGCAGACACGTCCATACCCTTTGATAGAGTTAAAGTTTGAAACGAGTATTGAGTAAAAGGTTGCAGAAGACTTCTAAACTGAACGTCTAGAAATTCCTTCTGTTCTTCGGTTTTATTTGCACTTTTTAGGTATTCTCTAAAAAAGTTATTGAATGTAACATCATCTTTGAGTAAATAAAATGGAATCAGATTGCCCTCAATAATGTTGTCTGGTTCTTTTTTCAGCTTTCTCGTTACTATTATCTTGTCACTATTGTTGTCAACAAGAGAGATGTTCGAAATATCATACTTCTTACCAGACATTCCCACTTCTAGACACTTACGATAAAGTGCGTCCATGTCTATGAAGAAATATTTTCTTGTTCCATCATTATATATACGCCCCTTGTTGTAAAATGCATTGTAACACGAGGTAAGACGCTGTTGACCATCCAACACCAAGGCTTCTGATTCATTCGTGCCATTCGAATTTTTGAATAGTTGTTTCGCCAAGAATCCCTCGTCCGGCATTATTAGAAGTACGCCTGTTGGATAGTTATGGAATATTGAGTCTAAAAGAAGAATAATATCACTGTCTTTCCACACAAACGCTCTTTGGAAAGTTGGCAACCTCCATTCTCCATTATCGACTTTTTCTAAAGCCTCTTGAATGTTGTATTGCTCTGACTTGACATTATTCGACATAGTTGATACTCGGTTTGATAATATTAAATGATAATGAAGAACAGATTCTCGCATTTGCACCTGACTACCTCGCAATATAATATTCCAAACTAATTCAACCAAGGAATCAATAAGTAACATACCCGAATCATCGAATAACACTTGCACGCTCGCCACTCTTGTATCCAGAATTTACGGGTTTTCGTTTTTAAATACACGACTGGGTATAACTGGGCACTCTTTGTACACATCTACCTAAATCTAATAGAATCTAGAAGCATACCGACGAACCAGATTTGACACTTACCTGACAAAAGAAGATTCAATATTGGTCGATGCAGTCCACCGGTTCTGTCAAATCATCGTTGTGAATAAATTTCGTAAACCCTTTTCCCCATCCTCTCGACCAAGGGGACCACTAGCGCGTTTCCCATGGTGAAGTATCTCTGACGCTCCGACATGCCTGTGTCGGTCCAATTGTCCGGGAACCCGTTGAGCCTCTCACACTCCACCGGCGTCAGGATTCTGAGCCTCCTGGTCTGAGGGTCCTCGATGAGATGACTGGAACGGTTCGTCGTGCCCTCGCTGGTCAGCATGGTGCGACCAGGGCGATCGAGTATGTCCGGGAAAGGTATGGCCCCCTCTGAATAGTAGTAAGTGGATCCATCCCTCCTCTCACGGAGCTCCCTCTTGGACCCCTTCATGTACTCCCATCTGGCGATGTCGATCGAGTAGTACCTCTCACCCACGTCATCCTGAAGCACGTCCCTGAGGTTTACCGTCCTGTCAGGGGTCACAGGTTCGACGTCCTCCGTGAAGACCATGTAGTCGACCATCACACCGGCATGATGGAAGTCCTGCTCGAACCGGTCGGACACATCGATGAGCGTCGGGTACTCTGACGGGGCGACGGAGAACTCCCCCTCCTTCCTGCGATTAAAGACGGGATTGACGGGGAACGGTCCGGAGAAGAATCCGGAACGTTCGACGATGTCCCTCAAATCATGCACCCTGTATGTGTCCGCGAACTTCTCCGTGGCCTTGCATGCGAATATGAACGTCCTGCGACGCCTCTGGGGCAGACCGTAGTCCGCCGCATTGATCACGCGCCACTCGACATAGTACCCCTCGTCGGCCAGGCAGCGCAGGATTATGCCGAAGTCGCGTCCCCTCTGGCTCGCAGGGGACCTCACCAACCGGTCCACGTTCTCCAGGAGGATGAACCTTGGGGACCTGAGCTTGATGATGTCATAGATGTTCCACCAGAGGACACCCTTCTTCCCCTCGATCCCCTTGGCCTGCGTCGCCGCCACGGAATAATCCTGACAGGGGAACCCGCCCACCAGGAGATCGTGTTCAGGCACCTCCCTCCAGACCTCGGATATGTCCCGGTTTACGTTCACCGACCCTGTCTGGCCGAAGTGGGAGTCGTAGCATCTGAAGGCGAACTGGTCCTTCCTCCCCGGCTCCCATTGGTCGGCCCACACGGTGACGAAACGGTCCGATGCCCTCTCCAGCCCTATGCGGAATCCCCCAACTCCCGCAAACAGTTCCACGACTCTTATCTCGTCACTCATCGACGGATGGGAGACCGTCCATCTAGATAAACCTGAGTTGGACAGTTGTGCCGATTCCAAAGGACGACTTCAGGATTGACCGCATATACACAGATTAAGACGACCTCACAAAACGCATTTCTACTGTTTCGGATACTTATTCGGGGTAACCGATGGTGCTTTCCGGGGTCGCAGACCCCCGGAAAGCCGTATAAAATACTGACTGTCCAATGACATCCAGATACCATATTTTTTCGAATGTCTGGCTATGCCCGTTGGACAGCAGGAATTCTTCATAAAAAAAATTCCATCCGGGTCTTAGATGTATAGTTCCTATTCGACAATCGATATCGGAGTGAAGTGTAATCAGAATAATGCCTCAAACTGGAAACTCAGCTGTCCAGTTCGAGATGAACATGGCGATCGAATTATCTTAGAGCACATGGATTGCCACCCATGAAGGTCAGAAGAAGGGGTCCCGGCGAGACGGCAGAGAAAGGATCGCTGCCGTACGACGAGCATGACCTGGAATCGATACTGCGCTACGCCGGCAGACTCACGGGCAGGACCCTCGGGGATTTCGTGGAGACCGAGGATCTGATCATCGGGGACGTCCGCTCGAAAGGTAAGTTCGGACAGATCGTGGAGAGCGAATTCTTCATGATACCCAACAACAACTTCGGGGAACCTGACTTCCGCGAGGTCGGCCTGGAACTCAAGGTCGCACCGATGAAAGGGGGAAAGGATAGCCTGGTGTCCAAGGAGAGACTGGTCCTGGGCATCATCGACTACGACGAGATCCCGTCCAGGGGTTTCGACATGTTCCTACACAAGGGCTCGCACATCCTGATCGTGTTCTACCAGTGGAGTGAGGAGACGGACATACTGTCATATCCCATCCTGAAGGTCGTCGATTGGAGGCCGACGGAGGAGGAACTCCGTCTGATCCGTGAGGATTGGGATGTCATCGAAGGTTATGTCCTCCGTGGGGAGGCGGAAAAACTCTCCGAGAGACATACAAAATATCTCGCGGCCAACACCAAAGGCACGGGACATGACTCCGACCTCCGCTCGCAACCGTTCTCGGATGTGCCCGCCAAACAAAGGTCGTTATCGTTCAAAGCACCGTTCATGACAGCCCTGTTCCACTCCCACCACGATGTCAACGAACTGTTCGTCGATGCGCCCCGTGACACAGACATCGAGTACATGCCGGATTCGGTCATCGACGGCACATGGACCGAAGGACAGACTTTCGAGGACTATGTGGAATCGAAACTGGAGAGGTTCGTCGGGAGGACCTGCATCGAGATAGAGAGGATGCTCGGGGTGGAAATCAATGAATCCAAACAGTACTACCACACCCTGACCCTCGCGATGTTCGGCGTACAGGGGAAGAAACGCATAAAGGAATTCGACCAGGCGAGAATACTGATCAAGACTGTCAGGATAAAGAAAAATGGGAGACCGAAAGAAAGCATGTCCTTCCCGACCTTCAGATACGGGGACATCGTCAATCAGACATGGGAGACCAGCGATTTCCACGATCAAATCGACCGTGAGTTCTTCATGCCCGTGTTCCAGTTCAATACAGACAACCCCCGTGACGAAGGACGCAAGGACCTCACCTTCATAGGAGCGTTCTTCTGGTATGTGCCGGATGGGGACTTCGATGTCATCCGGGATGTCTGGGAGGAGACACGTGACCAGATAGACAGGATGGACTTCGACCATTTCATCGGATCGTCCCAGGGTCGCATAGCCCATGTCAGGCCTCATGGCAGGAACAAGGACGACACGTATCCGTTCAGAGGCGGACGCTACACGAAACGGAGCTTCTGGTTCAACGATAACTACATACGGACCGTGGTCAGGGACGGACTGGACAGGCTTAGGTCAGGAAAGAAGGGCTGACAGCATCGCCGCCACGGCCTCGGGATCCCTCCTGATCTCACATTCCCACACGACCACCACCGTCCATCCGAGTCCCTCGAGCTCCGATATATTCCTACGGTCACGCTCGACGTTCCTCTCGAACTTCCCCTGCCAGAACTCACGGTTATGCTCCGGCAGGGGGAGATCACATGAAGGGCACCTGTGCCAGAAGCAGCCATTGACGAATATCGCCACCTTCCTGCCGGGATAGCATATGTCGGGCCTCCCGGGTACCTTCCACTGCAGTCTGTAACCTGGGAACCCCGCGTCGCGAAGTGCCTTCCTGACCATCAACTCGGGTTTGGTGTCCCTACGTTTGTTGGCCTTCATGGACCGGACTGTGTTCTCGTTCAACGGCTCACATGCGGACATGGTCAACCACCCGTCATCCTATGAACCCGACGGAATCGAGCATCTCGATCATCTTGGACCCCTTCACCCAGACATATTGCCGGTACATACGGACACCACAAAGTTCGACTGGTTTCCTTGTGGAATCGCTACCGCTGCCCCTGATGAACACATCATGGTCTACTGACTTCGGAAAGTTCGGGGAGGTCGTCGGAACCCCGGTCCTGTTGACCCTGGGGGCTCCGGTCCTGGAGATCACTGCCTCGTCCCGGAGGCCTCCGCTCCACACGAGTTGCCTAACCTCGTTCCACGTGCGTCTGACGTCGTCGTACACGAATCCCTCAGGGAACATGAACCGTTTGAAACCTATGAAGACGTTGTCACGGAACCTCTTGTTACGGTCCGCCTCTTGGAACACGATGCAGATGAACCTACGACCCATGAAATACTGGAACACCGCCGAATCCTCGAAGGCCCTGTCAGGGTCTAAGAACTCGGTGAAATCCACAGGCATCATCTTTGTGTCTTCGGTGTGACCGCCCTTCGATGTCATGCACACTGTCTTGACGGCCAGGTCCATGACTCTGAACAGACCTATCTCAGACATCTTCCTGGCCTCACCTCCGAACATCCTGACGACTATGGACTCCCCTATCGACTTCGACATCCTGTCACGGTCCGGAACATCCAGTCCGAACTCGTCGATGAGCTGGTCCACAGTGTATCCAGAATACCTCCTGGTGATCTCCGTGCACCTACGGTCCATCTCGTCGAACTCCAACACTCCGTCCATCGTCATCTGGGATTCGTTCAACACCCTTCCATCGAAATACGCCTTGACAATCTCCGAGACCACGCTACGCCTCAGTCTGAACCTCGGGTTGTTCGGCCATTTCGGTGCCGTCTCGATCATCATCAGACGGTCCCTCAGCTCACTGGACAACCTTGGATACCCATCCTCCGGATGTTCATAGTCCCGTTTGATTGTGCGGATGAAATCCCTGATAAGCGTCCAATCCTTCTTGAGCATCCCCACGACATATTGGTCGAACCTATGCAGCTGATACCCGCACACGGGGAATCTGGCATACCCCGGTGCCGGAACGGTCTCCTGGGAGTTGTAATGGTAATACACCAGGAGCATCTGCTCAACCTTATGCCAGAAATTCGACGATTCAAACTCTTCCTCAACGATGGAATCCACAGAGACCGCGGTGATGGTCATCGGTTCCTTGGCATCGTAACCTTTACCTGACGACCAGGACAGTCCCGTGACCTTGACCTCGGTCGGAACACCATCGACGACTATGTCCGGACTCTGACCAGGATTAGGCCGATATCCCAGGACCGATTGTTCGATGACATCCCCTGCTATCCCTGTGACCTTGACCTTGCCCGCATTCCGCTCGAAAACCCCTGCCGTATCGATGTCGCCGAGCTTCCGACCAAGAATCCCATCCATCAACGATATGAGTTCGTCTGATGTGAACTCGAAACCCGATGCGGAATGCTGCGAATCCACAGGCACCATACCAACCGATACCGAGTCGCACCCACATATTGGTTTCCACGGATTTGACTTGGTTCAGCACCTGTTCGTCCTGATCATCCACCTGCAGGCCAGGAAGAACACCACCAGATAGACCCCCAGGATCAGCACCGAGTCCCACGGCACCGCCGAATCCAGCATAACGCACCTCATCAGCTCGCTCACGTGGGTCAGCGGGAGACAGTAGATCACCGCCGCGGCCGCATCCGGCAGCGCGGACACATCGAACAGCGTCCCGCACAGGAACGTCATCGGCACGATGACGACGCTGGAGAACAGCGACAGTTTCTGGGTTTTGTTTGTAAGCATCCCCGCCAGCAGCCCGAACATGGAGAACATCAGCCCCGCTGCCAGGACGATCACCGGCACCCACAGCGAGACCGTCACGTCCGAGGATATCAGGTGGCCCACCAGCATGATCACGGTGCAGCTCAGCAGCGCTCTGATCACGCCCTGAAGCGTCTTCCCCAGGATGATGGATGACACGTGCACCGGACACAGCAGCAGCTCGTCGAAGCTCATGTAGAACAGCCTCTGCACCAGAACCTTCATGGACACCGTGCTGAACGTCGCCGACAGCGTCGTCAGTGCGATTATACCCGGAATGATGAACGCCAGATAGCTGTCCGAGCCCTGGGACATGCTTCCTCCGAGACCGAACCCGAAGGCCAGGAGGTACAGCATCGGGCCGATAAGGCTCGTGGCCAGGACCTCCGGCAGATTCTCTTTGATGTACACCAGGTCGCCCCAGGCGACCCTGTACGCCTCATCCAGGATCGACAGGGGATTGCTCATGCGAACCGCCCCCTGGTCCCGTCGGTCATCGTCAGGTACACATCCTCCAGGGTGGTCCTGCGCAGGTTGTAGAACCCCTCCGGCAGGGACTGGGCGAAGGCCTTCGCCTCATCCCTTGTGGGGAAGTAGGACGTGGTGGTCTTCCCGGACTCGTCGACCATGTCGACGGCTATGCGTCCGATGCCGTCCCTCAGCTCGTCCGGGGTCCCGAGGGCCACGATCCTCCCGCGCTCCATCATGCCCACGCGGTCGCAGAGGGCCTCGGCCTCCTCGATGTAGTGGGTTGTCAGGAATATGGTAGTCCCGCGGGCGTTCAGCGCCCTCACCAGCTCCCACAGTGTGTGACGGGACCTGGTGTCCAGGCCTGCCGTGGGCTCGTCCAGGAACAGCACCTTGGGACGGTGGACTATGGCGCAGACTATCGCAGCCTTCCTCTTCCATCCTCCGGACAGGTCCTGTACCTTGCGGTCCATGTACTCGTCCAGCCCCAGAAGGTCGGCCGCCTCCCCCATCCTGCCCTCGATCTCCTGCTTTGGGATCTTGTGTAGCATCGCATGCTGCTTTATATTCTGCCTGACGGTGAGGTCCTTGTCCAAGCTGATGTGCTGCTGCGCTATGCCGATGAGCTTCCTGGCCTCCAGGAATCCCGTGGAGATGTCCGTCCCGCCTATGGAGACCCTCCCCGATGTGGGGCGCTGGATGGTGGTTATGGTACGGATGGTCGTGGTCTTCCCTGCGCCGTTGGGCCCCAGGAAGCCGAATATCTCCCCCTGGCGGACGCCGAAGGATATGCCGTCCACTGCGGTGAAACTGCCGAACTTCACGGTGAGGTCGGAGACCTCGACGATGAGGGATGGGTCCACGGGATCACCCCTTCAGAAAGCGCCCCGGGGCGCAGAACCGGTTTATTCCTATACGGAGCATGATCTTTATCGGCGGTCGATGGGAAGGTCAGGATATATAATTGGCGAATACTGCCAGCTCATCCTCTGCCCCTGACCATCAGGTGCCTGGAGACCAGGAAGAACACCGATGCATAGGCCAAGATTATGATCAACGAGATCCACGGGAACTCGGTTCCGAGGACCGCAGACCTGATGCACTCGGTGGTGTGGGTCAGCGGCAGAAGGGAGATCCCCGCGCTGACGATGTCCGGCATGGAGTCCAGAGAGAATATTGTGCCGCACATGAACGTCATCGGCAATATTACCAAGCTGTTGAACAGGTTCAGCGTCAGATGGGAGTTTGCCAGCATTCCCGATACGACTCCCAGCAGGCCGTACATCAGACAGGAGAAGACGACGATCAGCACCGCCGGGACGGTCAGGTGCATGTCGTCGCTCAGCATCATCCCCATGGCGTAGAGGACGGTGCAGCTGATCAGTCCGCGGACCATGCCCGCGTAGGCCTTCCCCAGGATTATCGCGGAAGGCGACATGGAGCACAGGAACAGCTCGTCGAAGCTCTGGTAGTAGTTGCGTTGGAGCATCACCTTGGTGGCCACGGTGCTGAAGCATGCGGTCAGCGTGGTCAGGGCTATGACTCCCGGGATCATGAACGAGATGTAGTCGAACCCCTCGGTGGTCAGCCCCTTGCCGAGCCCGTAACCGAAGGCCACCAGGTACAGCAGCGGCGCCACCAGGGATGTGACCAGCACCGTTACGATGTTGCGCCTGATGAAGCACAGGTCGATCCATGCTATCCTGAACGAGTCCGCTAAGAAAGTCATATCCTGTACCTCACCTCCTCCATGGCCTTGGTGTCCCTTCCGGTGAGCTCCAGGAACACGTCCTCCAGGTTCGTGGGCCTTATCATGGCGCCGGACTCCCTCGGGAGCCCGTTGCGGTGGGATTCCGCCTCCTCCCAGTCGGAGAAGTAGCGGTACTCCTTGACACCGTCCGATGTGTGCTCCACGGCCCACTCGCCGATGGAGCCGCAGAGCTCCCTCGGGGTGCCGGACCTTATTATCCTGCCGTGGTCGATGATGGCGACCCTGTCGCACAGGGCCTCCGCCTCGTCCATGTAGTGGGTCGTGACGAATATGGTCTTCCCGGATGCGTTGAGGCCGCGGATGAGGTTCCACAGCATGTGCCTGGACTGCGTGTCCAGGCCGGCGGTCGGCTCGTCCAGGAAGATGATGTCCGGGTCGTGTACCATGGCGCAGACGATGGCCACCCTGCGCTTCCATCCCCCGGAGAGGTTGATGACCGTCTTGTCCATGTAGGGCTCCAGGCCCATGAGCTCCACCAGGGAGTCTATGCGCCGCCTGGCTATGTCCTTGGGGATGCGGTGGAGTATGGCATGGTACCTTATGTTCTCGGCCACGGAGACGTCCCTGTCCAGGGCGATGTGCTGCTGCACTATGCCGATGTGCTCCTTGACCCTGTCCGACAGCCCGTTTATCCTGCTTCCGTCGATCTCCACGGTGCCCTCGGTGAGCGGGGTGAGCATGGTGACCATGCGGATGGTCGTGGTCTTCCCGGCCCCGTTGGGCCCCAGGAATCCGAAGATCTCCCCGCGGCGGATGTCCAGGTCGATCCCGTCTACCGCGGTGAGGTCCCCGAACCTCTTCACCAATCCCCTGGCCCTGACCGCTGTGTCCGTCATTGCTGCCCCTCCAACCCTGATTCCAGTTCCAGATATAACTCCTCCAGCTGCCTGCGGGTCTCCGGGTCGGGGGACCACATGCCCCTGCCTATGGCCTGGAGCAGCCATTCCGCCGTGTCGTGCATCGCATGCGGGTTGGCATCCCTGAACCATTCCGCGTTCTCCTCGTCGAACAGGAACCGCTCGGCGATGGACTGATACATCCACGGGTCGATGATGTCCGATGTCGCATCCCAGGCGAACACGTACTCGGCCATGGCGGAGATCTCCGCCGCGCCCCTGAACCCGTGCTCCTTCAGGCCGTCCAGCCACTTGGGGTTCATGATCTTGCTGCGGAACACGAACCTACTCTCCTCGTCGACGGTCCTGGTGCGGAGGTTGGACGTGTCCGCGGAGCAGCCTATCACGGACATGGGCATCTCGCCCCTCACGGACCTGACGGCGGCGTTGAACCCGCCCAGGTCGTTGTAGACGTCGTCGTTGTCCAGCATGTCGTACTCCCTGCTGACGCTGTTCTTGACGGTGACGTCCATCCTGCCCAGGTTCCTGCGGAACGCCTCCGGCCTGCACTCCCCCTTCCGGCCCATGCCGTACGCGTACTGACCGTAGCTCCTGTAGATGTCCCCTATGTCGGAGACCTCCTTCCAGTCCCCTGTCCTGATCAGTATGTTGGTGCCGGACCCGTAGGTTCCGGGTGCGTCGCCGAAGATGCGTATGAGCGCATCCTCCCGGGCACGGTCCTCGGGGATGCCGTCGCGGATCGCGTCGACCACGTCCGCACGGACATGCGCCCTTATGCGGTTCGCCGCATCGTCCTCGTCCAGCTCCGCCACGGTGCGGACCCCGCGGTCGATGAACTCGACCAGATTGGGGAATGTGTCGCGGAACAGACCGCTGATCCTCAGTGCGACATCCACCCTGGGCCTCCCGAGCTCCTCCAGAGGTATCACCTCCAGGTCGACGACCCTCCCTCCGAAACCCGCCCAGACCGGACGGAGGCCCATCAGCCACAGGACGTAGGCGATGTCGTCGCCCCCTGTCTTCATGGTGTCCGTCGCCCATATGACGATCCCGACAGTGTCAGGGTACGCCCCGTGCTCCGACAGGTAGCGTTCGAGCATCTGGTCCGCCATCCTCCTGCCGATGTCCCAGCTGGATCTCCAGGGGACCGCGTCCGGATCGATAGAGTAGAAGTTCCTGCCGGTCGGGAGGAGCTGTGCCCTCCCCCTGGTGGGGCATCCCGCAGGACCGGGTTCGATGTAACGGCCTTTCAGGGCATCGATCACCGAATCCGTCTCTTTGCCCATGGCCTTGAGATTCGGAACCAGGAAATCGCAGACGAAGCGGACGCATGATTCCAGATCCCCGTCATCGGCCGGGTACATACTCTTCGCCGACGCGACGCATGCGCCTGTATCGAAACCCGTCTCGGCCATTAGATGTATCAGATCCTCATCACGGACCTCCACGTCCTCGAGCACATCCCCTCTCAGCCTTCCGCTGACCGGATCGATGGATGATGGATTGTCCTGAAGCTCCGCCAGGTCATACCCCAACGCCCGGGCGATCGATGTTCTCATCGATGGCACGTCACCGTTGTCCAAACGTGTAAGGCTGTAGATGTCCTCTTCCAGCCTTCTCCCCTCAGGAACCTTGCCCAATACATGGAGTCCGTCCTTGATCAGGTTCTCCTTCAACTCGATGACGTAATCGTAAAGGTCGTCGACCGCCTCATCGAACTCCTCGTCCGAACACTCCAGAGGCAGCTTCATGTCGTTGTACACCTCCATGTCCGCGACGATCCCCCTCAGGCTCTCACGGATAACCGAAAGCCCCTCGGAATTGGCCTGGTTCCGGGCGGCCATGAAGGTCTGGATCGCCCCCTCCAGTTCCAACAGCTCGTCGTAACCTCCCGCGCGGACCATCGTCGGGATCATGTGGTCAACGATCACCGCCGTTCCACGTCTCTTTGCCTGGATCCCCTCTCCGGGATTCCCGATAACATAGGGGTAGATGTCGGGCAGGGAATCCAAGACATAATCCGGACAGCAGTCGCCCGAGAGGGCCACCGATTTTCCGGGTAGCCACTCCAAAGTCCCATGGGTACCCATGTGGACCACGGCATCGGCCTTGAAGACGTTTCCAAGCCACCGGTAGTATGCGATGTACTGATGCGGCATCACCGTGTCGGGGTCGTGGTAGTTGGCCTGCTTGTCTCTGCCCCTGTCGGGTTGGAATCCCACCAGCACGTTACCGAACACGGCTCCGGGGATTGCGATCCTGCCTTTGCACACATGCACGTCCCCCGGCGGGGCACCCCATCCCTCTTCCACCTTTCCACGGGCATCATCCGACAGGGCGGAGTACCATGAGAGGTACTCATCCGAATCCACCATGTCCAGTGCCCTAGCCTCCAGGTCCTCGTCCTGCACCCAATCGATGTCGTTTGTGAGACCGGATATGAGTATGTCCGCCAACTCTGCGGAGGACTCTGGTATCGAATCGCCGACATCGTACCCTTCATCCCTCATCCTGTGAAGGAGATCGACGGTACTCTGAAGCGTGTCCAGTCCCGAAGCCGCACCTGCATTGGCGTTCTTGGGAGGATACATATAGAGGAGGATGGCCACCCTGCGGTCGGGATTGTGCTTCATCCTCAGGACTGCCCACCTGTAAGCGATATCCGCGATGCGGTCGGCGCGATCACGGATCGAACGGTAATAGCGGGAGCCGTCTGAACTTACCTCCGTGCTTGACGAAGGCACGGTGATTATCTGCCCGTCGAACTCCGGATGGACTATGTCATATGCAATCTCGGCAGGGGATAGCCCGCTCACCTCCGCCCTCCATGTTGCCTCGTCCGACACCAGTGTCATGGCCTGTATGACCGGCACTCCGTAAGACAGGAAGAAGTTGTCATCGGAGACCTGTTCTCCGCACCCGGGTGATGCGATGAGTGTCTGAGAGAAACTCATCGTCTCTATTATCGCATGCAGAAGCGGTTTGCCATCACAAGTCAGGATCTCTCTGAGAATCCTCTTCACACCCATAGCACCGGAGATCTTCTCTTCATATGTGTGCAGAAACACGGCTACAGGATTGGCGCCTCTCTCCTCGACAGCCCTGATGAGTCCGTCTATGTTGTCAAGGTTACCGTTCAGCCACTGCTTCTGATAGAAGAATATCCCTATGTTGGGCTTGGACGGATCGAGATCGGCGAGATAGTCCTCAAACCCTATCTCCCCTCTGCCCGGGTAGTATATCCCCTGTGCGGGAGGAACCTGTGGCTCATCCACTTCGATGTCCAACCCGTCATATTTCCTCATCGACCAAAGCAGAAGGTTGCGATAGTTCTCTCCCCCGAGAGACATGTATGTCAGAGCCAACCTGTAATCCTCGTCGGAACCTTTGAACAGATGCCTGAAATCACGTGTCACCTCATCATCGGTGCAGATCAGGATTGCGGACAGGCCAGATTCTTCCAGTACCGCTCTGAACCTTGGGAACTTCTTGAAGAATGATGTGTCTCCATGGACGATTATCGTCATGAACTCTGCTTCGGCAACATCGGCCATGAACTGACGGAAAATGGCCTCTTCACGATCCAAGTCCACGGAGTCGTAACCCCTGTAGGAGAGGCTGAATCCATCAGATTCCATATCAGACACGGTTTTGTTTAGGATATAGCTGTCCTTCGTGCATATTGAAAGATGAACGTATTTCATGAAACCCGACTCCGTTGGAACTATCGTCCAATATCCAGTCTCTGTACCTATATATTGTCGAAGAGTGTGTAAATACTAGTTGGATAATACAACCAATCGAGACAATGAATTCAAAAATCATAGTCGCAGCAGTAGTAGTCGTCATCATCGTGGCAGCCGCAGGATCTGCCGTATTCCTGATGAATGACGATGAAAAAGATTACGAATACGACCCTGCGAAGGGGTGGTACTCTTGGGACCCCATTACACTCGAGACCAAGACTGCGTACTTCAGTATCACGCCCCTCCTCACTACCGGTACCGAGCTGATGTACAAATCCATCTACGGAGGAGAGCCAAATTATGCGAAATACTCTCTCTCTCTGACATACCCGACGATTTCCTCGCGTATGACAGTCTTGTGAAGAGTGTTGACGAGAACACCGTTACCATCACCAGCACAATCAGGGAAACCTCCACATCCAGCGGAAAAGTCTCGATCGACACCGTTGTGGACAAATGTCCCGACAACCTTCTGTGCACCGCAGGATATGCGGCCATACTATACACGCTCCTCGAGATGAAATACGGCAGCCAGACCGCCGAGACAATGCTCTGGGATTACGTCTATGCGCTGGATAGTAGTGCTTTCCCCGGGAAATCCGCAGACATGTCCGCACTGTATGGACTCGACATTCCCGAAGGTGTCATCTCGGTCAAATCCACATATTACCTTATAGCCAATCAGGAGCTTTACACCGAGTACATCGAGGAGGGAACCGCCAACGGAGAGTCCTTTATCATGATGGCTTCAGGTGCTCTCGGAAACAGCTATTCCGAACTCGGACCGTTCTACGACCTTCTGAAATCCGCAGACGGACCCGCCGCAGCGGTGTTCTACTTCTCCAACAACATCGGAGACGTCCTGGCAGCATTCGAGGCTGTCGGTGCCATATACGATCTGGCTGATGAGGCCCAGGAATACATCGACAATGCTCGCCTGATATTATACACGATGAACCAGGAATCCAAAGCTCAGAGCAAGAATTACAGCGTGTATCTTGAGACTAACTCTGGAACATCCTGCGGAAAGGGAACTATAACATCAGATGTCCTTGATCTCCTGGATCTTAGGAATATCAACACTGGAGATCAGTGGCCGACACTCTCCGAAGAGGTAATCATCGATGAGACTCCAGACGTCATCATCTTCTACGACACCAACACCAAGAGCTGGGACGAGAGGATGAGGGTCGGAGTCACATCCTTGACCGCTTGAAACCATTGGGGGCCCAGCCCCCTTCTTTCGCATATCGGTGGTCATATTGATCGATGAACACAAAACATACGAATCGTCAGAAGAACTCGGCGAAACCCTGAAACGCAAGGAAGAAAGAGCTCAATGGATTATTTTAGGGCTGATCGTCTGCATCCTTGCGATATATGTCGCCTGTCTGTTCATCGGACCATCGAGCATCACATACAAACAAGTGATTGACTCGCTCACGGGAAACGGGACCTGGGGTTCGGATTACATCGTCTTCCAACTGAGGATGTCCAGGACGGCATGCGCCGCACTGGTCGGTGCAGGTCTTTCCGTAGCAGGAATGGCCATGCAGGCGATGTTCAGGAACCCCATGGCATCTCCGTCAATACTCGGACTGTCATCCGGTGCCTCGTTCGGAGCCAGCATCGCCATAGCCTTCGGTCTCGGGGGATTCATCGGAACGTTCTCCGTACCCTTCATGGCGTTCGTGTTCTGCTTCATAACGATGATCCTCGTCTACGGCCTGGCGATGACCCGTCATGGAACCCCCACCATCCTTCTCCTGCTGTCAGGTGTCGCGGTGGGGGCGTTCTTCAGCGGATTGACCTCTTTCATACAGTACATCGTCGAACCCGACATCCTTCAAGGAGTCGTCTATTGGACCATGGGCAGTTTCAACCGCTGCACATGGGACTCGTTCATCATAGGTCTGATCGTGATCGGCGCAGGCATAGCCATGATTTGCCTCTGCATCCGCGAACTGAACCTGATCTCACTCGGCGAAGATCAAGCCGAATCCCTGGGAGTCAACATCAGACGCACCAGGGTACTGCTGCTGATCGGAACCGCCCTAACGGTGGGAGGATCGGTCGCGATATCTGGAGTGATTGGATTTGTCGGACTGATCATACCACACATGTGCCGTGCGATGGGCGGACCCAACCACACATTGCTGACACCCCTGTGCATACTAACAGGAGCGATATTCATGATGCTCATGGATGCCGTTGCGAAGAGCATAGCATTCACCGGCGAACTCCCTGTGGGGATACTGACTTCTCTTCTTGGAGCACCGTTCTTCGTGTACATCATGAGGAAGAAAAAGAACGAACTCTGGGGATGAGAATCTGATCCTGAACATCAACGAAGTTTGTTTCAGCTACGAATCGGCGGATATCCTCAATGATATCACGTTCCAGGCACATGAAGGCAAGATACTCGGCATAATAGGTCAGAACGGATGCGGGAAGACAACCCTGTTGAAGTGCATCGACAGGATGCTGAAAGCCAGCGGGGGGTCGATAATGGTCGACGACCCCGACTCGGACATATTCGACAAGACTCGCTCCGAGCCTCCGGATTCCATCGATGTCAGGGACCTCAGCCGTAAGGAGATGGCACGTTGCATCGCCGTGGTCTCCCAGAGCGCATTCATCTCGTTCCCTTACACCTCATATGACGCCGTGAAGATGGGACGCTATGCCCGCGGAGATAAAACGTGGGCGGAGATGAACAAGAACGTCTACAACGCCATGCAGGAAGCGGGCGCCTTGGAATTCGCCGAACGTCCCGTGAATGAGTTGAGCGGCGGAGAACTTAGAAGAGTCATGATAGCGCGTGCGCTCGCACAGGAGCCGAGCGTCCTCCTTCTGGATGAGCCCACCCTGCATCTGGACATAAACCATCAGTTCGATTTGATGAATCTTATCACCAAGCTGAAGAACGAATCGAACATGATCATAATCATCGTCACCCATGACATGATGTTCGCGGCACGCTACTGCGACGAGATCCTGCTGATGGATAAAGGCAAGATTGTGGGTGCTGGCCCGACAAAGGATGTCCTCACAAGCGAGAATATCAAGAATATATTCCAGATCGATGCTGTTGTGGAATATGACGATCGTGTCAAAGGCCTGAACGTCGTCATGATCGGCAAATGACCGCATCAACTCTTTATCGAAAGAACCGTTCGACATTGCATGCTCGGCAAGAGGATTCTGATTGACAAGGAGAAGTGCGACGGGTGCGGACTCTGCGTGACAGCCTGCCACGAGGGCGTCATCGAACTCATCTTCGGCAAGGCCGAAGTGGTTAGGGAGAGCGCCTGCGACGGCATGGGCGACTGCCTTCCCGCATGTCCGAGAGATGCCATCTCATTTTCCGAAGAGCCGTCGGATTCCATCCCCGTCGCCGGATCGGAGCCCCAGCCGCTGTGCCCCATGGCCAACCCAGGATACCAATGGCCGATCCAGCTGTCACTCGTCCCCATCAGGTCCCAGTTCTTCGGGGACACCCTCATCGTGGCCGCCGACTGCACCGCGTTCTCCGTGGACGGGTTCCGTGAGAGGTTCATCGGATCCAACCCCGTCCTCATCGGTTGTCCCAAGTTGGACGACCGCGCGGGATTCGACAAGCTGCCGGAGATACTCCGTCAGAACCCCGTGAAAAGGATCAAGGTCATCCGGATGGAAGTCCCGTGCTGCGGTGCCCTGACGAGGATCCTGAGATCGGCAGTGGAATCGTCCGGAAAAGACATCGAAATCTCCGAGACAGTTCTGTCCAGAAGCGGTTCCGTCATCCAATGGCCGCTCTGACGGAGTCCGCGAGCCTGTCGGCATCCAGGTCCTCCAGCCTCAGGTAGGTTCCCCCGAGGCCCTTGGCGAGATTCTCGGCGTTGTCGAACCTTATGTACCCCGTGCTGGCGTCTATGACTATCCACCTCACCTGCGGGACAGATATCCCCTCGGCGAGCCTCCTGACCTCCTCGTTGGCATCGGCACCGTCTTTCATAGGAACGTTGGCCCTCCCGTCCGTGATGATAACCACATAGCATGACTCCCCCTGATGCGACCTGGAGTAGGATGTCATGTACTCGGAGACTGTCACAAGCGCCTCCCCGAGAGGGGTCTTCCCTCCCGTGGGCATTGTCTCCAGCATCCTGTAGCTGTACTCGACGGACTTGGTTGGCGGCAGGATCATCTCGGCCGAATCCCTGCGGAACGCCATCAGACCTATCCTGTCCCTGCGGACATAGCTGTCGCGAAGCATTGACAGGACTGCCCCCTTCACGGTGGCCATCCTCCTGCGGACGCCCAGCGAACCGCTGGCATCCACCAGGAACAGTATCGTGCATCCGGACCTGCGCTCCCTCACCTTCCTGCGTATGTCCTGCTTCTCTATCGCCACGGCCATGCCGTCCCTGGATCTGGAGACCTGGTACGGCGCGGCGGCACGGACTGTGGCGTCGAACGCCACGTCAGAGACCCTGCCCTCCGGGATGCGGGACCTGACGTACCTGCCGGTGGAATCCCTGCTCTCGGCCATGGCCCTCCTGCCCTTGCGGCTGGATGTCGTGCAGATCGTCCTCCGTCCGTCATCCAGATAGTCTATGACCCTGAACTGGTCTCCGATCTCGAACACCATCTCCTCCAGCATCTTGGAGAAATCCTCGTCAGGAGGAAGGTCCGGCATGTCCGGAGGAGGTCCGTCATCAGGACCGTCGTCCGAGGGCGTGTCCCTGTCATCGTCGTTGCGTTCCCGCTGTTCGGGAGACGTGTCGTCATGATCCTGCTGCTGGGGCTCCGGGGGCTGCTGCTGGGGCGGCTCTGGTGCGTAGTTCCTGCGATGTGCCAGACATATCATGGCGGCCTCCTCCACATCCTTCCTCATGACCTCGTCGCGACCGTTGATGGCCGCTATGGCACAGGAGGTGTTCACCATCGCTATGTCCCCGCGGAAACCGTCGGCGGCCACTTTGGCCGACAGCTCCACCGCCACCCCCAGGAGGTCATCGGAGATCGTCACAAGAGGGAGGATGTCCGAAGCCCTCGCGATCTTCGCCCGGATATCCTCATCGTCAGGGGAGTGCCTCGAGACGAAACCCGCGGGATCGTCTGCGAATTCGGCGTTCCTACGGAGGACCTCCTCCCTCTGACCCTCGTCCCCGTTCGGGAAATCTGAATAGGCGCAGAGGTCGAATCTGTCCAGCACATGACCGCTGATGTCGGAGTCCCCGGGGTTCATCGTCGCCACAAGGGTGCATTCGCACGGGAACTCCGCCGAGACCCCCTCCCTCTCCAGGATGACCCTTCCGGACAGAACGCAGTCCAGGACCGATGACAGGAGCCTCTGGTCCATCAGATTGACATCGTCCAGATAGAGGATCGCCCCGTCATCCCTCGCCAACAATCCCTTGCGGACCGCCGGCCTGCCCTCGCGTATGGTGGCCTCCACGTCCATGCCGCCGAAGAGGCGCTCCTCGTCGGCGTTCATCGGGATGTTGATGACATGCTTGCCCAGAACATCCCCTGCGGACCTCGCCAGGACGGTCTTGGCGGACCCCGGGCCTCCCCTGATGAGGACCGTACGTATGCTGGGGTGCAGACCGGCGCACATCAGCGCACGTTTGGCATCGTCCATGCCGAGGACGGCTGAGAACGGGAAGCTCAGAGGTCCCCCAGACATCTGTCCAGCTCCGATGTGTCGAAAGCCTGCTCCTCGAACGGGCGTCTCCTCATACGGTGGGAGAGCACCAGGGCCGCGACCGCACGGATATCATCCTTGGTGACGGAATCACGACCGTCCAGCGCCGCGTTAGCCTTCGCGGCCTTCATCATCGTGATGTCGGCACGGTGTCCGTCTATCCCGAAAGTGGTTGTGGTTTTCACAACCACTTCGAGGATGGCATCGTCGATCCTGACCTTGGGGAGCAGGGCGATGGCATCGGAGATGCGTTTCCGGAGCGCCTCGGTCTCCCCCACGACGGATTCCGTGTAACCTGCGTTGTCCGAATCGAAGGCCAATCTCCTCCTGACCACCTCCATCCTGGATGCCGTGTCCCTGTCCCCCTTGACATCGACGGACAGACCGAACCTGTCCAGGAGCTGGGGCCTCAGGTCACCCTCCTCGGGATTCATGGTCCCCACGAGGACGAACCTGGAAGGATGGGAGAATGAGACCCCCTCCCTCTCGACGTAGTTGACACCCATGGCCGCGGAGTCCAGGAGAAGATCCACGATGTGGTCGTCCAGAAGGTTGACCTCGTCCACATAGAGGAGGTTGCCGTTGGCCTGAGCCAGAACCCCAGGCTCGAACCTCTTCTCCCCTGTCTTCAGGACATGTTCTATGTCCAGAGTACCGGCCACGCGGTCTTCGGTGGCACTCAGAGGAAGCTCGACCACCCTCATGGGTTCGTCGGAACCCTGGAGCTGCTCTCCGCGGGCAAGCCTTGCGGCACAATCGGGACACAGCCTGCCGGGATCGGAGGGATTGCAGTTGAACCTGCACCCCGAGACGGTGAGCCTCAAGGGCAGGATCTGCGCAAGAGACCTCACGGCGGTGGATTTGGCCGTCCCCTTCTCGCCCTTGATCAGGGCTCCGCCGATGCCGGGGTCGACGATGTTCAGCAACAGGGCCTTCTTCATATCGTCCTGTCCGACGATTGACACGAAAGGAAACAGGGGCTTTTCCATGAGCGCACTTCCGATTGAATGGATGATATATCCAATATCTAGTAAATAAGCACCACAGACATCCAACGGAGACACTAAGCCAGCAACACTTAGATTCTTAAGATTCCGTTGAAATACAACTGGAGCAATATTCCAATCGGATACTATGAAAATCGTCTATGTCTCGATCCAGAGCACCGATGCATCCAGCATGAGGGCTCCCCTTGAGAAGCTAGCATCGGAGACAGGATGGAGGATCGACCTGTACTGCGCCAACGCCTCCGACATAGACTCCGACCCCCTGATCTACCACGAACTCTGCCTCAGGTCCAAGGAGGCCGACCTGGTGCTTATAAGATGCATGGCCGACCCCACGAGGATGTCAAGGTTCCAGCAGTACGAGAAGGTCCTCAGGGAATGCCCCGGATACGTCATGGTCTACTCGGGGAACATGGAGGTCAGCCTCCTCTACAGGGACCTGTTCAAGGGCGATGACGGGGAGTACATACGCCTCAGAGAGTACGTCCGTGGCAGGGGTGCCGAGAACGACAGGGGCATAGCCCTGTGGCTGAACAGAGCGGTCACCGGCGAAGGGGATCTCCCCGAGGTGGCAATACAGAGGGAGAACGGCATCCATCATCCTGACTGCGACCGCGACATCACGTTCGAGGAGTATGTGAAACGCCTGGATCCCTCCAAACCAACGGTCGGACTCCTGTACACATCCAACCTGTGGATCTACGACAACCAGGACCACATAGACGCGTTCATAAAGGCACTGGAATCCAGAGGCCTGAACGTCATCCCCGTGTTCTTCAGCTCCATAATCCGCTCCGACCCGGAGAACGAAGGTACCGTCGCCGTGGTGAAAAGGTACTTCATGGACGACGAGAGGCCCAGAGTTGATTCCCTGGTCATGGCCACACCGTTCTCCCAGCTGAACAACTCCCGTGAGTGCTCGGGAATATACACCCCCGACGAGCAGAACTTCTATCACATGCTCACAGACGTGCCGGTGATCCAGGCGATGTCTGTGGCATCCCACTACCCAGACTACGAGGAGAGCGCATCCGGACTCTCCAAGGGCGACTTCAACATGAGCGTCATATGGCCGGAGGTGGACGGGCAGATCATCACCGTCCCGATCGGAAGCAACGAGTCCGGAGGCGGAGGAATGAAGAGATACACCCCTCTGCAGGACAGGATCGAACATCTGGCCGATGTTGTCAAAGGGTGGTCGGTGCTCTCCCACACACCAAGGTCCGAAAGGAGGATCGCCGTCCTCATGTACCAATCCCGGCCCGACTCCGGGAGGATAGGGAACGCCGCCGGTCTCGACACCATCCAGAGCGTCAGGGACATGTTGGAACGTTTCGACTCCGAGGGATACTCCGTGGACCATGTCCCGGAAACCTCAAGGGAGCTCATCGACGAGATACTGGACAACATCACCAACGACCTGGAATGGTCCTCCCCCGAGAGGATCAGGGAGAAGGCCGCGGACATGATCCCCGTCAGGGACTACCTCGAGACCTACGACGCCCTGTCCGGATTCAACAGGGCCAGGATGGAGGAGTCCTGGGGTAAACCTCCCGGGAAGGTATGCGTGGAGGACGGGAAGTTCGTCATACCCGGGATCAGGAACGGGAACATCTTCATCGGATACCAGCCCCTCAGGTCCTGGACCGACCAGATGGAAGCGGTGTACCACGACCCCGTGATCCCGATGCCCCATCAGTACCTGACGTTCTACAGATGGCTCAGGGACTCATTCAAAGCCAACATAGTCTTCCATATCGGAACCCATGGAACACTGGAATGGCTTCCGGGAAGAAGCCTGGCGCTGTCCGGTAAATGCTTCCCGGACATAGCCCTCGGCGGAATCCCCCATGTGTACCCCTATGTAATAGACGATCCTGGGGAGGGCATACAGGCCAAGAGGAGGTCCGAGGCCGTTCTCATAGGCCACATGTGTCCAACAATGGCCCGCGCTGGGAGCTACGACGAGCTTGCAAGGATAGACAATCCGCTCCAGGAGTACTTCAAGGCCAGGACCGCCAAGGGGGAAAGGAAGGACGCTCTGATAAGACAGGTCATGGATGCCGTGTCCGAATCCGGTATGGCCCGGGAGATGGGCATCCCGGAGGACGTCGGACCGGAAGGGTTCGAGCCGTACCTGGAGAGGATCCACGACTACATCACCGAGATCAAGGACTCCATCGTCCGCGACGGACTCCATGTGCTCGGAAGGATTCCCAAGGGAGACCTTCTGAAGGAGAACGTATACTCGCTGACTAGGCTGAGAAACGGAGACATCCCGTCGCTGAGGCAGTCTGTGGCGGATGCCATGGGATACGACCTGGACGTCCTCCTTGACGCCACCTCCGGTTGCACGGACGGCGAACTGAACAGCACGATCATCGACAGGATCGATGATAAGGTCCAGGGGCTGATCTCCGAGATGCACGGATTCGATTACGACCTGGAGAAATGCCTGGAATGTGCATCCCGCCTCGGCGATTCCGACAAGATATCAAAATGCATGGGATACATCTGCGGGACCCTTGTGCCGAACCTCCGCAGGATGAGCGACGAGATGGATAACATGATGCACGCCTGCGACGGCGGATACGTGCTCCCGGGACCCTCGGGCGCCCCCACCAGAGGCAACGCAGGCATACTTCCGATGGGTCGCAACTACTACGGCATCGACCCCGACATCGTCCCGACCCCCGCCGCATGGGATGTGGGCAGGAAGATGGCCGACCGCATGATCGAGAGATACTCCGACGAGAAGGGTGCCTACCCCCGCGAAGTGGGGTTCATCATCTGGGCCACGGACACCATGAAGACCAACGGGGACGACGTGGCATATATCCTCTGGCTCATGGGCGTCAGGCCTGTGTGGTCCGGCGCAGGAGGTCAGGTCACCGGCCTTGAGGTCATCCCCTTGGAGGAACTCGGAAGGCCCAGGATAGATGTCACCGTCAGGATCACCGGACTGTTCAGGGATGCGTTCCCGAACCTCATAGACCTGATAGACGACGCGGTCAACCTGGTGGCCTCCTTGGACGAGTCCGACGAGGACAACTGCCTTGCGGCCAACCTGCGGAGGGACATCATAGAGGCCATGGCAGACGGACTGACTGTGGACGAGGCCCGCAGAAAGAGCTCCGTCAGGGTGTTCGGATGTCCGCCCGGAGGGTACGGGCCGGGAGTCAACCACGCCATCGAGACCGGGGAATGGGAGACCGTGAAGGATCTGGCGGACATCTACATCGCCTGGGGCAGCCATGCCTACGGCAGAGGACTGTCCGGGGAGAGCATGAGGGACGAGTTCGTCAGGAGGTTCTCCAGAGTCG
Organism: uncultured Methanomassiliicoccales archaeon; assembly: GCA_964550065.1. Taxonomy (GTDB): domain Archaea; phylum Thermoplasmatota; class Thermoplasmata; order Methanomassiliicoccales; family Methanomethylophilaceae; genus Methanoprimaticola. Next base: position 157,140 of record CAZJWD010000003.1, read on the forward strand.
GCGTCACGGTCAAGAACATGCCTGACAGGGAGATCGATGTCCTGGACATCGACGACGTCTACGGGTACCTGGGAGGCCTGAACTCGTTCGTGAAGGCCTACGGAAACCAGGATGCGATGTCATTCGTGGGGGACGGCTCCGACCCTGACAGGGTGAAGGTCAGAGACACGAAGGAGGAGCTCGGGCTGGTCTTCCGTTCCAAGGTCCTGAACCCCAAGTTCATAGACGGTCTGAAACGTCACGGCTACCGCGGAGTGGCGGAGGTGGCCAAACTGACCGAGTTCACGTTCGGATGGGATGCCACATCTGACGCGGTGGACGACTGGATGTACGAGAAGCTGGCCGAGAGATACCTCTTCGACGACGAGACCAGGGAATGGATGGAGGATGAGAACCCCCATGCCACCATGGAGATGCTGAACCGTCTGATGGAAGCATACGAGAGGGGCATGTGGGATGCCGACCCGGAGACACTCAGGAAACTCAAGGACATCTACATTGAGCTCGAGGAGATCGTTGAGGAAGTCAACGACCGCTGAATCACATCCAGGCGCTCTTCCTCTGCCTGACCAGGATCCAGATGAACAGCGGGCCTCCGATCATGGAGCATATGACCCCGACCGGCAATCCGCTGGAACCGCTGACCTTCGCTATCGTGTCGGCCACCAACACGAATGTGGCTCCAAATGCTGCTGAGGCCGGGATGAGGTAGCGGTTGTCCGAACCGACGAATATCCTGGCCACATGAGGCCCCACCAGACCGATGAACCCGATTGTTCCGGTAAAGCAGATCATCGCCGCGGTGAGGAAGGAAACCAAAACAAGAGTCATGATTCTGATCCTCTTGGCGTCCTCTCCGAGGGTCTGAGCTGCCCTGTCGCCTGCGTACATTATGTTGAGCTTTCCGGACACCATCCACAGGATTCCAATTATAACAAAGGCACAGGCAACCATTATCGGCAGGTACTCCCACCTCATACCACTCAGGGATCCGACCCTCCATGAGTATGCACTCGCCATGGTCTCAGCCGGAGCGGTGACCATGATTATTTGAGTGATCGAGCTGAACATGAACATGACTGCGATTCCTGTGAGAATCATCGCTACAGGACTCAGACTCCGATGCTTGGAAACCAGAACGATGATTGCTGTGGGGATCAATGAGAATATGAACGCATTGACGACCGTGACTGTCACTCCGGAAATCCAGGGAATAATCGAGATTCCGAAGACGATGCTCAGTGTAGCACCCAAGAATGCACCCGATGATATTCCCATCGTGTACGGGTCTGCCAGGGGGTTCTTGAAATCATTCTGCATGATCGCCCCAGCTACAGAGAGGCCAGCCCCTACCAGCAAGGCTCCGATAGCCCTGGGCGTACGCGTGTCCCATACGTAGTAGTCTCCGTCGAGATCTGTTATATTCCCGGTCAAATGGTCAAAGAACACCTCTATCGCATGAACCACGGTGATGTTGTACACTCCGAATCCGAGGGTCAGGAAGAACGCCCCGACTGCTATCAAGCTCAATATGACTATGAAAAACGTCTTCTTCCTGCCTGCCGCCTTATACTCGCGTAATTCCGTGGCGTTTCTGGTCAATACATCACCCCGGATTTCCTGGTCTGGACCAGGATGAGAATAAAGAAGATCGGACTTCCGATGACGCTCAGCACCACCCCAACGGGTATGCTGGAAAGGCAGAACGCCAGATAGTCAGAGACCAACATGAGCAGGGCTCCGAACACCATGGATATCGGAGTTACAAACCTATTATCGGAGCCTACCACTAACCTCACCAGATGAGGTGCAACTAAGCCCACGAACCCCAAGATTCCTGTGAAAGAGACGATTGCCGCAGTCATTACGGCCATCAGGACCAGGCAGAATGTTCTGAACTTGCGTACATCTATGCCCAGACCTATTGCACTGTTATCTCCCAGCGTCATCACATTGAGCTTACTGGACAGACGCAGTACGATGGCAGAACCGACTGCTGTGATTCCAACCATGAACGGGATGGAACTCCAAGACATTCCATCGAGACTACCCACCTGCCACAGATAAGCCCCCTGAAGCGTTTCCGCATCAGTGGAGACCATCATATACGTGACCAGGGAGTTGAAGAAATAGGATAATGCAGTCCCCAAGAGGATGAGAGTCGCAGGAGTCATACGTATTCTCTGCGACAGGAGTATCACCAGAGCTGCAGGAATCATGGCACCGATGAACGCGTTTGTCACGATACCGATCTCTCCAGCAACTGATGAAAACGATATTCCCATGATAATCGCGGAAATGGCCCCAAGGCAAGCTCCGGATGATATTCCGGTACTGTATGGATCGGCCAACGGATTTGCCATGACTGACTGCATCAGAGTCCCGCACACCGCCAAGCCGGCACCGGCGACGATGGCAGCAATGGCATGAGGCATAGCCGTGCCCCAGACGTATCTGTCCGCCCACCAATACAGAGACCTGGGAGGATATTCATTTCCGATTATGTGATTCCAGATGATCTCGTAGGTCTCCTTGAGACCGACACCTTCGAAATTGGATAATGAAAGAAGTCCGACGAAGAGGACGATGCCTATGATGCATACTACCAGGAATATGATCTTTATCACGATTCCGCGGTGGTATTCCGCTTTCATCTGCTCCTTGGTGAGCCCCTCAGCTTCGGACATGATTCTGTAAAGATGGAGAGGTTTCCCTCCCTTTGTTTTCAAGCGATTGCAGCCAGGTAGTCCTCGTAATCGATGTATGCCGGAATCGTGTCAAGAGTCTGTCCCTTAAGCGTTTCACAGCCCATGTCGATGTAACTCTGGAGGACGCTGTCCGCCCATTCCTCGGAGAACTTGTCAGAATAGAGAGCATGAGCCATGTATGCGAGCTTTGCTCCTCCGGGAAGCAGGTTGTCAATGTACATGAGCCTGTCTTCGAATCCCTTGAAGAACTCCACAGAGGGTCCAGCCTTGTTCTGGTGATCCCAGTTGTTGATTATAGTCTCCTTCATGGCCTCAGCATCTATTCCCCAGTCCATGGAACGGATGTTGATGATGCAGCCTATGTCCTTGAAATTGGACAGAGCCTCTGTGCTGTCCATCGGCTTAGATGATGAACCCACGTACTTGGTGGCGAACTCTGAATTGATCGTGTAGTAGGGAACTCCTCCGACAGTGGCGGGGCTGGAGTTGAAAGTGGAATCATTCTGGCAGATGTAGATGTACATATTGCAACAGATGTAGGAGGTTTTCTCGGAGTCTGAATATCCTCCGATTACATCATTGACCTTGTCGACAACATCCCAGCCTGCCTGAGCGTATTTCAGACCCATGGCCTCACAGTCTCCTCCAAAGAGGAATCCGATTGTCAGTGCGGCGTTGAGTTCGGTCATCGCATCAGCGAACTCGTATGTGATCATGGGTATTCCGGCAGCGTTGAGATCGGCCTCACGAGCATCAGTGATCTGAGCTATTCCATCAGTGGCTGCAAGAAGTGCACCGATTCCACCCTCGACTGAAGCGTCCAGAGCAGTAAAGTTGGCCCATGCTGCGTCGGAGATCTCTCTAGAAGTACCTCCGAGATCAACAGCATTCTCGCTGATCGAGCTTTCGGCTACTTTGTAACCGCTGTTGAAGTATCCTGCCATGTACTTTCCGCCATTGACGCTCAGCACAGGCAGCTGTATGTTGGTGTGCGTAGTAACGACGTTCCTGAGAGGGTATGTCACCTGAACAGTGATGTCGTTTCCGAGCCTGTCGAGGCAGAGCACATACACCTGAGTTCCGGGCTTCCTGTCTATAAGGTCCTGGAGGAGCTGTTTGTCAGTCTCGTTGACCTCTCCGTCATTATTTACATCCGCAAGAGGAGTGGGGTCGAGTTCCTTCGCGAGGATCTTCTCCATCAGCTCCATGTCTTTGTCATCAATAGTGTAGTCATCATTGACGTTGCCTCTTATCTGAAGCTGCTTCGCGACCGCTTCGCCGCTCACCCCGACTTCATCATCATTCGAGAGAACGACGACCGCGACAGCCGCCACGATGACGATCGCTGCGACGACAACGGCCGCAACCGTCTTTGTGTTACTCATATCATCACCCGAGAGGGAAAGTTGGATACATTCCCTTCAATTGGATATTATGTCCAACATCATATATAACTGGATACTACATCCAACTGACTTGCGATTATATGAATTGTACATTATGCTTCATTGGCAGTTCTATCCGCCCCTGAAACCTCGTTCTCCTTCTGTCTGCGGACCGATGCCATGACCGCGGAAGGGTATTCGGATTCACTGAGCGGAAGAGAATCCTTCAGAATGACGTGAGGGCGTCCGGAGTCGTCTATGACCTTGGAATCCACACCGTAGACGCTCCTGAGATTGCTCTCGGTGATGACATCCTGCGGAGTCCCTGCATCGAAGATACTGCCCTGGTACATCAGGATGACCTTGTCGGCGAACTTCGCCGCGATGTTGATGTCATGACTGATCATGATGATCAGGATACCCCTCTCATCGGAGAGCCTCTTGAGCATCTTCGTGACCTCCAGCTGATGCCTGATGTCCAGATTGGAGGTCGGCTCGTCCAGGAGCAGTATCCTCGGATCCTGCGCCAGACCACGGGCGAGCATGACCTTCTGATGCTGCCCGGCGGACAGTTCGTTGAACTGCCTCATGGCCAGATGGGATATCCCCAGCATCTTCAGGGTATCATAGACTACGTCCAGGTCGTTGTCCAGGGACTTCCACTTGGAATGGGGATGCCGGCCCATGAGAACAGTGTCCACCACAGTCAGGGGGAAGGAATCGTTGGCAGAGTATGGAACGTATCCCACCTCCTTGGACAGATCCTTGATGGAGATGTCCTTGACGTCCTTCCCGTCAATGAACACCGACCCCGAACTCGGCTGGAGAATCTTGTTTATGCAATGGATCAGCGTGGACTTGCCGACACCGTTGGGTCCGAGTATCGAGATGAATCCGGGCCCCTCTATGTCCAAGGTGACGTCGTTCAGCACCGGCACGCTGGAGTAGGCGAACTCCACATTGTTGATTTTTATGTCCATGAGTCTCCCGCCGTTGGATATATCATCCCATAGAACCGATTGTTCACTATAATAAGATGTCGAGATGTGACCAAAATCTTCCCCTTAAAGCCAACTATTAATAACAAGATGGATAGATGCTCCAACTAATACCAATCTGAGCTGATCGGATGAACGACATCATTATCATAAACGACCTTGTGAAGAGGTTCGGTGACAAGACCGCGGTCGACCACCTGGACCTCAATGTGCACGAGGGCGAGCTTTTCGGGTTCCTGGGACCCAACGGTGCCGGGAAGACCACCACACTCAGGTGTGTCTCCACCCTCACGAACTTCGATTCCGGAACGATCTTCGTCGACGGGATCGACCTGTCAAAGAACCCGACCGAAGCCAAGAACAGGATGGGCGTCATCCAACAGCAGATCTCCCTGGACAAGGACCTGACGGTGAAGGAGAACATGACCTCTCACGCCATGTACCACATGATGGGGAAGAAGGAGAGGGAGGCAAGGATCGCGGAACTCTCGGACTTCTTCGGTCTGGAGGAGTATCTGAACAAATCCGTCGACTCCCTTTCCGGGGGCTAGAAGAGACGCGCCGCAATAGTCTGCGCCATGCTCCACAGCCCCAAGGTCCTGTTCCTGGACGAACCCACGGCCGGACTCGACATCAACGCCAGAAGGCTCCTGTGGGACATGGTCAAACAGCTCCACGAGAAAGGGACCACGATAATCCTGACCACCCACTACATCGAGGAGGCAGAGGCACTCTGCGACAGGGTGGGGATAATAGACAAAGGGAAGATCATCGCCCTGGACAGTCCCCAGAGCCTCTGCGAATCCGTCGGCAACACCGCCGTGGAGTACATGGAGAACGGGAAGACACAGTACCGCTACTTCAAGAACAGGTCCGAGGCCCAGGAGTTCGCCTCCGGACTGGACCAGGATTATCAGATCCTGATCAGGAAGACAAATCTGGAGGATGTGTTCGTGGAACTCACCGGAAAATCTGTGGGGGCGCAGAAATGACCGCCAATCTGCTCAGACAGGTGTACTACGTCGCCTGGGGCGACCTGATGTTCATGAGGCACAACATCGTGAACATCCTGGTGATGGATAAAGGCAAGATTGTGGGTGCTGGCCCGACAAAGGATGTCCTCACAAG
>CAZJWD010000003.1:163458-268259 GCA_964550065.1 uncultured Methanomassiliicoccales archaeon
GTCGCCTGGGGCGACCTGATGTTCATGAGGCACAACATCGTGAACATCCTGGTGACCAGCATCATGAGCCCCATCCTGTACCTGATAGCGTTCGGTTTCGGACTCAGGACCGGTCAGACGAGCATAGGGGTGTCCTATGTGGCGTTCGTCATCCCCGGTATCGCCGCGCTGTCCTCATTGTCTTCATCATTTTCCACCACATCAACGAGGATGAACGTCCAGAGACTCTACTACAAGAGCTTCGACGAGATGATGATGTGCCCTCTGAGTCTCCATGCCATTGTGATGGGGAAATGCGTCCTCGGACTTGTGAGGGGACTCATAGCCAGCGGGCTGATCTACATACTGGGGTTGTGCCTTCCGCAGGCCCCCGAGCTGGTGGCCTCGCCCCTCGTCGCACTGTGCATAATCCTGTCCTGCGTGGTGTTCTCCATGCTGGGCATGGCCTCCGCCCTCATCGCGAAGTCCCATCAGAGCATGGCCACGTTCAACAGCCTGATCATCCTGCCCATGACGTTCCTGTGCGGCACGTTCTTCTCCGTGTCGGACCTAAACATTGTGTTCCAGGTCATCCTGTACTGCCTGCCGCTGACCCATGCCAGCGAATGCATAAGGGCCGCAGCCCTGCCGGACTACCTCGACTTCCCCTGGATCTCGGTCGTCGTCCTGATTGCGTTCGGGATCGCGTTCTACGCCCTCGACCACTGGTTGCTGAAGACGAGGAAGGTCTGATTAGCTTCCCCTGACCCCGTGGAGTATCTCGTCCAGGATGAACAGAACCCCTTTCAGGCCGTAGACCGGCCGGGGGATTATGTCGTCCAACCCCATGGACGAGTACCCGATCGGGATCCCGATGCGGCACGATCCGTTCAACGCCATGGTCAGAGCGGTTATACCCTCGCACAGGACCACGTCGCACCCGTCCAGAGGCTCCTTGTCCCAGGCATCCGCGTAATCCACCGATTCCAGGAACCGGACTGTCCTTTCCGACTCCTCCAGGTCCGCCCCGGGATCGACCTTCACGGCGACCGGCGCCATGGCCAGGTAACGGTATAGCCATTCGGTCAACGGCCGGACGGCCGATGCCGTACCGGCTATGGAGAATGAGAGTCCTTTGATGCGGAGCGCGTTGTACTTCATCCCCGCGAACTTGTCATACACGTAATCCCTGCACTCCGAGATCCTGGACAGAGGCTCAGAAGGGTCCTTACCCGTGGCCTCGGCGATGGCTCTAACCCACGACTCCGTCGCATCGAACCCCACGGGTGCCCCTGCGGGGGAGCGTATCTCAGGAATGCCCATGCCGCGGTAGAAGTCGATCAACCCCACGCACATCTCCGGACACACCACGATGTTGTACTCCGCATCGACGGACTGCCTGAGGTCGTCGACAGACGAACCGGCACCCGGAACGGCGATGACCTCCAGGCCCATTGACTCCACGAAGGACACCAGCTCATCCCTGGCAGACCTCCAGTCCTTGTCCATGGTCGACAGGCCCAGAAGGTTCACCGTGTCCTTTCTGACTCCGGCCCTGACCGGCCCAAGGTGCCTCATCACGGCATCCAGGGTCCTCCCCACACCCTCGGTCACCGGCATCGAAGACAGACTCTCGTCCATGTATATCGCCATGGATTCCATGCCCGCGTCGCGTATCGCCTTCTCATGGTTGTCTCCGATCAGGCTCGCACCGGGGGAATTGACTATCACGACCATGGCCGGCTTCTTCCTATCGATGAACGGAAGGGCCTCCTCCACCTTGTAGAAGGCCCCGTTGATGAAATCATACTCGTCGAGATACGTGGCCGGGACCCTCGGGTATCCGTTGTAGTACGGTATGAAGAAACCCTCCTCCCCGCCCGCATCCGCCCTCGGATAGACCGCGGAGGAATGGACCATGTGACGCACCCTGCATCCTCCCGGCCCGTGCAGGAACGCGCATGCATCGGATATGCCCTCAATCGCCATTATGGCTCCGGTGAATCCGTCCGGAAGCGTCCTCATGGAATCGCCCCCTTTCTCCAGCCCTCCTCCGCAGGAAGGCGCGTCATGTTCTCCAGATACCTGACGTATTCGAAGACGGGTTCGTAACCCACCCCGGTCTTCACCATCCTGGCGAACCTCGTCCCGGGCGATGCCCTGCCGCTGACATCCCCGATCAGCAGATCGGGTTTCATCGTCTCCAGGTCGTGTTCCAACATCTCATCGGTGTATTCCTCCGTGATCCTGCCGGAGTACCTGGAATCAGCTCTTCCCCCTGCCTTGCGGGGACTCGGGGCGAAGCCTATGCGGACGATCTCCGCGCCGAGGTCATCCAGGAGGTCCACCAACCAGTCCACGTTGGACGACAGCTTGGATGTGATCATGACCTTCCTGCCCTCGAACCTGTGCCTGTGCCCCTCCAGGAACGAATCGTATCTGCGCTGGGAGTCCTCGATCTCCCTGTCGGCAATGTCCGTCAGACCTGTGAACTCCCCCATGGCCTGAATCCACTCCTGGTAGGCGTACAGACCTGTGGGCAATGGCACCGGGAACGGTTCCCTGCCGGTCCTGCGGGAGATCACCGACATAAGCTCCCTGCACGATGAGGTGTCGCTCATGAGTATGTCCGTGCGGGCCCTGCAGAATCCCTCGACGCTACGGAGATCGGTCTCATCCAGGAAACGGCAGTTCACCTTCAGGCCGAACAGCGAGAACATCCTCTCCATCTGCCTGACATGCTCGCGGGAATGCACATCGAAGAATGATGTTCCGATCAGATTCACGTACCCTTCCTCGGGTTCGACAGAGACATCGATGTAATCTACTATGGTCTCCGCGGCCATCATGAACCCGTCCGTGTACTCCCCCGTCAGGTCCCCGTCGCAGGGGATGAGCATGATCCTGACGTCAGGGTTCTCCCGGGAAACCGAGTCGATGACGTTCAGACAGTCGTCCCCTATTATCCCGGGCATGCATGTGGTGACCACGGCTATGTTGCGGAAGCCCTCTCCGACCGTCCGTTCCAAGCTCCACCTCAGGAACGAGTTCCCTCCGAAGATCGCAGCGCTGTCGTCCATCATGGAACAGCGGAGCGAATGGCTCGGCAGGTTGCCGTAGACACCCTGCTGGTACAGATCCAGCACCGCCTTCGCCCTGGACGTGTCCATCAGGTAGGCGCAGCTCATCGGCCCGTGGAGGACCACGGCGATGCCGGAGACCTTCATCAGAGCCGCCGTCGCCCCGTACGCCGAACAGGAGCTCATGACCCGGGTATCCTTGATCGAAGTCCTGCGTGAGCACCCGAGGCAATGTGGTCGCTCCGAGACCTGTCCGGAGAGAGGCCTGATCTCCCTGCCTGCCGCCAGGTCCGACAGCTGGAGGTCATCCAGCGGCTTCGGGTCTGACATCATGGCCCTGCCCTCGGAAGCGGACACTATGGCATCGGCGACCTGTCCGATACGGGCCGCGATCTCCGAATCGGGGTACAGCTCAGCGACGGTGTGTCCCTTTGACTCCGCGTCGGCGAAGAGCCTGTCCCTGGGGATAACCGCCAGGACATCTGTACCGACCGCGTCGGCGAACCTGCCCACCAGCTCCTCCTCGCCCTCGACCCCTCTGGAGTTCAGGACGATCCCGAGGAGCCTCGGGGAACCGGTGTCGAAGTTGGAAAGACCTCTGATTATGTTGTTGGCCGCGTACAGAGCCATGAACTCTCCGGACGTGACCAGGATGACAGCGTCCGCATACTCCCCTCTGAGCGGGACCGCGAAACCTCCGCACACGACATCCCCTAGGACGTCGTAGATCCTGTAATCCACATTGAGGGTGTCGGCACCGAGCTTCTTCAGGGTGTCGAAGGTCGTCAGTATGCCTCTCCCGGCACAGCCTATCCCCGGTTCTGGACCTCCCGCCTCGGTGCAGAGTACCCCTTCGGTACCGGTCTCAACCACATCCTCCAAACACCTTCTGGCTATTGGTGTGGAACGTACGTAGTCCAAAACGGTCATCTGGGATCCCCCTCCGAGAAGTAGCCTTGTGGAGTCGTGCTTGGGGTCGCAACCCACCTGCATGACCTTGCAACCCCTCTTGGCCAGAGAGACGGATATGTTGGCGGACATCGTGGACTTCCCTATCCCGCCCTTGCCGTAGACTGCGACCTGGAACATGATGTATCATCCCGCGAATCCCGATATGGGATAATAATTGTTGGCGCAATCATCCAATTTCAGGACAATACAGCCTTTGACCGATAACCGGAACCCGACGGCAAATCCTTATAGAGCACACCCGAATCCTTAGACATACGCTAATCGCGAGGAGATGAGCACATGGGCATAAACATCGGAATTGTTGAGACCGAGGCACCGAGCGCACCCTGCAGGGAACTCCGCGGGAACATAGTCAGAGTGCATCTGGAGGACCCGGCAGGCTATGAGGAGTACATGGAATACGATGTGAAGGTCGACCTGGACACCGCCAAAGGTGCGGTAGGTGATTGGGAGGCGTTCCTCAAACGCAACAGGATCAATCCCGACTCCGATGCCGTGTATCTGGACAAGGTCAAGAAGGATGAAGACAAGGCTGTCCTGGAACCTCTTGCCGTCAGGGAATGCACCGGCTGGATAGCCGTCGGCGACCTGTCCGGAAAGCTGAAGGATGATATCATCTCCAAGGCCAAACCCGAGGACCGCATGACAGGATGGGATCTGCTTTCCTTCGACGAGATGAACGAGATGTGTTCTAGGTGCCCTCTGTCCTGGGACAAAGGACGCGGATGCATCGGAGCATTCGGACCGGACAACAGCCTGCTTCCGGAGATCGCCGGAAGGCATGGGTGCCCCATCGTGGAATCCGTTCCCGTCGCCGCCAAGGAGGGTAGGAGGTTCACATCCTCCGATGCGGAGGCCCTGCTCAAGGAAGTAGATGTCCTCAAAGCCGCGCTTCCCGAGGAGGGGAAGATGATGGTCAGGCGCTACAGCGGACCTCTCGAGCGCATGGAAGCTGTCGCCAGGATCTCCGTGTCCGAGGGCTGCGGGTTCTTCTTCTTCTGAAACCCATGGCTCCGCTTGCCTTCAAGGCATCCGGAGCCTGATTATTTCTTTTCTATTATCGTAATGTTTCTACGGAAATCGTAACATTATTACATATTTCAGTGTAAATCGTATGAAATTCCGCGAAATACATCCAACCTTCTGCTTACTTTATATACTTTGAAAACGTACCATTTCTCAGGAGGCAGACAAAGATCAGTAAACGGCAAGTAACACGGATCTGCGGCGAGGACGAATCGAGTTCGGACGCTAAATGGATGTGCTGGTCGATGACCGCCCATCTTCGTAAGGCGTAACTCATCGTCCGCAAGACTCGACTGATGACCGCAACAAACGCCTTTACCCTCATCAGACTCAGTTCTCACCCACGTCATCCGATTCCCGACGGTTTCCCATAGTCTTCGTCTCGGGATATAATGTCCGATTGTGTCCATCGTGAATCTCGTACCGTGTCGGATTTCTTTATATTGGGTCATCGCTACGTCCAAACATGAAAACCCTGAAAGACTACGTCACCGAAATCCCGGACTACCCCCAGAAAGGAGTCCTTTTCAGAGACGTCACGACCATACTCAGCGACGGCGAGGGACTCCGCATGGCCATCGACGGCCTCGCCGACCTTGTCAAGGACAAGGACTTCGACCTGGTCGTCGGAACCGAATCCAGAGGATTCCTGTTCGGTGCACCTGTAGCCTACTCACTCGGAAAGGGATTCGTCCTGGCCCGTAAGAAGGGGAAGCTTCCCAGGGAGACCATCTCCGAGTCCTATGACCTTGAATACGGTCAGGCCACTCTCGAAATGCACAAGGACTCGATCAAACCCGGTCAGAAAGTCGTCATCATCGACGATCTCATCGCCACCGGCGGAACCGTGGAGGCTGTCGTAAAGATGATCAACGCCCTCGGAGGGGAGATCGTCGGCATCGCATTCGTCATGGAACTCGCCGGACTCAAAGGAAGGGAGAAACTGAAGGATTACGACGTAAACTCCCTGATAACCTACGAAGGTTCCTGAGATAATCCACTTTTACCGCCCCCTCCAAGGGGCGGAATAACACTTCTTCGTGAATCGCCCAAATAACGGCACGAACAGGAATCCAAAATCTGCGTACAGAAAAAAGTATAAAAACGCACCATCAGCTGAATTATGCGTAGAATATGCAGATGGATTGTGGGCTCTTAATCAAGAATATAGACCGCTGTCTGGCCAAGCGCGCCAACGATACTCTGATAGAGGACGACATAACGTTCTCGCAGTTGCGCTTCATCTCATACATCTACGAAAAAGAATCTCAAACAGCATCGCTGAAGGAGATGGAGAAATTCTACAACGTCGCCCAGCCAACTGTAGCTGGCATCATCAAGAGACTGGAGAAGAAAGGCCTCATCACCCTGTCCCCCGACCCTAACGACCGCCGCGCGAAGAACGCCACTCTGACGGACAAGGGAAGGCACATACTCGAGAGGCAGGACAGACTCAGACAGTCCTCTCAGGAGTATCTCCTCCGCAGCCTCAACGACTACGAGCAGCATGCCCTCATGGACATGCTACAGAGGATCTGGATGTCCATCAGGGACGACGAGGATCCGCCGGTTCTGATGTTCAAGGGATCCGACGGTCAGAATGATCACAGAGGCCTCTGAACGCATCGAACCGTTTCCGATTCAAGCTCGTTCGATGGGTGATGACAAGTTGGATGTATATGCCAACTCATAAGTATCCCGACCTCAGAAGTACGGCTCTGACGTCATCCCTCAACGATTCCCTGCTACCGTCGTTGCCGATGATATGCCAACCGTCCACCACGGACAGCATCCTCTCACGTACGACGGTGAGGTTCTCCTCGGTCTCGTAAACCTCTATGTCGTCTCCCCTGTCCCCGATGCGTTCCATCGCGGTCCCGGGATCGGAATCCACCAATATGCCCACATCAGGAGTCGGGAGGACGGCGGACGTTATGCGGAAGGCCGTACGGTACAGCCCGTCCGGCAGGTACGTGGCCGCCATGCTGTATCTGACGAAAACGACATCGTCGAATGACCTGGCCCTGCCAAAGCGCATGGAGAATAACGATTGAAGGATGTCGATCATGTAGAACGCGACGGACATCATCCTCGCAGCCCCACCTTCTTTCTTCAGAAGGGCCAGATCGATTCTGCCGGCAAACCTCCCGCGGTTTGGGTGCGTCATCACAAGGACCCTGCGACCCTCAGATTCCAACTCCGAGGTCATGATATCGGCGACGGTGCTCTTTCCGGAACCGTCCATACCTTCGACAACGTACCAAGTCATTCGAGTGCCCTCGAATGTGTCATGCTGTGGTCTCGGATAAAACCGAGCATCATCATCCATGGGAATCATAGATGAAACAATATATCCGCAAGGGATTCGCGGGTCGTGAACAAGTATCTGCAGCTGTTCAGGACTGGCAACGCCGTCATGGGAATCGTGGGCGTGGCTGTTGCGGCATTCATGGCCGCGGGGACCGGACTTACCGACCATTGGTACACCCTTCTGATCTCAGCTGTGGTCGTTTTCATGTTCATCTGCGGCGGAAACGCCCTCAACGACTACATAGACCATGAGATAGACAAGACGGCACATCCCGAACGTCCCATCCCATCCGGAAGGATGACCAGGAAAGCCGCACTCAACGCAGCCTGTGTCACCCTCGGAGGATCCGTGGTCGTCTCATTGCTCACCGCGGACCCGGAATGCATCTCCGTAGTCATCATCGCATGCGTGCTGATGGTGGCCTACGAGGTCGCCCTCAAACAGAGGGGCTTCGTTGGGAACGTGACCATCGCCGTCCTGACCGGGATGCTCTTCCTTCTGGGAGGGGCGGTAGCCGGAAGCGCGGCTGACAACGCGGTCATCGCCGCCATGGCGATGCTGGTGTCCGTCGGCAGGGAGATAGCCAAGGACATCGAGGACATGGACTCCGACGAAGGCAGGTTCACCCTGCCTATGAGGATAGGCGTCCGTAACGCCTCGGTCCTGTCGTGCGTGTTCTTCGTGGCGGGCCCCGTCCTGAGCGTCGCCCCGATGGTGTGGGGAAGCTACGGGGTCCTGTACTACGCGGTTGTGTTGGCCGATGCGGTGTTCCTCTATTGCGCAGTGTCTGTGTTCAAGAACCCGCACAAGGCCCAGAAGTTCGCCAAGATAGCCATGATCGTGGCACTGGTCGCGTTCATCCTGGGCGCACTGGACATCTGAAACTGAGGATCGCGCGGATTTGTTTGTAAAAGGTCCGATGCCCCGCCCTACGACGGGGCACCGTGTTCACTCGGATTCCTTCTCGAGCAGGATCTTGTATCCCACCGGCATGACCTTGATGAACTTCGGCAGATAGTCGTCCCAAGAATCCAAGATGTGCCTGGCCTTGGGACTTCCGGTCTCCTGCTGATGCTTCTCTATTATGCCCTTGAGCTCCGCAACATCCTCGGGCGATTCCACCAGGGTGAGTTCGACCATGTCCATGTTGCAATGACGGTCGAAGTCCCCTTCCTCGTCCAGGACGTAGGCTATGCCTGCGGACATGCCCGCCGCGAAGTTCCTTCCGCACCTTCCCAGGACGACCACACGACCTCCGGTCATGTACTCGCAGCAGTGGTCTCCGGCACCTTCCGCGACGGCGGTGGCACCACTGTTACGGACACAGAACCTCTCGCCCACCGATCCGGCCACGTAAAGCTCCCCGGACGTGGCCCCGTACATCGCAGTGTTGCCCGCGATGGCGAGTCCGCATGACATGCCGTCTCCGGGAACGATCGTGATCCTTCCTCCGGACAACCCCTTTCCGACGTAATCGTTGGCGAGGCCCCTCATCCTGAAGGTTATACCCTTCGACAGGAAGGCACCGAAGCTCTGTCCCGCGGCACCGTTGAAAGTCACATCTATCGTGTCATCGGCCATCGGGATCCTCCTGCGTGCCAGCTCCCCGGAGAGCATAACTCCCACGGAGCGGTCTATGTTTGTGATCCTGTATGTGAGCCTGGCCTTCCTACCGGTTGCCAGGGATTCCCTACAGTCCTCGATTATCCTGCGGTCGAAGACCCTGGCCAGGATGTCCGACTGCCCCTCGGAGCAGGCCTTCTGTCCGTCCATGACCTTCAGCATCCTGGAGAAATCCATATGGGATGCCTTTCCGGAGACTTTCTTCACAGACAGCAGGTCGGAACGGCCGATTATCTCGTCCAGTGATCTGAATCCCATCTCGGAGAGCATCCTCCTGACATCCTCGGCCATAAACCTCCAGTACCTGATGACCTCCTGGGCGTTGGACGAGAACCTCGCCCTCTTCTCCGGGTCCTGGGTGGCTATCCCCACAGGGCAGGTGTTGGTCTGGCACTTCCTGCACATGACGCACCCCATGGCCACCATGGGCGATGTGGCGAATCCGAACTCCTCGGCCCCCAGTAGCGCCGCCACGACCACATCCCTGGCGGTCTTCATCTGACCGTCCACCTGGATGCGGACCCTTCCGCGGAGGTTGTTGATCATGAGGGTCTGCTGCACCTCGGCCAATCCGGTCTCCCAGGGGGACCCGGCGTACCTTATGGAGGAGAGCGGACTCGCACCCGTCCCTCCGTCCCCGCCTGAGATCAGGATCATGTCGGCACCCGCCTTGGCCACTCCGGCCGCGACGGTGCCCACTCCGGACTCGGACACCAGCTTCACGCTGACCCTTGCCGTCGGGTTGATGCACTTGAGGTCGAAGATCAGCTGCTTGAGGTCCTCGATAGAATAGATGTCGTGATGCGGGGGAGGCGAGATTAATGTGATCCCCGGGATCGTGTGTCTGGTGGCGGCGATGACCTTGTCCACCTTGAACCCCATGAGCTGTCCTCCCTCTCCGGGCTTGGCCCCCTGAGCCACCTTGATCTGCAGCTCGTCCGCGTTGACCAGGTACTCGGCGGTGACCCCGAACCTTCCGGACGCCACCTGCTTCACTGCGGACCTTAGGTTCCTACCGTCCGGACCGACCGTGAATCTCAAGGGGTCCTCCCCTCCTTCACCAGTGTTGCTCTGGGAGCCTACCATGTTCATGGCTTCCGCCAGAGTCTCGTGGGCCTCCTTGCTGATGGCTCCGAATGATATCGCCCCGGCGACGAACCTCCTCATCAGGGATTCGGCGGATTCCACCTGGTCCAACGGGACAGGGGTTCCCTTCCTGACCTCCAACAGGTCGCGGAGGAAGAACATGCCCGAATCCTCAAGCTCGGCGAAGCGCCTGTAATCGTCTGCGCTGTCCTCCCTGACCGCAGTACGGAGCGCCTTCACGGATTCGGGGGTCCAGCTGTGCCTCTCCCCGTCCTTCCTGTAAGCATACTCCCCGCGGTCGGTGAGACCTGTCGATCCGGACCAGGCGGCCCTATGCACGCTCAGGTACTCCTCGGCGATGTCGTCGAGACCTATCCCGCAAACTGCGGAGGAAGTGTCCCCGAAGTACCTAGCCATGGTGGCGCGGTCGAGACCGACCGCCTCGAACAGACGGGAGCCACGGTACGACCTGATGGTGGCGATCCCCATCTTGGACATGATCTTGAGCAGACCCTTGTCCGTGGCCTTGAGGTAGTTGGCCTCGGCGGTGTCCGCATCCATGTTGACCTTGCCACTGTCTATCATGTTCTGAACGACCGCGAAGGCCATGTAGGGGTTGACGGCGTTGGCACCGTAACCAACCAGGAGGGCGAAGTGCTCCACCTCTCTGGGCTCTCCGGACTCCACCACCAATGCTGTCTGGAGCCTCTTCTTGACTCCGACAAGGTGCTGGTGCACCGCGGAAAGCGCAAGCAATGACGGCATGGGGGCCCTGCTCTCGGAGACCCCGCGGTCGGAGAGTATGATGTACTCGTTGCCTGCGTTCACGGCGGCCTCCGCCTCCGAGCAGAGCCTCTGAAGCTCCCTTTCCAGGGCACCGGGCTCCCCGGTGGCGGGGAACGTCGTGTCTAGTGTGGCCGCATCGAATCCCCTGTATCTGAGGTTCCGGAGCAGGTCCAGCTCCCTGTTGGTGATCACCGGATGCCTGGCCTTCACCACCTTGCAGTGGGTCGGAGCCGGATCCAATATGTTCTGCTGGACTGCGCCGATGTATCCCATGGTGGACATGACCAGCTCCTCCCTTATCGGATCGATGGGAGGGTTGGTGACCTGGGCGAACTGCTGACGGAAGTAATTGAAAAGCATCTGCGGCTTCTCTGACAGGATCGCCAGAGGTGCGTCGTATCCGGAGGAACCGATAGCCTCCTTGGCGGAGACCACCATGGGTTCCATGACCTTGCCTATGTCCTCGACGGAGTAGCCGAACTCGGCAAGCATCCTGTCGTAACCGTCCACGGTGCGACCGACCTGCCTTCCCGAGGAGAGCCTGTCCAGATCCAGACGGTTCCTCTCCAACCAGTCCCTGTACGGGTACTTGTTGGCCAGCTTCTCCTTTATCTCCCCGTCGCGGACGATGCGTCCGGCGGAGGTGTCGATCATGATCATCTTGCCGGGCTTCAGCCTCCCGGTCTCGGTTATGGTCATCTGATCCACCGGGATGACCCCGGCCTCGGATGCCAGGATGACCATGCCGTCGTCGGTGACGCAGTATCTGGCGGGACGGAGTCCGTTCCTGTCCAGCATCCCGCCTGCCAGGGTTCCATCTGTGAACAGGACGGCGGCCGGACCGTCCCAGGGCTCCATGAGGATGGAATGGTACTCATAATATGCCTTCAGACTGTCCGGAATCGGGTTCTTGTCGTTCCATGACTCCGGGATCATCAGGGACAGTGCCTCGGGCATGTCCTTGCCGGCCATGGTCATGAACTCGAACACGTTGTCCAGGGTGGCGGAGTCGCTCATACCATCCTGCATCACGGGATAGATCTCGTCTATGTTCGGGATCAGGTCGGTCTCCATGACGCTCTCGCGGGCGTACATCCAGGACCTGTTGGCCCTGATGGTGTTGATCTCCCCGTTGTGGCACAGCATCCTGAAGGGCTGTGCCAGCTTCCATGCCGGAAGCGTGTTGGTGCTGAACCTGGAATGGACCATAGCTATGGCCGACTGGAAGTCCGGGTCGGTCAGGTCCTTGTAGTAGTCCCTGAGCTGCTCAGGTGTGAGCATGCCCTTGTACACCATGCATCTGGTCGAGAGACTGCAAATGTAGAACGAATCCGCGCCCTCCTCCCCAGAGATGGAGACGGTGTTGCTGACGACCTTCCTGACCCTGTAGAGCTTGTGCTCCAGAACCTCGGGGCTGTCATAGGATGTCACGAATATCTGGACGATCCTAGGCTCCCCTTCCAAGGCCATGTTGCCGGGCACGGAATGGTCCACGGGGACCTCCCTCTCGGCGATGACGTACAACGCGTACTTGGCGCAGACTGCCCTCAGGAGACCCATGAACCTGTCGGCGTTCTGGGTCTCCTTGGGCAGGAAGATGATTCCCGTCCCGTACCTTCCGGCCTCCGGGACGGGGATTCCGAGTTTCTCGATGAATCTGTGAGGTATCTGCACGAGGATGCCCGCTCCGTCGCCGGTCTTGCCGTCGCCGTTCTCGGCCCCTCTGTGAGCCATGTTCTCCAACAACTCGAGTCCGTACTCGACGATGCGATGATCCTTGCTGCCGTCTATGTTGACGGCCATCCCGACACCGCAGGCATCGTGCTCGTACTCGGGATTGTAAAGTCCGGTTCCACCCCCGTGCATGTTCCTCAATCCTTCTCGTTTCCTTCAGCGGATGAACAGGAGTTCACGGTACTTGGGAAGGGGCCACATCTCGTCGTCGACGATCATCTCCAGAGCGTCCACGTGCTCCCTGATCCCCTCGAGATAGGGAACGATGACATCGTGGTGCCTGATGGCCTTCTCCCTCTCGCAGTCCAGCTCGGCGATGGCATCGCACTCGGCTTCCATCTTCACGGCCAGGTCCCTGGCGGCGCTGGTGTGCATGGCGATGTCCTTGATGATCTGGATCTCCCCGGCTGCAACCTGCTCGAACTCCTTCTTGTCTGTGAAGATCTCCTTCATCTTGGCAACGTTGTCCAGGAGGATGTTCTGATATCTCGTGGACACGGGCAGGATGTGGTTGGCAGTCAGGTCGGCGAGGACCCTGGCCTCGATCTCGATCTTCTTGCTGTAGATCTCCCAGTTGATCTCGGCCCTGGCCTTCAGCTCCACATCGGTCATGACACCGACGTTCCTGTAGACGTCCACGGTCCTCTTGCTGACGAAGTTGTCATAGCAGACAGGGGCGGAGGTCTCACAGTCGAGTCCGCGCTTCTGGGCCTCGAGCTTCCACTCATCGGAGTATCCGTTTCCGTCGAAGCAGACCTTCTGGCTCTTCCTGTATGTCTCCCTGGTCTCGTCGAGCACCGCCTGCATAACGGGGGTTCCGTCGGCGATCCTCTTGTCCACGGCGTTCTTGAACTTGATGAGCTGGTTGGCCACGATGGTGTTCAGCACTGTGACCGCAGAGGCGCAGTTCGCGGACGAACCTACGGCCCTGAACTCGAACCTGTTGCCTGTGAACGCGAACGGGGACGTCCTGTTCCTGTCTGTGTTGTCGATCAGGAGCTCGGGGACCTGGGGGATTCCGAGGCTGTACCTGCTCTTACCCTCGATCTTGACCATGTCCTTGGACTTCAGCAGCTCCTTGAAGGAACCAGAGACCTGGCTTCCCAGGAAGGACGAGATGATCGCGGGGGGTGCCTCGTTGGCTCCGAGCCTGTGGGAGTTGGAGGCCGTCATGACGGACGCCTTCAGCAGTCCGTTGTTGTCGTACACGGCCTTCAGCACGTTGGCCATGAAGCACAGGAACCTAAGGTTCTCCTTGTCGGTCTTCCCGGGGGACATGAGTCCGATGCCGGACTCGGTTCCCAGGGACCAGTTGCAGTGCTTACCGGAACCGTTGATGCCCGCGAAGGGCTTCTCGTGGAGGAGCACCTTAAACCCGTGCCTCTCGGCCACGGTCTTCATCAGGGCCATGAGCTCCAGGTTGTGATCGATGGCCAGGTTCGCCTGCTCGAACACAGGTGCGATCTCGAACTGGTTGGGTGCGACCTCGTTGTGCCTGGTCTTGATGGGGATTCCGAGCTTGTACGCCTCGAACTCCAGGTCCTTCATGAACTCGATGACCCTTCCGGGGATGCTGCCGAAGTAGTGGTCCTCCAGCTGCTGGTTCCTGGCAGAATTGTGACCGACCAGAGTCCTCTCGGCCATGATGATGTCGGGACGCATGGCATAGAGCGCGGCATCCACGAGGAAGTACTCCTGCTCCCAACCGAGGTAGGAGTACACGGGGTCGTTCTTGATCCCGAAGTACTTGAGAACATCAGAGGTCGCCTTCGCGACTGCGGCCTCGGACTTCAGGAGAGGCGTCTTGTAATCGAGGGCCTCCCCTGTGTATGATATGAAAACGGTGGGGATGCACAGCGTGTCCCCCATAACGAACGCGGGCGAGGAGGGATCCCATGCGGTGTATCCTCTGGCCTCGAACGTGTTCCTGAGTCCTCCGCTGGGGAAGGACGACGCGTCGGGCTCCTGCTGGCACAGTAGCTTTCCTGTGAACTCCTCCAGGCTCTCTCCCTTTCCGTAGGGCTCCGCGAAGGAGTCATGCTTCTCGGCTGTTCCGCCGGTGAGGGGCTGGAACCAGTGGGTGTAGTGGGTCGCCCCCATGTCCATCGCCCAGCGCTTCATTCCGGCCGCGACCTGCTCCGCGACGTCCCTGTTGAGGGTGACGCCCTGCTCGATCGACTCGTACACCCTCTGCCTGGTGTCGGCGGAGAGGTACTTCCTCATGTTCTTCCTGTTGAAGACGCAGCATCCGTAGTACTCGGAAGTGGCGCGTGCCGGGGGCTCCGCTTTCACGGGGGGCCTCACGAACGCCTCCTCCACAGCATCGAACCTAGTGTAGGACATAATTCCCCATTGTACAATTCTGACGTATAAACCTTTCGTCAAATGAGCGTTGAATGTTGCTTTATCGAGGACTCAATTAGACAAATATCTAATGAAACCAGGCTTTGATTGTCATTTTTGTACATATGTATACAGTTCCCGAGAAAAATGTAGAAATGTCGGAACATCCGTCGGAAAAACCGTCTATATATAAGCAAAAATGACTGCGGAAACCAGCGTCTTCCATACGTTCCGATACTTCTTAGATTATTATTAAGAACAGAACTGTCCATTACAACTGCGGGAAAGGGACATGGCATTCAAGCTCTTCAAAAGCGGAGACCAGCTCTACGATGAAGGTAAGGAACTCATCAAGAGGGGCGAGTACTCCAAGGCAAGGGACTACCTCCAGAAATCCATAGACAAGGAAGGAGGGGCGGACGAGCTCGCCGCCGTCAAGGTCGCACTCATCGACCTCAAGGACAGACTCACGAACGTCAACGCCTACAGGAACCTGCTATCGGCACTGTCCAAGACTAACGTCCAGGAATTCGAGTTCGGAATCACCACGGTGAACAGGGAGGACCTGATCACCGAATGCAAGCTCACATCCAGGAAGCTCGAGCTTCTGTCCAGCGGAGGAGTCGGACAGGAACTCGTCAGAAGGGGAGAGGCGATCCAGGAACTGGCCCAGGAGTTCCAGGCCCAGATCGGAGAGAGGAACCTCATCATCCAGCAGCTGTTCAGGAACGACACCTCCGTCACCGGGAACACCGAGTTCTTCAACCTAATGGCCGTGTCCTACGAGAGCATGGCCGACGGGACGGTGTGGGACAACCCCGCGCAGGCCGCGGAATACGAGCAAATCGCGGCAGGCTACCGTCAGCAGAACGGCCAGAGCGGTGACGCCAACCTGGCGAAGGTCAGGTCGTACTCCAGGACCAGCACCTGCTGGCTGTGCGGAAGAATCGCCACCGGAGAGGGAATCCATTTCTTCTCCGCCCCGGCCGACGTCTCCCCGGCGCTGGATGACAAGGACAAGCCTGCCGCCAGGGCCAAGCCCGAGGACTGCCAGCACATCTACATCTGCCGTGCCTGCTACTCGGCGGTGTCCAACCGTTCGGACGAGATCGCCAAGAGATACCACGACCAGGCAATGTCCGAGATGCGCGCCATGGAAGTGAGGCTCCAGGCTGAGATCGCGGCGCTGCAGTCGCAGATCGCATTCGCAAGGATGGGCAGATGAGATGGACCAGATGATCGAGCTCCGCTGCAAGTACTGCGGAGCACCCCTGGACCGCAAGGACATCGAGTCCGATGCCCCCTACGTCACATGCCCCAGCTGCGGTACGTCCCAGCAGAGGGTGGATGCCAAAGCGTACATGGACCAGATGATGGCCCAGATCCAGTCCTGGATCGGGAAGGCCATACCCGGAGGGTTCACGCTCAACCAGACGGAGAACGTGGATCCGATCGCCAGGCACAACATATTCGTGAACAACGTCAAGCCCATGCTGGACGTGGAACTCCGGGAGTTCAGGTTCGCCCTGAACTCCGTGATATCGTCCCCGCTGGTGGTCCTGCCGTTCACCAAAGGCCAGCCGGCCAAGTCCAACCACACGTCGTCCCAGGCGTTCGAGTTCAACGCCAAACTGAAGAGCATCGAACCTCTGGCGATAGACGACAGCAGCAGGTCCAGCATCGTCGACGGGGAGAACATGGCATCCGCCTACGCCCTCATCGTGAACAACTCCAAGCTGCTCACGGACACGACCCCCGGCAGGTTCGCCCTGATGTCCAAGAACTTCAAGGAATCCGCGGACTCAGTCAGGAAATGCAAGGGATACGAACCTCTGGCCATGCGCCTCGAGGCTCTCTCGGAGGTGTGCCTGGCATCGGACATGGTCCTGAACGGGGACGCAATGGGATGCTCGGCCAAGACGGAGACGGCCATATCCCATCTTGAGGCGGCCAAGAAGCAGATCCTGGCCAACCCCAAGCTGGCCATGATGATCCGTGCCGTTGATATCGAGATCGCACAGTCCAAGACCCTCAAGAACTCCGCGGACATGGTCAACAACGGCACCACGAATGATCCGTTAAAGACGCTGGACATAGTGAACCAGCTGACCAGCGTCAGGTACCCGAACAACAGGGACTGGAACCAGCTCCTCGGGAAGAAGGAGAGGAACGCGGAGCTCATCAGATACGTGGAGGAGATCGTCTCGGCCAAGAACGGCGGCACGCTGCTGATCTGCCCCGGGTCCGGCGAGATCCTGTACCCGTTCTGGGACGTGGACCTGAAGTACAGCTTCACAACCGGCTCCCTGTTCTCCAAGAAGGCCGTGGAAGTCACAGAGGACATCCTCGTGCCGGCCACGTTCACGATATCCGAGGAGGCTCTCTCTAACCCCCGCTTCGGGCTGACTGATATATTCTCCAACGCCCCCGAGAAATCGATACTGGACAGGTTCAAGGGACAGGAGGACAGCATCAGCGGAGGAGCCGGCATCGGAAGACTCTCGGACGCCGCATCGGCCAACTCCCCTGGATCCAGGGATGTCGTGCTCCCGCTCAGCACCAGGACGGAAGCGGCCAGGCTGGTGGAGAGGTACCTCGGCCAGTGCGCTCAGACGCACTCCAAACTCAAACTCAGCTGCCCCAGCGTGAAGAGGCTCGTGTACATCCCCGTGGGCAAGACCATGGGCGGGATGGGCCTACCCAAGGAGTTCGCGGGGCTGACACCCGGCGTGATGGAAGTCGCGAAGGGCGACAGGATACTGATCGTCTGATCAGGGAAGGGATGGAAAATGACGGAATCAAAAGGAATGAACCCAAGGACTTGGAGCGCCCTCGCCGTCGGCGCACTGCTCATAGCGGTGGCCCTCGGAGTGCTCCTGTACTGGTACACCGACGACCTGCTGAACGCCTTCGCGGTCATACTGCTGGTCTTCGGACTGTACATCGCGGCAACCAGCTTCATGAAGAAGGGCGGGGAGGACAACTTCGGACCCTCCGCGGCCGATGCGTCGCTGGCAGCGGGAATCGTGGTCGCAGGTGTGGGGATCACCTGCTTCGTGTACAGCGCAACTGCGGAGATACTCCCCACAGTGGCCGTGCTCATAATCATAGTGGCCGTCGTCGGAATCGCGATGGCAGTCAAGAACAGGAACGTCTGAACATGACACTCGACGAGACAGTCAAGCAGGAGATGAAGAGCGAGCTCTCCCTCACGGAGAGGATCGCATTATACATCCCCGGATACAGGGGATACAGGGAGAAGAACCTCCGCAGGGAGGAGGACAGGGCGGTCAGGGGAGAGCTCTCCCGCGCCATACAGGGAACCAAGGCCGACCTGGCCTCGATTCAGAGGGAACTGGCCGGGAAACCGGTGATGATGGACATCGAGAGGATCAGGACCAAGGTCGACAGATACGACATATCGATCAAGAAGGCCGTGAACGGATACTCAGGATTCCACGATGCGGTGAAGATCCTGGAGGACGACCTGGACGCCCTTGTGAAATGGGATGCCAGGCTGATGGACGACATCAAGCTCCTGAGGGAGGCCACCGCGAGCCTCCTGGACAGCGTCTACAGCGGCGCCGAGGTCAAGGCGGAGACCGTGAACCTCGAGAGGGGCATCGACGCCATGATAGAGGATTACAACCAGAGGGAAGCCGTGATGAAGGGCTTCGGCGGAACGGAGGCATGAAAATGGGAAAAACCAACGTGGTCACATGGGACAGTCAGGGCCCGGACGACATAATCTACGCTTACGAGCACGACGACCTGAGGACGCTGACCTCCGTCACCGTTCCGGAGCATGCAGTGGCGATCTTCGTCAGGGACGGACAGCTCACCGGCGTCCTGGAGCCCGGAAGGCACATGATCACCAGCAGCAACATCCCCTGGCTCACCAAGCTGTACCAGCTGGCCCTGGGATTCAAGGAGACCCCGTTCAAGGTGCAGATCATCTACGTCTCCCTGAAGATGTTCAACGGGAAGTGGGGTATCCGCGGTATGATCAAGGCCGCCCCCGGCTACGAGGTGCCCATAACCCTGATGTCCAACGGGGACTACCAGTTCCGCATCTCCGACGTGCCCGTGTTCTTCACGCAGGTGCTGGGAGGCCTGGGACACTACACCACCGGCGACGTCAACACCTTCATGAAGAGCTTCATCGCCGAGCAGATCACCCAGCAGCTCACCAAGCAGTACTACATGGACGTGCTGAACAACCTGGAGAAGGCCTCCACCACCACGAAAGTCCTGGTGGAGCAGTACTTCACCCAGAGGGGTATCGAGCTGCTCTCGCTGAAGATCTCCGAGGTCAGGACCACCGACGAGGACCAGAAGAAGGTCTTCGAGTACCTGCAGTTCAGCTCCGCCAACGGAGAGGCGTTCAAGAGGTACGAGGTCATGGACAGGATGGCGGACGCCATCGGCAACTCCGAGGGAGGGGCGGCCATGGGAACCGGAATGCTCCTGTTCCCCCAGATGTACCAGCAGCTCCAGCAGCAGCCCCTTCAGGGAGTTCAGGCCCAGCAGCAGGCACCCCAGACCATGTGTCCCTACTGCGGATCGCCCAACCAGTACCCGTACAGGTTCTGCAACAACTGCGGGAAGCCCTCGCCCCAGGTGCAGATGCAGCAGCAGGCGCCTCAGCCGCAGCCCGTCCAGGCTCCCGCGGCACCCGCAGACGATGCTCCCAAGTTCAACAGCTGCCCCTACTGCGGACAGAACATCTCCGGTCTTCCGAAGACCCCCAAGTTCTGCCCCTACTGCTCCGAACAGCTGTATTGAACCCTTTACCGGCCGAAAGGCCGGGAACCTTCTCGATGATGAAAAATTTCTCTTCCGGCAATTTTCAAAAGAAATTTCCTTCGAAGAAATTTTCTAAATAAATTGAAATCGTTTCAATAATTTCAAATCATTTATAATCCATGGCGCTTATCCTCATATCATGTTCGTAGGCAGGGAATCGGAGCTGAGGAAGCTGAGGGAACTTGGATCCAGAGACGGCGTCAAGACCTGCATGATTACCGGCCGGAGACGCATCGGCAAGTCGGAACTCATCAAACAGTTCTGCATCGACAGAAGATCGATGGTCTTCGAATTCTCGATCGGACGCCTGGAAGACCAGTTGAAATACATGCGGGACAGGATCGCATCGCTGACCGACGAACCCCGCCCGGAGTACCGGAGCATGTACGAGTGTCTGCGCGACATCGTATCCGAGTGCCGCAAATCCAGAACGGTGGTCGTCTTCGACGAGTTCCAGTACCTGCTTGCAGATGATCAGGACAACGCCATATCCTCGGAGATCCAGAGGTTCATCGACACGCTTCTCGAAGGGACCGACACCATGGTCATCATCTGCGGATCTCACACATCCATGATGAACGAACTGACCAGCAACCCGGGACGTCCGCTTTTCGGCAGATTCCCCAACACCATCGAGGTAAGGGAACTCGAACCCGAGTCCTGCTTCGGCCTCCACCCCGGAATGAGCGATCTGGATAATCTGAAGCTGTATCTGACCCTGGGCGGGATCCCCTCGCTCCACATCATGTCCTCTGCCGACACGTATCACAGGTTCATCTGGGAGGCGTTCATGGAACGCAATGCGCCGCTTCGCGAAGATAGTCTGCTCATGATGGATGCGGGCATCCTATCCGACAACCCGAACCGCATGATAATACGCAAGATATCGGAAGGAAGCGTGACCAACAAGACAATCGCCGAGAAGACGGGAATCGAGCAGAGTACCTGTAAAAAGAGACTGTCCAAGCTTGTGGAACAAGGTGTGCTCGCAGTGCACAACCCGATGTACGGAGCGCCGAAACAGCCGAGATATTACGTGAGGGAGCCTGCTCTGGCGTTCTACTACAGCATCTGCATGGCCCGCGCGGGACAGATAGATGCGGAGCGCAAAGAGAGAACGCTCGAAAGGCTGGATGACAGCATCTCCACTTTCCTTGGGATGAGGTTCGAGCTGTTCTGCAGAGATTTCCTCCGGAAGGCTCTGCCCTGTGTCGAAATAGGCAGATGGTGGGGCCCTTCGGATGAGATCGACGATAGCGGGAAGCCTGTGATCGTGGACATCGACGTGACCGCCAAGGTGGAGCATGGAAAGGCGATGTACGACCTCTTCGGCGAATGCAAGATGCGCAACAGAGAAGCGGGATTCAGAGAGCTGAACACACTGGCGGAACGCGTAGGCTACACTAAGACCAACGTGAACGCGGCCTATGCGTTGTTCTCCACCGGAGGGTTCACGGAGGACCTCTCGGACTATGCCAGGGATCATGACAACATCATCCTCGCAGACCTGGATACACTGGTCGGTCGCAAGACTCTGATCTGGAACTGATCACGTATCAGCAAAACGACATGTCTGATTACGTTCAAGCTATCCCCAGTCTATACCGAAAAGGAGGTACATCCAGCAGAATGAGATAGACCTTAGGGGAACTGGTCAACGAGAATCTTCAAAGTACCGGGATGAGTGTTGGAACGATAAATGTCATGTTATTGCTGTAAAAGAGGCCACCGCCCCATGCCTAATATTCAGCTCGACTGGATGCGATCCAATCATTTTAACCACTTATCTGCCGAAAGGCAGGAATTTCCAATACATTGTATCATATCTCGATAGAAGAAACGGTTTACATAGAAACGATTATTCAGAAGACTTTGAAATTTAAACAACAACTTGGTCAGTTTTTAAAAACTACCTATACTCAGGGATTTCAATAAGCAGAAAACCGACACCGTTGGATGATAAATCCCACTCGATTCCGCGGACCGTCCGTCTATCCCCCGAATATCTATAATTAGAGTTACGCCATCCCCGAACACATGGCCGGTAAGAAGCGTCTCAGAATGAGGGGAGTGAAACATTCATCCAAAAGACTTGAGGAAGATCTGCTTGACAGGGCGAAAACCCTTGCGGACAATCCCGGGATCCTGAGACCGCAATGCGCCGGAAACTGCAGGAAATGCGTGTTCGACAAGTCATTCAAGAACATCGAATCCCTGCAGAAGATCCGCAACAACAAGGATGCGCTCATCAAGGAGGCATCCAAATTCGGGGGCGATGACGTTGTCAGAGCCTACGCCGGAACGATATCCCTGGCAGCCGAGGGCGCCGTCCCGCTTCTGGCCAGCGGGATGCTGGGGGGCGAGAAGGTCTCCTACGCCGTCCGTGGAACCGTCGGTGCACCGTTCCTCATCGGGTGCCAGTACTACGACGACCCGCGCAAGAGGATGCTTCTGTACAATCCGGCCGTCAAGAAGCACAAGCTCCACCTGTACTCCTTCGGAGAGGACCTCGTGTGCTCCGACGTCCCCAACATGCCTGAGGACTATCTGTACGACACGTTCTGGGAGACCCCCTACGAATTCCCCGACGACGGCCTGACCTGCGGTCACGACACCTCGGCCGTCCTGGAGATATCCGTGAAGTCCCTGGGTAAGAAGATCGGTATCTGCGACGGATGCGCCAAGGACGTGTCCACGCTGATGTACATCGTCTCAAGGCTTGCGGCGGTCGACCCCATGGACGACATCATCGTCTCCGTAAGACACAAGTACCATGCCGCAGGGGAATCGGATGTCGAGGTCATCGAAGGGGACAGACTCAAGGACTACATGGTCGGGAAGATCTCCGACTCGGCACTCATCAACTCCGTCAAGAGGTCCAAGATCGGCGACCTCAAAGGCGGATCCACCTCGACCTACATCATCGGGACCAGGAACTACGGCTCGTCTCTGGACGAGTTCATATCCGACCTCGTAGGGGAGGAGAGCGAAAAGGCCACGCTGAAGAGGTTCCTGTCCGAGAACAGCAGAGCACTGGTGCTCAAGGGCAACAAGGTCTCCGAGGCCTATGCGGTGTTGTGGGAGTCCGACTGGAAGGAGCTCATCAGAACCCATACGGACGCCAGGACCGCCGACTGCATGGGAGACGTGTCAAAGAACCAGCCCCTCACAGTTCTGTCCGACGCTTACAACATATTCGTGTCCGCGGATGTAGTGGCATCCCTGCCGGAATTCAAGAAGCCCGGGCCTGTGACATCCGTCGCGGACAGGTTCGCCAAGGCCGCCAAGGTCGGAGGAGCCACCATGGTCGTGGAGACCATCGGCAAGACCCCGTTGAAGGACAGCAAAGGAAGGGTCGTGGCTGCGGCCTTCGCACTTGCCGCCGGAGCAGAGATCCCCGTGAAACTGTCCAACGACGAGACGGACTTCGCCAAGTACCTGATGCCCTTCGCCAAGAACGTCATCGCGGCCCAGGGCGAGAAGTACAGGGACACCATGAACACCCTGCTCACGGCCAGCAGCGCCAACGAGAAGGTCTGATTCAGAGTATCCTGATATCGGCCACGTAATGGGACACTGACGGGGCGAAGGATTTCACCTCACGGATTCCCATAATCTCGTATCCGTCGCCACAATGCTCCGAGAAGATAGTCTCTATCCTCTCGCGGTATTCGCTGACGTAGAATGTGTCGTGATAGTGGATTATCCCGTTGGGTTTAATCATCCTCAGCGCGGCGGGGATGAACTCGGATGTCGTCTGGACGTAACCCATCAGGATGCGGTCGGCGAACGCCCTGCCCCTGATGTGTCTGTTGTCACCGAGTATCGGGATGACCACGTCGGAGACGTCGTTGTCCTTCACGTTCCTCACCAGGAACCCGTATGAATCCGGGTTCTTCTCGCAGGCGAAGACCCTGCGCGCTCCAGAGTACTTCGCCAGCGGCAGGGTGAAATAGCCTATCCCGGCGAACATGTCCACAACGGTCTCCCCGGAACAGTCCAAGTTCCTCATGCGCATACGCTCGTCGGTGTTCCCCGACGCGTACATGACCTTTGTCACGTCGAAACCGTATCTTATCCCGTTCTCAAGACGCACGGATTCCGTCTCCGTGCCGTAAAGGACCCTCATACTGGGCCTGCGGAACTCCCCGGAGACTCCACGCACATCGGCGCATACCGTCTTGGCACCCAGCACACGGGCGTATGTGCTCCCGATTAGCTCCCCGAAAGGCTCGCAGGCGGGATCCATCTTCACTATGACGATGTCGCCGACGAACTCCCATCTGTCCGGAAGGATGCCCTCGAGCTCAGGATGTGACGAGAGCTCCTCCCTGATCCTCTCCTGCGGGCTTCTGCGGTCGAGCGTGTGAGCCTCCCCCTCCACGGTGTCATAGCCCTCGGCCTTCACGATATCGATGAATTCAGGGAGTATGGGGACGTAACGGAACCCTCCATCCTTGGATATCTTCGCATGGATGTCGACGTAGCCTGAATCCATGAACCTCCTGATGACCGGCCCGGCGGTGTCGGCCGGCAGTCTGGCCAAAGTCACTCTCTTCAGAATACGCACCTCGCCAACAACGGTATTGCCGCCAACGCAGCCTTCGGACGTCTGAACAGAGCCCCTACAACGGCAGACGGCCTGTCTATGTCCAGACAATCCAACAACGGACGGACATCATCCCTGGACGCGTAGGCACCTGCGGCGGTCAGATCGGAATCGTCCATGCGGACGAACATCCTTCTGAGCCTGTAACCTCTGTCCAGCTCCTTTCCGAAGGCCTTGTCGCACATCCGGGGATATCTGCTGAGAGACCTGTCCGACAGGTCGTCCGAATCCAATGCCCTGCCGGCAACCTCTGCCAGCAGACCTGCGGCTGTCAGCCCGGGATACAGTCCCCCTCCTGACACAGGTTTGACCTGACAGGCCGCATCGCCCACCAGCATGCATCTATTGCCGACTATCGTGCGCCTTCCCCCCAGAGGGATCTTCCCGCTGTGCATCACCTCGACCCTGTCCTCGACCCCCATCCGCCTCAGGAGAGTCTTCAGATAAGCGATGGGGGGCCCGGCGGACCAGGACGTGCACAGTCCCACGCGGACATGATCACCACACGGTATCTCCCAGGTGAAGAATCCGGGCGCGTTCTCAGAGCCCAGACGGACCCTGAACAGATCCTGATGATCGGGTTCCATGCGAACATCCGCCTGCACGCCGCGTATGTACTCTCTGGGAAGATTGTCCCGGAAAGACGAGGCGACCGCGGACGTGTGGCCGTCGGCACCGACGATCAGCCTGGAACGATACTCCCCTCCGGATGACCTCAAGGTCACCGAATCGGTGACGGAATGGGACAGGTACTTCTCAGAGAACCTGTACTCCGCACCGGCGGCCATGGCCGCATCGGCCATCATGGAGTCCATCTGGAAACGGTCGATGACCCTGGCCTTCGGGGACTTGGAACGGACGGTCAGGGAGGATCCGTCGGGGAAGACGACCTCCGCTCCGAAAACTGTGGAAATGATGTCCGGGGAGACCCCGGACAGTTTGATCGCGTCATCGGTGACGAGTCCGGCGCACTGGACAGGGAGCCCCGACTCGGGATGCTCCTCCAGGACCAGCACGTCATGGTCTCGGGCCAGCAGGGCCGCGGTGCGGCTTCCTGCTGGACCCCCTCCCGCCACCAGGACGTCGTGCATCTGCTCAGCCCTTGCGGGATTTCTCGTAGTCCGCGATGAACTTCTGGATACCCTCGTCGGTCTTGGGATGCTTTACCATGAGCTTGAGGGTGTCATAGGGTATGGTGGCGATGTCGCATCCCGCCAGGGACGCGTCCAGGACATGGGCGGGTCCGCGGATGGAGGCGGCGATGACCTCGGTTCCGATGCCGTAGTTCTCGAAGATCGTCATGATCTCTGTGACCAGGTCGGATCCGTACTGGCCGATGTCGTCCAGACGTCCGATGAACGGGGACACGAAGGCCGCTCCGGCCTTGGCGGCGAGCAGAGCCTGCAGAGGCGAGAAGATCAGGGTGACGTTGACCCTGATGCCCTCTTCGGACAGGATCTTCGTGGCTTTGAGCGTCTCCACGCACATGGGGAGCTTGACGTTGATGTTCGGGTGGATGGCGGCGAGTTCGCGTCCCTCCTTCACCATCTCGTCGCAGGTCATGGACATGGCCTCGGCGGAGATGGGTCCGTCGACGACCTCCGCGATCTCCCTGACGCGGGTCCTGACGTCCACACCCTCCTTGGCGATGAGACTGGGGTTGGTGGTGACTCCGTCCAGGATTCCCCAGCTGTTGATTTCCTTGATCATGTCGAGATTGGCTGTGTCTATGAAGATCTTCATCTCACTTCCTCCTTGAAATCGCGTTTCTTGCCGCCTCGGCGATATGCGCGGCGGTGAGCCCGTATTTCTCCATGAGCTCGTCCGGCTTCCCGGACTCCCCGAAGGTGTCACGGGTCCCGATCCTCTCCAACGGGACCGGCATGGTCTCGGACAGGACCTCGGCCACTGCGGAACCAAGTCCTCCGATTATGCTGTGCTCCTCGGCGGTGACGCAGCACCCGGTCTTGGAGACGGATGCCAGCAATGTCTCTGCATCGAGGGGCTTGATCGTGGACATGTTGACCACTTCGGCGGAGATGCCCTCGGATTCCAGCTCCTGGGCGGCATCCATGCAGAAGGACACCATCTGCCCGCATCCCACCAGGGTGATGTCGGTTCCGGCACGCATGACCTTCGCCTTGCCGATGACGAACGGCTCCGATGGATCCGTGGTCGTCGGGAACTCGGCACGGCCCATCCTCATGTAGACGGGCCCGTCGTAGTCCGCGATGGCCTTCGTGGCCGCGTACGCCTCGTAGGCGTCGGCCGGGGAGATGACCGTCATGTTCGGCAGGGCACGCATCACTGCCATGTCCTCCAGGGCCTGATGCGAGGCTCCGTCCTCACCCACGCTGATCCCGCAGTGGGTGGCGACGATCTTCACGTTGAGCCTGGGGTAGGCGACCGCGAGCCTGATCTGCTCCCAGCATCTGCCGGTGGCGAACACCCCGAACGTGGATGCGAACGCGACCTTGCCGGATGCCGCCAGACCTGCCGCGATACCGACCATGTTCTGCTCCGCGATACCGACCTCGACGAACCTCTCGGGACAGGCCTTCTTGAAATCGGAGGTCTTGGTCGAACCCGCCAGGTCCGCGTCCAGGACGACCACGTCGTCCCTCTCGGATGCCAGCTCGGCCAATGCCTTGCCATAGTAGTTGCGCTGCGCCAGCTTCTCGCTCATTGGGACACCTCCCTGAGTTCAGCCATGGCCCTCTCATGCTCCTCGGCGTTGCATGCCTTGCCGTGGAACCCGGCGTTGTTCTCCATGAACGACACGCCTTTGCCCTTGACGGTGTTCATGACGATGACTGTGGGCTTCCTCTTGGATTCGGCGGCTTTGTCCAGCGCCTCGGAGATCTGCCTTATGCTGTGGCCGTTGATGATCAGGACATTCCACCCGAAGGCCTTCCACTTCTCCGGAAGAGGCTCGAGGCTGACGGCATCCTCCGTGTTTCCGGTGATCTGCAGGCGGTTCCTGTCGACGATCGCGATCAGATTGTTGAGTCCGTTGTGGCTGGCGAACATTGCCGCCTCCCAGTTCTGTCCGCTCTGGAGCTCTCCGTCCCCCAGCAGGCAGTAGGTGCGGTAGTCCTTGCCGTCCATCTTTCCTGCGAGCGCTATGCCGCAGGCCATGCTGAGTCCCTGACCCAGGGACCCTGTGGACATCTCGACCCCGGGGACCTTCCCGCGGACTGGATGACCCTGGAGCCTGGAGCCCATCTTCCTGAGGCTGACCAGGTCCTCGACAGGGAAGTAGCCCGACTCGGCCAGTGCGGCGTAGAGCACGGGAGCCACATGACCCTTGGACAGGACGAACCTGTCCCTGTCCTCCCACGAGGGGTTGGAAGGGTCGTGGTTGAGATTGCGGAAGTACAATGTGGCCATGAAATCGGCGGCGGAGAGGGAACCACCCGGATGTCCGGACCCCGCGGCGGATGTCATCTCCACCACGTGCATCCTGAGCCTGTTGGCGATCCTCTCTAACTCGGCGACGCTGATCTCGCTCATGTCACTCGCTCTCGATCCTGGGTGCGAGGAGGTAGTTGACCCTCGCGTTTCCGTCGGCCAGCGCAAAGACCAGCTTGACGGGATAATCGTTGTCCAACTCGACACTGACCATAGTCCCGGAGGGGATGGCCTTGGTGATGTTGGAGAAGTAGTCCAGAGGGAACATGCTGCAAACCTCGGAATCCGTATCCACGATGACGGAGTCCCCCTCGAGACGGAGGCTCACTGAATCCGTGTCACCCTCGCAAGAGAGCTCGAAACTGCCGGGCCCGGCCCTGAGCGTGATGTGGTCCGAGATGGAATCTGCGGCCCTGATGCCCTTCTGGAGCTCCTCCACCGGCAGGCTGATTTTAGCGGTGAGGGAGAGCTGGGGCACCTTGGGATCGCTCATGGTGGTCGTGTCGACCAAGTTCATGCGCCTGGTGATGTTCCCGACCTTGAACACTATCCTTCCCATGCTGTCGTCCTGCTCCATCCGGATGACGTCGCCGGAGGTGGCGAGCTTCAGAACGCCCTTCACCTTGTCAAGGTCCAGTCCGATCTCGGAGTTCCCGGCGTTGTAGTTGTCGAATGCGCACTTGTCGATCTCCATCTCGATCATCGCGACGTGCGCGGCGTCGACCGCCTTAAGGGTCATGCCCTCGGGTGTGATTGTGAATTTGACCTCATCGATGAGCGTGGATATGATGTTGACGATTCCCTTCAGAGTGTCTGATTTCAGGTCTGCGCTGAACATCAGTACTCCCTCCAAGAGTGGTTGCACTTGCAGCAACGGTAGATCCTGGTCTCAGGTTCATCGGCGGCACGTGTCTGCCTGATGACGAAGAAGGCCTCGGTGTGTCCGCATTCGGGACAGAGGATGCGCGTCTTGGGAAGGGTCGCGACATCGTCCTCGATGACCTTCATAATCTTGTCTCTGGAATCGGTGACGATGACCTCCGCCTTGTTTCCGATGTCCTTTGTTGCTCCGCAGGAGTTGCATACGTACACACCCTCCTTCGGGAACATCATTGATCCGCATGATGGGCAAAACATTCAATCAGCCTCTTAACCGAGGGGATTGAATGAGCCTATATAACACTTGACGCGCGGGTCCGCACCCACGCGCGTATAGAAGGATTGACGGGGTGTTACCCCCGTCGTTTGAATCACTTTTTGGCCTTCTTGGAGGTCTTGGTGGTACGGGAGTTCGCCCTGACTGCGGCAGCGATCTCGTCACCCTGGGCCTTCCCGTCGGTGATCTGGGACGCATCGTACCTGAGCACGGTCCAACCCTCTGCCTCGAGGACGGCGTCCATGGATGTGTCCGCCTCCGCCTCGTCGACGTACACAGCCACCTTCCCTTTGACGAACGCCACGGGGATGTTGTGCTCGCCGTACCCGCGCCTGCACCTGAGCCCCTTGTTCCAGGCCGCTCTGCGGACCTTTGCCTCAGGGGAGTAGTCGGTGTAGATGTCATCCTCGATGGAGACCTCGTCCTCGGCGGGTGTATCGGCAGGAGTCGGAGTTTCCACGACAGGCTCCGGCTCGATGGTCTCGGCGACCGCTTCGACAGGCATCTCATCCTGCACAGGGGCCTCCTCAATCTCATCCGGAACCGCGGATGCATCCTCCACGACTGCGGACCAGTCAATCTCGGCAGGCGCATCCTCGGGCTCTTCGGCCTGGACCTCCGTGACGGGTTCCTCGGGAACCAGTTCGGATGCCTCGGGGACCTCTGCCGGTGCCTCTTCGATAGCCTCCTCGTCGACTGGCTCTGCGGACTCCTCAGTCGGTACGTCGGCGATGGCTTCGTTCTCGACGGGTTCGGGCTCTTCGGATCCCTCTGCCGCGACGGATTCCTCAACCTCCTCCATGGACTCCTCCGCAGACTCTTCGGGAACGACATCCGTGACGACCTCTGCGACAGGTTCCGCCTCAGGAACATCTTCCACCGTTTCAGGAACCTCGACCGGTGCCTCTTCGATAGTCTCCTCGTCGACTGGCTCTGCGACGACAGCAACGGACTCGGGCTCTGCGGGAGCGTCGACCTCGGACTTCACCTTGGGTTCCTCGGCCGGGATCTCCTCCGTCCTTGGCTTCTCCTCGGTCTTGACGGCCTTGGCGGCATTCTCCGAACTCATGAGCTTGCTCATAAAGTCGTTCATGGACTTCGCGGGAGGCTTCTGGGGCTCCTTGGGTTTGGGCTCCTCCTTGGATTCCTCCTCGACAGGCTTGGCAGCCTTTGCAGCCTCCAAGTTCTTCTTGGGAAGCTCGACGGTCCTCACTGGCTTCGAAGCGGGTTTTGATTCCTCCGCCGGCTCCGATTTGACATCCTCGCAGGACGGCTCGGCGACAGACTCCGTGGGCTTGGAGGGTTTCTTGGCCTTCTTGGTGCCCTTGGTGTTCTTGGCCATGGGCCTGTCGCTCTTGACGGACTTCTTGTCCTCCGTGACCTCCCTGGTCTTGGGTGCCTCGACCTTGATGAATCCCGTGACGTATGCTGACAACAGAAGCCACAGACCGAATACGATCACCGTGGCCACGTAGTATCCTGTCTGGGCACCGTTCAGGAAGTGGAGCACTCCCATGGCGAGCTCCACTGCGGCAAACACGGCGGAGACGTACATCGCCCCATACACGCGGGAGACCCAGTGGGCCAGCATATCGGCGATGATTGCGACGGCCGCGACAAAGGCCGCGATCGCGAGGACGATCCCTGCGCTCTCGCCAACGAAGGCCGCAATCAGGAACAGGATCCCTGCGACGGCCGTAATCAATCCGGACATCGTGCGCACGAAACTCGATCTGTCCTTCATGAGGACTATCGAATACACGACGGCCAGGACGCCGGATACAGTCAGGATATACAGTGCGGTGTCGTTGGAGTCAGCAGACACGTCGCTCCCGTCGGTCAGGAGCAGAACGGCTGATACGACGAAAAGCAGCGCGGCGATAATCGCCACCCCGCTGAAAATTCTCTTATCGAGCGCTCCCATGGCATCAGGTATGATGATGGCACATTTAACTGTTGGCACCTGATTCTTCCGCAATTGATTTTGTCTGGCTCATTCGGACCGAGATTGGGGCTGTTTATATATCCGGAACATGGGCAGTATTTTTTGTCCAGGATACAACCAAGTTATGTCTGGCTATGTTCGAGACACACAGGAATAACCGAAAACAGCATAAATACATTGAAATACAAGACCAATGTACCCTACTTATCCTTATAATATGGGACGCGCGTCCTGTATCATCATCACAGTCAGGGGGGTTCGCCCCCTTTCACCAAGCCCTCGTTTGAGGCATTACGAAAGGAGTTGAGAGAATGAAAATGAAATTCAAATTCCTCGGCGGTGCTGACATGGTCGGCCGCATGGGGATGACCATGGAAGGGGATGGCATGACCGTCCTGGTCGAATACGGACTTAGCCCGACCAAGCCCCCGGAGTTCCCGATTCAGGCACCGAAGGTCGACTACATGTTCCTCACCCACTCCCACCTCGACCACTGCGGAATGGTCCCGCAGGTCGTCGGAAGGGACAGGTGCGATCTGTTCACCACCCCGCTCACCGCGGAGATATCCGAGCTCATGATGAAGGACACCCTGAAGATCGCCAAGGCGGAGGACTATGTGCAGCCCTACACCATGGAGGACATCGACAGGACGATGGAGAGCGTCGTCCCCATGACCTACGGAGACGACATCGCGATCAACCACGTGGACGTGAGCATGCTTGATGCGGGACACATCCCCGGTGCGGCCATGTTCGAGTTCAGCCGCGACGTGACCACCGTGTACTCCGGAGACATCCACACGGCCACCCAGAGGCTCGTAGGGGGTGCCAAGCCCGTGGACTGCACCAACCTCTTCATCGAAGGGACTTATGGTGGACGCAACCACCCTCCGAGAAAGCAGACTGAAAGCGACTTCCTTGCGAAGATCGAAGAGGTCATCGACCGTGGAGGAACCGTCCTCATCCCCTGTTTCGCAGTCGGGAGGACACAGGAGATCATGCTCCTGCTGAAGGACCTGGGCTACGAGATGTGGGTCGACGGAATGGGCAGAGCGGTCACCAGACTGTTCCTGGACTACCCCGAGTACCTCAGGGATGCCAGGCAGCTGAGGAACGCCAAGAAGAGGTTCCATGAGGTCCGCAGACCCGCCAACAGGGATGCGGCCATGAAAGGGCAGATCATCGTCACCACCGGCGGAATGCTGGACGGAGGGCCCGTACTCAGATACCTCAACCATCTGAAGAACGACCCGAAGAGCGCGATCCTCCTGGTCGGATATCAGGCGGAGGACACCAACGGAAGGATGCTGATGGAGAACGGATGCGTCAAGATCGACGGCGAGGTCGTCAAGATAGAGTGCGAACTCCAGAAATACGACTTCTCCGCCCATGCAGACCATGACCAGATCGTCAAGTTCGTCAAGGACTGCGACCCGGACAACGTCATCATCATGCACTCCGAGGCCAGAGAGGCGTTCCTGGACGACCTGAGCGACTACAACGTCTTCCTGCCCCAGACCGGCGAAGAGTTCGAACTGGACGTGTGAGAGCATGACCGACCTGTCGGCGTACCTGAAGGCGGACATAGGGAAAGGGGACATAACCACATCCCTGACCGTACCGGACACGGACGGAACGGCATACATCACCGTCGAGCAGGACGCCGTGGTCGCGGGCATATCCGAGGCGGAACAGGTGTTCGCCCTGGTAGGTGCCGACGCCACACCCATGGTGAAGGACGGGGACCGTGTGAAAGCAGGGTCCCGCATCATGTCTATCTCCGGACCGCTGTCAGGCATGATAACCGCGGAACGCACGGCACTGAACATCCTCATGTTCATGAGCGGCACCGCCACGATGACGGCAAAGGCCGTGGAAGCGTGCGACGGGAAACTCAGGATCGCCGCCACTCGCAAGACCGCGCCGGGCTTCGGCCCCCTCCAGAAGAAGGCGGTCGCAGTGGCCGGAGGGGACCCCCACAGAGACGGTCTGGACTCGATGGTACTGATCAAGGACAACCACATCAAGGCCTGCGGATCGGTCCGCACGGCCATGTCCAAAGTGGCCAAGGCCTCGTTCTCCGTAAAGATCGAGGTTGAGGTGGACAACGTCCCTGACGCCATAGTCGCCGCTGAGATGGGCGCGGACATAATCATGGCCGACAACGTCGGACCCGCGATCACCGCCGAGATCCGCGATGCTGTCAAAGCCATCAACGAGAGGATCCTAGTGGAGGCGTCCGGCGACATCACCGTCGAGCAGCTTCCGGAATACATCGGAAAGGCAGACATAGTCTCCATGGGCTGTCTCACCCACTCGGCTCCATCGGTTCGCTTCTCGATGGACATAAACTGACGTTCGGGGCCTCTCGCCCCGACGACCGTCAGGCCACATTTTTATCATAATACCCAAATCCGGTTCACATGGCATTGAATCTGGATGACTACACCTGCGAATTCTGCGGGAAGACCTGCAAGAACATAGTGTACGCCGCGTTCGTCTGCGACGATCCCGAGTGCATCGAGAAGGCCAGAGTCGCCCGCGGAGGTCCCGGCGGACACATGAAGAGGAAAGCCGAAGGCGGACCCATCATACCCGACGGTCTCGAGGATGTCGCCAGGGATTTCAACGAGAAGAACTGAGAAACAGGGCTACGGCCCATCTTCGTTTTTTTTTACACATCCGTGAAGAAGGGATGGTAGGGGCACACGGCCCCCGCATGGGTTTCAATGCCTGAACACGCGGCATCCGGTGAAGACCATGGCCATGCCGTGCTCGTTGGCGGCGTCGATGACCTCCTGGTCTCTGATGCTTCCTCCGGGCTGGATGATGGCGGTGACGCCTGCGTTGGCGGCCTCGTCGACTCCGTCCCTGAATGGGAAGAACGCATCGGATGCCATGACACAGCCCTGCGTGGGCTCGTTGGCCTTCATAGTGGCTATCTTCGCGGAATCGACACGGCTCATCTGTCCGGCCCCTATTCCGACCGCCCTCTCTCCCCTGACGTATACGACGGCGTTGGAAGTCACATGCTTCGCCAACTTCCATGCGAAGAGCAATGAGTGGATCTCCTCCTCGGTGGGTGCCCTCTCGGTGACGACCTTCAGGTTCTTGGGGTCGATGAGCACATCCTCGTCGGTCTGGACGAGCATTCCTCCCTGGACCTTCTTCATCTTGTACTCCCTGACCCTCTCGGAAGGTCCGATGGGGCAGTTGGTCTTCAGGAGACGGATGTTCTTCTTGACCTCCATGATCTCGACCGCTCCCTCATCGTAATCAGGGCAGATGACCGCCTCGACGAAGTGCTGGGAGATCTCCTGCGCGGTCTTTACATCACAGTTCCTGTTGAGACAGATGACGCATCCGAACGCCGACAGCGGGTCCACGTTGTAGGCCGTCATGAACGCATCGTAGATGTTATCCGCGGAAGCCAGTCCGCAGGGGTTCGTGTGCTTCATGACGACTGCTGTGGGCTTCTCGAAGTCCATGCAGATGTCCATGGCCTTGTCCAGATCCAGGATGTTGTTGTAGGACAGCTGCTTCCCATGCTGGAGGTGCTCCGCACGGGCGACCGTGGGCCCGGGTGTGAACGGGTCCATGTAGAACGCGGCGGCCTGGTTGGGGTTCTCCCCGTACCTGAGGTCCTCGACCTTCTCCAGAGGGATGGGGAACGACTCGGGGAATCCCGTGCAGAAACGCTTGTGCATCCGGGATGCGATCATGCTGTCGTAGTTGGCGGTGGCCACGAAAGCCTCCGCCATGAGCTTGCCATGGAGCTGTTCGGATATGGAGCCTCCGTTGGCCTTCATCTCCGTTATGACCTCCTCGTACTGGGAAGGCTCCACGACGACAGCCACGGACTGGTAGTTCTTGGCGGCCGCACGGATCATGCTGGGCCCGCCGATGTCGATGTTCTCCACGATCTCATCGAACTCGACGCCGGGCTTCAGGACGGTCTGCTTGAAGGGATAGAGGTTCACGACGACCATGTCGATGGCTTCGATGCCCATGTTCCCGATCGCATCCATATGCTCCTTCAGGTCCCTGCGCGCGAGGATTCCCCCGTGTATCTTGGGGTGAAGAGTCTTGACGCGTCCGTCCAGCATCTCAGGGAATCCGGTGACCTCGGACACCTCCTTGACGGCGATGCCGTTGTCCTTGAGGATCTTGAAGGTCCCGCCGGTGGATATAATCTCCACGCCCATGGACGCCAGGTCCTTGGCGAAATCCACGATGCCGGTCTTGTCCGATACGCTGATTATGGCTCTTTTAATCTGTGACAGTTGGTATACCCCCTCTTCCGAGGTGCGCATACTCAGGTATGCGTCATTCGAATCGGGTACTTGTTAATAAAGGGTGCTTCCCGCTCTGCGGATATCGTTGTCCAGCATACGGAATACGCATCTGACAGAGTGGTCACTGACGCGGAACACCATAAAATGAAGAAAAACGGAAAAGTCCCCGGATCTCGGCCGAGGCCTTGACCCGGGTAAAGCGGTTATAAGGGTTGAATACACCTACCTTCGACATCTGAACCCAGTAGATGCTTCTAACACTCCGTTAGTTGTGCGTGATATTTAATAGTTTATATCGCAGATGTGAAAAATGTACCATGGTTGTCCATTGAAAGGACATGTGCCACATGTTGAACGGCATCGAACAGGTTGGATGCGAGCTCCATACAATTCACCGCAAATCCGGCAACGACCTGATGACATACTTTTATCGAAGCTCCGCGATTGCTCGCCGATGAGGAAGAGAGACCTTGAGATCCGTCTGGAATCCGTGAGGAACTTCGCGGACCCCGACCCTTCGCTGGAACAATACATGACTCCGGCGGTCATCGCCGCAGATGTCCTGTTCACCGCATATACCAACGGCGATGTCGAGGGACTCAAGGTCGCCGACCTGGGATGCGGGACCGGGATGTTCTCCATAGGGGCTTGGCTGATGGGCGCTGGGATGGTCGTGGGGTTCGACACCTCGGAGTCCGCACTGGCCGTCGCCGAGGCTAACCGCGCGGATTTCGGCGCGGAAGTAACATTCACCAGATGCGATGTCGCAGAAGTAGACGAGGGCGCGGACACCGTCTTCATGAACCCGCCTTTCGGATGCCAGAATCGCAACGCAGACCGTGCGTTCCTGGACAAGGCCATGGACATGTCGGAATGCATCTACTCCATCCATATGTCCAACTCCGTGGACTTCGTGGAGCAGTACTGCATGCGCCGCGGAAGGTCCGTGACCTGGCGTAAAAGCTATAAGTACGTAATCCCGCATACATTCGCGTTCCATAGTAAGGAGAAGAAGACTGTTGACGTCACGGTCGTCAACATAAGGTGATTTCTGATGAGTCAAGAACTGGTTTTTCCCGGAGACGAGGTTGCGATCGAGGAGGAGTACATGGGCGGAGAGGGTACCTTCTCCGAGGACGGCACCGTCTACGCCGCCCAGGTCGGAGTGCTGGAGCTCAATGACGACGAGTGCGTCGCCAGGGTAGTCTCCCCTAATCCTCCCAACATCCTGAAAGTGGGAGACATAGTCTATGCCGTCGTCGCGGACATCAGGAACACCATGGCCACCGCGGATGTCGTTGGCAAAGCCGGAGTCGACAGGACCCTCGGCGGAGAAACCTACGCCACGATCCACGTCTCCAAGATCTCCTCCAAGTACACCGACGATGTCAGCAAGGAACTCAGGAAGGGCGACTTCATCAGAGCTAGGGTGACCGCGGTCAAGCCGGCTCTCCAGCTCACCACCAAGGACGACGACCTGGGATGCATTAGGGCCCTCTGCTCGTACTGCAAGACCGAGATGGTCAGGAAGGGCCAGGGACTGTACTGCCCCGAGTGCAGGTGCAGCATGCCCCGCAAGCTGGCTCACGACTACGGCGACGTCAAGATCTGATTCTGATGAAGCTCATCGCTTTGATGTCCAGCGGGATCGATTCTCCTGTTGCGGCATACAGGATGTCCCAACTCGGAGCGGACGTCATCCTGCTCCACATGGACAACCGTCCCTATGCATCGGACAGCGGATCCAACGATGCAATAGATCTTGCCAGGCAACTCAGGAAAGCCACCGGCAAGGAACTCCCTCTGTACTTCGCGCCTCACGGACCTTCGCAGGATGCGATCCACGAAGGGTGCGACCACAACTACCAGTGCGTCATGTGCAAGAGGGTCATGCAGAGGACCGCAAGGGAACTGGGAAAGAAACTGGGGTGCTCAGGGATAATCATGGGCGACTCCCTGGGACAGGTGGCATCCCAGACACTC
Organism: uncultured Methanomassiliicoccales archaeon; assembly: GCA_964550065.1. GTDB lineage: Archaea > Thermoplasmatota > Thermoplasmata > Methanomassiliicoccales > Methanomethylophilaceae > Methanoprimaticola. Next base: position 200,604 of record CAZJWD010000003.1, read on the forward strand.
AGGAACATAAGGTCCGAGAACCTCGGCCTGAATTTCCCCGTGGTAAGGCCGCTGATCGGCATGGACAAGCTGGAGATAGAGGCCATCGCCAAGGAGATCGGAACTTATGAGATCTCAATCAGGCCGGACCACGGATGTGGCATCGTGCCGATGAAGCCCATCACCGAAGCCGATCCCAAGAAGGTCCTGAACTTCAGCGAGAAGATTGATCTGGATGCGGTCGCCCGCGCTTCCGCGGACGCCGCAACACTTGTGGTTTGATTACGGATTCAGGCCATCATCACTCTGTTGCGCCCATGGATGTTTTCTACGTATGCGTCCACACCGTACACATCCTTTATCGTGACGCTTGTCAGTGCTTCCTCAGGAGTTCCCGCTGAACGGATCTTTCCGTCTCCGAGAAGGACGACCTTGTCGCAATATTTCATAGCCAAGTCCAGATCATGGATGATGGCACAGGCTCCGACACCCTTCTCCTCCACTATTCCGCGGATCAGATCCATGACATCTATCTGATATTTCACATCCAGATTGGATGTGGGTTCATCGAGCAGGATTACCTTTGCATCCTGGGCGATTGCACGAGCGATCAGAACCCTCTGCAACTGACCGCTGCTGAGCTCATCGATGTGCCGGGAAGCCAGATGCGCAACATCCAATTGCTCCATGACCTTCCAAACGATCTCATCATCGTTTTCGGTAAACTTCCATGACATATGCGGACGCCGCCCCATCAGCACCACGTCATAGACCATCGGTGCGGACATCTCTCCGCTTGTTGCCTGAGGTACGAATCCGATTGTTCCGGCGATGTCCCTCCGGCTCATGGTGACTACATCATCACCCATGAGCATGATCTGACCCTGTTGAGGAGTCAGGATACGATTGAGACACTTCACAAACGTCGTTTTACCGGAACCGTTCGGACCGAGGACTCCGAGAATCTCGCCTTTCTTCAACTCCAATCCGACACCGTCCAGGATGACGGAGTCTGAGGTGTATGAAAAATGAACGTCCTGTGCTGTTATGTAATCGTCACCTGCGTATTCCTCTTTGTTGCTGACATCTGATTTCACAGTGATCACCCCTTCATCGCTTTCTTCGAATACAGCAGATAAACCATCACAGGCGCACCGATGAGGGCCGTTATTGCACCCACAGGCAACATCTGAGGTGCGATGACTGTCTTTGCGATAAGGTCGGCCACCAATAGGAGGACTGCACCGAAACATGCGGAAACCGGCAACAGCCACCTCAGATCGGTACCGACCAACCTCCGGCAGATGTGCGGAGCCAGCAGGCACACGAATCCGATTGGGCCACAGCATGCGACGGTGATTGCGGTCACCAGACACACCATGACCAATGATGTGATTGTGATGAACCTGACATTGACTCCCAACGAAGCTGCGGTGTCATCACCCATCCTCATGATGTCCATGTCTTTTCCGAACAAGAGCCCGTAGATCAGGTAGATCAGCACCCCTATTCCAAGAGGTAGCACCATCCACAGCTGTGATGATGTCAGATCGCCTATCGTCCAGAAGACAACATTGGTTACTGCACTCTCGTCCCCGAAGTATTGAGAGATCGAATTGATTGAGCTGAAGATGTAAGAAAAGGCGACTCCGCTGAGAATCAACGTCGTAGGGGATACCCTCCTGCGGATCATGACCAGCATCATGAACAACACAGGCAACAAAGCGAAGAAGAACGCATTTGTGATCAACCCCATTGTTCCGCCGAAGATGGAGATCCCGAATATGTAGTACAAGGTGGCTCCTGTTGCGGCTCCGGAGGAGACTCCGAGCGTATAGGGCGTCGCAAGAGGATTCTTCATGAGTGACTGCATGAAACATCCTCCCATCGCCAATATGGCTCCCGCAAGACAGCCGACCAGCACCCTTGGTGCTCTCAATTGTGTCACGATGAAAACGTAATTGTCGGTGAACTCTCCGAACGAGCCTGGAAACAGCTGATTCAACAGAATCCTATATGCGTCGGATGCCGAAAGGGATGATGTGCCGACGGTGAACGAATAGCCCATCATCACTATGATCGCTATGACTACAACCGCTAAGAACAGAACGCGGTGGGCCTTCATCCTTAGGATCTTCCCACGCTCCGCTTCGGCGGAGGAGGAAATGTCATTATTTGTCATTGTAAAGAAAATGTGGGGCCGGAGCCCCGTTTATGGTCAGTCGTTGGTTACGAAGAACACACCGTGCTTGCTGAGATCGTAATCGAACCCGAGCATGTCGATGTATTTCTGGTGCTCTTCCTGCAGACTCATGTTGGGGAACAGGTCGGGATGAATGCACGTGGCGACCAATACCGCGGTCAGAAGACCTCCGCTGGCACCGTTCATGTAGTCTCCGGGTGTGCAGTACATGTTCTCCGGGTCACAGCTGAACTTGAGGACGTCTACGTCTCCGAGGGCGGCCTGACCCACCTTCAGATAATTGGGATCGTCACAGATGTATCCATGGTCCGGAACACTGGCGGTGATCCCTCCTGTTCCGGTGTACCTGGTGCAGTGGGCGAAGAGGTAGTCATAGCTCTGTTCGGATATCCACTCCAGATCGATGTACACTCCTCCGGTGGGACTCGGTGCGGGATCCACACCTCCGGGGAAATCATCGATGATGTTGTAACCGCCTGCGAGAACGACCGCCTGATAGGGTCCGGTGTTGCTGGGGAAGTACCTCAGTTTCTGATCGGAGGGGTTGGTTATGTAGGTTCCATATCCTGTGTAGAACACCTTGGGACGCTCGTCATCGGAAAGGTCGGCCGTGACCTCGTGAAGGGAGTTCCAGGTGTTCAGATACCAGTTGACATAATCCAATGCCTTCTCCACATTGTTGAATATGTAACCTGCCAACAGGGCAGAGGTCAGGCAAGGGCTGGACTGCACATCGTCCAGATTGAATGTGAGCATACTCAGCCCTACGACCACGGCGTTTGTGTTGGGGGAGTATTTCGATTTATAATCACTGGTGGTTACCCAGATCTGAGGGTCGACCTCCGCCACAGCTTCAAAGTCAGGAGTGGTTCTGCTCTGGTAATCCACGATTTTGTCCGGGGCTCCCTGCAGGTAATAGTCCTTGAGAACGATGAGCGCGTGCGTGGTGGCTACAATCTTATCCTGGACTCCGACAAGCATCAGGAGTTCTGCGTCTCCGAAATAGTCACAGGCTATCCTGTCGACACTCATCGGAACAGCATCCAGATGGTTGTAGCTGTCGAACAGGTACATGTATTCGTTGGTGCGGTTTATGACACCTCTGAAAAATGCGATGTCATCCTCGTTGATTTCGCCGTCGGTGTTTGCATCGGCGAGATAGTAGTATTCACCGTTGGCTTCCTGGACCCTGATGAGATCGGACTTGTCGATCTCACCGTCGATGTAACTCTGTATTATCTTGATGTCCTCTTCGTCGAGAAGATGGTCACCGTTGGCATTTCCGAATATCTTCAGATAATTTCCGGACGAGGTCAGGTTGATGCGGGAATCATCATCTTCCCCCCCCCCATCGCGAAATAAACTCCTACACCAGCAATGATGACCACTGCCACCACTGCTATTGCAGCGATTTTGACTTTATCCATTATATCACATTGGATGTTACATCCAATTTCATATCATAGCGAGCGTATATATACATTGGTAGAAGCCAGCATGACGAAATCTGATTAGGCGATTATCTCCGATAATGTCGATACATCTACAGAATACGTAGAAAGATCTGCTTCCAACTACAATCGGTCAGAAGCTACGCCTGTGATAGAATGCGGGACAGGAGTCGATCTCATCCTCATCATAGAGCATGTCCATTGTGATGCGGTCGATGTACCTGACCTGGATGCGGGAGACGTACAGGGTGTAGTCCCCTACGGGAATCCTTATGTCCGTGTCTTTGGGAGCCTTCACGCTGACCGGCACTAATGCAGGGCCCATGCATGCGGTGCAGATGCGGAAATCACATTTCTGCGACATGATGTACTGCTTCACTTCCTCGTCGACGGGAATCTCCATGGATGCCCGTATTTGGAATCGCTTTATTACATTGACGCTTGGAATGCACCTGAGCATGCGAAGGAACACGATTCAGGCTGACTTTGAGAAGAAGGACCTCACCGCCGACGGGATGTCATCACAGAGCAGAGCATTGATGTCCCTCATGGATGCCACCCTGCGGTCCAAGATTACCGCCACGCCCCTGTCCGTCTCCGACCTTATCAGACGTCCGATGGACTGCCTCATCTTCCGGGATGCGGGAATGACCGCCACATGCATCCTGCCGTCGCCGAATCTCCGGTCATAGTAGTTGGTCATGGCTCTCGTCTTGGCCGTGGGCTTCGGATACGGGATTCCTATGAGGATCGCCAGCTCCAGGCTCTTGTCCGGGAAGTCCAGACCCTCGCTGATCCTTCCTCCGGTGACGCAGAACAGCACGCTCCCCTCGGATGTGCGGAATGTGTCGAACACATCCATCAGCTCCTGCTGTGGCATGTCGCGCCTCTCATAGAAGATGTCCCTGCCGAGAGCCTCGTTCAAGCCGTCGGCCATCATCCTGTCCATGAACTCGAACGAAGGGAAGAACACGGCCGTGTTCACCCTGACCGCGTTGACGGAGTCGACCAACATCCCCCTGAGCCGGTCGTAGTTCTCCTCCACGAACCTGTCCTCGTACCTCATTGACACCTCATCGGTGTACAAGGTCAGCAGGTTCTCCTCGGGGAAGAACCCGCTCAGATAGTTCATCACCGGCCTGTCCAGACCGATCTCCTTGGCATAGGCATCTATGGGGGCCAGCGTGCCGGACATATGCACCGATGCGTAGCAGTCGTTGAGAGGCCCCGCGGCACCGGATGGGTCCATGCAATATGACTGGAAGCACGGGTTGGACCCCCCGACTATCAACGACACATGGGTCTCCTCCGGTTCGGACATCCACAGGCGGATGAACCTCCCCATACTGCCTATGTACGACCTCGGAAGCTTCCGGTTCTGCCTCCTCTTCTCGGCGATTATCTCCCCTATGTCCTCCAGCGCCTGGCTGATACGCAGTATGCTCACAGATGTCATGCCCAGGCGGCTCATCATCTCGTCCTGCAGGAAGAACGGCGGAAGCAGCCCGTCATCCTCGATGAGGTACTCCTTCATCGCATACCCCATGATGCCCCTCAGGACATCAACTATGTCTGTGACCGTCAGCCCCTCGTGGACCTCCTGGTTCCCGTTCTTGCGGGCCTCCTTCTCGGCCATGTCCAAGGCCGCACGGCTGTACTCGAGGGTCTGCACGTCCCTGAGGTAATCCGGGAGGTTGTGGGCCTCGTCGACCACCATGACCATCCTGTGAAGCGGTGTCCCCGTCCATTCCACCAGCCTCCCCAGGACCTGGGGCAGGAACACGAATGGATATGATGCGGCGACAACGTCGGCATAGGGCAGGAGCATCTTCAGAAGCTCGTAATGGCATATCTCCCGCTCCTCGCACATCCTCCTGAACCCTTCTGGCTCCGGATGCTCGTTCCTGATGACCTCCACCCATTCCTCGACATCCACCTGGGACAGGTTGTGGAAGTACGGGCATTTGCACATGCCGTCCTCCCCCTTGCGCTTGAACTCGGAACAGAGCTTGGAGATCTCCTCGGACGTCCCGGAAGCCAGGTCCGGGTCGTCTTTCATTATCGGACATGTGTCCGCCGACCTCCCCTGGAGGGCGACGCATATCACCCCGTTTCCTATAGCGGCCGCCTCACGGATCACCTGCTTCTGCTGTGACTTGGTGCGGGTCAGGTAGATGACCTTCCGGTCGGTGCCGAGGGTGTTGGACAATGTGCCCGCCAGCGCCGACACCGTCTTCCCGGTGCCGGTTCCGGCCTCCACCACAGGACACATGGCGTCTCCGACCGATTCGGAGATAAAACGGACCAGCTCCCCCTGCCCGGGGCGGAATTCGTAGGGGAAGAGGTCCATGGGAACGGATTTACTCGGAGCTTCCGCCGCGGCACCAGGCATCGGCGGGCAGGTCCGCGTAGATGTCTTCCTCCTCGGATGTGTCGGAGGAGTCCCTTCTGGACCTGACCATCATGGAGGCGATCTTGTCCCTTCTGAACAGCCAGTAGTGGATCCTCCACTCCCTTCCGTCGTACAGGGTGGTCTCCTCCCTCTCGGTGGTGAGGATCCCGGCGTCCTCCAGCATGTAGAATGCATCCCTGTCCTCGGGCTCCAGGACGTTGTCGATTATCCTGTCGGAGTACCCGAAGAAGTTCAGGACGTGGTGGGCCAGGTCGTACGCCTGACCCTCCTCCATGCCGTAGGAGCTGTCGATGCTGTTCTTGATGGCGAGGGTCAGCTCGTCCACTGTGACGATTCCCATGATCACTCCACCAGGTCCAGGAACTTGATATCGGTTGTTCCAACCGCCTGGGCGATCTTGGTGACGATCTCCTCGGGAATGTTCTGGTCCACGGTCAGGAACATGAGCGCGCGACCGCCGTCCCTTCCGACGGACATCTGAGCCACGTTGATCCCGGCGTTGCCGAGGGTGTTGCCCACGGCCCCGATCACTCCGGGTGCGTCATCGTAGCTGAGGTACATCATGTCCCCGCACATGGGGATGTCGAACGAGAAACCGTCGACCCCGACCAGCCTGGGCTGTCCTCCGATGACGGTTCCCCTGACGGAACGAGTCTTCCCCTGGGAGGTGAATCTGAGCTCCAGGACGCTCGCGTAATCCTTGGCGGTGTCGTTGCTGGTCTCGGCGATCTCGATGCCCTTGGACTTGGCCAGAGGGAGGGCGTTGATCATGTTGGCGGAACCCAGGATCCTCCTGAGGTATCCGATGATTGCCGAGATCGTGATCATCTTGGTCTGCTTGCCGGCCAGCTGTCCGCAGAAGATCACTTCCAGCTTGGACAGGGGGTGGTTGCCGACCATCTGCTGGATGAGGCTTCCCATCCTGTCGGCCAGGGGCATGAATGGCTCCGTGTCGGCGTCCAGCTTACCGCGGGGCGCGTTGATCGCGTTGGAGATTATACCGTCCTTCAGATACATGACCGCATGCTCGGCGATCTCCACGGCGACCCTCTCCTGGGCCTCGACGGTGGAGGCTCCCAGATGGGGCGTGGTCACCAGGTTGTCGAGCTCCAGGAGCTTGGACTCGTTCTCGTTCAGAGGCTCGTTGCACCAGACATCGAAGGCCGCTCCCGCGATGATCTTCTCCTTGAGGGCGGTGTAGAGGTCGTCCTCGTTGACGATGCCCCCGCGGGCGACGTTTGCGATCCTCGCGTTGGGTTTCATCATCTTGAACTGCTCCAGGGAAATCATGTTCCTGGTCTCGGGGAGCAGAGGGGTGTGGATCGTCATGAAATCAGCGGACGAGATTACCTCCTCGAGGGTGGTCAGCCTGACGCCGAGGCTGTCCGCGACCTCCTTGGGGAGGAACGGGTCGTAACCGATCATGGTCATGTTGAAAGCCTTCATGCGTTTGGCGACCTCGCCTCCCACGCGCCCTACCCCGATGATTCCCAGGACCTTCCCGTTGAGCTCGACACCTGTGTACTTGGACCTCTTCCACTCGCCCTTGTGCATGGACTCGTGGGCGAAGGGTATGTTCCTCGCCAGAGCGAGAAGCATGGCGCAGGAGTGCTCCGCCGCAGACATGATGTTCGCCGAGGGGGTGTTCATCACGAGGATCCCCTTGTCGGTTGCGTAGGGGACGTCCACGTTGTCCACACCTACTCCGGCGCGGCCGATGACGCGGAGGTTCTTCCCTGCGTCAATGACCTTGGGGGTAACCTTGGTCCCGGACCTGATGATCAGGCAGTCGTAGTCGCCGATGATGGCGCAGAGGTCGTCCTCGGACAGCCCGGGCTTCACATCCACGGGGAAGCCGGATTTGTTAAGGATCTCGATACCCTCGTCCGAGAGGGGGTCCGATACCAGAATCTTGGTTGTCATTGTCATTCCTCCAGAATTAAATCCATGGCCGCCAGGAGCTCCCCGATGCCGTCGGGCGTCACGTCTCCCATGTGCCCGATCCTGAACGTGGACTCCTTGACGTCGCCGTAACCGTTGGAGATCTCGAATCCCTTGTCCTTCAGCTTCTTGTGGAAGTCGTCGAAGTCCAGGGACCCGCGGTTGATGACCCCGATGGAGTTGGACCTGTACCCCTCCTCAGGGAACACCCCCTCCATTTTCTTCCCGGCCCAGTCCCTTACCATGTCAGCCATCCTCTGGTGTCTGGCGTAACGGGCGGTCATGCCCTCCGCCAGCATCTTGTCGAGCTGGTAGTCAAGGCCGTACATCAGGGACACAGGGGGCGTCGTGAGGGCGTAGTTGGTGTCGTTCTGTTTCTTGATCTTGAGCAGGTCGGTGTAGAATCCGCGGTTGGGGACGTCCTTGGCTTTCTCGAGGAGCCTCTCGGAACATAGCATTATCGCCAGTCCCGGAGGAAGCGCCAGAGCCTTCTGGGTCCCGAAGATGACCGCGTCCGGATCCATGTCCTTGACCTTTATGTCCATGGCGAAAGCGGATGTGACTGCGTCGACCATCACCAGCGCGTCGGGGTTCTGCTCCCTGACGGACTTCGCCAATGCGACGGAGTCGCTGAACACTCCGGTGGAGGATTCGTTGCTGACCCAGTGGACCAGTTCCACATCCTTGGACACCCTGCCCTCGATGTCGGAGGGCTTCATCGCCTTTCCCCAGGGGACCTGGACCTTGTCGACGGCCTTCCCATTGAGTTCGGCGATCTCGATTGACCTGTTACCGAAGGACCCGTTCGTGATCCCCAGGGTCTTCTGGGACGCACCGTTCCTGATGGCTCCCTCGAGGAAGACGGATGCGGATCCGGCCACGAGGAAAACGTCCATGTCAGTGTTCAGGGTCTTCTTGATCTTCTCGACGATGGACGCGTGGAGCTCCTTGTACTCCTTGGAGCGGTGCGTGATCATCGGTTTGGTCATTGACTGGAGGGTGTCGGGCGCCACGTGGACAGGTCCGACCGTGTACAACATTCTGCTCAAGTTGATACCTCATGCCCTGAGGGCTTGGTTCGTTATCCTGCACCTCTTATTTAGTTACTCGCGCGCACGCCTTCTAAGGATGCACGCAAAAGAGCATTCGAAGGAATCTGACAGAAGGGGATTAAGCCGGGACCCCGAAAGGAGTCCCGGATAGGTTTGATCAGAGCTGTGCCAGGGTCTTCTTGATCCTGTCGAATCCCTCCAGGATCTGCTCCTCGGATGCGGCGTATGAGACCCTGAAGAATCCCTCCCCTCCGGGCCCGAATGCGGTTCCGGGGGTGACAGCCACGTGACCGTCCCTGAGGAGGATCTCCGCCAGCTTGGCCGAGGGCATCTGGACGTCGTACTTGGGGAACACGTAGAAGGCTCCGTTGGGCACGTTGCACTCGAGACCGGGGATATCCTCGATCAAGTCGAGTGCCAGATCACGGCGCTTCCTGAACTCGCGGACCATGGCCGCCTTGTCCTCCTGGGGGCCCGTGATGGCTTCCACAGCCGCCTGCTGTACGAAAGAGACGCAGCAGGAGATGGAGTGGGACTGGAGCTTGTTGATGTCCTTGATCATGGGTTCTGGGGCGATGGCCCACCCAAGCCTCCATCCGGTCATCGCGTAAGTCTTGGAGAGACCGGACACGAGGATCGTGTTGTCGAACATGCCGGGGAAGGACGCTATGGACGTATGCTTGCCCTCATAGATGATGGCGGAATAGATCTCGTCGGACATGACGATGATGTCATGTGCCATGGCGATGTCCGCGATCTGCTTCAACGTCTCCTTCGGGATGACGGCCCCCGTAGGGTTGGACGGGGTGTTGAGGATGATCATCTTCGTCTTGGGTGTGACCGCGGCCTCGATCAGCGCGGGATCCACGACGAAGCCGTCCTCGTACCTTGTGGGGACGTAGATCGGCACTCCTCCGGCGAGACGGATGCATGCCTCGTAGGATACCCACGAGGGGTCGGGGAGGATGACCTCGTCCCCGGGATCGATGTATGCCAGCGCGATCATGAAAATCGCCTGCTTGGTGGGCGTGACGAGAACGTTGGATGCCTGGCACGGAACTCCGTCCGTCTCGCGGGTGACGTCCGCCACAGCCTTCCTGAGCTCGGGGATTCCGAGTGAAGGGGTGTAGTGGGTGAAACCGTCACGGAGCGAGTCACAGCATGCCCCGATGATGTTCTCTGGAGTGGTGAAGTCGGGTTCCCCCATGGAGAACGAGACTATGTCGATTCCCTCGGCTTTCATCTGACTTACGAGATTTGATATGGCTATCGTGCCTGATGCGGGAATCTCCTGAAGTCTCTTCGATACCATTGCGAATTCCTCGCTTACGCGCATTTGTCGCATGATTAAAAAATTCACCGACGGGGCGGAAATCCTGAGGAGACGGCGATTTCCGTATCTGGACTGCCCTTCGGGCACCATATCGGACACAGGCGAACAATCATATCCCCGTTTTCGGATTCCGTGGTCATGTCCAAGGTAGTCCTGAACCACGGGGCTGGAGGGGAACTCATGCAGGAGTTCCTGTCGAAGCACATCACCAATCATTTCCCGAAGATGAACGCAGACGTCCCGCTGGATTCCATGGATGATTCGGCCGTAGTGGACGATGTCGTCTTCACCATAGACGGCCACACCGTGAAACCGCTGTTCTTCCCCGGAGGCGACATCGGAAAGATCTCCGTCGCCGGAACCGTCAACGACATCTCCGTCATGGGCGCCACGCCCATAGCGATGGCATGCTCGGTAATCATGGAGGAGGGACTGGACATCGAGACTGTGGACAAGGTCATGGACTCGATGGGGAGGACCGCCGCAGGATGCGGGGTGCCCATAGCGACCGGCGACACCAAGGTCGTGGAATCGGGCGCGGTAGACCAGATGGTCATGTCCACATCCGCCATAGGGAAGAGATCCCAGTACCTGGACTCCAACCTGTCCAAGGCGGCGGAGTACAGGAAGGTGGAGAACAGATGGTGCACGGACTCCTCGGTCAGACCAGGGGACGCCATCATCGTCTCCGGATACATGGGCGACCATGGGATCGCGCTGCTCTCGTTCCGCGAAGGATACGGGTTCGACAGCGAGGTCCAGAGCGACGTCGCCCCGCTGAACAAGATGATCGCCGAGGGTCTCAAGACCGGAGGCATCGTGGCCATGAAGGACCCGACCCGCGGAGGCCTGGCCAACACACTCAACGAATGGTGCTCCAAGTCCCATGTGGGGATGGAGATAGACTACTCGTCCATCCCGCTGAGGGACGGCGTGGTTAACGCATGCGACCTCCTGGGGATAGACGCCCTCAGCATAGGCAACGAGGGGAAGGCCGTCATCGGGGTCGTCCCGGAGATGGCAGAGGAGGTCCTGAAAGCCATCAGGCGCACCCCCGAGGGAAAGGATGCAGCTATCATCGGACACGCCGTCGAGGGTGTGGAGAGAGTGGTCCTGAAGACCGAAGTCGGAGGGAAGAGGATCCTGGAGGCCCCTGCGGGGGACCCTGTGCCCAGAATCTGCTGAGAGGGTGATTCCGTGAAGGTCCAATGCAACGCAATCGAGAACGGCGTCATCCCCGACAGGTTCGGTTCCAAAGGGGACGACACGATCAACGGCATGCCCGGCCTCTCGCTCCCGATGGAGATCTCCGATGCCCCCGAGGGGACCAGGTCGTTCGCGATAGTCTTCGATGACTACGACGCTGTGCCCGTATGCGGGTTCGACTGGATCCACTGGCTGGTCTGCGACCTGAAGAGGCCGTATCTGAGGGAGGGCGAATCCCGCAACTCGGACGACTTCACCGAGGGATGCAACAGCTGGCACGGCATCGCCGACAGCTGCACCGTGGAGCAGGCCACGGGATATGGGGGCCCGGCACCACCGGACAAGCCCCACAGGTACACCCTCAAGGTCTACGCCCTGGACACGGAGCTGGGATTGGAGAAGGGATTCATGATGAACGACCTGTACTTCGCCATGAGGGGACATGTGCTCGCCCATGACACTGTCGTCGGAACCTACTCGCCCTGAACCTCCGCGTAACTCAAATATCGAACTGCCATTAGTCGCATCACAGAGGTCGTAAAACCCATGGTAACATTCCAGCCTTTTCCCGGATACAGACCCAACATCAGAGCCGGCGAACACGTCGGGGACCGCATATCCCCACCGTACGATGTCATCGGACCGGACTACCTGAAGGACCTCCAGTCCAGACCGAACAACGTGACCAGGCTCACCCTCAATCCTGACGCGGACAAGAGGTACCACGGAGCCAGGAAGGAGCTGGACCAGTGGGTCTCCGACACAAGCCTGAAGCAGGACCAAGACTCGTTCTACATCTACGAACAGACCTTCGACGACAACGGCACCCAGCGCGTACGCAGGGGCATCGTCGGCATCCTGAAGACGGAGAAGTATGAGGAAGGCAACATCATACCCCATGAGGAGACGTTCTCCAAGGTCAAGGCCGACCGCCTCAACCTCCTCAGGGACATGGAGGCCCACCTGGAGTCCATATTCGGGATCTTCACCGGACTCTCCGCCGACCTGAACAAGGCCATCAGGGACAACGAGTCCCTCGCATACAGATACGTGGACGACTCTGGGGTCGAGCACAAGTACTACAGACTCTCGAACCCCGATGTCACATCCAGGATTACCGAGGAGCTGAAGGACCAGAAGATGCTGATTGCGGACGGCCACCACAGGTACGAGACCGCCCTGAACTACGCCCTGGAGAACCCCGGGGACGAGAAGAAGCAGTACGTCCTGGCGACACTGGTCCCCTCCGACGATGCGGGACTCGTGATATGGCCAACCCACAGGCTGGTCAAGGCAGGGGACATCTCCGAGAAGAACGCCGTCAAGGGCATCTCAAAGGTCATGGAGCTGAAGGAGGTCACCCGCGAGGAAATGACCGCCCAGCTCAAGGACCACCTGATGGGCCTGGTCTTCAAGTCAGGGACGTGCTACCTCGCCGACTACGACGGCAAGGAGGACCCCCTGTGGACCCTGGACACATACGTCGCCCAGGAGAAGATCCTGAAAGGGGTCTACAAATCGGATGAGGGCAAAGCGGATGTGTCGTACGACGCGGAGCTCCCATCGGTGTTGAAGAGGATGGACGACAAGGAATTCGACCTCGCGATCATCCTCAACGACCCCAGCCTCCAGAAAATCTGGGACCTCTCCATGATAGGTAAGCGTATGCCCAAGAAGACCACGTTCTTCTTCCCGAAAATTTGGTCGGGCTTCGTGTTCTACCTGATGAGATGAACCCTTTTCCGGGGGCACACCCCGGTACTTTTTCCCGAATAACGACGATAACGAGAGGCGGAACAAGAGACTGCTCGGAAAACGAGGGGTTATAAAACATGGAGCCGCCGATGGGAATCGAACCCACGACCTACGCCTTACCAAGGCGTCGCTATACCCCTTAGCCACGGCGGCATTGTGTAGGTCAGCGTAACGGCCCCACCTTCATAAACCTTACTGTCGCATCCCTGGCCGAGCCACATACGGCGGACCGTCGTGATGTGGAAACCGATATAACAGCACCCAGGGATAACAGGGCATGAGCGAAGAGGCCGACGGAGACGGACGCGACTGCTTCGAGAGCAAGAGCGGATTCATTCTGTCATCCATAGGCTCCGCGGTGGGGATGTCCAACATCTGGCGCTTCCCTGCAATGGTCTCCCTCTGGGGAGGCCTGACGTTCATCATACCGTATCTTGTGTTCGTGGTCCTGATCGCTTGCACAGGCGTCGTGGGGGAGTTCGCCCTGGGGCGCTCGGCCAGGGCCGGACCTTCGGGAGCCTTCGGGATGTGCACCGAGAAACGCTACGGCAAAAGAAAGGTCGGCGAAACGCTGGGGCTGGTGCCTGTCATCGGCTCCCTGGCACTGGCCATCGGATACACATGTGTCATGGCCTGGATCTTCAAGTACGCATATCTGGCCATAATCGGAGACCTTGCCTCCATGGGCCAGGACATGGGTGCGATAGGAAGCCTGTTCGACTCAACCGCCAGCGCATGGGGGGCGAACATCTGGATTGTGCTGACCATTGTCGTGTCCATACTCATCATGTCCAGGGGCATCTCCAATGGAATCGAGAAGGTGAACAAGGCCATAATGCCCGTGCTGTTCCTGATTCTGATCATCCTGGCAGTTTACATATCCACACTTCCGAGCGCTTCCACCGGATACAGATACATACTGACGATCGACACCGACCTCCTGGGCAACCCACTGCTGTGGGTGTTCGCCTTCGGACAGGCGTTCTTCTCACTGTCCGTGGCTGGCAACGGCAGCGTCATCTACGGATCCTACTTCAGCAGAAAGCACTCCATTCCCAGCAGCGCCCTCTGCGTGGCGACCTTCGACACCCTGGCGGCTCTTCTTGCGGCATGCGTCATAATCCCCGCGATGGCCGCCGGCGGAGCGGATCTGACAGGTGGAGGGCCGGGACTGATGTTCGTGTACCTGGTCAACGTATTCAACGGCATGACTGCAGGCTACATCATCGGCGTGCTGTTCTTCGTCTGCCTGTTGTTCGCCGGGCTTTCATCGATACTGAACCTGTATGAGACCCCTGTTGCGTTCCTCCAGGAGAAGCTGGGTTCCGGTCGCGCCAAAGCCACCATCGTCGTGCTCATCACCGGATGCGTCGTGGCACTCTGCATACAGGCCCTGGTGTCTGAATGGATGGACGGAGTGTCGATCTACGTATGCCCCCTGGGCGCACTTATGGCCGGACTCATGGTCTACTGGATCGCCGGACGGGACTTCGCCATCAAAGAGGTGAACGAAGGCAGCGGAAGGCCGCTGGGAAGCTGGTTCTACCCTCTGGGAAAATATGTGTACTGCACCCTCACCCTGGTGGCCCTTGTGGCAGGGGCCCTCCTGGGCGGGATCGGATGAAGGCACGGGGGACCTCTCCCCCGGCCCGAAGTTGTTTTCGATTATACCTCTGGGATCATTCCCCGCGGCGTCCCGCCAGGAACCTGGGGCCCTTCCAGCTCCAATCTCCCATAAGATGCATCAGCGCCGGGACCACATAGGGGACCACGATCAGCGAGTCCACGAGAATCGCGAACCCGAGGGCGAATCCCACCTCCTGGAGCATTGACGAACCGGAGACCAGCAGGGTCAGGAAGGTTCCGCCCATGATCAGTCCGCAGAGCGTGATGATTGATCCGGACTTTGCCAGGGCATCCTGTATGGCCTCGTCGTTGGAGAGGCCCTTGAGCTTGCCCTCCCTTATGCGGGTGGTCACCAGGATGTCGTAGTCCATTCCCAATCCGAGGCAGATGACGAACAGCACGATTGGGACGATCCATATCACGTCGATGGCCAGCATTCCGGCGAAGACTGTCTGGAGAACCCCGAGGGTCCAGACCACGCTCATCAGGATCGTGGCCAGGGAGCGCAGCGGCGTCAGGTAGACTCCCAGCACGAAGAACAGCAGGACGTAGATCAGGACGATGACGCCCAGCTCGATCATCGTGAACTCACTGTCCACCAGCTCGGAGATGTCGTTGAGCACCGCGGGGGTTCCCACGACCCAAGTCTCCTTGATCCACTCGTTTCCATCAGCAAACTCCGCCAGGATTCCCCTGACGTTGTCCACGGCGGACATGGACTCCGGGGACATGGGCTCGTCCTTCACGACGACCATCATCTGGACGTACTCCCCGTTTCCGGACACCAGGCCTGTGGTGACGTTCACGGAATAATCGATCAGACCGGCCACCGGCACGGATGTTGCTCCTATAGGGAGCATGGTGTCTGGGGCTAGGTTCCATCCGTAGGTTCCGAAGAACTCCTCCAATCCAAGCGCGACTGCGTCGGGCAGCTGTCCGAGAACCGCACGGTTCACCATCTCGGGAGTCACCGCCTGTGCGGGAACCCCTGCAGCAAGGAGACTCTGGTAGCCCATCTGGTAGACCATGGCCCACGAAGTGGGTCCAAGAGTGTAGCTGACGTTCTCGTCCGAAGCTGTGATTGCAGAGGACATGTCGTTCAGACCGGCCATGTACTCGGCAGCCCTGTCACTCCATGTCAGAACCCCTATGCCTTCCGCCAAGGGGGTGACCGTCGCTATGGGCGAGTCCAGATGCAGCAGAGCGTAGGTGGGCATGGTCAGACCGCCGTCCGTATACTGCGTGATGATGTCGATTCCCTCCTTGGCCTCGGAGTCGGGCATAACACTGATCATGTCGAAGGAGTCCTCGGACTCCGCAGCCACATAGGCCATGGGTACGGTGACCAGTATCGCCACGGCCACGATGGCCTTGGCGTGCTTCACAGAAAACCTTCCGGCGAATGCGAAGTACCTCCTACCGGCATCAACGAACTTCCCGTAGACTCCGGAGCGCATCCTGCTTCCGCCTGTGTAGTCGTCGATGGACCTGGGCCAGAAGATCCTGTCTCCCACGAGCGCGATCAGCGCGGGGATCAGACTCAGCGCGGCAGCCATGGCCATCACGATTCCCACAGCGAGGGATATCGCCATGGTGGAGACCAGCGAGAACGAGCACAGGGACATCACGGCGAATCCTATGATGACCGCCATTCCGGACGTGAACACGGACTCCCCTGCCCATTTGATGGCCTCGGTGAGAGCCGCTTCCTTGTCCTTTCCTCCCTTGCGTTCCTCTCTGTACCTGGATATTATGAAGATGGAGTAGTCCACTCCGGCACCGAGCATGGACACCAGCACGATCATCTTCGTGATGTAGAAGATATCCATGAAGGTCCCCAGAGCGTAGATCAGCGCCAGGACTATTCCGTATGCTGTCCCGACGACCAGTGGAGGGACCGCCGCGGTCACGAGAGTCCAGAAGAACAGACCCAACAGCAGAAGGATCAGCAGGATGGACAACGGATCTATCTTGGCTATGTCCTCATCGGCACCGGCCATCGTGTCGTTGGCGATGGGTGCGGAACCAGTCACATAGGTCTTCAGGGACTCCATGCCGGCGGCAACCTTGGCATCGGAAACCGCTGCTCTGACTGTGTCCGTCTCCCCGATAGGATGGAGATCCTCGGGGAACTCGAAGGTCATCAACAGGACTCCCGCCTCGCTTCCCTCCTTGCCATAAGAGCCCATCACCCTCACTGTGACGGCTCCGTCGTAACGCTCGTCCAGAGCGGCGTTGAGTTCTCCGGACCCCACCAGGCCCGCCATTATCGTCTGGTAGTCCTCGTCCGTCTCGAACGGAATCGCCAATATTGTGTCCGATGAAACGGACCCTTCGAAGTATTCATCCACTATCGCCTGACCGTCGGACGATTCCGAATCGAAACCTCCCATGGACGTCATGTCGTAGTTCAGGATGTCATCGGACTGAATGGCGAATGGCAGCGCCAACAGCAGGACGACGATCCATGCGGCGATGATCGTCTTCGGGTGCTTCATCACATGCTGAGAGTATTTCTCGAACATTCGATTCACCTGAGCATGCTCAAAATTATTTGATATTTGAATCTTTTGAACTTGCTCAAATATTGCTACGAAACATCCTGACCCACCATACGCAGATTTTAAGATTGATAAACCGATGAAATGCTGATGAGTCCGAAACTCGTGACAAAGAGCCGTGCGCAGCGCACTCAAGAGATGCGCCAGTCCATTCTGGACGCTTCGCTCGAACTTTTCATGGAACAGGGCTACGAGAAGACCACCACCAGACAGATCATCCAGAAAGTCGGGATCCTGAACGGTAGCCTCTACAACATCTACAAGAGCAAAGAGGACATCTTCTCGGACATCGCCATGAACGCGGTCAGCGAATGCGTGTCCGCCATCGACGAGGTCGTCGGAGAGGACAGGGACTTCAGCGAGAAATTCTGCTTCCCCGTATGCGTCCAGGTGTATGTGTCCAGCAAATCGCCCCGTATCGGTGAGCTCCTGTCCGTCGCCCACGAGCACAGTCCAATCCAGAGGAAGATAGTGGGTTTCCACAAGGACCTGTTCATCGCACGCGGTATCGACGAGGCCCTCATCGGCAACGGGGAGTTCGACCTCAGGTCGATTGCCTGCTCAGGAGCCATGAGCCTCATCCTCAGGAGAATGGCCGACGAACCCGGGAACATTGACGTCAGATCCGCCATGAAACTCATGTGCCAGCTCAACCTGGTGGCCTTCGACCTGAACATCGACGACCTGGATGGCTACGTGAACAGGATGATCGATGACCTCAAGACTCATGAACTGGTCATCTGCGGCGTCCGCATCTGACCCCGACAGATATTTTATCGACAGTCCGATGGGGGAACCATGAAGAAAGAGATGAGTTCCTTCGACGTCCGTTCCGTCGTGACCGAACTTGCCGGTCTGGAAGGTGCCCACATGGACAAGATCTACCACTGGGGCGCGGGAAACGTGCTCTTCAGGATCAACGTCCAGGGAACCGGGAAGAAGGAACTCTTCTTCAAAGACAAGAAATGGCTCTACTGTCCCGCGGTCAAACCCGAGACTCCCACGCTGCCCACATCCTTCGCGTCGTTCCTGAGGAAGTACCTGGACAACGCCCGCGTGAACGGCGTCAGGCAGATTGGTTTCGACCGTATAGTCGAGATGAGTCTCTCCAAGGCGGACGGGGACTACAGCCTTATCTTCGAGATGTTCGGAGGCGGGAACGTCCTCCTGGTCAAGGACGGGACCATCCTGAACTGCCTCATACAGAAGACCTGGAGGGACAGGAAGACCCGTCCCGGCGAACCTTACCTCATGCCCAAATCCAGATTCGACCCCACCGAGTCCTCCGAACAGGATTTCATCTCGTCCTTCAGGACATCCGACTCGGATGCCGTCAGGACCCTGGCCACATCCGTGAACCTAGGAGGACAGTATGCCGAGGAGATCTGTGACAGGGTGGGCATAGACAAATCCACCCCTGCATCCCAGGTCACAGACGAGACCCTGTCGCAGATGTACGGTGCCATGAGAGGCATCGTTGAGAAGGTCCTGTCCATCCCGGAACCCACCGCGTTCCTCAAGGACGGACAGATCGAGGACTTCGCCCCCGTGGATCTGGTGTCCCACTCCGACCTGGAAAAGAAGAGGTTCGAGACCACATCCTCGGTCATCGAGGAGTTCATGCGTCAGGTGGGGGATGCTGAAGAGGAAGCCTTCGTCGACCCCCGTGTGGAGAAGATGCAGAAGAGGATCTCCAAACAGGAGGAGACCCTCGAGGAGTACAAAGAGCAATGCGAGGTATACCGCAGGAGGGCAGAGTCCCTGTACACGGAATACGCCCAAGTCAGCGAGTTGCTGAACGTCCTTCTGGAGCAATCCTCAAAACTCACATGGGACAAACTGAAGGAGGGCGCCTCCAAGATCCCGTTCGTCACGGACATCGACCCGTCCAAGAACCTAGTCACAGGCAAATTCGCCGGAGAAACCGTCACATTGGACTACACCAAGAACCTGGATGCCAACGCATCCGACCTCTATCAGAGAGGCAAGGATGTGGGCGAGAAAGCCAAACGCGCCGAAGAGGCCTTGGAGGAGAGCCGCGCGGAACTGGCCAAGATCCAGAAGGGAATCGACAAAGCCAAGCTGGAGGCTGCCGGAAAGGCTCAACCCACCAAGCAGTTCTGGTTCGAGAGATACAAGTGGTTCATAACCTCCGGAGGAAAACTGGTCATAGCCGGAAGGGATGCCCATACCAATGACAACATAGTCAAGAAGCACCTGAAGGACAGAGACCTGTACGCACACGCAGACGTCCACGGTGCGCCTTCGGTTATCGTCAAAGAGGGAGCCAAGGCCTCGGACCAGGAACTCAGGGAGTCCTGCCAGTTCGCGTTGGCACAGTCCAAATCCTGGATAGCCGCACTGTCCGAGGGGACCGCGTTCTGGGTATACCCCGACCAGGTGAGCAAGACCCCCAACCCGGGGGAGTTCGTACCAAGGGGAGCATTCATCGTCCGTGGAAAGAGGAACTACGAACACCACCTGCCCATAGAGCTGGCGGTGGGGGAGATGTACTTCCAAGGCTCTAGAAAGATCATGTGCGGCCCCGTGGAGTGCTTCGCCAATTCAGACAGATACATGGTCATCCGTCCCGGGAAGAACACCGGCCGCAAGTCCAATGAGATGGCCAAACGCTTCGACGTTCCCGAGGAGGAGATCTCCAGGATCCTGCCTCCCGGCGACTTCGAGATAAAGAGCGAGGTCTGGCCCAAGCCCGAGGAATCGTCCGAGGAGTGAGGCACCACAGTGTTGTGATGCACATTCTGGATGCATCTTATTTGAGCATGCTCTTAAAAACTATGACATCACTGTCAGTATCGGTGATATCATACCTGAAGCCAAAACGAATATCATCGGGATTCTGGGAATCATCGGAGCGATTCTGCTCATCATCTGCGTTTTCCTCGAGTGGGGGTCCGTGGACGTAACCATAATCGGAAAGACCGTCACATATGGTTTCTCCGGATGGGACCTCTATTCCGATGTCTCGCTAGTTGACCAGATTGCCGTTACTATCCAGGACATGAAGCTGACCTCGTACACCTATGTTCCCCTGGTCGCCCTTCTGTGCGGAATCATCGGTCTGATCGCTACCATTCTGCCCGTGGCATGCGGAAACAAGATGGTGAACAAGCTCTTCGGCATCCTGTCTTTGCTCCTGGCCGTCGTCTCCATCATTCTGATGGTCCTGTACGTCACCGACCTGTCCTATGAGGAAGACGTACTCCTCGCAGCAACCAACGTCGGAGCATCCTACGGAGTCTACCTCGGATTCGTCGGAGCCATTCTCATGGTCCTCGGCGGAATCGGAGACTTCGCAAGGAAGACGAACTGAAACTTCCGGGGGAGACCCCGATTTATCAAGGGGCCCGAAAGGGCCTCGCCCCAATGTCATCATACTGAGTGGATGCGGAAGCTACGGAGCGACCGCTGTTCGGAATGTATGGTGCCCGCGCCGGGATTCGAACCCGGGTCAAAAGATCCGCAATCTCACAGGATATCCAAGCTACCCCACGCGGGCAAAATCTGCGGAAAGTGTTGGGTTTAAGGCGTTTATGCCTCAGGGTGAGACAGGTAGCGGGTGATGTAACCGGCAATCCTGTTCCTCATTTTCACCGATGAGACATCCGTGAGTGTGCTGACCATCTCCTTGTTACCCTCGAAGTCCTTGCTGAAGGCCTGGGGGTACTTGTTCAGGAGCTCGATAGACACTCTCTTGATGTAGGTGGGTCTTATTCTTCCCATATCATTCACCGAGTGAACCCGATTAAGTGGATTTCATATTTAAAGCTTGGTTAACGCCAAATGCACGCACCAGCGCCATCTTCTGCGGGGAGATGTGACAGTAGCCTCCCGGATTCTTATCCAGGTACTTCTGGTGATATTCCTCCGCCGGCGACCAGAATGTCAGCGGTCCGCATTCGGTGTGAAACTCCGCATGCCTGCCGGATTCCTCGGAGAAGAACCCCTCTACCGCCTCCCTGTCCCCGGGATCGATCCAGTAGACTCCCGTCTGGTACTGGACACCCACATCGTTCCCCTGCCTGCGCTCCTGGGTCGGGTCGATCAGAAAGAAGAAGATGTTCAGGATCGTCTCCAGGGATATAGTGTCGGGATCGTACTCCACCATGACGGCTTCGCGGTATCCGAACTTCCCCGAGCACACCAGCATGTAGTCCGGAACGAACCTCGGATCGCCGTTGGCATACCCGCATTCCGTAGACAGTACCCCCGGGAGGTCCTGGAAGGCCTTCTCCAGACCCCAGAAGCATCCTCCCGCCAGGCAGATGCGGGACCTCAGTCCATCAGCTGTCTGATCCACGTCCTCTCCTTCTCGCAGATCTCGCCGTCGACGGAGCAGATCATCATGCAGACCAGGATTATATCGTCCTTGAGTCCGGGCGATATGCATCCCAAAAGGTCCACCACGCGGTCCATGGTGTCCTTGTACCTCTCGGGATCCTCCAGGCCGAGCTCGGAGAAGACCTCTTTGGCGTACTCGAAATCCACGTCCTCTCCGGTTATGAGCTCCATGATGGGCTTGACCAGAAGGAACTCATTCTCGTCCAGCCTCCCGTCGGCCGCCACGGCGCAGAGCAGGAAATCCATGTAGATGTTCACCGCGGAGATCCTGTCCTCGGTACGCATGCTGAGCTCCGCCAGGATCCTCGCCGAGGTCTCGGCGATGATGTAGTCGAACGTCTTCGGATCCGTGGTTTCCACGATTTTGCAGAGGTCTTCGAACGATCCCATGGCGAATCCAACGACTCCGGCTTATAAATGATGATGCAGGGAAACATCGGACGGACGGTTCATTTCCTGCGGGGATTTCCGCATGTGAGCTTGCCCTCGGGACATGGGCCTCTGACGCAGGGCGGTCCGGCATCCCTGAATATCACGGGAGAGACCTCGAGACACAGCTCCAGCATCCTGTCCGCCAGCTCGCGGATCTCCCACTGAGCCCTGTTGCAGCACCTCAGCGAGAAGAAATGCAGGAGCTCGCGGGCGTTCATCGTGATTGTGATGTTCGTGGTGCATCCGTTGGGCAGAAGGTATCTGGCATCCTCCGCGGGAATCCCCATCGCCTCCAGTTTTCCGTAGGCTTCCCAGATGGCGGCCATGGTGTCATCGAAGACCTTCAGGGCCTCCGGATTGTCCTCCACGGTGTGAGGGGTAACGAAGGTCGGATCATTCATGGAGACGTACCTCTGGCTCTGCTGCGAGAACGAGGCGACTCTGTGCCTCACCAGCTGGTGGGTGAGGGCTCTGGACACTCCCTCCACGGAGAACGTGAAAGTGGCGTGCTCGATCACGGAGTGATGCCCCATCCCGACTATCCTGGAGAGAACCTTCTCCGCATTGATGTCCTCCGCGATCTGGTAGGACGGTCTTTCCGAGTAGCAGGAGTTGCCTGCGGCGGCGCATATGGCGTCCGCGTTCTGAGTGTATGCCAGCAGTTTGACGATCATCTGTCCTCATCTCCGTTCCATACCATTGCCCTGACCTTGTCCATGCGTTCCCTGTCCCTCAGATCCGCCAGCCTTATCTTGCGGATGTTCGGGTCCTTCAGAAGCTTGCAGATTCCCTCCACGTGGGCATCCCCAACGACCACGACCATGTTGGAGTAGGTCTCCGAGGCTTTATTGATCTGCTCGGCCATGTGGGCGTTGCGCTCGTCTATGAGCTTCCTGACCAGCGTGGGATACTTCCTGCGCATGCCCTCGATGTAACGGTCCTCGTCGACGGCGAACTTGGCGTGGACGTCCTCCACCTTCCTCCTACCGCCCAGACTGTCGGATATTCCAGACATGCGGTAGCGGAATCTCTCCCCGAAGGACATCTCAGCCCACATCTCGTTCATGACCTGGAGGGCGTTGGTGTCTATCGGGATGATGGCCGAACCCGCCAGACGGCCGGTATTGACCGCCGCCAGGAACTCGCCTCCCAGCTGCGCTCCGTACTCCTCGGACATCTTCTGCTGGTATCTGGCGGTCTGCTTGTATATGGCGGACATCTCGGGCTCCTTGGCGGGCCCCTCGGACTCCTCGTCCTGGGATTTCATGAGGGTCTCGAAACGGGAGACGTCCAACTCTATGAGGACCGCGTCGGGCCAGGTGTTCTTCACGATGAACGATACGGGCTCCGCCAGATTGAAAACGTGACCTGTGCCGATTATCGTGATCATCGATACAGGAAAGAACGCTCTCTCTGATAAAGGCAATCATCAGCTATAGTCGGAGATGCATGGACGCTCATGAACGCTATCTCCGTCCGCGGACTGCACAAGTCGTACGGCGACCTGAAGGCCGTGAACGGCATGTCCTTCGATGTTCCCGATGGCTCGTTCTTCGCGTTCTTCTGACCCAACGGCACCGGGAAGTCCACGACCGTATCCATCATCTGCTCGCTTCTGGACCATGATTACGGAGAGGTCGAGTCTTCGGGAAGGATCCAGCGGATGCCAGGGACTCCATAGGTGTGGTGTTCCAGGATCCGATGATGGATAGGCTGCTGTCCGTGAGGGAGAACCTGACCCTCGGAGACGGGATGTACGGGCTGGCCGTGACGATCCTGTTCTTCGCCATCGCAGTAATCGGGATGAACCGCCGTCGAACACCTCGATGATGGATGATATTCCGAACCTGTCCTTCAGTTCGCCGATTCTGCGGATTGCCTGTCCGGCCTTGTGAGCCTCGAAAGAATCCCTGTCGGCCCATTTCTCTGCCAGTAGCACCGTATCCGGATCGTCCATGGAGATATGGTAGCAGTATCTCTCGCATCCCTGTTCGGAACGGATCGCATCCAGTATCCCGGAGGCCTTCGCCTCCTCCGCGAAAGCTCTCGCGGAGCCTCCGGTGCCTTTGTAGTAAACGTTGACCGTGACAGCCATGACAAGGAATCGACGGTTCCCTTTAAACCGCCTGCGACTATTGAGGTTCATGAGGAAGTACGATCTCGTCTGCTTCGACATGGATGGAACTCTCACCAAACTCAGAAGCTCCTGGTGCTGGGTGCATCAGTGCTTCGAGGTCGACAACGAACCCGCTTATCAGGCGTTCGTCAACGGGGAGATCGACGAACCCGAGTTCATGAGAAAAGACATCGCCCTCTGGACAGGGAAGAAACCCGACCTGACGATAGACGAGATCGCAGTCCTGTTCAGGGACATGCCGCTCATCGACGGGATCCAGGAGACCATAGCCTGTCTGAGGGACAACGGGATCAAGAGCGTCATAATCAGCGGAGGTATCGACCGCGCCGCGGCCATGCTGGCCAACGAGTTCGGGTTCGACGGGTACGTCGCGGACGAGATCCAATCCAACCCCGACGGCACCCTGACCGGGGAAGGCGTCATGAACGTGGACCTCAGGGACAAGGGAATCAACGTGAGGCAGTACATCGAGAAGTACGGCACCACGAAGGAGAGGACGGTCTCGGTGGGCAACTCCTACACCGATATCGGCATGTTCAAGCAGTCCGGGATGTCGATAGCGTTCAACCCCACGGACCCGTACACCTCCGAAGCCGCAGACCACACGGTGGTGTCCGAGAACATATCGGACATCCTGGATTACATCCTCGACGATCAGTGAACCATCGAATCCGCGAAGGCCGCCGCGAACGGCGGGTAGTTCTCGATCCCGTCATCGTCCGTGAATATATCGCCGGGACGGAAGCGGATGAATCTGCGGAACCCGTATCCGGAGTATCCCGGGTCGGATTGAAGCTTCTTCAGAGAATCCATTGCACGCCCCTGGCCGATTCTCACATCGATCGCCGCGAGTTCCGTGCCCAGTTCGGCGACGAAGTCCAGCTTTATGCGGTCGGTTCTTCCGTTCTCCGTCCTGTCCCTGGTGTAATGGAACAGCTCCATCCCGCACCTCTCGAGCATGTTCGCAACGGAGTGCTCGGCCAACGACTCGGCGAACTTCGCATCGGATCCCGAAACGGCGATCGCGCGTCCCCTTTCCCCCATAATGGCCATCATGATCCCCGTGTCCGGGGCGTACAGCCTGATTCCGCTGCAGGTGTTTCCGTCCAGAGGACGAACCGGTTCCCTCAGATCCCTGCAGACCGTCGCCATGCCCGATGACCCCAGATAATCGATGCATTGGGCGTATTCGCGTCTGCCCACATTCTTCCTGCCCTCGATGTCTCCGAACCTCAGCTTCATGTCACCGGAGGCCATGTTCCTGGATGCGGATTCCATGCACCCGATTATACGTGCCGCCACCCTCCAGTTGAACAGCCTGTAGGCTTCGGAGTCGAAGCTGTACCAGGCCCTGTTCTGAGCGGCGATGAATCCTGTGGGAGAGGATTTCATCGACTCGAGAACGGCTTCCGGCATCCCTCCGACCAGAACGTATCTCTCGTAATGAGCGCTGAGCGAGTCCAGAACCGTCTGACCGAAGGGCTTCCTCTCAGACACATGCCTGCGGATTTCCGCGGTCTACGCCTCGGACATTCCCTTAGCCCACAGATACTCCTCGAAATCCATCGGGACCATCCGGATCGTCCGAACGTCTCCGACATCCTCCCCGGACAGTCTTCCGCATGCTATGACATCGACTGTTCCGCAGGATGCCAACGATTCGATGACAGACAGAGCACTGCTACAAAGGTGGATGTTATCCAGGAAAAGAAGCGACCTGCCTTTATCAAATCTGAACGAAGGGTGCATCATCTGGAGCCTCCACAGGATGTCCTCAGGAGACCTCGATTCTCCGAAAAGCTCGGAACATTCCTTATGGCCATGGAAATCCAATTTCAGGACGGAGTCATAACGGGAGGAGGCGAAATCCTCGACAGCGAACGTCTTGCCGACGCCGCTGATTCCCAGGATAGCCAGACATCCTCTGTCAGGCCGGTCGAACCAGGATTCCATCTCGTCCAGAGCCTTGCGCCTCATCCTCATCACTTCCATATTCACTACTATTTACTAGTAATTTACAGTAGGATTTCTACTTTTCACTGGTAATTTGTAGTTCAAATTCTACTTTTCACGAGTTAGTGAAAAACGAGTGCCGAACCGGAATCGAATCGGATGGAGAACGGGGAGGGGATTTGCCCCTGCCCCGGATGATCTTAAGGTTTCGACTCACTCGTCGTAGTCATCGTCGTCATCATCGATGATGTAATCGGACTCGTCGAACTCATCATCGTCGTCATCCATGTCCAGGATGTCGTATCTCTTCTTGCGGATCTTACCGTAGATCCTGGTGATGTCCCTGGCCTCCGCGACGCCGCGCCTGACCAGGCTGTGCTTGGTCTTGATCGCGTGGATCAGGCAGTCGAAGTCCTCGAACTCCAGCTGGGTTCCCACGACGAACTCATCGTCGGGTTCGGCCTCGACCCTGAGGGAGTAGGTCTTCTGGTTGTCGTTGACAGAGACCTTGACGCTCAGGACATCGAACCTCTTGACCCAGAGCTTCCTGATGTCGGTGGCGAGTGCCTTCTTGACCTTCTTCCCCTCGTCCACGTCGATGTGGGTGACGCACACGAGCATGCCGTTGTCCAGCTCGAACTCGTCGTCGATCTGCACGATGTCGTTGCTCTCGATGGTGGTCTTGGTGGCCTCGGAGATGTCCCCGTCGCTGTAGATGACCGGGACCTCCAGGAGCTCGGGGATCTTGATGGTCTCGCTGGTCACGCGGTTGCAGGAGATGCATCTGAACGTCCCCTCCAGTGTGGCCTTGCCCATCCTACCCTTGAGTATCTGGTGCTCGGTCTCCTCCCCGCACTCGGGGCACTCGTAGACAATAGTGTCGGGCATTTCCCTCTGAATCATGTTTACACCTCGCCAGATACCGGTCGGTCGGACCCGTGGCTGGAACTCGTAGCCTGCCCCCTTGTTTAAAACCTTGCACCGGAGGTCACTTCGTCATGAACGGGAAGCCGTGTCCGGGGACGATCACATCGGCGAACTTTCCGATCTTCTCGATGCTCTCCTTGGCCAGCCGGGCGTCAGTGTTCAGCGCCGGAGGGACCTTCTTCCTGAAGTTGTCCTCCAGCGGGATGGCGTCTCCAGCGATGACGTAGTTCCTGTCTGCTTCCACGAAGACGCTGCATTCCTCGGTGCAGTGTCCGGGGGTGCGGACGATCCTCACTCCGGGACAGACAGTGAACTCGTCGTCGGCGATCACGACGGCTCCCGGGATCTCGGTCTTGCCGCCCTGGCACACGTAGACCTTGGCCCCCTTGTACAGGTCCAGGTTCCCGATGTGGTCGCTGTGGGTGTGGGTGAGGATGACTGTGTCGACGTCCTTGGGGAACACGCCGATCTGCTTGAACGAGGTCTTCACCGCGGGCCTCATGAACTTGGTGCTGGGATCGACCACGATCAGACGATTCTCGGCACGGATCAGGACGGATGTGGAGTTTGCCTCCAGGATGTTTCCCTCGTCGTCGCGCACAAGGTTGCCGACGCACAGGATGTCGAGTTGGATCATGGACGGTGGAATGCTGTCGCGGTTTATCGGTTTCGCTGTCGGTGTACGTATATACGCGGACGAGCGATAGTCATGCGGGCGATTCTCATGGCGGACAAAGGCATCGAACTGGACAGGATGCTGGGAGATCCCAAAATCGCCATCCGCTCGATGATCCTTCCGCTCATCATCTCGTACACCGTGGTGCAGATCAACCTCTTCGCCGACACCGCCTGGTGCTCCGGACTGGGGGATGCAGCCACGTCCGCGGTGTCCACAATATCCCCGTTCTACTGGATCGTCTCAGGACTCGGCACGGGTATCGGGATCGGAGCGGCGACCGCGATAGCCAGATGCCTGGGCAGAGGCGACAAGGACAGCGCAGACAGACTGGCTTCGCAGACCATCGCCCTGTCCGTTCTGATCGGGATCCTGTCCACCCCCATCCTGTTCCTGGCGGTGGGGCCGGCGGTGAACATCATGGGTGCGGCGGAGGTCATGGATCTCTGCAAGGCCTACATCTATCCGCTGATCCTCGGAGGCACGCTGGTCATCCTGGACGGGACCGTCTCGGGGATAATAAGGTCCGAGGGCGCCGCCAAGAGGTCGATGGTCATGCTCCTGACCGGAGCCTGCGTCAACATGATCCTGGATCCGGTGTTCATCTACGTTCTGGACATGGGCCTTCAGGGAGCCGGATGCGCCACCGCCGTTTCCTGCCTCGCATCATCCGGAACCGGTCTGCTGTGGTATCATCGCGGGAAGCTCAACCTCAGCATCAGGAGGTCCTGCATGAGACTCAACTCCGCCGACATCAGGACGATCCTGTTCGTAGGGATACCCAGGGCCACGGAGTCCATGCTGATCAGCGTCATGTCCATGGTCCAGAGGGTCTTCGTCATCGCCTGCGGAGGGGTCGCAGGGGCGATGTTCTACAACATACCCTGGAGGTTCGTGTCCCTTGCCGAGGTCGTGTCCCAGGCCATAGGTTCCGCGCTCATCCCTGTGTGCTCCGCCGCGCTGGGCGCAAGGGACATTAGGAAAGCTACCGTCGGATACAGGTTCTCCATCGTCACCACCATGATCGTCATGACCGCCCTGACGATACTGATGTTCGTGTTCGCGGAATGGATCATAATCCCGTTCACCTACGCCCCCTCCATGGCCCAGTACAGACCAGAGTTCGTCCATGTGATGAGGATCTATGCCATAATCATCCCGTTCATCGCCATGGTGGATATCGGATCCTCGATCCTGCAGTCTCTGCGCATGGCCCAGATATCCATGGTCTCGTCATTCCTCAGGAACCTGCTGATCATCTTCGTCCTGTTCTTCGCCAGCAAGATCTCCCTGGATGCCATATACTGGGGCCTGTTCGCATCGGAGGTCGTGGGCGGAGTGCTGATGCTGTGGCTGGCCAAGGTCGGTCTGAAACACTACTCCGTCGGACGGGAGAGACCCTCACATTGAAGATGGGCACAACGGTTACTCCCACCAGAGGAGAACAGCCATGAGATACGATCCCGAGATCCGTATATCCGATGACCCGGAGGTCTATCCTCCGTCAGATGACAGCATACTTCTCATAGAATCATTGGAAGTCGGACCCGGAGAGAGGATCCTGGAGATAGGATGCGGCTCCGGAGTCGTGTCCATACATTGCGCGCTGAACGGATGCAAGGTCACCTGCGGGGACATCAACCCTAGGGCGGTGGCTCTGGCGAGATCCAACGCCGAATCCAACAACGCCGATATCAAGGTCGTCGAAACAGACGTGTACTCCTCCGTCGAAGGGGAATTCGACACTATCGTGTTCAACCTCCCGTATCTCCCGGTGGACGAGGAGGGACTCCTTGCGAAGGCCTGGTCGGGAGGTCCCGACGGGCTGGGACCGCTTCCCGAGCTCCTGTCAGGAGCACCTGACCATCTCGCTCCCGACGGAAGGGTGGTGATCGTGGTATCCTCTCTTACAGAACCGAGAGCCCTGGAGGATGCCCTGGAAGGCTACTCCGTGACCGTACTAGGCGAGCAGAAGATGTTCTTCGAGAAGCTGTCCGTGCTGGAGATCCGCGGGTTCTGAAAGAATCACCCGCGGTGGACGTCTCCCCACTCGCACATCGCATCGAGGATGGGGATCAGCGACTTGCCGGTCTCCGTGAGGGAGTACTCCACCTTCGGAGGGACCTGAGGATACTCCTCCCTGTGGACCAGTCCGCACGACTCCAGCTCCCTCAGGTTCGCGCTGAGGGTCTTGAACGAGATCCCCTTGATGTAGCCCTTCATCTCGTTGAAACGCACGGTCCCGAACTCCATCAGGGCGTAGAGGATGACCATCTTGTACTTCCCCTCGATGAGAGACATGGTGTAGCTGAAACCGGTCTTGTCCAGATCGGCATCAAGAATGCTGCAGTCCCTGGTCATGTTATCATCCCTCCCAGGCGTTCCCGATAGAAATAAGGGACACTACACCCGAGGAAAGTACCTGTAACGAGGGAAAGTGCCCGACTTATATCCCCGTCTGCGATATATCCTGTCCGAAGACCGTTTCGGCGGTCGAGGTGAGTTAATGGCAAAGAATATCGTGATACTGAACGGCAGCCCCAGAAGGAACGGGAACACCTCCGCGCTGGTGAAGGCGTTCACCGACGGGGCGGAATCCAAAGGCCACACCGTGAAAGAGTTCTTCCTCCAGGGAATGAACATCCATGGATGCAGAGGCTGCTTCGGCGGCGGCAAGAATCCCGACCACCCCTGCGTCCAGAGGGACGGCATGGATGAGATCTACCCCGCATACGTTGAGGCCGACGTGATCGTGCTGGCATCCCCGCTTTACTACTGGAACCTGAGCGGACAGCTCAGGACGGCGTTTGACAGGCTCTTCGCCGTGGCAGAGTGCAACCCCGGATACGCCAACCCGAAGAAGGACTGCGCCCTGCTCATGGCCGCGGAGGGAGACAAGTTCGACGACGTGGCGAACTACTACGACAACCTGATGAAGCACATGGGCTGGAACGACATCGGCAAGGTCCTCTGCGGAGGGGTGATGAACATCGGGGACATCAAAGGACACGAAGACCTGGAAGAGGCCAAAGCCCTAGGAGCCTCGATTTGAACCGATTATTTGATAATCAGGTCGCTCATGGCAAACCCAGGATAATTCCTGAGAGGGATACAATGTCGAAAGTTCTGCTGATCAACGGAAGCCCCAAGGAGAACAGATGCACTTACACCGCCCTGTGCGAGATCGCCGAGACCCTCAAGGCCGAGGGCATCGAGTCGGAGATCTTCCAGGTCGGCAGCGACGTTCCCGGATGCAAGGACTGCAGGTACTGCAAGAAGAACGGCAAATGCGTCATCGACGACAAGGTCAACGAGCTCGGAGCCAGACTCGGGGAGTTCGACGCCGTGGTCTTGGGTTCCCCCGTGTATTACGCCGGACCCTCAGGCGAGATCTGCGCGTTCGCCGACAGGCTGTTCTTCTCTCACGGCAGGAGCCTGGCGGGAAAACCCGGGGCAGCGATCGTGTCCTGCCGCAGGGGCGGGGCATCGGCCGCATTCGACCGTCTGAACAAGTACTTCACCATATCCAGCATGCCCGTGGTATCGTCCCAGTACTGGAACCAGGTCCACGGCAACACCGTGGAGGAGGTCAGACAGGATCTGGAGGGCATGCAGACCATGCGCACCCTCGCCAGGAACATGGCCTGGCTGGTGAAGTGCATCGAAGCCGGCCGCAAGGCGGGAATCGAGCTTCCGGAACGCGAAGCGCCGGTTCACACAAACTTCATCAGGCCTCCCGAGTGAGACCCCGCCGGCCCGGAAGGGCCGGACGCCTTCTTTTTGCATGCTCGGGCAAACCGTATATACGACGTCCGGATGTAACCTTGGAGTTAACTCCAAGATAACATGAAGGAAGGAAACCAGGGGACCACACGCAAGTACATCGGACTTGTCGGTGCCGTCGGCGCGCTGGTCGCAATATATTTCGCATCGGGATCGCCCATACCTCTGTATGCAATGTACCAAGAACAGCTGGGACTGACCCATGCCCAGCTGTCGATGACATCCATGTGGTACCTCATCGGCACGGTGTTCCCGCTCCTGTTCCTTCCCAGGCTCTCGGATCATCTGGGACGCCGTCCGGTGACCATCCTGATCCTCTGCCTGGCCATTTCCGGATGCTGCATCTACATCGGCATGGCCAGCCCCAAGATGCTCATGTTCGCCAGGCTCCTGCAGGGCGTTGTCAGCGGACTGGGATCCAGTACTGTCGCGGCTTACGTGGTGGACCTGTGCGTAGGGCTGCCGAAGTGGGTCGGACCCGCCATCACCAGCAGCGCGCCCACCCTTGGACTGTCGTCGGGAGCGTTCATCTCCGGAGGACTGATCAGATACACCGAAATGGACCCGCCGGTGCTGTTCACCACCGTCGCCGTGCTGATGGTCGTCCTGATAATCCTGGTCGCCATCGGTGCGGAAACCATGCAACGCAAGAAGGGATTGGTCGGTTCCCTGAAACCCCGGATCCAGGTGCCCAAGAGCGCAAGGCACATGTTCGTGGCATCGGCAGTCCTGTTCATCGGAACCTGGGCCATCGGAGGGTTCTATCAGGCGTTCAGCGCCACCATCGTCACGGAGCACTTCGGATACCAAGACTCGTTCATCGCCGCGGCGGTGTTCACGGCCGTCCTGCTTCCCAACGCGGTCGGAGGATTCTTCGCCAACCGCTTCGAGACCCGCACCGCCCAGCGTATGGGGATGGGCGGGTTCGCATTCGGCATGGTCATGGCGACAATCTGCCTGGCCAACGACAACCTCCTCCTGATGTGCCTGTTCAGCATATTCTCCGGATTCATGCAGGGAATCGGATTCACGGGAAGTGTCACGGGAATCATGTCCAGGGCCACCCAGAGCGAGAGGGCCGGGACATTCTCCACAATCTACCTCACGTCCTACGGCGGAGCGGCGGTACCCAACCTGGTCGTCGGGATAGTCGCGGGAGACAGTTCGTCGCTGGACATCATGATCTGGTACACCATCCTGACCGTTGTCATGTTCGGACTGCTGATGGTGCTGACCGTCAAGAAGTACGAGGACGTGCCTGCGACGGATGTTCCGATATCGGATTGACCAGAACCGACAGGCAAAATCTAGGAAGGATGCGGATACTGCACCGTACCCTCCCTCAAGGTATGCATTCTCCACCCTACAATCACTCATAGATTACATCCAACCCTTGTATGTGATGCAGACACGATCACCCAACTATTGTCAAAGTGAAAAGGTACACATCCGAAGAGTTCCGCCAGATAGCCGGAGATGTGGCAACCCGTCATAGGATGGTGTACCTCTTCGGCTCCGGGGCCCACGGCAACAACACCAAGGGTAGCGACTACGATTTCTGCGTCCTGACACCGGAAGACCACAGTCTCTTCAAAGTCGGAGAATTCTATGCAGACCTCCGGAACGCCCTCGGTACAGAATCGATGTCGTATGCGAGGAATCCCTCCGTGATGACTCAGCAAAGAGGCACTCAGAGGCAGGGAACTACTCTATGAGACATGACCTCGAGAACACCGACGACTAAGACCTCAACCGTCTCTTCGACATAATATGATGATCCGGGACACGGACGGATCCGCATCCCGGCGACCGGCCAGAAGGCCGGAAGCACCCGGGATCAGCCCAGGAGTTTCTTGATGGCATCGGTCAGCAGGTCGTTCGCCTGCTTCCCGTCCAGCTTCCCTCTCAAAGCGCCCATGACGGGGCCCATCAGAGGTCCGATGGCAGCCATTCCCTTGGATCTGACGAAGTCGGCACGCTCATTGACGATTCCCTCGATGATCGCCGCCGCCTCTCCGGCGTCGACAGCTTCTATGCCCAGCTTCTTGACCGCTTCCTCAGCCGGAGTGCCCAAGGCGATCTCCCTCAGAAGCGCGGGAAGAGCCTCCTTGGCGAAGCGTCCCTGCCTGAGCATGTCGAACACGCCCAGGACCTTCTCCTCTGAAAGGGCCATCAGGTCGATCCCGTCATGCTCGAGCTCGCCGTAGGTGTTGAGGAACATCGTGGCGGCGACGGACGCCATGGACCTGTCCTCGGCGATCTTCTCGAAGAGCTCGTCGTTGCTCTGCCTGACGATCTGCCTGGCCTGCTGGGCGTTGATGCCGTACTGCTCCACCAGCCTCTTCTCGATCTGCTCGGGGAACTCGGGCATGTTGTCCCGCACGGCCTGGAGCCTCTCATCGGTGATCTCCGTGGGGGGAACATCGGTCTCGGGGTACATCCTGGCGGCTCCAGGCAGAGGCCTGGAGTACTTGGTGGTACCGTCGGGAAGCGGGTCGCGGGTCTCCTCGGGAACGCCCTCCAGAGCCTCGTTGGCCCTTGCGACGGCGACTTCCAGCGCATCGATGGCCTTCTTCTCCTTGGCGGCGCAAATGACGAACGCGTCGAACTCGCCGGTCATGCCCAGGAATGCCTTCAGGTCGTCCACTGTCGACTGCTCGATACCATAATTCGGAAGCTCGTCAGAATGGAAGATCCCCTTGACACCGCGGGTCCTGGCCCTCTGGGCCATCTCTGATCCCAACCTGAGGGTCTTGTTGTCCCCGTTCATGACCCCGGCGAAACCGGGAAGACGGACGGCGATGACCTTGCCCTTGTCGTCCAGGGCTCCGCGGATGACCTTGGACTCGCACTTGGCGAACACCTCGGTGACGTCCACGGTCTCGAACGGTACAGGTTTGGTTCCCCTGTCGTTCAGAATCCCCTTGATCCTGATGAGCATCTTCTGCCTGTTGACCTCGTTCCTGACGTAGTCGGGAATGAGCTTCAGGTCTCCGACCCCTTTCAGCTCGATGCGGGCGCCGCCCGGGATCGAGATGTTGAGGTCCTGGCGGATGGTTCCGATTCCCCTCTTGACCCTCCTGGTGGCCCTGAGAAGCGTTCCCAACCTGTAAGCGACCTCCATAACCTCCTCGGGAGTCCTCATGTCGGGTCCGGTGGCCACCTCTATAAGCGGAATCCCTAGACGGTCGAGCCTGTAGAGGATCTCGTCTCCTTTGGTCTCCACCTTCCTAGCGGCGTCCTCCTCCAGGCACACCGATAGAATGGAGATCTTCCTGTCCCCCACCTCTACGTACCCGTCGGTGGCGATGAGCGCGGTCCTCTGGAATCCTGATGTGTTGGAACCGTCCACCACGATCTTCCTCATGAAATGGATCTCGTCGATCACATCCGCGTGGAGCATCTCGGAGAACGTCAGCGCGATGCCCATGGCTTCTGCGTTAACGTCGTGGGGAGGTTCCTCGTCCAGCTCCACCAGGCAGCTGGTGCCGGTGCAGCACTGGTACCTGTACCCCATGTGCCTCTGGAACTGTGCCAGCGCGGCCCTGTCAATCTCTCCCATCTCGGAGGTCGTGGGCCTGAGCCTCCTGTAGAACGCTCCCTCCCCCTCCTCGCAGAGGCGGCTCTCGCAGTCACAAAAGAGCTTCTTGGTGTCGAGCTGCTGGTGGATCTCGATACCGCACATCATCTCGTAATCCTCAGACATCTATAACCCTCCTGTCGGACATCTCGTTGCAGAGCGGGGTCTGCATCAGCTCCTTGGCCTCCTCGGAGGAGGATGTGTTGGCGATCACCCACATAAGCTTCACATAGGCTGTCTCGGGAAGCATGTCCAGCACGGTTATGGCCCCTGCGGCCAGCATGTCCCTTCCGGTGTTGTACACGTTCAGATTGGTCCTGCCGTTCAGGCACTGGCTGGTCATCACCACGACGGTGCCGTTGGCGGATGCCTTCTCGATCAGCGGGATCATGTTCTCGTTGACGTGACCCAAACCGGATCCGGCGATGACCACTCCCTTGGATCTCATGAATATGTCCTCGAACAGCGAGGGGTCCATTCCTGGATAGTATTGGAGGAGCACGCATGCCCTCTCCATGCCGGTCCTGGCCTCGGCCTTCCCGGACGTCACGGCGGGGCCGTCGCAGGACAGCTCTATCTTCCCGTCCTTGTCTAGATGGGCCACGGGAGCGCAGTTGATGCTCCTGAACGCCTCCCTCTTTGAGGTGTGCATCTTCCTCACGCGGGTTCCGTAGTGCACGGCGAATGAATCGTCCCCGGGGGTGTCGTGCATGACCACGTAGACCCCGGAACGGTTGGCCTTGGTGCAGAACCTGGCACATGCCATCAGGTTGCTGCTGGCATCGGACGACGGACGGTCCGAGGACCTCTGGGCTCCGACCAGGATGACGGGCTTGGGGACGTCCCCGAGCATGAAGGACAGTGCGGCGGCGGTGTATCCCATGGTGTCCGTCCCGTGGGGGATGATGATGGCGTCCGCGCCGTTGTTGATCTCCTCCACGACGGCCTTGGCCAGCTCCTGCCAGTGCTCCACGTTCATGTTCTCGGAGAAGATGGAGAAGAGCACCCGGGCGTCGATGTTGGCGATGTCCCTGATCTCGGGCACGGCGTTCACCATGTCCGATGTGGACAGCGCGGGATGGACCGCCCCGGTCCTGTAGTCCACATAGGATGCGATCGTTCCGCCGGTACCGATGAGCACCAGTTTGGGAAGCCCTTTCTTGGGCTCCACCGCGTTCTCGCGTTTGACCGCCTCCGCCGGAGGCTCCAAGACGGAGATCTCCGCGGATTCCGTGATCCTAACTCCAACGTTGTATCCCGACTTCATCTTCAGGATCAGGACGTCGGGAGCGCTGAACTCGTGATGGGGCATCAGCGTGCCGATGTAGGTCCTTCCGTCCCTGACGACGGAGAGCCTCGTACCCTCGGACGCGCCCAGATCCGAGAGGGTCTTTGACAATGAATCAGAATAGCTCATGCTGTTCGTCTGATGGTATCCCCTTATCGTTTAGATTGGTTTCTACTTACGAAGTACAACGTGTTTCACAAGTCCCGAGCGAAACGGTGGATCCGACAGGTTCCGTTTTAATCCCGATCATTGTACGGCATCCCATGACTTACGTCGACAACGTAACGAAGGGTGCCTTGGCCATCGCGGTCGTGGCCGCCATAATCGCCGCCGCGGCGATGATCGTGGTCTTCACCCAGGATGACGGGGATGACAGACGCGTGATCTACGTGGGGATGGAATCCGACGCCACCCCTGAGCAGAAGGAGGCGGTCGAATCGTTCATGAAGGAGGTCATAACCGAGACATACAGGTCCGGATACACCATGTACTGGGCGCAGGGAGCGTACTCCTCCGGGTCGTCCGTGGTGGAGAACGATACACTGGTGATCATCCTCCTGAGCCTCGGAGACGGCGAGGTCGACAGGATCGTCGACGCCGCCCTTGACCAGGACGGCGTGGACTCAGTCGCCAAGGAGACCTACAGGTCCGACTTCATCCTCAGATGAACCAAACGCGGGGAGACCCGCATCTTCCACCGCCATACGCCATTTTTAATACGCACTGATCCTGGCACCGTACGATAACCTTGAACCGCACCCTGGCGACCGTCGGCCTGGCGGTCTGCATGTTCATCACAAGCATGAGCTGGATGATCATGGAGATCCCCGATCTTTTCCTGTCATTCGAATTCAGCGGAGACACCAAGTGGATCCTTTCGATATACATCATCGCGGAGGTCACGGTTCTCCCTGCGGCTGGGAAGTTCACAGATGTCTACGGTCCGAGGAGGATCTTACCTGTCGGTGCGGCCCTGTTCGTGATCGGATCGGTCATGTGCACGTTTAGCACAGGCATGGGAATGCTGGTGGCCATGCGTGCGGTGCAGGGCCTGGGGGCGGGGATGTGCTTCGCCGTGGTCCTGACATCCGTCGGGAGGATGTACCCCCGTTCCGAAAGAGGACATCCGCATGAGGTCATGACCGCGGCATTCGCCTTCGGTTCCCTCTACGGAGCGGCTGTCGGATACTGGTTCACCCTCGACTCGGAACTGGAACCGGACATCTCATGGAAACTCCCGTTCTACCTAGCGGCGGTCGTGATGGTTATCGGAGCGACCGTGGCGATGAAGGGCCTTCCCCGTGACAAGGGCATTCGGGGCGGTCACGATGTTCTGGGAACCGTGTTCCTGACGGTGCTCATCGGAGACCTGATGGCCCTGTCCCAGCTGGCTAACGAGGAGATGGACATCTTGAGCGTGGAGTCCTTGCTGATGATTGTCATCGCACTGGTTTCGGCCGTGATGCTCTGGATGGCCGAGACGGATGCCAAGGACCCTATGGTTCCGAAGGGCATGAACCGCACACAGGCAGGATGCATCCTGTCCATGTTCCTGGCCGGGTTCTGCGGCCTCGGGATGGTCCAGTTCCTGATGAAGTTCATGCTCATAGGGGTCGGTGTGTCCATATACGATGCCAGCCTCACCTTCCTCTTCCTGCTGACCGGAGGGGCGTGCACCTCCATGATCGGACTGAAGAAAGTCGACAGAACCGGGATAAGACCCTGGATCCTCGTTGGCCCGATACTCGTCATGGCTGGATTCGTCATCGCGTCACAGACTCTGGTACTCGGCATGAATTACGTCAGGCTGTCCCTGTTCGTCCTCGGATTGGGACTCGGATGCATAGTCACGGAAATCCTATGCAGCATCCAGGGGACCACCAGACCTGAGGACATGGGATCCTCGACATCGATAACCATGTCCGCACGCTTCGTCGGGATCCTCCTGGGGGCGGCCACCTACACCGCCATAGTAGACTACCAGATCACGAACGAGATCAAATCCATAGGTGAGGCGATAGGCGACCACGACGTGTCCTGGCTCATCAGCCATTTTATAGAGATACATGACAACGCGGTGCTCGCCTTCGAGAGCAGCATAGAGCTGTGCTGTCTGGTGGCAGGAATCCTATGCACCGGCATAATGATCGTGGCATACCTCCTCGTCGGAGACGATGACGTATGTCCCCCGGAGTCTGCATCCAAGGGGTCCGAGGAGGATCAGCTCCGAACGAGATGATCACGGGATCCGGAAGAACCTGCGGACATCCTCGACCCTGGAACGAAGGAACTCGCCTATGGCGTCCATCCTGCCGGTCTCAACGAATCTATGAGCGTCCGCGAAAACTCCTACGGCCTTATCTACGCCATGGAGGGTGACATCCGGATCGAACCATGATGCATCATGGACCATGGCCATCTGTTTCGACCAATGATCCGAGAACGGTTTGCATCCGCAACCCGCATCGGAGAGTACATCCTCCGTCTGAAGGTTGCAACCCATGCTGGTCCCGTTATCGAACAGCGGTGCCACGGAAAGCCATTCCAGAGATTCCGAGTCACGGATTACCCCGAAGTTGTTGAGATGACGGTCTGTGTTGCCGATGATGTAATCGA
Organism: uncultured Methanomassiliicoccales archaeon; assembly: GCA_964550065.1. Lineage (GTDB taxonomy): Archaea > Thermoplasmatota > Thermoplasmata > Methanomassiliicoccales > Methanomethylophilaceae > Methanoprimaticola. The sequence continues at coordinate 239,878 of CAZJWD010000003.1, forward strand.
AAACTATCATGCGGTCGATCATCGGTGCCGCATCCAGACCATGGTCGGAGCAACAGGATAGGAAATGATCATACAGTGGAATTCCTGGCTCGTGTGTCTTGGACCTCACCACCTGTTGGGCGGTCACGAGCTCCGTGTCACGGTCGATGAAATCCCTGCATGAGGAACAGACCGTCCCCTCATGAACCACGAGGTCGTAACTCACATGGGGGATCCCCATGGATTCCGCGATGATGGATGCAGCGACCTCGTTGTAGGGCTCCTGCATGAACGGAGCTTCGCCTGCTTTGATGAGACAGCGTTCTCCGTTTACGATTCTCCAACACTTCATCAACATTCCATCCGATGTGTTGTCAGGGGATATCAGGTCCATTTCTCCGACCCATATCTCCTTTCCAAACAAAAGGTCCCCTACATCTCTCGAAAACGAATTATCAAAGAAATTGACCTCTGACCAAGATACATCCATTCCATCGGGACGGATCCAGTAGTGATCCACCAGACTCAGACCCATGGATTTAGTCAAAAGATTGGTGGGGCCGGACACATCCAAGGATTCCATCAGATGCCTCAACCCTGTACGGGTTCTCGGAATGGATCTGCCGATCCACCAGGAATCAAACCTGTCCACACGTATTTTTCCGTTCAGAACCGAACCTATGGGCATCAGGGACGAATCGATGACATCACAGATCTCCGTCACGGTCCCATGGACATCATCCATTTCAACGATTGCAACAACATGCTCCTTGTGCATAAGGCTGTATCTCGTCCCATCACCTCCGTACGATTATGACGATTGTATCCGTGTGCTCAATATAAGAACTGCCTTACCGACCCCGAACTTTGGAAAATACGCCTATCCGATTTGCGTAGCAAGAATAACCTAAATAGTATGCACCCGTATCCCGCCGTATGCATATAGTCCAGCCCGGAATGGAGATAGACGTTCTGAAGGAGAACAACAAGATCGCTCACGAGAACTACCGCCTCATGAGAAGCAAGGGCATCAAATCCGTTGATTTCATGGGTTCCATCGGAGCCGGGAAGACCGCCTTGATTATCAAACTGGCAGAGAAGCTCAGAGCCAAGGGGGTCCGCGTGTGCGCCATCGCGGGAGACGTGACCGGCGCCGACGACTACACCAGGTTCGAAAAGTCCGGCCTGGACGCCGTCAACTGCAACACCGGACACGAATGCCACCTGGACGCCAACCTTGTCAAGAAGACCCTGGCTGACATCAACCTGGACGATTACGACGTGATCTTCATCGAGAACGTCGGGAACCTCGTCTGCCCTGCGGATTTCCCCCTCGGAACCGACTACCGCGTGGTCGTCGTTTCCACCACCGAAGGTGACGACATGGTCAGGAAGCACCATGACATCTTCATACACTCCGATGTGGCCATCCTCAACAAGGTGGACATCGCCGATGCCGTGGAAGTGGACCCCGAGGTCATCGCCAAGGACTACAACAAGCTGACAGGCGGCATAAAGAACATTTACAAGTGCAGCGTAAAGAAGGACCAGGGGCTGGACGAGATCCTCGCCGCCCTGAAACTCTGAAGGTGCACAAGATGAAGGTCCTCGCCGTCGGAGGAGGCGGAAGAGAGCATGCGGCCGTGGAGGCCCTGTTCCGTTCCGGTTCCGAGATATACGCCGTGATGAAGAACGCCAACCCCGGCATAATCGCCAGGGCCAAGGAGCACCTGCTCTGCGACGAGAAGGACATCGAACGCGTCTGCGCATTCGCCAAGGAGAAAGGCGTAGAGCTCGCATTCATCGGGCCCGAGGCACCTCTCGAGGCGGGAATCGTGGATGCCCTGGAAGCCGTCGGCGTCAAATGCGCGGCACCCACCAAGGCGGCAGCCAGAATCGAGACGTCCAAGACCTTCATGAGGGAGCTCGTCGACAAGCACGGCATCGACGGCAACCTCGGATTCGCCCACTTCGACAACGCCGACGACACCGAGGCGTACCTCAAGGGGATCGACCACGAGATCGTGGTGAAACCCGTTGGACTGACAGGCGGGAAAGGAGTCAAAGTCCAGGGGGAGCACCTCAACTCCTTCGAGGAGACCATGGACTACGTCAGGGAGATCTTCGACCAGAACATAGGCGGGGCAGGAGTCATCATCGAGGAGAAGGCCGTCGGAGAGGAGTTCACCCAAATGGTCTTCGTCGACGGGAAGCACATCACCCCGCTTCCGTTGGTCCAGGACCACAAACGCGCCTACGAGGGTGATGTGGGGCCCAACACCGGCGGAATGGGGTCGTACACCGATGCGAACCACCTGCTCCCTTTTATCACCGAATCCGAGAGGAAAGAGGCCCTGGCCATCCTCCAGCAGATCGTAGATGCCATGGCCGAGGAAGGTTGCCCCTATAGAGGAACCATGTACGGTCAGTTCATGCTGACAGTGAAAGGCCCCAGGATCATCGAGATCAACGCAAGGTTCGGTGACCCGGAGGCGATGAACGTGCTGTCCCTAATCAACGACGACTTCGAAGACGTCTGCCTGCGCATGGCCACAGGAACCCTGGAGTCCGACGCAGAGTTCGCGAAGAAGGCGACAGTCTGCAAATACGTCGTGCCCAGGGGATACGGGGTGAAATCCGAATCCGGACACGAGATCTCCGTGGACGAGGAGGCCGTGAAGGCCACGGGATCGGTCGTTTATTACGCAAACGTGGACATAAAGGATGGAAAGCTCGTCACAGGCACATCCAGGTCCCTGGGAGTGGTTGGCATCGCCGACACCCTGGAAGAAGCCGAGTCCCGCTGCGAGGAGGCCCTGAAACATGTGAGATGCGATGCCATGACGGTCCGTCACGACATCGGCACCAGAGCCCTCGTCCAGCGCAGAGTCGACCACATGAATGAACTCCGTTCCGCATGAAACGCCTTGCAGTCAAGATCGCATACCTGGGGGACGGATTCTCCGGCTCCCAGGTCCAACCCGGCCTGAGAACCGTGGAAGGAGACGTCGGGAGTGCCCTTTCCAAGGTCTCCGGCCTTTCCGAGGAGGAGACGGACCTCAGGCTGGCCAGTCGCACCGACAAAGGGGTCAACGCCCTGGGTAACGTGGCCGTGTTCCACACCGACCATGAGGATCCGGAATCACTCATGAAAGCCCTGAACGCCGTGTCGGAGGGCGTGTTCTTCAGATCGTATTGCGAAGTCGATGAGGACTTCAACCCGCGTCACGCATCCCGCAGGGGATACCGCTACATCCTTGGATCCGATGGATTGGACCGGAGACTCGCTGAAGAATGCGCTAGACTCTTCGTCGGGGAACACGATTTCATCAGATTCTGCCGTCCCGACGGAAAACCCACAACATTGACTGTGGATTCACTCGACGTGGACTGTGAAGACGGCCACATCGTGCTGACGTACTCTGCCAGATACTTCCTTTGGAACATGGTCCGCAGGACTGCCTCCGCGATAGAGTCGGTGGCATCCGGGCGTTCATCCCTGTCAGATGTGCGGAGGGCCTTGGACGGGGAGGACGTCAACTTCGGGATCGGACGCGCCGACGCCCTGACACTCACTGATGTGGAGTACGACTTCCTGGAGTTCATCGATTTCAAAGGCCCGCAGCTGAGGATGAGGGCGAAGGAAGGAGAGTTCGCATCCGACCTCAGATCGTATTTCTACAACAGCCTCCTTTGACCAGGATGGCTACTTACGGGTTAGTGTTTAATCCGGGACCTGCGGTTACTCCGTCATGGACGGATTCGCAAATGACGTGCGCCTTGCCGCTGACGTTTTGGAGAACATCGAGAAGGATCGCGATGCAGCGCTCATGAGATCACGCGCGGTGATCAGACTCAGCAAAAGGGTCATCCACGCGATACACGCGGGAGAGCCGACAGATGATCTCCTGGATGAACTGGACAAGGCCTTGGACGACCTGCTGTCCGCGGAGACGCCCGAGATAATGCTGTCCGCAATCATGCAGGATGCAATGATGGAGTACGCGGAAGCCGTAATCTTCGAATCCGTAATCAGAGAAGGCACAGTGCCATCCGCTTCGAAACTTGGTATCTCCGCAGGATCCTGGGTCCTGGGACTGGCAGATTGCATCGGAGAACTCAGGAGGGTTGTCACGGCGGACATCATGAAAGGTGACTTGGAATCCGCCCAGGATCACTTTGCATTCATGGAGGAGATCGCGGGAGAGCTGATGCTACTGGATGTCCCCGATGCCGTTGCTCCGGTGAGAAGGAAACAAGACATCGCCAGAGGCATCATGGACCGTACCAGATCAGACATGACCGCTGCCTGCCTGATGCTCCGGCGAGAGTGTAAAAAGATGACATGATCTGCTGTCCGATGGACCTAGCCGAATCATGCAATTATTCTCCGAGTCCCCACTGATCAGTGAATCGGCCCCGTTAGAGCCCGTCCGAATTGCAGATGGAGCCCCCTGTACTCAAACTGTCCAAAGCCTTGACCGACCTCTTGCCCAAACCGTCATCCACCATATTCTCAACTATGGATCCATCCACTCTGGAATGTCACAGCGGCCACGCATCACCCGAGTCTCTTCATCATGACCTCCGTGAGAACTGCCTTTCCATCATCCAGCAGATTCTCGAACATTGCCGATCAGACCGGATTCGTGATGTCCAAAGACGACTCAACCGCCATGGACCCGAAACCTCCGGCATAAGAAAAGGTGGGTCTGAACATCCTGTGAACGGACAAAGCTATCCCGGGATCGGCACACAACCGGCCGGTCCGGATTCATGACTAAGATGGAGGGGGAGACCCCCTCCTGTTTTTTTAGGTTATCAGCGCCTGGACTTCGGCTTTCCGAAGTTCTTCACGGGCTTGCGGTAGACCCAAGCCATGATGACGATCAGGAGGATGATCACCACTACCAGCAGAGTGACCAGCCAAGTGTAGCTGTTGTCTCCGAGGTAGAATGTATGCTCCTCTCCGAGGCCTTCGATGTCGACCATGTTGCCGCCATCGGCCGCGACGAGCGCGAACGTGTGCGCCCCGCTGGACTGGTCGGTGATCCACTTGTATGTCACAGTGGTCTGTCCGTTGGCATCCAGGGAGATAGTCTTGTAGCCGTCGTCGGCCCTCTCACCGTCGATCACGAAGTAGACTCCGTACCCGTTGAGGCTGTTGTCGCTGTTGTTGGTCAGCGTGACGGACAGAGTTATGGGGTTCACGACCTTGATCCTGAACTCGTCGGCAGGAACCTCGGGGGTAATCTCCTCCTCGGTCTCGTCTCCGTCCTCGTCGGTGACGGTGTATGTGACCTCGACCTTGTACTCCACGACCAGCTTGTACGTTCCCGCGTCGTCGGGGGTGTTGGTGGTCAGAGTCTCGGGGACTCCGCTGTCCAGACTTCCCGAGCTGGGGCTGACTCCGCTGGAGATTGTCTCTCCGGAGTCGTCCACCAGCTTGGCGGTGTACGAGATGGACATGTTCATGTTGGGGTACTTCGTCTCGTCGTTGTAGTCGTTGTTCGTGTAGACGATCTGGTAGTCGGTGTCCTCACCGACGCCGATGACGGTCTCTCCCCTGATATCGGAGAAGTCCGCGTCGGACTCCCCTGCGGGGACCAGGCAAATTCCGACGGTCGCCATGAGGGCGACCGCGATCAGTACTGCGTTCAGTTTCTGCGTGAGAACACCCCCCTCTTGCTGGCGAGCCAGAATACGGTTACGAGGAGCAAGATGATGACCACAACCAGGAACCAGACTCCGCTGGGGACTCCCGCCTTCTCGTTGAAAACGTCGGTTCCGGACGCGGACATGCTGTCCGTTGTGACGCTCGCACCCTTGGCGCTGAGAGCGAAGCTCTGTGCGCTTCCTCCGTCGACGGAGACACTGGCAGTCACGCTGGGTACAGAAGCGGTGCTGTCTGCATCCGCACTGAGAAGCATGACCTTGACATACAGGACGGTCGTCTGCAGACCATAGATGGTGAACACCTCTCCGGACTCGGCGATCTTCTTGCCGTCCTCGTCGACGATGGAAATTGCCCAACCACTGACAGAGGGAACGGAGACGGTCACGTTGTGAGAGTAGACGTTCCTGTTGTCGAAGGTCAGAGCATACAGATACTGGTAGGCGGAGACGCGGTCACCGAACTTGCTTCCGGTGTCGTCCATCCTGTAGATGCCCATGTCTGAGGATCCGGACCTGTCGTCTCCAGAGGTGATCTCCAGGACCTCGGACTCGGCTCCGTTTATGTCCGCGATTGTGACCTCGAATCCGTCGGATCCGGGGGCGAAGCGGGTGGCGTCGTAGAAGATGGCTGCGTCGATGTAGTCAGTGGCACCTCCGGCGATGACCTTGCTGTAGTCGCTGGCCAGGCTCAGGGCGCTTCCGGCGGTCAGGGCGTATGTCATGACGGATCCGGTGTTGTTGGTCACCTTGACACGGATGGATCCGACCCCGTCGGAGAAGGACGCGCTGTCGATCTCGGCTGTGAAGTCGGGCTGCTCCTCGTCATCGTCCTCGGGTGCATCCCCTGTGATGGCGGAGATGTTGCGGACGACCCCATTCCTGAGGTCGGACAGGGTTCCCTCGGCCTCGAAGTAGACCTTCTCGGTGTCGATGGTGGTGTTGACCTGGACCTCAGCGGTCACGGATGTGACGGACTCGGGCAGAACCAGGGTGTACGTGCCGTCCGTGACGTCGAAGTCGTGCTTGACCTGGGCCCCGTTGGCGTTGTAGATGACGGTGATCGTTCCGTCCGCGTCAACTCCGATGTTTCCGGTGACCTCCATCTCGTTCTGGGATGCGGTCATGTTGACGGAGAAGGTTTCTCCGGCGGATGCATCGGTCAGGTCCAAGTATCCGTACGCAAGGGTGTCCTTGCCGTTGACGGTGTTGACGGACTTCATGAAGTACTCGTATCCGACCTCGAGGTAGTATCCTCCGTTGAAGGTGTGGTACCTTCCGTCGGACTCTATAGTGAGCATGTCGGATTCGGACTTAGCCACATTGACAGTTGCGACCTCCTGGACGTTCTCCAGACCTGCGAACTCGGTCTCTCCGGGATACAGGGTGGCGGTTCCGTCGAAGTAATATCCGGTTGTTCCGGCGATGGTGACCGTGTAGGATCCGGGGCGGAGCGTGACGGTCTCTCCGGCCTTGTAGTTGGAGACCTCGTCGCTGTCATCCTCGTAGAAGTTGACCTCCATGTCGTAGGGGATCCTCACGGACTGCGTCTTGACCACGTTGTCCTGCTCCTTGTCGGCATCGTAGACCTTGATGGTCATGGCGGTGGTGTTGGTGTTGTTGGACGTTCCCTCGGCGATGTCCCTCGTCAGCTTCTTGCAGTCGAAGGCGTCGTTGTTCAGAGTCCCCTCCTTGTTGTTGAGGGAGAGGGTGGATGCGACGTTGTCGGGGATGTAGAAGTTGACCACACCGCTGGTGTTGGTCATGCTGTACAGGGTGTAGTCCGTGATCTGGAGTAGTCCGAGCACGAACGGGAGATTGGCATCGCTACCGGATGTTCCGCGGTCGTACTTGAATGTCTGGCTGACCCTCCTTCCATCCACGAGGCTTATGTCCTTTCCGTCGGCGTTGCCGTTGACGGTCATGGTTCCGAGATAGGCCATGTTGTTGCCGTTGTCGGCGTAGACGGTGTAGGTTCCGTTGGGGATGATGGCCTTGTACACTCCATCGGAATCAGCGGAGGCCGCGTAGTACTCGTCGGCGGAGCTGACGAACCTGATGGTTCCGGAGGTTCCGTTGTCGCCGTTCTTGAGGGTTCCGCCGATGATGCTGGAGGCGGATCCGGTGACGGAGACCCTGTCCCCTCCCGTGTAGACTGCGTGATACACCTGTCCTCCGGAGACTCCGTAAACGGTGTAGAGCATCCTGTCCGTGGCCACGCTGACGGGTACGTCGAAATAGGTGGTTCCATCAATGACGTAGGACAGCGTGCTGAATGTTCCCGCGGATATAGTGAAGATCGTGCCTGCGGGAGCTCCGCTCAGAGTCACGGTGTTGGACTCGTAGATGCCTCCGCTGATGGTGGCGGTCCTGTTTCCGCTGGAGATATTGACTGTGCTCGAGTAGATGCAGGTGTGTCCCTGACCCATGGAGAGCGTGTAGACTCCGGAAACGGCGGAGATGACGGCCTTACCGTCCTCGACCTCTGCGGAGAACTGGGCCCCGGTGGTCGTGTTGGTGGCGATGACCACTCCATCCTGGAGGGAGTTGCCGAACTGGTCGTTGACCGTGACGGTGATTGTCCTCGTGGTGGGGGTGATCCTGAATCCATCGTTGCTTCCGGAGACGATGTTGACCGTTCCGGTTCCGAGGGATGTTCCGGTGCTGTCGTAGAGCACATAGGAGTACGCTCCGGGGAGGATCTCGTCGATCTGGATGAGACCGTTCTCGATCTGGACGGACACTTCCTTGCTCTCTCCAGTCACGAATGCCTGTCCGGTGAGGACGAGCTTCATGGGCTCAGCATCGTATACCGCGTCCCCGACCATCACTGCGCCGTCGACGGAGGTCTTGGCGATGGATATGTCCTGAGGGATGGTTCCGGACCTGTAGCTGCAGATTTCGGAGTCACCGAGACTGACGGAGATCCTGTAGTCGCCCGAGGGGACGAGTGCGGAGTAGTTCCCGTCGATGGTCTTAGTCTGGGAGTACATCACGTACTGCCCGAAGGTCTCGTCGTACTGGTAGACAGAGACGGTGGCTCCGTTGACCGCCTTCCCTCCGACGGAGACTGTTCCGTCGAGGACGTCGGATCCGGAGGCGACTCCGGTGTACTGCAGGAGGACGATGGAGGACAGGTAGTTGATGAGTCCGCCGTCCGTCTTCTGCTTGGCGATGGCGTCGTACGCGTCCATGTACTCCCATCCGTCGTCACTGAGGGTGGCGTCGGAATCGGGGTTGTACATGAGCTGCCAGTAGGCCACCTCGTATCCGGCCAGTCCGTATCCGGGGATTGCCTTGACGGTTCCGTCGCTGGTGGACAGGGCGACCAGGTAGCTGTAGGAGCTGGTGTAGCCCGCCTCGGTGGCGGAGGGGCCGATCATGGCCTTCCAGAGGAAGGTGCTGTAGATCTCGGACGTGTAGGTGGTGTATCCGTAGTACGTGTTGTAGCTGAAGAACTTGGTAGCTGCGCCGTAGTTGTCCACCTTGTAGTCTGCGAAGTAGGCCATGGTGGAGAAGTATCCGCCGTCGCCGTACTGCAGGGGCAGCATGGACCCGTCGAGCATGAAGTAGGAGATGCTGTTGCCGGAAATCCTGCAGACGCTGTTGTACGCCTCCATGATCTCGGCCTCGTTCATCTTGGTGGTGATGGCGTCGATGGATGCCAGATAGACCGCGTTCTCCTCGGCCATGTCTGTCCTGATGGCGCCGTACGTCTCGGGGTTGGCATCGACGACCGCCTCGGCGGACGAGGGATCGTTGATGAAACCGATGACGGTGTCGTACACGTCGGAGTGTCCGGAGAACGCGGATGCGTAGTTCCTGCTTCCGTCAGCCATCATGATGCGGAGCATCGCGGCCGCGGTGGCTCCGCCGGATCCGTTGGCCAGGAGCATCTGAGATACTGCTGTGGCTCCGCCTCCGAGAGTGTCGGTGACGCTGTCGAACCCGCCCTGGGTGACGGCGTCGTAGGAGTAATCCATCCAGGTGGCAAGGGCTCCCGCCTTCTCCTGGTCGGCGAACTCATCCCACAGGTTTCCAACGGGGTAGGCGTCGCCGGTCTTGATCGTGTACTGGGTGTTGCCGCTGAAGTAGTAATCGGCATCGGAGTTGTTGGAGATACCGGCGTCCACAGCGAAGGACACGTTGGGGACGACGATGAGCAGAGCCGTGATGACCACGGATGCGAATGGAAGGGGCTTGATCATCTTCCTGAAGGCTCCGGGGAACCCGGCGGTCCTCATGGAAGCGTACCACTCGCCGAGGTTGGCCATCTGGATGATGCGGACGATGACGACCGCGGACCCGACGGCGAACACGGAACCGACCACAGCCGCGTTGGCGCTGGTAGTCCAGACGGCGAAGAACATCACGAACATCCAGACAGTGATGAACAGTCTGGTGGCGGTGTGCTCCTTCCTCAGGTAGACGTAGGTGCTGTACAGCGCGTAGCAGATAGGCAGCCACATCGTCAGCCAACCGTAATAGGCGGACACATTGGACATGGAGACATGGCTGCTGGCCAGCTCCTCCATGATACTGCTTGCGTAGATGCTGTTGCCGAAGATGAAGTCGTTCAGGAGGTCGGGGGCGGCGAACGCCATGATGACGCAGACGACCACGAACACAATGACAAGCGCAGGGACCGTGATGATCCAGGGCTTGGCACGAACGGCCAGGAATATGTAAGCGAACACGACGGATACGACCGCGATGAGGAGGGGTCCGGAGAAGACGGCCTCGAACAGTCCCGCAGGTATGTAGTAGACCGCGGACAGCAGCGTTCCGACGAGGATCGCGACGGTGTATCCGCCCAGGATGCCTGAGAAGTCCTTTCCGGCGAAACGGTCGGCGATGATCTGGATGATCATGGCGACGGCCAGGAGGACCACGACGAAGCGGAATCCGTTCCAGGTCAGCGCGGAGAGCAGCAGGAATATGCCTGCCAGAAGGGAGTTGACCATTACGGCGCTCTTTCCGGCCTCCGCGTCGTGTGCCTGGACCATCTTCACGACGAAGTACGTCATGAAGGTCAGGAAGAACGCGGCGAGACCATAGGGCGTTCCGCTGGAGAAGACGGTCGTGCTGATGGGGAGCGCCAGGAAGGCGAACACCAGAGCGGCGACCACTCCGACTTTCTTGTCGAACATCTGCCTACCGACAAGGTAGACGGGGATGCAGGTGAGGGCACCGACCACGGGGTTGAGGATCGCGATGGCTGCGGAAGCGGCCTCGGTGGTGCTGAGCCCGAAGGCGGACAGCACGGAGGCGATTCCGGCTCCAAGGTAATCCATCAGGGGCGGGTGTACGTTGAGCCCGCCGTTGGGGTAGTTGACGGCAGCATCCGTCATGGAGTAGCTGCCATCGAGTATGCTTTCGATGATGTGCAGATGATATTGGGCACTCGAACCTCCGGACAGCGCGAACCCGCCGTCCGCGGAGATCCCGTATGCGAACACCGTACGCAGCGCGAAGGCCACGACGACGATCGCGCAAAGGGCGAGTGCACACCAGTGGTTTTTCAACCACCCATTGCCGCTGTTCTCGCGGTTGTCCCCCGTCTGCTCGGAGGAGATAGACTCTTTGCCAAATTTGCGCATTCTAAAAGTCTCCGTTTTTAGAATGCCGGTTCATGCCCAAACCCTTATTTAAAGGAACCCTTAAAATATATTATAATAGGAGCGCGCGGGTACGCGCGCTCGGAGTTTGAGGAAGTCAGACGACCGTGCGGACGTCTGCGGCGAACGCCTCCGCGGATTCGCGGGGGTTCTCAGAACCGTAGATGGCACGACCGACGATAGCGTAATCCGCACCGGCACGGATGGCATCGGATGCCTTTCCTCCCTGCGCCCCGACTCCGGGCGACAGGATCTTCAGGTCCCCTATGACATCCCTGATGGCCGCGATCCTCTCCGGACGGGTCGCAGGGGCGATGAAACCACTGACCCCGCACTCGACACCCAGGCGTGCCATCTCCTCGGCATGCTTGGCGGTGAACATCTTGCCTCCGGGGTGACTCATCTCGGTGACCGCGTATATCTCCGCATCACCGGCCGCCTCAACCGCGGCTTTCAGCGAATCGTCCCCTGTGAAAGCATGGACTATGACCGCGGATGCGCCTCTGGAGACGGCGTTCTCGACGATCAACCTCACTGTGTTGGGTATGTCCGCGACCTTGAAATCGCAAATGACGTCGGAAAGCTCGGAAAGACGGGTGATCATGCCAGGGCCCTCGGAAAGCACCAGGGGCCAGTTGATCTTGATAGCGTCCACAACATCGGCTACGGACTCGGCGATAGCCAGAGCCTTCTCCCCGTTGGTCTCGTCAAGTGCCAGGACCAATCTGCTGTCCATCTTCATGATTGCCGAACGTCCGCCATCATTTTTAAGCGTATCAGGCAATCGGGAGCGCATGCTCAGGAAGATGGAATGCGGGTCGGCATGTACGGGCAAGGTGGCCGAGGGATGCAGACATTGCATAGACGGCTCCAAGATGGTCCTGTTCGTGACCGGAAGATGCGGATGGAACTGCTACTACTGCCCCGTATCCCTAGAGAAGAAGGAAAAGGACGTGATGTACGCCAACGAAGGGAGGGTCTACACCGACGAGGAGATTGTAGCCGAAGCCGAGGCCATGGACGCCACCGGCACGGGGATCACCGGAGGGGACCCGCTCCGCGACATGGACCGCACCATCCACATGATCCGCCTCCTTAAGGACAAGTTCGGGAAGAACCACCACATCCATCTTTACACTGCCACCATCGATCCGGAGAAAGCCCTGATGCTTCAGACGGCAGGACTTGATGAGATCCGCTTCCACCCTCCTGTCGACATGTGGACGCGGATGTCCGAAACGAAACTGGAGGAGACCGTGAATGCCCTGTCCATAGATGTGGGCATCGAGGTACCTGCCATCCCAGGCAGGGAGTCTGACCTGAACGCCCTCGTATCTTACGCCAAGAACGTCGGTGTGAGATTCGTCAACCTCAATGAGCTGGAGTTCTCCGAGAGCAACTGGAACATGATGGACACCCATGGATTCGCAGTCAGAGACGACCTGTCATCCGCGGTGTCCGGTTCCAGGGAGACTGCCGTGGCCGTCATGAAGGCCAACAGGAAGGCCAATGTCCATTTCTGCTCATCCACTTTCAAAGACGGGGTTCAACTCAGAAGACGCCTGATACGCAGAGCGCAGAACACCTGCAAGCCATACCAGCAGGTGACTGAGGATGGGACCATCGTCAGAGGGTTCATGTACGGGGATTCGGAGGGCGTCTCCGCGGTTCTGAAGGAGATGCGTGTACCCGAAGATCTCTACGAGATCGGGGATGACAGAACCGAAGTGGCCCCTTGGATCCTGGAGGAGATAGCCTCGAATGTCAGGTTCAGATGCTATCTGTCTGAACAGTATCCGACCGCTGACGGGCTCGAAGTCGAGCGCACACCGTTGAACTGAGGTATTTGCACCGAATACCTTAGAATCATGATGATTAAGTCACACTGGCACTTCTCCAACCGATGATGGAATACCAGTGAAAACACTCTAAGAACAAATGAATTGAGAGGCGGGGGACCCGCCCCTCGACGGAGATATCCGTAAGTTGTTTGTTCCCGACCGTACGAGAGGATCGTAGGGGGTCTCGATCTCAGTCTACGCTGATGCTCTGGATCTCGTGATGTCTGTTCACGATGTCCCTTGCTATGCGCAGGTTCTTACCGGCCTTGCCGATCGCGCGTCCCTTGAGTTTGGGATCGACGGTGATCGTGGCGTGGGTGATGTTTCCGCGCTGCTCGATAACGACCTTCTGAGGGCTGTAGATGTGGAACACGTTCTTGACGAACTGCGCCTGATCCTCCGAATACTCGACGACCTGGATGTTCTTCCCGGTCTTGTCCTTGAGTTTGATGACGTGCTCGCCCTTCTTTCCCACGGCGATGTTCCCCTGGCCTTTCTCGACGACGAACACGAGCTTGTCCTCGGTCTCCATACAGTCGATTGCATTGGCCTTGGTTATCTGCTCGAAGAGCGCGATGTACCTCAGGGTGTCCTCGGTAAGTACGATATCTGCGGACATGTTCCTCACAGCGTTAAGATGTTGGAGCTACCTTTGTCGATGATCACAAGGGCAGAGACTGAGAAGGGTTTTCCGCACATGGCACCGAGTTCCATGTTGTTTCCTCCGTAGACGAAGGATTTAACCCCGATGTCGCCGCGCAGTTCCGCGCAGGGGCAGTTCCTGGCGAGGACAACCATCTGTGCCTTGCCGCTCTTGACTGCCTTGAGTGTCTGCTCTACTCCGAACTCCACCTCTCCGGTGGTGATGGCCGATTTCAATGCCTTGCTGATGTCGATTTTCTCATCGCTCATTCTTCATCCCCCTTCTTCTTGGGTGTGTAAATCAGGTTTACTGCACCGGTACCGAGTGTGACCGGCTGTCCGACGATGATGTTCTCGGTGACTCCTTCAAGGTGGTCCACCTCACCTACCATCGCGGCATGCAGAAGGTGCGCGGCGGTGATCTCGAAAGCTGCCCTGGCGAGAACCGAGGACTTCTTTCCGGACACTCCGTGCCTTCCGATTGCTTTGACGTATCCGTCGTTGGTCATGAGGTCGGCAACAAGCATGATGTGCCTGATGTCGACATCCAGACCTGCCTCTCCGAGTGTTCCCATGGCCTCATGGATGATGGAGTTCCTGGCCGCCTCGATTCCGAGGACGTCCGCGACCTCCAGGATGCTGTTCGTCATGACGTTGTTGGCATCCACGCCCTCGACCTTGAGGACCTCTTTGAGGTTGCTGCCTTCAGTGATGATCTTCCATGTGCCCTCGGTCTTGGAAAGGACCGCACGTGTGATGTTGTCGATTCCCTTGATCTTGGCACCTTTGATGGCGTCAAACATCTGCTGCAGCTTCTTGTAAGACGGTTCGTCGGAGTTGATGTGCACATCGAAATCCGATCTGGTCACCAGTCCGCGGACCGCCTTGACCTTGTTCAGTCTGTCTACGAGCTCGTCTATCTCGATTCCCTTGTCCTGCATCTTGCGCGCATCGGGGGAGACGATCAGCCTCATGTTGGTGATGTCGGTCTCGATGCTGGCGATGTCCAGCAGAGTGGTCATCTCGATGTTGGAGGCGACGAACTTCGCGACGTTCTCGTCCTCCGCGGCGGTACCGATGAGGGGGATGTTCATCGAAGGCGTACTGGGTACGCGCCTCGCATCCACGATCTCGATAAGCCTGGGAAGACCCTGGGTAACGTTGATGTTCGCGACTCCCGCGTAGTGGAATGTACGCATGTTCATCTGCGTACCGGGCTCTCCGATGGAGTGCGCCGCCATGACCCCCGCGGACTCGTTCTGGTCCATGCGGTGGGCGGTGTACATCCTGTTGGCGACCTCCAGGAGCTTCCTGCATGTGTCATCGTCCAGGTCCGCGTTCTCGATGCGCTTGGCGATGTCCAGGACGATCTTCATAGGGAGTGCGATCCCCATCTGCTCCATCATGTTCTTGAGCCTCAGCTCGCCCTCGGAGTACTGGTACCAGTTGGTGACCTCCTCCATGGGTGCTGCGGGCACCGTCTCCTCCACGACCTTCTTGGCCCTGGACGCAGGTGCCGGCCTCTTACCGATCTTGGTGATGACGGATTTGGCCTCGTCCTCCATGAGTCCGAGCTTCACGAGCTCGTCCTCGCCTGCGGCGCTGATGGAACTCAGGGAAGTGTACTGGGTGAGCAGGAGAGCGGCGGTCTCCTCGCTGATGCCCCTGGAGATCAGGGCCTTCATCGTGTCCTTTCTTGCCATTATCACTCACCTCCGCCGTCGTAGTCCATGTCCATATCGTCATACTCCTCGCTCTCCTCGTCCTCGATGTACTCCATCTCGTCCTTCTCGAGAGCTCCGTAGTCTCCACCGTAGTCCCTGGTGTCGATGTGCAGGAGTTCGTCGGCCTTGTCCCCGAGGACCTCTGCGAACAGGTCGTCCAGGTCGATGGCCTTACCCCTGACGGTCCTGGCGGGGTCGACCCCGTCCTCACCGTACTTGAACTGGACGACGGTTCCGATGGTGTTCCTGACGGTTCCGTCGGAGGTCAGCTTCAGGTCCTCGAGAGCGGAGACGAGACGCCTCTGCATGTATCCGGACCTGGATGTCCTGACCGCTGTATCGACCAGACCCTCCCTTCCTCCCATCGCGTGGAAGAAGAACTCGGTGGGCGACAATCCGGACTTGTAGGAGTTGGAGCAGAATCCCCTGGCGTAAGCGCCCAGGTCCCCCTTCTCGAAATGGGGGAGCGTCCTGTTCCAATATCCTCTGGAGAGCCTCTCTCCACGGACGGCCTGCTGACCGACGCAACCGGCCATCTGGGACAGGTTGAGCATGGATCCACGGGCTCCGGCCTTGGCCATGATGACTGCGGGATTGTTCATTCCCAGGTGCTTCCCTGCGATCTTACCGGCCTCGTCACGGGCGTTTCCGAGTACACCCATGACGCTGACCTCCAGGGTCTCCCTGAGGGAACGTCCGGGCATCTGCTCCAGGGTCCCGTCCTGGTAGGATTCCACCAGCTCGGTCACCTTGTCGATGCAGTCCTGAGTGTTGTTGCTGATCTGGAGTGCGGCCTCCTCGGGGATATCCTCGTCCCCGATACCCGTGCTGAATCCGTGGTTCATCAGGGCACCCAGGGAAATCCTGGTGACCTGGTTGATGAACTGCGCTGCGCGGTCCGCACCGTAGTCCCTGGCGATACGATCCAGGATCTTACCCTTGCTGTTCCCGATTCCCTTGACGTCGATGGTTCCGCAGAGGAGCTGTCCGTCACGGATCTTGACGTACGCGTCGAACTCGCACTCCTCCTTCCTGCACGTCTTGCAGTTCTGGCATATGTTGGCCTTGAAGGTGGTGCGGAAGTCATCGGGCAGGACTATGGAGAACAGCTGCTTGCCGGTCCAGTACTCCTCCCCTTTCTCGTCGACGAAGGGCTTGGGGACCTCTATGTCCCCGAGTTTGAACAGAATGTTCATCGCCTCGAACCTGTCGAAGCGGGGGTTGTTGTGGGTCAGGAAGTAAGCCCCTGTGATGTGGTCGTGGATGGCACCGATGATGGGTCCTCCGTACCTGGGGGACAGGATGTTCTCCTGGACCTGCATGAGGATTCTGGCCTCGGCACGCGCCTCGTCGGACTGCAGGACGTGGAGGTTCATCTCGTCACCGTCGAAGTCCGCGTTGTAGGGAGGACAGTCGGTGAGGTTGAACCTGAACGTGCGTCCGGACATGATACGGACACGGTGGGCCATCATGGACATCCTGTGCAGTGAGGGCTGCCTGTTGAACAGGACGACATCGCCGTCCACCAGCTGCCTCTCGACCACGTAGTCGATGTCGATTCCCTCCGCCACATCGGCGGCGTTCCTCTCGGTGACCCTGATCTTCCTTCCGTCGCTGCGTATGACGTAGTTGACTCCGGGGACATAGGGCTCTGCGGGCGTGGGTTCGGGTCCGCGGGCCACCATCTCCCTGATCTTGTCGATGTTGTGCTCGTTGACGTGCACGGGAACCGTGAGCTCCCTGGCGGCGAACACGGGCACTCCGACCTCGTTGATGGACAGCAGGGGGTCAGGCGAGATGACCGTACGCGCGGAGAAGTTCACACGCTTTCCGGACAGGTTGGACCTGAACCTTCCCTCCTTACCCTTGAGCCTCTGGGCCAGGGTCTTCAGGGGACGTCCGGACCTGTGCCTCGCGGGAGGGATTCCGGATGTCTGGTTGTCGAAGTAGGTGGTGACATGGTACTGGAGCAGCTCCCACAGATCCTCCACGATCAGCTGGGGGGCTCCCGCGTCACGGTTCTCCCTGAGCCTCTGGTTGATCCTCAGGACGTCGACCAGCTTGTGGGTCAGGTCGTCCTCGGACCTCTCTCCGGAGTTCAGCGTGATGGAGGGCCTGACGGTCACGGGGGGCACGGCGAGCGCGGTGAGGACCATCCACTCGGGCCTGCAGGTGCTGGGGTCGATGCCCAGGGTCACCAGGTCCTCGTCGGGGATCCTCTCGAGCCTCTCGCGGACCTCCTTGGGGGTGAGCTTGTGGTTGTCCTCCACCTCGCGGAATGTCGTGGGCTTGTCCAGCTTGATCTTGATCTGCTCTTCGCCGCAGTAGGGGCATATTCCCTTTCCGGATGCGTCCTTGGCGGTCTCCTTGGAGAAGTTCTTGACCTCGATGGTCCCTCCCCCGAGCTCCTCCATCCTCTCCATGGACTCCCTGCGTGCGACGATCTGGTCCTGGGACAGCATCAGCCTGCCGCACTTTCCGCAGGTGGACTCCAGGAGCATCTTGATGTCCTTGATGAATCCAACGTGGATGACCGGCATGGCCAAATCGATGTGTCCGAAGTGACCGGGGCACTCGTCGACCTTGTGTCCGCAGGTCTTGCAGCGGAGACCGGGTTCGATGACTCCCATGTGGGGGTCCATGAGTCCCATGTCGATGGGGTAACCTTCGTCGTCGTACGTGTCTGCGGTGATGATCTTGGTCGCAGACATCTTCCTGATCTCCTCGGGAGAGACACAGGAGAATTTGATCGATCCGATCCTTTTGGTGATTCCGCGGGCTGTCATCTCAGATCCTCCAGCTGAAGCCTCATGGCAACACCAAGCGACAGGAGTTCGTCCATGAGCAGTTTGAATGCGTATGATGTCTGCACGAGGTGGATGCTCGTGTTGTTCTTGCACACGGGGCAGTAGAGCATGCCGTGGCTGTTCTCGATGGCGATGTGTCCGCAGTTGGGGTTGCCGCAGATGTACTGCTTGGTTCCATCGGACTCGTCCAGCAAACGGTCCTTGATGACCATTGCGGCTCCGTGACCGATCAGACAGTCACGCTCCATCTCTCCGAACCTGAGACCTCCCTGCCTGGAACGTCCCTCGGTGGGCTGCCTGGTGAGGATCTGCACGGGTCCCCTGGACCTGACATGCATCTTACCGCTGACCATGTGGTGCAGCTTCTCGTAGAAGATGACCCCTGTGTAGACCTCTGCCTGGATCATACGTCCGGTCCTTCCGTCGTACATGACCTCCTTACCGGACCTGGAGAAGCCGTTCCTGACGAGACCGTCGCGGATGGACTCCTCGTTCTCTCCGGAGAACGCAGTACCGTCTATGATGCGTCCCTCCATGGATCCGACCTTCCCTGCGATCATCTCGAGGACGTGTCCGATGGTCATACGGGAGGGTATACCGTGAGGGTTGACCACGAGGTCGGGGGTTACTCCCTCGGCCGTGAAGGGCATGTCGCACTGGTCGACCAGCCTTCCGACGACTCCCTTCTGTCCGAACCTGGAGCAGAACTTGTCTCCCAGCTCGGGGATCCTCTCGTCCCTGACCTTGACACGGACGAGCCTGGAACCGTTCTCGGACTCGGTGATCATGACGGAATCGACGTATCCCTTCTCGCCGGGCCTGACCGTGACGGATGTCTCCCTCCTCTTCTGAGGCGTGAGGAAGTCTGTCTCCTCCTCCAGGAACCTGGGCGGGGACGTCTTTCCGATGAGGACGTCGGATCCGGAAACCTGGCTCTCGGGGGAGATGAGTCCGTCCTCTCCGAGGGATGCATAGGCGAGGTCCGCACGTGCCCCCAGGATGTCGGGCGAGGGGATCTCGAAGTGGTCCTCCTGTCCTCCAGGGTAGCGGCGCTCCTCCTCGCGGTAGGACCTCATGAAGGTGGACCTTCCGAGTCCCCTCTGGACGGAGCTCTTGTTCATCACGAGTGCATCCTCGATGTTGTACCCGTGGTAGGAGAGGACGGCGATGCAGAAGTTCTGTCCTGCGGGCCTGTGCCTGTACCCCATGAACTGCATGGTCTGTGTCTGGACCATGGGCATCTGGGGGTACTGCATCAGGTGTCCCCTCGTGTCGGGCCTGATCCTGTAGTTGGCGGTGGGCACTCCCAGAGCCTGCTTACCCATTCCCGCACCCATGGTTACACGGGGTGCGGAGTTGTGCTCGGGATACGGAACGATACCGGAAGCCACTCCGAGGATGACCATGGGGTCGACCTCCATGTGGGTGTACTTGGGTTCGATCTTGCTCGGGACTGCGAAGTCCTCGCCGCACCATTTGCACTTCAGGATGCAGTCCCCTTCCTTCCCGGGGTTCATCCAGTCGGCGTCCATGGGCGACAGGGCGTGGTCGCATGAGGGGCACCTCTTGGGCACGTCGTAGGCGTCCACGAGGATGAGCGCATCCTCCTCCTCCTCCGCGTCGAGCCACTCTATGATACCCTCGCGGAAGAGGTCGTTCCACCTGATCTTGTTCTCGCGGATGCCCTCGATGTGCTTCCTGGTAATGGAGAGCTTTCCGTTCTTGGCGATGAGCAAGGGCCTTCTGAGACGTCCCTCATCGCAGTTGATGATGACCTCGCCCATCTCCTCGTCGTAGCGGATGTTGATCTCGTTGGTGATGAGTCCGCATCTCCTGCGCTCCCTGATCTCGCTGACCAACTTCGCGGCGTCGGAGTGGACCCCCACGAGATCACCGTTAACGTACACACGGGTTCCGTTGCCGGATTTGACGGACTCGATGTCCAGCTCCCTGAGCATCCACTTCACGTCTCCCTCGGGGAATCCCTCGGAGACGTCGATGATGAGCGCGGCGTTTTTGACCAGACCGCAGTTCTGACCCTCGGGGGTCTCGGAGGGGCACAGCCTTCCCCACTGGGTGGGGTGCAGGTCACGTGCCTCGAAGTGAGGCTGGCTCCTGGTCAGGGAGGATGTGATCCTCCTGAGATGGGACATCGCGGACAGGTTGGAGGTCCTGTCGAGCAGCTGGGACACTCCGGCACGTCCTCCGACCCAGTTTCCTGTGGCCAGGGCGTGGAGCAGCTTGTGAGTGAGCAGGTCGGGACGGATGGAGGATGCGATGTTCAGGTCGCTCTTCTTCCTTCCCCAGTTCCTCTCCAGCTGGTACTTCAGGTCCTTCATGAGGCTGCTGAAGCTGGTCCTGAAGAGATCCTCCATGAGATCCCCGGAGAGCTTGAGCCTCTTGTTGGAGTAGTGATCCTTGTCGTCCTCCTTCCTCTTCCCGAGAGACAGCTCGAGGACGGAACGCGCGATGCGTCCGAGGAAGATGGCTTTCTTCATGCGGTCCGCCTCGGTGTCTCCGAGGTGAGGCAGCAGTGAACGGTCGAGGATGGACTCGACCTTCTTCGTCCTATACTCTTTCGCCTGACCGGCGGCGAAATTCCTCTCAAGGAACAGGATCGCGTCCTCGCAGGTGTGGTAACCGTTGGGCGCGTAGGTCTTCTTGTCAAAGGACGCCTCGATGTTGGCGTAGACGATGTTCGCCATGGCGTCATCGGAGACGATGGTCTCGAAGATCTCCTCGTCGGATTCCATCCCCAGGGCCTTCATCAGCGCGATGAGGGGGATGGATCCGGATGCCACGGGCACGGAGACCATGACCATTCCGTCCTTCTTCTTCTCAACGAGGGTGAGTGCACGGTATCCGTCCTTCTGGGAGAACACCTTGGCCACCTCCACAGAGGCGCCGTACTTCTCGTTGTACTCGACCATGACCCTGTTGGGTGCCAGGTCCTCGAGTGTGATCAGAACCCTCTCCGTTCCTCCGATGATGAAGTATCCTCCGGGCTCCCTGGGGTCCTCTTTCTGCTTGACGAGCTCGTTGCGGTAGTCCTCGGGGGAGAGTGTGCGCTCCAGGACCCTCTCCATGACCTCTTTGTTGAGGTTGCATCCGGACGATTTGACCATCATGGGAAGGTCGCCGACGTGGACCCATCTCTCGTTCTCAGGAAGGTCCCTCTCGACGCCGTCCTCGTAGATCTCGAACCTCACATAGACCGGGGACATGTAGTTGAGGTTCCTGAGCCTGGCCTCCATGGGGGTGAGCTCATGGCTGTATCCGTTGGCCTCCATGACCTTGGGGGATTCGATGCGGATGGTGGGTCTCGCCTGGACGTCGATGTTCCCGTCCTCGTCCCTCTTCCTCCCTATGTGGATCTCGATGTTCCTTCCGCCGGTCCTCTCGGGGTCGAGCCTGATGATTCCCCTCTCGGCATCGTCCGTCGGGACACGGATGTCGTCCACGATCCTCTGCATCCTGCTGTTGATGTTGTCCCCGGTAGCCAGGAAATCATCGAACGAGGATATGTGGTGGTTCACAATGTCGCGCTCAGAAAAGTACAGATTGACTAGATCCCTCAATTGTTTACCCCCTTGTTACGAGCCTGTACGCCACGAACTCGTGTGCGGTTTCGCTCTTCCTCACGATTTTGACCACACATCCCTCCTCGATGGGGTGGCCATGAACGCTCTCGAGAACCTTGATCCCGGGATCGCTCTTCCTGATCTTGGGAAGCTGGTCGCGTGTCATGCCCTTCCTCTGAAGGACCGCCTCAGCCTCCTCTTCTGTCAGGAGATGGTGCTCAGGCACAAGGACGTGCTTGAGAACGTTGAACGAGATGTTTTCTGCTACCAAGTGATTCACCTACTATTTGCCCAGCCCGGTCAGCTGGTAATCAGATTTAGAGAAATGCCGTACATGCTTTCCTCATACTTGATCTGCCGTTCGATCGCTCATGAAGTCCATGGCGGGCCTGAAGGGATTCGAACCCTTGACCACCTGATTAAAAGTCAGATGCTCTACCTAGCTGAGCTACAGGCCCATGGATAGCTTTTAAGCTTGTATTTCGAGGGGAGACTCTTATTATATTTAAAACCTCGTTGGACTGTTTTCCAGATGTCACGCGCAAGCATGGGATTATTGCCAAATGCGGGCCCCTCGACCCAGTTGCAAGCCATCCGTACGGGGCATCGGACCGTGGAATCGGAGATGCATCCGGTGCAACCCTTATAAACGATACAAATACTGACGCACTTGGACTCCCAGTGAGAAAATGAAGATTGCTGAGGTAAGCGAGAGATACGGCATCCCCCAGGACACCCTGCGCTACTACGAACGCGAAGGCGCCATCCCCAAGATAAAAAGAGGCAGCGGAGGCATCCGCGACTACTCCGAAGAGGACTGCAGGGCAATCGAGTTCGCCCAATGCATGAAATCCGCAGGGTTCACGGTCGAGGACATCGTCGAGTACCGCAGACTGTTCGCCATGGGCGACTCCACGATCCAAGACAGGTTGGACCTGCTCCTGAGGAAGAAGAAAGATATGATCGAGCAGAGGGAGGTTCTGGACAACGCCCTCGGTGTGCTCGAATACAAGATTTCCTGCTACGAAAGGGCCGTGAAGACCGGTGTCCTCTCGTGGGAGCGTTGAAATCAGTTCTTGAAGGCCCTCTTCCTGGCGAACACAAGGTATCCCGTGTGACCCAGTGTGTCGTAGGACGGCCTTACCCCTCCGGGGTGGACCTCCAGATAGCGCTGTATGTTCTCCAGCGCATGGACGCCCGAATATCCTCTGTCCCTGAGGGCTGTCACAATCGATTCCACCTGATTCATGTTGGGAACGTACGCGCACAGCCTCCCTCCGTTCCTCAGAGCGAAATCCAGATTCTCCAGGGCCAGCCATGGGTCGGGCATGTCCATCGTCAGAACGTCGGCCTGCCAGTCGACTCCGGTGTCCATCTCCCTGGCATCCCCGATTGAGTAGGACCAGCAGCCCCCGTATCCGCACCGGGACACGTTCTTCTCCACCCTCTTGGCATACTCCTCCCTGAGCTCAAGAGTGTGCACATGCCCCGTCGGAGCGACCGAATGCAGCAACGCGGTGGTCAACCCGCCGGAACCCGCTCCGACCTCGATGACCCTGTCACCGCATTTCAGATCGCAATGCATTATGATCGTCTCGGCATCCTTGGGAGTGATTATCTGAGCTCCGCGGTCCAGGGAACCCATGAGCTCCATCACCCCGGGACGGAAGACGGTGTACTCCCTTCCGACGAACGACACTGAATCACCGTCGTCCAGGTCCTTGAACCTGGAACCGTCGATGGCCCCGATGGACTGGACCTTGACCATGTCGTAGGACACCCTGATGAACATCCTCTTGCCGTTCGCGTCCTCGAGATAAACCGTCTCTCCCTCTTGGAATGCCATGGACATCCGTACATGGTCGTTGTTTTAATTGATATCGGGTGGTTCCATCAATGGTACTGACCCGCTTATATTGCAGACAATGCAATCATGTATCCATGACCAATGGAATCCTCGGTGTGATAGCATGCCCGATGCTGGAAGACGAACTCATACACAGCCTGCGTGAAGATCCGGAGAACAAGAGGGTGGTGGTCGTGGACACCCCGTACAACGGAAGCCTGGTCAGGAAGATGGGGCAGAACAATGTGAGGTTCGAGACCGTCTCCGAATGGGACTTCATGAACGGGGACATCCTAAACCGTTCCGAGTACAACGTCGCCATAATCATGAACGATCTGGCACTCCATGCCGAACCCAAGGACCTCATGGAATACATCCAGGACCAGCTGGTCATGCTCCAGGGAAGGGTGGATGCCGTGGCCCTGTACTACGGGATGTGCGGGAACTACGGCTGGGACATCAGTAGGTGGGCGGAATCCAACCTGTCGTTTCCCGTGACGGTGTTCAGGGACTGCAAGGGAAGAGTCTGCGACGACTGCGTCGGAGTCGCCGTGGGCGGCCTGGACGGATACCGCAGGCTGATCCACGAGTTCACCGGAGTGATGCTCTTCACACCTGCGATCGCCACGAACTGGGAGGATTTCCTCGCTGCAGGCGACATGATGAAGGGGATGGACAAGTCGGGGGACCCGAGGGAGACCCTGAAGTTCGTCCTCGACCTGTGCGGGTACAGGTCCGTGGTGCAGATAGACACCGGATACGAGGACAGGAAGGAGTTCGACGAAGCGACGAAGGAGTTCGCGGATTACATGGGATTCGAGATACTCCAGGCACCGCATGACTTCATAGACTACGGTCCCGCCGAGAGAATCTACGCCGAATCGAAGGGGCTTCTGGAAAAGGATTGACGGGGGTGGTCCCCCGTCGGTTTCAGAATCACATCGTGTGGGCAGCGTAGGCCGCCTTGTCCACGGGCTTGCCGCAGACGATGCACTTGCCGGAGTACTGCTCGGGGTGATACGGCCTTCCGAGGATCTTGAACTCCGTCATGTCCTCGAACTTGTGACCGCACTCCTCGCAACCGCACCATCCCAGCCTGAGGATCTTGTCCTGAGGGATGTCCTCCATGGAGTCTATGTCCTGGATCCTGGACTTCTGAACCTCCATGGCTTTGGCGAGCATGTCCTCGGAGATCACATCCAGGAGCATCCTGACTCCGGGCACGACGTCCTTGGCGGAGATGGAACCTTTCTCGCCGGTGTCCCTCCTGGCGAAGGAGACCACACCGTTCTCGATGTCCCTGCCTCCCAACTCCAGGCGGAGCGGGACGCCTTTCATCTCCCACTCGTAGTACTTGTTGCCGGGACGGGCGTCGCTGTCGTCCAGCTTGACCCTTATGCCCGCATCGGCCAGAGTCTTGGCCAGCTCCTTTGCGGCTCCCTCCACGTCGGCTGTGCTCTTCTTGGAGATGATCGGGATGATCACGCACTGGTAGGGCGCGATTCCGGGAGGCAGCACCAGCCCGTTGTCGTCCCCGTGCACCCCGATGAGGGCACCGACCAGACGCTCGCTCATGCCGAACGTGGTCTGATGGACGTGCTTGTGCTCCCCGTCCTTGTCCTCGTAGGTGATGTCGTAAGGGATGGAGAAGTTGGTCCTGTAGTGATGGATCGAACCCATCTGAAGGGTCCTCCCGTTGGGCATGGATGTGTCGATACCCACTGTGTAGTGGGCTCCGGGGAACTTGTCCCAGTCGGTGCGGATGCACAGCATGTAAGGAAGGCAGATGCATTTGGCCAGCCTCTCCAGGATCTCGATGTCCTCCTCGATCTGGCACTGGGCGTCCTCCTCGGTGTCATGGCATGTGTGGGACTCGAAGAAGTGGATTTCACGGACCCTGATGAACGGGCGGGTCTGCTTGGTCTCGTAACGGAACGTGTTGACGATCTGATAGGTCTTCAGAGGAAGGTCCTGATGGGACCTGACCCACAGGGAGAACATGGGGTACATCGCGGTCTCGGAGGTGGGCCTGACCACGAGCCTGACGTCCAGCTCGTTGAGTCCCGCATGGGTGACCCAGTAGACCTCCTCGTCGAATCCCTTGATGTGGTCCTTCTCCTTCGCGAACTCCGTCTCCGGGATCAACAGGGGGAAGCAGACCTCGTCGTGGTCGGTGGCATCGAACTCCTGGCGGATGTAGGTGTCGATCTGCCTCATGATCTTCCAACCGTAGGGGGTCCAGACGTTCATCCCCTTGATCGGGTACCTCTTGTCCGAGAGGTTCGCCTTGTCCACGATGTCAAGGTACCAGTCGGCGAAATTGTCCTCTTTCATAGACATGTCTCATCCCTTCCTGACGGCTTCGGCTATGATCCCCGCCACGGAGATGTGGGAGACCTCATTCTCGAGGGTGTTGCAGCACAGGACAGCATCCAGGGAGCTTCCGGTGAGCCTCTCGATGGCGTTGTTGACGAACACCCCGTGAGTGCATGCAACCGAGACGCTGACCGCTCCCGCCTCCCTCAGGGCCTGGGCCGCGGCGATGATCGTGCCTCCGGTGGAGATCATATCGTCCACGATGAGCACGTTCTTCCCGGTGCAGTCCATCTTGGCGGGTGCGATGCGGACATCGACTCCGGACAGACGGGTCTTCTCCAGATGGTCGTACGGAACACCCATCCTCTCCCCGACGTCCTTGGCACGTCCTGCGGCCCCGATGTCCGGCGAGAGGACCAGGTCTATCTTCTTGTCCTTGAAGTAATCGGCGATTACCTCTGCTGCCTTCAGGTCCACGTGCGGGCACCCGAAGTGATCCAGGACGGCTTCCTTATGGATATCGATGGTGATGACACGGTCGCACATCAGGCTCAGGTGCTTGCACATGACCTTGGCCGACTCCGGCTCCCCGGGTTTGAAAACGCGGTCCTGCCTGGCGTATCCGAAGTACGGGATCACGAGCGTGACGGATCTGGCACCCAGCCTCCTGACGGCATCCTGGATTAGGAACATCTCGATCAGGTTGTCGTTGGGATAGGTGTTCTGGACTATGACCACGTCATCGTCCAAGGACTCGGAATCAATCCTGGTGTAGCACTCCCCATCGGGGAACCTAGTGGAAGCAGCCTGTATGTACGTGCAATCCAGAATCGAAGCCATCTCCTTGGCCAGGTCCCTGGATGACGACCCGCCTACGATTATCATGAATCGGACTAATGCGTCCCCCTTATTATATTATGTTAAAGAGAGGCCATACGATGTCTCGGTGAATATAATTGAATTAAACATCCAGCCATAATACTTTGACGACACCTAGCCGGATGCTACTACGAATAGGTTATAATTCTACCTGAAAAAGAACGTTATATCCCTCGTATATATATGTAATAAAAAATTATAAATAATGTTGGATGAATAATTAATTTTGGAAGTTAATATGAAAAACAAAATAATAACATTAGCAATAGCGACTGTATTAACAATTGTTTCATGTTCTGTAGTGGTAAATTACTATGGCTCTAATGATTTGATAGCAGAAAAAGTGCTAGACAATTCAACTTTAGATCAAGTCAGTATTTCTAGTGTTAGTGGCATTGAAATAACTAATACTTCAAAGCCGTACAATATCATAGTTCTCGGAGATTTGAATTCCGCGACATCCATCAAAAATGCAATCAGTTCAAAACCAGCCATGGCACTTAATCAGAACATTAGTTCCAAGACAAACCTTGTTTTTATGACCGAAAACTGGTCACAACAAAACCAGAACATTGTAACCGATACAATAGACTCTGTTGTTAAATCTGGATTTACGATAGCCATTCTGGATAAAGATATCGATTGGGACTCACTTGACGTATCGACGATCAGAGAAAAGAACGCTGTAATCACTTGTGTTCGTACAACTGAAAACGGATATTCGTTCTACAATGTTACGTGCGAAGATCAGGATGTTGCAATCCAGAAAACATTAGATTGGATGGATTCTGAAGTAAATAGTGTGGCATCGGACATTCCAAGAGGCGAAATTGGAAGTGAATATCTATCCAAATCTGATTTTGAGAGTGTGACTTATGGATGGACTTCGGTTCGCACAACCTACTATAAGTTAGTAGACACAAATACAACGAGAGACTACTACGCTGGCCACTATTTCGTATCAATGCAACCGAATGAAGGCTCATATAACTCAGGATTGGATGTAAAATCAGATTCTAATGGAAACATACTGCAGTACGGGCCTCACACAACATCTGATGAATCTACATACTCTGTAAACCTAGAAGTCAATTCAGGATTACTGGGAACTACCTTCACGGCAGGAGCTAGCTGGTCATATACTCTTCCAGATATTGTAGTACGTGATTATACTTCAGTAGTAAACAGTATCCTGGATGTTAGACATGATATTTCTGAAGATAAGATGGTTGGTTATACAACCTGTACAGTTGAACCCGGACAACTAGTGTATGTTGAAGAAGGGGAAGGGTACTATAGTACAGACACCTACAAGGTCCAATACTGTCAC
Organism: uncultured Methanomassiliicoccales archaeon; assembly: GCA_964550065.1. Classification (GTDB taxonomy): domain Archaea; phylum Thermoplasmatota; class Thermoplasmata; order Methanomassiliicoccales; family Methanomethylophilaceae; genus Methanoprimaticola. Next base: position 268,114 of record CAZJWD010000003.1, read on the forward strand.
CACCATGGCATATTCGGATACTGGCAATACGATGACAGATCCGTAGAACTTATAGTCGCTATCGATTGAATGGGGAAACAATATGGAAAACAATGACAGGGCTCTGCTGTTCTCGTTCGGGACGCTGATCTGCAGCATACTGGGAA
>CAZJWD010000004.1:0-76779 GCA_964550065.1 uncultured Methanomassiliicoccales archaeon
TAATCCACCATTTCGGGATCCGTATTCCGCATTGTAGCATTCAATCAAATGCTGATAAACGAGATGAAAATGAAAAGAGGCAAATGCCTCGCACTCTTCGCCGCCATGGCAATGGTCGTGTGTGCTTTCGCACTGATCATGCCCGCGGAAGAGTCTGATGCCGCGCCGAACACGCAGTATTACAGCGGTATACTCGGCAACACTCAGGCCTTCGGAGAGGGCACCAACGTCATTATCAACGACACACTTACAATCACCAAGAACGGAGTGCTCACCGTCAATGGAGACTTCACCATCAACAGTGGCGTGAAAGTCACCATCAAAGACGGTGGACAGCTCATCGTCACCGGAGGAAAAGTCACCATCAATGGTGAGGTCACCGTCACCGGCTCCGGCATCAACACGAATAATGAGGATTATAATGCGGAGAGTCCTGAAGCAACACCCTCCACTTTCGCAATTAACTCTGACGATGAAGAAGATGTCACAATCCCTGACTTCAGCAACAAAGGCGTGACAATCAACAAGAGCGTCACCGTAACCAGCGGTGCTGAGTTCTCTGCCGAGAATGGAAACATTCTCATCAACAACAATGGAATTCTCAACGTTACTAAGTCCGGAAGCAACGTCGGTAAGATCAGCGGAATCGCCATATACGTTGCTGTTGGAGGAACCTTTGATTTCGGCGGAAAGGCAACCAATGACGTGACAGTCTCTGCCTATGGAACCGGATCGGTCTTCACCCTCGGATCTGCGACCATCACCCCTAATGCCTCTGCAGATGCCAAAGTCCCCTCGGACATGGTTTTCACCACTGTATCCAGCAGCTACACGGCATACTATGTCGGCAATAATGAAATTGATACTCAGACGATCAGGCAGTACGCTCTGAACGTCAACGGCAGTGTCGCGAACATGGATGAGCTCAAGCTCTCCGGATCCATATACAAAACTGAAGAAGACAAGAGCATAGCCCTCGACACTACGCAGTACTATACATCCAAAGCCGCAGCAGAGAATGCAAAGAATAACAGAACCATCTTCTACTACAACGACAAGGTCATGGGAAACGTCACGATCGCCGATTCGCTCGTCGTGAAATCCACGGCTAAGCTCTGCGTCAATGAGACCGCATACCTTGATGTCATCGGAACCCTGACCGTCAATGAGACGACGGATACAAGCAAGAACGTCACCCCTACGGTTACGATTAAAGGAATTATCGAGGTTCAGGGAACTGTCAACCTCAATGCTGGCTCTATCGTCGATGAGAGAGGCTCTCCCGGAACCATCGGCCTCAACGGCGGATCCATGACAGTTGACGATTACAGCGACTATAATGGATTGCTCGGCTTCTACGGAGCATTCTATGTCAACGACAAGGATGACATCGCATACTTCAGCGACCTTTCATCGGCCATCTCCGGTGCAACCGCTGCGAACGTCGATGAGGTTCAGGTCTGGGGAATATGGGGTTCCAAGGATACAGAATACGGATCATATATCATCGAAACAGACCTTACTATTCCTGCAGGAATGACCCTTAAGATCGGAAGCGGAGTCAGCATCAAGGATGAAGTCACCGTAACATTCGAATCCGATTCCAATGTGGAGTTTGATTACGGAAAACTCTACGTCAATGGAAAACTGATCGACAAGTCTCTCGAGTTCGAGAGCTACGAAGTGGACGGAACGATGGTCTTCGAGGTGAAGAGTGTGTCCGCTGATGAGCTCACCAACACATACACCTCCCTGGCAATCGCCCTCAAGGAGACCGAGAGCGGAACGATCTACCTGTACAATAACGTCAAGATCGACGGAACCATGACGATCAAGGAGAACGTCACAGTCCAATACGCAGACGATCTCGATATCGGTACCAACACAACCGCAGGGATAACCTTCGAGGACAAGGATGCAACCCTCGTCATCAACGGTACCCTGTATCTTGCAGGCAGTCACACTCTCAACACTTCTGCCACAGATGGAAACGGAACCGTCACCGTCAACAACGTCATCAGATACGATTCTGAGAGCGCTATAACAGGTGATGTCGCTGGAGCGTACTTCGAAGCCCAGATCGGGGACAATGACGCCTGCCATTATATCACGAACGTCGCGTACGCGGCCGAGAACTCCATCTACACCGATGAGATAACCATCAATGGTGCAGTGAACCTCGGAGACGTCACATTCACCCAGGGCGATGTTGCCATCAACGGCCTTGCAGTCAAGATTGTCAATACTGGTTCAAAGATCGCAACCGGAAACGTCGTCAAACTCTCCGGAGACGTCACCTTCGATATGGCCAAGGGAGCATACACAGGTTCCATCCAGTCGGATGTCACTTCCGGAACGTCCGTGATCTCCTTCAACAAATCCAAGGGATCTGTCATAGGCTTCGATTACGACGAGGGCGTTGACTCCACCACATCGGTTATGACCATCGAAGGTACAATGGTAACCGGAACCGTCACAGTCGTTTCCGGATCCCTCAGCACCGCAGCCGATGCAGATAAAGTTGGCTTCTACGAAATCGTGGTGTCCAGTGGTTCTACCTTGATTGTCAGTGAGGGAGGTACCGTCTCCATAGCCACTCCCTATTACGATAATATCTTGGATTATGTGGGTGACACCAGCGATGACGATGAACAGAAGAAAGCAATCAAGGAACTGTTCAACGGTCTCGGGATCAACAACAGCCTTCCGCTCTACACCTCTGACCGTATCGCAGAGCTCGCTGGCCTGACAGTCGACGGAACCGTCGTCATTAACGGTACACTGGCAGTTCTGTTCGCACAGATCAACGGAACGGTCAACATCGAGGATGAAGGTAACGTTGAATTCCTCCTCGCTCAGATTGATGGAACTGTAAACAATTCCGGAGACAACGAGGCAACAGTTACAGTAGCCGCCGTCAACGGTACGATGGCAGGGCACTTCGACATATACGGCATGCTGGTCTACCCCGGCTCCGATGTCAGCAATGCAATCTTCAACAGCCCTACCGGTAAGACCTCCAGCGTCGACAAATCCGTGATCTACATCAACGGTGCTGAGTATGCCACAGTCTACGGTGACAAAGACGTGGACGTGCCCGTTATGGCAATCCTCATGTTCGCGAACGTCGCCGGTTGCGATGAGGACACTGCTAAGTTCTTCACCGATGCCGAGATGACCAACGCAATCTCCAACATGGACAGCAAGGGTGTCGCTGACGCGTACTCCAACCTCGTCGACAAGATGAGGGCTGGTTCCGGAGCCGAATCTGCTCTTAATGCGCTCATCGAGAAACTTTCCAGCGGTGCAGCTGTTGGGGACTATGACAACGTGTACATCAGCATGCAGCCCTCCAAGGTTATCGGTTCAATCACCGTCTACACAGGAATGAGCCTTTACATCGATGGGCAGTCCATCAACCATTTCGCCAAATATGATGGGAACGGAGCTGTTTCCTACGAGCTCTCCGTCGGACAGCACCAGTTCTCCGTCCAGGTGACACCCGGATTGACCGGTACTCCCGTCCTCAGCATCAACGGACAGACTGTCAGCGGTGGTTCTTTCACCATCGATGACAACGCTAAATCATTCCAGATTGTCGTGACAGGGGACATAACCCAGAACATCCCCGTAGTCGACGGAGGCAACTCCGGTTCCGACGACGACGGAATGGGCCTCACCGACATCCTCCTGATCGTCCTCGTCGTCCTCATCGCCGTCATGGCGGTGATGGTCGCACTCAGGCTGATGAGGAGTTGAAAACCGTACGATAAGGGTTGAGACTAAGCAACGCGAGACATCTGCTCCTGACGCTGAGCGAGCGTCGAACCCTTCTGGAACCTGAACAGGAAACCCAGGCGGGAGGAGGTCCGTCCCATCGGGACGGCCGAATCCCGCCGAACACCCACCTTGTGAATCCGTTGGAAGAACTGAACTGTCGCATCGCTGCTGCCTTTACCAGTCTGTCTTCACTATTTGTTGTTTTCACAAGTACTTGTGTAATTCACAACCACATATCCGCAACATAGACTAATCTTCTAATTATCATGATGATAACATTATATACAATAGAATATTATCATATTGTCATGGTAGTGGAAGTGAACTCCATCATGGAGTGTCTGGGCAACCCGCTGAAGACCCGGATAATCATACTCATGAAGGAGCACGGCCCCCTCACCCCGAAGCAGATCATCGAGAAGGACTCCAAGATGCCCCAGGCCACGGTGTACCGTGCCCTGAAGAGCATGGAGGAATGCAGAGTGGTCAAGGTAGTTTCCGAGACCAAGGTCAAAGCCATGGTCGAGAAGACCTACTTCATCAACGACGAGCTGAAGGGGGAGCTGAGGGACCTGGTGAAGAACAACAACGGAGATGCCTACTTCAGGCTCTTCGCCGCCTTCGCATTCGAGCTCCTGAGGTCCTTCGAGGACTACTCAAAACGCGACGGCATCGACATCAAGAATGACGGTTCCGGGTTCATGGGCGTGCCCGTATACGCGACCACCACCGAGCTGGAGAAGATCTACAAGGGGATCTGCGACATCCTCAGGCCGTATCAGAGGAAGAGGAGCGATGACCAGCTCTACCACACCTTCGGAATAGTAACAACCCCGCCAAGAGCAGAAACAGAGGAATGAAGATGGTACCGAAAACCTTCCGCATAATAAGGATAAGACGCCAGGACCTTGAGAAACTCAGGGATGCCGGTGAAATGACCGAGATCGAGGTCGTCGGCATGGTATATGCCGAGAAGGACGTTGATCCGGAGCTCGTAAAGGCTACGATCTCCAGCACCAAGATCTACGGCTCCATCCTGGGCAGGCCCGACACCAGGCAGGCGCTCCACGACATCAGCGTCATCTGACGCTGTCACAACACCTCCCCGGCCCCAGCCGGGGCATGGGAACCATTTTAATCGGCTGGCTGTATGCGAAAGCCGGTGTTAATCTGGATATAACCGTACTCGTGGCGTTCATCCTGTATTTCATCCTGGTCCTGCTGATAGGGTTCTTCTTCTACAAGAGGTCCCACAGCATGGAGGACTACATCCTCGGTGGACGTCAGATGAACCCCTACGTCACCGCGCTCTCGGCGCAGGCTTCGGATATGAGCAGCTGGCTGCTCATGGGTCTGCCGGGCGCAGTCATGCTGATGGGTCTCGGAGAGGCCTGGATCGGAATCGGTCTAGCCATCGGGTCCTACCTGTCATGGCTTTTCGTCGCGAAGAAACTGAGGAAACACTCGGTGGTCTCCGGCAACGCCCTGACCATGCCGGAGTTCTTCTCCAACCGCTTCAGGGATGAGAAGGGATACCTCAGGCTCATCGCCAGCATCATCATCCTGTTCTTCTTCATAATCTACGTCGCATCCGGTTTCAAGGGATGCGGAACCATCCTCACCACCGTCTTCCCAGAGCTGTCGATCACCATTGCCATGCTCATCGGCGCCGTGATCATCATCGCCTACACGTTCATGGGCGGATACAAGGCGGTCTGCTGGACGGACTTCGTCCAGGGACTGCTGATGCTGGTCGCAGTCGTCGTGGTTCCGATGGCCGCCATGGGACACCTCGGCGGATGGGGAGAGGTGGAGGCTGCCATAAACTCCATCGGAGTGGAGAACTTCCTCGACCTGTTCTGGGACGGAGGCAAACCTCTGTCGGCTCTGGCCATCATCTCGCTCCTTGCCTGGGCCTTTGGATACTTCGGAATGCCGCACATCGTCGTCAGGTACATGTCAATAAGGAACCCCGAGGAGGTCAAAGTGGCCCGTAGGGTATCCCTGATCTGGATCGTGATTGCCCTCACCGCTGCCATCCTCATCGGAATCGTGGGACGTGCGTACTACGTCACGGTGTACGGCCCCATAGGAGACTTCGACACGGAGCACATCTTCATCCTCATGGCCGGAGACATGTTCATCCCCATCGTCGCAGGTCTGCTATACGCAGCTGTGATGGCGGCAATCATGTCGACCGCGGACTCCCAGCTTCTGGTGGCGTCCTCGTCCATCACCAACGACCTCCTCGGAAAGAGCAAGAAGTACAACTTCTCTGACTCCCAGCTTATGTGGATCTCCAGGGCCGTCGTCATAGCTGTCGCGGTCGTGGCAGTCGTACTGGCCCTGTTCGGAGGCAACAACATCATGGGCCTGGTGTCCTACGCATGGGCCGGATTCGGAGCCGCGTTCGGACCTCTGATGATCCTGTCCCTGTACTGGAAGAGGATGAACCTCAGCGGTGCCCTGGCATCCATGATCGTGGGATTCGCCACTGTCATCCTGTGGAACACCTTCCTCACCGGACCCACGGGAATTTACGAGCTCCTGCCCGGATTCATCTTCTCGATGATCGCCGGAATCGTCGTATCCCTGCTCACAGCTCCTCCCTCCGAGGAGATCCAGAAGGAGTTCGACGAGGCCCAGGTCTACGAGGAGCCTCTGGCCGAGTAAACCCATTCGGGCTCCCGCAAGGGGGCCCGCTCACTTTTTCTAACACCCCACCCTACCCGAGACCATGGACCGCATCTCCGACTACGAAACCGTGTCCGGCATCCGTGAGGCAGAGATGACGCTGAAAGGCTCCCGCTTCATCGGGATAATCATGCCGTGTCCCGACGAGTCCTGCATCCAGAGGAACCTGGACGAGGTCATGAAGAGGTACAGGGACGCCACACACTACTGCTGGGCCGCGGTCTACAGTGGCTCTGAGAGGAAGGAACGGAGCAGCGACAACGGCGAACCCTCCGGAACCGCTGGAAAACCAATCCTGTTCACCCTGAAAGGGTCGGGGGTCTCCGATGTCATGTCCATCGTCGTCAGGTACTTCGGCGGCACCCTCCTGGGAACAGGAAGACTGGTCCACGCCTACACCGAGACATCCAAGCTGGCCCTCGAGAACATCCAGACCGTATCCCGCAGGGCCTGCGCCGTCTATACCTTCACCCTCGACTACGGCTACTACAGTCAGTTCGAGTCCAAGATGAAAGACCTCATGGCCCAACGCCCCCAATGCGAGTACTCCGACAGGGTGGATGTCAAAGCCTGGATACCCATCGGAAAGGACGAGGAGTTCGAACGCCGCATAACCGACCTGACAGAGCGCCACGTCCGCCTATGGAAGTCCGACGACGAGTACATCTGACCGGGCATACCCATATCAAGAAGCAAGCAATCATCCTGGCATGCTCCTGAAAGCCCAGTCCGTCACGAAGGCCTTCGGCCCCGTCAAAGTGCTGAAAGATGTCAGCCTCCAGATCAATAAGGGAGACAGCATCGGCCTGATAGGCGTGAACGGAGCGGGGAAGAGCACATTTCTGAAGATCCTCCTGGGTGAGCTCAAATGCGACACGGGGGAACTCGTGCGCAACACCGAGAGGATCGGATACCTGGAGCAGTTCGCGGAATCCTCCTCGGAGTTCACCGTCAGGGACGTCCTCGGAAGGCCCTACGGCCACATCGAGAACATCAAGCGCAGACTGAAGGAGATCGAGGAGCAGATGATCGCCGGAGGCGACATCGACTGGAACGCCCTCGCCGAGGAGAACGCCGCCCTCGAGGCCCAGCTCGCAAAATCCGACATGGAGGACGAGGACAACCTCTACCGCGCCCTGGAGAAGGTCGGCCTCTCCCGGGATCTGATGGACCGTACCATGGACTCCCTCTCAGGAGGGGAGAGGACCAAGGTCATGCTGTCCAGGATCGTCGTCCAGGCGGACGACTGCGACCTCCTCGTGATGGACGAACCCACGTCCCATCTGGACATCAACACCGTGGAGTGGCTCGAGAACTACCTCATCGAGACCCACTGCTCCGTACTGGTCATCAGCCATGACAGGTACTTCCTCGACAAGATAGCCACCAGGATGCTGGAGATAGACCACGGCAAGTCGAGAGAGTACAAGGGCAACTACTCCGACTTCATCTACAAGAAGATGCTGGACCTGGACCGCATGGAGAAGGAGTACCGCAAGTACGTCACCCAGAAGAAGAAGCAGGAGGACATAGCCAGACAACTCCATGCCGACCAATGGTACCTCACCACTCACAAGACCCGCGCCAAACTCATCGCCAAGATGGAGGAGAAGGAGAAGCCGGAGGAGAACAGGGAGATCACGGTCAGGATACAGGCGGCTCACAAATCAGGCAAGAACGTCATCACCGCCAAGGACCTGGCTGTGGAGCTCGGCGGCAGGACCATCCTGTCCGGCGTGGAACTGGACATACAGAAGGGTGAGAAGATCGGGATATTCGGGAGCAACGGCGAGGGGAAGTCCACCCTCGTCAAAGCCATCCTGGGGATAATACCGTCCACCGGGGACCTGTGGGTGGCTCCCGGAGCAAAGATAGGATACTACTCCCAGCACCACGAGAGACTGGATCTGAAGCTCACCGCCGAGGAGCAGCTTCTGCAGGTCATCGGAAAGGACCGCAGGGCTGACGCCAGGAACATGCTCTCCAGGTTCCTCTTGGTGGGCGAGGACGTGGAACGTCCCATGTCCACCCTGTCCGGAGGACAGAGAGCCAGGGTGGCCATGTGCCTACTGCTGCTGGACGAGACCAACGTCCTCATACTCGACGAACCCACCAACTATCTGGACATCCCCGCCAAGCATGCCGTTGAGGAGGCCCTGGTGGAATACAACGGGACGGTGATCACGGTCACACACGACAGGTACTTCCTGGACACAGTATGCACCAAGATGATCGAGGTCTCGGACGGAGGTGTCAGATGCTTCTCCGGAACCTACTCGGAGATGAAGGGCAGACCCAACGTCAGAGAGGTCGTGATGGACGCGGACGAATACCGCGTCCTGGCACCGTTCACGAACTGGGTGTCGGGCAGGAAGTACGCCAAAGGGGACAGGGTCCTGATCACACCGCCCGAGCAGAAGAGCTTCGAATGGGCTCTTAACCAGGGCAAACTGAAGAAGACAGGCGGACGCCAGAGGAAGAAGGTAGACGTTGACAAGAATCCGCCGGAGAAGGATTGAACCCTTTGCAATGCATCCGACGGATCGACCGTATGGCTTGCCTTACCCCCGCACGACCTGATGGGTGGAGGTCATTTCTTGAACAGCGAGAAGCTCCCGCGGGAGTCCTTGTAGTTCCTGGAGATGTGCGACGCATCGCAGAACGGTGTGTTGGAGGATGAACCGCATCTACACAGCAGCACCCTGTTGCGGACCTGATACGGCGTCCCATCGGCGGCGATTATAGGAATCCCGCCCATGACGTAAATTCCGCCGCTGACGTTGTTCTCGGGATCCTGAACGATGTATATCGCCGGTTCGAGCTTGTCCTCCACAATGTTGCCGTCCTTGTCCACCAGGACGGTCCTACCTGCAGGACACTCGCATGCGGCCCGGATCAGTTCGTTGCGGACCTCAGGGTCGTCCTGCTTGTCCATCATGTTCCATGTGGTGGTGCCGTGGCGGTGGCAGAACCTAGCCTTCCCGCATCTGACATCGTCCAGAAGGTCGAACTGGGAGCCCTCGGTCCTCTTGGCCCTAACCTCGAAGTCATCCATGTCGGCCTTCTCCTTCCCTGAGAACCTCTTGCCGTGCGATGCATCGCAGAAGGGAGGGTTGTTGGACTTTCCGCACCTGCATAGGGCGTACCTCTCGGACTGGGGAAGCTCCCTGCCGTCCTCCCAGACGTAGACCCCGTCCCTGCGGACTATCTTCTTCTCATAGATCGGGACGTTTCCCGACACGATGTACGGGCCCCCATCGGTCACACGGACAGACATCTCCATTGTATCGGAATGTAATCTCCCCTAGGGGATATAAAAGAGGGCCGTCCGGAGACGGACCCTTGGAAAACAGTTCAAACGTACTTCACAGCTGTTCCGTATGCCATGACCTCGGCGGCCCCGGACATCACGCTTGAAGACTGGTACCTCATCATCACGACGGCATCGGCACCCAGCTTCTCGGCCTCTTCAACCATCCTCTTGGTGGCGACTGCACGGGACTCGTTCATCATCTGGGTGTAGGTGGCCAGCTCTCCGCCGACCAGGGACTTCAGTCCCTGCCCTATGTCTTTCCCGAGGTTCTTGGATTGGATCATGGAACCTTTCACCAATCCGAGGATTTCGTAGTTCTTTCCAGGTATGTTCTCAGTAGTCGTCAACAGCATCATCCAATCCCTCCTCTATCTCCTTGAATCTCTCCATCGCGTAGTAGATCAAAGCCGCACCGACGATCACGACCGCCACGATGGCGATGGCCGTGAACCAGATGGGGACGCCGATAAGCACATAGGCGGCCACAACGGCTACGGCGAGAAGCAGCATCAGAACGACAACAGCTACAACGCCGGCCTTCTTCATCGCATCCTTTCCCATGGCCGGGAGATGGAACCTCCGCTTATAAATGATAACTGTCAGGGCTAAGCAATGATTGGAGGATTAGAAAATGATGTCTGTAGTCCACAGATACAATGGATGGTTTTTGCGACTAGCCTACAAATCATATCAAGATCGATCGAACGTTACAAGCTTCCTGCCAAAGCGTTCTTCAAATGTCCGTTAGTCTGATTGTAAACTACTGAACGTAATTGTTAATATATGTTGAATTCAAAAAAAAAGTCATCAATCCGAATCTGAATATGGACGGGTTCACCCCACGCGAACATTACCTCGGAATGCTCAGGGAACTGCGGGATCAACCGATGATCAAAGTCATCACCGGCAAATCCACCTCATGATGATGTTCCGCAAGGATATCGTTGATTCCGGAATACCGGAATCCCGGACATACTATCAGAACCCAGGAGACGAGATGGATGAATCCACACTCACAGCCTGGCAGCTCTTAGACGACATCCATTCCGAACTCGAACCCGGCAAAGGGACATATGTACTCCTGGACGGGGTACAGAACGTCGAGGGATGGGGCCGTACGGCCCCGTTGAGGTTTGTCAATTCAGGACGTCGGCCATCTCGTAGACGACGCCCTTCTTCTGGGAGACGACCCACTTGGCGGCCATGACTGCTCCACCGACGAAGATCTCCCTGGAGTGGGCCTGATGGCGGATCTCGATCCTCTCGGAGTTCCCGATGAACATGACGGTGTGGTCCCCGACGATGTCCCCGCCTCTGATGGCGTGGATGCCGATCTCCTTTCCGCGGGGGCAGACCCCTTCGCGTCCGCAGACGAGCTCCTTCCCGCCCATTGCCTTGCTGATGATCTCGGCAGCGGTCATGGCCGTTCCAGAGGGAGCGTCCTTCTTCTGGTTGTGGTGGGCCTCGATGATCTCCACATCGTAGTCGTTGCCCAGGTACAGGGCGGCCTGCCTGATCAGCTTGTTGAAAACCCCGACTCCGATGGAATAATTGGTGGAGATGACGGCTGCCACGTTGTTCTTGATGACGGAATCCACGATCGCGGTCTTCTGCTCGGCGGACAGACCCGTGGTTCCGATGATGAGGTTGACTCCGGCGGCAGCGGCGATGGGTGCGTTGGCAGCCGTTGCGGGAGCGATTGTGAAGTCGATGAGGACATCTGTCTTGGACTCCTTCAGAACGGCGGCGAGGTCCTTGGACTCCGACACCGGAACCCCCAGGGCCCCTACCCCGACGACCTCCCCGATGTCCTTACCGACGTTCACGAGGTCGAATGCGGATGACAGGGTGAGCCCCTCGGTGGCCAGGATACGTTTGATGATCAGGGTGCCCATCCTTCCGCAGGCGCCCACGAGTCCCACGCGGGTCTCGGTCATTGGGATTCCTCCCCGTGATATGCGAAGCCTATGATGCTCATGGATGTCGGGATGCCATGCCCCAATGTCTACTTTGCGGCTGACCACACCACCGGTGAATTGCCATTGGCGGCCTTGTCGCCCGAATCAGGCATCATCCAATTCCGACCCGTCCGATAGGATTATCTTCGATGCCCTCCTATCCCGCCAGGTTAGGAGATGGAGGGTGGCCGACGGTAGCCGCGAGGCAGCTGAGGAAGTTCCCCTCTCCAAGGGCAAGATGGACCGGGGCAATCCGGTACGGCGAGAGCCGTGGCAAGGGCACAGAAACGACACGGACTGAGTCAAAGGATGATCCGCCAGGCGGTGACGTTCCTCAGGATTCGGTGAAACGGCGACTCCCCATCGGAGCAAGTCCGCACAACGGGGTAGACCTGCCCGGGACCCGTGGGTAGGACGCTTAGTTGAATGCCACCTGAAACAGAAAGGGGGCTACTACCATCACCTAACGCACATCCATCCGGAGTAGACGCAGATGATGCTCGACCGCTGTCCAAAATGCTCGCCAGACACAGGAATCAGGATCGTCCCGCCCAAGGAGACGCTCGACAGGGTCATACCCCTGCTGCAGAAAGCGGGCCTGGACCAGCCGGAAGACATCACCGGCAAGGACCACGTGGGGATCCCCGTGTACTCCGTCAAAAGAGAGGAGACCGCCCTCGGCAAACCCAAGTTCTACAACGGCAAGGGCGCCACCCCCGACCAGGCACTGGCATCGGCTGTGATGGAGTCCCTGGAGAGGTACAGCGCCGAGCTGAGGGACGACGACAAGATAGTCTACGGCACCTACGAGCAGGCATGCGACGTCATGATGACCATCGACCCCAAGGACATGATCCTCCCGATCCCCGTCCTGGACAGGTACATGGCGGAGACCATAGCCTGGACCGAGGGATGGGAGATGTTCCGCGGATGCCCGGTCTGGGTCCCCGCATGCGCCGTCTACTACCCCTACTACCCCGACGGAGACTATCAGCTGTTCAGGTTCCACACCAACGGCATAGCCGCCGGGAACACCATGGAGGAGGCCATCCTCCACGGGCTGTTCGAGGACATCGAGAGGGATGCCTGGTCCATATGCGAGTACAGGGACGCCACCAACGCAGACGTCATCATCGAGGACGAGGACTCCGTCCCCGCCCAGCTGATCGCCAAGTTCGCCGACCAGGGCATAGACATCCACCTGAAGGACCTGACCAGCGACATCGGCATACCCACCATCGGAGCCGCGGCGGACGACACCGTCACCCAGGACCCGGAACTCCTGACCATCGGAGTGGGGACTCACCTGAACCCCGAGATCGCAGCGGTCAGGGCGATAACCGAGGTTGCCCAGAGCAGGGCCACCCACATACACGGTGCCAAGATCAACGCCCAGCTCCAGAAGATCTCCCAGGACATGGGATATGAGAAGATCAAGAAGGTCAACCACATGTGGTTCGGGACCAACCAGAAGAAGGTCAAACTGGAGGACATGGAGGACCGCTCCACCCCGTACGTCCTGGATGACATCGAGGTCGTGCTGGGAAGCCTGATGGACGCGGGATTCCAGAGCGTCGTCACCGTGGATCTGACCCGCCCGGAGCTCCAGGTGCCTGTTGTCAGGATGATCGTCCCCGGACTGGAAGTCAGCACCATGGATCCCGAGAGGGAGGGTGGGAGACTCTCAGGGAACTGGCCTCCCGCAGAGTGATCCGGATGTTGGCCGGGAAGAGGTTCAAGGCCGTCGGATTCGACATGGACGGCACGTTCATGAGCACCCGCGTGGACTACGAGAAGCTCAACTCCACGGACCTGAGGGTCCTTGGTTCCAGAGGCATCCCCGCGTCGGAGATCGACTTCGGAGACTCACCCAAAAGGCTCAGGGCACCGATAATGGAGTGGCTGGTCGCCCATGGCAGGGAGGGTGAATTCGATTCCCTGAACAAAGAGATCGACGCCCGACTGACCGAGTGCGAATGCGAATTCGTGGATGAGGCCGCCCCGTACCCGGGATCGGAGGAGTGCATCGACCTGATCAAGTCCATGGGCCTGAAAGTGGGCATCCTCACCAGGGGGAGCCTCATGTACGCCCAGAGGGCCCTCGGCGACATGTACCCCAGGTTCGACGCAGTCATGGGCAGGGACCATTCGTTCTACGACAACTGCAAACCTTCGCCGGTGGCCATGACCGAGTTCGCAGAACTGCTGGGAGTGGAACCGGAGGAGATACTCTATGTGGGCGACAACACCACCGATTGGATGTCCGCCAAAGATGCGGGGGCGTCTTTCGTGGGCGTCAGGACAGGCTCTGGATCCGATGAGCTGTGGAACGCCTGCGACCCTGACATCCCCGTGATCGACTATGCCGGGGATGTAGTGGACATCCTGAGGGAACTTATCTGATGAGTATTCGTCCGCTTCAGCGGAAACGATGTCAGATGATATTCCTGATAATACTGAATAATCAGTGTATTCAGAGGATGAGCAGATGGTGCAAACCACCATACTCGATGATTTCTGCATCAATGTCGAAGATTTCTTTGATATTCTGAGGTGTGAGGACATCCAATGTCTTGCCGAAAGCCTTGATCTCCCCATCCTTGAGCATCAGGACACGGTCACAATAGCGAATCGCGAGATTCAGGTCGTGGACAATCGCACATGCACTGATCCCCTCGCGGTTCACAAGGTCACGCATGAGACCCATCACCTCCAACTGGTATTTGACATCGAGATTTGATGTAGGTTCATCAAGCAGGAGCAGCTTCGCCTCCTGAGCCATCGCCCTCGCTATCAGGACCCTCTGTGTCTGTCCGCTGCTCAGCTCGTTGAAGCCACGGTCTGCCAATTCAGTGACACTCAACTTCTCCATGGCATTCCAAACCAATTCTTCGTCATCAGGTGCGTTCTTCCACATACTATGTGGGGTGCGCCCCATCAGAACCACCTCATAGACGGTCGGCAGTGACATGGATGATGAGGAACTCTGAGGAACGTAACCTACTCTGGACGCGACTTCCCTGCGACTCAACCCCTTGATATCCTCTCCTTCGAGGTAGATGTGTCCCTGCACAGGTTCCAGTATCTTGTTGATGCACTTGATCAACGTGGTCTTCCCAGAACCGTTCGGACCCACGATACCCAAAATCTCGGAACCTCTGATATCCATCAGAATCCCCCTCAGGACAGCCTCGTCGCCGTATCCGAATGACAGGTCATCTATGGACAATAGACAGCACATGCTATTGGATATATCATCCAATTAATATAGTCTTACATACATTAATGAACGATGAACACCAAAGCCATCGCGGCAGCAGTCGTGGTTATAATACTTGTGGCTGCTGTCGGATATGTTTTAATAAACGCGGGCGAAGACGGAAAAGGCAAAGCCAATTTCGACGGAACGCTCGAGATGTACGGCAATGTGAACGGCGACATGAGTCTGGATGACGATGACGTGAAGCTGTTCACCGACTATCTGAACGCTCAGAGCAAAGGGGAAGACACATCCGGATATGACATAGACTCCCGCTGGACCGATGTGAACAGGGACGGAAAGGTCAACTCCGACGATCTAGAACACCTGAAGAACATCATCAACAGGGTCGAAGGAACAAAACTCAACCTTCTCGATGGAAACCATAACGAGAAGTCCATCACGATCAGAGACAAGTATGTGCTCGCCTCGGACTACACGACCAACGCCGAGCTTGTGAACATCCTCGGGGTTGTGGACATGGTCGTTGCCGTGGACAAGGCCATCTACACGATGCAGGACTTCTACATGGCCAACAACGTGAACAAGGGCAAACTCATCAACTACGGAAACCAGAACAGTGCACAGGTCGATGTCGAATCCCCCTCGGAGGCAGGAGTCAACCTCTGGCTGTGTCAGACGGACTCGTACACGGACATCAAAGCCAACGCCGTCGGTGAGGCCATCTATCTCGGTCTGACCAAGGAACTGAGCGGGAAACCATCGGATTCCGTCTGCGGACAGGCCATCCTGAAAGCAGGGTACATATTCGACAAGGTGGACCGCGCAGAGGAATACCTCTCATGGCTGGACGGAATCTACACCACCATCAAGGAGAAGACCGAGAACCTCGATGATTCCGACCGTCCCAACGTCCTGATGACCTACTATGGGCACTACATGCTGAACCAGACCACCAAGACGATCTATGCGTACACCAACAGCTATCTGGACGCCCAGGCCGCCGAACTGGCCGGAGCCCACAACATCATCATGGACCACACCGGAGACTACACGTCCTCGATAAACCTCAGTCTCGAGAGCATGATCGACTGGGAGGACCAGGTGGACTATGTTATGATCAGGACGATCTATCTGTCCGGTTCCGGAGGATACACCGAAGGCGTCCCCGTGAACGGATACGTCATCGACGACCCCTCCATGATGGATGACGCACCCGCATACCTTCACAGTCTGGAACTGCTCAACGGATACGACGAGGACCAGTTCAAGCTGTTCTGCGGATACCTGACCAACGACAGCAGTTGCGGAATGCTGTGTGCAGCATATTTCGCAGATCTGTTCCACCCGGACCTGTTCTCGGACTTCGATGCGGATGAGATACACCAGCAATACGTGTCGGATTGGCTGGGAATCGACCTCGACCTCTCGAAACACGGAGTATTCACGAACTTCTGAACAAACGGGGCGTTCCCGCCCCCTCCTTACTTGGACGTGAGCGCATGGGTAGCAACGAAATCGTGAATGACACCAGGGACACGATAAGAAATCGGACGTTCGTACGTGTTGTTGCGATAGTCGGCATGGTCATTGCGATACTGATACTGTCATGTATCTCGATCTCCGTGGGAGCCGCCGAAAGCGTCACCCCGTCGGTCGCGTTCAAGGTCCTCTTCAATCAGATCCTGGATGTGTTCGAGGTACCTGCGAATGCAGAACGCATCGTGATGAACATAAGGCTGCCCCGCATCCTCATGGCCATATTCGCCGGGATAATCCTGGCCGTCGGAGGATGCGTGATGCAGACTCTGCTGAACAACCCATTGGCGACACCCTACACCCTGGGCGTATCATCCGCGTCCGCATTGGGTGCCTGTCTCGCATTGGCATTCGGAATCAATCTCGCCTCGTCACCGTTCGCCGTGGCAACGAACGCGTTCATATTCTCCCTGATTCCGCTGGGGATACTAACTCTGTGCAGCAAGGTCAAAAGACTGTCACCGGTGATGATGGTTCTGCTCGGAGTTGCGATGTCGTACATATTCAGCGCCTGTCTGACCATAATGGAGTACTTCGTGGAATCGGACGCTTTGTCATCCATAGTCTTCTGGACTGTCGGAGACCTCTCCAACGCGT
Organism: uncultured Methanomassiliicoccales archaeon; assembly: GCA_964550065.1. Taxonomy (GTDB): domain Archaea; phylum Thermoplasmatota; class Thermoplasmata; order Methanomassiliicoccales; family Methanomethylophilaceae; genus Methanoprimaticola. The sequence continues at coordinate 17,102 of CAZJWD010000004.1, forward strand.
TCATGTGGGAGATACCATACGTTGCATTCGTCGCCCTGTTGATCGTCGTGTTCACCATGCTCATGTCCAAACCCCTGAACACGATGAGGATGGGCGACGACACCGCGAAGAGCCTTGGAATCAACGTGGACATCATCAGACTCTCCTGCATACTGATCGCATGTCTCGGCACGGCGGTCGTGATCTGCTTCATAGGAACGATAGGTTTCGTATGCCTGCTGGCACCTCAGATATGCAGATACATCATAGGCGGAGACCTGAAACTGCTTGTTCCCGCCAGTGCACTCATGGGTGCTGTGCTTCTCCTCATAGCGGACATCCTCTCCAAAGCGCTGATCTCGCCGGGGTTGCTGCCTGTCGGAGCGGTAACCGCACTCATAGGCGGACCTGCCCTGATCATACTGCTGATCAAGACCAAGTCCGTTACAGCCTGACAATGGAGAACATAGGTGGAAAACCTGACTTGTTTCCCCGTAAAATTGCACGAATGCATTCGTTCTGAAACATCATTGACCGATCAGGATCAGGTTACCAACAGACTCAGGTCCGGTAACAGCTCGGACTCCCGAAATCAGAATAAAAAACGAAGGTTAGGGGAGGCCGCCTACCGGCGACCTCCGTTTGAATGGTTTCAATCACTGGGTTCCGTCGCCCAGCTTGTGGACGCGGTCCAGACCCTTGATGTGCTCGAGGTCGTCGTATCTGAACCTCTCGAGGTTGTAGGCGAAAGTCCTGTCTCCGGGCATGATCTTCTTCATGATCTGGATCAGGGCGCTTCCCATGGACATCAGACCCTTGTTCATGTCCACTCCGAACCTGGTCATTCCGCAGGTCAGGTGACCGGGACTGACGACGTCACGGGGATCCAAGACTGTCTTGAGCTCCCTGGTCATACCGGCGGTGGCGGGGTTGTGGATGACATCCAGGTTCCAGGCGAAGAACACTCCGAATCCAGTGGTCCTTCCTCCGAACTCCCCTGCCTTGTCTCCGAGATAGAAGTTGAATCCGAAGGACAGCATTCCGGTGAGCATCTCGTCGTCCTTGAAGTAGTAGGGCATGAACAGGGCGGTGTTCCTGTCGACGAGGACTCCGATGACTCCTCCGGCCTCCATCTTCATGTCCTGGAATCCGTAGTAGCAGGTGTCGGTGAACTTGCCCCAGGCCTTGGCGGGAACGATGACCTCGGCGGGGATCTCTCCCACTCCGACCTTCCTGGCCCTGAACTCGTAGCACCTCTCCTCCCACTCATGCTCGGCGATCTCGGAGGAGATCTTCCTTCCGCCCGCCTTCTCGGCCATGGCGGTGACTGCGGCCTCCTCGAGGTCGTTGTGCTCCTTGTCTCCCTGAAGGGTGACCAGCCAGAGGTTAGACACATCGGGGGCATGGACGCCGGCCCTCTTCTGGTTGGCGAAGTGCAGGTAGTCGGACCAGGCCACGTGAAGGGGCTTGGCGGAGGGGTGGGCGATGAGCTCCTGCATGGGTCCGTCCATGTCCCTGAGCTCGTCGAACTCGTACGCAAGGCACCTGATCTCTCCCATGGGGTGGATCCTGAACGTCACGGTTCCGATGATTCCCAGTGTTCCCTCGGCTCCGGAGAAGAACTGGTTCAGGTTGAAGGACGCCCTGTAGGACCCGGTGTCCTCGAATCCGGTGACGACGACGGATCCGTCGTCCACGATCACTTCGGCGTTGACGACGTTCTCGCGTGCGGACCCGTACTTGTAGGATCCGATTCCCATACCGTTGGTGGAGTACCAGGCTCCGATGGTTCCGGAGGGGAAGGACGAGGGGTAGGATCCGATGATGTATCCTTCCTTCATGCAGGCCTCGAGGAGGTTCTTCCATGTGCATCCTCCCTGGACCTTGACCGTCAGATTCTCCTTGTCGATACTGACGACCTTCCTCATCTTGGAGGACATGTCGAGCAGGATACCGGCGTTGGTGGGCATGCATCCGCCCAGACCCCATGAGGCGTTTCCTCTGGGTGTGACTGCGATTCCGGTCTCGTAGGCCAGGGCCATGATCTTGGAGATCTGCTCCACGGTCTCGGGCCTGACGACCACGTTGGGGATGTTCTTGAACGCCAGTCCGGCCTCCTTGGGGAGGGGGGCCATGTCGTGGCTGTAGAGGACCAGGTCGACGCCGCTGACGGTGACGTTGGCGTCCCCGACGATGGCCTTGAGCTTCTCGATGACCGCAGGGGTGACCTGCCTGTCCAGCTTGACGTCCTCGACCTCGGCACCCATGAAGGCCGCCTCGATCCTCCTCATGAACTTCTTGGTGCCCTCGGTCCTGTACCTGCTGGGGCACCTGGTTCCGGCCCTTCCGCCGTACTCCTCGGCCTTGTCGGCTGCGACGTCCACATCGGACTCGGAGCCCTCGGTCAGCTTGACGGCGACGGTGCTGCGGTCAGGGATGTTTCCGGCGATCGTGAATCCGGCGATGGCCTTGCAGTCTCCGATGAAGGCGGCCATGTTCCTCAGGGGGACGTACATCGTGGGGGCGTCGGGGCAGACGCAGGCTCCGGTGTCTATTCCGCCGAACATGCTGTCACATGTGGCATCGTCCAGCTTGGACGCGCCGGCATCGGTCATGATGGTCTCGAGCATACCCATGTCCAGATCCACGAACTCCTCGGCACCCTGGAAGGCGACGACGGCCCTGTTTCCGTTGAAGGATATCTGAAGGGGCTTGAGGGAGGGCTCCTGAGCGATCTTCTGGAAGACCTCCTGCATCTTCTGGACGTCGGGGAACTCGTAGGCTGCCGCCTTGGTTACTCCGGCGGGGAACAGCTTGAACGTGACCTCGGTGATGATGGCGAGCCTTCCGGAGGAAGCCGCAAGGGTCTGGATCATGTTGTAACCGGACATGTAGTATCCGATCTGATCGTATCCGGTCTCCAGGATGGATCCTTCGGCGGAGACGGCGATGATGTTCTCCACGGTGTCCTTGACGGTTCCGTACTTGAAGGATCCGATTCCGGCCTCCTCGGTGTAGACCCAGTCCTCGACGGTGGGGTCGGCTCCGGCAGGGTACACCCCGAGGGTGAATCCGGCCTCGGCGACGGCGGCCCTGATGTCCTTGATCTTGCATCCGGCCTGCACCTTGACGGTGAAGTTCTCGGCGTCCAGGTTGATGATGGAGGCCATGTCGGACATGTCCACCAGGACTGCACCCTCGGTGTGGGTTCCCTTCCTGCTCAGAGGGGATACGGACCCTCCGGCGGAGATGACTGCGGAGATGGCCTTGGCCAGCTCCTCGTTGTTGGCAGGTTTGATTACGTAGCTTCCGTCGACCTCGGCGATCTTGGAGGTGCCGATGAGGGCACCCACGTGCTCGATGGCCTCGGCGGAGATTTTAGAGCATTCGCAACAGCATTTCATATGTCAGACCTCCACTGTTCGCACAGCGGCAGCATTAACTGTGATGTGGCAGACTTTCATGCGTTATAAGGGTTTCCCGCTGGGAATAATAATGAGAAAAAATGATATCGGAATCCAATCCCGAAGGATATCTGGGTATGGAACCGCCCGGGGCCCCCGAGAAGGGCCCGTGCTTATGGTTTCACTGTGCGCGACGATCCTCGTCCTCCACCTGAGAACGGGACTTGATGCGGACCAGGATGCTGCTGTCATCGATCTTGGAAGGCGCGATGTCAGCGATCTCGCCCAGCTTCCTTCCGTAGACCTCGACGTTCTCCAGGTACTCCCTGTGCTCCTGGTACGGGATCTTGATCCTGAGTCCGTCCAGATGGAGCACCATGGGTGCCGGCCTGAGGCACATGTTGATCGGTTCGTACTCCTCCAGGATGGTCTTGACCTCCGCGGGGTGCACATACAGGGGATCCTCCTCCAGGCTGCGCTTCTTGTCCCTCAGGACGGCCTCCAGGGTGTCGGCGATCTCCTCCAGCTTCTCCCTCTCCGGAGGGGTCCTCATCCTGGCCGCCTTGCGTCCCACCCCTGTGACGATGGCGTCACAGGTATCCTCGACGCCCTCGGGGACAGGTCCGCTCACCAGAACGGTGGGCACATGGATGTCCTGCATCAGCTCCGCCTTCTTCTCCACGCAGGGCTTGAAGTTGCCCAGCATGAACACCACGGCGTCGTACTCGTCCAGGATCATCCTCTCGGTCATGGATATCTGGGCGGTGGCCTTCCCGCGGCCCCTGGCCAGTCCCATGACCACGGTGATGGCCCCGTAGCGCCTCAGCTCCTCCGCGATGTCGCAGATGGGGTGGGGCATATGGTGCCTTCCCAGGGTGGGTCCGACGACGGCGATCTCCATCCCCGCCAAGGGGACCTCCTTGACCACTCCGCCTATGTCGGTGCAGACATGCTCTATGGCGGCCCTGTCCTCCTCAGGGACTGACATGGTGACCGTGAGCATCTGGGAGCTCCTGTTCTTCTGGAGAACGACACCTCCCACATCCTCTATGATCTCGTACAGTTCCTCGGAGCGGTACACTCCGCCGTCGTACATCAGAACCTCATACATCTGCGGAACCTCCCATTGCTATGTGGGTCTCCCTCCCCCTGGAGATCATCTCCGGGAGCAGGACCTCCTCTGTGGCCACGACCGTGATGACGTTCCCGGAGATCAGGGTCTTCCTGTTCTTGATCCCCTCGGGCATGGTCCTCCAGATGGCGGCCATGATCTCGCGTCTGTCGTCCTCTCCGCTGGAGATGATCATCTCCCCCATGTCGGACTCCTTGGCGCCGGTGACATCCAGGTCGAACCTCGTCTGCTGGTAGACGGCCTTCCTGCCGTACCTGTCCCAGAGCGCCCTCAGTATGTCCGGGGCGTAGCGCTCCTGTGTGATCGTGATGTGGACGCCGTTGGGGTCTGTCCTGACGTTGGCCACGTCTGTGATGCTCTTGGGGGCGGGCTCGGACCTCAGCACGATGGAGAACACGAACAACGGCGTCTCCGGCTCGAGGACCAGGCGGACCCTGTCGATCAGCACGGCCTTGTCCAGGTCGCTCATGATGTCGTCGAAGAGCTTCACATAGGCCTGGTCGCCGTATCCGTCGCCTCCGATAACTTCTATGTCCATGGATAGGCCTCACAGGAATCCGGAGCTCAGCAGGGCTCCTCCCACGGCTCCGATGTACTGGGAGTCGGGAGGCACTATGGGCCTCTCCCCGAGGACCTCGCCCACCTGGGTGACGAGTCCGGAGATAAGGGATGTCCCTCCGACCTGGATGATCGGGTGCCTGACGTCGATCTCCTGGAGCTGCTGCTCGTAGACCTGCTCCGCCACGGAGTGGCACGCCGCAGCGGCCACATCCTCGAAGCTCTTCCCCTCTCCGAGGGTGGTGACCAGGTCCTGGATACCGAACACGGAACAGTAGGAGTTCATCTTGGCGTTGCGCCAGTTCCCCTTGTCGGCGAGGGCGCCGAGCTCGGTGACGTCGATCTTCATCCTCCTTGCGGTCATCTCCAGGAACCTTCCGGACGCTCCGGCGCAGATCCCACCCATGGTGAAGTTGTCGGGGACCCCGTCCCTGACGGTGATGGCCTTGTTGTCCATACCTCCGATGTCGATGATGGTGGCCTCCCCTCTCTGCCTGTCGGCCAGCCAGACGGCTCCCTTGGAGTTGACCGTCAGCTCCTCCTGGACCAGTTTGGCCCCGAAGTGGTCTCCCAGGGTGAACCTTCCGTATCCGGTGGTCCCGATGGCCTCGATGTCCTTCAGCTCAACCCCGGCCTGCTTCATGGCGTTCTCCAGCACCTGGGTGGCGGACTGCACGACATCCCCGGAAGGGGTCCAGTCCTTGCCGATGATCTTGTTGTTCTCCATGATCACGGCCTTGGTGGTGGACGAACCGGAGTCCAGTCCGGCGGTGATGCCGGTCTGCCTCTCCCTGGCCAGGAGCTCCTTCCTGGTGACGATGGTGACCAAGGCCTCCATCCTCGTCAGGAGCTGGGATGCCTTGAGCCTCTCCGTGAACGAGTAGGTGACCACGGGGAGCCTGGTGTTCTCCTGTATGAACCTCCTGAGCTCGTTCCTCACGAGGGCGGCCTCGGCGCATCTGAAGCATGTGGTGATGAACACCGCGTCGGCGTCGTACTTCTCGTCGGCCAGCTGGGCGGCCCTGGCGATCATGAGCTTGAGCTGCGGCGACCTCGGGTTGAACCCGAACCTCTTCACAGCCTCGTCGATGTCCGCGGCGGACACGTCGGGGTACACGATCTTGGCACCCACGGACCTGGCGGCCTTCTCTATCTCGTACTGGACGCTGCTGTACTCGGTACCGCAGGACAGCTGTGCGATCTTGATGGTCATTTCAATCCCTCCAGGAACTCCTTGGTCTGGGCGACGAAGTTGACCGCCGCCTCGTCATCCTCGGGGTATGTGACGTGCAGGGCGGGGATCCCGCGCCTCTTGATCAGGTATTTTACCATGAGGTTGGTCCTCTCGCATCCCACGCAACCGAAACCGTAGGGACAGTCGTCCATGATGATGGCCGCATCGGCCTCCTCGATCATCGGCCCCCACAGGGCGAGCCTCCCCCTCACTCCGGAGGGGACCTCCACTCCTGCGTACTTCAGACCCTTGACGACATCGTCCAGGGAGACGTTCATCGGGGGCATGTCGACCTCCAGGTTGTCTACCTTCTCCTGGATCGCCGCCATGGCGCTGAGCGGTTCATGCCCGAACCTCTCAACAAGATCGAACAGAACAAGGCTGTTCGGCGGATCTATGAAGACCTTCATCACTGCACCTCGCAAATCTTCTTGAAATCGTTTACATTAATGCGTTTCTTCTCTGCCGGAGGCACGTACTTCGCACCGGCATCCACCTTCTCCAGAGCGTACTGGATGCTGGAGAGGAGCTCCCACTCCTCCTCGAGCTGGGCGTACCCCGGCCTGGTTCCGTGCTGTGCCCTGCACCTGCGGGGGTCGCTGCACGGGTATGCCCTGACCTTGGAGAACACTTCGTTGGGGTACTTCTCCCTGACCTTTGACAGGATGCGGCGAACCGTCTCCCTGGGCCCCTCCACCAGGCATCCGTAGCATGTCTCCTTGACTATCGCCGCCTCGCCGTACGAATGGACCATGCGCGACAGCTGGTCCGGGGTCAGCATGGACCTGGGCGAGATCATGAACAACCTGGTCTCCCTCTCCTCACTCATAGCTCTTCCTCCGTTATGTACACGGTGTCATCCTCGTTCAGATCCTTCATGAGCCTGTCGAGGTCGTCCACGAACTTCCCGACGATGTTCGTACCGTATGACTCCTCACCCGTGGGACCGAACTCCTTGCTGTCCTCCAGCCTGATTCCGATGAGTCCGTGATGGGGCCTCGCCTGGTTCGTCAGGCCGATGTCCCCCCTCTTGACCTTCTTGAACGGGTCCTGAGGGTACAGGTTCTTGCCCCTGACCTCATCCCCGTAGAACGTGACCATCGGCAGACCCTCGAATGTGAACTGCACCTTCAGGATCCCCACGGGCTTATGGCTGAGCCCCGTGACCTTCCTGAAGTAATGGAGGCTGACAGGGTCCTTGTCGGACAGCTTGATCCTGAAGATCCTGTCCCTGGGCACTCCGAATGTCTCCACCTCGCCCTTCCCCAGGGCGGTGATGGTCTGCTCGGGTGTCTGCTCGGCGATGATTGCGTCATCCGACGTGTCCCCGGTCCTGACCTGCTTTATGCCGGCGGCCTCCAGGAACTTCGCCCCGTCGGCCTGGGCCATACCCACCGACAACGCCCTGGGGGGCTCGGTGGTGACCGTGACCTTGGTATCCTGGCCTGCGTACGCCAGTATCGCCCTTCCGGATGAGACCATTCCGGCCACGTTGTGGACCTGGGACACCTGCCTCCTCTCCTTGTACATGTACAGACGGCCGGTCCCGACACCGTCGTTCCTGACGGTCACCGTCCCAACGTCCCTGACCGAGCAGTCCTCCTTGGGTATGGCGACGTCCATGTCGTCCGTGCATGCTAGGAAGCTTCCCGTGGCCTGGGTGATGTTCATGACCCCGCCGGACGAGAGGATAAGGACATGCTCCGCCGATTCGGGCGACTGCGGGTTGAGCTCTATGCTCACCCCTGTCTCGACCCTGTAGCCGTCCTCCAACGGGAACGACAGGTCATCCGTGACCTTCACGTTCTCCGTGCTGGTCTCGGACATCATCGGCTTCACGGAAAGGATCTTGTCCCCCTCCCTCATGAGCCCGAGGATGTGCCTTCCGACCGTGATCCTCCCTATGATGCCCTGTCCGGCCCCGTACGATCCGGTGTGGTTGTCCCTGGCCACCATCATATAGGTGGTGTGGTTGTCGAATCCTCCCAGGGCCAGGAAACAGTCGTATGTGCTGTACCTGTACGCGTTCCTGTCCACCTCGATGTTGGTGGGGAACGAACCGAATGCGACGATGTCATGGGTGACCCATCTGGCGTTCATCCCGCCGGCATGGTCGGCCATCCTCGCCTTCCAGACGGCAGCCTCGGGGGAGTCGTTCAGGTGCAGGACCATGGTCCCGCGCTCCGTCTCGATCTCGAAGTCGCTGGTCTCGGAGACCAGCCTCTCTTCGGACAGGTGCACGGCTATGAGCGTGCCCTTCACATAGGGCTCCCCGGCGATGGCGGTCTTGAGTGTGGATCCCGCCTTCAGCTTCTTCTCCTTCCCGTTGACCGTGACTATCATATGCGCTCACGCTCCGGAAGCATGGACTGCACCTTGGAGACTATCTCGTCCAGCTTGTCCTGTGTGGTCGTGACCCCTCTGACGACACCGGTGACGATCTCCACGATCTCACCCTTGGTCTGTATCTTGTCGTCCGGCGGCATGACAGCTTTTGTCTTCACCCCTATGGCGGCGAAGTCCTCGTAGTCCACCGGGCACTGGGCCACAATGATGGCCGGGATGTCCACGTTCCTGAGGATGAGCCTGGCCTTGTAGATGATATGCATGCGGACGTTCCCGAGGTGGATAAGGGCCACCTTGTACTGCTGGATCCTCTCGACCTCGATGGGATCCAACCCGAAATAGGAACCTGTGGTCATGTCGGGGGCGTCCGCAGGGACTCCGGATCCCGCGTTGACGACCATGACGCTGGTGTCGATCCCCTCCTCCCTGAGGGCGTAGGTGATCTCGCACACGGGTTTGGTGATGTGCCTGCGTCCGGGGCCCATGGCTATGGCAACCACGTCCCTGCCGGACTCGGAGATGGTGGCCCTCTGGGCCAATCCCCCTCCGACTCCGAGTCCCATGGACTCCCTGCACTCCACGAAGCTGAGATGCCTTCCCATCTTCTGCTTCATGCTCATTCACCTTCTGGCACGGGCTCCATCGAGAATTCTTCCAGTACATCCTCGGGCTTGCCGATGGACACCACCCTCCCGCCCTTCATGAAGGCGGCGCGGTCGGAGCAGTTGAGGACGAAGTCCATGTCGTGGCTGACGACCACGAAGGTCTCGCCCAGGGTCTCCCTGGCGCGGATGACGGACTTGGCGATGATCGTCTTGGTGATCGGGTCCATGGTTCCGGTGGGCTCATCCAGGATGATTATGCGGGGCTCCTTGATGAGGACCTGCGCGAACGCTATCCTCTGGCACTCCCCGACGGAGAGCGAGTCCGGATACGAGTACAGGATCTTCTCGATATTCTGCTTCTCGAACCCGACGCTCAGAAGGACCTGGATGGCCTTGACCTTGGCCAGCTCCGCGGGCATCTTCATGCCGATGCATGTGGACAGGTTCTGGAGGACCGTGTCGAACGGGTACAGGGTGTACTCCTGGTGGAGGAACCCGATGTACGGCGTAGCCCTGCCCTTTCCGGCGAAACCGGACTCGGACATGTCGATCCAGTCGTCACCGATCTTGATCTTGACGCTTCCGGATGTGGCGGGAGTCATACCCGCGATCATCCTCGATGTCGTGGTCTTGCCGGCTCCGGAGTACCCGACCAGGGCGAAAACCTCCCTGTCCTTGATGTCGAATGTCACACCGTCCACGGCCTTGACGACACCTCTGACCACGGAGAAGTAGTGCTTCTTGGCGTCATCCAGCACGATGAGGGGATCCCCCAGCTCACCCTGCTTGGACTTCTCGAAATGGTACTCCTTCATGAACTCGGTGCTGACGGCCTTGGGGTCGCCCATCTGGACGACGTTGCCCGCATCCAAAAGTATTGCCTCGTCCGCCATCCTCTCGATAGCCTCCGGCCAGTGGGACGCGAACACCATGCAGATGCCCCTGTCGTTGACGTAGTCGATGAGTCCCTGATGGACCGTCTCGGCGGTGGTCGGATCCAGGGTTCCGGTGGGCTCATCTGCCAGGAAGAACAGCGGGTTCTTCGCCAACTGCCTTGCCATGACAACCCTCTGCTTCTCCCCTCCGGACAGATCCCTGGCGATATGAGTCGTCCTGTGGGTCATGTTGACCAGCTTCAGCATCTCGATGGCCTTGTTGATGCGGTCGTCACCCTGTATGTCGTCGGGGATGGCCTCCATGACGTTCTCCACAACGGACATGTCCCCGAACAGTGCGAAGGTCCTCTGCAGCATGATAGCTATGCGGCCCTTGAGATCCTGCCTCAACGGGTTGTCGGGCTTCAGGGACCAGAAATCCACCGCAAGTGTCTCGGCCTCAGCCCCGCACTTGCTGCATGCGACCCCTTTGTAGGGGAGGTCCAGGTTGCCGCACTTGCAGCAACGGTTGACATTGTAGATCACGCGTCCGCTGTCGGGGGCGTACTCCTCGCTCCCCCTCAGCATGTGAATCAGAACGCTCTTCCCGGCGGCGCTCTTTCCGATAAGTCCGAGGATCTTACCCGTCGAGAGCTTGGCGCTGACGTTGTTCAGGACGCAGCGGCCGTCGAAGGATTTCGAGACGTTCTCGATAATCAGAAGGTCTACCGACTCTTGAGCCATGTGTATCGCATTTGTTCCCGTAATTTAAAGTATCGCGGAGAAGCCTCGTTCGTTAGAAGTGTTAACGTCGTGAATTAACGGAGGTTGGCTCCCTTAGATGGACAACCGTAGATGTTTAAATATTGGATGTATAATTCATCCATATGCTCTCGCGTCCGTCGAAACTAGGCGGTCCAGCGCCTAAATTCAACGATTATCACGTCTGGAAAGCTTTCGAATGCATTGACGAGAACAACCCTGTGGGAAGGAAGAAGCTCTCCCAACTCCTCGGCATAGGGGAGGGAAGCACCAGGACCATCCTTGCGATGATGCAGGAACAGAACATGATCATCATCGGCAAGAGCGGGATATACCTGACCGAGAAGGGCATGGAGTTCAAGAAGTCCATGCACATGGATGTCGCGGATGTCTCCATCAGCGACCTGACCATAGGTGACCGGGACTGCGCGGTCCGCGTGCCGAAGATGGCAAGGAACGTGAAGTACGGCTGCGAGGAGAGGGATGCCGCAATCAAATCCGGGGCGACCGGAGCGACCACCCTCATCTACAGCAACGGGAAGCTGATCTTCCCCGGGTCCGACTACCCCGTGGAGGCTGATGTGGAGGCCAAGATCAAATCGGTCTTCAACCTCAGGAACGACGACGTGGTCATCATCGGAACCGGTCCCACCGCGGAATCTGCGGAGACAGGGGCTGTCATCGCCGGACTCACCATCATGGGCGGACTCCAGTTCAACAGGGAGCTCAAGGACATACTGTCCCAGAGGAGCACCGGGAACGAACTAATCTCGCTGGCGTTCGCGATACATGACCTCGTGGGAGGGTTGCCCGTCTGCGCCAAGAGCAGGGACAACCTGGGCATAAGGATCGAGAACGGTGCCGTCATAGACAACGCCTACAGCGGCCCTGTCCTCGAAGAGGTTATTAACGCTGGAACGACAATCAGGAAGATCGCCACGGCCGGGCCCTACAAAGGCATTAGGGTGATAGTGACCCCTATAGAGCTCGACAACCGCATCATCGCCGCCATAGGCGTTGTGGACATCAGGTCCATGGCCGGGATAAACAACCTTATCAGACTACGGAGTGATGACAATGAGTGAACCGTGCATGGTCTGCGTTGACGCTGGCGTCTGCAAGATGAAGACGCTCATCATCGCAAAGGAGAACGACATGGGTCTCGTTGAACTGGAGATCAAGAGCGACTGCCCCAACATCCTGAAGATGTCGTGGAAGCTGGAACCCATGAGCCCCTACTCTGAGGTGGAGGCCGAGTTCCACAAGTCCGAGATCTACAAGCTGGCCAACGACGCCATCCCTCACACCGCCTGCCCCGTCCCGTCAGGGATCGTGAAGGCCCTTGAGGTGGCCGGAGGCCTCGGCCTCAAGAGGGACTGTTCCATCACTTTCGTCGACGACGAAAGCCAGTGCGGACTCCAGTGACCGGACTTCGGATCCAATCCGACCTTGGATTCGTCTCACGACGAGTCCAAGGTTCTGAAACCCCATTTTTGGTACAACCTGTACTCGACATTTGCATCCCGTGGCATGTAGCGCCACATCGTGTCGAATCCGATCCGATTCGACTGAAACTTAGACACTCCTGCAACTTCGCCCTTATCCACATCGATGACGGCTCTGGCAAGACAATCTGATCAAGTCGATAAGATCCCTGAAGGATTCCGTCATACTCCAGTTCGAATGCAGGACCCAAAAGATTCAAGGTCGACAATACTGGTCACTTTCAAATTTTGTGTAATCTAACGTTAAAATTTTTTACATTGCATTCCCGCTTTTTTGCAACGATTCAAAATTCATCGATATGATGGACATATAGCGGAACTGATCTGCAGAGAGTATCCAGACAGACTGGAGTCGTTCCATGACCTGCACAAGGACACAGACACAACGACCTATGTCAACATGATCGACTGACTAGAACTGTTCTGACTCTGCCGTCTTGATGACCGATGTAAGGAAACAGACATTGGATGTATCCTGGGTCAATAGTCAGCACTCTTCCCGCCATAGCAACCTATTAATACGATTCTACCCACTGGATTCGGTATGGCAATCGACGTGGATGCCCCAGGTGACACCCAGTTGGAGATCATCAGAGGGCTGAGAGGCGTGGTCCACGCCTTCTATCTCGACCAGGAGATCCTGGAGAAACTCAGGGAGGAGGAGTCCAAGGTCCGCGCGATGGGCAACATTGAGGTGGAGAACGAGGGTTTCAACCAAGCTCTCCAGCGCGACAGCGTGATATGCATCGTCAAGGACCCCAGATTCAGGCCTCCGCCGGAACCCACGGTGATCCTCGAATCAGGTAACGGGAACGTCATCGGAGAGGAGGTCTTCCCGTTCACCGCCAAGAAGTACGAGGGTAGGGACGACGTGGTATGGCTCTCGGATGGGTTCATCCTGTTCCCTCAGGTCCCAGCGGACGGAGGGGAGCAGTTCATCATGCCCCCTGTGTCGTTCCCTGAGCTGAATGAGAGCAACGGTTGCAAGGACGTCGTATCCTGCAGCCCAGCGCCAACCAGCGACCTGATGATCAGGAACCACTACGGACTGGTCGACAACCCTAAGCTGGCTTCCGTCCTGGTGGCCTTCAACAGGCTCTGAATTTCCTTCCCCGGCATATGCCGGGGGTCCGAACTCGGACTTTATAGTATCCAGTTCGGACATCATAGTTCTTGTATCGGATTCCTCTGTCGGGTTTCCTTTAAGATAGATTCGTTTCTTTACTGGGTCGTCCGGTGAAAGCCGGGACCGGAGACTGCATGGAACACGCAAGGCGGGAAGAGCTCTTCCGAAGCCGGAAAACGGTGCGAACCGGTTCGGAGTGATTCTACATGGAAGAGCTTAGACTGCCTTGGAGCAACAAAGAAGGACTCCTCTACGGAGGTGTCATCGCGCTGATAACGGCGCTCATCATGGCGACGATAAACATCGCCCAATCGTTCGGCAAATTCGACGCGGAGGTTATGATAACCTCGCTGAAATGCCTGCCGTTCATCTGGATCATCGTCATGCTGCTTATGACGTTCATCGTCGGAAGGATCGCCAGCTACGGCGTGGCGAGGTTCACGGAACCCACCGACGGTTTCAACACCAGGATCGTTTTCAACATCATCTTCTGCGTGACGATGATGTCCGCATCCATGAGCCTTCTCGGCCCTCTGGTCGGAGAGATCATGTCCGGCGATGTAACATGGGTATGCGCCGAGGAATGGCCCCACAAGTGGCCTGTGAACTTCTTCCTGGCATTCTGGGTGGAGATGCTCATAGCCCAGCCCGCAGCGAGGAAAGTGATGAAGACGATCCACCTCAGGAAGATCAACGGAGGTACCGCAGATGCAGTCCAATGAACTCATGATAGCAATAGCAAGGGAGAACGGAAGCGGAGGAAGGGAGGTCGGGAAAACCCTGGCCGACATGCTGGGGATACCCTGCTACGACCGTGAGATCATCACGGCCGCGGCCGAGAAGGCGGGCATACCTGAAGAGCAGGTCCTCAAAGAAGAGGAACGTATCAACGGCAAGCCCATCACGTTCTACGGCATCTCCGCGCCCAGCCCGCTGTTCAAGGCACAGTCCGAAGCCATACTGAGTCTGGCTTCCAAAGGTTCCGCGGTGTTCGTGGGAAGGTGCGCCAACTACGTCCTCAGAAAGGATTACCCCAACCTGGTTACTGTCTTCGTCCATGCCCCCTCGGAGGACCGCATCAGAAGGTCCGCCGCCAGGAACAACATCAGCGAGAAGGAGGCGGCCGCCAGGACAGCGGACAAGGACCGCGAGAGAGCCGCCTATTACCAGAGATACACAGGAGAGGTCTGGGGTGTCGCATCCGGATACTCCCTGTCCATCGATACGGGCATGATCGGCGTGGAAAACGCCGCTAAACTCATCGCTGAATTCACCAGGATGAGCCAAAAGGAGTGATCTCCTCTTACCGGCCTTCGGGCCGGATCTTCTTCAGACCAGGGTTTTCTGGCCACTCCCTATTGTTCTCTGTGACAGAACGCATGTTGACAATCTTGTCTGAGCGTTCAGGGGTACGGATCTGACCGCAACAGACATCCCCGCAATAACTGGAAAACGAGGAAAGCCGAAAGGCGTCCGTGACGAACATTCACAAGAATAGCGTGGTCGACGCTTGCATGAGTCGGTACCGAAAATCAAAAAAAAAGCCACAGGGGAGAACCCCTGTGTAAAAAGTTTGGGGTGTGGTTTTATCCTCCACCCGAAGGCATCATTTCGGAGATGTCGACCTCCTGGGTCTCCCGTTTGATGTCCTCGATGGATTTCATTCCACGCTCGGACACCTTCTTCTCCTTGAAGGAGACCGGGATGTACTCCGAAGGCTCCGCCGGGATTAGGTTCGCCGCATCATAGTAGAGGTCGGTGAAGTCCAGTCTTACCCAGACATTCCCGTCCCTCTCCCTGACGTCGGTCACCTTTCCCACGGTGGAGGTGGGGATGTACTTCAGCAGGTCGCCAACCTTCACGGTCTTCATCCCTTGATGACTGCGCTTCTCTCTCCGGCGGGCTGGAACTCCCTGAGAGCTCCGCGTCCGATCTCCTTCGTCACGTTGGCGAAGTCGAACACCAGAGCGGGGTCCGCGAATGCAACCCTCACGAAGGGGTTGGCTGTGAAAGCGTCTCCGCGGGCGACGTGGGCCGCCTTGGGGATACCGGTGTATCCGGACAGGTGACCGACGTTCATGGCGTAGTTGGGGTAGTTGGGTCCACGGACTTCCATGGGCAGACCCTCATCAGACCTGTATGCGAAGGAGTTCGCAGATCCGCACTGGTCCTGCAGGTCGTATCCGTAGAATCCGAGCCTTCCGGTCCTCTCTTTGTGCTGGAGCATGGAGAGGTACCAGCAGTTCAGACCGCAGTCGGCAACTCCGGTGGCCATGGATCCGGCGATACCGGTGGCTGCAGCTGCGACGGTGGCCCTCTGGGATCCACCGAAGTGGGTCTCCATGACTGCGGGGTAGCGCTCGTACATCTCGAGAGCGTAGGAGTTGATGTCGTCACCGAGTTTGATGAGCTCATCCATGTTGCTGGGATCCAGTTTGCAGAATCCTCCGTACTTGGATTTGATCTGGTCGATGGCGTAGTACACGTAGTCCTCGAGGATGTTGTCGGTGTACGCAGCGGTGGCGTACTGGGTGAATCCGACTCCACCGGACATGTATCCTCCCAGGTAGACCTGGTCGAAGACGGCTGCTCCCAGAGCGACGGACTCGAGTGCTGCACGTCCGGGGTCGTCAGGGTAGACACGGTCGGACTGAGCGATATCGGCCATGTATCCGAAGGGAATTCCTCCGGGCTCGTTGGGTCCCCTGGCACGCCTGGCGGGCATCATGGTTCCCATGTTGAGGGACTGGTGCTTTGCGGAGTAGGCGAAGTCTGCGATGGCTGCCTCTCCTGCTGCCAGTTTGTAAGCGGAGATGAAAGCCATGGAGATCTGCATTGCAGCGTGCCTGGAAACGGTGGCACCGTCCATGAGCCTACCGACGATGGTGGGGACACGGACAGCCTGCATGAGGGTCTTTCCGACTGCTTTCTTCAGCTGCTCGGCCTGGTCCTTGGGGAACAGTTTGTTGATGTCGATGACGAATCTGGGGTCCAGCTCGTCGATCAGCTCGTCGTCTCCGGAGAAGACCTTGACGTAAGAGTCCCAGACGAGTGCGGGGTTGATCTCAGCCATGTGCTCCTGAACGACTGCTCCACCGGGCATGGTGTGGTTGACGGTCTCGAGGTAGGTGTTGATTGTCTCGGGGGTGACCTCCTTTCCAAGCCTTCTCTCGATGGTCTGGTGAGGGGAGTCAAGTCCTACGAGGATGGTCCTCCTGATGTCGTCCCAAGCCTGCTGGATAGCGGTGTTGTTGACACAGTGGAGGTCATCTGCCTCGGCGTAGATGTCGGTGTGGGACAGCTGGTAGGGCATCCAGCTCCTCTGTCCGAGAGGAACTCCGATGTCCTCATTCAGCATGGGCATTCCACGCTTCTTCGCGATCTCGTCAGCGGATTTCTGGAACTCAACTTTGGATTTGGACTGTTTCCATCCACCGTAGCAGTAGTACTTGGTGGACATGTCAGTCGGGTCTTCTTTGAATTTCTTCTTGCATGCGTCCATGAACAGCTTCTCTTTTCCTGCCATGGTAATCACTCTCCCTTAACGTTCCAGGGCTGGTAGCCACCGAGGGTCCTCAGCTTGTGGATCCTGAGTCCGTACATGGTGACTTCTTTGTCGTCCCTCATGTCGACGCCGTCAGCTCTGAAAATAGTCGTTCTCTTCTTCAGGTCGGACATTGCGGAAGGCTTTCCGACGGAGATCCTCCTGTCAAGGGGAATCGCGACCTGGTCTTTGACGTAGACGACCTCTTTCTTCTTGTCGTCCCAGACATACCTCTGCCATCCGTCGAACATCAGTCCGTTCTCGTCGAGACGGCATGCGTGTCCGTGAACTGTGGCTCCCCTGATACCGGTGAGGGCGGGGTCGAAGGTCTCGTTGTCGATCATCTCTTTGGCCATGACCTCAAGGTCTCTCTCACGGACCTCGATGATCTGCCTTCCGGAAAGGGTTCCGGTGTCGACTCCCCTGTACCTGGAGAGGTACATCCATGCCCTCTGGTAGGGAGAGATGGGGGCGAAGTAGACAGAGTCGGTGAACTGGATGTACCTTACACGGTCTCCGTGTTTGGCTCCCTCGATGGGGACGACCAGTTTCCTGATGGGGCACTCGGGCTCCTTACCCTCCTCTATTGGGGGGTGGATGGACTTGTAGTCCTCTCCGGGGTTCCTGTGTCCCATGATCCTAACGACATCGTCCATTGCGACATCGCGCAGTTTCTTCAGTTTGACTTTGGGGTCCATGTATCTGCGCCTGTTTTTGGCGGGGACACTGGATCCGGGGTAGAACTGCCTCTTGTAAGTTGTTGCCATTGTTTTCAACTCCTATAATCATGAAGTGTGGGTTTGTATTTCGAGAACCTTCCGACGGTGAGCGTGTAACCGTGCTCGATGGTACGGTTGCAGGCCTCCTTGATCTCCTCCACGCGCTTGTCGAGGGTCTCCTCGTCCTCGACGTCCAGCTCGATGTAGAATCCTCCCACCAGATAGCGGAGCTCGACCTCCTGCCCTCCGACGTTGATGACCTTACGCTCGGTATGGTTGTTCGGAAGGCCCTTGCCGGGACCGCTGTTGATGTTCTTGGGGATGCTCTCGCCAGTCATGTTGATCTGCCTGATGTCAGCGATCGAGTCGAGCGCGTTCAGCACCTTCTCGGTGGTGTCGGCACCCAACAGGCGGGTTGTGATGATCTGGACTTCCGGAAGCGGAACTCCTGCGTAATCGGCTGGGGGAGCGGTTGAACTCGACATACAAGCACCTCAGAGCTTCTTTTTCTCCTTCTTGGCCTCGGCAGCAACGTACTGCATAGGCTTGCTGAACTCCTCCATGTCTCCGAAAACCTCTTTGAAGAGACCGGAAGTGGCCTCGGCAGAGAAGGTCTGGGTTCCACCGTCCAGACAGTTGGCGGCGGTAATGGCGGGGATAACGACTCCCTTGGCGTGCCTGGTAACGACGTGGTTACCGTGGAACAGACCGGGTCCTCCTCCTCCATAGATGGAGTGGCTGAAGAAGGACATACCGACTCCGACTCCCTCAGCACGACCGTAGTCGACACCGGGCAGTCCGGACTCGTGCTCCAGCAGATCGTTGTAGTACAGGATGGTACCGGGGACACCCTGGGCGGCCCTGGCGGCTCCGACGTTGACCATGACGGCTGCGACCATTCCGGTAGCGGCGTAGGCGTTCCACTTGGGGAGATCGTCGGTGGTGTAGACCTTGTATCCGGAGGGCAGGGTCTCTTTCACGCGGATGACTCCGTCGTCGATGGCCCTGGCCATGAGGGACTCGATAACGGTTCCCACGGTTCCGGTCTTTCCGTTCTTCTTGACGATGCTGTACAGCATGTTGTTGGCGTTCAGTCCCTCGTAGGCGAGAGCGAGAAGTCCACCCCTCTCGAAGTTACCGATCATGTCACCCATCTCGTAGGATCCGCACTGCTCGAAAATAGCGGAGAGGGCGGTTCCCTGCATGGCGTTCCTGTTGACCAGGGAAACCACGTGGTTGGCCATGATGTTCCTGAGAGCGAATCCAGCACCCTCGTTGTTCTGGGGAACCTCGAGAATGGATTTGACGTTGGCTCCCTGGAAGGTGATGGTCTGGGGGTATCTTCCCCAAACGGCGGCTTTAACCATGTTCGCCTTGTACATGGGGATGTCAAAGGTGTCGATGATGGCCTCGGTGGTCGCCGCAGCGGTGGCGGTGAATCCGGTGGTGTACTCGATACCGGCGTTCATCCTCTCTTCGGGGACGATAACGACGATGTTCTTTCCGCCGGATTTGACCTTGACCTCAGTTCCGTCTCCGTCGTAGACCTGGACGGACTCTTTGATGATCTGAGCGATCTTGTCGGCGTTGTCGACCAGAGGAATGTCGATTTCTTTTCCCTTGATGATGACTCCGCCACCGGTCATGGAACCGGTCTTGAGGGCTTTCTCGATGCCCGCCAGGTTGACGGCGCAGGTCCTCTTCGTCAGGGACACGATCTTCTTGATCGCGTTGTTGCGCAGCGGACTGATGGCTTCGAGCGGAATGTCTTTCGCAATGCGTTTTCCGCAGTCGTCATACAAGTCAACTACGTCCTCGTATTTTGGCATTTCATACCTCCTTGTTCATTTTGCCAGTCATTTCTGACCAGCCCCCTTGCGTGGCGGATAAACGGGTAAAAGCATATAAAACCGTAGGCAAACCTGACAAAAACACACGATTTCTGTATGATTTAGGAATACCTATAGTTCCGAGCCAGACGAAATCGGCTGTTTCCGCTTCTCAATTACTATATAATGGTGTCCTTAAACCCGTTACGATTAGCAATAACCGTAACGGGAAGGCACATTAGGTAATACGTTTGATATTTTGCGTGCTAATGGCTCAATCACGCTTCGCTTTAGCCATCACGCCGGACTCGTACTTACGAAGATGCTCCACGAATCCGGGGATCATGAAATAGGGTATACCCGCTGCCATCTCGTCTGCGGCCATCGAGGTCTTCTTCCTGCAGCCGAAGCAACCCAGAGAGATGTTGGGTTTCTGGGTGCATATCGGGACAGCGACGATATCCTCGCAACCGCATTGGAACGGGGATGTGGAGAACTGAACCCTGCCTCCGGCCTCTGCCGTGGCCAACGGGACGATCCAGTATATCCTCTCGGGTATGTCCTCGATGGTCACGACGTCCGGGATGAAGTCGGCGTCCTTCAAGGGACAGATGACTTCTCCGATGTTCCTGCCGGGAACGACCATCCTCTCTTCGATCATCCTCCCTGCGGCTTCGGCGGAATCATGCATGCCTATGCCCACATGGAAATCGCCTGAAGCCACCTTCTCGGGTGTGGCGGTCATGCCCAGTGCAGAACACCCCACCATGCAGTTCTCGGCACTGAGAGGCAACTTGAACGATTCCCCCTCCCTGGCTCTGAAAATAGCTTGGCAATGGCTCAGCTGAGTTTCGGGCACATCGTAGCCTGCGGGGTAGTCCTCCCCTTCGGCGATCAACTTCACCGCGACAGGCTCACCTCTAAGCCTCATCACGTCCTTCATGACGGCCGCATACTCCCTGTTCTTATCGAGAAGTTCCGACATGCGACGCTAATCTGTGTATCTGTTATTAAAATGGAGTTAAAAGGTTTGGACTCCCGGTCAACTCAGAACTGATTCAACGGGAGAGTAGTATCCGAAGACAAAGTCGGAATAGTTGGCGGCGGTCTCGGCCTCATCCGAATCCTCCTCCTCGAATTCCTCCTCGGTACCGTCTTCTTCCTCCTCTTCCTCCTCTTCCTCTCCGGGAACGAGGTTCACATAGAGGAATGCGGCAATCAGAATCACCGCAACGGCCCCAAGGAATACTATGTCGATTGTCTCTCTCTTGTTCATCTTCACCCTCCGGATCGATGATACGGTGGTCTTTTGAACCCAGACTGATTAAAGTTAGGCGCACTATAAATATTTTAGGCATTCCAAAATAATATTCAACCGAGATTACGGTCGAAACCGTGAAGAAAACCTGGAAACCGGCGGGAACCGGCGAACAAGGAAGTTTGTAAATAGTTTTATCCGGCGACAGCCGGGATGATGTGCCTGAAGCGGCGATCACTCGGTGATGCAGCCGGAAGGGCACTCATCGATGCAAGCTCCGCATCCGGAGCACTTACCGGCATCGATGATTGCGACATCATCGCAGGTGATGGCGTTCTCGGGACAGACATCGACGCATGCACCGCATGCGACACAGTCGGAAGCGTTGATTGTGGTCATTTGAATTACCTCTGAACACTCGATTTCCCCGAACCCTATTTAAATCTACTTATTTTTGAGTTAGGAACGTCTTAAAATCGACGATTTTTGTTAACCCTGCCTAAAACATCAACCTGAATGTCTGGCTACTTAGGATGGATGGGAAATTACAGCCTTGTTCGGGATAGATTCTATTAAGACCGCCTAAAACGACCGATGTCGGAGTGGCCTTGGCTCCCGGCGGAATCAGACCACCTGTGACGAAACGAGGTCCTCCACTATGTCCAAGAACCTGTCCTTGGCATCCGGAGGTATGGTCGCACCCGCGGCGACGGAATGACCACCCCCGGTCCCGCCCACGAGCTCCGCGGCGATGGACATGACCTCCGAGAGGTTCAACCCACGGTCCACCAGGTTACGGTCTGTCCTTGCGGAGACCTTGACCCCGTCATCGGAATCGGCGAAGGCTATGATCGGCACCTTCCTGGTGCATTCCGGGGAGTTCAGGATAATTCCTGCCACGATCCCCACCACGGTCTCTGGAATCGCGGAACCTGCGTCGAACCACTGTATGAACCGCCTCTCCCTCAGGAGATGGTTCTGTTTAAGGTACGCCATGGCGGATGAGATGCGCTTCCTGTGATCCGCACGGTTCTGTTCCGCAACCTTCAACGCACCCAGGTCCCCACGGCAGATCCTCAATGCGGTCTCCGTATCGTCATAGCGCCCGGACGAGTTCAGGATCGTGGCGAACTCTTTGGCATCCCTCAGCCCGTTGCCCTTGGGCATCTGGGGGAACGAATACATCTCGCCGACCGCCCTCTCACGGGCATCCTCCGGGATCTTGACCAGTACGGCTTCTATTATGAGCTCCTTCTCCTCGACGGACATGTCGTTCCACAATCTCCAGTTGTCCCCGTCCTTGAGACGTACCCCCAGACTGTTAGCCAGCTATATGCAGGCACAGTAGTTGTCACTGATTCCGGGTATGTAGGGCTCGGTGGTGAACTGCAGATAATGTATGATGGACCGGGTCTCCCTTCCGAAGTAACGCATATCGTGTTCCACTTCCATGATGCCGCTGGAGACTGCATCGTCCAAAGCCACGCGGTTCATGCTGACCAGACCCGTGAAGTTAGCGTCCTGGAAGTCCCCGACGGCACCCACCACGGCCAGATATGCCAGGTCTATGTTCGCCGGGTCCACCGTCTTGGAGAGGAGATATGTGACACCTGCGCCGCAGATCTCGTATGAACCGTCCATCCCGTAGACATGCGGATTGATGTGTATGATCCCGGCGAAACTGTCCAGCATGGTCTGCTTGTCCCTCCACTTCGGATCTGGAACGTGATGGTCCGTGACGATTATGGAACCCCTCTCGAACTGGGACAGATACCCGCTGCCGAGATCGCATATCCAGACGAGGTCCTCCGGACACGAGTTCACCATGGCAACAGTCTCATCGGTGATCTTCTTCTGGAAGACGACGGTATGTTCCACGCCGAGTCTGTCGCATGTTATATCCGCTATCGCCCCTGCGGTTATCCCGTCTGCATCAATGTGCGTGACTATCCTAACGCTCTTGGCGGACCGAAGTGCCTTGGCACCGGACTCCAGGTCCCTCTCCATCCTGCGAAGATCACCAGCGGTAGCCGGCATAATCCCTCACCAATTTCCCATAAATTATATCGGCGATACGCTCCAGGTTGACTGTGTCCGCCCTGTTGTACTCGGTCAGTATGTCCAGGGAATCCCGGTCGCCGTGCTTCTCCCACATCTTCCACAGACGGACCGCATCGGCACCGTCCACGCCTTCGATCTCGTCGGACCTCTGTATCCCCAACTCGACCTCCAACGGTTTGAGTCCTCCTCTGTAGCCGACCTTTCTCGATGCGAAACGCAGATCGAACTGAGGAAGATCCAGATCAACGGTCGGGAAACTGTTCCTCAAGACCGGTATGTCGAAGCAGCTCCCGTTGAACGACACTACCATGGATGCCCCCTCGAGGGCATCCGAGAGCGTTCCGGGATCCAGGTCGATACCGTGTGTCAGCGTTACCGTGTCCTTCCTGCTGTGGATCGTGACGACCGTCACGGTCGAATCCCTGCTGAGACCGTCGGTCTCTATATCCAGATACACCGCATCATCGCGGAATCTGTCGAAAAGCCTCCATGACTCCCCGCGTGGCAGCATATCGGCCAATGCAGGGGCATCACCCTCATCCAGAAGTTCCGACGCCTGGGAAAGCACGACATCTCCGCGCTCCTTGGCCTCAGGCTTCATGGCACATACGGAATCCGCGGAGATGAAATCGTCCCAGGAGCGGATCCCCGCGTCCCAGATGACCTTCTCCTTCTTGGCCCCAACGGACGGAAGAAGCTGAAATGTGTGCGTTATCATGGACATCCCGTAAAGGAAACGGAAGGTCATTAATCATACGGTCCCCGAGGAGACCACTTACCAGATTTTTGGTAATTATCGGATCAGTGCCAGCCCGTTATGACGGGAATGCGTCCAACAACCTGCAATTGTTGTTTATGCGGTTACGGGTAGTTCGGAACCGCTTTTAACCGACCACCCGTTCTTACCGGTCATGAGATGCACCTACTGCGGCAAGGAAATACCGACCTTGTATCCCTTCTCGATGTGCCCCGATTGCGGACAGCCCATCGACAGCAAACCCTCGGGATCCAAGAACTGAACGGAACATCGCCGGCCCACGCTTGCTTTCAGGGCCGGCGGGACCCCGCACAGCAAGCATCTTTTTGTCCACGGACTACATCCGCCGGCCCATGAGGATGAAGGAGATCCGGCCGGGCGTGCGCATCACAAGCGACAGATGCCTGATTCTCGACGAAGGCCCCACCGTTGTCCTCGGCGACCTCCACCTCGGATACGAACGTGCCCTGGAGATGGAAGGGATGTATATCCCCCGCTGCAACACCGAATCCATAAGGGATGCACTCAACAACATCCTGTGCCGGTACGAGCCCGAGAGGGTCGTGCTTCTGGGGGACGTGAAACATGACTTCAGCCGTGCCGGATTCGAAGAGAAAAGGGAGGTCAGGAAGATCGTGGGCCTCCTGTCCGAGGCGGCTGAGACTGTGGTTATCAGAGGTAACCACGACAACTTCATCCAGAACATAATCGGAGACATGGGTATCCTGGCGGTGGACCATGTGGACATCATGGGTTTCAGACTGGAGCACGGCCACTCGGATTCCGGCATACGCCCGGTTATCATCGGGCACGAGCATCCGTCCGTCAGAATCCCGGGGTCCGTCGGAGGCGGGATGAAACTGCAGTGCTTCGTCCATGCTAGGAAAGAAGGGGTCATCGTTCTGCCCCCGTTCAGCCCGTTCTCCTCCGGCAACGACCTGGTCCTTGACGAGAAATGCGTCATGGCGCCTGCCCTGAAATCGTCGGACTTCGCCTCCGCGGAGATCTACGGCGTGACGGACATGGGGCTCATGAACCTCGGGACGCTCAGGAAGCTGTCCGAAGTCAGGCTCTGAATATCTTCATTCCTTATACGCGCGCACGCGCGCTATTAACATCTGGATAGGGGCTCCGTGTAATTTTAAATAAGGTGAAGGCATTGCTTGCCCCAAGGAGATACTCAAAATGACTATGACTCCTAAAGACAGAGTAATCGCAGCGATGAAACAGGAATCCCTGGACAGGCCCCCCGTGGCCATCTTCACCCAGTCCGCCACCCTCGGACAGATGGAGAAGGTCGGTGCAGCTTGGCCCGAGGCCCACAAGAGCGCAGAGCTCATGGCCAAACTCGGAGCCGCTCAGGCTGACATCTTCGGATTCGAGTGCTGCAGGGCTCCTTTCTGCCTGACCGCTGAGTCCGAGAGGCTCGGAGCAACCGTCCAGGTGGACAAGAAGGACGCCGCACCCATGATCAAGGCTCACCCCTTCAAATTCGACCCCATGACCAGCGAGTACGACGACCCCGCCAACCTGATGTCTCCCGAGGAGTTCATCCAGGGCGGAAGGCCCGCCGAGGCTATCAAGTCCATGGAGCTGCTCGCCAAGTCCCACGGAGAGAACTACGCTATCGTCGCCGGAAACACCGGACCCTTCACCCTCACCGGTAACCTCGTCAACACCGAGAACATGGTTTTCGGAATGATGATGTGCCCCGAGGAAGTCGACAAGTGGGTTGAGGCCGTCAACCCCATCGTCACCGCCTACACCCACGCCCTGATGGACGCCGGTGCAGACGTCGTTCAGTGCTCCGAGCCTTCCGGATCCACCGACATGCTCGCTCCCGACATGTTCGAGGAGGCCGCTGGAAAGCACGTTAAGACCTCCCTGAAGCCCAAGGAGGGCAAGTACACCGTTCTCCACATCTGCGGTGACACCTACCCCATCCTCGAGCAGATGGTCGCCACCGGAGTCACCGGAATCTCCATCGAGGAGAAGGTCGCTCCCGAGAAGGCAGCAGAGAAAGTCGGCGGAAAGACCGTCCTGGTCGGAAACGTCGGATCCGTTAGGCCTCTGTTCCAGGGAACCCCTGCCGAGGTTGCAGAGGGAGCCAAGCGCTCCGCAGCAGCTGGATTCAACGTCATCTCCTCTGGATGCGGAATCGCTGTCGCAACCCCCGACGAGAACATGCAGATGCTCGTCGACACCATCAAATCCCTGTAAGCGGATTGGTGAAACAAAGCCCCTACCGGGGCGTTTATTTCAATTCCCCGCGGGGCTCTGCCCCGCACCACTTTTTATTCTGGCGGAAATCCGCAAATCATGAAAAAAAAAAAGGAAAAGGTTTTAGGCCCTAAGGCCTGGATTCAATCCTTCATCAAAGTGTACAGAACAGCCTTCTGTGCGTGAAGTCTGTTCTCTGCCTGATCGAACACGACACTCTGCGGGCCGTCCATGACCTCTGCAGTGATCTCCTGTCCACGGTGTGCAGGAAGGCAATGCATGACTATGCATGTTGGCTTTGCCAGTGCAAGGAGATCGTTGTTGATCTGATAATCCTTGAACAGCTTGATTGCCTCCTCCTCGGGAGTGGCATCCCCCATGGATATCCATGTGTCTGTGTAGAGGACGTCCGCATCCTTGCATGCTTCCTTTGGATCGTGAGAAGCGATGATCTTTGAACCGTTCTCCTCGGCGATCTTCGTGGCACGCCACATGATCTCTGCATTGGGCATACGTACAGCAGGACAGCATGCGACCATGTCGATTCCCATTATAGCGCAGGCATACAACAGGGAGTTGCAAACATTATTTCCATCCCCCAGATAAACGAGCTTCTTTCCGCGGAATCCGCCGAGCTTCTCCTTGATTGTAACCATATCTGCCAGCGCCTGACATGGATGCTCCAAGTTATCCAGTCCGCTGATGACAGGCACGGTGGCGTATTCACCGAACTGATCCATCATCTTGTAGTCGAATGCACGGTACATGATTCCGTGGACAAAACGAGACATCACGCGGGCCGTGTCCTCGACGGTCTCACTGTGAACGCCCATCTGCATCTTGGATTCATCGATATAGAGAGCGTGCCCTCCCAGTTCGGTGATCGCCACATCAAAGGAGATTCTGGTACGCGTACTGGGTTTCTCGAATATCATCGCCAGGGTCTTGCCCTTCAGCGGGTCTCCGTGATGACCGCGCTCAGCCTTGAGCTTGATGGCCAGCTCGACGAGCTCCGGCCATTTGTCTTGCATGTCTGAAACCGAAATAAGGTCTCTCTTTGCCATGAGGGACGTATCAACCGGAACGTTTAATACGGTATTGCGCAGGATTGGACAGAAAAACGAAGCGATGTCCGGATAACGACACAATCATCTTTTGACGATGATGCAGACGACATCCTTGTCGTGAACGACGTGATCCATACCGACGGTCTGTCCGGGGAACTTCGCACTGGTACCCCAGATCATGGCATAGCGGAAATTGTTCTTGAAATCCCTGTGGATCAACTCGCAGACATCACCGACTGTGTTCCCACGCTTTACGATCAGAGGGACATCCAGATCCGCCTCCTGACCCTGGGGCTTGAGGTAGATCCTTATCATGTCTATAGTGTCGTAGATCGCCTGCTTGAGCTCGTTCATACCATAGCCTGTGGCTGCCGAGATTGGAACTGTGTAGTACTGCTTGTGCATCTCCTGCACTGCCTCAAGCTGTCCTGGTTTGGCCAGATCCACCTTGTTGATCGCCATGACCGCTTTGATGTACACCCTGTTTCCAGCCAGGACATCCAGCATCTGCTCCACATCTATGTCCTCACGGACCACGACGGTGGCGTTGACATGTCCATAAGCGGAGGTCATGTCCTTTATCGTGTCCACATCGATCTTCGTGAGCTTGAGGGTGGGCTTGACCAGGATTCCTCCATGGTCGGAGTGCGTGATGACCACATCTGGCTTCTTCTGGTTCAAACGGATGCCTGCGTTGTACAGCTCCTTGAAGAGGACGTTCATGTTAGGGTTGAATATGTCCACCACCAGGAGGATGACATCCGATGACCTGGCTGCGGCGATGACCTCACGGCCGCGCCCCTTTCCGCGGGACGCATCCTTGATCAACCCGGGCATATCCAGGATCTGAATCTTGGCATGGTTGTACTCCATCACTCCCGGAACCACATCCAGGGTCGTGAAATGGTAAGCACCCACCTCGGATTTGGCGCCGGTCAACTGGTTCAGAAGTGTGGACTTTCCCACGGATGGGAACCCGACCAGCGCAACGGTGGCGTTTCCTGCCTTCTTGACGTAGAATCCCTTGGTCGGGCCTTTCGAGGCACGCCTCTTCTCCTCCTCCAAGGAGAGCTTGGCGATCTTCGCCTTGAGTTTCCCGATATGACCTTCGGTAGCCTTGTTGTATTTGGTCTTGGAGATCTGCTCCTCCAATTCCTTAATCTGCTCCTCGATAGTCGCCACAGCTACGTCTCCGGAAACACCCTAACTCAGACACTATTAAGGCTTTTACGATTGGATGGCCTTGTATTCCTCCAGGAACTCGTCGAATGCCTTCCTGGCCGCAGTATCGCTGAGCTCTCCGGCCGCGTATTTCGTCCCGATGGCCATTATACGCGAACCCAGCTCCCCGATGCCTCTAGCCGACCACTGCGCGGCGAGATCGTCCTGAATCTTGTCGTTGAACTCCAGATAGTCGCATAGGGTGTCGCCGAACATCCTGACCAGGTCCTGGAGACGATAGGCGTATTCCCTGAACACCTTGGCCCTCTTGTTGCTCATGTTGCAACAGGCAGCCTCCAGACAGTCTCCGCTGTAGCGCATGAAGTCGGTGCAGAGATCGACCTGCAACCTGAGGTCCGCCTCCACCGCCGGATACTCCAGCACCATGTTGTACAGGGACCTCAAGAACGGATTCGGATCCCCTTCCGAGTACTGCGAGACCATTACGCCGTATGTGTTGAAGAAAGCGGAGAACATCGAATCGCCATGGATGTCAGGGCAATTCCTGAACCCATCCAAAACCGTGGATAGCCCACCCTGGTACACGGAACCGTCGGAGATCATGCGCTCGATCCAATCCCCCAGCGCATCGGAGAACACCGTCCTTATCTCCAATCCGTCATCGGGACAGTTCCCGATCACCTCAGCTATCGTGTCCCTCGCCTCTTCGAAGCTACCCTCGACGAGCATATCTGTGATCCCGGATATGCCGTCATACCAAGACTTGCCGGATTGATCAGGTAAATCTGACACGGCATGGATGGTCTCGATCATCCTGAGCATACCCTCCATCTCAGAATCCAGGGGTGGCTGTGCCTCGATGTATCCACGGTCGAACAAGAATCCGCAATGCATGCAGAAGGACCGTTCATCATCGTCTTGAATGAATGTCCTCTTGGAACAGGTAGGACAGCTGAGGTTCAGGTACGCCATACGGTACGGATGCTGATTCCAGTATAATACAGAACTCATCACGGATTCTCGGGAGATCCTTCGGAATATCGGTGGCGGATTGATAGCGAACCCACTTACCTTTATCTACTCCGACCATGTGCCAAGCACAATGACAGAAACCTTGGAAGGGAAGAGGTCGCCGATAGCTGATCTGGCGAGCGACTTCAAATCCCTCGGAACAAAACAACTGATCGGGATAATAGTGGCCGTGATGGCCGCCCTGATCATCGAGGTATTCATGGGAAGCACCTGCGTCGGGTTCTTCATAGCGGCAATCGTCCTGTACATGGTGCCTCACATCCTGGGCGTCTCGTCTGTCAAAGTGAAAGCTGTCGTCGGAGCGATCTTCATCGTGCTGGCGATGCTCATAGGAACATTCGGATTCTCTGGAACCATCGAAGACTACCAGAACAACATAGACACCGACGGCGAGACCATAATGGACGCCGAGTTCGACCTGGAGGCAGGAACCCTCACCGTATACGTCAAGCCCCCGGAGGATCTCGAGGGGTGGCACCTCCTCGTCCGCGAGGCCCCCTTGGACGGATTATCCTTCGGCATGCCTCGTGGGTCCGGATACACCGACCACGAATTGACTCCGGATCAACTGCAACTACAGGAGAACGGATGGTATCTTGCCACTGTCACCGGTCTGGCGAACGAATCCGGCGAACTGTACCACTATCAGGTGGCGGTCATGCCGAACGAAGAGGGCCAGAACCCTGAAGAGGTCCTTACGTTCATGGTCGACACCGGATGCAGCTTCATCGGCAAGTACTTCACCGGAACCGCATACACAGTCGCCCTCGCGGCCATCATATTCTACCTGGTGCTGGTGTTCTCCACACTGATGAGGAACAGCGCCGACAAGACACGCAAGAAGATGGAGGCCGAGGGGAGGCTCTACCCCCAGGGGTACGGCAGGTGCAAGAACTGCGGTGCTATGGTCCTTCCGGGAGAGGTCAACTGCAGGAAGTGCGGAACATACATAGACGTCCCCGACGAACTCAGGGTCCAGAAGAAGGACTTCTTCCAGTGCTCTGAGTGCGGTGCGGAAGTACCGTCGGATGCGACCGAATGCCCCAGATGCGGTGTGAAGTTCGATGAAGCCGAGACGGAGATCCTGCACTCCGACGGGTCCGTCGACGTATCCACCGAGGATATTCACTGCCCCGCATGCGGATCCGCCGTCCCAGAGAACGCGGAGTGGTGCCCCAAGTGCGGCAAGATGTTCAAGGAATGATCCAAAAGCCCGGCTTCGGCCGGGCACCCTTACAAATCCGTTCTGAAGATGTTTGACCGTCCCCCGAAGGGGACGGATTTGGGTTCAGGAGATCACTTCTTCCTCTTACGGAACGTGACCTTGGAATCCTTCATGTTGAGAACCGCGTCCTCCAGCTTGGTGATCAGGTCCCCTGCCGTCTGGATCAGATCCCAGCCGACCTCCTTCATGATTATAGCCTCTCCATTGATGAAGAGCCTGGCGCTGATGCTGTACTTGAAGTTGCCTCCGTTGTCGTTGTAACGGGACACATGCATGGTCAGGGCCTCGGGCTTGTATATCTTGGAGACCTTGTTGATCATGTTCTCTATGTCGGCGTATATCGCCCCGGTGGCATCCTTCTCGTCATCCTCGAGACCGCTGATCTGGACCAGGAGCATGTCCCTCTCCCTGCAAGCGGCCAAAAGCTCGATGATGTCGTATTCTGTAACCACGCCTACGAGCTCCTTGCCCTCTACGACCGGCAGAGTGGAGATCTTCCCATCCACCATCATGTCCACTGCGACGGAGATGTTGCTGTCCCAGGGAATGGTCTTCACCGATGTCAGGGCGATGGACTCCACGGTGATCTGGGAGCGCGAGCTCTTCTCCAGATCCCCAATGGTCTTGTTGTCCTTCTTCCAGTTGTTGTCGATGATCTCCCTCATACCGACGATTCCGACCACGTTGTTGGTCTCGTTCACCACAGGGATCGTCCTGTAGTCCTCCCTGATCATCAGGTCCAGTGCCTCGTCCATGAGATCATTGACCTTCACCGACTCCACAGGGTTGCTCATGATCTCCCAGACCTTGATCTCCTTCAGAGCCTTGATGTCCCTGACGATCTCTATCAGCTTGGTCCTCCTGATGATACCGACGATCTTCTTACCGTTGAGGACCGGGAGCTGCCTGCAGTTGTTCGAGACCATGTACTCGGCGATCTTCGTGATTTCCATGTCTGTGTTGACCGAAGGAAGCTGCCTGACGAAGTTCTTGACCTTCGCATCGAGCGTGACGCTCTTCTTCCTGAGAATCGAAGCATAGCTCACCATCCCCTGGAACTCCCCGCCATCCACGACGGGAACATCCTGATACTTGCTCTCCTTCATGACCGACAACGCATCCGAGATGCGGTCATCCGAGGAGACTGTGGGGAAGTCGACGGACATGACCCTCTCAACGGAGATTCCGTCTATCTGCGATCTGAGCATTGTAATCTTCTTCAGATCCTCTAGGTCCTTAACAGCCATAGAATTTTTCACCTCTGGATAAGATATCTGAACGCTGCGGATATAAGCGTTCGTCCGACAACCCAGGATTGCTACGGAATCCGTCGGTGTTACCACGAAATCAGTAGAAATAAAATGATCCTTGCTAGGATTCGCGTCGGAAAACCTGCGAACCCAGCAAGGTATTAAATAGGTTCAGATGTCCGCGAAGGGCATTCCGTCCAGCAGCCTGTCGATAAGGTCCGCGATGCCGTCTATGGGCACACGCTTCTGCTCGGTCGAATCCCTGTCGCGGATGGTCACGGTACCGGGTGCGGAGCCTCCGGGCAGAGAGTCGTAATCCACGGTGATGCACCACGGGGTTCCGACCTCGTCCATCCTGGCGTACCTCTTCCCGATTGTACCGGAGTCGTCGTAGAACGCCTCCACCCTGTGGGTGTGGACCTTCTCGTAGATCTGCCTGGCGACGTCCCCTAGGCCGTCCTTGTCCATCAGCGGGAACACCCCGACCTTGATGGGTGCCACCGCGGGTGCGAGCCTGAGGACGGTGTAGTCCTCCTTGGCGTTGTAGGAGTATGCGTGCTCCAGGGCGGAATAGAATATCCTGTCGAGTCCGTGCGATGGCTCGATGACATGGGGGATGACACGCTCCCCGGTGATCTTCTCCCTGACCGTGGCCACCTCGAAGAACTCCTCGGTGAGCTCGATCTCCTCGTCCCCGACTGTGATCTTCAGTTTGCCGTCCTTCACATCGGCAGGGGACATGCTCTCCATGGCCGCGGCGATGTCCTTCGCCTTGCCTTTGAATGCGGGACCGAGGGCCTTGTGCTTGGCACGGACCTTCTCGACCTCAACCTCCTTGGGCTCGTCCAGCTTCTTGAAGTGGGTCAGCTCGGTTCCGGAGAACTCCGCATGACGGGACAGGTCCCAGCATCCTCTGTCTGCTATTCCGACGATCTCGGTCCATCCGTATGTGAGCAGGACCTCGGCATCCCAGCAGTCGGCCGCGTAATGGGCCATCTCATCATCCTCATGCTGCCTGAACCTGAGTCTGGCGGGATCGATTCCCACGCGGGTCAGAAGCTGCTTGGTGGTGTAAACGAAGTAAGCCAGGACGCGGTTGGCGATGATGCCTTTGTCCACGGCCTCCTTGACGGTCATCGAGACCGTCTCCCCGGTGGTGTTGGGGACCAGATCCATTACCTCGTTCTCGATCTCGTGGAACCTGGGCCAGTCCTTGTCCTCTGGATCCACGAAGAGCTCCACCTCCATCTGGTTGAACTCCCTCATACGGATCATTCCCTGACGGGGGGCGATTTCGTTCCTATAGCTCCTGCCGGTCTGGATGACCCCGAGGGGCATCTTCTCCCTGTTGTACCTGTAGAGGTTGGGGAAGTTGACGAATATCCCCTGGGCGGTCTCGGGCCTCAGGTATCCCACACGGGCGGAACCGGGACCGATCTGGGTCTTGAACATCAGGTTGAACTCCTCTACAGGGCCCAGGTCTCCGCCGCACTCGGGGCATTTGACTCCATGGTCGACGAAGGCCTGCTCCAGCTGAGCGGGAGTCAGAACATCGGGGTTGCTGAAGAACTCCTTGACAAGGTGATCGGCCCTGAACGGGGACTGACACTGCTTGCAGTAGGTTATCAGGTCGGCGAACTCGTCCACGTGACCGGAGGCCTTGAAGACCTCCCTGGGATTCACGGTCTCGGAGTCGATCTCGACGAACCCCTCTCTGCCCTTGTATATGGATCTCCAGACATCGACGATGTTGTTCCTGAGGGAGCAACCGAGCGGACCGTAATCGTACATTCCGGCTACGCCGCCGTAGATCTCGAAGGAAGGCCAGATGAACCCCCTGCGTTTGCAGAGGGACATCAGGTCGTTGGCGTTGGTCTCAGACATCAATATTACCTGAGAGTGCGCATAGCACGTCTACATCATAAATCATGCCCACGAGTTCGTCCTTGTTGCCATGGACAGGAACCTGACCGTAGTCGTTCGCGAGCATCGCCTTGGCCACTTCGGACAGGTTGGTCTTCTTGAACACGGAATACGGGTTCCTGACCATGAAGTCCTTGACGAAGCTCTCCTCCGTCCTGTACTTGTCGGTGGCTGTGTAGAATAGAGGCAGGATGTTCCTTGCCCCGGCCATGTTCCCGATGTCCGCGATTCCCAGGGCCTTCAGGTCCTCGGTGTTCTTGACCTGGTCCGTGAACAGGTCACGGTCCGTGAGGATGCCCACGAGCTTCCCCTGTCCGTCCAGAACAGGTACCGCGGGGACGTCGCTGATCCTCATCGCGGGGATCGTGTACGCCAGAGGCTCCTCCTCGTAAGCGGTGACACAGGTTGTGCGGATCACATCCTCGGCGACCATCGTGGTCTTCATGTCCTTGACCAGCGGCAGGAGGTCGGTGGGTGTGATGATCCCGACTAGCTTCCCTTCGTCGACCACGGGCAGCCTGTGGATCCTCTTCTTGCTGAATATGGCGGCTGCGTCTTCCACGGTGGCGTCGGGCGTTATTGTGATGCATTCCTTCTTCATGATGAGGGAGAGCTGGTCCTCGTCGAACTTCCTGAACACATCCCTCCTGGACACCACCCCCACGAGCTTCCCGTCCGAGGAACGGATGACGGGCAGTCCTGTGAGCTCATGCCTGACCATGATGTTGATCGCATCGCTGCGGCTTCCGGGCACCTCGACTACGATCGGTGCTGCGGTCATAATGTCGGATACTACCTTCGCTGTCATTCAGTTCCCTGCCTCAGGTGCCCTTACGACCATGACGGGGCACATCGCACCCCTTACGACCCTCTCTGCAACGCTTCCCATGAGAAGCTTGGACATCCCTGTCCTTCCCAGTGTCCCCATGACGATCGCATCGTACTTGGGGGACTCGTCTATGATGACCTTGACCGGCGTCCCTTCCTTGACGGACAGCTCGACCTCGACGCCTTCCTGGGCTCCGAGTTCGCGTACGAAATCAACAGCCTCTCTGCCCTCCTTCTCAAGCGTGTTGTAGACGTTCATAACCGCCGTATCCATGGGCATATTGGTCAGGATTGTCTGATCGAGCACGTAGAGGGCTGTGATCTTTCCCCCGGAGAGCTTGGCAAGCTCCATTGCCTTCGCGATGGCAGCCTTAGTGTACTCGCTCCCATCGGTAGGTACGAGAATGTTCTTGAAACTCATGTTCACAACCTCTTTTTCCTTTCAGTCAGGATAACGGGACAATCCGCGATGTGCGCGGCCGAGATTCCCTCGGACCCTTCCAACAGAATCGCGAGATTGATGCTTCCGCCTGTATCCAATATCGTTTTGCTTCCATTAAATACCTTGCCAGCCAGGCAAAACAACGCATTCCAAACCCCTTCGGGGTCCCCGCCCTGCAACTCGGCGAGCCTCCCGAAGACATCGGCTTCGGAGACCATGTCCGGCGGACAGAGCATCCCGTTGTCCGTACCTATCGCCAGATCGGCACCGCATCTCTGGGCACGGGCGATCGGTGGCATCTTGCCGAAATAGAGGTTCGACGTAGGACATACCACAATGGGTACCTCGGCCTCGGCGCATTTGCACAGGTCGGAGTCGGTAGCCTCGCACATATGGACGACGAACGCCGGATCCAGGGACAGTATGAAGTCTATGTCCTCCCTGATGCGCTCGCTGGCGTGGATGGCGAACATCTTGCGGCGCTCCCGCACCGCATCCGCAACCGCCTCGACATAGGAATGGTCCATGTCGGATATGCTCGGGAGACCGATCCCGTCCGCGACGTCCAGTATACTCTCTATCTCCTCTGAATCGAACTCCTCCGACACGGGACGCCCGAGGATCACGGCATCCGATGCGTTGTCCCTTAGAAGTCTGCATCCTGCGACACCTCCCTCCCTGAAATCGATGAATGCGGAGGTGCCATGGATACGGGACTCGGATGAGAATGCCCTCATGGAACCACCGATTACCTCGTCCGGGGTCTCCCGAAGATATCTGTGCTTGAGTCCGTCCGGCGGAGCGACCAGATCCTCCAGTGACATGTCATCGGGTATATCCAGGCCGAAATCCGCGCAATGCGTGTGGGAGTTGATGATCCCGTCGAGGATGGTTCCTCTGAAGTCCGGTCTGACCGGACACTGGCCGAATCCGATCTCGGACACGACACGGTCCTCGATGACCGCATACCCTTCATCGGAGCCTCTCCTGCTGTGGACCGTGCCCTTGATGACGATCGTCTCCGGACTTCCGTTCATGTACGGCGTATCGGCATGCTGCCCTTAATGGTGTCTGGCGATGGATCTCGCGATATCTTTATGAATCGACTCGGATTCGTACGGCCGGTGTGAGATAAATGCCGAAAGTGGATGCAAACATGTGTGTCGCATGCGGAAACTGTGCGGAAGTCTGTCCTCAGGATGCCATAACCATAGACGGTGTGTGCAAGATAGACGGTTCCGCCTGTGTAGAATGCGGACTGTGCATCGACGAGTGCCCCTGCGGCGCACTGTCGGACTGAATCTGCCTTACCGCGATCCAGTCGCGGAATCGAAAAACAGAGCTAGACGGCGGAACCTCCGCCGCTTGGCTCGAAGACTGTTCAAGCCCAGTATGGCTTCTTCACGAATTTATACGCCATGAGCACGGCAGTGGTCGCCTCTCCCATGGCGGTGGTGATCTGCTTCACCTTCCCTGGATAAGATACGACGTCCCCGCACGCGAATATCCCGGGACGGTTGGTACTCATGTCGAAGTCCACCTTGATGAGCCCGTCATCCGCCAGCTCCAGGTTCCACGTCTTCAGATCCTCCAAATCCGCGGATATGCCTATGTTGATCACGGCCAAATCGGTGGGGATGTCGAACTCCTTTCCGTCCTGGGACACGGTCACGGACTCGACCTTGTCGATACCGTTGATCGATACCAGATTCGCGTTCATGACCTTCCTGATGGCACTGTTCTCAAGGCTCTCGACGGTGGATTCGTCCGCCCTGAAGTCGGGCCTCCTGTGAACGATGGTCGTGTCTGTGACTGAATCGGCGATCAATGCCATGTCTATCGCGGAGTTTCCGCCTCCGAACATGGTGACCTTCTTTCCGACCAGCTCCTCCTTGGCGGGAAGAATGTACGTGACTCCCTTTCCGTGAAGCTCCTCTTCACCCGGGCAACCCATCTTCTTAGGCTTGAAACTGCCCATCCCAATTGCTATGATGAGGGATTTGGCTTCATAAGTGGCCTTGTCTGTGGTTACGATGAGCTTCTCCTCCCCGTTAACGATGGTCTGAACCTTCTCGTTCTCGTGGATCTCGCACTCGATGGACTCCGCCTGAGCATAGAGCCTGTCCGAGAGCTTCCTTGCCTGGATGGTCTCGAAACCGGGATAATTGTGGATTCCTTTCTCGGGGTATAAGCTGACCAGCTGTCCCCCGACACGCCCCGAATCGAGGATGAGTGTACTCATCTTCTTCGACCTGGCGTATATGCCCGCTGTGAGGCCGGCACATCCTGCTCCAACAATTACCACATCATAGCACATTGAAACCACTCAATCACGTTAGCCTATAAAAAACTGACATACCACGACTGCGATAGTGGCCCATGCATTCCAGGTATTCTTCAGGGATTCGTCGGTTTCGTTACGAAATCCGTAGTCGTTCTGCTTGAATCGGCATACAAGGACCATGATATCGTAATGGGACTTTAATCCGGAAACCGATGCATCCCACATTAAATATTAACAACTGAATCCATGAGACGAGGGATTTGCATGGATACGTCGGAGATCTACACCGAGAAGCTCATGAACATGATTCTGGACGTCATAGACGACATAATCATTATACATGACTCGGCACACACGATCATATGGATCAACAGGGCCGGGGAGAAGGCGTTCGGTAAGAGCGTCGACGAGATCATAGGCACGAAGTGCTATTCGCTTTTCGGCAACACTGTCTCGTGCTCGGACTGCGTCGCCAACATCACCAACATCGGCAGTCCGACCAACAACATAAAGCGCAGGACCATCCCCGGGTCCGGGATCCGTTGCGACTGCTCCGCGGTCCCATACTACAAGAACGGCAAGTTGGAGCTCGTCGTCCAGCACCTCCGCCCGGTATGCCCTTCCTGCGAAACGGATGAGACGATAGCTTAATTACTCCGACGGAGGATGCAGGTTCATGTTCGAGTTCATATCCGGATTTGAGGCATTCGTCATCGCAGGCGCAGTGTTCCTCATCATCCTGGGAATCGCCAACCTGAAAAAAGCCGACACCGAGTGAGGTGATATCTTGGTAGTCATGACGGAACCCGTCATCAGGATGATCAAACATCCTGACACAAGCAAGGTTCTGACGACGGTCTCCCCTGACGGGGAACCGCACAGCATTGTCTGCGGAAGCCTCATGGTGACCGAGCCAGACACGATAATCGTCGGAGAGGTCTTCATGTACCGCTCCGCCGAGAACATCCGTTGCAACCCCAACGTGGAATTCCTCGTCTGGAAAGGCAAGGATGCTTATTCCATCAAGGCCGTTGCCAGAAACAGATTGGACAGCGGACCCGAGTTCGAGAAGATGTGCTCCAACCTGGATCGCATGAACATGACCTGCGTCGCGGTTTGGGTGTTCGAGGCACTGGAAGTCTGGAACGAAGGAATATCCGATAAAACCGGCGACAGAGTGATCTGATGGAACTGGCAAAGTTCCGGCGGCTCTGTCGCGTAACCTTCTTCCTAGGCGCGATGCTGATGTTCTTCGGCCTGGGCGTATACATCATGGGACACATGTGGGCTGGAATCGGACTTCTTATCACCGGCATGGTGATCTCCGCCCTCTGTTTCACAGTCACTTACACATTCATGCAGTATGACTTCAAGAACGCGCCTCGCAAAAGGAGAAGCGAACCGAAGAAGCCGGAAGAATAAACCATCCTGCCGATTTCAGGATGCTGTTGATTGTAAAAAGAAAGTCTGCCCCGGAATCCGGGGCAGGCAGATTCAGAATCTGCGCCTGTCTCCGCTGTCTGCGGGCTTGTGCTTCCTGAAGCAGTCCCTGCAGTAGACGGGGCGTCCCTGTGTGGGTTTGAAGGGAACATCGCATTCCTTGCCGCAGTCGGAGCAGGTCGTCTTGAAGACCTCCTTGGGCCTGTCCCTGTCTCCCCTGTCCCTGTCTCCCCTGTAGCCTCCGTTGTAACCTCCGTATGCCATGTTTATTTCTCCTTGTTAATCCAAGGTATCCCAAATAATGCTCCCGCCACCTGGGCCGGAGGTTACTAAGAACGCCTCGGACGCGGATAAGCGCGCTTGGTATATTATGGATTGTCCAAAAACACATTGATAGGCGAACAATGATGTTATTACATCATCGATCGTCTCCGGAATGTCACTGGATGTCAGAGGTCCCCGCCACAATCGGGGCAGATCCACATACCTTTGTAACAGATCAGCATCTCGCCACACTTCGGACATACATGAGAACGGGCATTGGCCCTACCCACGACCTCCTTCTTCTGAAGATCGGAGTTCGCCCAGGCTATCAGTGATGCCAACTCATCATAACGGTCGGTTTTGTCGGGACCGTAGTACGTGAGATTGTCCCCTTCGTTGTACAACCTCGTGCGCATCTTGGAAATCGCACGGGCGACGTTGTTGTATGTTCCCAGAGACACCTTGTCCGAAGGCAACACGTTCTTCCTGTACCTGACATCCAGATACTCGATACTGGTGTCAAGGAACCTTTCGAATGATGCCTCATCAGGGTATACTGGAACGGAGAGAATGAGATCCCTCTTCGGCTGTAGGTCAGGATACCTTGAGATGACCCTCTCCAAAGCGGACCTCATGCCTGACCTCATCTCCCCTCCGACCTGTCCGTATATCTTCCTCATATGCGGGATGTCCTTATCCGTAGCAACATACCCGATCCTCATGGCAGCCTTGACAAATTCCGTGCCTGAGGAGTGGTCGAGTATCTCGAACAGACGCTCCGCCAACTCGTCCTCATCCTTTATGACCGACATGTAACCCAGACAGGCCTGACGCACCCTTTCGCAATCCTCCCTGCCCATCTGGGATACCTGGTCGCGGACGGCCCTCTCGTGAGCGCCGGCGAGAAGCATAACGGTTTCAGCCCTCACCCTCTCATCCTCGCACGTCAGATATCCACGGATGATGGAGAGCATCTCAAAAGTATAGTTGTTTATCAGCCATCTGTCCTCACAGATGGATCCGGGACGGCCCGCCATGACCCTGTCCACATCCTCGAGGAAACGCTCGAGATACTGTATCTTGGATACGGCCATGGCGAACACCCGTTTGAAAATGTAGATTCAGAGTTCCCTTGTGTCGAGGGCCTTCTTCAGAACGGCGACCTCTTCATCGGAGAGGGTGATACCTTTACCCATCTTGGCGTGGTCGGGGGACCACTCCCTGATGTCGTACTTGGGATCCCTGTCATTCCAACTGATGAGGTTGAGTTCCTTGGTCCACCCTTTGGAGGACTCGGACAACACGGCAATCTGCTCGATCACTTCGTATTTGATTTCTACCATGCTAACACTGATCGGTTAATGGCAGGTTCCGCTTTTAAAGCTTTATTTTTAATTAATGAGCTAACATCGGATCCCGACGTCCGCCGTGGAATCACTCGGAATCCCCATCGGAGGGGCCTATAGTTCCGAGGAACTCGGTCATCACTCTGACCGCGACCTCCTTCCTGGCGGGATGTGATTGGACCTTGCCCGTTATCGCGATTACATCCCCGTGATGCGCCACTGCGTACTCCCCTCCGACGGCCTTCTGCTTGTCCAGACGGATGTAGAACACACAATCATCGTCGATACGGTTCTCGATGTCCTCGGCGATCCAGGCCCTTATGTCAGACCCCAGAGTCTCGAAAAGGCTCCTGAACTGCCTCTGCTTTGTAAGCCTGGCCTCAAGGATGGTCATTGTGTTGCCATGCTCGCTCTCGGTGAGTTCCTCCGAATACTCGGCCTCTCCGAGGAGCGTCTCCATGACCTCTTCCAGAAGCTCCTTCCTCTCGGTTGCATAGCAGAATGTCTGAACCCTCATCCAATGGAACGTCGTTGCTGGCATGGTTCACTCCCCCTTCTCCTCTTTAGGCAGCAGTCCATAGACTGCCTCAGGCTCGGATGCGGAGACCACTATGACCCTCTTGCCGACAAGCTTCATTGCGATGCCCTCATCATCCCCTATGCGGGAATAGGCACGGTGCTTGACACCCTTGAGATTCCAATTGGCGTAATTCCTGATGTCTGTCAGATCCCCGACACGAGTGTCTATGATCTCATCCCTGTCGACGGTAACCTTCCTGAAGGCGTATGATATCTCCACACGGTCATCGTAAACCTTCAGATCCATTTTCAGAATCAGAAGCAAGACGATTATGACCACGAAAATCACAGCGGTAACAGGAATCGACCATGATGGCATAGTCGTACCCAATACGAACTCCGAGAAGACCATGAACACCAATGTTGCGACCAGTACCGCCGCCGTTATGTACGTCAGATTCTTCGGTAGGATGGGGCGGCTCTCGCTGTACAGGGAATCCATGTCAGGCCATGCACTTCCCCATTTATATCGGATTAGCCAGCTCAGGAACTAGGCTCTCAAAAAGTTTATATGATACCTGTCTATCCTGAGGATTGCGCGGTCCCCTAGCTTAGCCTGGTTGGAGCGCCCGGCTGATAACCGGGAGGTCTTGAGTTCGAATCTCAAGGGGACCACTCATCCACCACTTTTCTCTTCAAATATCAACTGCAAGTCCTGTCATGGATTCTGCGTGTTGAGGAACCGTACTTGAATACTGTTTCGATTCTACGAACGGTGCCGTTCGATCTGAAACGGTCACGCATTCAAGAAATGGATTTTGCATCTTCCTTGACGTTGTTTCACCGACATCCCGATTCTGATCTTAGTATCCTGCATCATAATTCAATTGTTACTTAGCAATATTACTAATTTAACTCGGTGCAACTTTTCTGTATCGAATCTAAATTTCCATATCGTTATGTTTTTTCCGTAATGTATCGGAAAAACAATAATGAGTCAGAAAAATTGTATAGTTACGTAAATCAAGAATCGTTTTTCACTGAACAGAACGTCTAAACAACCCTGAAAATCACAATCTTTCCAGAGATTACGCTAAATATACGCATGTATTAACGCCGTTTATGGAATACGACATGATAATCTTCGAGTCAAAGGAATCCATCGAGAGGAATACCTCAGACACCGAAAGATTCGAGAAGTCCTATGCTGCGCTCGCATCTGCAGGTATCGGCATCGGAAGGATCATGTGTACATCCCCTGACGACATCAAGGAGAAGGAAGCCCGGGAAATCATTGATGAACAAGGAATGTCCGCCCTGCCCATAACGGTCTTCCAAGGCGTATCCTTGGGCTCAGGAGAATATCCTTCCGACCAGGACCTGGCAGATTTCCTAGATGCACCTGACGGGACCCTCAGCGTGAACAAGCAGGGACCACCCTCCATGGGCAATGATATAATGCCTGCCTGTGCCTGCGGGAACAGGCCCAGGTAAATGTTGGATGGCGGTCGGAAAGACCGCCACCCTCCCGTTTTCTGTTAAAGGACAATGACTGAACCCACGACCTGACGGCTCAGCCACTGTCTGTTGTTTTCTGAATCGCTCAGGAACCCTGAGCGACCTCTGGTTCGTACATGTACTTCCTGCAGAACGGGATCAACATGCAGCCGACCGCGTTGCCCAGGATGGCAAATACCTCGAAGGTCAGTGCATCCAAGGTGTACTCTCCTGCCGAACAGAAGTAGAACATATCCGCGATGCTGTGCTCGAACCCGGCCAATATGAACACGGGGACGCAGAAGAAGATCGCAAGGAAGCTGCCCCTCTGCTTGTAGAAGTCCACAGCTATGAACATCAGGATTCCGCACAGGATTCCGCGGAAGAACACCTCGTAGAACTCCAGGTTCAGCTTGTTGCCCACCACGGTCACTGCGGAATCGATAGGCATCATGACACCGACGATCAGACTGCCGACGAAGTTACCTGCTATGATCACCAGTATGTCCCACAGATATGACGGGGGATTGTCCACTACATATCCGACCTTGCCTGTGTAAAGGTCCAGCTTGAAAGCTACGACCGTTAATAATCCAACTGAGAATAGCACTGCCCCGACCCATTTGACATCGCATCCCAGGTACACGCAGCACCCGATGGCTATGGACATCCCTGCCAGGATGGCCCTGATAAACACTCTCATGAAATGTCCCGGCATGTTATCACAGCTCATGGTAGAACAGGATGATTGTTTTGTATTCTCCATCCTTCGCACGGAACCCGCCCGGGATCATTCCCAACCTCTGGAACCCGTGCTTCTCGTACAGACGGATGGCGGAGGCGTTCTCCCGGACAACGGCGTTGAACTGCATGACTTTGAAACCCAGCTTCGCGGCGACCTCCAGTGAATCCTTCACCAACGCGGACCCTATGCCCTTGTTGGACATGCTCCTCTCGACCGCATAGGACGCGTTGCTGATATGGGCGCATCTGCCGACGTTGTTCGGGTGCAGAATGTAGAGCCCGACGACCTTGCCGTCGTACTCCGCGACCCCGCAATGGGACTGGAATCCGAAGAACTCCCTAGCCCCGTCCAACGTGAGATTCTCCTCCTGAGGGAAGGCCATCCCGTCCTCCACGACGGCGTTCCAAATCGCAGTCATGGCGGGGATGTCGGCCTCGTTGTAACCTCTTACCGAAACATCCATGCATAAGCATACGGGGCGTCGGTTTTAAGGTCTGCGGACGAAGCCTCAGGCGTCGGCCCCGGAGGAACGCTCCGCATCCCTTGCCAGCTCCCGTTCCATCCGCTTCCTGCTGAACAGCACGGAATCCATGAAGATGACCCAACAGATCTCGACAACGATGGATGTGGCGATCGCGACCATCGCGAATGAAGCCATCGGACCCAGGGTGGCGACGCACATCGCTATGGCGATGCCTTTGTTCTTGTACGACGCCATCAGGATGTCGGCCACCCTCTGACCCCACGGAAGCCCGGCACGCCTTTCGGACACCTCGATGGCAGACCCCAGACCGAAGGATCTGAGAGCGGCAATGACGCCGAAAGCCACCAACACCGCGACGGTGGAGGTCGAGAAGTTCGTGGAACCGACGGACATCCACACCAACACGAAAACACAGCAGTTCAGGAACACGGACATGAAATCCCTGCTGAGGTTCAACCTGGTCAGCAATCTGGAGACCACCAACGGAACCCCGATGATCTCGATCACGGTTATTATGACACTGACTATGTCCACGGTCTTTCCGAGTGCGAGCCAGATGATGAAGGGGATCCAGACCAGTGCAGCCACATAGACGTATATCGTGCCGCGGGCGGCATGCTCCATGTCGCCCCTGAGGATGTATGAGAGCGGTGCGACGGATGCGGCGAACGGAGTAGCGGCTATGAACACCAGTCCCGCCGCCTCGTCCGCATAGCCGGTGTTCCTCAACAGGAAGTATCCCAACAGAGGTATGACCGAGGAAAGCACCAATCCCATGAACAGGGCCCTGAGCACGGACTTCCAA
This sequence comes from uncultured Methanomassiliicoccales archaeon, assembly GCA_964550065.1. Taxonomy (GTDB): domain Archaea; phylum Thermoplasmatota; class Thermoplasmata; order Methanomassiliicoccales; family Methanomethylophilaceae; genus Methanoprimaticola. The sequence continues at coordinate 61,349 of CAZJWD010000004.1, forward strand.
TGAGCGACAGGACTGAGGTTGCTGAACGTGTACCTCGATAAGGACAGAGTCAGCATCACCGCCAGGATGAGGATAGTCAGATTGGACCTGACGTCCGAACTCAACGTTTCGACAGGGAACGAACCGGAAAGGTTCGTCAGCAGAGCCACGATCAGAGCCAGCGACATCATGAACGCTGTACTCTTGACCAAATCCCCAGCTTTCATGCCTGTCCGAATCCTACGACCTTTTTATATAACTTGCCGACTAAAACCACGATGTGCTATCTGAACGTGGTCTCCGGTATGTGATTCCACGAATCAGGAGGTGTTGACAGATGTCCAGAACAGGAGAATACCGTTCATGTCCATTCCCAAACACATCGGAACTGCTCCTGGACTTCATCCAGAACAAAGATGCCGAACCGACGAGACAGGTCGAGGAGTTCGGCAGGGACCGCTTCGGGATGACGTACGCGGACATGACCGATGACCAGGTCCAATACTACCTCGGATGGAGGCAGAGGGTCAGGAACCATGACCCGACAGTCCCGGCGAGGATCGGCCTCATAGGCCTGAGGATCTGTGAGGGACTGCACCTGTCCATGTGGTCCAAACTCGCGTTCAGAACCGCCGGGGAGGATCCGGACGCAGCCCTGATGGAGGAGTTGGAATGGATGTTCGACACGTTCGGGGACGACTACGAGGCCCGCATAGTCCTCTCCAACGTCCTCAAAGACCTCAGCATCGCCACTGGTCGGCCGATGGACGGCGGATACAGATGGACAGGCAGGCATCTGATGGACATCGTTTTCAGTACAGTCGTCTCGTCCGACTCCCCTACTGACATCCCGCTTGGCGCGATATCGGAACTCGCAGGCATGCCGGAGCTGAACAGGGTCCCGGACGCAGACACGTTCACCGCCCTCTTCAACGACTGCCTGTCGGCGATCTCGAGACACGAACGGAGGAAAGGAGTCAAATCCAGATACTTCTCGGAAAGGCACTACATCTCGAAAAACACGGAGCTGTTCTCAGAGTATCCCGAAGGCGTCAGGCAGACATATGTGATCGCCGGATTGGACCTCCGCGGAGGAGGCCTCTGGTGCGAACTGCTCCAGGGCCTTGCCGGATACATCTGCGGGAAGCTCTTCTGGGACTGGAAGGACGTCCCCTGGCAAAAAGCCGTGCTTCTTCCCGAGAACCTGGCGGACGTGGTGGACGGCGTCCTATCCGGCAACGGGGACGCCGACCCGGAGGACGAGGTCCTCCCGGACATACTGGAGGAATGCATCGAGGAGGTTGTCCTGCCCGAAGGGTTCGGTGATGATTTCCCGACCGATCCGACGGTTTTGGATGACCCGACGGCCAACAAGAGGTATCCCCACAGGGACAAGTTCCTGGAGGACATGGAATCCATGGCCGGGGCCTCCGGTACCCCGGGGGAGACGTATGTCCCGTCCGGGATGTACTACGCGTCCTTCGACAGGATGACATCCGAGCAGATGGAGTTCTACTTCTCCTGGAAGGCCGAGGTCCTGAACGGGTACTACCGGGACACGGACCGCGGTTACCTATGGCTACTCCTCTGCGACCTGGTGAACGGCGACATGGAATCGGACGCCGTCATGGGTGTCCTGAGGGGCCTTTACGACGCATACGTCGGGAACTCATCGGGTTATGTGAGGTCGCTCATAGGACGCACCATGGCGGACTTCGGGTTCATGACCGGCCAGGACTGCGTGTGGTACGGCAACGAATCCGACAGGGAGCTGATAATCGGCCATAAGATCGCGCTGGAGGAGAATGGATGGTTCACCGTCGACCTCCTGAACGGATACGGGAGCTCGGACTTCGGGAAGTACCTCGTCGAAGAGGTCGACTACGATACGGTCCTGAACAGGACCGTGCAGGTCCTGAGAAGGGACCATATGGACGACATGGAGGCTGAATACAGGGTATCCGGCAGGGATGTCACGAGATGCGTGCACCGCAGGCTGTTCCCCGACCTGATCCACAACTGGCAGGAGTACCAGGACCTGATATTCCCATACGTGGGGCCCGAGTCCGTGTACCATCACGGACTGAGGGACGCCGCCAAGATCGCCATCAGAGCCGTCAACAAACCGTCGGGTGCCAGGTACAACAAGACGCTGAGGGGCAGATCCCTGATGCGCGTCGCCGACGAGATGGAAAAGTGGTTCAGCGAGGAGGAGCACAGGAAGGAGCAGGAGAGGGCCCGCGACAGCATCATGTCCAAAAGAATCGACAGAGATGCCGTCATGGATGCCGAGAGGGACCTTGAAGTCGTCAAGAACCTCATCTCGATGGAGGATACTGTCGAATCCATACCAGAACCCGTACCCGAGGAGGAAGAGACCCCTTCGGGATGGACAAGTTTCGCCAAGGCCCTCTCCGACACCCAGAGAGGTTATCTGGAAGCCTGTATCAAGGGAAAGGGAAGCAGATACCTGAGAGAGGTTGGAGCCTCTGAGGTGTCCATGGAGGATTCCATCAACACCATTTCCATGGACGCCGTCGGAGACCAGATCGTGGAATCAGGCACCGTGTTCGACGAATATCTCGACGAGCTCTCCTCCGTTCTTTGAAATTATATATCATCCACCCATAACGTGGAATGATTCCAATGACCGAGATCCCCAAAAGAACGCTTACCACCATGATGAACGCCCTGTCATCAGGGGTCGTGCCCCGCAGGGGCCTGGAGTACATCGCGGTCGGTCGCAGGAAGGAGACGGAGACATTCGTCAGCGACCTCGAAGACACGGCCGAAGGCGGAGGAGCATTCAGATTCATATCCGGGAAGTTCGGGAACGGGAAGAGCTTCATGATCCAGATGATCCGCAACTATGCGATGGACAAGGGATTCGTCGTCATGGATGCCGATCTCGCCATCAACAGAAGACTCACCGGGAGCAAGAAGGAGGGACTCAACACATACAGGGAGCTCATCAGGAACATGGCCGTGAAGGCGCGTCCTGACGGAGGTGCGATGGAATCCCTCCTGCAGACATGGATCGACGACGTAAGGGACAGAATGTCGAAGGAATCAGGGATCCCGGCCAGGGACCTTCCGCCCTCCGACGTCACGGAACGTCTGAGGAAGGAGACGTCATCCATGAGCGGCATGGTCTACTACCAGGACTTCGCCGTGGCTGTGACCGCTTACTGGGAGGAGCTCAATGCCGGAGCCGACGACATGGCCTCCCTCCGCTGGCTCAAAGGGGAGTATGAACTCAAATCCGAGGTCAGGAAGAGCCTCGGGATCGGCAACATGGTCACCGATGCCAACTGGTACGACTTCATCAAGATCTGGGCGGAATTCTCCAACAGGATCGGATACAAAGGACTGGTCGTGTTCATAGACGAGGGCGTGATCCTCTACAAGATCCAGAGCAAGGTCTCCCGCAGCAACAACTACGAGAGACTGCTCACGATGTTCAATGACATCATGCAGGGCAAATCGTCCCATCTTTCGATGTACGTCTGCGGGACCCCGGAGTTCATAGAGGATCAGGACAGGGGACTTTACAGCTACGGGGCACTCAGATCCAGGCTTGTCTCCGGCAAGTTCGAGAACGGCTATGACAACTACCTCGGACCGGTGATCAACCTGAGGCCTCTGACCGACGAGGAGATCTTCGTCCTGCTCAGGACCCTCAGAGGCATGCACGAACAACGCTACGGATACTCATCCGAACTGGACGATGACATGCTGGAATTCTACCTGAAAACCGTGACATGCGCTGTCGGCGAGGGGCTGGTGACCCCCAGGGAGATAACCAGGGACTTCATCAGCCTCCTCGACACCCTCCATCAGAATCCGGAGATATGCTTCAACGACCTGGTGGAAGGCAGAACTGTCACTCCCGACCGCAACCCCGACGACGACCTTATCGAGGATCTGGAGGTATGACCGACCACACCGACCGGATCCCCAGGTTCGTCCTGGAGCACATCCACAACAACGGATGGACGTCGTTCAGAGAGGTCCAATTGAAAGCGTTCGACATCCTGTTCGACACGGACGACCACATCCTGATATCATCCGGAACGTCCTCGGGGAAGACCGAGGCGGCGTTCATACCTGTGATATCGTCCCTTCACTCCGACCCTCCCGAAGGCATAGGGGCCATGTACGTCGGACCGACCAAGGCCCTCATCGACGATCAGTTCTCCCGCGTCGACCGGATGCTGAGGAATTCCGGCATCCAGGTGACCGGATGGCACGGGGACGTGGGCAGGAACGCCAAGATGAGGCTGTCCGAGGATCCCAGGGGGATTGTGCAGATCACACCCGAGTCCCTGGAGGGCATACTGGACAACTATCCTGAAAGGATCGCCCCCATGTTCGGGTCGCTCAGGTTCGTGATAATCGACGAGATACACTCCTTCATGGCCTCCGACAGAGGACTCCAGCTGATGTGCGAACTCGACCGCATCGAGAGGATCGCCGGCTGCTCCCCCAGAAGGATAGGCCTCTCGGCCACGGTGTCCGACCCCTCCGGAACCGCGGAATGGATGAAGGGTTCGACGGAGAGGGATGTGGGCATCGTCACGACGGACGACCGCAGATCGTCCAGGATTGGGATAAAATACTGGCTTTTCCCGCCGAAGGACCTGAAGAAGACCCGCGAGAAGGCTGTCTCGGCGTACTACTCCGAACTCTTCAGGCTCACCGACCCCTATGCCTGCATAGTGTTCTCAAACACAAGGGTCGGGGCCGAACGCATAGGGAAGTCTCTGAAGAAGGTCTCCGACGCCAAAAGGTCCAGGAACCCCGTGAGGGTCCATCACGGAAGCCTCTCTGGCTCCGTCAGGAAGGATGCGGAGAACGCGCTGAGGTCCGGGGACAACGCCACGGTCGTGGCCACGGTCACCCTTGAGCTGGGGGTCGACATAGGCGACCTGGACAGAGTGGTCCAGATAGATGCCCCTTACTCCGTGTCCAGCCTTGTCCAGAGGATGGGCAGGTCGGGACGCAGGGGAGGGAGACAGGAACTGGTGATGTTCTGCACCGACGACGAGGCCGAATGGAGGCCCGGGATCGATGGCGTCTCGATGGAGCTCGCCAGAGGCATCGCCGAGACCGAGCTCTACCTGAAGGAGGGTTGGACGGAACCCATACGGCCCGATGCCAAGCCCTTCGGACTCCTGTTCCACCAGACCCTGGCGGCCCTCAAAGGGGCACAGAAGGAGATGAGGTTCACCGACCTGAGGAACGAGGTCCTGTCGCTGCACCCGTTCGCAGGGATCCCCGAGGATGACTACAGGCTCCTGCTGAAGCACATGATAAACCAGCGTACCCTGATGCAGACCGAGGACTACACGCTCCTGATAGGCTCCAAGGGAGAGCCGGTAGCGTTCGGAAAGGACTTCGCCACGGTGTTCGCGGCCCGGAAGGAGACCGAGATACGTGCAAACGGGGCCTCCGTCGGAACGGTTCAGGGAGAACCGGAGATCGGATCAGCAATATCCCTCGCCGGGAGGACCTGGCTCATCACAGCCCGTGGGGACGGATGGGCGGAGGCGATTGAATCGGACGCGGATTCGGACAACGTCTGGAAATCCGACCCTCCGGACATAGACACCACGATCATGAGGAAGATCCGGGACGTGCTGCTCTCAGACGAGGAGTACCCCTACCTGGACAGCAAAGCTAGGGAGGTCCTGGAGTCGTCCCGTAATGCGTTCAGGGAGTCGGGCGCGGGTGACGTGTTCGTCCCCACGGATTACGGCTACCTCATCTACCCATGGCTCGGGTCGGTGCAGTTCGACACGCTCAGGAGGATGCTGGCAGAGTTCTGCGACATAGTCTATGCATACGACCCCCTGGTCATCGCCGTGGAATCCGATTGGAACCCGGACGAGATCAGGTCCGAACTGAAGGACATACGCGAAACCAAAGTGATAGACGGCCTGATGGAGGGTAACGACAGACTCAGACGCAGGAAATACGACAGGTTCGTACCCGATTCCCTCCTGGCCGACGCGTTCTGCGCCAACAGACTGGATTGGGACTTCGAGATCTGACTCAGCACCATCGCGGATGAATGTTCAGCTCACGATGTGCAATCCGCCAACCTCCACGGGAATCAGTTTCTCAGCATCCGCTACGGCGTGACGGAGCTTGTCCTCGTTGTCAGCGTATATCGTGAAAAGGATGTCACCCTTGGACACTCTGGCTCCTCTCTTCCTGTGGATAAGGAGCCCTGCCCCTTTGTCCGATGGGGCACCGGCGGATTTGGCCACCTTGACAATCTTCTTGTTGTGGATCATGGACACGAAACCATCCCTTCCGGCGATGATGTCCGATGAGTACTTTCCGGGGATCATGTCTTCCGAACGGACGTCCGGATTCCCCCTCTGAGCTGCCACGATCTCTACGAATTTCCTCCTGGCCTCCCCTGACCTCAGGATACGCTCGGCTTCGGTCCTGCCGTTACCAAAACCCGCCATCTCCAGGATTATCGCCGCAACGGACACCGCCTTGGCGGCCACGTCCTCGTGGCCTGGAACATTCTCGAGGACCTGCATGCACTCCCTCGCCTCCAGTATCGGCCCCACGGCCTCGCCCAAAGGTTGGTCCGAGTAGTTTACGGCGCACTCCACCTGGATTCCAAGCCTGTTACCGATCTCCTCAAGGTCCCTGGCGTACTCACGGGCCTCCTCCACAGAAGTCACCTTTGTTCCGGGGCCGGTCGGTATGTCTATGACCAGATGGGTCGCCCCTGCAGCGACCTTCTTGCTCAGGATCGAAGCCAGCATCTGAGGCCGGGGGTCGATCCCCAGCGGACGCTGTATGGTGATGAACATATCCCCTGCGGGACCGAGATCCGTGGAGCCTGTCCAGGAGAAGACCCCTCCGACCTCCTCGGTCACCCTCCTGACCTCGGCTGTGTCCAGATCCACCCTGCAGAAGGTCTCCACGAAATCCGCAGTCCCACAGGCACTGCTTATGGCGCGGGAGGACAGTTTGGGGATCGCCAACCCTGCAGATGCGCATATGGATATGACGATGGGCGTGATCTTGTTCCCGGGAAGACCTCCGAAACTATGGAAATCATACACCTTGGACTCGCTTAGCTCCAACCTCCCTCCGGATTCGGCCATCACCTCTGCATAGGACACTATCTCGTCCACGGTCATCCCTTTGATGTACAATGCCGTCAGCCAGGCGGATATCTCAATCCTGGAGAGCTTTCCGGCGACCACATCGTCGATGATCCCTGCGATCTCCTGGAAATCCAGCTCCATCCCATCCATCTTGTTCCGGATGGACCTGACGGAATCCGGGGTGTGGGAGAGGTCGACGTTCACGGGATCCCCGCATGATATTCCGCAGCAAGCCATGACCCTGGCCGGCACCCTGACTGTCCCTTTCGGAAGGAGGGTGTCGGACACCGTGGCTATGGCAACCGCGTATCCGTTCCCGGAGATCCTCACACGGGCCCCTTCTTTGGCCCCCAGCAAAGCGCAGTCGTCCTCGTGGAGGAGGATCGTCGGCTCTGATGAATTGATGTCGTAGTCGGCGGCGATGAGTTCCATATGTTCCAGGCACCTGCATAACGTCGGTCTGAATGCGAATCATCCCTCATGAAAGAAGCACTTGGTCTGATACTCTGGCTCGCTGGACACATACATCCCCAGCTTCTTGTACAGGCCCTCGTCCACCTGGGACACTATGACGGACGAGTGGACGTCGCTGCCCCTGAGACTCGGAAGCATCGAGAAGGCCTTCTCCACTGTCTCATCGGTGTTCGCGGCTATCGACAGGGCCACCAGCATCTCATCGATATGCAGACGGGGGTTCCTGTTGCCCAGGTAGTCCACCTTCAACCTCTGCATGGACTTGATGACGTCCGGAGAGATCAGCAGGACGGAATCGTCGATGCCTGCCAGGACCTTCAATGAATTGAGTATGAGTGCGGAAGACGCGGTCAGCAGGGGTGATGCCCTTCCGGTGACGATCCTCCCATCGGGGAGCTCGGCACAGGCGACAGGCCTCTCGGACTCCGCCAGCTTCTCCCTTACGCCGACGACCGCCTTCCTGCTGTCGATGGAGATCCCTGCACGCTTCATGATGACCTCCATACGGAAGACCATCTCCTGGTCCGCCTTGCCCTCTCTGCGGTCCCTGAGAGCAGAGAAGTACCTCCTGACGATCTCATTCTCGGCAGCCTTGCGAACCTTGGCATCGTCAACGATGCAATTCCCTGCCATGTTGACGCCCATGTCGGTGGGCGAACGGTACGGAGACTGCCCGAATATCCCTTCCAGAATGGAGTTGAGGACCGGGAAGATCTCGATGTCCCTGTTGTAGTTCACGGTGGTCTTGCCGTACGCCTCCAGATGAAACGGGTCGATCATGTTGCTGTCGCTGAGGTCAGCCGTAGCGGCCTCATATGCGATGTTCACAGGATGGTTCAGAGGCAGGTTCCAGATGGGGAACGTCTCGAACTTTGCATATCCTGCCGGGACGCCGCGCTTGTTCTCGTGATACAGCTGGGACAGACAGACCGCCATCTTCCCGCTTCCGGGTCCGGGAGCGGTGACGACCACAAGAGGTCTGGTGGTCTTCACGAAGTCGTTCTTACCGTAACCCTCGTCCGATGCGATCAACGGGATGTTTGACGGGTAACCCTCGATCGGATAATGACGGTAGACCTTCAACCCCAACGTCTCGGCTTTCCTCTGGAATGCGTCGGCGGCGGACTGCCCGTTATAATGGGTGATGACGAGACCGCATACGGGGATCCCCCTGGCATGGAATGAATCCACCAACCTGAGGACCTCCATATCGTAACCGACTCCGATGTCCTTCCTGACCTTGTTGCGGACGATGTCCTCTGCGTTTATGACGACGATGGCCTCTGCCTGATCCCCGAACTCCTCCAGCATCCTGATCTTGCTGTCGGGCATGAATCCCGGGAGCACCCTCGACGCATGATAATCGTCGAATAACTTGCCTCCGAACTCCAGATACAGTTTTCCTCCGGAGCTCCGGATGCGTTCACGTATGTGCTCGGACTGAGAGCGCAGGTAAAGGTCGTTGTCAAATCCCGCCATGAGTACCGCAATCGCTGGTATATTAGAAAGAAATGGCGGTCAGACCTCCGCACGGCCGACCGCTCAAGGTTTAGTTTTCGGGGAAGAAGGTGAATCCACCCATTCCGGAAACGTCGTTCATAGGAACGATCAGACCCGCTTCATGGAACGCGACTCTCAGAGACACTACGGCGGATACATTCCGATCGGACGACCTGAACTCCCCGACATATCCTAAGGATTCGCCCCCATACGAGAGCTTCAGCTCCGACCTGCATCCGAACATACCTGCATCTTCATCCATGACTCTTGTCCTGGACCTCAGGGAGATTCCTGTGAACACCAGAGCCTCGTTCAACTTGGAACGGTACATGTCATCTCTGACATCCCATATGAACGACGTATCATAGCTGTTCATGATATCCCTGAGGATCGTGAGTCTGGAACCCAGACAATCCTCATCATCCTCGGATTCCTCTTCCTCGTCTATGAACCGGTACTGCTCCTCCGGAGTCATCATCCCACCGGCAGACCGGTATTGGAACTGCATCCGTTATTGCTGAACAGAATTGACCCATGTCCGGTTTGAACCCGGTCGAACACAGATTCTCCCACACCTGTACCACAATCGACGCAACCATCGAAACAGCATCTGTGCAGGATCTCCGTCGACATATCATACACAGTCACCTATCTTGAGATCTTACCTATCCTCTTTTCCAGATCAATACCTCCGTTCAATGAACATAGCACAGTAATCCAGATTCGTTCAATCCATCCGATTTGTGCGTATGGCTATGTTTTGAAGAAGTATAATTACTGCTGGATGTTATTATTGTAATAGTGGTTATTATTACAATACTTGTTATCTCCAATATTGGATATTTCCAACGCAATATCTCCGTCTAATCTAGGAATCATAGAACATGGGGGGGCCTAAACCATTTCTGCTCGTTCCCTAAACTCAAATAATGTGTCGGTTGCCCGCCCAGTCCGTTGATTAATGAAAAAGGAAAGTTGGGCCGAAGCCCTGTTTATGGGTTGTCGTATGATGCCAGCTCCCATTCAGAGTGTCTCTTCGAGAACACCCTGAAGGAGAACATGCGGCACCCCGTGATCGTCTATGACCTCGCAATCCACGTTGTACACATCGTGAATCATGCGCTTGGTGATCACATCCTTGGGGTCGCCGATGGCATAGATCTCGCCAGGCCGCTTCAGAACGATGACCTTGGTGGCGTACTTCGCCGCCAGGTTAAGATCGTGACTGACCGTGAACGAGGTAATGCCTGTCTTCTCGGTCAACCTACGAAGGAACGCCGAGACATATATCTGGTGCCTGATATCGAGGTTGGCCGTGGGCTCGTCCAGCATCAGAATCTTCGGTTCCTGGACCAGGCCTCTGGAAATAGAGACCTTCTGACGCTGACCCGCGGACAGCTCGTTGAAGTTCCTGGATGCCAGGTCGGCGATCTCCATGGCGTTCAACGCCTTGACCGCGACGGCGATGTCCTCCTTTGTGGTACGGATCTTCTGACGGGAGTATCTGCCTATGAGCACCGTGTCCAGGACTGACAGCACGTTGAAATCGTTGGCAATCACAGGAACGTACCCTACGATCTTGGACAGATCCCTGAGCTTGTACTCGGACACATCCTTGTCCATGATGGACACGGATCCGGACGTCGGTTTGATGATTCCGTCGACCACCTTGATCAGAGTGGACTTACCCACGCCGTTCGGACCGACTATGCATATGAATCCAGGCTCGTCGATGTCAAAGGACACCCCACTCAGGATCTCCTTGTCGCCGTACCCGCAATGCACATCCTTCACCGATATGATCGACATCAGACCACCGCCTTCTTCTGCTTGATGATTAGGTACAGGAACAGAGGCCCGCCGATGAACGCAGTCACCACTCCGACCTGGATGACATCAGGCGCGATTATCGTCCTTCCGACGATGTCTGCCACCGTAAGGAGCGCGGCTCCGAACGCTGCCGATGCAGGTATGAGGTATCTGTTGTCCGAACCGATCACCAGACGGACGATATGAGGGCTGACCAATCCGACGAACCCTATCAGACCTGTGAAACTGACGACTCCCGCCGCCAGCAGAGAGACCACCAGCATGCAGATGAGCCTGAGCTGGTCGGCGTTTACCCCGATCGAGCGCGAGCTCTCGTCACCGGTGGACAGCACGTTCAGTCTGCGGGATAGGATCTGCAAAATGAAGTATCCCAGCACGACGATGACGAACATCGTGTACACCTGCAGCCATGTGGCACCGTCGATTGAACCGACCGACCATGAGAATATGGCCGAGAGCTTGTCCGGATCGACCCACAGCTTGATCATCGTGGTCATAGCGTTGAATATGTACATGACCGCGATTCCGGCCATGATCATGGTCGTGGGGGATGCCCCCTTCATCTTGGAGACCGTGATGATGACGAGCATGGGCACCAAAGCGAAGACGAACGCACCGATGACGATGGCGTAGGTGCCTCCGACGATGGTGATGCCCAGACCCATCGCGAGTGTCGCACCGAAGCTCGCACCGGATGAGATTCCGGTGGTGTAAGGGTCCGCCAGCGGATTGCGCAGGATGCTCTGCATGACCGCACCGGCGGCACCGAGCCCGGCACCCGCCAACAGGCCTGTGCAGATCCTCGGAAGCCTCCAATCCCAAATGATGTAGTCCGCTGTCTCCAGGTAGTCGGGAACCGTCCCGAACAGATGGTCCCATACGACCTTGTATGTGTCGAGGAAAGAGACGCTGTAATCCCCTATGGACATCGCGAGTCCCGCGGCGATGAATGCCAGCAGGATGCAGAGAACAATGAACGTGAGCTTCTTCACGGTGTTCTTATGGTAGTTTACAGCCTCCTCCTCGCAAGAAACCAGAGGTTCGATCCAGGCATCCACCGCCCTTTCGATTATGGTGTTTCTTGATTCTTCCATGTGATGAACTCCAGGGACTGTGGCCTTTCGGCCACAGTTTAAGATTCATTTACGGTGTCAGAGCTGGGGGTAGCTGGTCTCGTACTCGGTTCCGGTGTAGGACACGGCACCGCTCTTCGTCACATCGATGTCGACGACGTTGTAGTCATCGAACCACTCCTGGAGGGTGTCGACCGCATCTTCGAGAGTGAAGAGGTCGGTGTAGACCTGGGCGGCGATCAGCTTCAGGAGAGCATAGGCGGAGAATCCGAAAGTATTGGGATACTCACTGCCGACGATGTTCCCGTTCTGATACGCAGAGGTCTTCTCGAAATAGGCTACGACCTCCTCGAAACTCTCGTTGTAGACATCCTGACTGATGTATGTGCCCGTTTTCTGGTCATCGGAGTATCCCGAGTTTCCGGACATGCAGAACACGATATAGTCGAACTTGCTGCTGTTCTCGACAAGCCACTCCACGGAATGGTAGACGAATCCGAACTGGTTGGTTCCGTCCTCATAGTAGCAGTTTCCAAGGTACTTGTTGATGAGAACGTAGCTTCCGTGTCTCTCGTTTCCAAGGATGGAGATCTCGTCGTTCTGGGCGTTGTATCCGCTGATGACCAGGATGTTCTTGGAACTGGTGTCGGTGATCTTGGAGGTGAGCTCGTCCGAGACCTCGTTGCAATAGTCCATGTATGCCTGGGCCTCTGCCTGGCGATCCATAAGGATTCCCATGGTCTGGATGGTCGATATGCAGTACTCTCCGTTGTACCACAGCTGGATGAAGTCGATTCCGCGCTCGCTATGGAGACGCTGGGCGAGTTCCCTGTTCTCGGTCCTGGGTGTGCAGATCACGAGGTTCACATCATTCTCGATGAATTTCTCGACTGCATCGTCCGTGATGGCGCTGCTGCCGGTGGTTCCCCACTCGACCGCGTCCTTCAATGTTGGCCACATGGATCCGTAGACTGTTGCGGCCTTCGAGGCAACGTTGACATCATCGAGAACCCCGAGGATGGCGCATGCCTCAGCCTGCTGGTAGTATGTCACTGCGATGTTCCTGTTGGTGAGAGGGAAGCTGACCTCGGTGATGTCACCGTAGTAGTCAAGGTACTTGACCGTGCAGCTCTCGACGTTGATGATCTTCTTAACGATCTCGATATCCTTCTCGTCAATGACTCCGTCGGTGTTGGCATCGGCGAAGGGAGCACGGACCTCGTCCCACTCGATTTCCCCGTCGATGATGCTCTGGATCATGTCCAGGTCGTCCTGATTAACATAAAGGTCCCCGGTCGCATTTCCGTAAATGGGGACATAGGTCCCGATTGGACCGAGTTCTACGTTGTTGTACTTGTTCTCATCATCTTTCAGAAGAACAAACGCTGCAGCGGCGGCAACCACCACAACGACAACAACAGCCAAAATGACTATTTGTTTCTGGTTCAAATTATCACTTGGATGATGCATCCAACTCTTCAAGGGGGGGGGGGATAAATAACTATCGAAAAAACGAGTGAAATTGGATGATTTTTTGTTAATTATGGTTAAAATTTCCGTATCTCGGATGATTATAAACCTCGGAATAACTCGCCTGATGATAATTTCCGATGATTCCATGTGTTTACCTGTTATTCTGCAAATATCCATAACTGCCCGAAATATGACATAGACCTCATGTGAACAGGTTGCTATAGCATCCATAAGAGCATGAAATGATGGCATGTCACCCATCGTTTGGAAAAATCATGACCTCTCCGAAGAAGCCCAAATAGTGCAGTGGATACGAAACCTGTTAGAACTGAGATCCGACCGCCACTATGAAAATCTCGTAATCATGGTTAGAATCGGACTCGAAATCACTGGCGACACCTACGATCTCGTACTCATCACCGAGTATTCCCTCGGAGAAGACGTCTGCATCGTCTTTGTCCGACGTTTCAGATACGAAACCTTTCATCCGCACATCCCGACATCGGTTAAGTTTTGTGCGTATTAAATGTAGCGCAGAACGACCCCCGTCTTCATTCGTATTCAAATATTGATTACCACAACTATGCGTTTCAGAATATCACCCATGCACCCTACATACTGGACGCCCATCTGCCTATAATCTTCCAGAGATGCTCGTCTTACGGTTTCGAAGAAAGGTGGACTGACTCGACCCTATGACTCTTTTAATACTTCCCTCCCTTAGGGAGGGAGCATGAAGATTTCCAACAGGATCGATGGAATCCCCATGTCGGGAATCAGGAAGATGTTCGATCTGGCAGGACCGAATTCTATAAACCTGGGCCTCGGAGAGCCCGACCTGGCCCCTCCGACCGATGCCGTCAAAGGGATGAACGAAGCGGCCATTGCCGGAAGGAACAAATACGCTCCCACGGCGGGCATACCCGAACTCAGGGATGCCGTAGCGGACTACTTCTCCAAATTCGGAAAAGTCTGTGGGAACAACGTCATGATCACGCCCAGCGGATCCACCGCACTGCTGGAGATCACCCAGAGCATGATCGACCTCGGGGACGAGGTACTCGTCCCCAGTCCGGGATTCGTCATCTACGGGCCTCACGTGGAACTCGCGGGAGGGAAAGCGGTCGAGTACAGACTTACTGACGACGGCCTGTTCCAGCCCGACTTGGAAGACATAATGTCTAAAATCACCCCCAAGACGGTGATGATTGTAGTCAACACCCCCTCCAACCCCACCGGAGGGGTTCTCACCAAAGAAAGCAAAAATGCCCTTCTGGACATCGCCAGGGACAGGAACATAACGATTCTGTCCGACGAGGTCTACTGCGAGTTCATCTATGAAGGGGCGCACGTCTCGTTCATGGACAGCCTGGACTGCGCCGTCATCGCCAACGGATTCTCCAAGATGATGGCTGTCACAGGTTGGAGGCTCGGGTTCGTCGTAGCCGAGGATGAACTGATGGAGACCCTGATCAAAATGCAGTACCATGTGTGCGCCAGTCCCGGGATGCCCGCCATGTATGGTGTCCTGAACGCATTCCCGGGAATCGAACCATACCTGGACAACGCCAGGAAGACGTTCAAGGCACGGAGGGACCTCATCGTGTCCAGGATCAACGACATCCCCGGGATGTCGATCGTGCCTCCGAAAGGCGCGTTCTACGCATTCCCGTCCTATGAAAAGGACATCGGATCCGCCGACCTTGCCAACGAGCTTGCCAAGGCAGGACTAATCTGCACCCCGGGATTCGCGTTCGGAAAGTACGGCGAGAAGCATCTGAGATTCTCCTATGCCGCCGACGAATCCAAAATAGATGCGGGAATGGATATATTGCAAAAGGTTATGGAAGGACTCTGATAGCATGGCAGACGAATACGACCCCAATGCGGCCCTCTTCGGAGGGGATGAACCTGAGATTCTCCTATGCCGCCGACGAATCCAAAATAGATGCGGGAATGGATATAT
>CAZJWD010000005.1:0-56514 GCA_964550065.1 uncultured Methanomassiliicoccales archaeon
CGACACGATCAAGACCCTCCTGGAATGCGGTCTCGAACTCTGACCGTCCCGAACCGTCGGTTTTCTGCGACTGCGGAGCCCATGCACATTGTTGGACACGGACCTTTGTTCGGACTTCCTGAGGATTTTTACTGATGCTAATATAAATACTTCTATTCAGCCAACTTGACTTATATTTAATACTTTCTTTAATTTGGATACCTCTTGAAAAACAATATTTAAACTTTGCTATTTATCAAAAACCAAAACGATGATTCCTGCCCTCTGAAATCATTAAAATGGAAAATGGTTATATACGCTTCAATCGGGTCTTTCTCATACACGGAGGGCGGTCCGGCGACCAGCGGGTCTCTAAAACCTAGCCAGCGGGGATCGACACCCCGGCCTTTCGCCTTCCAATCATTCGGTTGAGACTATGGTAGGATTCACAGACCCGCAGATACAGCATCTCATGGAGTTCGGCGACGAGGACCGCTCCGGCATGGATTTCGAGGACACAGCGGAACGCGACAGGCAGTTCGCCAAACTCATGTCCAAGACGAAGACGGCCAACGACCTCGGGATAAAGGACCTTATAGCCAACCCCCGCAGGCACGATCTGTCGTTGCTCGAGACGGCCATCGCCGAGAAGCTCTGCGCAAGGGGATTCATCGAGGTCAGGACGCCGATAATCATATCCAACGCCGCACTGGCGAAGATGACGATCACACCCGACCACCCGCTGTACAAGCAGGTGTTCTTCATTGATGACAAGAGGTGCCTCAGACCCATGCTGGCACCCAACCTCTACGTGGTCATGAGGAAGCTCAGGGACCACACCGACGGCCCCGTCAAGATCTTCGAGATGGGTTCCTGCTTCAGGAAGGAGTCCAAGAGCAGCCGCCATCTGGAGGAGTTCACGATGCTGAACCTGGTCGACATGGGACCCGACGGCGACCCCACCGAGTGCCTTAAGCTGTACATTGACGACGTCATGACCGCCGCGGGCCTGGAGTACACCCTGTCCAGGGAGGAATCCGACGTCTACGTCGAGACCTTGGACGTAAACATCGGCGAGACCGAGGTCGCGTCCGGAGCTGTCGGACCGCACATACTCGACCCCGCCCATGACGTGCACGAACCCTGGGCCGGTGTCGGATTCGGACTTGAGAGGCTCCTGATGCTCCGCGACGGAAAGAGCAGCGTCAGGAAGACCGGAAAGAGCATCACCTATCAGGACGGCCTCAAGCTGGACTGATCCCGAAGATGATATGATGATAGAGGAGACGATTGACAAGGCACTCAGGGGAGAGGACATCGGCGTCGAAGGGGTCACCCGGCTGATGTCTGTGACCGACCCTGCGGAGATGGAGATGTTGTTCGGGGCCGCCCGCAGATCGAGGGAGGCCGTATTCGGGAAGAAGATCTTCACCTACGGATTCGTCTACTTCTCCACCTACTGCAGGAACAACTGCAACTTCTGCTACTACCGCAGGTCCAACACCGGTATAGACAGGTACAGAAAGTCGATTGACGAGGTCGTCCGCCTGGCAGGGAGCCTGAAGGACGCTGGGATCAACCTGGCGGACCTGACCATGGGCGAGGACCCGGCCATGTACGCGGACGACTACAGGCTCCTGGTGGACATGATATCGGCGGTCCACGATGACGTGGGAATCAGTATCATGTCGTCCCCCGGAGCCCTTCCCAAGGACGCTTTCCCCAGGATAAGGGAAGCGGGGGCGGACTGGCACGCCTGCTATCAGGAGACATACAACCGCGAACTGTTCAACAACCTCAGGGTCGAGCAGGACTACGACGACCGCCTGAACCAGAAGGTGTGGGCGATGGAGGCGGGACTGCTGGCTGAGGACGGCATGATGATCGGGCTCGGAGAGACTGTCAAGGACAGGGCGGAGACCATCCTCAGGATGGGCCAGCTGGGCTCGGCCCAGATCAGGGCCATGACTTTCGTGCCCCAGGAGGGTACACCCATGCAGGACACCGTACCCATGGCATGCGATGACGAACTGAAGGCCATCGCGGTCATGAGGATCCTGTTCCCGGACAGGCTCATACCCGCCAGTCTCGACGTGGAGGGCATCGCCGGACTCAAGACCAGGATCAACGCCGGAGCCAACGTCATCACCTCGATCATCCCGCCGTCCAACAACCTCGCGGGAGTGGCCCAGCACGAGCTGGACATTGAGAACGGGAACCGTTCCGTGGAACATGTCTTCGAGATGCTGGACGAGATGGGGTACAGACACGCCACGAACTCGGAGTACGTCTCATTCCTGGACGCCCACAGACCCGGAGGCGCATAGGATGAGACTGTGCGTTGTGGGCGGTGCGCTCCAGGGCATGGAAGCTGTGTTCCTGGCGCATGAGGCAGGTTATCAGACGGTAGTGATAGACAAGAGACCGGACGCACCCGCGCTCTCACTGTGCGACGAGCCGCATGTACTGAACCCCCTGGATGACGTCGACACGGCCCTCGGGATATTCTCCGGTTGCGATGCCGTGCTCCCGGCATGCGAGGAGCTCGATCTCCTGGAAGCCCTCGACGACATGCTGAGAGGTTCCGGGATTCCGTTCCTCTTCGACCTCGGCTCATACGACATCTCATGTTCCAAGAGCAGGTCCAACGACGTGATGGAATCCGTGGGCGTCCCTCTTCCGGGACATTGGCCCGAGTGCGGATTCCCCGTCATAGTGAAGCCATCCTCCCAGAGCGGGAGCATAGGGGTCTCCGTGGCGTTCTCCCAGGAAGACATCGACAAGGGACTGGAGTTCATCAGGGACCTGGATGACACCCCTGTGATCCAAGAATTCGTCCACGGGAAGAGCGTCTCGATAGAGGTCATCGGGAACGGTGAATCCGCCAGGTCGTACGTCACCACAGAGGTCGTCCTGGATTCGAACTACGACTGCAAGATGGTCAACTGCTTCCCCGACATCCTGGACGAAGTACAGCAGAGGGAGTTCGAGGACATCGGCAGGAACACCGCCGAATCCATCGGACTGTCCGCCCTCATGGACGTGGAGGCCATCCTCACGCCCAAGGGCCTCAGGGTTCTGGAGATCGACGCCCGCATACCCAGCCAAACCCCCGCCGCGATATACATCGCGACCGGGATCAACCTCCTAGAGGAACTGGTCACCACAGCCCTGGGAAGGCCTACGGACAGGATGAGTTCAGGAGGTTCCGGGATCTACTGGCACCTCCATTTCAAGGACGGCGTCCTGAGAACCACCGGCGAGAAGGAGTTCGGGAAGGTCCGCACACCCAGGATGGGTTCCGGGCTTTTCGGCTCCGACCGTTTCATTTCAGACTACATGCCCGGTGCCAGCGAATGGCATGGCACGTTCATGGTCTCCGGCTCCACGCCGGAGGAGGCCGAGTCCAGGAGGCTCAAGGTCCTCGACGCGATTACCGGGGAGTGCGGCGTCACCGAATACATAGACGGCACCCCGGAGGTGATTTGATGACCAGGCTCACACCGGATCTCATAGAAGGCGTCCCGGACGACACTCTCGACCTGGACCACAGACTCATAAACGCATGCGGGAAGACCGTGAAGGGCATCGCCCTGGAAGCGGCTGGACTCCCCGATGACACCGATCTGTCGGCATTCAAGGCCGCGGCGGTCCCCATCACATCCGGGATGGGCATCATAGGGGGGTTCTCGGAATCCGTGAACGCCATCGTGAAGAGGCTGGGGATGCCCTGCAGCGTCACGCCGGGCACGGATGTACTGGGATTCTCCCAAGCGGTCGACGACGGATGTGACATCATCATGATGGCCGACGACAGGAAGTTCGTGGCATACAACACGAGGGAACGCCGTAGCACCGACAACTCCTGGGGTACCGCCATGGGGTACTCCGTCTGCCTGAAGAACGCCGCCGGCGGTCTCGAGGGCAAGGAGGTCCTGGTCATCGGAGCCGGGAACGTCGGGACATGGGCGGTGAAGTTCCTCCAGGAGATGGGTGCCGAGGTATCCGTCACCGACATCATCCGCGAGAAGGCCGAGAGACTCTCCTCCATCGGAGCCAGACCTCTGACGGACATCGCCAAGGCCATCTCCGACCACACGCTGCTGCTCAACGCGGCACCGTTCATCATACCCGGCGAGATCATCGCCGAGGGATCCATCATTTCAAGCCCCGGAGTGCCCCACTACTACGACCAGCTGGGACGCAGCAGGGCCAAGGCGATCATCCATGACCCCCTGGAGATCGGAGCCGCCGTCATGGCGGTCAACAGCGCGGGGTATTCCCTCAAGGAGTGATGCGGAATGAGATACGGCATAGCATTGGACATCGGTACCAGCGGACTGCGCTGTCAGGCCCTGGACATCGACACCGGGGAGACCGTCGGGACGGCGGTCACCGAGAGGCACCCCATCCCCGGAATGAACGTGATCGACCATGTGAACTTCGCCATGAAAGCCGGCGAGGACGTGGCCAACGGCCTCCTGGTGGAAGCCGCCAACAACCTGTTCGCCGAACTGAACATCGACCTGTCCATGGTGGAGATGGTGGCCGTCTGCGGGAACCCGTTCCAGATGTCCCTGTTCCAGAACATCGAGATCAGGGACCTGGCCTATGCCGGGAAGAACATGCTGAAGACCCTCGGGATCGAATCCCCTCCGAGGGACGGGGACATAATCGACGCCTCCTCCGTGGGGCTGAAAGGTATGCCGAAGGCCAAGCTGTTCATACCTCCGGCGGTCACCCACGAGATCGGCGCCGACGCCATAGCCATGATGATGATGACCGACATCCTCAACGAGAAGGAACCGTGCATCGTCGTCGATTACGGGACCAACGCCGAGATGGCGCTTGTGGTGGACGGGAAGGTCTACACCGGATCCGCCGCGGCCGGTCCCGCCCTGGAGGGCCAGGAGATCGAGCGCGGCATGCTGGCGGCACCCGGGGCGCTGTCTGAGATAGAGATCACCGACAAGGGCTGGAGATGCTACGTCCTGGACGATACCATGGCCGCGATCGAGGGGGACATAATCGACCCTCTGACCGGGAACGTCGTGGAGGAGGGACCAATGCACGGCAAGGCCGTGGGGATAACTGGGACAGGAGTCATCGCGGCCCTGGCCAACGGTATGAAGCAGGGGATAATCGTCCCGCCGAGCATCCAGACCTCCGACGGATTGCTGCACATGCAGGACGGGATCACCATCACATCGAAAGATGTGGAGGAGGCAGGCAAGGCCATCGGAGCCCTCCGCGCAGGGTTCTTGACACTGCTTGACAATGCCGGACTCTGGGTTGAGGATGTCAGGAAAGCGTACATGTCCGGTGCGTCAGGACTCTATGTCGACGCCAAGAAGGCGATGGAGGCGGGCATGGTCACCCCAGGTGCCACGGACATCATCCAGTTCGGTAACACATCAATCGCCATGGCCAGGAAGATCATCCTCGGCGAGATCGGCATGCCCGAGCTGACGGACTTCGCCAAGAAGCTCAGGGCCACCCACTGCATGTTCGCCACATCGGAGTTCTTCAAGAACGTCTACTCAGTGGAGTTCTCGCTCTGGTGCAGCAGCATGCCCATGGACCAGTACAACCCCATGATGGAGATCTACGGCCTGAAGACCCTGCCCCCGCTTCCCGACCCTGACACCATAAAGGTGACCAGGCTCGCCAAGAGAGACCTGCCGGACACTGAGAAGTGCAAGGTGAAGATCATAAAGTGCGGCACCGAACTCTCCGGAATCGTCGACGGCTGCATCGGATGCAGGAAGTGCGTCAAGGAATGCCCCGAGAAGGCACTGGGCATCGAACCCGAGGGCATGTCCTCCTACAAGGCCGTGATCCAGTCTGACAGGTGCGCAGGGGTCGCATGCAGACGTTGCGAGCACGTCTGCCCCAAGGGCGTCCTCCACACCCTGGACCTCAAGATCCAGAACTGAAACCCAGGGGTCTGAGGGCCCCGTCTCCTTCTACAGTTCCTGTCGGAACAACTGTATATACGACTCCGAGCGTTCCATGGCCGATAAGGATGAGTGAGAACGTATTCTCGGATATCTTCGAAGCACTGGTCTCCGGTAACCCCGAAGCCGTGAAATCCGGACTGGAATCCGCCATGGACCAGCTGGACCCCAAAAGCGCGTTCAACACCTGCCGCACGCTCGGGAAGAACCTGAGGTCCTGCGGGGAGACCCACAGCGTCATACCGAAGATCTACGTCGGCGGCGACCACTGCGGGATCAACCTTGTCGTTAGGGACGAAGGCGACTCCGCCCTGCTCCAGATGGTGGACTCCGGTGAAGACGCGGAATCCTCGGCGGGATCGTGCCTCGAATCCCTCAAGTCCCAGCATTTCGTGGACAGCATCAGAGGCAACAGGGTCTTCCTCTACGGCATCGCCATAGGCGAGAATGGGATTTCCGTGGCCTCGGAGACGCTGACCCGTTGAGATCCACCTCATGGGCGGGGCGCGGATCGGTTCCGATTCCGGGCCTCGTCCCAATCACCCTTCGGCTCCTTCATCCTTACGAGGACGACATTATCCAGTTCGGAATGCTCCCTCAGACTGTCGGTGGATCCAGACGCCCCTTACCGTCTAGACCGTAAAAGTTGATGCGATGCCGATTACGTTGTAATAATTAGGCCCTTGAATTCAAGAGATGCAACTCTCTTACCAGCGAAATGTCCGAGTAACTCGAATTCCCAGACCCTGTCCAAGGAAACCTATGGACAATGGATTTCATGTATGTTTGAATGCGAAGTTGATTCGATGGTCCTTCGCACCTTGATTATCACGCAAAAGGAGTCGGCACTCCGCGAGATTATAATAAAAACATAGCCGGCCCGAACAAAACCTCGGACCGGATTGAATAAATCACTTTATGAGGATGCTGGCAACGCCTCTGCACGCCTTCAGCTCGGGGATGACCTCGTTGGGGATCTTCCCGTAGACGATCACCAACAGAACCGCGTTCTGCCTGTCACCGCTGTCATCCACCATCGCCTGCCTCACGGAGACTCCGGACCTGTAGAGGACCTCGGTGATGTCCGCCAGGATACCCGGCATTGTGGAATCCGTAGGAGTGATGACGATGGACGAGCACCCGATCTCCGGAGCCATGTCTACCATGGACAGGGTGCACCTGAGCTTGGAGAACAGGGAGTCCAGACTCGGGGTCGAAGAGATCCTCTCCAAAGTGGAGCGGACCACCCTCCTGTCCACGCCGCAGGCGCGTCCGATGGCGGAGTCGCCCTGTTCGATGTTACCGCAGTACGCATGGCCTTCGTGGACCCTGATACCCTGTTCCAAAAGGAGCTTTGCTACCTTCTCCTGAGACGGGAAACCCACGAAGTGACCCTCGAGAATGTCCATAATCATAGTATTCTCTGGACATTGATAAACATTATTGTACACTGTCTTGCTTCTGTCCAATTTCATGGCTAAATTCTGTACAAATAAACATATTATTAATTAATTTCTGAATGATATCACAAATTATATTCAAAATTTGAGCATAATCATCTATTCATATCACGCTTTTCGCGTTCAAACGAACATCCGCAACACATGCATTGCGACTGCCTCCGCGACGTAATTATTTTAATAAAGTACCCGATTGAACGTCTGCAGGTGCCTCAATGCCCAACACCGACGAACTCAGAGCTCAGATAGAAGCTATCGACGAGGAGATCATCGACCTTATCGCGACCCGCATGGAGATTGCGGACGAACTGGCCAAGGCAAAGAAAAAGACCTCGCAGAAATACTGGGATGAGGAGAAGGAGAGGGAGGTCATCAGAAGATACCATGAGCTCTGCGAAGAGGTCAGTCTCTCCGAATCCGAGGCCGAGCAGATCGCAGTCGTCCTACTCAGCATCTCCAAAGAAAGGCAGAAGCACATTTTCGAGTGACGGCCCGCACGGGACCGCGACAAAGCCGAACCAAAGGTGGTTCAATGGGTGAACTAAAGTCGCTTTCCAAGTTCTTCGCTGCCAACAACAAGGTCGCCCTGGCGTTCTCGGGAGGGGCGGATTCCACGTTCCTCCTGCACAAGGCGCTTTCGTTCAAAGCGGACGTTCTCCCCATATTCGTACACAGTGCATTCAACACCGACGAGGAACTGGACGACGCATTGAGATTCTGCGAGTCCGAAGGGGTGGAACTTGTCGTCGTTGAAGCGGATGTCCTCGCCAACCCAGACATAGTCGCAAACAACCCCGACAGATGCTACCATTGCAAGAAGATGGTGTTCTCGGCGGTCACCGAAGCCGCACGTGAGAGAGGCTATGAGGTCATCATTGACGGCACAAACGACTCTGACTCCCCGGACGACCGCCCGGGAATGCGGGTGCTGGACGAGATGGGGATCCTATCCCCGCTGAGACTGTCTGGACTGTCCAAGAGCACCATCATGAGGATCTCCAGAAGCGACAGGCTACCCACGTGGAACAAACCCTCCAACTCATGCCTGGCCACCCGGGTCAGGTTCGAAACCCCGATCACAGAGGACATCCTCCTGCGGGTGGACGGCGCCGAGAAGGCCTTGGGCTCCATGGGCTTCACAGGGTTCAGAGTCAGGAACGACGGCGTGACCGCCAAGGTCATATTCATGAAATCCCAACGCGACCTGGCCGTGGCCCGCCAGGACGAGATAGTCTCCGCGCTCTCCAAATTCTTCGAGAACGTCGTCATCGACGAGGAGACAAGAGGCTGACATGGACGGAAGACAGACCCGGGATCTGCTGGAGAAGGTCTCGAGAGGAGAGGTGTCCGTGGAGGATGCTCTGCTCTCTCTGAAGAGGGAGCCCTTCGAGGACCTCGGATTCGCCAAGATCGACCATCACAGAGGAATCCGCCAGGGAGTCCCGGAGATAGTCTTCGGCGCCGGCAAGACCCCGGAACAGATAGCGACCATCGCCGGAAGGATGATAGACAGGGGCGAGAACTCCGTGATCGTCACGAGGATGACTGCCGAAACAGCGGAGGAGGTGTCCAAGGCTGTTCCGCTGAAGTACGATCCCGTCAGCCGCATCGGCATCGCAGGTGACAGATTCCCCGAGAAGATCGGGAAGATAACTGTCATAACCGCCGGCACCAGTGACATCCCGGTGGCGGAGGAAGCGGCTGTGACCGCGGAGTGCCTTGGAAACAACGTGGTGAGGGTCTTCGACGCAGGAGTGTCCGGGATCCACAGGCTCCTGACGCATTCGGATGACATAATGACGTCCAACGCCGTGATAGCCGTGGCCGGCATGGAGGGGGCCCTGGCCAGTGTCGTGGGAGGCATAGCCGATTGTCCCGTCATAGCCGTCCCCACAAGTGTCGGGTACGGTGCGTCTTTCGGAGGGATCGCCGCCCTGCTGGCCATGCTGAACTCCTGTGCCAGCGGAGTGAGCGTGGTCAACATCGACAACGGATTCGGGGCAGGGTACCTCGCCAGCATCATAAACCGCAGGGTTGCCGGCGAGAAGTGAAACTCTCCCTCACATGTTCTAAGAGACCGCCACAGGATGATGCGTTCCGGATACGGGTGGATCTCAGGGAACATTGGATCACCGAAGCTGGTCCAACCCATTGTTTATTTATGGATTCGGGAATGACCGCACCATAAGAGGGAATTCCCAATGAGCAAAATCAGTGTAGCAGTCCTCGGTGCAACGGGGATGATCGGCCAGAGGTTCATCCAGATGCTGGAGGACCACCCGTACTTCGAGATCGAGGGCCTTTACGCCTCGGAGAGGTCCCAGGGCAAGAAGCTGGGCGATGTGCTGAAGGTCAGGGACCACGTCTATCTCGACGAGACAATGGAGAGGAAGATCGAGACCATGGACATCTCGAAGATCTCCAAGAACTGCAGGATCGCGTTCAGCGGAATCCCCTCGGACCTGGCAGGGCCCACCGAGACGGACCTTGCCAACGCCGGAGTCGGCGTCTTCACCAACGCGGGATCCCACAGGATGGACAAGAACGTGCCCATCCTCATCCCCGAGGTCAACCCCGAGCACATGGACTCCATCAAGGACCAGGCGACCTACAAAGACGGAGGGTTCATCATCACCAACGCGAACTGCTCCTCCACCGGTATCGCCGCACCCCTCAAAGCCATCGACGACGCATTCGGCCTCCAGCAGGTCTTCATCTCCACATACCAGGCGCTCTCCGGAGCAGGGTACCCTGGAGTCCCCTCGCTCGACGCGGTCGGCAACGTCGTCCCGTTCATCAGCCACGAGGAGGAGAAGATGGAGTCCGAGCTGGGCAAGATGCTCGGAACCTACTCCAACGGGGAGTTCAACTACGCAGGGTTCAAGGTCATGGCCAACTGCGCCAGGGTCCCCGTCGTCGACGGTCACCTCGAATCCCTGGTGCTCGACCTGAGGGACAGCCCCTCCCTGGACGAACTGGAGGGATGCCTCACCGGATTCAGGGGAGAGCCCCAGAAGCTGGGCCTGCCGTCGGCCCCCGAACAGCCCATCATAGTCAGGAAGGAGGAGAACCGCCCCCAGCCCGTCTTCGACGCAATGGCGGGAAGGCCCGAACGCGCAAGAGGGATGGCGGTCACGATCGGAAGGCTCAGACAGAGCAACGGATACTACAAGGCCTTCGCCATGTCCCACAACACCCTCAGGGGCGGTGCGGGAGGGTCCGTTCTCAACGCGGAGCTCGCCAAGGCCAAGGGAATCCTCTGAAACATTACATGGGAGGATGCTTCCTGCATCCTCCCGTATTCCTACCTTCTCAAACACCGACACCACCAGCATTTATCTATCGGTTGGATAATGTATCCAACATGACAGCCGGGAAGAAAGCAATCCTCGTGGCAAGCTTCGGAACTAGCTACAACGACAACCGCGCCAAGACCATCGGCGCGATCGAGAAGATGGTATCCGAGAAGTATCCTGACTGGGAGGTCCGCAGGGCGTTCACCAGCAAGATGATCATCAGGAAGCTGAAGGAGCGCGACGGGGAGATCGTAGACTACGTCACCGATGCCATGGAGAAGCTTTCGGCCGAGGGATTCGAAAAGGTCGTCGTCCAACCCACCCACGTCATGAACGGGGACGAGTACGACGATGTCGTCAGGATCGTCGGCGAGCACATCGGCAACATCCCTTCGCTCTCGATGGGAAGGCCGCTGCTGACGACCTCTGATGACTATGACGAGCTTGTCGAGGCCTTGGAGGCCACACTGATCCCGCAGACCGCCGATGGAGAGGCCCTGGTCCTCATGGGACACGGTTCCGAACATTACGCCAACGCCACATACAGCCAGCTCCAGATGAAGCTCTGGCTGGGCGGACATGAGGATGTGTTCGTCACCACGGTCGAAGGATACCCCGAGTTCGACGACACAGTCTCGCTGATCAAGAAGAAAGGGCTGAAGAAGGCCCTGCTGTTCCCGCTGATGATCGTCGCAGGAGACCATGCCAACAACGACATGGCCGGCGACGAGGATGACTCCCTGAAGTCTATCCTGGAATCGGAGGGCATCGAAGTCCGCTGCATCGTCAAAGGGATGGGCGAGTACTCCGAGTTCAGAGAGCTCTTCGCGGACCATGTGGAGAAAGCCATCTCCAAACTGTCCGAAAACTGAGTACAGTGAAATGAAACGTCCCGGAGGTCTCTCCGGGACGATTACCTTCTTTTTCAAAGGTTCAGTGCGAGCATACCTGTCGCAGTCCCGTCATCGGGCTGTCCGAAGTACCTGCGGATGATCTCATCGCTTGTGGACGACGGGTACCATATGATGGGCTTCTGCTCCCGGGGGATCCATCCATCGCGGCAGACGTATTCCACAGCGAGCATCTCCATGCTCGGGGTCCCTGCGATCTCCACCTCGGGATACATGACGAAGTCATCAGAGATGAACATAACATCGCTGCGCTTCATGAACTCGGGGATCTCATCGGGGGTGAGATCATGACCAACCTCCTGTCCATCTTCGCCGACCATCCTCATGGTCCTGATCGCAGGATGCCAGAACTCGTCGTTCTCGAAAACGCAGATCCTGACATCGCGGCCCATGCATTCATCCAGGCCGGTGTTGATGACAGGCATGTTCCCCATCGCCGCCTCGACGGTGGCCTCCTCGGCCACGATCTTCTCGCACAGGTCGTCAGGCATGACTTCCACACGCACCGCGCCGACCTCTTCGCGGAGCCTTCCGAGGATCTCTTCCAGGAGCATGCTGGATGTTACTCAGTCAATCTATAAATACAGTGACAGGCGATTTTCAATGGATACTATGAATCTGGGTCTCCTGTATGTCGTTGTCGGAGGGCTTCTTGAGCCCGTATGGGTGATGACCCTCCAGAAGTACAACGAGACCCACAGCCTCCTCTGGGGCGCACTCACAGTCGTGTTCATGTTCCTGAGCCCCGGTGTGCTGGCGTTCGCCATGGAGACCATGCCTGTCGGCGTGGCATACTCCATATGGACGGGAATCGGTGCGGTGACCACGGTCGTCGCCTCCAGATATCTTTTTGACGAGAAGATCGACCGTGTCAAGGTGTTATTCATCTTCCTCATCGTCGCCGGCGTGGCCGGCCTCGAGATGTCATCGGAGGTGCAGATATGAACCGCGCCTGGCTCTGGATACTCGTGGGCGGGTGCCTGGAGACCACTTGGGCCATGGGCATGAAGATGTCCGACGGATTCACGGACCTGCCGTGGACTGTGTTCACCGGGGTGTTCCTGGTGCTCAGCGTCGTTTCCCTGAACCAGGGACTCAAATCCGGCCTCCCCACCGGGATCTGCTACGCCGCCTGGGTCGGGATAGGTGCCGTTGGATCCATAGTCGTCGGCCTCCTGGTGCTTGGCGAGACGCTCAACATCCTGGGGTGGATGTTCCTGGGCGTGGTGCTAGTGGGCATCATCGGGCTGAACTACTTCAGCGAGTCCGACAGGGAAGCGTCAGATGACCTTTCCTAAGAAAGGCATATTTATCCCGCTATTATACGAAGGGTCAGAGGACTCAAATGACGCTCAAACTAGGGGTTCCCAACAAAGGACGCTTGAACGAGAGGACGATGGAGCTGCTTATCAAGGCGGGCCTCGACCTCGGAGAGGACTACGGCAGGAAGCTTTACATAAAGGCCCGCAACCAGGACGTGGAGGTCCTGTTCCTCAGGGCCCAGGACATCCCCGGATTCGTCTCCACCGGTGCCATAGACCTGGGCATAACCGGCCATGACATGGTGGCCGAGGCTGGATGCGTCCTCAAGCACATCCTGGACCTGAGGTTCGGGCACTGCCACATGGCCCTGGCCGTCCCGGAATCCTCGGGAGTCAAGGACGCCTCGGAGATAGCGGACGGGTGCACGGTGGCCACATCATACCCCAACATCGCCGGGAACTACTTCGAATCCATCGGCAAGAAGGTGAACCTCATCGTCGTCACCGGTGCCGCGGAGATCATGCCCTACCTCGGGATATCGGATTACATCGTGGACCTGGTGTCCACCGGCTCCACCCTCAAGATGAACAGGATGATCGAGGCGGGCAGGATCCTCGAGTCCCAGGCCGCCGTCTTCACAACCGACGAGGCCATGTCCAGATGCGGGGAGCAGATAGTAGAGCTTGCCAACTCCATCGAGAGCGTCATCGATGCCGAGAACAAGAAGTACATCATGGCAGACGTCCCGAGGGACAGACTCGACGATGTCGAGAGGATAATCCCCGGAATCGGAGGGCCGACCGTGCTGGAGATCGCCGGGAACTCGTCGTTCGTCGCAGTCCACGCGGTGATAGACTCCGACAAGACGTTCCACACCATCGCCGAACTGAAGAAGATCGGTGCCAAGGGCATCCTGACCACGCCGATCGAGAGGCTGGTGAACTGAGATGGACATCGACAGGAACATAATGAGGGAGACCACGAGGGGGTTCGAAACCTATTACAGCCCTATGCTCAGGGGTGAGATTAGGCTGGACACCAACACGAACGTCCTGGGCTCCAACCCCGCCGCCTCAAGATACCTGGAGGAGTCGTCATGGGACCTGAACGGATACCCAGACACCTACTCGAGGAACCTCAGACAGGCTCTGGCCGAACTCTACGGCCTCGATCCGGACAACATCATCGCAGGTAACGGCTCAGACGAGATGATAGACGTCATCTTCAAGACGTTCACGAACTGGGGCGACGACAGTGTCGTCCCCGTCCCGTCGTACACTCTCTACGACTACTTCGTCAAGTGCAACGGCGGACGCGCCATACCCGTGGACCTCACCGAGGATTTTCAGCTGGACGTGGACGCCATGGTCAGGCACAAGGCCAAGGTGACCATCGTGCCCTCGCCCAACAACCCGACCGGGAACTCGTTCAGGCAGAAGGACCTGGAGGACCTCATCTCCAGATTCGACGGTATCGTTGTCGTCGACGAAGCCTACACGGAGTACGCCGGGGACGGGATGATCTCCAGGGTGGACGAGTTCGACAACCTGGTTGTCTGCAGGACGTTCTCCAAGGCGTACGCCATGGCCGCGCTCCGCGTGGGTTACATGGCCGCGAACAGGAAGCTCAGCGAGATGATGCTGTGCGTCAAGATCCCCTATTCGCTGAACGCTGTCAGCGAGGGAGCCGCCGTAGCTGCGGTCAGGGACCAGGACTTCATCAGGAAGAGCGTCGACATGGTCAACGAGCAGAGGCCCGTCCTCGATGCCGGCCTCAGGAAGCTCGGTTTCGAGACGTTCCCATCCAACTCCAACTTCATACTCGCCCGCTCCCCCATAGACCACGCCGCGTTGGTGAAGGGTCTGAAAGGGAAGGGTGTCCTCATACGCGACTTCGGTTCCAAGCGCAGGACCGAGAACTGCGTCAGGACCACCATCGGGACGGCGGAGCTCAACGCCATCCTGCTGGAGAAAGCCGCAGAGGTGATCGACGAATGCCGCTGAGCATCACCATAACCGACTACGGCGTCGGCAACCTCTACTCCATCCGCAAGTCCCTCGAGAACTGCGGCGCCGATGTGAAGGTCGTGACCGACATGGCCGAGGTCCTGGATGCGGAGTGCATCGTGTTCCCCGGAGTCGGAGCCTTCGACAGGACTATGGAGAAGCTCCTCCCCTACAGGAACGAGATCAGGAGGAAGCTTCTGGACGGAACGCCCGCACTCGGAATCTGCATCGGCATGCAGATCATGTTCGAGAAGAGCGCCGAGGGATCGTCCCCCGGGCTCGGCCTGATGACGGGCGAGGTCACACCTCTCGAAGGCAAGGTCATCCCACACATGGGATGGAACGCCGTGGCCTCCGACGACCCCCTGATGGACGGGATCGAGGACAGGAACTTCTACTTCGTCCACTCCTACCGCGGATCCCCCGGGGAAGACGTGACCATCGGCACCACCGAGTACGACGGCAATGTATTCCCGTCGTTCTTCAGGAAAGGCAACACATACGGCACCCAGTTCCACCCGGAGAAGAGCAGCGCATCCGGGATGAGGATGCTGAAGAACTTCATCGGATTCGCGGAGTCGGTGCTATGAGGATACTCCCCGCAGTGGACGTCATGGATCATCAGGTGGTCCAGCTGGTGGGCGGTGTGCCCGGAAGCCAGCAAATAGTCATGCCCGATCCTGTCAAGGTGGCCGAGATGTGGGTCTCCAAGGGAGCGCCGTACCTCCACCTGGTGGACCTGGACGGAGCATTCGGCAAGGAGAACAACATCCCCGTCTTCAAAAGGATCATAGAGGAATTCGACGTCCCCGCCGAGGTCGGAGGGGGGATAAGGTCCAGGGAGACCGTCGAGGAGCTCGTGTCCGCGGGAGCGGACCGTGTCGTCGTCGGGACCAAAGCCGTGAAGGAGCCGGAATGGCTGGCCGAGGTATCCGACGAGTTCCCTGGGAAGATAGTCCTGTCCATGGACACCAAGGGAGGCAAAATCACCATCAAGGGATGGCAGGAGTCCGCATCCGTGACCGTGTCCGACATGTTCTCCAGGATCTCGGACATGAAACTGGCCGCGGTGCTGAACACCAACGTGGATGTCGAAGGTCAGCGCAAAGGGATAGACGAATCCCAGGCCAGGAGCTTCATCTCTGAATGCCCCTGCCCTGTCATCGCCTCCGGCGGAGTCACATCCAAAAGGGACGCCGACATACTGGCTGACGCCGGTGCCGAAGGCGCGGTCGTGGGACTCGCTATGTACACAGGGGTCATCAGCCCCTGGGAATGGGACGACCCCTGGCATGCCTGAACCAATGGATTAAGACTGTCCAGACGCTTTACGGAACCATGGGAGCCCCGTGCATCTTCTCGTACATCACACTGATCGGAACGGTCAGCATCAGCGAGGACGGGGAAGGTCGTATCACAGGCGTATTCCTCCCTAACTCCAACCTCCCATGCATGGAGGACCGCGAATCCGAGATCATCGCGGAAGCCGCAGGCCAGCTGAATGAGTACTTCTCAGGCAAAAGGACTAATTTCGACCTACCTCTCGGTATCGAAGCCTCGGAATTCGGACTCTCCGTGCTGAATGCAATTTCGCGGATCCCATACGGAGAGACCCGCACCTATGCGGAGATCGCAGAGGATGCAGGTTCCCCCAGAGCGTACAGGGCCGTGGGGACTGTATGCTCCGGCAATCCGCTGCCCATCATCATACCGTGTCACAGAGTGGTCCCGACATCGGGAGGCATCGGGAACTACGCCGGAGGCACCGCGATGAAGAGAAGGCTCCTGGACTTCGAGGAGGACAACAGATGATCGATTACAGGAAGATGCTGCTTGATGCGGCCGAACCGAAATATGCGGAGTTCTGCGCCAAACTCACCCCGGGGAAGGAGAACATCCTCGGCGTCAGGATTCCTGCAATCAGGAAGATCGTCAAGGAGATCCTCAAGGATGATTGGCGTCCGGTCCTGGAATCGGAACCGGAGTTCTACGAGGAGGAGATGGTCCAAGGGCTGATCATCGCCACTGCCCCGGTCACCACCGATGAGAGGATCTCCATGACTGATAGGTTCATCGGAGGGATAGACAACTGGGCGGTCTGCGACGTATTCTGCTGTAGCTGGAAATGTCCCAAGGAAGACGAGGACAGGGCGTTCGAGTACTTCGGAGACCTGATCGACTCCGACGAGGAGTTCATCATGAGGGCCTCGGTCATCGCCCGCATGGGTATGTGCAAGGACCGTAAAAAAGCCGAAATGCTCCTCAAGGACCTTGCGACCCACGACCATCCGGGATATTACTACAGAATGGGCAGTGCCTGGGCCGTCTCGACGATATACGTCTATCACCCGGACCTCGCAGAGGAGCTCCTCAGATCCGGCAGACTGGAGATCTGGACGCACAACAAGGCGATCCAGAAGATACGTGAATCATACAGGGTGTCGAACGAGGACAAAGAACGGCTCAGGGAGCTCAAACGCAGAGCTCCCTGATCAACCGCTCGATCTCATCGGCGTTGGAATCCCCGACCCTCGCACCCTTGCGCTCAAGCCACATCCATCCCCTTCTCTCGCATTCATCCTTGAATTCGGAACTGGTCACGGCTATGAGTTTACCATCCCAGATGGAATCCTCCTTCAGGAACATGGCGAACATGTCCTTCGGCACGCAGAGGATGACTTTGTCGAACGCCCTGGTTATGAACGAGGTGCGGGCGACGAACTCGGTACGAACATCGGCCTCCTCGTAGTCCTCCTTGGAATCCATGACATCCGGGTAATCGGTGATGTTGTAGTTCCCAGGAACGAAACCGTACTTGGTGGAGATGACACCGAATGATACATCCACGAGCTTGGAACCGTCGTCCTTCATCGCGGTGTCCAATCTCTTAACCAGGTTCTTGACCTCCGTCATGCGCCCCCCGAACATCTCGAACGGGGTGGCGATGCGGTTCTTCTGGAGGAACACCGTCGAATCGTTGGTGACCACCAGGATCCTCGGCATCATCTTGGTCTCTGTGGCTATCTTCATGTCAGAGCCTCTTGGAACCCAGCCTGTACGCTATGCTGCAGTTGCCTTCCGCCGAGACCATGCACGGACCCAAAGGATTCATCGGTTTGCATACCTTGCCGAACATCGGGCACTCCTCGGACTTTATGACACCTCTGAGCACCTCGCCACACTTGCATCCCCTGGCCTCGACCTCCACCTCGGGGGCGTTCCTGAGGATGTCCTCATGGACCTTGGTGGCGTCATGGTCCTGGAACTTGGGCTTGAGGCTCAACGCGCTCTTGGAGATTACTGGGAAGCCCCTCCATGCCCTGTCCACCGGATCGAAGGTGTCATCGATGAGCTTCATCGCCACCGGGTTCCCCTCGGGTCTGACCAGCCTTGTGTACTCGTTCTCGACCTCGTGCCTGCCCTCCTTCAACTGCTTGCAGAGCATGTAGCATGACATAAGAATGTCCAGAGGTTCGAAGCCCGCTATCACCTGCGGGACATGATAGACCTCGGAGACGGGGCCGAACATCTTGGTCCCCGTGATGACGGCCACGTGCCCGGGCATGATGAAACCGTCAATCCTGTTCTCACCCAGGTCAAAGAGGGCCTGGATGATCGGAGGGCAAATCCTGTGGCAGCTATATATGGAGAAGTTCTCCGGACAACCGTCCTTGTGAAGCGGGACGCATGTAGACGGTGCCGTGGTCTCGAACCCCACCCCGACGAACACCAATGGCTTGTCGGGCTGGTCCCTGGCCATCTGGACGGCGTCGTCTATGGAATAGACGATCCTCACGTCGGCACCCTCCGCCTTTGCATCGAAAAGGGAACCGGCTGTGGTGGGGACCCTCATCATGTCACCGAATGCCGTGACTGTGACGCCTGCCCTGGCCAACGCGATGGCGTCGGCGACCTCGCGGCTGGTGGTCACGCAGACGGGACAGCCGGGGCCCTGGGCGATCTTCACCCCAACATCATTAAGCATCTCCTCGAGACCGAAACGGACTATGGTGTCCTGATGGGTCCCACAGATGTGCATGAGCCTGACATCCATGTCCATGGCCCCGATGCGATCGAGAATCTTCTTGGCCGTCTCCTCGTCCCTGTATTTGAACATCATTCCGCCTCCTCGATATCCATGCACTTCACGGTGCACGACATGCCCTTGGTGACATTGATCTTGCCCCCGCATTCGGGGCATGAGAGAACAGGTATCGAATGCTTGTCGAAGTCGGGATCCACTATGACCCTGGCGGGACCCTTGTAACCGCAGTCCCAGCACTCCAGTTCGATCGGCTCCCTCTCGACGATGAACTCCGACCCTTCCAGGATCGTGCCGCGGGTGACGATCTCGTAGGCGAAGCTCATCTGCTCCTCCCCCAGATTGGTCATGTCCCCTATGATCACGGTTATGCTGTTGACCCTGAGAACATTGTACTTCTGTAGCTCGGCGATGACAGCATCCACCAAGCTGGTGACAACCGATACCTCATGCATTGACCGGATATCGGCATCCCGATAATAAAAGATGGTTCGGATGCGATAGTCAGCGGTTGGTCCTGCAGTGCCTGCAATACGCCGACACGCTGCACCTCTCGCAATGCGGATGGTTCGGAAGGCAGACCACCTGGCCGTGACGGACAAGATACCTATTGATGTCGGACCACCTCTCCCTCGGGGTGATGTCCATCAGGGCGAACTCCGTCTCCTCGGGGGTCTTCGTGTCGGTCAAGCCCATCAGATTGCTGATCCTGTGCACATGGGTGTCGACGCACACCGAGGGCAGGTCCATCGCATAGGACCTAACGCATGCCGCCGTCTTCCTGCCCACCATTGGGAGTTTGAGAAGCTCCTCCGTCTCCGACGGGACCTCACCTCCGTAGCAGTCCCTGAGAACCTTGCAGCAGTCGACGATCGCCTTCCCCTTCTGCTTCGGGAACCCTGCGGGACGGACCAGCTCCGCCACCACGTCGGGGTCCGCCTCGGCTATCGCGTCCACCGAATCGTACCTGTGGAAAAGGTTGTCCGACGCCCTCCTGGTGTTGTCATCCCTGGTGCGCTGCGACAATATGGTCGCGATGAGGACATGGAACGGGTCGCACGGCCATTCGGGGTTCAACCCCTCCGAGTTCCTTCCGGGGTAGGCACCCTGGTTGTACTCCTTGGAGAGGATGTTCAGGATGTCGCATATCTGCTCTGAAGCCATGTGAGCACATCCTCCGCGGTTCTGAACGATCCGGTCACGAGGACGTTCAGGTCCCCGCGCTGTTCCAATGCGGCCTCCACCGCCTCCGCCACCGTGTGATACACGGCGGTGACCTCCCGATACTTCGAGAATATCTCGGCGGTCCTCTCCGAAGGGGATGCCCTCGGACTGTCCGGAGCCGCTATGAAGACCTTTTCGGCTATGGGCGCCAACTCCCTGGATACGCCGTCGATGTCCTTGTCCGAGAGCATGCCCAGGACGAGAACCACCCTGCCGTAGATCTCGCCGATGTCGCCCTGAAGGCACCTGGCACCGTTGACGGTGTGGGTCACATCCACTATCACGGGCTCTGCGAACAGCTTCTGCATCCTGCATGGCCATGAGACCGCACCCAGGCCCTCCCTGACGGCGGGCTCCCTCTCGGAGAAGTCCTTGAGGAGAGATACGGCCTCTATCGCGAGGGATGCGTTCCTGGCCTGATGCCTTCCCGGAAGGGATACGTTGTACAGCTCTCCACGGTAGACCATGTCGATGCTGTCCGGCCAGCTGGCCATGACCTCTGCGTCGGTGCTCATGACGCGATGGAGCGGACATCCGACCTCCTCCGCATGCCTGGAAAGGACCTCGAAGACCGTGTCTTGGTTCATGGTTACGCATGGAACACCCGGTTTCATTATGCCGGCCTTCTCGAAGGCCACCTCTTCGATGCTGTCACCGAGGAACTCGGTGTGCTCCAGACCGATGTTGTTAATGACCGTCACCTCGGGGATGATGACGTTGGTGCTGTCCAACCTCCCTCCCATGCCCACCTCGATGACCGAGATGTCCGCGGACACGGTCTTGAAATAGAGTATCGCGAGAACGGTCAGGACCTCGAAGCTGGAGCATTCCATACCCTCCCGGGCCATGGCCTCCACATGCGGTCTGACGGCCCCAATCATCTCGATCAGCTCCCTGTCTGGCATCTCCTCCCCGTCCATGCGGATGCACTCGTTGACCTTCATGATGTGAGGTGATACGAACGCCCCCACACGGAATCCCGACGCATGCAGGATGGATTCGATCATCGCGCATACAGATCCCTTGCCGTCGGTCCCAGCCACGTGGATAAACCTCATCCCCTCCTGGGGGTTCCCGACACGCCTCAAAAGTTCCTCAGTGTTGTCCAATCCGGGTTTGATTCCTCTGCCCGAGAGCTGTCCAAACCATTCCATGTTCCCGTCCGGGTCCAATCTGATCTCCAAGTAATCTGATATCGGACTTGATTTAAATCTTATCGCGACCTTCCGCAGGATATGAACGGGGCTATCGTCTCCAACGCGTTCCTTCACGGGGACAAATACTCCCAACCCGCCGACATGCTGTGCTCAGCGGCGAAGGACATGGGGATGGTGTTGACCGGGATGACCAACGCCGACCTGACGTTCCCCCTGGGTGATTCCGAAACCTGCAGGGAACTGCTCGGAGACGCGGATTTCATCATATTCTGGGACAAAGACGTGCCCTGTGCCGAGAACATCGAGCTCTGCGGGATCCCTGTGTTCAACAGCTCCGGATGCATCAGGGTCTGCGACGACAAGGCCCTCACGCATCTTGCGATGATCCGCAATGGTGTGGAGACGATCGACACGGTCTGCTGCCCGCTGAGCTTCGGCGCCTACGATTCCGAGTGGTTCATCAAATCCGCGGAGGAGCGTCTCGGATACCCCATGGTCGTGAAGGACAGGTTCGGTTCCTTCGGACAGCAGGTCCGCCTGGTCAACGGTAGGAAGTCCCTCGCGGAAGAACTGTCAGGTCCGTACAAGCCCCGGATCCTTCAGAGATATATCGAATGCGGAGCGTCCGACCTACGTCTCGAAGTGGTTGGAGGCAAGGTCGTAGCCGCTGTGAAAAGGATCGGACCAGAAGGTGACTTCAGAAGCAACACGACCATCGGCGGGAGGATGGAGGTCCATGAACCATCTCCTGAGGAGGTTGAACTTGCTATTGGAGCCGCATCGGCGGTCGATGCGGACTTCGCCGGTGTCGACATCATCATCGACGACGGCACACCGACGGTATGCGAGGTCAACTCCAACGCCCACATCAAGAACCTGAGGAACTGCACGGGCAGGGACGTTTCCTATGACATACTGAAACACATCATCTCCCAGCTGAGGTGATCGCCTGAAATGCTGGATACTCTACGACAGGGAAGACCTGGAGAAGAACAGGTTCTTCGCGAACGGACTGACGGAACGCATGACCTCCCATGGGGTGGAGGCCGTGACAGTCACCACGGACAGCCTTCCGGAGACTCCGGATGCCGTCATCTCACGCACCAGGGACTGGAGGCTCACCCGCAAACTGGAGTCTGAAGGCGCATCCGTGTTCAATCCGTCCAGGGTCTCCGAGATCTGCAACGACAAGCACGCCACATATGTTTTCGCGGAGAGTCTGGGAATCCCGACGTTGGAACATTCTTTGGATAGCCAGAACCCTCCCGGGGAACCGCCATGGATAGTCAAATCCAGAACCGGCCACGGAGGCTCGCAGGTCTTCATGGCGTCCGATCCGGATGAGCTTGACCGCTTATGCGACGTTCTGGGTGATGACGCGCTGATCCAGAGAATCGCACCGACAATCGGCAGGGACATGCGCGCATATGCGATGGACGGCGAGGTCCTGGCATGTGTCATGAGGTCCAACGACACGGACTTCAGAGCCAACTACAGTCTCGGAGGGGATGCGGAGCTCTGCCCATTGCCGGATGAATGCGGAAGAATCGTGGAGAAGGTATCCGAAGCACTCGGGCCCTGCTTCGTGGGCGTGGATTTCGTCTTCGGTAGAGACGGGGAAGTCTACCTCAACGAGATCGAGGATGTGGTCGGTACCCGCATGCTCTACATGCTCACGGGCCTTGATCCGGCCAACATCCTCGCTGATTGGGTTTACTCGAAGATCTCCTTGTAAATGGAGTCCACCAACTCGGGGTAGGTCATGCCCTTGTCCTTGGCGACCTCCCTCACCAGGTCCATGGTTCCTGATCCGTACTGGGCGGCCTTCTTCCTCTTCTCGGCTATGAACGGATATCCGAGGTTGCGGGCGACTTGTCTGAGAACCATCTTCCTGGAATCGGCGTCGATCGGCTTCAGGTCCTTGAGGTCCATGGCGTTGACCTGCATGGTCACAATGGGGTCCATGTAAGGATACAGGATCTTCTTCCCGAAATGGTCGGCGACGATCGTCTCGTGAGGGATCGTCGAGGTGATGAGCTTGCCGAGATCGGCCTTCCTCGTCCTGACGAGCTCGTCATCGCTGACTCCCACGTACTTGTTGTATCCGTAGAAGAGCTCATCCGAACCCTGGCCGCCCAGGATGTACTTCTCGTGGACGGTCCTGCAGACGAAGAACAACGGCAGCTCGAACGAAAGCGTCAGAGGGCTGGAGGTCTTGGTGATGGAGATCATCTCCCTGAGCCTGGCCTCGATGTTCTCCTTGGTTATCGGTATGTGAAGCCACGGGAGTCCGAGCCTCTCGGACATGTCCTGCGCCATGACCACATCGTACGACTGCTCCTTACCGGAGGTGTACAGCGTCACGGACCTGGCATAATCCTTGGCGATCGCAGCCACGAGTCCGGAGTCCAGACCTCCGGAGAAAGCGACTGCGACGTCCTGATCTTCGACTCCGTTCCTGATGGCGGAGACGATTGCGCGCTCAAGATTCTCGATGTCGGCCGACATGCGGACTGTATCTTCCCCTTCGCATTTAAGACAATTGATTACCGAACCGGCTCGGTGACGGACATCGCCCGAATCAGGCCGTTACAATCGTTGAAAAGGAGCCGAATACGCATATCCTGAGGTTGGTATATGTCCCCTGCAATCCATGAGCCAGTGCGATGTTCCCCGGGAGAACCTTCAAAGAACGTCGAATCATCCGATGCACACTCAGAGCCTACTGCCAAGTCGAAAAGTGTTATTATCGATTGCAACGATTACAGGTCATGGACGGAGTAACCCGCATCGGCGTATCCCTCGAACCCGAACTTCTGAAAGCCTTCGATGAATCGATATCGAAGAAAGGCTACGTCAGCAGATCCGAGGCGATCCGCGACCTTGTCAGGGATTCGCTGGCGGAGAACGAGTGGAAGAACGAGGACGAGTGGATGGTCGGCACGATCGTCATGGTCTACGACCACACGATGAGCTCCGTAGGCGACAAACTGACCGACCTCCAGCACGAGCATCAGTCCCTGGTCAACACTTCGGTCCACATCCATCTGGACCACGACAAATGCATGGAGATTCTGATCTGCGAGGGACTTCTCGGGGACCTGAAGAAATTCGCCAACGAGGTCACGTCAATAAAAGGTGTCCTCAGAGGCAGACTCACCATGGCCGCTCCCTCCACAGGGAACCTCCACCACATCGGACACAGGAACTGAGTCGTCACGGATGAGTCCGTCCACACCCACTATCAGGGTGTTCATGTTCTTCCCCGACAGACCCAGCATCGAGTTCAGACACTGAGCGGAGGACACCGAGGGATAGAACACCCAGGGCTCCAGCCCGTCCGGGAGTCCGGGACACTCCAGCCTGCTGGCGTGCATGACCATCTTGGCATCGAACAACCCTATCTTGGAAGGGTACATAACGAAGGAATCCGCGATCCAGATCACATCCGTCCTGGCTTTGAACTCCTGCTTCATGCACTCCGGAATGTCATGTCCGATTGTGACCCCGCGGTCGTCCACCATCTCCATCGTCGGAATCGACGGCCTCGGGAACCTGGCATCGCAGAAGACCACGAAGACAGACTCCCTCGCCGCACAGGCACCTACTCCAGGATTCTCCAGCTTCAGCCCGCCGGACACGCTGACGATGGAATCCTCGATCCCAACAACGTGTTCGACAGTCTCCCTGGCTATCTTCGCCACGCGCGATACGCCCGGCATACCGGCAAGACTGTCGGCGAATTCCTTTTCGGTCACCATGGATGATGCATCCAACCATTGCATTTAAGACGTTCCCAAGTTGGATGCCGATCTGTCCTTTTACGCCCACATGAATCACATTAGATGCCGGTTCCAGAATCGGTCGTGCCCCGATCGTTCGTTAAAACCATTTTATATCGTGGATTCAGTCGGTGTGCCGATGAAGAAACTGATTATCACCGAGAAAGCTAACGCCGCCAGAAGGATTTCCACGATTCTGTCGGACGGCAAGTCCCATTCCTCCACCTCAGGAGGTGTCACGGTGATATCTTTCGAGTCCGAGGGGGACGAGTACGACGTCGTCAGCCTCAGGGGACACATCATCGAACTCGACTACCCGACCGAATACAACGACTGGAGCAGCACGTCACCGGTGGATCTCGTGTACGCACCCCAGGTCAAGACGGTCAGGGTGAAGTCGATTCTCAACATGATCAAGGATCTGGCCTCCAAAGCGGATGAAGTAATCATCGCGACCGACTACGACCGCGAGGGAGAGCTGATCGGCATGGAGACCGTCCGCGAGGCCGGAACCGACATGACCAAGGTCAAGAGGGCCAAGTTCAGTGCCCTGACCAAAGGCGAGGTGGAAAGCGCTTTCGACAACCTGGCAGAGCCCGACAAGAGGCTGGCCGACGCCGCCGAGGCCAGACAGATCATCGACCTGGCATGGGGTGCCGTACTCACAAGGCTCATATCCCTTTCATCCGGACAGGTCGGAAAGAACTTCATGTCCGTCGGAAGGGTCCAGAGCCCCACTCTGAAACTCCTGGTGGACAGACACGAGGAGATCGAGAGCTTCGTCCCGAAACCGTATTGGGAGATCGTGGGGAAGTTCGGCATATTGGCGTTCAAAGGATCCCATTCCGAGAACCCGTTCTGGGACAAGGACCATGCCGAGGCAGTCCTGTCCGTGGTATCCGATGCATCCGAGGGGACCGTGACATCATACGAGGTCGCACCCAAGGAGGAGTACAGACCGGCACCGTTCGACACCACCATGATGCAGGTAGAGGCCAACAAGATCGGCATCCCGCCCACGACCGCCATGAAACTGGCGGAGGACCTGTACACAGGAGGTTACATCTCATACCCCCGTACCGAGAACACGGAGTACCCCAAGACCCTCAACCTGAGGTCGGTGCTCGAGAAACTCAAGGACGGGGACTTCAAATCGGAGGCGGAGGAGATCCTCTCACAGGAGAAGATCATCCCCTCAAAAGGGAAGAGGAGGACCACAGACCATCCTCCGATATATCCGACGGCCGGAGCTTCCGCCGACAAGATGAAAGGCGACAAATGGAAACTCTACGAGCTCATCGTCAGGAGGTTCCTTGCCACTGTCGCCCCTAACGCGGAGGCGGAGGTCACAACCTGCACCATCGACGTCGAGGGCGAGGTCTTCAACGCCGAAGGTTACGTTCTGAAGAAGAAAGGCTGGAAGAAGTACTACGGGAAGTACCTCAAGTCCGCGGACAGCAGGCTGCCTGCGCTGAACATCGGAGACAAGGTCGACATCAGGTCCATGGGAGTCGTGGAATCGGAGACCAAGCCTCCATACAGGTACAACCAGGGATCGCTCATCCAGGAGATGGACAGGCTCCAACTCGGAACCAAATCCACCAGACACGACATCATCGGCAAACTCTACTCCAGGAACTACGTCCAGGGGAACTACATGATCCCCACTCCGAGCGGCATAGCCCTGACAAAGGCTCTGGAGAACCATGGGGGAGGGATCACGGAGCCCGACATGACCGCCAGGCTCGAATCCGACATGCTGAAGATCAGCGACGGGGAGAGGACCCTGGATTCCGTCGTCACGGAATCGCAGGACATGCTACATGAGGTCGCCAAGCAGATATCCGAGGATTCGGAGGACATAGGATCCGAGATCAAGGCCGCGTTGCACTCCCAGCAGCACATAGGGGTCTGTCCGAGCTGCGGGAACAACATGACGATCAAGAGGTCCAAGAACGGGAACTTCATCGGTTGCGACGGGTATCCGGACTGCAAGCGCGCGTACCCTGTACCCAGGGGGGCGCTCATACAGACCGTGGAGACCACATGCACCGTCTGCGGACTGCCACAACTGAGGATAATCAGGAAGGGAAACCCTCCCATGGTCCAGTGCATAGACCCCAAGTGCCAGAGCAACACCGAGAGGAACGACCTCGGACCGTGCCCCACATGCGGTAACGGAAGGATGAGGGTCATGTACTCCAAAGCCGGGAAGAGGTTCGCAGGATGCTCGGAATGGCCCGGTTGCACTCAGACGTATCCGCTGAGGCCCAGAGGCAGCATCGCATACGCTGGAAGGCAGTGCTCCATATGCAAATCGCCGATGATTGTCATGGGCACCATGGAAGAATGCATCAACCCCGACTGCCCCGGCAGGAAGAAGGCTAAAGCCAAGAAAACCGAATCGAAGACCGCCGAGCCGGAACAATGATTCAGACCTGTTGGCTATATTTATGGTGTTACTAATTTAATTATTAGTAACATGGTATTAAAATCTTAAAGTCTATAAAAAGGGGAAGAAGACGGACCACGCTCAGACGAGCCAATCCTCCACTTCCTCGACACCGTTGTAGTGGTCGTTCAAAGCGTCGATTTCCTCGGAGATCCTGATGTTCCTGCAGGACATGCACTCGAGCTCCTTGCCAAGACTGAGCCTGAGTCTCATCTCTGAACGATCCTGAATTACGATACGTCCGCATTTGCAGTAGACGCTCATGGCCAGATCATCATCGAAAGCATCCAAAGGACGCATTCTGATGCTCCTTGAGGCATAGCTGACGCTACCGTAATCACATTCTTCAGTCAATTTTCTCCCCCGAGATTCGGCATCTGCGACACCATCCTATCCATCCAAATGCACCGCAGTTGCGCTTTACTCCCTATCAGTACTGCACATATAAGCCTTGTCACAGGACAGAATTTAGCCTAAGCTAAAATGTATGATTATTGCACAAATTGCTTCTGAACAGGATAGATAAGTTTATATAATATAAAAATGGCGATTTCTGTCCAATTTCGGTATATAAACTGGTAGAATCCGGAAATGGGAAATTATGACCAGGATGATTACGGAAACCGTAGACATCAGAAATATTACATCAAAGCCGACATTGGCTGAAAGGATGTTGAGGGTCCGGGTTCGGAACAATCCGAACCCGGACCGAGATTGAGTTTCAGATCTTCAAAGCCTGAACTGCGATATTCCGGGGAAACGGGCCTTGCTCCCGAGCTCCTCCTCGATCCTAAGGAGACGGTTGTACTTGGCCGTCCTCTCTCCACGTGCAGGCGCTCCGGTCTTGATCTCCCCTGATCCCCATCCGACGGACAGGTCCGCGATGGTCGTGTCCTCGGACTCTCCGGACCTGTGGGACACAACGACGTTGTACCCGTTGTCGAAGCTCATCTTGGCAGCGTCTCCGGATTCCGTGATGGTTCCGATCTGATTGACCTTAAGGAGTAGCGCGTTGGCGGCACCTTCGTCGATTCCACGCCTGAGACGCTTGCTATTGGTCACGAACAGGTCGTCGCCGACGATCTGCACATGGCTTCCGACCTTCTTAGTCAGCTCGGCGGTCGCGGCGAAATCGTCCTCAAAGAAGGGATCCTCGATGCTTATCAGAGGGTGTGCCTTGGTGAGCTCGACGTAATGGTCGGCCAGCTCCCCTGCGGTCAGCTTCATGGCGTCCACGTCGTAGACTCCGTCGGAGTAGAACTCGGAGGAAGCGGCGTCGATGGCGAGGTAGACGTCCTTTCCGGGAACGTAGCCTGCATCGGACACAGCCGCGACGATTGTGCTCAAAGCCTCGTCGACGGTGTCCAAAGGCGGTGCGAAACCTCCCTCATCGCCGATGTTGATGGCACCCACGCCGTACTTGGACTTCAGGATGGATTTGAGGTGCATGTAGACCTCGGATGACATCCTGAGACAGTCGGAGAACGACTTGGCCCCTGCGGGGATGATCATGCACTCCTGGATCTTCAG
Source organism: uncultured Methanomassiliicoccales archaeon (assembly GCA_964550065.1). GTDB lineage: Archaea > Thermoplasmatota > Thermoplasmata > Methanomassiliicoccales > Methanomethylophilaceae > Methanoprimaticola. Next base: position 29,060 of record CAZJWD010000005.1, read on the forward strand.
GTTCCCTCCGGCATGCTTCCCCCCGTTTATGATGTTCAGCATGGGAACCGGGAGAGTCACATGATCGGATCCTATATGCTCGTAGACCTGCACACCCTCCGCCATGGCTCCAGCCCTGGCGACGGCGAGTGACACGGCGACGGTCGCGTTTCCGCCGAGCCTTGTCTTGTTCTCGGTTCCGTCCAACTCGATCATGGCCTCGTCTACGGCCCTCTGGTCGGTGGGGTCCATGCCGACGATCCTGCGAGCAATCTCGCCGCGGACGTTCTCCACGGCCTTCAGCACGCCCTTGCCACCGTACCTGTCTCCTCCGTCCCTGAGCTCATGGGCCTCCCATGTGCCTGTGGACGCACCGGACGGTGCGATTGCCGTGATCCTGTGTCCTGCGACCGTTACCTCGGCCTCTACGGTGGGGTTGCCCCTGGAATCGAGGACCTCCCTTGCCCATACTTTCTCGATCTGCATGATATCAATCCCTGTACTCTGTCATGTTGTGCAGCAGGATGCCGCGGTCCTTATCGGTCAGCGGCCTGGCATCCACCGATACGGCGAATGTGCATGTTCCACTCCTCCCTGCCATGGTCTGCTGCAACATCAGCAGAGACGAGTTCAGCCCGTTCTCCTCGATAATCTCTCCGAAATTGTCGAAGACTATTACGGGGCGTTCGTGTTTCGAAATGAATTCCTTGATGCGGACCATCAGCGAACCCAGGGCATGGATCCCCTCCGACCCGGCCCTTCCGCTGGTGGACAGCGGGACGATCTCCATATTGCCGTAGTCGAACTTCTCCATGATGGCCTTTGGTCTGTCGGACGTCACGATAAGGACTCCGTACTCCGAGGTGTTGAACTTGGAGATGAACTCGTAGACCCTCTCGGGCTCCGGTTCGAATATGGCGTATGACCTGCCGAACTCGATCCCGCTCTCGGACAGCTCCGCGGTCGGACCCAGGTACCTGTCCCTCTTCTTCCTGGAGAAGATGGACCGCTTCTGCTTCCGGGCCTTCTTGATGGCCGTCTCCTCCGCTTCCTGTTCGGCCTCCGAACTCATGAGCTCGTTCACGGCCTCCAGGATCTCCGACGACTTGAACGGCTTGTCCACGCAGACCTTGATCTCCGGGATGTCCTTGGGGGCTATCTCGCCTGATGACTTTATGAGGATCACCCTGAGGTTGAACCCTGGAAGCTCCTCGCCGACCCTGGTTATGACCTTCAGACCGTCCTCCTCGCCGACCTTGGAGTCCAGCATGACAACCTCGGGTTCGAAGGACCTGATCTTCTCGACGGCCTCATCCACGTTGCTGGCCAGACGGACGATGTGACTCCTCTCGGTGAGAATATCCCTGACGATCTCCTGTACGGCGACGTTGTCGTCCACTATGAGTACCTTCACTGCAGTCAGACTCCGATCAGCACATCCTGGTAGGACGATAATAAGTTATGTTTGCCAGTTCATGGCACCGGACCGGGGCCCGGGCATAGCCCGAGCTGGTCCGAATGAATGCCGGCCGATGCCGGCCGTAAAAATCAATACGAAGCTGTGATTAAATCACTGCTTCCTGCTCTCTTTGGCCTTGGGCCTGAGATCCTTGGAACCGCATTTCCTGCACTTGTCTGCCTTTTTGGGGTTGGTGGCATAACAGGACATGCAGACGGTCTTGTCAAGGAGCCTGGCTTCAGCCTCTTTGAAACGTGCCATTTGAATTCCTCTAAGAGTTGCGAATAGAGAGGTAGTATAAATAAGGTTGAGTCCCGATTTTGAGGACTGGACATCTCATGGCCTTGACGGTCGAAGAGGGTCCGTGAAGGAAACCGCCAGATGCAAGTATGCCAGTAATCAAAACCGGCCGCGTTACGACGTCCATATCGCTTGCAGATGATACTAAATCCGTTCCGATGGATTCGATGATCGCCGGCACACGGTGACGAAACGCATCGTCCTGACCGTCACATACGATCCAACAGGGACCTCTGGTTCCTGAAATCATCCAGATACCCGGGCCTAGTCTCTGGCATCTCATGGGTTACATAGTCGGGTTCCAGAACGTCCAGAAGCTCCGCGCACCTCGGATCGGTGAACGGCAGGTGGCGGTCTATCTCAGTTATATGCGGGTACGCGGACGCTATGAATCCCGCCAGGTCCCCGTCCGGCCTCCACTCCTCGAAGGACTCCCTGTAGCTGCCGGAGGCGCTCCAATGGAAATGCACGGTGCGTATGGAATCGATCAGATCCCTGCTGTAGCCGTAGAAGATGTCCAGGAGTGCGTCGATCCCCTCCGCCTCTGTGGTCACCGGAAGGCAGTTCATCAGATGCCCTGTGTCCAGGCATATGCCCCAATTCTCGAACTCAATCCTGTTGGACAGGTACCTGAAGTCGGATTCGTCCGTCATCCTGAGCCCGGGCCACCACAGGTTCTCGAACAGGATCCTGTACGGGGGCTCTCCTCCGGGGAACCCGGAGACCACCGAGTTCATCATCTCGGAGAACTCGGACAGAACCTTCCTGCTGTCGACCGTGTACCTGCGGAGACAGAGCTCCTCCAGGGAGCCGTTGCTCGCATGGAAAACCCCGTACGCGGGGGCGATGTCCGATGCAGCATCGATCGCCCTGCGGACGTTGGCCACGACGTCCTCACGGCTCCTTCCGAGGGTGTAGTAGAGCGACAGCTCGTCATCCAGATCGTAGGGCCTGCTCTCCCATGCCGCCATCCAGTCCGTGGCGTACGGCAGATGCACCGACTCGGCGATGCCGCGGTACCACGGGTCGGGAGCCTCGTAAGAAGTCAGCAGCTCCAGCCCGTCGGCGCCTATTCCACCGAGGAACCCGTAGGGGTCGTCACCGAACACCTCCGTGCCACCGTACACGGTGTGGCTGAGGAGATGACGCATGGAACCGCCTCAGAACATCAGCAGAGCCGCGGAGACGGCCGCCTCGATGGCGGACGCCTGGGTGTCCCCTCCACCTATGACGAGGGCATCGGCCAATGTGATCCCGGTCTCCTTCCTGATCCTGTAGGCGAGCTCCGAGTCCTTCTCGTCGATATCCCAGTCCGGAGGGACCATGAGCCTTCCGTCGCGGATGACGATGGTGGTGCAACCTTCCGCACCCACCTTGATCCCGACATCCCTCTGCTCCATGCCGTTGACGACCTTGTCGGAGGCACCGATGACCAGGACGGCCTGCTGGTACGCTCCGACAACCATCTCGCCGACGTTGATGTCGACGGGCCTGATAGGGAGCTGAGACAGGAAAGTCTGTCCGGACTTCGTGATTGTGATGCCGGTCTGCTTGATCTGGATGAACTCCCACTCCTTAAGCGTGTCAATGATCCTGCGCATGCTCCCTTCACCGACTCCGACCTCATCGGCCAGCCTCTTGCGGCCTATGCGCTTACCGTCGGACAAGACATACAGGGCCCAATAGACATTCGCATCGTTGAAGCGGAACATGGGTCCGAACTGGGGCTCATCTATGATCTTCATACAGACACCTGGTTGGATGAATAATACAATGAATCTAATTAAAATGTGCGCCGAATAAAAACCCAGGCAGCTATCCAGATGCCTGGGGAAAAGGTTTGGGGAATGGTAAGAGTTTACTATCTCAGAAGGTGCGGACCTTTCCTTCGATGATCATGTCGGAGACCTTGTCGACATTGTCGAGCCAGTCAGCGGCGATGGCCTCGGCGTCGGACTTCCAGGATGCCAGGTGGGGATCCGTCTCCGCATCGGGGAGGACGATCTGGATGGAAGCGTTCAGGGGCTCGGAGACAGGCTTTCCGATCTGGGACAGAAGCCTGACCCTGATCTCGGCCTCGTTGGTGACCTTCTTGGCGACATCGTCGGCGATGAGCTTGGACATGACGTTGTAGATCTTTCCGATGTGTGTGATGGGGTTCTTTCCGGACGTGGCCTCCATGGACATGGGCCTGTAGGGGGTGATCAGTCCGTTGCACCTGTTACCCCTTCCGACGGAACCGTCGTCTCCCATCTCCTGGGAGAGTCCCGTGCATGTTAGGTAGTAGACTCCGCGGTCGTAGTCGTCCCCAGTGTTGATCTCCAGCTTGAAGTTGATGTTCTCGTTGCCGATGATCTTGAGGGCGTTGTCGGTGACCTTATCGTACATCTGCTCGACGACGGACTTGTAGTGCCCGACATCGGGGATGTATTTGTCGACCATGGCGCATGCCACGGTCAGGGTCAGGTCGTTGCCGACCCTGGAGGCCATGACCTTGACATCCTGTCCGGTCTCGGGAAGCTCCTTCTTCATGGCTCCGTTGATGTACTCCTCGGTCTTCAGGACCACGGAGTCCGTGATGGAGTAGGGTGCGTAACCGACACCGAATGAGGTGTCGTTGGCCAGGTGTCCGGATGCCTTGTAGACTCCGGTGAGGTCATCGGAACCCATGCCGATCTTGGCGTCGAGGATGACCTCCGAATCGACATCAAGGTTGGGGAACGTCTTCTTCAGGTACTCGTGGGCTGCCTGGAGGGCAACGGGCTTGCAGGGAAGGGACTTGAGGTCCTTGCCCTCGCCGACGTGGGTTGTAGCGCGTCCCACGAGGAGAATGTAGACGGGGTCGATGATGGATCCGCCGCCGAACTTTGGGGCTGCGGAACCTGCCGCGATCTGGGTCTCGTCGGTGTTGTGGTGGAGGACGTGTCCAAACTCCTTCTTGTACATCCTGCACAAAGCCCTGGAGACCTCCTCGGCGAGAGCATCGGAGACGGAGTCGGGGTGTCCGATACCTTTCCTCTCGACGATCTCGACTTTCTTCATCGGCACGGGGATCTCGTTGAGACCCTCTACGTAGATGTTCTTGCTCATTTTATACAACCTCTATGAGCCATCAAAAAATATCCCCATTAATAAATGATATGGCGTAAATTATTCAAATACGAATAATCTACGGATATGCCATGAAATTCCCTCCGGCGTCGGACATCAAGAGGATGAGGAAGGCCCTGGACGTCACCCAGGTGGAACTCGCCACCGCATCCGGGATCAGTCAGAGCACCATCGCGAAGATCGAGAGGGGCACCACGTCCGCAAGCTACGACACCGTCGTGAAGCTCTTCGAAGCCCTGGAAAGCCTCAAGCAGACCGAGAGGAAAACGCTCACTGCCGCGGATGTGGCGTCGGACAGGATAGTCAGTATCCAGTGTGACAGCAGGGTCCACGAGGCATCCGACCTCATGAGGTCCACCGGCTACTCCCAGCTCCCCGTCCTCAAGGGTGACGTCCCCGTGGGCAGCATATCCGAGAGGGGCATCTTCGACCTGCTGAGACAGGGCAACACGATGGAGCAGCTGGGTCGCACGATCATCTCCAAGATAATGGACGAGTCCTACCCGGTTGTGGCGGACAGCACGCCCATCTCGTCGGTCACGTCGCTGATGAGCAACAGCGACGCGGTTCTGGTGTCCAAGAAAGGGAAGATCGTCGGGATGATAACCAACGCCGACATCCTGAAGCTAATATGAGGGGGCGTCAGGTAGCGCGCCTGATCCCCTTGCTGTTTATCTCGAAGAGGTCCATGTCGTCCGCTACGGAGGTCTCAGGGAATACCTCCGAGGCCTCGGCCAGAAGAGGGCCGCGGTCGTCGTAACGGTTGCTTATGTGGGTCAGGATCAGATGGCGGACCCCTGCCTTCCTCGCAACGGCCGCTGCCTGCGCGGCGGTTGTGTGGTAATGCTCCGAGGCACTCCTGCTCTCGGATTCCATGTACGTGGCCTCGTGAATCAGGACGTCGGCACCGAGGACGGCCAGGTCCTCGGACTCGCACGGCCGGGTGTCCCCGCTGTAAGCCACCCTGTAACCCGGGATCGGCGGACCCACGACCTGTTCCGGACCTACGCCCCTGACCGGCTGTCCGGACTTCAGCAGGGCCATCTCCCTCCCGCTCTCGATACCCAGGGACCGAGCCTTCTCCGCATCGATCCTCCCAGGACGGTCGGAGTCCTTGACGACGTATCCGACGGACGGTATGCCGTGGTCCGTGGCATAGGACATGACCGTGAAGCATCCGACCTGCAGGGACTCCCCGCCCGAGACCTCCGTGACCTCCACCGGATATGACGTCTCGCCCCCTGTGACGGACATCATCGCATCCAGGGCTGCCCCTATACCCTTCGGACCGCAGACGACCAGAGGATCCGCGCGGTTGGACAGGCTCATGGTCTGCAGCAGACCCGGGAGACCGAAAACATGGTCCCCGTGGAGATGGGTGATCAGGACCGCCCTGACCTTCATGAACGAGAACGGCGACAGCATCAGCTGACGCTGCGATCCCTCCCCGCAATCGAGGAGCAGGATGTCGTGACCGCTCTTCACGCCGACGCATGAAGTGGCATGTTCCTTGGAGGGGACAGCCGCACTGGTCCCCAGGAATAGGATCTCCATCAGTAGTAGGAGTCCAGTTCCCTGTCGGTCTTGGATTCCTTCTTGTACGCCTTGTAGTGCTCCTTGCACAGGTGCACCTGGCGAACATCGGTGCTCTTCAGCTTGAGACTGGTCTTGGCGACCTGCTTCATGTTGAGCGACCTCTCCGCGGGCTTGTCGCAACCTGCACAGTCGCAGACATCCGGGGTGTTGTCGTGTTTTGCCAATGCCATGCCACGGGTAACGGTATGACGGGTATATAATCCTGGATTCGGAAGCTTCGGAATCGGTATGGGGCGCGGGACCGCCACAACCGGACGGACCCGCGGAAGGAGGACGGCTGAAGCCGTCCGTTTGCCGGCCCGGGACGGACCCCGGGCCTTATGGGTTTCAGTTCCCGTCCTGCTCCACTGCCTCGGGGACGGTGTCCCTGTAGCGGTACCAGAGCAGGGCCATGACTAACACGGTCACAATGAGGGCGGCTGCGCTCAGAATGCACGGATGGACGGCGACCACGACCGCGTCTATGACCAGGACCGCCAATGTGACCGCCCAGGTCAGCAGGTCGAACCCACCCTCCCTGTGAACGAACAGGATGAACAGCACCCAGACGCACAGCAGTATGAGGGCGACCCACCACCAGCAGGTTCCGGACAGGAGGGAATCCTCGGTCACGGCCGTGAACCTCTTCTGGATCGAGAGACCTGACTCGGGATCGACGGACATCGCGGTGATTGTGTACTCCGTTCCGGGGCTGAGTCCCTCGAAGGTGTACGGCTCGCCGTCTCCGACGACGGTCACGGTGCTGCCGTCCGGACCGGTGAGCATGTAGCGCACTCCGGCCTGCGTCTCGATTGTCAAGGTCGTCTCGGTCGCATCCATCGAGATGTCGGCCGGCACGGAGGGGATGCTTCCGGACACGAGCTTTCCGCCCTCTCCGACTCCCTTCACCCTCTCGTACAGGACGAATCCCGCTCCCTCGGACAAAGGTCCGAGAGTGATGGGTCCGTCCCCGGAGGTCCAGTCCACCAGGACGTTTCCTTCCTGGTCTGCGACCATGTACTCCATTCCGGGCTTCGCGTCCACGGTGATTCCGACTCCGTCTCCGGATGCCTCCGGGACCAGGGCAACTCCGTGGCCTGCGGTGGTCACGTCCTCGGCGACCTTCAGGGTCAGACCGTTGGCGGTCCTCTCGGCGGTCACAGTGTACTTGGTGTCGGGGCTGAGTCCGGACCAGACGATGCTGGATCCGTTGCCGGACACCCACTGCTGTCCGCCGGGTCCGGGGATGACGTTTCCGTCGGAATCGACCAGCTGGTACCTGACACCGTTCTCGGTCGGGATGGTCACTGTGGTTCCGGTGGTTCCGGCCTGCGGGGTCGCAGGCTTATCAGGAACGGTCACTGTCGTCTCCTTCGTCTCGGCTCCGGCATCGGACCTCTTGCTCACGACACTGTAGGAGTCTCCGGGCTGGAAGGGCCCGAACACGACCTTGGATCCCGTGGTTCCGGTCTGCCATCCGCCGACCAGGTCTCCCTGGGAGTCGCGGACCGCGTACTGCTTCCCGCTCTGGACGGTGACGGTGATGTAGACCATTCCGTCATCGCCGACGCTGGGCGTGACCGTCGGGGTGATGGTTCCTGTGGATCCACCGTTTCCTCCGACGTTCGTCACGGGAACCTCCTCCCCGGAGTACCCGAACGCGTAGGTGGAGAACTTCTGGGCTTTGATCACCACATAGTATCTGCCACTGTCGCTATTCTCATCCTCTTTGTACACCTCGAAATAATAGCATTCTCCGTTGTACCTGTTGGCGGCATCCTTGCCTGAGACGCGTGTATCAAATAGCTGGGCCTTACCGTCGTGCTCACGATAGATGTGCAACTTCCCAATATCCCTTCCAATCTCATTCAATATAGCTTCGGATATCTCGAAACTGAATGTGAAGAATCCGTTGTTGGGGATTGTTGTCACAAGCGTAGTGACAGATGATTTAACCTCTCCATTTTCCACAATAGTGGTGGTCTTGTTGATGTTCACATCAATGTAGTCAACCATTTCGGAACCACTGGCGGCGTTGTCAATCTCGGATATTACATTCCTATCGTTCTGAACTCCGACATTGAGGTCCACTGTGATCTGCGAATTGATGTCATTGCGCTCCTCATCGGTCACGGTGGAATTGCTGAGACTGTCCTCATCGGGGACTATGTGCACATCTCCATTGATGACTGTGTTGATACTGTCACTCGCTAGAGAAACATCCACCACCACGCCGTGGTAATTGATGTCACATCCCTTGGAAACTGTCACGATCCTGTCATCCATCTTGTATTCGACCACGATGACATACTTCCCATTGACCAGCTGACCGAATTCGAGTTTTCCGTTTGTATCTGTATCGCCGAACTGCAGTGGCTTGTCTGCATACTTTATAGTGACGTGCGCCCCAACTACGGGTTCTCCATCATCGAACTTGACGTTGACAGACGCCTCTCCTTCGAACTTCTCAGCAGAACCATCGATACCTGCATTGGCCTTCGTGGAGTTCGGAACCTTGGACGTACCAGGCAGACCTCCGAGACCTGCTTTTCCATCACTGTATGTGAAGAAGGTTCCGTCTCCTCCGTTACCTCCGTTTCCGGGTTTGGCGGAATCGGGGATTCCGGAAACATCGATACTGCCTCCGTTTCCACCGGCACCTCCAGTGTTTCCTGATCCTCCTGCGCCTCCGTTTCCACCGGCAAGAGACCCTCCGGTTACGGTGGAGTCGGAATCGATCGGCGTTCCGCCGTTTCCTCCCTTGCCACCATTACCCTTGGTTATGGCCGAAGCTCCGCCGGGACCTCCGTTTCCACCGGTTATGTCCGTGTTATCTGTGTTGACGGCTGAACCATCCGCATCGATTCCGGGACCTCCGTTTCCACCGTTTCCACCGTCTCCGGATGATGAGCTTCCTCCTGCGCCTCCGTTTCCACCGATGATGACACAGTCGTCAGCATCCACAGTGGACTTGCTGTCAATTCCTATTGCGGAGCCTCCGGAACCTCCGTTGCCTCCAACGAAACCGGATGAATCGGACTTCGCGGTAGTGTTCCCTCCGGAACCTCCGTTGCCTCCTGTAAGTGTGGAACTGTCCGCATCGACGCCGTTGGGGCTGCCTCCGACAGCCGAACCTCCGTTTCCACCATTTCCTCCGTTTCCACCCATTGTTCCTTCACCGACAGCAGAGCTTCCTCCGCTGCCTCCGATGCCTCCTGCAACGACGGCGAAGTCGAGGTCGACGGTTCCCTTGGTATCGATACCGTCGCCTCCGTTTCCACCGTTCCCTGCAGATCCATTGGTACTGCTGGCACCGTTTCCACCGTTTCCTCCGGACACGCGTCCATTGGTGACGGTAACGTTTCCGGATCCAGAGACTCCGACGCCTCCATTCCCTCCACCGTAGGTGGTTCCGTTGCCGCCGTTTCCTCCAGACACACGACCGCCGTCAACGATGGAGACGGGGACGGTGGATTCGATTCCAGCTCCTCCATTTCCGCCTCTATCGCCCGATGCACCGTTTCCTCCGGAGACGACTGCACCGGAACCGATGGTGATGGACCCGCGACCGATTCCGTTGACTATACCCTGAGCACCATCAACAGCAGTCGACGAACCGACTCCGCCTGTGACGTATCCGAATCCGTTGGAACTGATAACCGTCAGCGATGTTCCGCTTCCAGGACTGTCGAATGAGGTAAACTCGATTGCTGGATACCCTGCCTGTCCGGTCACAGTGTGGCCTGCAAGATCAAGGGTGACCTTACCCCATGTGTCCGGGATCTTGATGGTACCCGTGATGTTGGTATTCAGCGTAATGACGTACCCTGTATCCGGACGATACTCTACAGTTACATCAATATTCAACTCATTCTTGATACTATTAATCTTGTCAGTAATGTTGTTGGTATCTATTCCATCAACACCGTTAATTCCGTTGATTCCACCGGTGGCAGATGAGACTCCTCCACTTCCACCGACTCCGGGATTGGGGCCGTCTCCGCCGTTTCCACCGTTTCCGGCGGACCCGGGAACAGATCCCGTGATGCTTCCACCACGACCTCCGGCACCTCCATATCCAGTAGTTGCCATGGAATCTAAAGCACCGTCTCCACCGTTACCTCCGTTTCCGGCTGTAACGGATGAGGATTTGGCTCCTCCCTCGAAGCGTATGTTTCCTCCGGCACCTCCGGCTCCGCCAGTTCCACTGATTGCACTGGTTGCATTAATGGTTGAACCTCCGTTTCCTCCATTTCCAGACGAAACGGTTCCGGGAGTGCTTCTGGCAGGCACGGTAATCTCTCCGGCATCGCCTCCGTCTCCGCCGGTAACGCCGATACCTCCGTTTCCTCCGTTTCCGGATTCCATCGTTCCGCCTGTAACACTGCCTGCGGCGGATACCACCAGCGGTGAACCTCCGTTGCCTCCGTCTCCGGCATCCCCTGTATCAGAGTCTCCGCCGTTTCCGCCGTTTCCTCCGATAATCCTTGTATCGACGATGGTCACAGAAGTGCCGTCGGTCAAACGGACTGCATCTCCACCGTTTCCACCGTCACGGCCAACTCCACCGTTTCCACCGTTTCCTCCCTTGAGGATGGCATCATCAGCCTTGACAGAGCCAGGATGGCCTGTGATGGACGCGCCTCCGTTTCCACCGACTCCGACAGAAACAGAATCGTTGGAACCGGCGCCTCCGCCGTTTCCTCCGACGACGGTCGACTCGCCCGTTACACTGACAGCGCCTCCGTCGGAGTCGATTCCAGCACCTCCGTCTCCGGACTTAGTAACTCCCTTGCCTCCGTTACCTCCGTTGACCTTGGACGCATTGGTCACCGAGACCATGCCCTGTGTGGCGACTCCTGCGCCTCCGTTTCCTCCAGTGGCTGTGGTCGAATCGCCTCCGTTTCCTCCGGTGACGGTTCCACCGTTGACCGTGACATCGATGATTCCTGAGATTCCTGCGCCTCCGTTTCCACCGTTGGAACCGGCACCTCCGATGACGTTGACACCTTCGCTGATCGTCACTGACGATCCGGCATCGACTCCCGATGCATCAATTGCAGGCTTTCCTACTTCTGATTCCGATCCGCCTATAACTGACCCTTCGCCGTTGATGGTCAATGTGGTACCGTTCCCTCTATTATCTGTGAAGGATATCGCGGAATCATCCGTACCCCTGATCGTGTGACCGTTGAGATTGATCACCACATCGCCCCAGGTATCTGGGATTTCAATGGTTCCGTTGATGTCGCTGGTGAGTTCCACGACGTACCCCTCGCCGGGAACGTACGCCACCTCGGAGCTGCCTCCGAGTTCTTCGAACATTTCTTTGATATTTAATATCACTCTGTCATCAAGGGACATTCCGTCGGAACCGTTGCTCCTAACGGCATCGCCGGTAACTGTAGTCTTCGAACCGGGAGCCACGGACAGTGCTCCGGATCCGCCCATTCCAGCGACGTTTCCGCCTGCGCCTCCGTTTCCTCCGGTGATTGTGGTGGCGCTGTCAGCCGCTACGGTTCCGTTGCCGGATCCGATCGCGCTTCCGCCTGCGCCTCCGTTTCCTCCAGACGGAGACTGGGCGCTTGCACCTTCCTCTTTACCGCTTCCTCCGGAACCGCCGTTTCCTCCGATTATGTCGGAACCGGTCACGGTCGTCTGACCGTTGCCGTCCATGGCGATTCCTCCGGCTCCTCCGGAGCCTCCGTTAGAGTTGCTGGAGCGGCCTCCGGCTCCTCCGTTTCCACCGGTGACCGTGGCACCGGTTATCGATGCAGGGCTGCTACCGTTGTTGACCGCTGCTCCTCCGGCTCCTCCGGAGCCTCCGTTAGAGTTGCTGGAGCGGCCTCCGGCTCCTCCGTTTCCACCGGTGACGTCTCCGCCCTTGACGGTAACGCCAGTCACGGCATCGATGGCCGCGCCTCCGGCTCCTCCGGAGCCTCCGTTAGAGTTGCTGGAGCTGCCTCCGGCTCCTCCGTTTCCACCGGTGACGTGTGCGTTCTCGGCTCTGACCTCAGCAGGGTTTCCAGAGACAGCGCTGCCTCCGGCTCCTCCGTTGGCACCGGTGTCTTCCACACCGTTTCCTCCGTTTCCTCCGGACACGGTGGAGTCTGTGACTTCAACGTCTCCCGATGTCTGGATTCCGACACCTCCGGAGCCTCCGGTCGTGGAACTGGAGTCTCCTCCGTTTCCTCCGATGACCGTTCCTCCGTTGATGACTGCCACATCCGAGGTGGCGCGGATACCATCCCCTCCGGGACTGGAGTCTCCTCCGTTTCCTCCGAGGACGATTCCTCCGTCCACAATGACAGGACTGGCCGATGAGATACCAGCTCCGCCCTGGCTTCCGGATGCACCGCTTCCTCCGACGACTGTCGCGCCGATGCCTATGGTTATCGTGTCCTTGCTCGTCCTTGTGGCATCGATGGCCGGATGTCCGTCGCCTCCGACGACATGACCTCCCTCCATGTTGCCGAGAGGTGTTGTTCCGTCGAAGATCGTCAAGGAGGTGCTCTGACCGTTATTTCCTGTCAGTATTATCGCGCTTCCGCTTGAGGGGAACGAACTGTTAGCGCCAACGGCTCCTTCAATGCTGTGACCGTTCAGGTCGATGGTTATGCTTCCCCAGTTGTCGGGGATGACGATCGGACCTGTGATGTCCGTCTTGAGGGTCACCGTGTATCCGGTCTTGGGATCGTAGGTCAGATCGATCTCGTCCTCTCCGAATACAGATTCGATCTCATTCGTGATCTTATCATCGTGCTTTCCAGACTGACCCGGGACTCCGCCGGACTGGATTCCTCCGACGGTTCCAGCTGAACCTCCGTTGCCTCCAACTCCTTCGGAGACTCCTCCGGCACCGCCGTTTCCGGCGATGATATGGGATGTTGAATCGGCATTGGACGTGCCTCCACTGGCGTTTCCTCCGTTACCTCCGGCACCGCCGGTCTTGTCATCCATCGAGGGGGCTCCGCTTCCTCCGTCACCACCGTTTCCTCCGGAGACCTTCGATTCTGTGATTCCGGTTATTCCCGTAGCATCGGTTCCGTTGCCGCCGTTTCCTCCGGCTCCGCCGAATCCTGAATCGGATGAACCTCCGTCACCACCGTTTCCTCCGGCCACGGTGGATCCGGCGATCGTCATCTGACCGATACCGTTGTCCACGGCGGTTCCGCCGTTTCCTCCGGCTCCTGCGTGTCCGCCATCGGTGGAACCTCCGTTTCCTCCGGCTCCTGCCGTCGCCGTGGAATCGTTGATGGTCACGGTTCCGCTTGAGGACACCGCGCCACCGCCTGAACCTCCGTCGCCTCCGGCGTGAGTCTGGACGTTTCCGGCAGAATTGATCTCATCGATGGTTCCGGACCCTCCGTTACCACCGTTTCCTCCGACTGCCTGGGACCCTCCGACGATGTCCACAGGGCGGCTACCAGCATCGACTGCGACACCGCCGTTTCCTCCGGATCCGCCCTGTCCGTTCTCGGACAAGCCTCCGGCACCTCCGTTTCCAGCTGTGACTGTGGATCCACCTGTGATGTCGACATCTGCGTAAGGCGTGTCTATCGCCGCGGCACCGTTGCCTCCCAGACCTCCCTTACCGGGACTGTCCGGAACAGCCTCGTACGCCTTGGCGTAATCTCCGCCGTTGCCTCCGTCACCTCCGGTGACCTCGGCTCCGTCCACGTTGAGGTCGGTTGTGCTTCCTGTGATTCCTGCTCCTCCGGCTCCTCCGTTTCCGGCGGCTCCGGTGTTGGAACCCGCACCGTCAGCTCCGTTTCCTCCGGTTATCGTGATCTCGTAGACGCTGTCGTTGTCGGAATCTCCGATGTTGACGGTACCGTCAGCCTCGACTCCCGCGCCTCCGTCTCCTCCGTTCGCACCGGGTCCAGAGGCCATGCCTCCGGATCCCCCTATGATTGTGACATCACCGCTGTAATCTTCGATGGTCAGGAGTCCGGAACCGATATCGACACCGATACCTCCACGGCCACCGTTTCCTCCGGAAGCGGCACCTCCGTCGCCTGCGATGATCTCGGTCGAACCGGAGATCTTCGCATCTCCGCTTGAGATGATTCCTGAACCTCCTGTTCCACCGTTTCCTTCTCCGGAGTTTCCTCCTGTTCCACCCAATATCTTGGTGACGGAGTCCGAACCGCTCACGGTCACGTCGCCCGCGACGATACCCGTTCCACCATTTCCTCCGGAACACGGGTTGACGTTGGACGTTCCGGATCCGTTTCCTCCGTTTCCTCCGATGACGTTTCCACCTGTGACGACCGCGTTGCCGTCGATGGATATGGCGGGGGCACCATCGCCTCCCTGTCCCTGGTTCTCGGCCGAACCGCCGTTTCCTCCGATGACGGATCCTCCGTCAACGGTTACATCGACGTTCCCTGCTACTCCTGCACCACCTGCGGTTCCGTTCCCTTCAGAATCTGTGCTGCCGGAACCACCGGTGACGGTGACGTTCTTCCCGATCGTGACGGAGGAATCTCCGTCGGCATCCTTCGCGTCGATCGCGGGTGCACCTGCATCGCCGATCCTGCCTCCCTCGATCTTTCCTCCCTTGGACGGGACGGAGTTGACGAACGTCAGGTCGGTTCCATCACCATCACCCGAGGCGATGACGATGGCTGAACCACTTTCGTTGGTGATGTTGTGACCGTTGAGGTCGACGACAACGTCGCCCCATGTGTCTGAGATCTTTACAGACCCCTCAATGTCCTTGTCGAGGGTCACGACGAATCCTCTCTGGGAATCATAGGCCACGGAGACGTTTTCCTCTCCGAATGCTTCCTTGATCTCTTTGATAATATCGTTGATTCCGTTGATCACGTCACTACCGGACTTTCCATCGGAACCGTCTTTTCCTGTGGAGAGGAAATCCGAACCTCCGCTTCCTCCGGCACCACCGTTGTTATCTGTGGTGGGTGCTCCTCCGTTACCACCGTTTCCTCCGGTGAATGAGGATGCGTCCACACTCACATTGACATTTTCGGACGAGGGTTTGTCGACGGCAGCTCCGCCGTGTCCTCCGTTGCCTCCGGAGGCGGATTCATCTGCACTGCTGCCTCCGTGTCCTCCGTTGCCTCCGATGAGCTCGGAACCGATGAACGTCATGTCGCCTTCCGCATCAACGGCATCTCCGCCGTTTCCTCCGGCTCCTCCGTTACCACTGGTGGATGAACCGCCGTTACCGCCGTTTCCGGCTTCGACAACGGAATCCTTGATGATGGTATCATCCGAGACGATTCCATCTCCTCCGACGCCTCCATCGCCACCGTTTCCTTCCACGGATGAGCCTCCGGCTCCTCCGTTTCCTGCGATGACCTCGGATCCGCCTGCAACATTCACGTCAGCAGAGGGGGTGTTTATGGCTGCGGCTCCGGCACCTCCGGCTCCTCCGTTTCCGGCGGCTCCGGTTGCGTCACCGCCGTTTCCACCGTTTCCACCGATGACTTCAGCCCCATCCACATTGAGGTCGGTTGTGCTTCCTGTGATTCCGGCTCCTCCGGCACCGCCGTTTCCGGCGGCTCCGGTATCGGAATCCGCACCGTCAGCTCCGTTTCCTCCGGTTATCATGATCTCGTAGACGCTGTCGTTGTCGGAATCTCCGATGTTGACGGTACCGTCAGCCTCGACTCCCGCGCCTCCGGCACCGCCGTTTCCAGTGGAGGTCGCTCCACCGTCTCCTCCGGAGATCATCACGTCGCCCTCGGTTTCGTCTACGGACAGGACTCCCTCAGAGGTTTCGACTCCGATTCCTCCCTGGCCTCCCGTGCCGGTACCTGTGGATTCTCCACCGGCACCTCCGGTGATGGTCGAACCACCTTCGATGGCGATTTCGGATTCGGAATCTCCGGAAGACACCATACCCTGGCCTCCATGGCCACCGGCAAGGTCCTCGCCGTTGTCCGTTGCACCGGCACCTCCGGCACCTCCGCTGACGACTGCGTTCTTGATGTGTATGCTTCCCACGGAACTGACTCCGGATCCACCGTCACCTCCCTGGGCTCCCTCGGAGTCCCCTCCGGTACCTCCGATGATCTTGGATGGAGTCCCATCCGAGGAATCCTCGATGGTCACTCCTCTGGCACCGGCTTTGACGGCGTCGCCTCCGGCTCCGCCGACGGATGTACCCTTTCCGGCACCTCCATTGCCTCCGGTCACCGTGCCGCCTGTGACGACTATGGTATTGACCTCGGATTCGGACACGTCTATTCCGACGCCTCCTATACCTCCGGCCTTTCCGTCAATGGTCGCGTCTCCGCCGTTTCCTCCGATGACGGATCCTCCGTCAACGGTTACATCGACGTTCCCTGCTACTCCTGCACCACCTGCGGTTCCGTTCCCTTCAGAATCTGTGCTGCCGGAACCACCGGTGACGGTGACGTTCTTCCCGATCGTGACGGAGGAATCTCCGTCGGCATCCTTCGCGTCGATCGCGGGTGCACCTGCATCGCCGATCCTGCCTCCCTCGATCTTTCCTCCCTTGGACGGGACGGAGTTGACGAACGTCAGGTCGGTTCCATCACCATCACCCGAGGCGATGACGATGGCTGAACCACTTTCGTTGGTGATGTTGTGACCGTTGAGGTCGACGACAACGTCGCCCCATGTGTCCAAGATATTGACAGATCCTTCGATGTCCGCCTTAAGAGTGACGATGTAACCCCTCTCCGAATCGAATTTGACGTCGACGAGGTCGGAATCGCCCTCGAATGCGGATTCTATCTCCGCCATCAGCTTGGAGATCTCATCGCCCGCGGTTCCGTTGGTCTTCTTGTGGTCAGGGATCGAGATACTGGCTGGTACCGAGACCGCGTCCCCTCCGGAACCGGAATGTCCGTCGGACGCTCCCCTTCCTCCGTTACCTCCGGTGAAGTGTGAGTCGCCTGCATTGGATTCGTCTTTGTCGACCTTGACGATCGTGGACTCGGTCACCATACCGACGGCTCCAGCGCCTCCGGTGTTCACTCCACCTGAAACTGCCGCTCCGTCGCCTCCGTGACCTCCTGCGATCTGCGAGTTGTCGACTGCCACGGATCCGTCGGTGTTTTCGGCACCTACGCCTCCGTTTCCTCCATTTCCTCCGTTTCCGTTAGCGGATCCGCCGCCGTTGCCACCGTTGCCACCGTTTCCTCCGGTAACGATCGAGTTGTCGATGTCTAGATCCCCGGTTGTTCCGGCACCACGGCCGCCGTTTCCTCCGACTCCGCCTGTGGCGGATTCTCCGGTAGCTGATCCTCCGTTACCTCCCTGGCCTCCGGTCACGACGGAACCTTCCGTGCCACCGATGGATACGTCGGCGTCGCCTCCGTTGATTCCGTCTCCTCCGACACCGCCCTGGCCACCAGCCGTGATAGTGTTACCGTCGGAATCTGTGGAATCGGTGGTTCCGTCGCCTCCGTTTCCTCCGACTCCTCCGGCGACGGCTGAGTCTGTGACGTTTACTTTCCTGTCTTCGGACACCCCGTCGGCCACATCCACTCCGTGACCTCCGGCTCCGCCGGAGCCTCCGGGCCCGTTCATGTTGTCGGAACCGTTGCCACCGTTTCCTCCGGTGACGTTGGATCCGGACACATCGATGTCCGATGATCCTCCGGTTATCCCTGCGCCTCCGTTTCCTGCGTCGGCACCGGACGACGAACCTCCGTCTCCACCGGTCACCGATCCGCCGGTGACATCGATCTTTCCATCAGAATCGATTCCAGCGCCTCCGTCGGCACCGGTACCGGGGGTGCCGTTTCCTCCGTTTCCTCCGGTGATTATTGCACCGTCTGTGGTGACACCGGTTTCGGCCGATATTCCTGCTCCTCCGGTTCCTGCGGACGAGGTTCCATCGCCTCCGTTTCCTCCGGTAATGACAGAACCATTGCCTGCCTTCGCATCGACAGTGCAGTTCACCCCGGCTCCTCCGGAGCCTCCTGTGACTCCTGCAGCACCGTTACCGCCTGTGACTGTTCCTCCGGCGACTTCCACGGTGCTGTTGGAATCAACTCCGTCGCCTCCGTTTCCTCCGTTTCCTGAGACAGACGGTCCGCCGTGCCCTCCGGCGATCTTTCCACGGATGACGAGAACCCTCCCATCCGAGGATGATTCCACTCCGTCTCCTCCGGAGCCTCCGGCTCCTGTTCCGTTTGCGGAGCCTCCGGCTCCGCCTATGACTGTTCCACCGGCGATTTCCACGTTGTCGGCGGAGACTCCGTTTCCTCCCGACCCGGCCGCGCCGGATCCGGAAGAGTTGCCTCCGGCACCTCCTGTGACTGTGCCTGAGTTGACTGTTACGTCAGCACCTCCGGGGACTACGATGGCAATACCTCCGGAACCTGCGTTCTTACCGTCGGTTCCGTTTCCTCCGGCCCCGCCGGTCACGGTTCCACCGTTGACGATGACATCGACAGCACCAGCGATCGCTGAAGCTCCAGCCCCGCCTTCCGTGGATCCTGTGGAGTCTCCACCCTTTCCACCGATTGCATTGACGTTTGCCCCGATGGTCACGGACGAACCGTCGTCCGCCTCACTGGCATCGATGGCCGGGGATCCGTTCTCACCTGCGGCCCCATCGGCCCCTATGATGCTTCCAGGACCGTTGATGAGGATGTCTGTTCCGGAACCTTCTCCGCCGGCGATCTTGATCGCGGGACATCCTGATTCGACCCCGTTGCCATCGATCTTGAATCCGTTGAGGTCGATCTCGACCCTTCCCCATGTGTCAGGGATGGTGACTGTTCCTTCGATATCATTCGTGAGGCTAATTACATAGCCTCTGTCCGGACTGTACTGCACATTGGCACCATTGAATGCTTCTTCGATCTCATTGATGATGCCGGGATCTCCAGAGAATCCTGAGGACCCGTTCGTTCCTCCTTCGACTCCCGCGAGACCTCCGTCGCCTCCGGAACCTCCTGCGATGCCTCCGGACCCGCCGTCTCCTCCGATTACTTCAGAATCGATAGCCGTGACACTCTTGGGATTGTCGATGGCGTTGCCGCCGTCTCCTCCATTTCCGCCTGATGCCGATTGAGTGACTGTTCCCGAGCCTCCCTGGCCTCCGTTTCCTCCGATGACCTCTGAACCCTCGATTGAGACTGTGTCACCGTCGACACCGAATCCTCCGGAACCTCCTGCGCCTCCGGCACCTTCCGCGGAACCTCCTCCGAGACCTCCCTGGCCTCCTGAGACGGAACTGTCGCGGACTTCGGTACTTCCTGCGCCGTTATCGATTCCTGCGCCTCCGGTGCCTCCGGCACCTCCAGTACCCGATCCGGAGTTTCCTCCGGAACCTCCTGCACCTGCGTTGAGATCGGAACCATCCTTCACTACCACTTTGCAGCCGGAATCTCCGCTGTCGACTGCGGATCCTCCGTTTCCTCCGTTTCCTCCGGTACCCGAGACCGATGCTCCGCCGTTTCCTCCGGTACCTGCATCGACGGATGTTCCGGTGATGGTCACATCACTGCCACCGCAGATGATCGCATCGCCTCCGTTTCCTCCGTTTCCTCCGTTTCCTGCCCCGGTTGCGTCGCCTCCGTTTCCTCCGTTTCCTCCGTTGATGTCGGAATCGGTGATGTCGATTGTTGCTTTCGGAGCGTTTACCGAGTTCCCTCCGGCGCCGCCGTTTCCTCCGTCTCCGGTTGCGGAGGTCTTTCCATCCCCTCCGTTCCCACCGTAGATGGGGGAGTTGCTGATGCTGACCTCTGTTGCATCTCCTGCGATTCCGGTTCCTCCGGCTCCTCCGTTGAATCCGGCTCCTCCGTTTCCTGCCTGGAGGTTGGAATCCTCGATTGTGATACCACCGGATGATGTGACTGCGTTACCGCCGTTTCCACCGTCTCCAGCAGCGGATGCCCCGCCGTTTCCTCCGAGGACTGTCCCGTTGTTAAACACGGTCACGTCTCCGGAGACGTCGATACCGGCACCTCCTGCGCCCCCATTCCCGGATTCTCCGGTTGCATCGCCACCATCTCCTCCGATGACGACTCCGCCGTTGATCGTGACATCGACCGCTCCGGTGATGCCCGCGGCTCCCGATCCTGCATCAGAGGAACCGTTGTCCGCGCCATGACCGCCGTTGATCGTGACACCGACGTTCACTGTCAGAACCGGTTTGATGCTTCCCTGCTCGGCGATGACCGCAGGCGTTCCGTTACCATCCGTACCGGTTCCTCCGCTTATCGTCCCGAGACCGTTAACAGTGATGTTGGCTCCCGAAGAAGGTTTGTCTTCTACATTGTAGATCTTGATTGCACTGCCGTTTCCAGCATCCTGCATCTTGTGATTGTTGAGATTGATCGTGACGGAGCCCCAGTAGTCCGGGATATCAACCGTCTGGGTGATGTCGCTGATCAGATCCACGACGTATGTTCCGGACTCTTCATCGTATCTCACGGATACTTTGTCAGAACCTCCGAATGCTTCGATTATCTCATCGTTGAGATCGACGTACGGTCCGAGCTTGCCGCCCTGTGCATCGGTGACATCACCTGCGGAACCACCGCTTCCGGGAACACCGTTGCCGGTGCTCCCTCCGTTTCCGCCGTTTCCTCCGGACTGGTTGTTGTGGGTTGTTCCGGCATTTCCTCCGTTTCCGCCGGCACCGCCGACGCCGGATCCGTCCGCATCCCCTCCGTCGCCTCCGTTTCCGGCCACGACCTCGACGTCACCGATTATGTCCAGGTGGGATGAATCGGAGGAAGAGATCGCATCCCCTCCGTCGCCTCCGTTTCCGCCGTTTCCTCCGGTACCTTCCGCGGATTCTCCTCCGCGTCCGCCGTTTCCTCCGGAGACCATGGCGTTACCGTCAGTGGACTCGAAGATGACTGTATCGGCGCCTTCTGTGACATACACTCCCGAACCGCCGGATCCTCCCGCGGCTCCGGCACCGATTCCGTCGCCTCCGTCTCCTCCGTTGATCACGGAATCCGAGACCCTTATGGTTCCGTTGGAAACCAATGCGGAACCACCATCGCCTCCGGATGTGGTTCCGGTTCCCCCGTTACCTCCTGCCACTGTGGAACCATCGGAAACTGTGACAGTGGGTGAATCACTGGAGGTTTCAGAGCCGGTACCTATTCCGATACCTCCGCTTCCTCCACATCCCTCGCTGCCTTTGCCTCCGTTTCCTCCGAGGACGTCTCCGCCGTTCACTACGGAGACGTTGACACAGCCGGTCACTCCGGCCCCTCCGGATCCGCCGGTTAAACCGGATCCACCTTCACCGCCTTCGACGTGTCCGCCGTCGACCGTGACACTCGTGGCACCGGAGATTCCGTCGCCTCCGGCTGAACCGGCTGTCGTGCCCGATGATGCGCCGGCCCCTCCGGAAACCGTGACGTTTCCGGAGATCGTGATGCTGGCTTTTCCATCGTTCACGGAGATTCCGTCGCCTCCGCCGGTGCCTTCGGTACCTGCTCCTCCGGTGATCTTGGATTCGGATCCCTTGCTGTTTGTGATTATGAGGTTCGTTCCTTTTCCGTCGCCGCTTGCATCGGATATTACTATGCCGCTTTCGCAGGCCTCTCCGCTTATGCCCTTTCCGTTCAGGTCCAGCGTCAGCTTCTCGATGGAGCCGGAGACCTTCACGGAGTCCTGCACATTGCTGGTGAGTTCCGCTTTGAACCCTCCTTCGGCATCGATTGTTACCGAAACCGTGCCGTCTGTGTTCGTGATCGGGAATTCCTTATCGGCGTAAGCACCCAGATCGGGACATGTTCCCCCAAATCCGTATGCTATGTACTGTGCGACCAACCTATCGATGTATCCCTGAACGGCTGCCTCCCTTTCGGTCAGGTCAGCTTCTCTATCCAGTTTTGCTATGTACCCGTCAACCAGTTCCTTCAGATTGTCTTTGGTGACTCCACTGTCGTAGTCCTGTATGATTGCCAGGGCGGACTCGATCGGACTCTCCGCATACTTCTGGAGCAATGGCGTGGAGACGTCGATGATCCTCTCGTCATCTCCGACGATGAAAGTCGCATAACCCTTGGCGTCAACCCCAAGCTGTGTGCATGATGTAGGGTTGGCGGCGTCGATGGCGACCGTGTCTCCGTTAACGTTGACATACTTCACTTCATCGGATCCGGCCACGTGAATGTACTCGCCGACGTTGTACACATACCCGTACTTGTTCAGGTTCGATGTCGTTCCCTGGTAATTGACGGAGACACTGAGTCCTCCGCTGGTCAGCCCGCTTGCGACCAGGGTTCCGTTCCCTTTCAATGTCTCTTCCAATCCATTGACGGACACTTCGACCGGAACGTCGTAATCCTTCGCCACTTCGAGCCCCACGTTGACTTCTCCGATGACGTCCTGGGTCAATGTGACTTTGAATCCCAGCAGAACTGTGTACTTGGATTCCTCTTCGACATTGTACAGTCCCATCATGACATCTTTGTACGCATCTTCCTGAAGGCTGAGGTATATCGGCTGATCTTTCGGCTGATCTTTCGGCAGATCTGCCACATGCCCTCCAACCTGGAAGTCCCTGTCCAGATGGATCTCGAAAACCGAGCGGTCAGGAACGTCTTCCGATGTGTCAGAACTGCTAACGTGGATGTAGCCGGAGAGGTCGATGTACGGAGCGAATACATCATCCGAGACTGCGTTGTTGAAGTAGGGATTGCACTCCTCATCGAGATGGATGGATCCGTTGATCGTCGGAGAACTGGATATGACCAACTTAGCAGCGGCATCGCCCTCGATGTAGGGGACTGCACCCGTCTGTGCATTCCTTATGTCCTCGTAGCTGTACTTGTTGTACACATAGATGGCATGCTTGTTCTCGTCAGATTCGACGGTACCTCCGCTGATGGTGAGAGTTCCACCTTCTTCAACGGATAGAACTCCGTAGTTGTTGTAGGAGTCATTATCCTTGATGATGCCTCCCTGGATGGTGGTGCTGGCCCCTCCGTAGATAGTCTGTATGGCCGCACCTCTCTGCTGGGCCTCGTTGCCGCTTATGGTTCCGCTTTTGATGATGACACTGGGCAGTCCATCATCCGGATTCGTGTCACGCCCTATGTTCATTATGGCTCCGCCTTCACGGGCGTAACAATCCTTGATCGTCCCTCCATCGAGAATGAAAGTTCCAGATTTCTGGTTACGGACCCCTCCACCGTAGTACTGCGATCCGAATCCCTTTCCGGGAGCGACATCGTTGTTGGAGTTGTTCTGTATGATCGCGCCTGTACCGAGTGTCGTACTACTCTCGTTGACAAGAACAGGCGAGCTGGCGGTGATTCCCTTGTTCGTGGTCACAACGGACCCAGGAGTGTTGTTCACATCGCTTTCGATGATATATCCACCAACCCACGATGCGCCTCCGTCCAAGATCACATTCGTGAACGTTACATTGGCCCCATTACTGACGAGGAACATCTCCGAAGTCAGGGTCGATCCCCTGAACACGGTGGTCACCACCTGCTTATCGTCGATTTCCGGCAGTAGTGAAACCACAATCTTGCCATCTGTACCCTTCTTCACATCCCTGACGGCCGAAGAGAATGTTACAGTCTTTTTGGATATCGTCACAGTCTTCGACAGAGTTACATCATCACTGTTCAGAGTCGAATCGTCGTTTCTGTGACTCAGGATGTAAATCGTCTCATTGCTGCTGGCATCGTCAACTGCAGCCTGTATGGAGCGATACCACTCGACTTCACCTCCATTGGCACTGCGATCAATGGCGGCTGCATAGTCGCCACTTGTACCTACGATCAATCCACTGGTGCTCGGATCGAAAGTGTAACCGGGATTGGCCACAAGGAACCAGGAGTCTAATTTCTGAGGAGTTATGCTGCTACCGGTTGCCGGGGAGACGAAGACATCCGAACCCACACCGCCTGTACCGACAAGGCTTGAGGGATTCTCGAATTCCACCGTAAAGAACGTCTCTATATCGTCGCCTGTTACGGATATGTTGCCTTTTGAATCTGCATTTACACCCAGCCCGATCGTTCCGTTGATGGATGACCCGGAACCGACCATGATGTTCTTTGTGGTGTATATCGCATCCCCGATTCCATTGGATCCGTTGTTCGAGAACTCGACACCGTCCAGCACTTCGAAGGTGCCTCCGACGACCGAGACTGCCCCTCCGTTTCCTGCCGCGTTCCCTGTGAGAATGGTCCCCTTGTCCAACGTGACATCTCCGGAGACGACACTGATCGCTCCTCCATCCGCCTTCTGACCTGTGCTAACCGGAATGTGATTGAAATTCTTGATAGTCGTGTTGGAGGTGGTCAGCTCCCCTCCGTCCACAGTTATTCCTGCATCATGACGTGCGGTGCTGTTACCGTCTATGACGATGTTAGCCAAGGAAAGCGAGGTATTATCGATCAACTTGAAAAACGACCCGTCCGACCCCGTGTATTTGATTGTGCTACCCCTACCGTCAAGTGTTATGTGTGTTCCGGCTGTGACCTGGATCGGACTGTGGACAGTCACATCATACGATAGCTCTATCGTCACGGTCTTGCCTTTCGAAGCCTCCACTGCCTGTTCCAGTGTGGCGTATGTACCGACCTCGGTTTTCGTTCCGTTCACCAGTTCATACACGGATATGCGATCCTGGTTGTACTCTGCCGCGAGTGTGCTCAACCACAG
The DNA here is from genome assembly GCA_964550065.1 of uncultured Methanomassiliicoccales archaeon. Classification (GTDB taxonomy): domain Archaea; phylum Thermoplasmatota; class Thermoplasmata; order Methanomassiliicoccales; family Methanomethylophilaceae; genus Methanoprimaticola. The sequence continues at coordinate 54,087 of CAZJWD010000005.1, forward strand.
GGTTTTGGGAGTACTATCTGTAAAATAATCGAGCTGCACACCCCTACGGGCATATGCATTGCCATTGGAATCAACATAAACAGCACCCGCCTCGTCCTTGTCGGAGAAGAAGCAGTTGACATAGCTCTTGCCGTCGGATATGTTGCCTACTCCGATTTTCACATCCGTGGATGAACTGATGGCAGTAGAGGCAGACACGCCTATCCAGCTGCCTTCCACCAAAGGTCCGTTGATGTTGAAAACGGCATTGACGCCCAGAACAAGGTTTCTTGTGGAGTTGTTATTATCTGTGATGATGAGCGGCTCTACATCCTGTATTTCGGTCTGCGAGTATCCGACATACATCGCACCTGTGGCATCCCAGAGGCGCACCCCGCACGTCCCATTCTCTGTGATGGTTCCTCCGGCCAGAATGATCTTTCCTTTGGTGTCTAGAAGAATTCCTCCGGCACTATTTGCATTGGTACAATTGTTTTTGGACAGAGTTCCCCCATAGATGATTGCAAAGGCGCTCGAATTGACGTTATTCCAGAAGTTCAGAGCGCCCGCATATGTGGATGTGTTTTCTGTTATCAATCCGCCATACATGCAGAAGTCGGTGTAATTGCCGTATACTCCGACACCTCCGGCAGTACTGCTCACACTGCCGGTGGAGTATGATGATCCGGTGTGATTGCGTATGACGGCGCCGTCGTAGATTTTCAGATACGACTTCCCACCGGATGCGTCATCCCTCAACCACACTCCTGAACCGCCATTCTGCAATGTGGCCCCTTCGTTGAGTTCCAAAGATGCATCGCCTGTCACGAGTATGGAGTTCCTCAACGCGACATTGCTTCCATCGATTGTGATGTCCTTCAGCACCACCGATGTGGAACTGCCTGTGATGGTGAATAGGTCTGTGCTGCTGACATCTCCACGATAGATCGTATATGGCCAGGGGCTACCCTCACTTGCATCCGTCTTATCAGCCGAGGTTATCGTGATCTTGCCGCCATTGATAGTCACGGCAGACTCTAGTGTAATGTCTTTGAGAATCTGTATGGTCGTCGAACCGCTGAGACCCTTAGCATACTCGACAGCGTTCTGAAGGGTACCGAAAGTCCTCTCCGTCCCTCCGTTGATGACCTTGGCCACCGGTTCAACCAACCGGTATCCGCTGGTATCCCATGCTATCACCCGACCATCTTGATCCGGTGTGAGGAGATTGACTATATTGGCCCCGTACGATCCCCCTGTGGCGAATATGTCTCCCAGAGGAGCTGTGACTCCGATGTATGGTGCGACCAAATTGCTCCCCGTAATACTCAGGCGAGCGCTGTTGTCCCCGTACACATTGGATTTTACACCCTTTCCGTCTTCTTTTATTACATAATTATCAGCCACAATGGAGCTTTTATAGAGCTCCATCGTCCCACTGGTGCTGGAACTTATGCCTGCTGTTCTTGCTAATGTACCTGTGGAGACATTACCAACAATCGTGCCTCCGCCAAGCGTCAATTTGCCTGTTTTGACATAGATCGCACCGCCCAAGGTATCCTTTGTATACCCCCCTGCCATCGTTCCACCGTAGAAACGGAACTGGGAATCGCTTTTGTTTACGACTATACCAGATGCAGGATAATTCGGATCGTCAGAATAGCCACCGGCCACCAGACCGCCTACAACATAGCGGTCTCCAGTCGTCAGAGCCTTTCCGTTCTCTGTAAAGATGTATCTTCCATCATCGGTCACCTTGTAGTAGTGCTTGGTAGCTGCACCCGAGTGATCCGCTATCTCGAAGTTGTTGGACGAGGTGTTGCTCCGGACGTCCTCAACAACGAACAGAGGCTTCTTGTCGGTGACAGAATCATCCACAACTATCATGTGGCCGTTGAGACAGATAGTGATAAAATCAACTATAAACCAGCCTTTGCTGGTGTTGAAATTCGACCCCGTGATACCCCTGATCGTTGAATCTGTTATGATTATGTCAGCGGTGAGGTAACATTGACTTCTGTTGTCGTAGTATGATTTGTTCGGACCAGAATCGGACACGAATTTCGCTAGAGCCGATAGGCTACCAATTGCTGTAGATGTCGTTGAATTGTGACTGGAACAATTCTTCCCACTTGTCACAACCAATGGATTATATGCGGCGTCTGTTTCATTTTCGTCAGACACCACAACGATGCACGAAGCCAGCACCAGAACGGCCAGAGCCGTCACTGCCACCAGCTGCTTCTTGAACTTATTTACTGTCATATTTTCTCCCCTACGGACCCGTAGAGCGGTTCCGCCGTCCCATCCAAAAGTAACCGCAGGCAGACGTGCGGGAGTGTTATCAACAGGTACAACCCCCCCCCCCCCCCCCCCCCCCCCCCCCCCCCCCCCACCCCCCCCCCCCCCCACCCCCCCCCCCCCCCCCCCCCCCCCCCCCCCCCCCCCC
>CAZJWD010000006.1:0-51070 GCA_964550065.1 uncultured Methanomassiliicoccales archaeon
CATATTTTCTCCCCCTCCGGCCCCGGAAAGGGGGTCCCCCCCCCCCCCCAAAAGAAACCCCAGGCCGGCGGGGGGGTAGTTTACAAAATACCCCCCCCCCCCCCCCCCCCCCCTTATAATGCTGACGTATGCTGGCCCGTCAATCAACCCCCGTTTAACCATTGAAAATCAATAGGATGCTTTGAATACACAGACACCCGAATCTGATCCATGCCCGTGTGCCTGTCCAAACCTTATTCTATCCTGACCTGAATCATCCCGCAATGACCAGGGTATCGCCGTCCATGCTCTCCGCAGATTTCTCCAGATTCGGAGAGGAACTCGTCCGCATCGAAAAAGCAGGCGCCGACTGGGCGCATCTGGACGTCATGGACGGGATGTTCGTCCCCAACATAACCTTCGGCGCACCGGTAATCAAGGCGATAAGAGGGTATTCCGACATACCATTCGACGCCCACCTGATGATCGAGGACCCGATAAGGTATGTGGACGACTTCGCCGACGCTGGCAGCGACCTGATCACCGTACACTGCGAGGCCACAGGCGACATCAGAGGGGCCATGAGGAAGATCTCGGACAGGGGCCTGAAGGCGGGCATATCCCTCAACCCCGAAACCCCTTACGAAGAGATAGAACCATTCCTGGAACTGGCGGACCTGGCGCTGGTCATGACCGTCCACCCCGGGTTCGGAGGCCAGTCGTTCATATCCGAATGCGTGCCCAAGATAACCGCGATCAGGGAATGGGCGGACAACCACAACCCATCCCTTGAGATCTCCGTGGACGGAGGCGTGAACCCCGCCACCGGGAAGCAATGCGTCGAGGCCGGGGCATCCGTGCTTGTAGCCGGGTCCTCGCTCTTCAAACTGGATGACATGGCTCCGACGATCTCGGAATGGAAAGCCTACGGCCCGAACATGGGGTGACGTCATGGGAGTGAACCTTTCGCCCATAGTGGAGGCCAGGGAGATAGAGATCTCCGACCTCAGAGGCAAGACCGTGGCCATCGACGCCTACAACACCATATTCCAGTTCCTGTCCAGTATCAGGCAGAAGGACGGTACCCCGTTGATGGACTCCCAGGGACGCATAACATCCCACCTGACCGGGATCCTGAACCGCACCGCCAACCTCATCGAATCCGGGATCGAGCCTTCCTTCGTATTCGACGGCAAGCCCAACGAGCTGAAGGCCGGCACCATAGAGGAGCGCATCGCCCGCAGGGAGAAAGCCATGAAGGAGTACGAGCAGGCCCTGGAGGAGGGCGACATGAAGAAAGCCCTCTCCAAGGCCCAGCAAACCTCCAGGATCACCCCCGAGATCAGGGAGACGTCCAAGGAACTCCTGAGGCTCCTGGGCATACCGATCATCCAGGCCCCCAGCGACGGTGAGGCCCAGGGAGCGTACATGTGCCTCAAGGGTGACGTGTACGCCTCCGCATCCCAGGACTACGACTCCATTCTATTCGGCGCACCGCTGCTGGTCCGCAACCTCACCATATCCGGAAGGAGGAAGGTCCCAGGCAAGAACCTCTACAGGGATGTGAAGACCGAGATCGTCGATTCCGCGAAGATGCTCGAGTCCCTGGAGGTCACCAGAGAGCAGCTGGTGGACGTCTGCATCATGATCGGCACCGACTTCAACGCAGGCGTGAAGGGGATAGGTCCCAAGAAGGGTCTGAACCTCATAAAGAAGCACGGCGACCTGGAGACTGTGATGAGGAACACCGACATAGACATCCCCGAGTACGAGGATGTCAGGGCCATCTTCCTGGACGGACCCAAGTCCGACGACTACTCCATAAAGACTGGCAAGGTGGACGCCGACGGCGTCCTGGACCTCATGACGGAATACGGGTTCTCGCCGGAACGCGTGACATCCGTGATCAACAGGATAGAGACCGCCAGGAAAGCGGAATCCGACAGGAAGAAGCAGAGGTCCCTGGACAGCTGGTTCTGATCAGCACCTGACAGTAAGCTTCACCAGACTGTGGCCCTGGGCCAGCTTCCTGGAGAACACGTCCCGGCACCTCTTGTAGCACTGGAACCTCTTCTCAGCGGCCTCGACGTCGCCGTAGACCTTCCAGCATCCGATGCACCTTGAGCACCTGCCCTCGTTCTCGATGTAACCGAGGATGTCCTCCATCGGATAGTCGAGGAACACCCCGACCTCGGGAGGCATGCTTGGGCAATGGGTGAACCTGTCGAACAGCTCCGCCAGAGTGGATGAACAACTCTTGTAATGGTATCCGTACCGAGCCAGGAAATCCCTCACCTGGGGATCGGCCAGACGGGCCTCCAGCTTCTTCGGACGGTAGACGTAGAGAAGACAGCTGTCATCCCCGATCGAGAGGACGTCCATCCTGAGCCCCCTGTGGGAGAGCCCGTACTCCAGATGGGACATTTCCTCAAGAATTCCACGAGGGTCGGAGTTCACCCTGAACATGCTCCCGCACTTGATACCGGCAAGGGTGGGGGCGCAGTGGCGCACGATACGTTCCTGCAGGTCGGGAACGGAGGTTTCGGTTCCTCCTGGGCATGTCTCGGTTGCGGAGGAACCCGGCTCATGGAATACTATGTCGGAAAGTCCCCTCAACCTGCATTCGCCGTGGTATTCGACCCTCATGGTATTTAGGATATCCTAAAGAAGCTATATAAGTTTTAGGTTTGATTAAATTTTTTGAATGAACCCTAAATCTACCAATCGGCAACGATATAGCCGAAATCGGCCATCGAGAACCCATGATATCTTTCGCTGACGCACATATCCACATCTGCGACGGCTGTCAGGAGGATGCCTATCCGGACCTGGAGCAGGCGTCCCTGCTGTTCGGATGCGTCGCGAAGACTGAGGAATGGGATGGGATGCTCTCCCGCTCCGAAGACAATGTCATCCGTTTCCTGGGCATCCATCCATGGTATGCGGGACAATGGGACGGTTCTGCGGAAGACAGACTCCGTTCGGAACTGGCTTCGGACCCCGGGATCCATGTGGGGGAGATAGGTATGGACTCCAAGCGCGGAGATGTCGATGTTCAAAGACCCGCGTTCATGAAACAGCTTGAACTGGCCTCGGAGTTCGGCAGGATGGCCAACATCCATATGATCGGATGTGAGAGGGAGGTGCTGGAGTCCATCAGGAAGCACGGAAATGGGTGCATCCCCATCCTGCACTCATTCTCGTCCGAAAGCTATGTCAAACCATTCGCCGAACTTGGGTGCATGTTCTCTCTGAACCCCCGTGTGCTGGCGAAGTCCGAGGACAGAATTCGTAACCTGATGTCCAGAATCCCCGAGGACAGACTGCTCCTGGAATCTGATGCTCCGTATGTGACCAAGGGATTCAAGGGAATGCTGGAGTTCGCATCGAAGCTCTCCGGGATCGCAGAATTGGAAACGGAGGAGCTCATCATCATTACGGAGAGGAACGCAAGGAGGATCGCAGATGTCTGAGATGTCGCAGAGAACGGGATTGCTGATCGGAGACGAGGGGGTAGAGAAGCTGAGAGAGGCATCCGTCGTCCTCTGCGGAGCCGGAGCCGTGGGTGGCTACGCAATGGAAGGACTCGTCAGAGCCGGCATCGGGCACATCAGGGTAGTGGACGCGGACATGTTCAGCGGAAGCAACCTCAACCGTCAGATCCTGGCGACCACCGAGACAGTCGGAAGACCCAAGGCGGACGTGGCCTGCGAAAGGGCCAGATCCATCAACCCAGACATAGAGATCGAGGGACTGAAGCTCAGAGTCGATGAGGAGACCGTCCCGAGGATCCTCGACGGTGACTTCGACCTGCTGGTGGACGCCATCGATACCGTGAGATGCAAGATCTCCCTTCTCAGGAAGGCATCCGAGATCGGGATAACCGTGTTCTCTTCCATGGGTGCCGCTCTGCACATGGACACCCAATCGGTGAAAGTGGCACCGCTCATGAAGACCTCAGTGTGCCCCCTGGCGGCCAGCGTCAGGAAGGGCCTTAGGGACTGCGACACCTCAAGGATTACCTGCGTCTACTCCGTCGAGAAACCCGTGACGGTGCCCTCGGAGAGAGACGACCACGGAAAAAGTGTTCTAGGCTCCCTCCCCACGGTTCCGGCGGTGTTCGGCATGACGCTGGCCAACCTGGCCATCATGGATATCCTCGGCAGGGAGTCCTGAAGTCATTCCGTGCTGTTCGCTCCCAGGTTCCTGCGGAGCATCCTCAGCATGAACATGCCCATCACGGCCACGATGGTCGTTCCGATGACCTCCCCTGCGGCCACTCCCCACCAGATCATGGTGAGGGACATGGTCATCGCCATGACGAAGCACAGCGGTATGCGGAGGAAGTTGCGGAGGGATGTGGCGCACAGCGACGTCAGACCCCTTCCCACGGACTGGAACATGCTGGATGTCAGTATCCCCACCATGCTGAACGGCAGCATAAGGCATCCGATCCTGACGAACCTCACCATCTCATCCGCCAAAGTGGCAGCGGACCCCGTGTACGTGAACATGTGGACCAGCGCCGGTGCGGCGATGACCGCCACCACGGCGACCAGGACCATGACGCACACACCGTACCTCAGAGCGTAGGAGTAGACCAGACGTATCCTCTCGTAGCTCCTCTGACCGTATGCCGCAGCGCTTATCGGCACCAATGCGGAACCGAAGGACACGGCGATGATCATCAGAAGGTCCAGGATTCTCCATCCGGTGGTGTAGATGGCGATCCCGTTCACCGGATCCACCGACTCGATGATTATGTTCATCAGAAGCGTAGAGATGGAAAGCAGGACCATCTCCATGGATGCCGGCAGTCCGACCTTCAGGATGTCCCTGTCCAGCGCCCGGTCGAACCTGAATCCGCGGAAGCTCAGACGGACATACATCTTGTCGTTCCTGTAGAAGCTCAACGCCATGGCGACGGCCGCGAACATGGCCACCGCGCTTGCGATTGCGGCACCCTCCACACCCATGTCCAGACCGAAGATCAATACCGGGTCGAGGATCATGTGGACCGCCACTCCGAACACCTGGATGTACATCGACCTCTTCGCCGCGCCCTCGGACCTTATCAGTGCACTGAAGATGAAGCTGACCATGTAGATCGGAGCGCAGAGCATTATCGGAAGTCCGTAAGCCTTGGTCTCGGAGATGTACTGGCCTGCGCCGCCCGCGTTGAATATGGGTTCGGCGAACAGGGCGAACACCGCCGTGAGGATGAAACCCACGATCACCCCTATGACGAGGATCTGCGCCGCGACCCTGCTGGCGCCTTCACGGTCGCCCACTCCGATGCGGCGGGCGATAGCCTGGGATGCACCCACGCCGAGACCGTTGCCGATTCCGATCAGGATGAAGAAGAACGGGAACACCACACCCGTGGCCGCAAGCGACGCGGTTCCCAGTCCGGACACCCATACGGCATCCACGAAGTTGTTCAGGGACTGGATGAGCATCCCTATCGCTATGGGTATGACCATCGCTATCAGCGACTTCCTCGGGTCTCCGAGGATGTTTCCGGTGTTGTTCTCCGCATCGGACATCGATATGGTGCCCTGTCGGGAGAGCTATTAAAGATATCGGAGAAATAAAGTGGCGTTAAGTATAGGGCCAGGGAATCCCCGTCCGGGATCGAGCGGGGTTAAGGGGTTTGCTGCCCGGGATGTCCCGGACGGCTCTGATCATCCCTTGCGGTCGACAATCAGGAACACGGCCATGAGCGCGGCGACGACAGCCGCTGCGGCGCATGCGACCACGGTCGTCGTGTCCTCGGACTCCTTCTCGGCGGTTCCGACGTCAGGGACGATTATGGGAGGAATGTACTCTTCCTCGTCATCATCGAACCAGGGATGAGTTACTTCAGGTTCCTGCTTTGTTACTTTGACTGCAGAGTCGTCAAATCCGACTCCGTTTATCTCATAACTCCCGTTTGCAGGAAGCGATATGATCTCCTGTTCTTTCATCTTCCATATTCTGAGATCAAGATCCTTTTCGGTCTCTATGTACACATCGAAGTCCTTTGATTCGTTGTTGTTGAAGCTCCCCAGCAGAACATCACCGTTAACGCTCTGTTTGTTGGGATAATCAAACGTACAATTGACCGCCCTGAGGCTTGTCTGCCCACTCCCGCGCGATGCTACGACCAGGGACCCGTGGCTAGCATCATCGCTTTCACTGTCTTTGAATCCACAATCGATGAAGTCCACATTATCCAACGATATTGACAATGGATCTGCGGCCTTGTGTGTAATTATGACTCCCTTGGTGCAACTGTCAAAAGTGGTGTTGATTATTTCCACCTTATCAGCAAAACAGGAATACAATCCATTGTTCACAGACCCCTCTCCTTTTATTTTCGAATCCTTTATGATTATCGTGGTCTGCAACTCATCTGCATTCCCTGTCTGACTGTAGAATGTAACCCCTCTGGGCGCTGTGATATCGACATTGTCCAAAGTCAGGGAAACTGCTCCGACATTTCCTGAATCCTTCGCCTCTTTGTTTTCGGAAAATAAGTTAATCCACAACCCTGCATTGAGGGATACGGACTTGATTGAGAACTCCAGGGAACCCAGCTTACTCGCGGGATACACACTGCCTTTGGAATACGCATCGATGTGAGCCTGATCCAGATTTCCGAAGTCTATGAATGCATCTCCTGTTCCGAGGATTGTGAATCCACCTCTGGCTTCCAATGACTTACTAGAATTGTGAGCTATAGAAGGGGAGGAATAGACCTCCCCAGACACTATGACAGTACCGCCATCTGACAGAATGTGGAGCGCATCCCAAACAGAGCCTGTCCAATAATTGCCAGAAGAGTCAATAGTCCATGACACGACATCTTGGAAACCTGAACTTTCAATACCGATTCTCAGTTTGTTCGTTTCCACATCATTGATTCTAATTACCACATGATGCTTTGTGTCATCGCTCATTCTGCTCCACTCTTCTATGTGCACTTTGTCTTTATTGGCAACATACACTCTGTCGACACTCGGAAGACTGCCTTTGTTGGAGGCATAATTACCTTGTACGTCTTCATAATCCAAATTGTAGTTGTAGTTGTAGTTGATATTATTCGATTCGACTGCAACCGATTCGTCTGCGACCGTTGCGAAGCCAACTATAATAAATACAAGTGCCAGCAGTACTGCCAGGCATCCGTTTTTAATGTTCATTTTCCCTCCTCTCGGAGGGGATAGGGAGGGAAGATCCAGAATGGGTGTATCCCCCCCCCCCCGATTCGCGTTTTACTGCTGTTCACCCTAATGATGTGTATATAATCAATGTTTGCACAATCTTAGAATACGCTGTGATAAGCGAAGCGCTTCAGAAGACCCGACGACAACCCTGCAATCAAACTTGCGAACGAGACCGATAGATCCGGAAACAATCATCTGGATTTTCCGATCAGCAGCACATCTATGCCATCAATGGCTTCCTCGTACCGAACCCTGGAATCCATGTGGAACACGCGCCTGATGAGGTCCTCTGTTACTGCCTCCGCGGGAGTCCCCGCAGCCACGATGCTCCCCTTCTCCATTACCACGACCCGGTCGCAGTACCGCGCGGCCAGCTGGAGGTCGTGAGTGACGATAACCACGAGTATCCCCCTTTCGGAAACTATGTTCCTGCAGAGCTCCATCAGCTCGAACTGATGGCTGATATCGAGATGAAGCGTAGGCTCATCAAGAAGCAGGACCTCGGGCTCCTGAGCCAGAGCCTGTGCGATCATAACCCTGCGCCACTCCCCTCCGCTGAGTTTATCGACGTTCCTGTCGGCGAACTCCAGCACCCCGACGTCCTCCATGGCGGAGCATATGACATCCAGCTCCTCCTCTGAGTCGTCATCGAACATCCCTGTCCTGGAGTAGCGTCCCATCCTGACCGTCTCCATGACGGTGAAAGGGAACGACTGACGGGAGTTCTGCTCCACGGTCGCCAACAGCCTCGACCTGTCCGAATCTGACAGGGCATGCACATCCACAGGTGCGGCCGAAACCCCGTCGAGCACCTGGCCGGACAGCATGACAGTCCCGTGGTCCGGCCGGCATTCCGTGTTGATGCAGTTCAACAGAGTGGTCTTCCCGGAACCGTTCTCCCCGAGGATCCCCAGGATCTCCCCCTTACCGACTCCGAGCGTTATACCCTTGAGTATCTCCGTCGAACCGTAGGAGAAGCGTATCCCATCCACATCCAGCCTTACCATGTCAGCTCCTCCATACCTCGTTCCTTCTGGACCTCAGAATCCAAAGGAAGAACGGCGCACCGATGATCGATGTCACAACGCCCACCGGAAGCTCGTATGGAGGCATCACGCTCCTAGCGAATGTATCCACCAGCATCAGGAACAATGCGCCTCCGAGGATGCATACAGGAGCCAGCTTCTTGTGGTCCGGACCGATGAGTGTCCTGAATATATGGGGGATTATCAGTCCGACGAACCCTATGACCCCGCATATGGCCACGGACCCCGCCACAAGCAGCGACGATCCGAGCAGGAGCATTATGCGCACACGCCTCACGTTAACGCCCAGCGCCCTCGCCTTGGACTCCCCTGCCGTCATAAGATTCAGCTCCCTGAGGTTGAGGACGATAAGAATGGACCCGAGCAAGCATGCGACGGCCATTATGGTCACATCGTCCCAGCCGCATCCGTCGAAGCTTCCGAGCATCCAGAACACTATCGCCGTCACGGTCTCCTGGTCGGAGAAGAACTCGACCATGGACGTTAGCCCACTGAACAGCGAGCTGACCGCCATCCCCGCGAGGAGGAGCATTGTGGTCTGCACCCCGCCGACCCTCTTGTATGCCAGGCCGTAGACCAACAACATGGTCATCATGGCCATACCGAACGCACAGAACACCGTCCCGAATCCGCTTATGAACACGGATGCGCCGTATGCTATGTAGAACGCCGCACCGAAGGAGGCCCCGGAGGATATGCCCAGGACCGACGGCGACGCCATCGGGTTCTTGAACAGCGCCTGCATCGCCATCCCTCCCAGGGATAACGATGCCCCGACTATCGCCGCACCTGTGACGCGCGGAGCACGGAAGTCGTTGATGATCCACTCCGTCCCCCAGTCCGTCTCCCCGAACAAGGCGTCCCATACATCCTCAAGAGGGATCTTGGTGGATCCCAGCGATATGCAGACGAAGAACATTATGACGATGGTGACCGCCAACCCGATTGCCAGATACACGGCTCTGCGCCTGCGTCTACGGTCGAGTTGCTTGGCCTCCTCGGCTGAACCGACGGAACGCTGCATCGCAGTCACCACCCTGTGTTGATATGGAAAGTGGGTGACTTGCACCCGTTTGTTCTCAGTCGACCCTCATCTTCTCGTCCATCGAACGAGTGTCGCTTGTGTAGAACCCGATGACCTCGGGCTCGGAACGGACGATATCCTCGTCGGACATCGCGGATCCCATCAGACTTCCGTCGTAGACGTTGTCCAACTTCAGGATGCCTGCGAATATCCCTCCCATGAGGGTGTTGGAACCTACGGCGTTCCCGTTGGCCATCTCCACATAGAATGTGGGGTACTTCCCATCCTTGTGCATCTGATCTATGGCGTTCTGCATGACGTAAATCTCGGCCAGGATGGAGGTCATCATGGCATCGGTGTTGTCGTATCCTATGACCTTTCCAATCATCTCCGTCGTGGACAGGACCATGGCAGGAGAGTTGGACAGGATGTAGACGAACTGGATGTTCTGATTGTTGGACTCGATCATGGTGTTGGTGTTCCACCATGAATTGGAGCTTGTGGACCTGATGTTGAACTCGGACATGAACACGATGAGACGTGTGTCGTCATCGATTCCGGCACAGTGGTTGACCAGATCCTCCTGGGAGGTTCCGATGATCTTGACGGAGTCAGGAACATCCAGCCCGTACTTGGACTCTACACCGTCCCTCACAGAAGAGGGGAGTGCGGGGATGAGCTTCCAGAGGGCGGCCTCTGCATCGGATGCATCACCGGAGCGAGGAGTCTCGCCGTAGTAATCACAGAGAATGCAGTAGATCGTGTCCACGTAGGCATCCGTGTACGGCAGAACCTGGGTGGGAGTGAATCTGATGTTCTTGTCGAAGAAGGCCTCGGATGTTCCGACGCTGGTGTTGTCGAACGTCTTCACTGTGAGAGTGCCGTCAGCGCTCTCCTTGACGTAGTCTGTGTACTTGTAGAGGTACTGAGAAGGTATGTCTCTTATCGAGATTCCGTCGAAGGAGGGCACATCCCCGTAGACGGCCTTGTATACGGTCTCGGCTATGGTCATGAAAGAAGGCGTGCAGTTGGAATAGTTGCCGTTGACTTCGACTACTGTAGGATTCCAACTGTAGAATCCTCCGCGGTTCTCCTGCTCCCCGTCTTCAGACCCGGACAAGGAAACATATGCTGCCGCAGCGGCCACGATAATGATCACGACACATATCGCTGCTATGATTTTCGATTTCATCATCTCACCAATATAATTGGATGTATACTCCAATGATATGGTCGATATATACCTTATCAAACAGAACAGATGATTCGACAAGACTCTGACAGAGATCGATTGGCACGGATTTTGCAAATAGCATTGAGTTCCTCGGAAACTGCCTGCGACACATGGAACATTTATGTAAAATTTGAAGTTGAACTTCAAAATTTACAAATGATCCGAACGCATCATTAGATCGATGATACCGAGGACTATCCTGGACTCCATTGAGGAGAGCATCAGGTTCAAACCCGTCACGCTAGTGACCGGCGCACGTCAGGTCGGAAAGACGACGATATGCCAGGTCATAGCTGAAAAGTACGGATTCGGCTACGTCTCGCTAGCCACAGGCAGCGAGAGAATGATGGCCATCAAGGATCCGGAGATGTTCCTAAGACTCCATCCGGCCCCTGTCATCATCGATGAAGTTCAGCACGCTCCGGGACTCTTCGACGTGATAGAAGGTATCGTAGACGCCAGAAGGATGGAGACAGGCCACAATGCCGGCATTTATATCCTTACCGGTAGCCAGGCATACAAACTCATGGAAGGCGTGACACAGCCCATGGCAGGCAGAGTCGGCATCATCGAGATGTCCCCGCTCAGCATGAGCGAGATCATGGGACGCGAGGAGAAACCGTTCGTGGTTGATTTCGAGAACAACATCCGCAGAGCCATGGAACACGTGTTCTCGGTCGATGACGTCTATGGGATGATAGTTCGTGGCATGTATCCGGAACTGCACGACAATCCTGAGATTGAAACATCGGGATTCTACTCCGATTACGTGGATGCTTACATCGAACGCGAGGTACCCCGGATGATCGCCCTGAAGGACGAGCTGAAGTTCAGGGAGTTCATGGAACACCTGGCAACAGTCACCGGCAAGGAACTCGTGTACGAACGCATCTCCAAAGCCGTCGGCGTCAGCATCCACACGGTCCAATCCTGGCTGAAGGTGCTCGTGGAAAGCGGCATCGTCCGTCTCCTGCAGCCGTACTTCGGGAGATCCAATGTTAAACGCATCGTCAAGCGTCCGAAGATCTACTTCTGCGACACCGGCCTCGCCTGCTATCTTGCCAAAGTCTTCGATGCCCAGACCCTCCGCGTAGGCTATCTCGGCGGCCCCATGGTGGAGACGTTCATCGTCAACGAGATCATGAAGACCTACTCCAACAACACCGAGGAGGCGGGATTCTATTACTACCGCGATGCAGACGGAACCGAGGTCGACCTGATCATCCTCAGAAACGCCAAGCTCTCCCTCATCGAGTGCAAGGCCGGCATGACCTACGACGCCACGGACGTGAAGGCGTTCTCCAGGTTCGACAAATCCGACTACGAGGTCGGCCCGTCCTGCCTGATGTGCCTCACCGACAGCGCATACCCTCTGAAACCCGGGGTGTACGTCCTCCCGATCTCATCCATCTGAGCGTTTTCCATCTTTCCCGCCATCTTTATAATAAATAGGGAGATAGCCGGGCGAAACACTCTCCCGGAAAAGAGAACTCCGGGAACATGAGGGAATGCGATGATAAAGCAGATCCGCGCCAATTATAACGCCAAGGACATCGAGAAGGACGTCCAGGCATTCTGGAATGAGACCGACGCCTACCACAAGACGAAGGAGCACAGGGCCTCCGGGGAGAGGTTCTACTTCGTCGACGGCCCTCCCTACACCACCGGGGCCATCCACCTGGGTACGGCGATGAACAAGACCGTCAAGGACATCCTCATCAGGTACTGGAGGATGTGCGGATACAACGTCCGCGACCAGCCCGGATACGACATGCACGGGCTCCCCATCGAGGTCAAAGTGGAGAAGAACATCGGCGTCCATTCCAAGAAGGACATCGAGGAGCTGGGAATCGACAAATTCGTCACCACCTGCAAGGAGTTCGCCCAGGGCCTCCGCGCGGATATGACCGAGCAGTTCAAACAGCTGGGGGTCTGGATGGATTGGGACAACCCCTACCAGACAATCAAGCTGGATTACCTGGAGTCCGCATGGTGGACCATCCAGAAAGCCGAGGAGAAAGGTCTCCTGAAAGCCTCCAGCAGGGTCGTCACCTGGTGTCCCAGGTGCGAGACCGCTCTCGCCGAGGCCGAGATCGAGTATTGGGACGAGACCGACCCCTCCATCATGGTCAGGTTCCCTCTCAGGGACGGCACCGGATCCCTCCTGATCTGGACCACCACCCCCTGGACCCTGGCGGCCAACATGGCCGTTGCTGTCCACCCCGACTTCGACTACGCCCGCGTAAGGATGTCCGGCGCGAAGGGTTCCGAGGAGGTCATCATCCTGGAATCCCAGGCCGAGTACGTCATGCAGAAAGGCGGCTACGAGAGCTTCGAGGTCGTCGAGAGGATGAAAGGCAAGGACCTCGAGGGCCTGGACTACGTCCCGCCTTTCGAGCTTGAAGCAGCTCCGTCCAGCGAATGGTCCTGGAGGGTCCTGCTGGCGGATTACGTGGAGAAGGACAACACCGGACTGGTCCACACCGCCCCCGGGCACGGACCCGACGACTACGAGACCGGTAAGAGGTACGGGATCTCCCCCTTCTGCCCCGTGGCGGAGAACGGAAGGTACACCGACGAGTTCCCCCTGATGGCCGGGAAGAAGGTCAAAACTGTGGCCGACGAGGTCATCAAGACCCTGGACGAGAAGGGCCTGATGTACAACACCGGCAAGATCAAGCACAGATACGGACACTGCTGGAGATGCAAGTCCCCGATCATCTACAGGAACACCAGGCAGTGGTTCGTCACCGTCCCCGACATCAAGGACCAGATGCTGGCCGAGATCGACCGCGTCAAATGGGTCCCCGACTGGGCCGGATCCACCCGCGAGAGGAACTGGGTGGAGGGCGCCAGAGACTGGTGCATCTCCAGGCAGAGGTACTGGGGGATTCCCATGCCCGTGTGGGAGTGCGACTGCGGATGCAGGAAGGTCGTCGGACAGTACGAGGAGCTCAAGGAAGGCCAGGGATACACCGACGGCATGGACACCCACAGGCCCTGGATCGACGGAGTCACATTCACATGCCCCGAATGCGGAGGCACAATGCACAGGGTCAAGGACGTCCTGGACGTCTGGTTCGACTCGGGAGTGGCCGCATGGGCCGACCTCGGATACCCCAGGAGGAAGGATGAGTTCGACCTCTGGTGGCCCCCGAGGTTCATCGTTGAGGCACACGACCAGACCCGCGGATGGTTCTACTCCCAGCTGGGAGCCGGAGTCATCTCCTTCGACCGCGCACCCTACGACGAGGTCATGATGCACGGATGGGTTCTGGACCCCAAGGGCCAGAAGATGTCCAAATCCCTGGGCAACGTCATCGAGCCCCTGGAGCTCATCGACCAGGTGGGTGCGGACTCCCTCAGGTACTACCTAATCAAGAGCAACGCCCCCTGGGAGGACACTGCCTTCCAGAAGGACGGACCCAAGAACGCCAGGAAGGTGCTGAACACCTACTGGAACGTGGTGAACTTCTCGTCCACCTACATGATCATCGACGGCTACGACCCGGATGCGCACAGCTTCCAGGAGATGTCCCCCTACCTGAGGGACGAGGACCGCTGGATGATCTCCCGGACCGAGAAGATGGTGGCAGCCGCCACCGAGTTCCTGGAGACCAGGGAGCTGCACAAGCTGGCCAGGATGCTGGAGGACTACATCATGGAGGACCTCTCCAGATGGTACGTCTGCCTGGTCAGGGACAGGTCCTGGTCCGAGGACGCGGACATGGAGAAGGACAAGAACGCGTCTTACTTCACCCTGCACTACGCGATCATGAAGACCGCCCTGGTGCTGGCGCCCATCGCCCCGCACATCGCAGAGGAGGTCTACCAGCACATGGGTGGCAAGCTGGCCACCGTCCACATGGAGGACTGGCCCAAGTACAACGCATCCCTCACCGACGACGGTCTGGAACACGGAATGTCCCTTGTCCGCGGAATCGTGGACATCGTCGCGGCCGAGAGGGCCAAGATGGCATCCAAGCTCAGGTGGCCCCTCCTGCAGATCTTCGTCCGCGGAAACGACGCCGACGTGAACGCTGCAGTGAAGAGATTCGAGAACGTCCTGCTGGATCAGGCCAACGTGAAGAAGATCCTGTACCTCGGAAAGGAGGAGATCCCCACAACCGCGGAGATCGAGCCTGTGGAGTTCGAGGAGGGCACTATCTTCATCGACTTCAGCGTCACGCCGGAGATCGAGGCCGAAGGTTACGCCAGGGAGCTCATCAGGAGGATCCAGCAGATGCGTAAGGACATGAAGCTCAACGTGGAGCAGTACGTGTCCTGTGAGGTCGCCGCCGAGGAGAGGCTGGTCGGCCTCTTCGAGACCTGGAAGGACCACATCGCCAACGAGGTCAGGGCCAAGTCGCTGACCTTCACCCAGGAACCCAAGGGATCCGAGGTCAAGACCTGGGACGTCACCGGAAAGGACATCACCATCGGAATCTCCCCAATCCAGTGATGGCAAACAGGCCCGTGCGTGTTCTGCGCGGGCCGACTTCCCCTTTATATATTAATTTATTACGATGTACAAATCTGTTGATTAACAACCGAATTATTGTAATTTTTACAATAATTCATCCGATTTTACAATAAATATTCAGAATTCCTGAACTGAATTAATACCCAAACCTCGATTCAGACACCAATGCTCGGACGCAAAATTGCCGACACCCTAACGTAATGGAAGTCCAGGGAACACAAATGCCTCCTCATCAAGGGCCAGAGACAGGTGGGCAAGACATTCATAGTCGATGCCTTCGGCAGATCGAGCTACAAGCATTACGTGAGCATCAACCTTAGCACCGAACCGGAAGTCAGGAACGCGGCCATGAAGGCCCTGGCCTGCTACGACAGCATCCCGTTCCAGCTCCAGGAATCCAATAAACGCTTCATGTACTCTCGCGTGTCCGGAGGGAAGACCAGGAAATCCGCCGAATGTACATGAACAACCTCCTGTGGATCAAAGGGGCCGGGTACGGCAACTTCGTCCGGGTTCTCAACCAGCCTGCCGGACCTCTGAAGGCCAACGCCAGGGCGGACCAGTTCCGTGTGTACCTTTCAGACACTGGCATGCTGATGAACATGATGGGGGAGGCCGCAGTCCGCGCCCTCTGGTCGGGAGATTCGTCGTACAACCTGAGCGATGTGGCCGAGAACGCCGTTGCGGAGTGCCTGGTGAAGAGCGGATACGCCCCGTACTACTATCACAAGACCTCCGGAGGCGATTCCATGGAGATCGACTTCATCTTCGAGCTGAGATCAGGGATAGTCGCCGTGGAAGTGAAGTCGGGGAAGCATCGGGAAGCACCATCCATCGGGAAGCTGAAGAACAGGACCGGGATCAGATGCATCATGTTCGAGAATGGGAACATCCGCGAAGAGGACGGCATAGAGCACTATCCTCTGTTCGCATCGGCTTTCGCAGGATGCCTGGAAAAAGAATGAACGGGTTTGGAAAAGGGGGCGAACCCCCATGTTTTCTCACTGGCCGATGACCTTCGACAGGATCAGTCCGGTGTCCGTAACAGCGTCCATGCCCGAGATCTCCTCGGGGGACACCCATTCGAATCCCTCATTCTCGTCGTTGAGAACGGGTTCGGCTGAGTCCAGCCTGAACAGGAACGGATAGACCTTCCACAGGATGCTGCCCTCGCGGACGTAGACCGGCTCCGCGGATGCGTCGGGCTCTCCCACGGAGATCCCTGTCTCCTCCATGATCTCCCTGCAGGCGGCGTCCGCGGGCTTCTCCCCGGACTCGATCTTGCCTGCGACCAGGGACCATTTCCCCGGGAAAGACCTGCATCCTTCCGGACGCTTGAGCATCAGAACCTTGCCGCCGACCATCACCGCAGACGATACCGTCTCCTTCATCTCCACGCCTTCGATCTCCACGGTGCCTGCACTGGCATCGACTGTGACGTCGTCGCCGTCCCTGAAGATACGAATCGATGGGATCTTGTCGACCATCGGGATGGACGAGATCACGGCCCCCGTGGCCACGATGGTCTCGGCTGACTCGTTGATGACGGCCGCCGGAGCCACTCCATGGACCATCAGGTCGTACATGACGAAGGATCCGACGGTGCTTCCCTTGCCCTTGGGGAACACGAGAACCTTTCCGGCCACGTTCCCTCCGTTACCGACGCGGAGGTCCCCGGTGGAACCGTCCACGCCTCCCAGGAAGCTCAGTGGCTCGTCCAGGAGTATGACCTTCCCGCGGGCCTTGCTGGGGGATATGGTGCGTCCTTCGAAGATCACATTACCAACTCCATGAGCGCGGCGATGTCCCTGCACATGGCCTTCTGGGAGCACAGGGTCGGAAGGTAATTGCCTGCCTTGGCGGAGTTTGTGCCGGTACGCTGGAAGGCACCCTCTATGGGTGCCACCACCATACAGGTGTCCGCCAGGACGGGTCCAAACTCCTCCATGACCTTCACATCCTCGGGACACTTGGCCCTGACCTCCTCTGATGTGCAGAACCATATCTCGATGTCCTTGCTGACCTTCTTCTTCCCTTTGAGGAATGAAGCGATCTGATGCATCTCCTTCTCGGTGAGATGCGGGCATCCGATGGCAATGAGCTGTACGTCATCGACGGTGTTCAGCTTGTCGTAGGCCGCCTTCAGCTCCTTCTCGCCGATATGGATCGTCTCCAGTCCGGATACGTCGTAGGAACCGGCCTCGGGCGTGGCCCCCTCGGCGTGCCAGAGGGCGACCGAACCTGATGCTGCCATGGCGGCAGACAGGGTCTTGGCCTCCTCCACCTCGGGAGAGATGCCTTTGAAGTATGGCACTCCAGAGCCTATAGCCATGCCCACGGCCTGACCAAGCAGGGAATACGAGAACACGGAACCGTCAATGTCCGCGTCGATGACCACGGTCGGGACTCTGTTGGCATCCAGATGAAGCCCGTAGTTCGCCGTCTTCCCCAGGATGGCCGCAGCCAATGCCCCGGGACCGCCCTCCCTGTTCGTCCGGGCTCCGATGAAGGAGTTCACGAACGAGAGTGCAGAGGACTCCGCCCATGCCACGTGGTCGCCCAGCGACGGCACGTTGGGTCCTGTGTACGGGGTGCAGGAACATGTTGTCCTGATCCCCATCTGACCGTAGAGGTCGATGATCCTGAGCTGCTTCTCGGCGAACTCGGGGGTTATGTGCATCTCCTTCCACCGGGTGCGGTCCATTCCGACCGGGTTTAAAGTGGACGGGACGGACACCCTGGCGCCCCCGGAGACCATATCCTCCAGATACTTCAGCCCGCCGTCCCCGATGGTCTTGTACGACGCTCCGGAAAGATGCGCCGACGTGATGTCGATGAGGTCCTCGGCACCGTAGATCTTCCCAAGGGCAGTGACGAGCTCCATCGCCTTCTGCATTCCTTCGCCTTCCTCTCCGTTGAGGATGGCTTCCTCCTCTCTTGTGAGGTCCATGCCCATGGATAAGGATCGACAGTATTAGATTCTCGCCTGCTACGGAACCGTAAATATCCTCCGCCGATGTTAACACAGACCTTCCGAATCAGAACGCGAGCGCAAGGTACCTTCCGCCGACCGCTCCTGCGACGCAGAGGACGCAGTTGATGAACATGTTGCCCCCTGCCTGCCAGTACTGTCCGTCAGCAAGGAGGTTGACGGTATCGATCGAGAATGTGGACATCGTTGTGAACGCTCCGAAGAATCCAGTGAACACCAGCGTCTTCATGGGGCCGTCGGAGCCGATCCCGTAGCGGAACATCAGGAAGGATGCAAGGCAACAGCCGACGATGTTGACTATGAATGTTGCCCACGGGAAGTCCGTCTCCACCCCGCGGTATACGCAGAACCTCGCCAGCGCTCCCAACGCACCGCCTGTGGCAACCGCTAAGAATGGCACCGCCGCACTCATGTCCATGCGGTGTCAAACGCCTCGGAGGTATATCGGTTTTCGGGAGAACCTATAAGACCATTCATATAATAGTTGCAATAATACAACTATTATGGATCTCAGAACCGAGTTCGACCGCTACTTCAGCAACGTCCTGCTGAGCGACCTGGCATACTACCGAGACATGTCCGACCTGGACCTCCAGTCGCTGAAGTACATGGAGCTTATCCGCTACACCGACCGCAGGACCGTGAGCGGACTGGCGGAGGTTCTGGGAGTTGACAAGTCCACAGTATCCCGCAAGGTGGATTCCATGGTGGATTCCGGGCTCATCGCCAGGGAGAGGGACCCCTCGGACGGCAGAGTCCAGATGCTCAGACTTAGCCATAGCCAGGAGAAGCTGTACGACATGTACGACGAACCCTATGACAGGGCCATGGACAGGATCGTGAGGGAACTGTCTCCGGATGGATTGGAGGCCGTGTGCAAGGCAGTGAGGATACTAACCGAGGAGATCGAGAGGGAACATGGACTCCGAACATGAGATGTACGGAAGGATGCCGGTATGGCGCCTCTTCGTGAAATGCTCCGTTCCGGGGATGATCTCCGGCCTGGTGTGGGCGGCCTGCTCCATACTGGACGGGGTCTTCGTGGGCAACTTCCTGGGAAGCGACGCCCTGGCCGCAGTGAATCTCGCCTGGCCAGTCCTGACGGTGTTCATAGCCGTCTCGGACATGATAGCCGCTGGTTCATCGGTTAGGATATCCATGCACCTCGGCAACGGCGACGAGGACGGTGCAAGAATGGTCTTCACGGGATCGGTGAAGCTGATAGTGGCCGTTTCATTCGCATTCCTGCTGATTGGTGTGTTCCTCGGAGACACCATGGTCAGGGCGATGGGTGCCGAAGGGTATGTGGCGGAAGCCGCCGCACGCTACATCGCCGTATTCGGTCTGCTGGCTCCCACGGGGATGCTGTTCTTCGCCACGGACAACTACCTTAGAATCTGCGGCTCGGTGAACCTGAGCATGTGGATAAACATCGGAGTCACCGTGTCCAACATAGCCCTGCTGTGCCTGTTCATCGGCATACTGAGAATGGACGCCTGGTCGAGCGCGCTGGCCACAGGACTGAGCATCGGAATGGGGACCTTCGTCTCCCTGATACCGTTCCTCCGGAAGAGGCTCGTCCTGCGTTTCGTCGGAGGATGGATGGACATCCGCACCACGACCAGGGTGCTGTACAACGGGACCTCCACATTCTTCAATACCGTGTCCGGAGCCCTGTTCGGGATAATAGCTAACACCATCCTGCTGGCTATCGCAGGCAACGACGGAGTCTCGGCCTACGGGATAATCATGTACGTGAACTCGATCATATTCTCGCTGTTCACAGGCATGGACGCGGCCATGCAGCCGGCCCTGAGCTACAACCACGGTTCGGGGAACGGAAGGAGGGTAAGATCCTTGTTCGGAGTGATGTGCCTGGCATCGATGGCTCTCGGAGCCGCAATGGCGGCACTGTGCATCCTGGCGGACGGACCGCTTACGTCATTGTTCCTCGGGAATTCCGACGCCGACGTGGCGGCCGTGGCCGCATCCGGACTGACCGTGTTCGCCCTGACCTATCTGCTGTCCTGGGTGTCGGTGAACGCCAACCAGACCCTGGCGGCGGTGGACCTTCCGGCCCATGCCCTGTTGATAGGAGTCATGTCCCAGCTGATTGTCCCTACTGCATTCCTGATCCCCATGTCGTCAATGGGAGTGGACGGAGTGTGGTGGTCCATGGTGGCGGCTTCCGCGGGCTCGGCCCTGTTCGCCTGTGCGATGCTCCTACTGGGGATAAGGAAGGGGATCTTCCGGGATCGCAAACCGACTCTCTGTCCCGTTGAGAAGATTTGAAAATGTTCCGGCCCGAGCATACCCTCCCGGACCGTGAGGTTTCTCAGATGCCCTGGACCTTGACCATGAACCTGAGGCAGAACGGGATCTTCCCGCCCTCCACGGCTTTGTGGGCCTCGACGCATGCGATGCAGTCGCCGTGCCTGGGGCACTCGGTCTTCGGGCAGTTGCAATTCGGATTGAGTTCCTGAGCCATGGAATCGAAACCGACACATCAGGATATCTGCTTATCGGCGGGTTTCAGAATGTGTTTTGATAACGCCTCCTTCTGAAAAACAGTGGGGATCGGCTTTCTTTCAGAGACGATGTGTTGACCAAGTTTGGTTAAATACGTTCAAAACGATTCATTATCCGGAGGTCGAACGATGCTCGGTCTGATTCATCGCAGGAAAGCACAGGGCGTGATGTCCTTGGATGACATCGCGATCAAGATAGCCCCTGTGGCACGTCGTTATGGAGTGCCGAAGGTCTACGTGTACGGTTCCTACACTCGCGGCGAAGCGGATGCGGACAGCGACATAGATCTCTGCATCGAAAGCGGACGCATCCAGAACTACTTCGAACTCGGTCATTTCGAAACGGACCTCGAAGATGTTCTTGAGAAAGATGTGGACATCACGACCACGGGTGCATCGAAGAAGTTCATTGACTCCATAAGGAACGACATGGTGCTGATTTATGAAGGATGATATGGAACGTCTGAAAGGCATCATACGTGCGTGCGATAGGATCGAGGAACACATCACAGGGATGGAGTATTTCTTTCAAACACGAGGATGGAGTTATAACCGAGATGTACAAGGACGATACCCCGCCCTCGTGCTTGCTTCTCTCCTGTTCTGCCCATTTAACTGCAAGGATGGCCGCTTTCGTTCAAAAGGGGTTTCCGAATATCCGCGAATTGGAAGTCCAATGCCTTCGGCAGATCCTCCACGGCCATCTTGATCTGGCATCCGACCTTCCCGGCGCTGAAGTAGATCGTCTCCTGGCCCCTGGCGGTCTCGTCGATGGTGACCTTCATGGGCCTCTTGATGCACAGCGGGGAGCATCCTCCGTGCACATATCCGGTCAGAGGCAAGAGCTCGGCCGACTTGATCATCGACACCGACTTCTCCCCCACGCTGGCGGCCGCCTTCTTCAGGTCCAGGTCCCCGGTCACAGGCACCAGGAACACGTAGTAGCCCTTGGACTTCCCCATCGTCACCAGGGTCTTGAACACCTGATTGGGGTCCTGCCCCTGGACTCTGGCCACCTCCATCCCGCTCAGGGCTCCGCCCTCGTATGTGTGAACGCTGTACCTTATCCCGAGCTTGTCGAGATGCCTCATGGGGTTAGTCTTCTGGTCCATATCCGGTACAGAACGGATTCGATAGAAATCCGTTGGGGACAGTCGTTCCACACAACCGTCGGAAAAACGGCGCAAATCGTCGGTTCCTGGGAAAAATAGAAAAACAACTGTGCATAAACCCGCCCCCAGAGGCTTCAAATGAGCAACATTTGGCATGACATCAACCCCAAAAGGATCTCCCCCAAGGACTTCATGGTCGTGGTGGAGATCACCAAAGGTAGCAAGAACAAATACGAGCTGGACAAGGAGACCGGACTCCTCAAACTGGACAGGATCCTGTACACATCCACCCACTACCCCGCCAGCTACGGATTCATCCCCAGGACCTACGCCGACGACGGCGACCCCCTGGACGCCCTCGTTCTCTGCTCCGAACCCATCATGCCCATGACCCTCGTCAGATGCTACCCCATCGGGGCGATCAAGATGATCGACAACGGCTCCAACGACGAGAAGATCATCGCCATCCCCTTCGACGATCCCACCTACAACGGCTACCACGACATCTCCGAGCTGCCCAAGCACCTCTTCGAGGAGATGGCCCACTTCTTCACCGTCTACAAGGCGCTGGAGAACAAGACCACCGCCGTGGACGAGATCATCGGTGCGGACCAGGTCGAGGACATCATCAAGGGTGCCATCGACAACTACAAGAACAGTTTCTGCTGAGCCAGAGACGTTCTAAACCCTTTCCAAACACCCTTTGTTTCTGACCCAATCTACGAAACGCGATCGTAACACTTGCTTAATATCCCGATGGACGGCATGGATACGCCATGACCGGGAATACTGGATTCCAGCTGAAGATCCATCTGAGAGATGAGTGCACAGGGGTCGTAAGAACGAGGATCGTCAGAGCGACGGCGTTCGTCTGCAAATCCGAGAGAACGGTGATGCTGAACATGTCCGACTGCATGGGAAACAACGGACTCAGCGTGGCGTACTTCAAACCCGCCGAGGCCCGAAAGATCGCCCGGGAGCTGACAACCGTAGCCGACGAGATGGACGAGAAGCTCAGAAGTGTTAGGAAGGGCAGGGGATATGACGGATAATCAATCGGTAATGCATGCCAGGATCGACATGGCTGCACTTGAACGGCGATGCATTCGGGAATTAACCGCTAGTTGTAAAACTGAACAAACGCACCGAATAGCCGGATATCGTCCGCCCGTCCGAACAGGGACTCGCCAATTCTAATATCCGGGAAGACACATCCGCCATTCATGAGGATAACCATCGGCGGAACAGTCCAAGGGGTCGGATTCAGACCCGCGGTCTACCGTGCCGCCGAAAGGGTCGGAGCATCGGGAACGGTCCACAACGACGGTTCATCCGTGGTGATCGACACCGACAGGGGCGAGGAGCTCCTGGAGTCCCTCCTGTCCGACCTGCCTCCTCTGGCATCGGTCAGATCAGTGACCAGGGAGGATGTCCCATACACCGGAGGGAGGGGATTCTCGATTATCCATTCCCTCGGCAGAGGATCCGGAGCATCCATCCCGGCGGACAGCGCCGTCTGCGACCAGTGCGTCAAAGAGATATTTTCCGACGGCAGGCGCCGTCTGTATCCTTTCACCACCTGCACCGGCTGCGGTCCCAGGTTCACTCTCCTCAGAGGAATCCCCTATGACCGTCCTCTGACGTCCATGGACGGCTTCCCCCTCTGCCCGGAATGCGGCAGGGAGTTCTCGGAACCCGGCGACAGAAGGTTCCATCACCAGACAATCTGCTGCCCGGAATGCGGTCCGTCGTACCGCCTCGAGATAGCCGACGGCACGATTCATCATGACGATCCCGTAGGAAGACTAGCCCGGATCCTGGATGACGGCGGCAAGGCCGTGATCAAGGGATGGGGAGGGATGCACATCTGCTGCACCCTCGACGTCATCGGGGAGTTCAGGGAATGGTACGGCAGGAAGTACAAACCCTTCGCGATCATGGCCAGGGACCTCCAATCGCTTGAAAGGTACGCGGACCCCACCCCTGACGAGATCGAAAAGCTGACATCGCCCGAACGTCCGATAGTACTTGTCAGAAAGAAGGAACGTCCGGAGACCGAACTGGCCTCACCCGGACTGGATAACATCGGGATGTTCCTGCCCTACACCGGGATGCACCACATCCTGTTCTCGCTTCTGAAGCACGACGCACTGGTGATGACCTCGGCCAACGTTCCCGGAGAGCCCATGGCCGTCGACGACGACAAGGTGAGGGAACTGGGCGCAGACGCCTACCTTCTCCACGACCAGCCCATCCTCAACCGTGCGGACGACACGGTCATGAGGGTGTTCGACGGCAGGCCCCAGTACATCCGCAGGTCCAGAGGGTCCATACCCTTCAGCCTGGACATCGGACTCCAGGGGGACGCGGTGTCCCTGGGGGCCCAGGAGAACCTCTCCGGATGCATCGCATCCGAGGGTTCCATATGGCCCACCCAGTACATCGGGAACGGCGAGAAGGTCGGAGTCCCGGAGTATCTGGAGGAGGCCGTCAGATGCCAGATGGGCTTCGTGGGATGCAAACCGGAGATTGTAGCTATGGACCTCCACCCCGGATACTCCAACCGCAGGTTCGGCAAACAACTGGCCGAGGAGTTCTCCGCAGAGATCGTCGAGGTGCAACACCACTGGGCCCACGCGGCATCCCTGATGGCCGACAACTCCATCGATGGATGCGCCTGCCTCACACTGGACGGCACCGGCCACGGCGACGACGGAATGGCATGGGGCGGGGAGGTCCTATCCGCCGACTTCTCGAAATATGAGAGGGTTGCCCACCTAGAGTACATCCCTCTTCTGGGATCGGACAGGGCACTCTACGACCTCCGGCGCCTGAAGTTCGCCATCGACTCGATGAACGGCACCGAGAACCATGACTTCACAGACAGGGAAGCCGCGGTGCTCTCCAAACTCATGGACAGGAGCGTCAAGACCTCGTCGATGGGCAGGATACTGGATGCATTGGCATACACCCTGGGTGTCTGCCCCGATCGCACCTACGACGGGGAACCAGCCATGAGGCTGGAACCTCTTCTGTCCAGGGGAAAGCTTGTTGAAGGCTTCGAGACAGAGACCGTCGGAGGCACAATCAGGACCGCCCATCTGTTCGACCGCATCGGAAAGGTCAGAAGGGAGGATGCCGCCTACTCCATCGTATATAATATCATGAGTGAGCTGGTGGAATCATCCATATCCGTAGCTGACTCCGAAGGCTACAGACACATAGGTTTCAGTGGAGGAGTGTCATACAACGGCACGCTGGCTCGGATGTTCAAGGATATGGTTATATCATCCGACCATCTACCAACGATACATAAGGAGGTTCCAAACGGGGACTGCGGCATCTCCACAGGCCAGGCAGCCATTGCCCTTTGGAAGATACAATGAACAACACCCTGTTCGTTCTGCTCGACGGAGCCGAAGACGACCCCAATCCGCTTCTCGGAGGCAAGAAACCCATCGATGTGGCGGAAATGCCCTTCATGAAATCGAAGGCACCTCACAGACTGAAAACCACGGGCAGAGGCTACACCCAGCTCTTCCTCAACGAGTTCTTCACCGGCCATCCGCCGGAGATCGAGAGGGCTGCCTTGGAGGCTCTCGGCCTGGGCCTTCCTATCCAGGACCCCAAGCGCACCGCGTACAGACTCAGTCCCGCCCGTGTCGGGGACGGAATGGTCAGATGGTGCTACGACACCGCGTCCGTCAAGGACGAGCTGGAAGAGAGGATCATGTCGCACATGGACATGCTCTCGCCCTACGATCCGAAGATCAAATTCTTCATAGAGGGACGCGCGGTCCTAACGATGGAAAGCGATGAGGTTCCCGAACTGCCCGCTCCCCCCGTGGACGCTCCCTTCAAGGAGGTCCCGGGCGACCTTGGCAGGCTGGTCATGACCGTGGCGTCCGAGATGAACGGAGTCACCGGATATCCATGGGGATGCGGGAAGATGGGTCACCAATACCCGGGGTTCCCCGAGATACGCAACATGACCGCCGTCTCCGACAGTCCCACATCCATGGGGATATGCGCATCCCTGGGATACGAGATCCATGTGATCGACGACATGGAATCAAGGTTCCCAATAGCGAAGGAGGCTCTGAAGCGTGGGGATGTGTTCCTGCACATCGACGAGGTCGACGAATACAGCCATCAGAAGGACCCGTTCAAGAAGAAATGGGTTCTGGAAGAGTCAGACAAACTCATGGAGAAGTACTTCCCGGATGTGGAGAACATAGTCTACTTCGTGGACCACGGCACATCCTGCGTCACAGGAGAGCACATCCTCATGGACGTGCCCCTCTGGACCAGCATCGACACCGGCCTGGAGAACGGCTCCATGATACCCCTGGACTCCGTGGTGAAAACACTTTTGAACAGCACAAGGTGAACCAATGGAATTCGAAATACCGCAGTCTCTCAGCATTTACGGAAACGAGAAGATCGCCAAGGACATACTCTCCAGGATCTGGGGGAAGCGCGGGGTGTTCACCTGCACGGTCGCCAACACCCGCACGTCCACCATCCCAGGGGTCTCAGACGCAGGAGACACACCCGAACTCACGATGTTCACCCCCGCGGCGGACGCGGAGATCCTTATCAGCGGCAAGACGACCTGCATGAAATGGATACCCATAAACCCCGGAGGGATCCCCACTCCCGCTACACTCACCAAGGCCGCACTGGATCTGTCCGGAATGCCCTACTACATCGTCAACGGTGGATGCGAGGTCATCCCCTATGTCCCGTACTTCGACATGGGAGGGGAGTGTGGGGAGAAGATCACCTCCGGAAGATCCGTGAAGAACGTCCGTCAGGAGTACGAGAAAGGTTACATGCTTGGAGAGATGCTCGCCAGGGCCTACGACTTCGTCATCATAAGCGAGAGCTGCGCCGGAGGCACAACCACCGCGCTGGCGGTTATGATGGCCATGGGCGTTCTGAAGGAGAACCTGGTCAGCAGCAGCTCCCCCAACAACCCGAAGGAGCTCAAGAGCAGACTGGTCGCGGAAGCCCTCGAAGCCGCCGGGATCGAGATCGGAGACCTGAAGGACGATCCGCTGAAGGCAATAGAATGCGTGGGCGACCCCATGATGCCCGCTAACATCGGCATCCTCTGCGGGGCCGCCAAGAGCGTGCCCGTGATAGTCGGAGGAGGGACGCAGATGGCCGCAGTCATGGCCGGAGCGGTGGCACTCCACCCGGAACTCGTGGGCAACTTCTTCCAGGGAACCACCAGGTGGCTGATGAACGACCCCAACTCCAGCATGAAGAGGATAATGGACGGCATATCGTCGGACATCCCGATAGTCTACGTGAACGTGGACTACAGCGACTCCCCTTACGAGGGCCTCCAGGCGTATGAATGGGGATTCATCAAGGAAGGGGTCGGATGCGGAGGGTCCTCGGTGGGTGCCATCATCCAGTCCTCAGGGGACATCACCGCGGACGATCTGGAAGGGAAGGTCCACAGCATATACAGAAACATCATGGGCCTGGAATGAGCCCTGCGGGCCGGTGGGCCCGCTCATTCCCTGAAATAACTTCTCGCAAGGTCAAGCTCGGTGGGCGTGTTGACGTTCACCGACAGCTCGACCCAGTTGGTCTCGAAAAGATACTCCTCCAGGTAATCCCCGGCAAGAGTCCTGGGGCGGTTCATTATGCAGAGTCCCGACAGGACCCAGCTCTTGCCGTCGTACTCCCTCGTGTACGACGGGATGATCCCCGTGCGCCTGACCGTGTCCTCGTCCACCACTGCTATGGCGGACTCCATGGCACCCGGCACGAAGTACTCTATGAACGTATTCACCACCTCCGTGGTCAGCAACGGGAGATCGGAAGGGCATGTCATCACATAGTCCCCGGACATTACCTCGAATGCCTGATGGAGATCGTCCATGAAGCTCTCACCGGAGGTGCGGATTGTCTCCACCCCTATGTCGTTCAGATACCTCTCGGTGTTGGGCGTGTTGTCGCTGACGGACACCAGGATGCGATCTATATAGGAGGAGTTCCCCAGGGCGTCCACCACCCGGTGTACGGCACACTTGTCACCCACCATATGCATCGGCTTCTCGACGCCGCAACGTCCCATCCTGGAGCCTTTTCCGCCCGCGTTGATCAAAGCTTCCATCTTCGCACCGTCACAGACACATTATCATGGTCATCACGATCATGATCAAAGGCCTGGAGATCTCGTTGGTGGCACCGAGGATGTCCCCGTTCACCATCCCGAACACCTTGTTGGCCTTGGTCGCCATCAGATAACCTGCTATCAAGGACATGACCAGCCCTAGAATGGATCCGAGAACGACCTTGCCTATCTTCACACTGAGCATCGGAACCATCGTCGTGTTGAGGATCGCGACGGTCACCAGGGACAGTATCATTATCAGGACCAGACTGATCACGGTGGATTCCATGGCGGACCTGGTACCTGTCATGGAAACCTGCCTCCCCGCCATCCCGTTGCCGGCCTTGCCGAAAGCGGCGGCCACAACCATGGAGTTCTTCACGAGGATCTCGACGATGGGGGCCAGGCAGATAAGGTACAGTCCAACCATGGAGTAGAGGGAGAACGAGAACAGCACCACGCACAGGGCGACGCCCACCCCTCCGGCTCCTACCAGAGTGTCCTTCAGAGCACGGACGTGGTCCTCCTGGGTTCCGGAGACTATCATCCCGTCACCGAAATCGACCAGCCCGTCGAAATGGATGAACTTGCTTCCGATCCATGCGATGGCAAGAACCGCAATGGCGTAGAACATCCCGGAACCGAATCCGAGGTGGGTGTTGATGTACATCAAGATCACCATCGCGACGATCATGACGACTGCGAACAGCAACCCCACTATCGGAACGAGACTGAATCTCCTCTCCATGGCATCCATGTCTTCCTGTGTGATGTCCTGCTGCCATATCGTGAAGAACGATACCATTGCCTTCAGCGCAGAACCGCCACCCGTCTGTGTCTCTTCCATCTCAATCACCTCGGCTTGTTCAGAATGGCCGTCAGAACGGCCTTGAGTGTACCTTTGTCGCAATCAGCAACCACCGTCGTGGTGGTCTCGGTCAGGTCCTCTATGAGCTCCCTCAGCGATCCGTTCCCGTCGTCCGCCATGGAGTCAGCGCGACCTGCACAATGTATCGCGAGGTCGATGAGCGCACGGTTCTTCGGCTGACCGAGGATGTCTACGATCTCCCGGTCGGACATGTCCTTTGGAGCCAGAGCCTTCAGGTCGTCCATCGGGATCCCGGCACGTCCCAACGCACCGGAGACCTCCTCCATGACAGGATGCTCGTCCCTTGCCGCGAGAGCCTTGCCCACGGCTGACCTGACCGCCCTTGCCGCGGAGATCCCCATATCGGACCCCGTGCCTGTGTAATCGACCCTGACATCCCCTTTTGGACACAGGACCGCCATTGAATCGGATGTTGTCCCTGTCTCCCTGTACCCGCGGTCGTTCAGAGCCGCGGTCTTGGCCTCCACCAGAGGGATGAACATGTTGACCTTTCCCTCCATCGATAATGGCTCGGATGCGATGACGGCGATGTTTATCGTTCCTGCCAGACGGGAGGCCCTACGGTCTGAGACCTTCCTGCGCTCCGGATAGTTCTCCAGCACCTCCCCGGCCACCACATGGTTGCTCAGACCGGCGGTCGCCACCGCGGAGACCTCGCATCCCCCGAAATCCGATGTGGACATGCTGAACACCTTACCAACCTCGGCCGCGGTCATCATCCCCACGGAATTGGCGGGAAGTCCGAGCGAGTCACGGACACGGGCCGCATGGGTTTGCGGATCCGGATCGCTGTAATCCTTTCCGACCTGCATTATGAAAAGAGCATCGGTCTCGGAGTCCCCGCCGTTGAGGACGGCGCAGCTCAGGATCTCCATCGTCCGGGTGAACCTCACCACACCGATGTCGAATCCTTCAACTCTACGAATCTCCATATCGCATATGATACTCAGAGGACCGACCCCCAGAACCCGAACACGGTATCCTCCGCGAACAGCTGGACCTCGATTCCGATGACTCCGAACAGGATCGTCCCAACGGTCAGCAGGAACAGCATCGACGCGAGCTCGATCAGCCTGCAGCATCTCCTGACGTCGTCGGTGCCCGGCAGATCCCCGGTTCCCATAACGTAGACGCCCTTCTTCTCCATGGATATCCCCAGAACCGCTGCGGATGCCGTCATGGAGTATCCGCTGTTGGGACTGGGCGTCTTGGTGTGCTCCGCCCTGGCTGCTGGAACCGCCGCCCTCCAATCCATCCCCAGCATCATGCCGGCCAGAGCCACGAAGTACGGCGATACCCTGGATGTGACGTATCCAAGGACGTCGTCGAACCTCGCTGGGAAACGTCCCAGCAGGGAATACTTCTCGTTGAGATAACCCCACATCGCGTCCATCAGGTTCGCGCAGCGGAACATCACCGCACCAGGCAACCCGAATATCCCGAAGTAAGTGACCGGGGAGTAGACGCTGTCCACAAGATTCTCTGTGACGGTCTCACAGCATGAGGATGCGATGTGCTCCGCGTCCATCCCTTTGGTGTTGCGGCTGACGATCATCTGCACCTTCGATGCGGCATCGTCCACACGTCCAGCATCGAGGTCATCGCAGATCGGGTCGCAGTGCTTCCTGAACGAGAATATCGCGAAGGAGATCTTGAAAATGAAAGCCGTGACCACGATCCATCCCACCTCGCCCGCCAGAGGCGATACCGCCCCGGTCAAGAAGTAACGGACGAATGACGTAATGCACAGGGCCACGCCTGCGAACAACAGGAACACCAGCAGATAGGACAGGAACCCTATGAGGATGCATCTGCGGGAGGTGCGGTTGCCGACCCGACGGTCGATGGCCGCCAGCAGATTGCCCATCCATCTGAGGGGATGGATCGAGTTTGGCACCTCTCCGATGAACCGGTCGATGGCCAGGGCCAGGATGACAACCAGTATCGCATCCAGCCACAGGACCATCGGCTCACCCGTTGATTACCGAGTCCACGGCCGCGATGAACCTGCAGTTCCTCTCGCGATCCTTGACGCTGTACCGTATGTACGACGAGAACTCCTCGCCGAAGGATGAGCAGTTCCTGACCATGATGCCGTGTCTCAGCATCTTCCTGTTGAACTCCTCGGCATCCATGCCCAGAGGCTCCAGTGAATTGAAGTAGAAGAACGAGTCGGAAACAGACCCGACGGGGAATCCCACCTCTGCGAGAGCGGAGTTCATTATCTCGGACTCCTCGGCCATGACAGCGGCCGCGTGGTCCACGTAACCCATCCTGTCCCTGAGCAGCACCGTGGCGACGGTCTGTTCGATCTGCCCCACGTTCCATGTCATCCTGACCTTGTCCATCTCGGAAATGATGTCAGGGTTGGAAAGTCCGAATCCTATCCTTATCCCAGGGATCGCGAATGATTTTGTCAGAGAAGACGCGACGATCAGATTGGAGAACCTGTCGACCATACCGGACAGAGTGATGTCCGAATAGCCGGGGGCCAGCTCCAACAGGGTCTCGTCCAGGAACAGCAGGACTCCCATGTCCTCCAGCTCCCTGGCAATCCTGACGATCTTCTCGCGGGGCTCCACCCTTCCGGTGGGATTGTTGGGGTTGCAGATGTACACAGCCTTCGCTCCGGCAGCCTTCTCCAAAATCAAGTCTGCATCTATCCTGAAATCCTGGTCTGCCTTCAGATCCATCCAGTCGATATCGGCTCCGACGATCCTGCACTGCTGCGTGTACTCTGCGAAGGAAGGACGGGGCATGACGATCCTGTCGCCCTTCCCGTAGAAAGTGTTGGGAACGTTCCTGATGATGTCCGAGGAACCTGCTCCGATGGTTATGCAATCCGAAGCGACGCTGAACGCTTTGGAGATCACATCCTTGAGTTCGGTGCACGAATCATCAGGATAGTGACCTACATGAGCCACCGCGGAGGCGATTATATCTCCAAGGTCCTCAGGGGGGCCGAACGGGTTTAGATTGTGGCTGAAATCCTCCACATCCTCCAGTTTCCATGCCTGTCCACCATGGACAGTCTTTGGAAGTCCGGACAGTTCTGCCCGCGAAAATATGCGCCCCTTGCTCATGTGTACTTAACAATGATGTCTAACTATTTATGGGTAGGCGATAGGTTCCATCCAACCTAAAAATTCCATTAGCCAGACTCCCGTTATTTCTTACTGCTTATCGAGTCTGTCAATAGGGGTTTGAGCGTTTCCGTTGCCGCCTCTGTCATGGACGGACACGGCCATTGGGAAACGAGCTGTCGAGTGTGGATCCGCATGCCGTTTGTCCGGATGCCTTCGGATATACCATTGTACATATCCTCTTTCATAATAAGACACGAAACCCGTCACGACGATGACAGTTGATACAATTC
This sequence comes from uncultured Methanomassiliicoccales archaeon, assembly GCA_964550065.1. Taxonomy (GTDB): domain Archaea; phylum Thermoplasmatota; class Thermoplasmata; order Methanomassiliicoccales; family Methanomethylophilaceae; genus Methanoprimaticola. The sequence goes on from CAZJWD010000006.1 coordinate 32,005, forward strand.
CGACTGCCTGAGAAATTACCCCGTTCCATTGAAACGAGGGACACTGACCGGGAACGACCGTACGGATGATGAATGAGCGGACCCGTCGGGATTCGAACCCGAGTCTGAGGCTCCGGAGGCCCCCATGCTATCCAAGCTATACTACGGGTCCAGAGAAACGTGAAAACGGCTGAGAAGTGTTGAGCCGGGGCGGGTAAGCCCCGGCGGATCCTGTGCCTCCAATTGAGAGGGCGGAGGCGGATTGAAGATTATCTTCTCAGTTCTGCTTGAACTCGGTGTATCCGCAGTTACCGCAGGACACGCGGTCCTTGTGGGTAGCCATGAACACTCCGGGTCCGCACTTGGGACAGACGGGCTTGGTCCTGGTGACCTTGTCGCCGTCGACCTGGTAGGCGTCCTTCTTGGCGACTGCCTTCTTGGGTGCTGCTGCTTTTGCCATCAGAATCACTCCTGGGGTGCTTCCTCTGCCGCGGCCTCGGGCTTAGGTGCCTCGATGCCGTTCCTCTTCAGGAGGTACTCCCTGTCGAACTCGAGAGCGGCCTCCATGCTGTCGTAGACCTTTGCGTATCCGACGGAGACGCCCCTTCCGTAGAGGGACTCGATGGTGTCGACGACGACGCAGTTCCTCTTGGATTTGGTCATCTTGGCGACTTCCTCGGCCACAGCGTTCCTTCCGGGTGTGCTCTCTCCCTTGTGGTCGATGGTGAAGTGGACCTCGACCCTTTTCTGCAGGGGGTTCTCCTTCTGCTCGGTAATCTCTATCTTCATTCCGATTCCTCCATTAGTGCCGCCAATTCGGCGACCCTCTTTCTGACGGCACAGTCCGTGGTGACTGCCATCATGCATCTTCCGGGCATCCCGTAGACGATCTCCGTGCCTTCGGGGGCGTACATCAGACACGGCAGCAACGCCAGGTCCTCCTCCCCTTCGACCAGGATCAGTCCAGTCTTCCCTTCGATGCCCCTGCGGATACTCTCCACCAGATCCCTGGTTATGGTGCCCGCGGGATTGGAGATGACTTCCTTGGGCTCGTCTTCGACGAGCTTCGCGAATTCGGTCATCTCCCTGCGCTCCGTGCTCCCGTCGTATATCGACAGAAGCGGCCTCACGCCGTGCCTTCTGAATGTCAGGGAAACCACGTCCCCGACGGTTATGAAACAGGTTTGAGCGTAATTATCCAGTTCGCTTTCGTCCAATTCCCTTCCGAGAGGCTCCTTGAACGCCGCCCTCGCGCTTTCGGGGAGCACAAGGTCCTTCTCGAACATATGGATCAGCGGACCTTCAGGGCGTACTTCCCGTTCTCGGAGATGCCCATCTCTCTGGCAATCTCGGACTTCTCGAAGTCGATGACTGCCAGGAAACCCTGCCAGTCCCTGGAGGTTTGACCGCCGCAGCGGGGACACACGTCACTCTCGCTGATGAAGTTGCACTGCTTGCATGCCTTCTGGACAGGACCTGCCATCACTCATCGCCTCCCTGGGCTTCCTTCTTCTTGCGGCTGTCCTCCTCGAGCCACTGGAGCTTTCCGAGTCCGGGCTGACGCATGGTCAGTCCGATCTTGGAGTCCTGCGGGTTCTTCTCGTTGAGGTCTATGCTCACGATCCTGGCCCTGACGACGTCTCCGACGGCGAGGAACCTTCCGGACTCCTTGCCTACCAGTCTCTGGTTGGACTCGTCTATGTCGACACGGTCGTCCATGACCTGACTGATGTGCAGGAGGCCGTCGAGCGGACCGAACTGGACGAATGCACCGAACTTGAGGACCTCGACCACGGTGCCTTCGATGATCTCGTTGTCCCTGGGCTTGAAGACGACCTGCTCGAACTTCACGGTCTGGTAGACCGCACCGTCTCCGTGGACGATGCGTCCGGGACCGACGGGTCTGACGTTCCTGATCAGCACGGTGAAGTTCTTGTCCTCGCCCAGGACACCCTCATAGGTTTCCCAGGTGTGGACGTCGATAGCGCTGTCTATGTCTTCCTTCAGGTCTTTCGGCTCAATGCACACGACCTTCTCGACCTCGGTTAGCATATACATGGTGGGTCCTCTCGAATATGTCCGTTTATAGCCACCTCATATTTAAAAGTCACCGACTGCCACCTCTTATATTATTAGAAGGGGAGGAACGGTTGCATGAGGAACCCCGCGTAACGTGAAAAGTGCCAGGGCGGGGACATATTCCATCAGTTCCGAATATGACCGATATGATTTATCAATAAGCTACGATACCGATTCGCTGAAGGAATCGATAAAATGATAGAATTCACAGCTGAGAATCTGTTGTTTATGGTTCCGGTCGCAGCGGTCATAGCACTGCTCTTCGCCGTGTACTTCTTCAAGTACGTCTGGTCGAAGGACAAAGGAACTCCTGAGATGCAGGAGATCTCCGATGCTATCGAGACCGGTGCAATGGCGTATCTCAAACGTCAGTACAAGACCATCGGAATCATAAGCGTGATAGTTGCAATCATAATCGCGGTCGTCGGACTCGCCTCCGAGGACTTCGAAGACTACCTGAACTACAAGGTCGCGATCGCCTTCCTCATCGGATCCGCGTTCTCGATCCTGTCCGGTTTCATCGGAATGAAGGTCTCCGTCAACTCCAACATCAGGACCGCAAGCGCAGCCCGCTCGTCCCTGAACGACGCCTTCAAGACCTCCTTCCGTGGCGGTGCCGTCTCCGGTATCGCCGTCTCCGCCCTGAGTCTGGGCGGACTGTTCGTAGTGTTCCTCGTCTACAACGTATGGTGCGACGGGGACATGACCATGACCCTCCACTCCATCGTCGGTTACGCATTCGGAGCCTCCTTCGCGGCTCTGTTCGCCCAGCTCGGCGGAGGAATCTACACCAAGGCCGCCGATGTCGGTGCCGATCTCGTCGGAAAAGTCGAGAAAGGTATCCCCGAGGACGACCCCAGGAACCCTGCAGTCATCGCCGACCTGGTCGGTGACAACGTCGGAGACTGCGCCGGACGCGGTGCAGACATCTTCGAGTCCACCGCCGCCGAGATCATCGGTGCGATGGTCATCGGACTCGCCGTCTTCAACACCCTCCCGGATGCAACATACAACTGGATCTACCTTCCCCTCGTCATCATCGCCTTCGGACTCATCGCATCCCTCATCGGAATCTTCGTGGTCCGCCTCAAGGATGACGAAGCCGACGTGTGTAAGTCTCTCAACGTCGGTTACTACCTCACGATCGCCATCGTCCTCGTCACGCTGTTCATATCGACGTACGTGATTCTCGGCCAGTCCGAGGGAATCGAGAACTGGTACAACTTCGCTCTGACGGGAGTCGTAGGTATCGCACTGGGTCTCGCGATCGTCTACCTCACACAGTACTACACCGGAGACCACAAGCCCGTCAAGTCCATTGCCGAGGCTTCCGAGACCGGCCCCGCCACCAACGTCATCCAGGGACTCTCCATCGGAATGGAGTCCACTGTCCTGCCTGTCGTGTGCATCGTGGTCGCGATCATCTCCACCTACCTTCTCGGATACGCAGCCAGCCCTGCCGGAGGAGACGCCGTCATCTTCGGACTCTACGGAACCGCCATCGGTACCATCGCCATGCTGGCATCCTCCGCCTTCATCCTGGCCGAGGACACGTTCGGACCCATCACTGACAACGCCGGAGGAATCGCCGAGATGAGCAACCAGCCCGACGAGGTCCGCAACAGGACCGACAAGCTGGACTCCGCCGGAAACACCACCAAGGCCCTCACCAAGGGATACGCCATGGCATCCGCTGCCCTGGCCGCGTTCCTGCTCTTCGCAGCATTCTTCGAGATCGTCTCCGAAGTCGAGGGCAAGACCATCTCCGATGTCATGCACGTCGACCTGGGCAACCCCCTGGTCTTCGTCGGAGGACTCGTCGGAGCCGTTCTCGTGTTCTTCTTCGCGTCCCTCGCCATCCGTGCAGTCAGCAAGGCTGCCGGTGAGATGATCGAGGAGGTCCGCAGGCAGTTCCGCGAGGACCCCGGAATCATGGCCGGAACATCCAAGCCCGACACCGCCAAGTGCGTCGATATCGCCACCCGCGGTGCCCTCAGGGCCATGGTCGTCCCCGCTCTCCTGCCCATCCTGGTGCCTGTGGTCTTCGGACTGCTCTACAGGGCCTTCCTGTCCGACTACGTCGAGCCCTACGTGGCCGTCGGCGGTCTGATCATGGTCGGTACCATCGTGGGTATCCTGATGGCCAACTTCCTCAACAACGGAGGAGGAGCCTGGGACAACGCCAAGAAGTACATCGAGGAAGGCAACCACGGCGGAAAGGGTTCCGCCGCACACGCCGCCGCAGTCGTCGGAGACACCGTCGGAGATCCCTTCAAGGACACCGCCGGTCCCTCGATCCACGTCCTGGTCAAGCTGCTGTCCACCATCTGTCTGGTGACGGCGGTCCTTTACATCGTCTGATAACGATGACCAAAGGGACGGGGAAACCCGTCCCGCACTTTATCTTCTAAAAAAACTCAGACGAACGGTGCCATGACGCAACCGTTGCGCCTGGCAGCATCCTCGGCGGACTCGTCCACGACCGTCCTGCCGCATACCACCGAGGCGAGCCTCGGCTCGGAGTCCCTGCCGAGATAGCCGGACCCGAATGTGACTATCGGGTTCACCACAGGCTTCCCCGTGGCCTCCGCCGCATTCCTGGCACCCATGTCGCAGCACAGAGCCAGAACGACATCGTATCCCCGATCCCTGTCGGCCATGTGGATGGCCTTTGACATCATGCAGCATGCGGACGATGAAGTCACCCCTGCCACGTCCACCCCGTCCGAGGTCAGACGCTCCGCAAGACGCTCTGCGGACTCCCTGCCGCCGACATCGTTGCAGAACCTGGCACAGGTGTCGCAGGTCCAGACAAGTGTCCTCTGTCCCTCCAGCATCCCGAGGAGGTCCGCGTATTCGCCTTCACGGGCCATGATCATCATGACACCCCGAAGTTGTCCTGTGTTCTTAATAAGAGCGCGTTTCCGTGCATTGGGAATTGATATAAACAAGCGGCCTTTAGCGACCCCCAGTGACTATCATGTCTGAGAAACTCGAACTGATTCCCGTTGAGGATATCAAGGTTACAAAGGGTATGACCGTTGACCAGATGCTCAAAGCCATGGGAAGGGCGGGAGGATTCACCGCCCAGAAGCTGGCCGATGCCACCGACATCGCCGAGGCCATGGTGAAGAAGGAGGGTTGCCTTAGGATCCTCTCCTTCCCTGCATGCATTATGGCCACCGGAACCCGCGGAGTCATCGTCGACATGGTCAGGAACGGCATGATCGACCTCATCATCACCACATGCGGAACCCTCGACCACGACCTCTCCAGAAGCTTCGCACAGTACTACAAGGGCGACTTCATGATGGACGACGCCATGCTCAGGGATGAGTACGAGATCAGCAGGCTCGGGAACGTCCTCGTGCCCGACTCCTGCTACGGGGAGGTCCTCGAGGACAACCTCCTGCCCATGTTCGACGAGATCTTCGCCGAGACCCAGTCCCTCACCACGCACGAGATCATCGACCAGGTCGGTGCCAGGCTCGATGACGAGGACTCTCTCCTGTACCAGTGCCACAAGCACCAGGTCCCCATCGTGGTCCCCGGGATCACCGACGGGTCCTTCGGATGCCAGCTGTGGATGTACTACCAGATGCACAGGAAGCTCAGGATCGACCTCTTCGGTGACGAGCAGATGCTCTCCGAGATGACCAACGACGCCGAGTACACCGGTGCCATCATCATCGGCGGAGGGATTTCCAAGCACCACGTCATCTGGTGGAACCAGTTCCGCGGAGGACTGGACTACTGCATCTACCTGACCACGGCGGAGGAATACGACGGTTCGCTGTCCGGAGCCCGCATCAGGGAGGCTGTCTCCTGGGGAAAGGTCAAGGAAGACGCCAAGAAGATGACCGTCGAGGGCGACGCCACCATCTCCCTCCCGATAATCTACGCCGGACTCGCCGAGAGGCTGCTCTGACATGGAGAAACTGCTGCTGCTCCCGGGTGACGGCATCGGGCCGTCCATAATCGATGCCGCCGAGAAGACTGTCTCCATGGTCACGGACTCCGTGGAGATCGTCCGCGGCGACATCGGGTTCGACGCGTACGAGAGGACGGGTGAGTTCCTCCCCTCGGACACCTTCGACCTCATCCGGGAGTGCGGCACCGCAATCTGCGGACCACTGAACAACTACACCGACGGCTCCGGAAGGACCGTCGACATCATGGACTCCCTCAGGGTTGACCTGGATCTGTACGCGACCGTCAGGACGTTCAGGACCCTGGCGGACGGGTTCGGAGCCCCGGGGGTCAACGCGGTCCTGTGGGCGAGCAACACCACCAGGACCCGCGATGTGTCCGAGAGCAGGGACCTGGACGGCATCACGATAAGCAAGTACATCCGGTCCTCGTCCTACAGCAGGATGATGGCCAGGGCCATGACGGACGCGGAGCTCGCAGACATGAAAAACGTCTGCTGCATAACCAACTCGGACCTTTTCCCCGACTCCAGCGCGCTGTTCCGCGAGTCCTTCGACCAGCTGTTCTCGTCGGACCGCTTCGACGTGTCCCACCTGAACATCCCCCAGTGGGCGTCCAAGGTCGTCAGGAACCCTGCCGAATACGAGTTCATCGTATGCGCCGACCTGTACAGCACCGTCGCCGCGGGGATCCTCGCAGGACTCACCGGAGGGAACCACCTGAGCCCTGTCGGGTACGTGGGGGACTCGAACATCCTCCTGTTCCCGGGGCTGATGACCACCTACGCGGATATTCCCGAAGGGGTCGCGAACCCTACATCGGCGATCGTTTCCGTCTGTATGGCCCTGTTCAACCTCGGGATGACCGATGAGGCGTACGCCATCGTCGGGGCCCTCCGCGACACCTACGCCGCAGGGGAGCTCACGCCCGACCTCGGAGGTGGCCTGAGCACGTCCGAGTTCACAGACAGGGTCCTGTCCAGGCTCTGACACCCACCCAACATATTTCTATCATCGTCACAGATACTTCGACAGGAAGTGTACTGATGAAGGATGCGGGACACAGAGCATGCGTCGAGGCTGCACTGAACTTCGAGACCACCGACAGGACCCCTGTCAACAACTTCGCACTCGCCACAGCGGCGAAGAGCGCGGGATACAAGGTGGATGCCGCCAGGTGGGACCCAAAGATCTCCGCCAAGGTCTCCGTTGACTACGCGATGAAGACCGAGTCCGATTTCGTGAAACCCATACTGGACTCCCAGGTCCCGTTCAAGGACATGGGCATGGACGTGAGGTTCCCCGAGGACGACTACGGTATGATCCCCGGACGCCTCGTCAGCTCGGCCGAGGACATAGACGACCTCGCGGTGTTCGACCCTTACGAAGCGTCGGAATGCCCCAACTTCACCAGGGTGATGGTGGATGCCCTGGAGGAGACCGCCAGGATACTTCCTGAGGACCTGCACATCTGCGGCCTCTCATGGGGACCGATCACCACAGCGGGATACTGCATGGGGACCGAGGACATGATGTTCGCCACCCTGACCGAACCGGAGACCGTCAAGAAACTGGTCGGGAAGGTCACGGAGCTTGTTTCCGGCATGCAGAGACGCATGATCGACGCGGGTGCGACAGTCATGTGGATGGCCGACCCCACCTCTTCGGAGGACCTGATCTCCCCCGACATGTTCCTGACGTTCTCCCAGGAGCACATAAAGAAGGTCATCGACGACGTGAAGGGTATGAGCGACGTCCCCACATTCGTTCACATCTGCGGCAACACCCTGGACACGATACAGCACCTGAAACCCACAGGGGCGGACTGTCTGAGCTTCGACCATGCCGTTGACATCAACAAAGCCAGATCTGCCGCCGGAAAGGACCTCACCATCATGGGCAACCTCGATCCCGTCAGACTGATAATGTCCGGAACCCCGGAACAGATCACTGCGGAATCGTACAGGCTCATCGAAGCCGCCGGCCAGGAGGGAGGATTCATACTCGCACCCGGATGCGAAACTCCGATATCCAGCCCTGATGAGAACGTGCTGGCTATGGGAAAGGCCGGACGCGGATACTGGACCCGATGAAACCTCGGAGGGACATCCCTCCGATTTCATTTAACGGCGTAAACGTAAAGATTATAAATGACGTACCTATCTCCAGCTTACCCAGTGCAAGGGTAGTCAAGCATGGCCAACGACGCAAGGTTGAGGGCCTTGTCCTTAGTGGTCCGCGAGTTCAAATCTCGTCCCTTGCACCTTTACTTTTCATTCCGAGATTGAGGACATCACAGAAGCGCCGTCCAGGAAACAAGTCCCCGCGCATGTGATTGCAGGTGGTCTTAGGGCCGTCCGCTCCGCCGACGGTCCGTACACCAAGCTGATCGACATACGCACCTGCGACCTCACACTGTCGCAGGTCATGGAGGCCGTCCGTCTTTTCGCATTCGCCCTCCCAGGTCACGAGATCTTCATGGACGGCGACGCCTACGCGATAGTCGCCCGCGTACGCACGAGGACACGCGAAGCGGAGGTGGCATTCTGAACGGACGCGCATTCTCAGCGTTCGCATCGATTCTCCACGCCGTAGCGTATGCTCTGTCCGTTGTCTTCCTCGAACCATTTATAAGGGTTTTCGGTGGCTCCGTTTATATATTGGAAATCCCGGGAAACCCGTCTTGGTTCGGGTTGGTTCGGACGTCTGGCTGCACACCATACGCCCTCAATCTTGATCGACTAAACAGTTCGATGGTATCATTTAATTCTATGATTGCCGCTTGAGATAGTCGGATTCGAATAATCTTTCATGTAGTTATTCGAGATTTCAAAAATCGAATAACTATCCGCGAATGAATGAAGACTCAATAAAAATGTTACTCAAAAGAAGATTAAAAATCGATCTCGCGAAGAATCGCGGCCTCGATGAAAACCTATTCCATCGAGGCCGTATTGTTCACCACGGCGGATTCCCGTTATGATCCAACAGATACCTGTTGTACTCCTTGGCCTCCACATACGCGTTGTACATTCCATAGATCCATAACGCGATATAAATGATTCCGGGCAGTATGAGCAGGGCGGTTGTCATGCCCAGAATCACTGCGGCGACGATCATCAACGCTCCAGCGGAACTCTTACCGACGTAGATCTGGCCCAGACCGGGAATCAAAAACGAAAGGATGAGGGCCAACCCTTCGCTCTTCTTGTTGATCATTATGGATGCCATCCCGCTGTTTGGACTATATCCGTCACTTAATCCGCCAACCCTCATCCCGCACTTGTCGCAGAACGAAGCCTCATCTGGCAACTGGTTGCCGCAGTTCTGACAATACATGGTTCCAAGTATCGAAGTATATGATATAAATGATTGTAATCTATGTTTTAATGAACTAATAATGACTCCATATTATGGAGTTAATCTGTCTCCTCGTAATTTGTATCTGAGTTCGCATTCCCCACCATTCACATCGAACGTCGCCAATGCCCCGTTTATGAAAGTCATCCTAGGTGCCTTGTGGCCTACATCCGCGTCCGTGACAACAGGGACCTCCAGGTCTTTCAGCTCCGTCTCCACGAGCTCCCTGTATCCGACATCCCCCTGATAGAACAGCGGTCTACCGAACACGAATCCGGTGCAATCCTCGAACCATCCGTCATCCCTCATACCATTCAGCATGGTCGATATCCGGTCGCCGGTCATGTCGTACGTCTCCATGTACCAGATGATGCCGTCCGACCCGTACCTTTCCAGGAACTCCATGGGATCTGCTGTTCCTTTCGCATGGAACCACTCCAGGACGTCCATGCAACCTCCTATCAACCTGCCCGAGAACCTCCCCTCGACGGTCGTCCCCCAGACGGTCGGCTCATCCTCACCGAAGGACTCCAGACCTGTGACCCTGTCTATGAAGTCCGTCGCGTGATATCTGAAAGAATGCTGCGAGGTCCTCCTACCCTCCAGGAACTCCAGGTTCTGAGAGATGCTCGGATGCCAGTCCTCCATCCCGAAGTCACCGAAGTTGCCGCAGTACATGGTGGCTATGTCATGCTCCGCGGTTATCACGAAAGCAAGCGTGGTGTTGTCTGAATAACCCTGGAACCACTTGGGATTCGACTCCAGAAGGTCCCAATCCATCTTCGGTAGCATCTCGAACTGGTAGTCCCCTCCCTTGGCGGAGAACACCGCGGAAACATCCGGATCCTCCAGAAGGGAATTCAGTTCCAGAACCCTCTGGTCCGCTGTGGCGCTCCTGCCCTGCTCGTCGATGCAGCCGTAGACGTCGGGGGTCTCGACCACCTCGTATCCTCTGGCCGACATCTTGGCCTTTGCGTTGGAGAACCTCTTGACATCCAGAGGGTCGTCCACCCCGAACGACGGTGCTGTGACTCCGAGATGGTCTCCTTCGGCGATAGGACGCGGGATTATCATGTTTCCGGGGATGCATCGGCGTGGGTAAAAGGTTGGCGGAAGGACGGCTGACGCGACATACATATCTATAACGTCCCGCCCATCCCCTGCTCATGGCAATCCTCAGCGACAAAGACATCATGGAGAGCCTGATGACCGGCTATCTGGGAATCAGCGATTTCAGCGAGAGAGGTCTGACTCCCAACGGATACGACCTCCGTATCGCGGAAATATCCGTCCGCGGCGACCCTGAGATCAAGAAGGAGGGCACCGTCGTCATCCCTCCCAGGACCATGTTCTACGTCTCCACCATCGAGAGGGTCCGCATGGCCAGCGACGTGTGCGCCCAGCTCTGGCTCAGGACCACATGGATAAGAAGGGGCGTGATAGGGGCGTTCGGAAAGATCGATGCCGGATTCGAGGGGACGTTGACCCTCGGTGCCTACAACGCCACCGACGATCCCGTGGAGATCCCCGTCGGGGAGAGGTTCTGCCAGATGGTGTTCGAGACCCTGAACTCCGACACGCTGAAGACGTACGCGGAGCGCAGCGGGAACTACCAGGGGCAGACGGGGATCACCCTTGATCCCCTGAAGAAGTGATCAGACCCTGGTGACATCCAGGGAGTAAACGCTCATCGTCGGGGAGTAGGTCTTCAACTCGGACCAGCTGACCGTCACGGGAGTGCCTCTCTCCGACGACTCAAACCCTATCTTCTCCAGAAGACCGGGGAAATCGGCCCTCTCGATTATCTTGTACATGTGGATCGTCCCGCCGACCTTCAGACTGTCGAGCGCGTAGGGAAGGAACCTGTCCGCTATCTGGGGCAGGTTCATGATTATGCGGTCGGCCTTCGGCAAGGATTCCACCACCTTGGATGAGTCCCCTGTTATCGGGTGCAGACACCATATGTGATTCCTCTCGGCGTTCATGCGGGCGAAATGCTCCGCCTCGGGATTCAGATCGATTGAATAGATTGCCTCAGGCTGTGCCATCCTCCCTATGACCGTGCCGAACGGCGCCACGCCTCCGAACATGTCTATGACCGTCTCGCCTGGCTTCACCGATCCGGCTATGCGTGACCTCTCGCTGCTGAGGCGGGGGTTGAAGTACACCCTTGAGGGGTCGGTCCACAGACGGACCCCGAACTCCTTGTGGACGGTCTCTGATGTGCCTTCTCCGGCAAGGTGCTCCAGGTCACGGATCCTGAATTCGCCCTTTACCCCGTGGTCCCTGAACACGATGCGGATGCTGGGATTGACCTTCAGAAGAGCCGATCCGATCGCATTCCCATAAGGGACCAGGTCATCCGGGATCTTTATCATGGCCACATCCCCGACCACGTCGAAGGATGATGGCAGCTGCTCCTTGAGACCGTCCGGTACATCGGCTACCTCCCTGTAGTCGGTGGGACGCTGCTCCTGGACCTGGGTCTCGGCATCCACGACCTCGTAGTCCCCGAAGCCATCGCACAGTATCGGTATCAGGAGATAGTCCCCGTCCGAACGGATCCTGGCGGACAGGTCCAGCAGTCCGTCGTCGAAAAGCCTGGAACGCACGGGCTCCCCCTCCCTCTTAGGCACACGAAGACATCTTGTCATATGCAACCATCCTCGTTGTATTCTTAAAGGGTACAGCGGTCGCCCCGATACCTCTTGGGGAGGACGAACAGCTCCCCCTCCGAATCGAACCCCACCGATGCGCTGACCTCGTAGACGTCCTCGATCAGCTCAGGGGTGATGACCTCCTTGGGCTTCCCTATGTCCACGATCTGCCCCTTCTTCATGATGATGCACAGGTCGCAGTACCTCGCCATCAATGAGATGTCGTGCTCGGCGACCAGGATGGTCATGTCCTTCCGGACCATGGCCGTCAGGTACTCCATCACATCCAGCTTGTACTTCATGTCGAGATGGGAAGTGGGCTCGTCCACCAGCATCAGCCTCGGCTCCTGAACGTATGCCTTGGCGATCAGGACCCTCTGCCTCTCCCCCGAGGACAGCATGTTCAGCTGCCTGTCCTGGAGATGCTCCACCCCGAACTTCCTCAACGCGTCCATGACCACGGACTCGTCGTTGTCCGTCTCCCACCAGACGTTCTTCAGATGCGGATATCTTCCGAGCATGACCGTCTCGTACACAGTCAGCCCGAAGCTGGCTCTCAGCTCGGCGGGGACGTTCGACACCAGTCTGGCGACCTCCGACGGAGTCTTCCTCAGAACGGATTCACCGTCTATCAGTATGTCCCCGGACGAAGGGTCGTGGAGCCTGTTGATGCACTTCATCATCGTGGTCTTTCCACATCCGTTGGGGCCTATCAGACCCACCAGCAATCCGGACGGGATGCTGTATGATATCCCGCGGACGGCGTGGTATCCGTCCTCGTAGTACTTGTTGAGGTCCCTGACCTCAAGCAGGGGAACTTCATCCATCGTACATCCTCCCCCTTCTTATGAGAAGGTAAGCGAACACCGGAGCTCCGATGACGGTGGTTATGGCCCCTACGGGGAGCTCCATGGGCACCAGCACCATCTTGGCGAAAAGGTCGGCGGCGAGCATAAGGGCTCCCCCGACGACCATGGACGCGGGCATGACCAGCCTGTGGTCCCCTCCGAGCACCATACGGCACAGATGCGGGACCACGAGCCCCACGAACCCTATGATCCCGACGAACGCCACGCATAACGATGCCAGGACGGATGCCAGGATCAGCATCCACCTGTTGAACCTCCTGACATCCAATCCCATCTGCCTGGCCTGGTCCTCGCCCAGCAGCACCAGGTTGAACTCCTTGGCCCAGATCATGGGTACGAACGACAGGGCTATCGCAGGGACGAACATGATGATCGCCTCCTGCCAGTTTATATTGGCGAAGGATCCGAACAGCCAGGACATCGAATCCTGCAGCTTATCCCCCGCCATGCTGAGCATCAGCGTCTGGATTGCGGAGAACACCAATCCCACGATGACTCCCGCCAGGACGTAGTTGACCGAGGAACCTCCGGCCTTCTCGGCCAGGAGCATGGTCATCCCGAAAGCCACCAGACCTCCGATCATCGCCACGACCGGAGTGATGTACGTCACGTTGTCCAGCAACCCGAACAGGGTGAAATCGAACGCTATCGTGGCCACGGCGGCCACACCGGCACCGGCGGAAACGCCCATGATGTACGGGTCAACCATCGGATTCCTGATGATTGCCTGGTAGACTGAACCGGATATGGACAGTCCGACACCTGCGGCGAAAGCCGCCACGGCACGGGCGCAGCGGGAATCGAACACGAAGATCTCGTCCATCGTCAGCTCCCCGCCGGTGACGGTCTTCTCGAGTGCCGACACGAATATCGAGAAAGTCTCGCCCAAGGAGTAGCTCCCGGACGGGCCCCATGACAGGCTCAGCAGGAACAGCAGGAACCCAGCCGCCAGACCGACGATTATGACTATGAGGAGACGACGCTTGTTGCGGCGGACCTTTGATCCGCCAGCGGACTCCGTCTTCAGAGACGACCGGATGAACGCCATGAACGGCATCCCCTTCTCATACGCCCTCCTCAGCAGGACGACCGCGAACACTATGACTATTATTATCAGGACCGCGACTGCGATGATCGACCATGGAACGGATGACGCGTCTCCACTCCCTGCACCTGATGCACCCGGAAGCGCACCGACCCAGGAGAAGGCGCCTCCGTCCGTCCCGCAGTACAGCGACCCGTCGATTACGACGACGGGGGTCATGCAGAACTGCGCCACCTCGGATGGCTGCACCAGGGAGGCCAGGACGTTCCCGTCCAGATCGATCATGTACAGTCTGCCGCCCTTGTCGTACTGCATGACGTACATGAACTCCCCGTTCACGAGCGTCAGAGGTCCCCTGAAGGCTCCGAGACCGGTCGTCAGGACCTCGTACGTACCGTCCACGGACACCCTGCAGACCCCCTTTAAGTTGGTGAAGTACACTCCTTCGAAGGATCCGCTGTCCACGGCCTGGACCATTGTGGACGACAGTCCGACATCGGTGTTCCTGAACACCTCCTCAAATCCGGAATCCGTGAACCTGTACCCGGCTATCCCACCTGACGCGGAGTTCATCCCACGGCCGTCGGAGAATGAGAACATCAGGATGTCCCCGACCATCACTGGAGGGTTCACCGAACCGTACGTCCTCTGCGTCCCACCAGATGTCATCTCTATGGTGTAGACCTCCACGGAATCAAGCATCTCCCCGGTCACCCTGTCGAACGCGTAGAGGCATCCGTTCAGGGCTCCTGCGAACACCACACCGTCATGAACGGTCACCGGAAGCCCGTACACCCTGCCGTCTATGGCCGTCCGCCATATGACGTTCAGGTCCAGGTCCGTGCAGTAGACGTACCCTCCCGATGTGCCGAAGTACAGCACACCGGAATCGTGGATCACCGTGGCCGGTCCGGTGCTGTAGGCCATCCCGGTCAGCGGATGGTCCTCTGATGGTGACCTGGCGATCTCCAGGGAGATCACCTCCGAACCGTCCTCCCCAGGGCCGGAGAGGGGGATGCGGTAAAGATGGCCGTTGGTGGCCGGGAGATAGTAGTAATCGCCCACTATCGCCCCTGTGGCGGTCTCGTATCCCGCACCCTTGGGGTATTCGAAACGCCACACCTCCTCGCCCGTGAAACGGTCGTAGCAGTAGAGCGCAGGGTCGCTGTCGGTGGCCGTGTAGCCTCCTCCGGCGACGACGTAGACGTGCCTTCCCTCCACGAGGGTCGCGGCGTTGACGTAGTTGTTCCTGCCGTAGGTGTGGGACCATGCCTTGTACCCGTCCGAATCAGGGACGACGGAGGTCTGGACCCCCGAGTTGGCGGAATCACCGCGGACCATCGTCCACACGCTCCTGTACTCGGGTGTGGCGACGGGCACCGTCCCCTCGGGATAGAATCCCAGGGCCACAGACCCTCCGTCGTAGACCTCATCCGGGTCGAAAGATGATGTCGAATCGACCCATTCGGAACCCTGCCATGTGTAGAACCTCCACGATGTGTGTACCCATGCGATGTCGGCGGACTCGGAACCGTCGACCGATATGCCGTCCGAGAACCCGCATTCGATGCCTGCCTCGGATGCCGCTTCCCCCATCGCGTAGGCGTAGGTCCCTCCGGGAACCAGCTCCAGGAACACCGTCTGCCCGTTACCATAATCTATGAGCAGGCATCCGTCCGAATCCCCGTCCGCGGGAACCGCGACCGATGCCGTCAGGACCGTCGCGAACAGGACGGCCGCAATAATCAACTGTGATCTCCTCAGGATCCTTCCTCCCTGGTAATCGTGAGGTAGGTCCCGTATTCGTCCCCGACGTACTTGGGGACCTCTGTCCCGTCCGTGAAGGAACCGCTGTGGATTATCCTTCCCAGCAGCTCCGTGATCTCCGCGACCCTGGGTCCCGGACGGGAGACCAGGTCGCATGCATTGCCCGAGAGCAGGTATATCTCACCCGATCTGTAGGCGGAGGTGACCCTCCATTCCGAAGACATGGAGGAGATCATCGATTCGTAATCTGAAAGAGTCGCATCGTAATCAGATGACACGACTATGATGACTTCCGGATCGTACTTCGCTATGGTCTCCGCATTGACCTGGACCCATCCGGCCTCGCCGGAGTAAATGTTGTCCGCGTCGACCAGCGTCAGCACGTCTGAGATGTATGTGGCGGAACCGGATACCCATGGTGACTGGACCGCGGAAAGGGCGATCATGACCCTCTTCGACCACGCCATGTCGTCGGACCCTATCGTGTCGCGGACCTGCCCCATGCCGGATTCCACAGCCCTCATCCTGTCGACCGCCAGATCGGCGTTTCCGAGGACCGTACCGGCCATGAACATGTTATCCAACACCGCCTCCACGGAATCGCCGCCGTCCAGGACGACCACGTCTATCCCGTGGCCCCTCAGGCTGGAGGCGATCTCCACATGCGCGGCCTGATTGCTGACCACGAACACCATGTCCGGGTCCTGACGGAGTATCATCTCGTAGCTGGGGTTGGTGTACCCTCCTACGAACGCTATGGCACCGTCGTTCTGACCGTCCACCACGCCCTGCGGGTAGTTGCTGTACTGATCGGTGCCAACAATTCTGTCGAGACCTCCCACGGCGCAGACGGTCTCGGTGGAAGACGGCGCCACGGTGACGATCCTGTCCGGAACGGAGTACCCGTAGATGCACCACCCTGTGCCGTCGACGGCCACGGATGGGGATTCGTCTTCCGCGCAGTATCCCCAGCACATTATCGTGTAATCGCTCAACGAATACGATGTCGGATCCCCGGACAGAATCGTCCATTGCTTGCCTTCCGGAAGTACGGCGAACAACGACCATTCCCTGCCATCTTGCGCGGACACTCCGTCGATCGACGTGATTCCGGCATCGTCACGCTCCACGGAGATGCCGTTCACGGCCCCGGCATAATCGAGGGCCCCGGACGGATCGGGATATGACTCCGGATCCAACGGGGTGTACAGGACCTGCCCCTCTCCGAAGTCTATGAGAATTCCTGAATTGCGGGTTTCGGGGGATGCGGACGCCGACAGAATCACAGTCAGGACCAACGCGACGATGACTATCGCCACGGAAGCCGTGACCTTGACCCCAGAAGTCCGCACCCTCCTCACCCTTTACGGTTTATCACTGGTATGCCACTTTGAACTCGGGGTTCTCGGAGGACTGGAGTCCGGTCATGTAGGACTGGGAAGAGACCCACTCGCCGTTCTCCTTGCAATACTGTCCCCACCAGTGCCAGTTTTCGGCTGCGTCCTGGGTCATCTCGAGTCCGAAGAGGGACTGGATCCCGTAGGCCTCACCGGAAGAGTTGACCAAGGGCTCGAAGGGGATGGCGTAATCGGCCACGGCGTCGGCGAAGGCGTCGTAGACGGTCGTGCCGGTCCCGTTGACCTTGAAGTACATTCCCGAGGAGGACTCGATGGTGAACACTGTTCCCGCCGTGCTTCCGTCCCAGACGACGGCATCCTTAGGTTCGCAGAGAGCCGTGGCGTTTCCGTCTCCGTAGACGAGGGCGACGTAGTTGTTGGCCTCAGCGGGAGAGTAACCGTTCATTCCGGTCTGGGCGTAGTCCCAAGCGGATCCGGTCCAGACATACTGAGCCCAGTAGAACCAGACATCTCCCTCCTGGTACATCTCGAGTCCGAAGAGGGACTGAATGCCGTAAGCTTCACCGGAGGAGTTGACCGAGGGCTCGAAAGCTATGCCGAGGTTGTCGACGGCGTCTTTCAGTGCATCGTATGCCGTGTCACCACTTCCCTCCATCCAGAAGTAGACTCCCTGGTCGTCCTGGACGAGGAATGTGACCTTGCTGTCGTCGGAATCGTCGGAACCGAGGTACTGCCAGCTGAAGGCAGCGGCCACGATGAGAACCACGACGACGACCGCGGCAATGATCATGTTGTTTTTCTGCATTTAAACCACCCGGGGTTAGAACCCGTTGGCTGTGTAAACGAATCTAAGTATAAAGGGGTGAGGTACCCCTGTTTACCCCTACTGGGTATGTTGAAAATCAATCGTCCTCTATGATCTCCTCGGGTGCCCCTGCGAACTTCACCAGAGCATACTGCTCCATGAAATGGAGCCTTCCCGGAAGAACAAGGGTCTGCAACGGCTCGCCGATGTCCATCTTCAGAAGATCCTGCGGATACCCGGCGAAGATCCGCTCCTCGGGGGATCCGGCCTTGGACACGACGCACAGGAGGGTCTTGTCGTCGATCAGCCCCTCGTTCCATTTCCTCTCGCCTTCCATCAGCCACTCGATGGCCTGGTGGGCGGTCATGTACCTGAGCTCATCGGCCCTGATGTCGAGCAGGATCATGGTATGGAGTCCGCGGTCCTTGTTCTCCTTGATATGGTCGTAAGGGGACTTGGGATGGTAGTTCTCCTCGAGGAACGGGAGCGTGACGGTCCTTCCGAACTTGTAGGGCTGAAGTCCCAAGGATGTGGGGCAAGCTGAGAATATCGATATCCCGTGGAACACCCTGACGGGGATCCCCGCTTCCGCGGCCTGGATCCTCAGATCCACGTGGGTGGTGGCGGCCATCGTGTCGCCTGCGGTGACGAAACCGACCCTCATCTCCAGGGCATCCCGGATGATGTCGTCGCTCTCCTCGACCTGCGCACGGTACATCAGGTAAACTGGCTTTCCGAGGACCTTCTCCAGGTCCTCGACCTTGGTTCCGATGAGGGATGATGTGTAGAACTCGGCGTAGATCTTGTCGCATTGCCTCAAGGCCTCGAGTGCCTTCACAGTCATACCGTCGGTGCCGCTGAGGCCGAGTCCCACGAAGATAAGTTCGGATGTCATCGGCCTCCTAATCAGGATTTGATATTAAAGTACCCTCGGAACCGGTCGCCCCGACCTTCGGGTGTTGTTCTATCGACCATGAATGGCTTACAAAAACCTGGTAAAAGAGACTGAGAATGAAAAGATCTAAACCACAAGCCGAGTACTGTGCATTGGCCGCTCATGTAATATCAGAGGAGCCAAAATCATCTTCACACTCCAAACATGCGCCTGAACAACACACCTCCACCCTTTAGCAACTCTGTCGTCCAGTTACTCTAACTAAAGATAAAGATAAAGATAAAGATAAAGATAAAGATAAAGATAAAGATAAAGATAAAGAT
>CAZJWD010000006.1:51170-53860 GCA_964550065.1 uncultured Methanomassiliicoccales archaeon
TAAAGATAAAGATAAAGATAAAGATAAAGATAAAGATAAAGATAAAGATAAAGATAAAAGGCGAATGGGATGCTGCTGACGAATATCGAGAATCTAATACACAATCGTACGATTGAAAATTCCCGTATTGAATACAAAGAAAACTGGAACCCAACGGACGTCTGTCATACGATTTGTGCTTTCGCAAATGATATAGAAAACTTGGGCGGGGGCTACATCGTCCTTGGTGTGACCGAAACCAATGGTATGCCTATTATCCCTGTCAAAGGAATAGACGTGGAATCGATAGATCGCATCAATAAGGAATTGATGGGCATATCTAACCTTCTAGAGCCTCGCTATGTACCTAGCACTGAACATGTAGTCATTGATGGCAAAAATCTACTGGTAATCGAGGTGATTGTAGGTCCCGAACGTCCATACAAATGCCCAGATTTAATATCGAAAGAAAAGAACAAACGTACGGGCAAGTCGTATTACATCCGCAAACTATCCAGCACCATTATAGCGGATTCCAACGACGAACGCATCCTATTCAACATCTCAGCTAATGTGCCGTTCGATTGTCGCGTGAACATGCAAGCCAGCATATCCGACCTCAGAATTAGCCTCGCTCAAGAGTATCTTAACAAAATAGATTCCGAAGAAGGAAGTGATGCCGTATCCTTATCGGCCGAAACGCTGTTCAATAACCTCAAAGTCCTGGGCATGCCACCCAATAATAACCGCCCTATAAACGCGGGACTGCTATTCTTCAACGAGAATCCCGAACGTTTTATTGATGGTGCCCGTGTAGATATTGTAGAACTGCCTGATTCCACGGGAGTTGGAATGACTGAAAAGACCGTAACCGGACCTCTGGACTTACAGATTGAGTCTATAATGAACTACCTCAGAGGACAGGTAATTAAGATCAAGACAGTCAAAAAGGATGATACCCCTATCGCTGATAGAATCTACAACTACCCTTTAGCAGCTTTGGAAGAGATTGTTTCCAATGCGATATATCATAAAGACTATTCAATTGCAGAACCTGTAACCATCACCATTAAACCGGATCGGATAACGGTCACTAATTTTCCTGGACCAAATCGTAACATAAACGATGATCAACTGGCCAATTTTGAACTATCCACACCCGTGTATAGGAATGCCCGTATCGGAGACCTGCTGAAGCACAGAGGTCTGGCTGAGAAACGCGGTACAGGAATACCGACCATTCTCAAATCCCTTCGGAACAACGGTTCCGAGGCCCCTCTGATAGAGACCGATGCTGAACGCAGGTTCTTCAGTATGACTGTGTTCATACACGAGAGCTTCCTGGAATCCGATACCGAAGTTGCCAGGCCTCTACCTGCCAGAAGAAACGCCGAAGTGCTGGAGCACGACATACTTGAGGTTCTCAGGAATCACGGAGCGGTATCTATGAGAGAACTCGCAGATCATCTCGGATACTCGAGAAACGCGATGAGCATGTACGAGGCTGTCAGATCCATGGTGGAGAACGGGAAAATCGAGTACACCATCCCCGACAGGAAATCAAGCCGCTATCAGAAGATTCGCATCAGATTGTGAATCGGAAGAAATTGATATGGGGGGGCCGAAGCCCCCTGATTTAACCTATTTATTCCTTGACCAGGGTGCACAGGGCGTCGACGGCCCAGCATCCCTTGCCCTTGAGTCCCACGATGACGGGGTTGATCTCGAGCTCGTGGATCTCGGGGTTCTCCTCGGCGATGAGGACGATCCTCTTGATGGCGTCCTTCAGGGCGTCGATGTCCGCCTCGGGCAGTCCCCTGGCTCCGGACATCAGCTTGTAGGCCTTGGTTGAGGTGATCATCTTGTCGAGCTGCTGCTCGGTCATGGGCACGTGGGCCTGGGAAATCTCCCCAAGGATCTCGACGTAGATTCCTCCAAGACCGAAGGAGATGACGGGACCGAACTGCACGTCGCGGATCATGGACAGGATGACCTCCTGTCCGGAGACCATCTGCTGGATGGACACACCAACGATGTTGGCTCCGGGAACGGCCTTGGTACAGGAATCCATGATCTTGTTGTAGGCATCCTTGGCCTCCGCGGCGCTCTTGACTCCGACGACGACGCCTCCGACATCCGTCTTGTGCTTGATGTCAGGGGAGACGATCTTCATGACCACGGGGTATCCAATCTTGTCGCAGGCTGCGGCGGCCTCGTCGGCGCTGTTGACGGTGGCCTCACCGGGGGTGGGCACTCCGTATGCGGCGAAGATGGCCTTACCCTCGGATTCGGACAGGGAGTCCCTGCCCTCGGACTTGGCCTTGTCGATGATGGCCTTGGCGGCTTCCCTTCCGGAGACCTTGGGGACCTCGAGGGGGTCAGCCGCGGCTTCCTGGTTGATTGTGTACTGCCTCAGGATGGACAGGGCGTGGACGGCTCTGTCGGGAGTGGGGAAGCAGGGGACCTTTCCGGCCCTGAGGATGGCGTTGGCCTTGTCGCACTTGTATCCGCCTGCGAAACAGCAGGTGGTGGGCACGGGGATGTCATCCCTCATCTCGACGATGATCTTAGCGACGGACTCCAGGTCGGCGGTGTCCAGAGGGGATCCCATGATGACCAGCCCACCCACGTTGGGGTCCTTGGTGACGATGTCGATGACCTCACGGAAGTACTCGGCCTTGGCGTCTCCGCGCACGTCGATGGGGTTGGTG
>CAZJWD010000007.1:0-23206 GCA_964550065.1 uncultured Methanomassiliicoccales archaeon
GACCTCACGGAAGTACTCGGCCTTGGCGTCTCCGCGCACGTCGATGGGGTTGGTGAGACCTGCGACGGTAGGGACCCTGCGCTTGATCTCGGAGATCGTCTCGTCGGAGAACTTGACAGCGTACACATGGGGTGCATCGTAGGTTGCGTCCGCGGACATGACACCGAGTCCTCCGGCGTTGGTGATGATGGCGATTCCGTCCTTCTTCATGAGACTGCATGTGCTGAAGACGCTGAGTGCGTCGAACATGTCATCCAGGTTCAGGGCCCTGTAGATGTTCAGCTTGTCGAAGATGACGTTGTTGACCGCATCGGAACCGGCAAGGGATCCTGTGTGGGAGGAAGCTGCGGCGGAACCTGCCTGGGTCCTTCCGGACTTGAAGACCACGATGGGCTTCCTGGGCTGCATGTTCTCCACGGCGTTCACGAACTTCTCTCCGTCGGAGATTCCCTCGCAGTACATTCCCAGGACCTTGGTAGCAGGGTCGGCGGCGATCTCGGGAATGAGGTCGGCCTCGTCGACATCGGCCTTGTTTCCGAACGTGACGAAGTTTGCCATACCCATTCCGTTGTCGTAGGCCCAGTCGATGATGGACGAACCGACGGCTCCGGACTGGGAGAATATGGAGATGTTTCCTGCAGGAGGCAGGAGGTGAGCGAAAGTGGCGTTGACTCCGTTTCCGGGGTTCATGAGACCGAAGCAGTTGGGTCCGAGGAACCTCACTCCGCTCTCCTTGGCGACTTTGATGAGCTCCTTCTCCATCTCGGCCCCCTCGGGGGAGTCCTCCTTGAATCCCGCCGTGAGGATGGTGGCGTACTTGATTCCGGCCTGTGCGAACTTGGGGATCTCCCCGGCCACAAGACTGTTCTTGACCGCTACGACCGCGAGGTCGATGGGCGCACCTACTTCGGTGACGCTGGTGTAGGCCTTCAGTCCCTGGATCTCCCCGCCCTTGGGGTTAATGGGGTAGAGGTTGCCTTTGAATCCGGCGTCGATCATGTTCTTGACGAGCATACCACCGAGCTTGGTCTCGTCGTTGGACGCGCCGATGATTGCGACTGATGAGGGCGTGAGCACTCCTTTCATAAGGCGTGGTATCTGTTTTTTATTGATAAACCTATGTGAATAATTCGTAGCAGTTCTTCGTAATTCGTAAGAAATTCAGCGTTTTTCGCAGAAAAATGCAGGATATTTCTACTGAATCAGTAAAAATACGACAATTGTCTTAGTTTTTATCGTACAGAAATGGGATATGTACGGATAATTCGACGAACGACGAAACATCTACCCCTCGGGAGAGGTCATGTCCATCCGATGTGCTCCGGACCTTCTTCCCCGGTATAGGATAATATATAGGCTAAGGGAATCCGCATCCGCCGGGCCGGCGAAGGGGTGCGACATCGTGAACACCATGTGCACGGAACGGCGGACAGAGATCCGGCCCCTACTCTGTAGGGCACCTGCGGGAGCTGCCGACGTGTCGTCGGAGCCATGACCGGGGGACAACACCGGATCCGACACATACCCCCGGCGTAAGTCAGTGCCTCGAGACCGGCGTCACGTCGGACCGTGAAACGGCGTGTTAGCGCCCGGGGGACACTCACACATACAACCCCTTCCTGATGAGGGCCTTTTCCACATCCTTCCTCCCCGGGTAGAGGGACAGGAGGGCATCATACTCCGCCCCTCTGCGCGTACCCTTTTCGTTGAATCCCATCCCCACATGGGCGACCTGCGAGTACACGCAGTAGTCCAGAACATCCTGGGGGATGTCCTCGTCGTCCAGATTGCTGGACATCGCTACGACCTTGAGCAGAACGCTGACCGTCCCCACCTTCCTGCTGCGTGTCTTGTCCGCCCATTCTAGATACAGCAGTGGATCTCTTTTCACCAGACCCATGTCGATCAGCCTCTCGTAGGATTCCCTGAGGTCGTGCACATGTCCTGTGGAGGATTTGGTCAATGTCCTGAACCTGCGTATGTACAGAGGCTGGTTGCGACGGACGAAATCATCCGAACCGAGCCACTCCACCACCTGCTTGCTGTAATCGGTGTTCTCCCCGTCTTCTGTTATCCTCTTGAAAAGGGTGGATGCCAGGGACTCCACGACCTTCTCGGGTGCATCCTTCAGGTAATCGCTGACCTCCAATGAGATCCATTTGTACGTACGGGACCACTTGATCTTGAAGTCCCTGAACTCCGTGAAATGCGCGCTCACGTCATCATATCCGTACCTCTTTCCGACCGCCACGAAGATGGCATCCAAAGTCTTGTCGTCCATTCCTGTTCTCTCCCGCGGTTCTTTCACCGCATTGTCAGAAGACCTCGGAGAGAGGTATAAACTGGACAGCCGGCTGTTCAACTGACCCTGTCCCATGATGTGATCCTCGACCCGCCTAGGCGATGATGTGGCGATGACCGCGATGATGCGTCATCGATCGGAAGACTTCCATCGTCCCGACCGAGGTGCTGGCCGTCATCCGAAGGTGAATTTCCGATGGAATGTCGGCGACTACGACATCGCATTATAATCTCGGAAGCCATGACAGACACCATGCAGGAAGACCCCGAACTCAGAAGGAAGACGGATAAGATACTGGAGGCTGTGAAGGAGGAATACGGGTTCATCCCCGTTGTCAACCAGGTCCTCGGGACCAGACCCGACCTGTTCGTCCCCGTATCCGCAGCCGGAAGGGCCATCCTGGAGGGGGAGGGCGACCTGAGCAGGAAGATGAGGTACCTCTGCGCCGTCTCGGCCGCCTCGGCGTTGGGCGGTGAGCATTGCATAGACGTCCAGATGAAGCATGCCATCGCCGCAGGTGCCACCAGGGACGAGGTGCTGGAGGCCATGACCGTCGGATCCTACATGGCCATGACCCGCAGCCAATCTTACGCTTTCAGGAAGTACGCCGAGAACTTCGGCATCGACCTGGAATGAGGACGTTTTGATTGTAACGACGTTAACGTTATAATGAAGTGCAACCATTCCTGAGAACCATGGTACAGATTAGTCCCGAAGCAGAGAAGTTCATCAACGACCTGCTTGAGAAGAACCAGAAGGTCGGCTACGGAATCAAGATCTATCTCTCAGGTTTCGCATGCTCTGGACCTCAGTTCGGAATGTCGTTCCAGGAGAAGGCCAACGAGGGCGAGAACGTAGACAAGTCGGCCAACGGTTTCGACATGTTCTACGACGACGAGACCAAGAAGGAGCTGGAGGAGTGCGTCATCGAGTTCATCGACGACCCCAACTTCGGAACCGGACTCACCATCAGGAACCCCAACTTCAACGGCTGCGCCTCCTGTGGCGGCGGATGCCACTAAATCCCAACAGGCGGGCCCGTCCCGCCGTCCTTTTCTTTGCTTCGCACCGCGGAGCCATGTTTTTATCCGATACCGACTGTCAAGCAAGTTAAGATGCCGTTCGTCAGCCATCCACGCATCCTGCCCGACAAGGTAGAGGAACGCAAGTACCAGACAGACATGGTCAGCGGATGCCTGGACCGCAACTCGCTTCTGATCCTCCCCACGGGCCTCGGTAAGACCATCGTGGCCATGAGACTCGCGGCGGCGTTCCTGGATTCGGGGAAGGTCCTCGTGCTGGCTCCGACCAAGCCGCTGGTCGACCAGCACAGGAACACGTTCTCGTCGCTCATGAGGGACACCGTCGTGGGGGAGATGAACGGGACCATGAAACCATCCGCCAGGAAGGAGCTCATGGGGTGCTGCGACATCGTGGTCTCGACCCCTCAGTCCATCGCGAACGACCTGGAGGCCGGCAGGTACGACCTGTCCGAGGTGTCGCTGGTCATCTACGACGAGGCCCACAGGGGAACCGGCGGCTACGCGTACGTGCGCGTGTCAGGGTTCTGCAGGAAGGACACCAGATGCGTGGGGATGACCGCATCACCGGGCAGTAGCCTGCCGAGGATCGAGGAGGTGTGCGTCAACCTGAGGCTCAGGCGCATCGACGTCAGGTCCGACGACGACCCCGACGTGTCCCCGTACATCCATGACACGTTCGTGAACAGGGTGGAGCTGAACATACCGCAGGACCTCATGGACGCCTCATCCCTCCTGAAATCCATGCTGGACCACTTCTCATCGGAGATGGCCAGCCTGGGGCTGATATCCCCCGACAGGCAGATCTCCACCACCTACATGCTGTCGGTTGGCGGCAGGCTCCAGAACCGTCTGGCTAAAGGGGAGAAGAGCGCGATAGTGTACAGGGGTCTGGCCCTGCACTCGATGTGCATCAAGCTGCTCCACGCCATAGGGCTCGCGGAGACCCAGGGTATGACGCCCCTCCGCAACTACATCGCCAGGATCGTGGCCGAGTCGGAGCAGAAGGAGGGCGGGAGGAGCGCCAGGGAGATCGTCAGACGCCCGGAGTTCGTAGGGGTCAGGAACATCCTGGCCAAGTCGAACGTCGAGCATTCCAAGGTGTCCAGGGTCATGTCCCTGGTCAGCAGGACCGTCAACAACGGGGAGTTATCCAGGGTCATGGTGTTCGCCCAGTACAGGGAGACCTGCGAGATGCTGGTTTCCAAGATATCGTCGATAGACGGTGCCAGAGTGGCGATGCTGGTGGGCCAGTCAAACGGAGGACTCAAGCAGAGGGAGCAGATCGAGCTCCTGGACGGGTTCAGGGACGGTACGTACAACGTCCTGGTTTCGACATCCGTCGGCGAGGAGGGGCTGGATGTGTCCAGCACGGACATGGTGATCTTCTACGAACCCGTGTCTTCGGAGATCAGGACGATCCAGAGAAGGGGGAGGACGGGCAGGAAGAACGACGGGGAGGTCTTCGTCCTGATAGCCAAAGGCACCCTTGACGAGATCCTCGAACAGACCAGCAAGGACAAGGAGGCCGCCATGCGCCAGAAGCTCGAGAGGCTCAGCGAGGAGCTCGGCAGAGGCTCATCCCCCATATCCGGCAACAGCCAGATGAGACTCGACGGTTTCTGAGCCGTGACAAGTTGTTTTATCCCCCTCCGCCATGTCCGGGTATGCTCTACTCCGACCTGGCAGAGACGTTCGACAGACTGGAATCCACGGGCAGTCGCCTGGAGATGACCGCGATACTCGCGGAGTTCTTCTCGAAGGCAGACAAGTCCGAACTCAGATCGATAGTCTACCTAAGCCAGGGCAAGCTGCATCCGGATTTCGTGCCCGGGGTCCTCGGAATGGCGGACAGGCTGGTCCTCAAGGCCATCGCCGAGGCATCCGGCAATCCCGAATCCAAGGTGGAGAAGCTCACAGTCGAGACCGGAGACCCCGGTCAGGTGGCGGAGACGCTGATGTCCAGGAAGAAGCAGATGGCCCTGTTCTCCGAGGACCTCACCGTGGACAGGGTCGTGAAAGGCCTCACCGCCATAGAGAACGCAGACGGGAAGAACTCCCAGGACAAGAAGCAGAAGACGCTGGCCAGCCTGCTCCATGACTCGGGGCCTCTGGAGGCCAGGTACCTCTGCAGGACCGTGACGGGCAGGATGAGGGTCGGTGCCGCGGACATGACGATCCTCGACGCCCTCGCCACGGCGTTCGCCTCGAAGGAGGACCGCCCCGCAATAGAGAGGGCGTTCAACGTCACCTGCGACATCGGCCTCATAGCCGAGACGATCGCCACGGGCGGGATGGATGCGATTGACGCGATCGGCGTGAAGGTCGACAGCCCGGTCAAGGTGATGCTGGCTGAGAGGCTCCCATCCATCGAGGAGGTTGTGGCCAAGATGGGCGGCAGATGCGCCATGGAGTACAAGTACGACGGCATCAGGGTCCAGGCCCATATCGGCAAGGAGTCCGTGAGGCTCTACTCCAGGAGACTGGAGGACCTGACGTCCAACTTCCCCGACATCGCCGAGGCTCTGAGGAGGCAGTGCAGGCACGAGGAGGCCATCATAGAGGGCGAATGCGTGGCAATCGACCCGGACACCGGATTCATGCTGCCGTTCCAGAACGTCACCCGCCGCAGGAAGAAGCACGGCATGGACGAGGCCGTGAAGGACATCCCGGTCAGGATATTCATGTTCGACATGCTGTACGCGGACGGTAAGGACACCACGCTCCTCCCGTATCCGGAGAGGAGGGATCTGCTCCACCAGGGCTTCGAGATAGACGGCCCGGTGCAGATGACGACCATGAAGGTCGTCGAGAGCCCGGAGGAGGGCGAGGACTTCTTCTCCGGCGCCATCAATGCCAGATGCGAGGGGATCATGGCCAAGTCCATCGCAGACGACTCCGTGTACCGTGCGGGATCCAGGGGATTCCTGTGGATCAAATACAAGAAGGACTACCAGCAAGGCCTGACGGACTCGTTCGATCTCGCCGTCGTCGGAGCGTTCTACGGCATGGGCAAGCGCGCCGGAAGGTACGGGGCCCTGCTCATGGCGGCCTACGACCAGGAGGCGGGCAGGTTCGGCACTGTGTGCAAGCTTGGGACGGGGTTCGATGACGCGTTCCTCGACGCCATGCCGTCCATGCTGGACGGGACGATATCCGAGGGGAAACCATCCGTACTCGACGCGGACATGGTCCCGGACGTGTGGTTCGAACCGTCACTGGTCCTGGAGGTGGTCGCGGCCGAGATAACGCTGAGCCCGATACACACCGCTGCCAAGGACGTCCTGAAGGAAGGCGCGGGCCTCGGCATCAGGTTCCCGAGGTTCACCGGTCGCGTCAGGGATGACAAGACTCCGGAGCAGTGCACCACCGTCACAGAGATAATCGAGAT
Organism: uncultured Methanomassiliicoccales archaeon; assembly: GCA_964550065.1. GTDB lineage: Archaea > Thermoplasmatota > Thermoplasmata > Methanomassiliicoccales > Methanomethylophilaceae > Methanoprimaticola. The sequence continues at coordinate 6,734 of CAZJWD010000007.1, forward strand.
GTACGAGATGCAGGTCCATGACTCCGACGGCCTCTCGGAGGACGAGCAGGAGGCGTAACGGCACTGCACGGAACCCATATCCGGTGGCATCTTTTTATAAACAAGACGCGGTAAGCCTCCTGCGGGCATCAGATGACCGCAAGGATGGGATGGAATTGAGCACGAACACTGAACAGAAGGAATCTCCCAAGGTTGCTCCGAAGACCCAGTCTCACGGCCATGCCGACGAGCACGGGGTGTGGGACGGAAGCGGCGACTGACCGCCGCCCCGGCACAGGTTCACACGTAACCGTTCAGACGCATGATGGCAGAGGTCATCCTCTCGACGAGGCACCTGACACCCTTCATGCCCTCTTTGTCATCCTCGTACGCAGGAGAGTTCAGGGCCCTTATTATCGGCATGGGGTACGACCCCGACACGAGCATCTCGTTGTGCAGGAGGAAATTCACCATCTGGTTGTACACCAGCGAGGCCCCGTCGTGTCCGCACACGGCGATGGCGCCTCCGACCTTGCCTGCCAGTCCGCGATCCCCTTTGCAGAACACCAGCGCGGCCCTCTCCATGAACGTCTGCATGACGCTCGAACATGCGTTCATGTACGTGGGAGAGGCCATGATTATCCCGTCTGCCTGCCTCATCCTCTCCAGGATGTCGTTGAGACCGTCGTCCTCGTCCATGCATCTGCCGTCTCCGCGGATCTCGCAGGTCATGCACACGTTGCAGTTGACGAAGCTGTACTCGTAGAGGTGAATTATCTCGACCTCGATACCCTCCCTCTCGAACATGTCCTGCACCTCGTTGAGGATGTTGCTGGTGTTGCCGATCGGGCGCGGGCTTCCGTTGATCGCGATTACCTTCATGTCCCGCCGTAGCTCCGATGCGGTCTTAACGGTTTTGCGGATACGCCCGGGTATTGCGGACTGCGCCTCTCCGACTGCTTCGGGTAAGGTTAACGTCGTGAACTTCATTCTTTTATAGAGGCATTCTATTAGCGCCGCTATAGAAAGGTGATGCAATGACTGAAATGCTTAAAGTGGTCGACCTGCACGCCGCCGCCGGCGAGAAGGAGATCCTGAAGGGCGTCAACCTCACCGTTAACGAGGGGGAGACCTGCGTCCTGTTCGGACCCAACGGATCCGGAAAGTCCACTCTGCTGTCCACCATCATGGGTTACAGCTCCATCGAGGTCACATCCGGACAGATCCTGTTCAAGGGCACCGACATCACGGACATGACCGTGGACCAGCGTGCCAAGCTCGGCATCGGGATGATGATGCAGCGCCCGCCGAACATCTACGGGGTCAAGCTGGGGGACCTCATCAAGGTCTCGTCGGACAGGGGCCAGGAGATCCTCGCAGACGCGCCCAAGTTCAAGATGGACGCGTTCCTCGACAGAGAGGTCAACGTCGGGTTCTCCGGAGGGGAGATCAAGAGGTCCGAGCTGCTCCAGCTCACGGCCCAGAAACCCGAGTTCATCCTCCTGGACGAACCCGAGTCCGGAGTCGACCTGGAGAACATAGACCTCATAGGCACCAAGGTCCGCGACCTGCTCTACGACGGCAGCTGTCCCGGGAAGCAGAGACACGTCTCGTCACTTGTCATCACCCACACCGGGCAGATCATGGACTACATCGGAGCCGACCGCGGATACGTCATGAAGAACGGAAGGATCCAGTGCACCGGCAGGCCCGCGGACCTGCTCAGGGAGATCAAGGAGAACGGTTACGGGGAGTGCGGAGAATGCCAGATAATCAAGCTGTGAAGGAAGCGCTGAACAAGAAGGGGGCCTACGGGGCCGACCTGGACCTGGACCGTTACGAGGAGGGCGAGAGGAACCCCGAACAGATCGAGGACCTCGAGAGCTCGGATTACAAGGAGTACATGGAGAAGGTCGGTGTGGTCTCGGACGAGATCAACCGCGCCGGAACCCTGATGTTCATAGACAACGGACTGAGCCACTGCCACACATCCGCACAGGAGGGTCTGGAGATGATGTCCACCCAGGACGCGCTGAGAAAGTACGACTGGCTCAAGGACTACATGTGGAAGGCCGTGGACCCCGCCAAGGACAAGTACACCGCTAAGAGCTTCCTCGAGAACGCCGACGGGTACTTCGTCAGAGTGAGGTCAGGGTACCACATCAAGAGCCCTGTCCAGACATGCATGCTCCTCAACACGGACAAGAGCGTCCAGAACGTCCACAACATCATCATCGTGGAGGACAACGCCTCCCTGGAGATGATCACCGGATGCTCCACCGCACATCACGCGGACGATGCGCTGCACGTCGGCGTCTCCGAGATGTACGTGGGAGACAACTCCAGCCTCACGTTCTCGATGATCCACAGCTGGGGCAAGCAGACCGGCGTCCGTCCCAGGACCGGGACTGTCGTCGGGAAGAACTCCGCGTTCACCAACAACTACGTCATACTGAACCCGGTCGGAAGCCTCCAGAGCTTCCCCTCCGCCACACTCGGGGAGGGTTCCTCCGCGTTGTACAACACCATGTGCATCGCCCACGAGGGATCGGATATCGATACCGGCGGAATGGTCAACCTCAACGGAAGGCACAGCAACGCCCAGATCATGAGCAGGAGCATCTCCATGGGCGGGAAGATGTGCGCACGCGGCCGTCTGGTCGGCAACGCGCCGGAAGTCAAAGCCCACCTTGAGTGCAGGAGCATCATCATGAAGGACGGCGGCTCCACAAGTGCCGTACCAGAGCTGGAAGCCCACGTCGCCGATGTGGAGATGACCCATGAGGCCGCGGTCGGGAAGATCGCCAGGGACCAGATCGAGTACCTGATGTCCAGGGGACTTGACGAGGACCAGGCCGTCAGCATGATCGTCAGGGGATTCCTGTCCGGAAGCATAAACGGACTCCCGCCCGCGCTCCAGCAGGAACTCGACTTGGCCATCGCCCAGGCCAACCTGGGAGACTAAACCGGAAAACATTCGCCCTAGGGCGTACGGGGTCGGATCCGTCCGGCCCCGGTTTCCTTTTCTCAGAATCTGAATTCGGCGCCCGTCTCCATGACGGACAGGACGTTCCCGTCCGGATCCAGGAACGAGGTGTACGTCCCCATGGGGCCCCTGACAGGGTCCACGACGAACTCCACGCCCTCGTCGATCAGGCGACGGCGGGTGTTGTAAGGGGAATCCACCCCGAACACTATGCCCGTGTCGATTCCGACCTTCTCGGACCTCTTCAGGACAATCCTGCAGCCACCTCTGACCAGATACGCTTGGGAATCGTCTGCTCCCAGGACGTCCATGCCCAGGACCTCTGTGTAGAACCCGACGGAACGATGTACGTCGCTGACTGGGACGATGCATGCGAAGATGCTCTGAGGCAGACCCTCGACCGTGTATTCGAACAATCCTCCCTGGGGATCTCCTAAAGGCATGGTTCCGACCATGCGGTTGTCAGTAATGAATGATGCGGTTTCGTCAAGAAAAGGGTCCGAAGCATCAGACATCCAGAGCCAGATGTTATCAGGGACGCAGATGTTTAACTTGTTTGCCTGACTTTAACAGAATCCTTCGCTAAAATACTCCGAACTAGAACATTTTGACAGTCGTCCGGTCCGTCTTCAAACCCCCCGGAGTGGGCGGAACCATGGGTCGGAACCTCCGAAGAGAGACCGTAGCATCCCGTCGAAGTCAGGTTATTTAGACGAAATATTTACATAATAGTTATTGCTACCACGTCTTGGTATGACGGCCATAGCGGCGGGGTCACACCCGGTCCCATTCCGAACCCGGCAGTAAAGTCCGCCCGCGTATCTGTCTGTACTGTATTGCGCAAGCGTACGGGAACTCAGACACGCTGTCAGCCACTTCTTCATTCCATCTGATGGACGAGAGTCCCGATGGCGATTAAATCTGATCTGTGCTTTTTCGAATGAAGCCCATATACTGGATTGATTCAATCCACCAAAAACCTAGTCGAAATCATTATATATGTGCCTACAATACCAAGACTTGTTGCCCTGGTAGTGTAGTGGCCTATCATGAAGCCCTGTCGAGGCTTCGACTCGGATTCGAATTCCGACCAGGGCGCTCATCTTATTTTTTCGGTTTCAATCATCAGGCATTTATTATCGATTTCTCGTGAAGCTTGACTGTCTGCTCATCAATCGATGCATACAAATGTGCGTAAGTAAAGGTGTAAGCATAAGTGTAAGTATATGCACAAGTAAATCAAAGGTATTAAAATCATAATTCTGGTCAACATCAACAAACTCCTCGATGAAACCATCATAGAAAATAATCATATAGAGTTCAAAAACGATTAGAATCCGGGACAGAAACCGTCAACAAGGAAAAGTCAGCATACAGGGATCCCGCGGTCACCAAGGAGATGATCCTGGAATCCCTGAGGATCAACGCTACCAGAGCAGCAGGGATCTGGCATCCTCGGTCGGCTACAGCGGCATCAACAACACGTTCCGCAGATGTCTCGCGGAACTCATGGCCGAAGGCTAGGCGGAATACCTCCACCCCGAGAGCCCCAACGACAAACGCCAGAAGATATGCCTGTCCATGAAAAGGACGTGATGCGCGGGGCCCATGTGGAAAGGTTCTTTAACGATACCATTCTACGACAGCCCATGCGTTGGATGCTCAGGAGTAAGATCCACAGAGCAACGGTCACACAGACCCGCCTCGACTACGAAGGCAGCATTACCATTGACCAGGACCTGCTGGACAAAGCCGGGATCTGGGTCGGTGAGAAGGTCACCGTGGCCAACGTCAACAACGGTAGCCGCTTCGAGACCTACACACTTCCGGGTGAGAGAGGAAGCGGCATAATTGCTGTGAACGGGGCCGCGGCCCACCTCTGCGACGAGGGGGACCTGGTGATCATCATGGGCTACGAGCTCTGCGACGAACCCCGGAAAGCCACCGTTGTCCTTGTGGACTCCGAGAACAGGGTCTCCAGGGAGCTGATTTATTGAAACTGACCGTCTACTCCGACGGAGGTTCCAGAGGGAACCCGGGGCCGTCCGCCTATGCCGTGGTCGTCACCTCAGAGGGCAAGGTCATCCACACCCACTCGGAGTTCCTCGGCGTGCACACCAACAACTACGCCGAGTACAGAGGGCTGATCTCCGCCATCGGCAAGGCCATAGAGCTCGGCGCGGACGAGGCGGAGTTCGTCATGGACTCCCAACTGGTGATCAGGCAGATGACCGGCGAGTACAAGGTCAAGAACAAGGACATGATCGAGCTACATTCGGACGCTGTGGCACTGGCCTCCATGATCCCCAAGGTCGCCTACAGGAACGTCCGGAGATCGGAGGAGTTCATCCCCCTGGCCGATTCGCTCCTCAACGACGAGATGGACCGCAGATCGGGAAGTCGCTGACCCCCGGGACCGTCTGGACTACACTTCTTATACCTTATGCACATGTCAAGTACATGGACGGCACACCAGCCATAGAGACCGTCGGTCTCACGAAGATGTATGGTCATTTTGCCGCCATATCCAACATCGACCTGACTGTCCGCAGAGGCGAGTTCATGGGACTCCTGGGACCCAACGGTGCCGGGAAGAGCACGACGCTGAAGGCCATCACCGGCCTGCTCACGCCCACCTCTGGAACGGTCAGGATCGGAGGGATCGACATCAGCGACCACAGGAGGGCCATGGCCCATGTGGGCTGCGTCATCGAGACCCCCGAACCCTACCACGGCTTCACACCTGCCGAGATCATGGAGTATGTCGGTCGCCTCTACGGCCTGGATGCCAGAGAGATCGAGATCCGCTCCAGGGACGCCCTGGAGACCATGAGGATGTGGGAATGGCGCAACAAACCGATCGGAGGTTTCTCCAAGGGAATGAGGCAGAGGGTTGTCCTCGCGCAGGCACTCCTGCCGAACCCCGAGACGATAATCCTGGACGAACCGACGTCGGGACTTGACCCAAGAGGGATGATCGAGATCAGGGAGACCCTCGCGGAACTGAAATCCAAGAACAGGAGCCTCCTGATCAGCACGCACATACTGAAGGAGGTCTCCGAGATATGCGGCTCGGTCACCATGATCCGCGACGGACAGGTAATCGCGTCCGGCGATGTGTCCAAGCTCGTCCACGGCGTCGGTTCCGACACCGCGGTGACGCTGGAGATCCGCACGCTCAGGCCCCTGACCAGAGAGCTCGTCTCCGACCTGGAGCATTGCAATGGTGTGAAGTGTTCCGAGATGATGGGCGACTACTCCGTGAAGCTGGACTTCGAGGGGACCACGGAGGACCAGGCCCATGTGACGGAGGTCGCGTTCAGGAGCGGCCTGGGGATCCTGGCCATGAACGAGAAGGGCGCCGACCTGGAGTCCCTGTACATGGAACTTACCAAGGGGGATGAGATCCAATGAGCGATGCCGTAGTGAGGCCGAAAGGCAGACACGGGGAGGACTCCCAGATGACCGCGGAGACAGAGATGAGGAAAAGGACCTTCGGGCTCCCGTTCGGGAACAAGGAGGAAGAGGACCGCAAAGGCACCTGGGGCGACACCGGGTACTCGGCCAGCGATGCCGAGGCCCACAGGGACAGGACCTACGAGATACCGTCCATGGTCAAACAGACGATGGTCATATTCATGGTCCAGATGAAACTGTTCTCCAAGATGAAGTGGACCTACATCATGCTGTTCATCGCGCTCCTGATCCCCATCCTCTACTTCCTGGGCGGGGATTTCATATCTATGCTCCTGCAGATGTACGGGTTCGACTCAGTCCATTCGACCATATTCATATCCGGGCTGCTGTCCGCCATGCCGCTGATGATGGGTCTGTTCACGTCCATCCTGTGCGGGAAGCAGATCCCGCAGGAGTTCCGCGACAGGACAGCCTACATGAACGTGTCCCTGCCCATAAGCAGGGTGTCGTTCTACCTGGGCAAGTACCTCGCCGGGTTCGTAATGTCCCTCGCCATATTCCTGTTCGCGTACGGGATGGCGATCGCCACTGCCATGACGGAGTACGACACGATCTTCGCCGACCTCCTGGGCACGTCCCTGGTGTACACCGTGATCGCCGTGTTCGCCTACACCGCCACGGCATTCTGCATCGGAAGCGTCCTGAAGAGGGGGTCGTCCCTGATCCCGTTCATACTGATGTCTGTGGTGATACCGGTGATAGCGATCATCCTGATGGCCAATGCCTTAGAGGGCGGGGCGACGGACGTGTCCTCGTACCTGCTCCTGCCGAGCTTCCTCTGCGAAGCCGCGCTCAGCACCCTTGGAGCACCGACGTCGATATCGTCGGGTCTGGTGGTCATGTCCTTCATGGATGCGTCAGACTACGGAACGATGGCGGTCATCGGGATCGTCTGGGGCCTCGCGTTCCTCATCCTGGGTATGTTCCGCACAATGAGGAGGGAGATGTGATGTTCAGGATGAAAGCCGCGACCGCGGCAATACTGTCCGTGATGGTCATCGCCTGCTTGCTGCCGGTGATGTCCCAGGACTCCGACGCCGAGAGCTACAACTCCAGGATGTCGGACATGTACGTGCACAGGTGCGAACCCATCGACAGGGATACGGTGTCGAACTACCAGATTTACTTCAACAGCAGCATGCTGTATTTCATCGAGGGCTCCGCCAACGAGGCCCGGATGACAGCGTACCTGGACGATCCCGTCGGGACGTCCGGCCCTTCCGCGGATGATCAGGAAATGATCGAGAACAACGCCGGAGACTACAGGATCATCGTGTACGCCCTCAACAGCTACTCCATGTCATCCACATACGTTTTCGGCAGGGAGGTCAAATGCACCCAGGTCCTGGAACCGTACGGGAAGATGGGGTTCTTCGTCAAAGCGGGGGACACGATCAGGATCGAGCTTGTGTCCGCGGTCGACAACATGGGTAACAAGGTCAACCCGAGGATCAACTACGACTATGAATCGTACTCACTGGCGGACAGGCCCTTCGTTCTCGAGAGTCCCAGATCCCAGGAGATCAGCCTGTATCTGAACAGCTACCCTCTGTACGCCGACATCTCGCTGGAGGTCACCGGGAACAGCGTCTCGAACGGTTCCGCCGGCCTCTTCATCGGGTTGTGCGCCCTCGTGACGGTGATTGTGTTCGGAATCCTGATCCTGGCAAGCATCAAACCCAAATGGTCCAAGTGACCCAAACAGGGGGACATCCCCCTTTTCCATTTTATTGAGAAAACCGTGCCCGAAGGCACGTAAGATGTTATCAGCGGCGGGCGTTCAACATGACGACCGCGACGCTGGCCACTATGGCGACGGCGAACAACGCCAGGACGTAGTATCCGGTATGGGTTGTCGAGTCCTCCTTCTGCCACTTGGCCTCGAGGACCATGCTGGTGGTCACCGTGGTGTCCTTGGTGACCTGCTCCAGACCGCAGGACCATCCGAGGAACCTGTACCCGTCCTTGCTGGGTATCGTGAGGTTGGCGAGCTTGTCCCCGGACTTCACGACCAGGTTGTCGATCCGCATGTCGAGTCCGGTGTCGTACGTTATGAGGCAGTCCCCGGAAGGTGCGCCGCTTCTCACAGTCATGAAGACCTCGGTCATCCCTCCCACGTAGACGGATGTGACGCCTCCCTTGTAGAAACTCACGGCCTTCCCTGGCCCGTCCTTCGTTGCGGAGTAATCCAGACCGCTGTACGAACCCTTGACCACCAGACAATCGCCGCTCAGCGACACATCGACCTGACCGTCCACATGCACCAGGAACAGGCCCGGATTGCCCGAGACCTCGGTGGATGTGCCGACGACCAGCATGTCCAGGTTGGAGCAGCTGGAGAACACGTTCCTTCCGAAGGATATCTTGTCCGCCCCGAGCCCCACTGCCTGGAGCCTGAGACACCCTTCGAAGGCCGAATCCCCGATAGATGCGCAGGCTTTCAGACTCACGGAATCAAGTTTTGTGCTGTAACGGAACAGTTTGGCGTCCACGGACGTGACATCGTCCATCTTCACGCTGACCAGGTTGGAGTTCTCGAACAGAGCCGACGGCAGCTTCATGTCACCGACGATCTCGAGGTTCCTGAGCTTGGAGTAGTCCCCTCCGACGGTGAACCCTGTGATGGTGCCCGCAATCCCGTAGAAGACCAGGTTGTTGTTCAGCTTCGCGCTCCCTCCGCCGTTGTAGCCGGTGATCTGTATGGTCAGAGCGTTCACATCGGTCAGGATGTCGCCGTCCTTGACATCCGAATCCACGTCGAGACTGCTGGAGATGGTCCATCCGTTGAGGCCCTTAGCAAGCTCGTCCGTGATGTACTTCTTGGTGATCTTCTCCACACCCATGGGGTACAGATACGCCTCGCTGCCGGCCGCGACCGGGACAGATATGCTACCTCCGGATACGGTCGGAGTGCCGGACGACCTCATGCATCCGGAGTCGATCCTCCAGCCGTCGTAGAGCTTCACGTCCTTTATCGTGAACGTGTTCCCTGACCAGGATGCGGTGTGCTCCTCCATCCCCTGGGACGAGTACTTCACCGCTGCCGCGTTGACCGTGGTGCCGATCTTCTTCACGACGACCGTGCTGCCGACAGCCTTGTTCATGTCTATGATGTACACGGCCTTCTCCAGACCCATGTTGACATCCGTCACCGTCGACGGAAGCGTCACAGGGGTGACGACAGAATATTTGGTAGCCGGACAGCAGACCAGCTTCTTGCCGTCTGCGGAGTACAGGACATTGTCGTTCACCTTGTAGGCCGTGGAATCCGTGGCCTTGATCGTCTTGAATTTGGTGCATCCCTCGAAGGTGTCGTCGGCTATCGTGGCCTTCCCGATGTCCGATGTCGTCAGGCTCGTGCATCCGGAGAACGCCTTGGCTCCGACGGAGGTCACCTTGGAGAGGTTGATCTCGGCCAGCTTGGTGTTAGAGAACGCCTCCGCCCCTATGCTGGTGAGGTTAGAGAATGTCACCTTTTCGAGTGTCTGACAGTTCTTGAAGGCCCCTGCACCGAGCGTGGTCGCCTTGCTTCCGAAATCCAGTTCCTTGGCCTTGATGTTCTTGAACGCCTCGGATTCTATCGTGACGTTCGAATCGATCACCACATTGAAACTGGAAGCGAATATGTCATCCGGATATATCTTCGTGAGATCGACGGTGGAACTGTCCTGAGCGGCTGGGGTGGACGAGCCTCCCGTGGACGGATCGGTTGTGGGAGCGACCTCCACCTTGGTAAGTTCCCATGTGCCCCACCCGCTAGCCGAAGATGAGTTGAATCCGGCTTTGACGGTACCGGTGCCGCTGATGGTCAGAACCCCCTCCCCGTACTTCCATGTGGCTCCGCCCGTTCCGGTGGATGTTTTGCCTTCAGCGGAGGTGTACTCCGCGGTGTCCGCCAAGGAATCGTCGGAACCGGTCGCACAGAACACCATACATGCCGAGGCCAGAATGATGACGGCCATGACCGTCTTGATATGACTCATAGGGCGCGACCCCCCTGTGATGATCTGAGGTCCGCGATAACGGAGCCGATCTCGCACACCATGGAAGAGAAGTCCTCCCCTGCCACGGTTGGTCCGAGGTCCGTCGTACAAGGCGACATGGACTTCAGGAAGATTCCGGAACCGGATGCTCCGCCCATCTTGAGCAAGACCCAATCCTTGGTCCTGCTGGATATGGCGTACATCACGCTGCCGAGAACGAAAACGACCGTTCCCACGGCGGAAACCGCCAGGACGGTCGGGCCCATGTCACCGACTTTCATGTCGTTCGGCACGGAGAAGTCCTTCTCGGATGCCATGTCGGCTGCGGCCCGGGCGGCACCGGCTCTTGCCCCGTCGTACCATCCCGAATCGTATCTCGCCGATCCGAATTCATCACGGACCGGTGCGGTGTATCCCTCGGGGATCGTGTTCTCCGCCGTCCCTGACGTCACCGCGTCCACATACGCCCCGTAGTAGCCGTACTCCAGGCCGAGGTTGTATCCGACGTTGTAGTCCCCGTCGTTCTCCAACGCGCCGCTCTCCGTCGCATAGACGAAAGGCGCGAAGATCAGCAGGATGCCCATCAGGATCAATACGATGGGGACCCTCAGATCCCTTCCGAACCTCGCCATGAGCGATGAGACCGATGGGATATCTGATATCCTGGCCTCCTGCCGAACCATGCTCTGGCCGCGTCCCGTCGCCTCCATGGAGTACACGACCCTCATGTTGGTGACCACGACGTTGCCCTCCGACTGCCGCTTCTTGGACCCCAGTGGGATCGCGGTCCCTGCTATGACCTTGCAACGGTCAACTGCCGTGCAGCGGTAGCTGCGTACGACGTACTCGCCTTCAGCGAGCTTCAGGTCTGCCATGGGATCCACTCACTGGGACGCCCACTTGGCGATGCACGCATCCCCGCTCTGCTGCAGGTCGATGATCAGCGCCCCGACCTCGGTGGCCATCGCCGTGAACTCAGGGGTGGGGACCATGTAGAATGACAGGGACTGCTCGTCCCTGGCGCTCATGCCGGAGACATGTATGCCGGTCTCGGATGCGACGGTGTTGATCTTCATCATGACCAGCTGGTCGTTCCCCTTGATGGTGAACACCAATAGGATTATGCCAAGCGCCAGGACGATTATCCCCGGGACGATGTACATCATCTCGTTGCCGCCGAGCAGGCCGCAGATTGTGATCAGAAGACCCACGATCATCAGTGCCAGAGGCAGTACCACGTTCTTCTTCGCATCCGCACGGACGAACTCGGTGGAGGTGATCCTGTCGATGAACGCCTCCTGGAGGTGCATGGCGGGAGCGTCGGACCCCTTGGAGGGGCTGCGTGCTTCGGCGTAGTATATGACCCTCTTGTTGGTGACGACCATGAGGCCGTCCGTCTCAGGCTTCTTCTTGATTATCCCGACGCTGTCCAGACTCTTATCTGAGGATTTGTAGTCGGCAACCACGCAACGGTACTTGCGGACCACCTGCTCCCCTTCGGCTAGAAAGATAGACATTGCAATCGAACTGGCATACTGATGACGCTATAAAGCGGTTGGGGGCAATACAAGATGATACGTCCTTATACCTATGAATGCAACGAAATAGATGCAATGTCAAGTCAACAGTAAGGCCATCCGGAACGGATGATAATCTGCATAGACAGCGATTTGTGGATAACTGTGTGCAGGCCTCTGTTGGATAGTCGGCAGTCGGGGCCGTCCTTCCGGACGGCCCCTCCTGCCTGGGTTTGCTCTTCAGGTCTCCGTGGGGTTTGATGCTCGCTCAGCACCGGAGCAGATGTCTTGCTTTACCGAGACTCTCAACCCTTATCTTTCGGTTTTCAGCTCCTCATCAGCCTGAGGGCGACCATGACAGCCATGACGGCGATCAGGACGACCAGGACAATCAGGAGGATGTCGGTGAGGCCGAGTCCATCGTCGTCATCGGAGGATCCGGTGGTGTTGGATCCTCCGGTGGAGGCGTTGGCGACCTCGGTTCCCATGATGCTGACGTTGAAGGTGATTCCTTCCTCGCTGACGGGGGTTCCGGAGAGTGTGATGGTGTTGCCGGTGATCTTCTCGCCGTTCACGGTGATGTACGCGTTGTCGGCGGTGAATCCGTAGCTGGCCACGAATGTGATCTGGTAGGTTCCGGCTTCCAACTTCTGGTTTCCGAGAGAGAATGTGTTTCCATTCTTTGTGAGGACGACTCCGTCGAGGGCGACGGTTCCGATACCGCCGTCTGCGGTGATGTTCACGGTGTAGATGTCCTTCTTGATTCCGGCATAGACGGCTTTGACGTCTGCACTACCAACGGTCTTGGATCCTGCACCCTCTCCCGTCTCATCGTTCCATCCCTTGAAGAAGGCGTTCTCCACAGAGATTGTTATTGTGTCGATTGTCTTAGTGCAGCTAGCCCCTACATACGCGGTAACGTACAGCTCTCCGTCCACATAGTACTCGGTGTAACCGATGCCCGTGGGAAGCTCCGCAGTGGCGGAGGGAGAGACGTATGCGATGGCCGCATCGTTGAGTGTCACTCCTGCGACAGAGGCGTCTCCTCCGAGATCGGTGATGAGAATGCCGCTCTTCGAAGTCTCGATGGACACTCCGACGTACAGGGTTCCTGTGACGGTGGCTTTGTTCGTGGATTTCTCAGGGACTCCGACGGTTCCGGTGACGACGGCGGTTCCGATGGAAACACCTGTACCGGAGACGGTCAGGGTTCCTTCGACTGTGATGTCGTCGATTGTTCCACCGGTGACGCTGAGGGTGGCACCTGCCGGGACGGTCAGAGCGACGTTCTCTTTGTATGTGGCGGAAGACACGATGGTTCCGGAGATCTCCACGGATCCCTTCTCGGTAGCGGTGGTCTCGGAATCATCGTATGCGTTGATCTCTCCGCCGATGCTGGATGTGACAGTGCTGTCCCTGTCGGTCGTGTTGTTGGCGGTGACGCCGTAGACGTTGTCCAGGACGAGGGTTCCGTTAGTCAGCTGGATGGTTCCGGTCACAGATACATCGGTTCCAGTGGAGGTGAGGCCGAGGGTTCCGAGGGTGATCGTACCGAAGGTGAGGTTGTTGCTCACGGCGAGGGTCTTGACTGCGGTGCCGGTGTAGGCGCTGAAGTCGATGTCACCGACGGTCATCTCACCATATGTGGTGATAGTGTTGCCGGTGATGTTCTCCATGAGTCCGGGCACGGAGGCCAGGGGTGCGATGGCACTAACGGTGGCGTTGTTGTACTTGTACTTGAAGTAGGCTCCGACGATCTTCTCGGAATAGTCTGCACTGTTGCTGTACACGAACAGGCCGTTGACAACGGTCTGTCCGGCAACAGCATCCTTGCTGGCTGCAGGCATCATCGTGTAGGTTCCGTTTGCAGCGATGGAGACGGTTCCGTCGACCGTGAGAGTTACCCCGCTGCCGACTTTGAGTGTTTTACTGGCGGGAACGGAAAGCGTGACTCCGCTACCGACGGTCAGATCCTTGGTGAGGGTCACATCCTTAGTACTGGAGATTGTGACAGTCTCTCCGTCGTTAGCGTTCTCCACAGCGTTGTAGATGTTGGTGTATGTGGTGGAGATGCCGCTGGTCTTGAACGTGTCACTGACAACATTCGTCCCGTCGACCTTGCTCCTGCTGGTGTTGTCCAGAACAAGGGTTCCCTTGACAACCACATTTCCATTACCATTGCTGAGTGTGGCACTGCTCCTCTCGTCTCCGACGACAGTGACGGTGGCATCCTCACTGATTGTCAGCTCGGATCCGTTGTTCAGCGTCACACCGGTTCCGCTGGGAATGGAGACCGTGGTGTCCACGGAGGTCTTTCCCAGAACAGTGATGGAAGTTGCACCATCGTCGAGAGCAGTCACCAGAGTGGTGTAGACCGTAGCAGATGTGGTGGTGTATTTAACGCCGTTCATATAGGAATCAACATTACTTTTTGTTGTGATCTTACCTGTAACAGTGATTTCCCCAGCTGTAGCGGAGAGTGTTCCAGCGGTAGCATCGAGATTCGCGGAGACATCAAGGGTTCCGCCGGTGACAGAGAGTGTCACACCAGTCGTGAGCACGGCATCCTCTTCAACAGAGACTACTCCTCCTGTAACTGTGATCGTTCCAGTACTGGTGTTAGCTGTAGCATCGATCGCATAGGCGATGTTGCCGGACAGGGACAGGGTGTATTCCTCGTCTCCCTCATCTCCGGTAACGGTCTCGCCGATCTTAGCACCGGAAATATTAGCGAAACTTACTGTGTTTCCAGCTTTGTCGGAAACGGTGATGGTTCCGTATGCGTTGATAAGGTCAAGCTCGGCTCCGTTGCCCATGACGACTGCAAAGTCTCCGCAATCCTCGGAATCGACTGTGATGATACCGTTGTTGGTCACAGTGATTCCATCATCTACCGTTCCGTATACGAGAAGCTCTCCTCCCTCGACAACTTTCGCCCCGTTGAGGTTGGCAGTAGCCTCGTCTCCGATCTCCATGGTTCCAGAGATCTCGAGTCCAGACGCATTATCGCCTGTGACGAATGAATTGTCACCGTCAAGGAGGACGGAACCCGCAACGATCATCTGCATACCATCATAGGTGAATGTAGGGGTGGTCTCATTATCAGCATTGGTCTCATCAGCAGGAGCTCCCTCGATGACCAGGTCTCCCTGGACATCCACGACTCCGCCGTTGCTGATTGTAACGACAGCACCCTCCTCAAGTGTCAGAGTGGCGCCATCCTGGATGGTCAGCTTTCCGCTGATCGTCATTACTCCGCCGGCGACGACTTTGACATTACCGGAGATTATGACCTCCTGAGTTGTGCTGGTGATGATACTGGATGATTTGTCGATTACTGCTCCGTCTCCGAGGGTGAACTTGTTGGAGAACTCCCTGTTATCGGAGAAGACCGTCATACCATCGGCGACAGTAGCGCCGGAGAGATTGGTGTCGTAGAACTTTATTGATGAAGATTCAGCGGTCAGCTTATCATCTTTGGTAATGTTTCCACTGAATGTACCGCCTGTGACGGCAACCGCATAGGAAGTCTCAGTTCCTTCCTGCCTGACATTGATGGTAGGCGCGGAGATCGTGGACCCGGTAGCGTCCAGATCGGCTCCGTTCTGAAGCTGGAAGATACCTGCTCCGTCAACATAGATCTTGGAGTCTTTTACAACAGTCGGTCCGGACTCGTCAGTGGCTTTCTGAATCTGCACACCGTACTGATTGTCACCAGTAGGCGTGCTGATCATGGAATCAACAACACTGCTTCCGGCTTCGAGAGTGATGTACGCGGCATCGGTTTTGGGATTAACGACAACAATTTTGCTTCCATCCTTGAGATCCATGATGGCGTTGATTCCGCCAGCATGATCGAGTGTGAGTGTCGAGTTGCTCATGCTCAGTTTTGCACTCGGCGTATCGTTGTAGAACGCCACTCCCTCAGTATTGGAACTCATCGACAATGTGAGCTCTGCATCGACAAGTGTCACGTTGACACCTCCGATGACATTGGAATGAGTTTTAGCAGTATCGGAATCGGTTGCAAAGTAGGCCTTGACTCCATCAACAAGAGCGAGAGTGCCCACTTCTCCTGTGTTGTTCGTGTCATTACCACGTACGAGAACACTAGGTGTACTACCTTTGTTGGTTATGTGAATAGAGTAATCGCCCTTGATTGTAAGCGTCGCTCCAGCAGCAACTTTGATCTGCATGTTTATAGGTGCTTCTTCACCCACATTCTTAGTCAGAGTTATGATGGCATCGTCACTTACAGCGAGGACTCCATTGTCATATGTGGCTTCACCTGAGGTGTACATTCCTTCAAAGGGATCCTTCGTTGGAATTTCAGGTGCAAGGACTGTGGCCTCGTCTGCGTTGACCTCCGAATCGGAGAGAATCACCACAGCACCGGCAACCACCATGAACATCGCGAGAACCGCGGCCAGGAGTTTCCCTGTGTTGTTTTTCATTTTCATCTCATTTGTCAGCATTTGGACATATGCTCCTTTTTGACTCGCATTCATCACGGCAGAAATCCATCGGAATC
>CAZJWD010000008.1:0-10564 GCA_964550065.1 uncultured Methanomassiliicoccales archaeon
GATCGGAAAGGACATCGTCGCCATCATGCTGAAGGTCGCCGGATTCAACGTCATCAACCTCGGAAGGGACGTCGCCCTCAAGGAGATCGTCGCCGCATGCAAGGAGAAGAAACCCCTCGCAGTCGGAACCTCCGCACTGATGACATCCACAATGGTCAACCAGAAGACCCTCGAGGAGCTCCTCAAAGAGGAGGGAATCAGGGGAGACATCCTGACCAACGTGGGAGGAGCACCCACCACCCAGCAGTGGGCGGACGAGATCGGAGCGGACATCTACTCCGAGAACGCCCTAGACTGCGTGGCCAAGATGAAGGCCGCCATCGAGTAAACACGTTAAGGAATTTTTTAACCGAGGGGCCTCGGCCCCTCTCCACAGTCCATTCATTGTCATCCGTCAGGAGGACAGTGGGTAAAGGAGGAATGGAAGTGGATATAGAAGAAATGAAAAAGCAAGACCACAAGAAGAAGATACGCGCAGGAATTACAATGGCCCTGCTGTGTGCCCTCTTCTGGGGAATCTGGTACGTGCCGGGCTACTCTGCCTGGAACCTCGACTTCCTTCTGGACCTCGGGGACAACATCGTCGCATCGTATCCCGACATGGATTCCAACACCGTTGCCATCCTTCAGGCAGTGTTCCTGACAGGATTCAACGCGATAGCATGCGCACTGCTGCTGTTCCTCTGGAACGGCGGTCTCGGGAAGATCAAGGAGCTGAAGAGGACGACGGTCCAGTTCAGGTCCGCAAGCAAGTACTTCCTCTTCGCGGGAATCTGCGGAGCGTGCGCCGTTTCCGGAACCTACATCGCAAGTTACTTCATCAGCGCAGGATTCGCCGCCATCGCGGGACTGCTGTACCCCATCATCGGAACGCTGCTGTCCGTCCTCGTGCTGAAGCAGAAGGTCTCCAAGAGAGCCTACATCGGGATCACCGTAATCCTGATCGGAGGAATCACCCTGTACATGGGAACCATCGTCTCCGGCAACACCGAGTCCGTCAACCCCACCCTGGGACTGATCGGAGGAATCATGGCCGCTGTCGGATGGGGATGCGAGGGAGCCGTCGCCGGTAAGGCACTGGACATCTGCGAGCCCGACGTCGGACTTCATCTGAGGTTCATCTTCGAAGCTCTGTTCTGGGTCGTCATCATGATCATCCTGGCGATCTTCGGAATACCGATATTCTCCACCGTCGGACTCCTCCTGGACCCCACCACCCTGTTCGTTCTCATCCTGCTCGGACTCTCCTTCGGATGGTGCTACGTCACCTGGTACAAGTCCTTCCCGTTCCTCGGCGTGCCGAGGGGACAGGCCATCGGAAGTCTCTACGCCGCATGCGCGGTCATCTTCCTGTGCATCTTCGCCGGACCCGCAGCAGGTCTGGGATACAACGAGGACAACATGGTCATCGTCGTGGGATCCACACTCGCAGGTCTGGTGATCTGTCTCGTCGGAAGCTACCTTCTGGCGTCGGAGGACACCGAGACCCTTGTCTGCCTTAAGGAGGTGGAAGAGGAATGATGGAGCAAGGCCCTCTCAAGTTCAGGATCCTCGAGATCTTCAGCGAAGGTCCCGCCTGGAACGACGAAGTCGTCACCAAACTCCAGCAGGAGTACGGGATGAACTCCGACCATGGCAGGGACATGATCAACTACGACATAGTCGAGCTCGTCTCCGCGGGATTCCTGGCGGAAGGCGAGTCGAAGATCGATGAAGATGGACACTACAAGCTCAACTCAGTGTTGACCAACTACCGCATAACGAAGTGCGGGAACGACATGCTGAACAGCCTGAAGACCACCTTCAAGCCCCAGGTGTGATAATATGTGGGAAGACTACGCATCGTTCTTCGCCGATGGAATCCCCTACGGGGACATCATCAGCTCGGTCTTCATCGTGGCGCTGTGCACCTTCGCAGTGCTGAAGGCCAGGCAGCTGTACAAACAGCTCTAAAACCCTAAACCGGGAGGGGAAACCCTCCCATCCTTCTGTCAGATCAGCCCTTCATACGGCAATATCGACTGATTCCTTTTCTGCATCCAAACCTTTATAATACATTCGGACGGGACAACCACCGTCAGAATTTACAATATAGTTAACTTTAAATATAAAATCAAAGGGATTCTTGAATCGATATCAATTTTCAAAATTCTAATATTTAAAACTATTTCTTCATTAGAATACATTTAAATATTATATACTAACATATCAAAATATCACCAAGATGCATCCAATATTGTATTGAGGTGTCAGCCGGGAGATCCGGCCAAGAGAGGTTAGATTATGGCCTACGAGGAGGAAAACAAGAAACTGCACGACGCACTGATTTCGTGCAAGGTGCCTGACATTAAGAAAGCAGTCGATGACGCACACGCGGCCGGCATGCCCGCCACAGAGATCATCGACGCCCTCGGAAACGCTATGTCCGAGGTCGGAGTCCTTTTCGAGAGGGGTAAGCTGTTCCTGCCCCACGTCCTGTCCGCAGCCAACGGAATGAAGGCTGCCATGGAGGTTCTGGGACCCGAACTCGCCGCCGGAGCCGGTGGAGAGAAAGTAGCTGCATCCGTCGTTATGGGAACCGTTGAGGGAGACGTCCACGACATCGGTAAGTCCATCTGCTCGACCATGCTGCAGTGCGCCGGATTCGACGTCCACGACCTCGGAAGGGACGTTCCCAAGCAGAAATTCGTCGACGAGGTCAACGGAGGATGCACATTCTGCGGAATGTCCGCCCTGATGACCACAACCATGACCGTCCAGAAGGAGGTCATCGAGATGCTGGGTGCAGCCGGTCTCCGCGAGAAGGTGACCGTCATGGTCGGAGGCGCACCCGTCACACAGGCCTACGCCGACAAAATCGGAGCCGACCTCTACGGAGAGTCCGCTTCCGAGACAACCAGGAAGGCCAAGGCCCTGATCTGAGGGATTCATATGACAGAGTACTACACAAGAATGGGAGACGGAAAGCGCGTCAGGATGACCAAGGAGGCCATCATGGCGGACATCCAGGACGGAACCGCCGACGCAGCCGACATGGGATCCATCCCCGTACTGACCGGCGAGGACATGGAAAAGCTCTTCGAGATCATCTCGGACAGCAACAGGATCGTGGGAGTCGAGCCCGGAAACGAGGTCGTCCTCACATACGACATCGGACAGCTGGACTTCACCGGCGACAACGGAAACTCCGGAAACGGAGTCGACATGGGAAGGCTGGAGGCGGCACTCCTGCACGAGAGGGCCATGGGAGCAGACACGTTCGAGCTCGCCCACTCCGACTACTCCATCAAACCCGTCAAGCCCATCATCGCCAACGAGATGCAGGCCATGGAGGAGATCCAGAACGAGATCATCGCACCTTACTTCTACGGAGCGATGCCCAACATGGGACTCTACTACGCCCCCGACGGACCCTACGGCAACCCAGCCGACCTCATGAGGGAGTTCAAGCTCGAGGAGTCCATGGCAGCCTCCGAGGCCGCCGCCGAGCACCTGGCGAGGGACATCGAGTTCGTTGCCACCAAGATCATCCAGGCAGGAGCGGACGGTTTCAACTTCGACACCACCGCATCCGCCGGAGACGCAGACTTCGTCGGTGTCCTGAACGGAGTCGAGGCCCTGAGGAAGGCATGCCCCGACGCGTACATCAACCTCGGAATGGCCGGGGAGTCCGTCATGGGAATCCACGGATCCATCGAGTACAAGGGACAGGTCGTCGCAGGTCTGTACCCCCACCAGCAGGTCAAGCTCGCCGAGCAGGCCGGAGCATCCGTCTTCGGACCCGTGTGCAACACCAACACCAGCAAGAGCCTCGCCTGGAACCTCGCCCGCTCCCTGACCTTCATCAAGGAGTGCGTCAAGACAGCCAACATCCCCTGTCACGTCAACATGGGAATGGGTGTCGGAGGAATCCCCATGGCCGAGTGCCCCCCGATCGACGCGGTCACCAGGTGCAACAAGGCAATGGTCGAGATCGCGAACGTCGACGGTATATAGGTCGGGGTGGGAGACACCGCCGGTATGGCGATCTCTCACTTCATGGCCTCCGGAATGGGAGGAATCAGGACCGCAGGAGACCTCGTCGCGAGGATGGAGTACGACAAGAAGATGAGGCTTGCCGACGCGAAGAAGTACGTCGCCAAGAAGCTCGGTGTCGACACTATGGAGATCGCCGACGAGTACGTCATGAGGGAGCTCAGAGAGGAGAAGAGGCTCGGTGTCGTCACCGCCGTCCCCGGAGCACCCCGTGGTATCGCAGCCAAGATGAACATCGAGAAGCTCCTCGACATCAAGATCAACAGCTGCGAGAAGTTCCGCGAGATGCTGAACTGAGTTCTCAAACCCTAAACCTTAACAGGGGGTGGAAACCCCCTCACTTCTTTTTCTAATTTGGTTGGTGTTATTTTGACTGAGGACAACTCAGGACTGGCTCGTACAGTCAACTGGAAGCAGGGTATGTTCATTGCCCTCGGCGTCCCGTTGCTGATCGTCCCGTCCTTATACGACGTTGAGCAGCTCGTCTGGGGACTCTGCATCTTCGTCTGGACCCTCTCCGTCGTTCAGGGATTCGTTCAGAACCTGGCTTACGGCGAGATGGTCACCCTGTTCCCGAACGCTACAGGATTGCCGGGCTGCGCACAGGCAGTGTTCACGAAGGAGAATCCGGAACCCGGGAAGATTGACAAGGGTAAGCTCATAGGCGCGTTCAGCGCCTGGTGCTACTGGTTCGCCTGGTGCCCCGTGGTCGCCATATTCACGATGATGATAGGGGACTACCTGGTTCAGATGTTCTCCATAGACTGGGCCGGCTGGAGCCTCCTCGGACTGTACATGATCGTCGGAATCATAGTCGTGGTCCTGATGTACATCCTGGGGACCCGCGGCCTGGAGGGAGGTGCCACTGTGGGCACCATCCTCGCCCTGATCTCCATGATCCCGATCATAATCATCCTGCTGGGAGCCCTCGGAGCCGGCATGTTCGACTTCGACACCATTACCAGCGGACTCACCGAGCCCGGCTGGTCCTGGAGCGGGATGGAGATCGTCCTGATCCTCGGATGCTTCGGACTGGCGCAGTGGAGCGCATGCGCCTGGGAGACGGCCGCGATCTACGGCCCGGAGTACAAAGAGCCCGGCAGGGATGTTCCCAAGGCCCTGTTCAGCTGCGGTATCATCTGTCTGATTATGTACTTCTTCGTGTCCACCGTGGTCTACGGATCCCTCGGACACGAGGGGATCGCCGATGCGGGTTACGCCACCCTGGCACCCCTCGCGGAGTTCGCGTTCGGAGAACTCGGGTCGTACATCGCCCTGTTCTTCCTGATAGTGGCTATGATCCTTGTCATCCAGACCGGATTCCTTGGATCGTCCAGGACCCTCAACTCCATGGCCGGAGAGGGCAACCTCCCCAAGTGGTTCGGACAGCTGAACGAGCACGGGATGCCGTCCCATGCGATGGTCTTCGTCGGGATCTTCAACCTGATCCTGGTGTTCATCATCGAGTACAGCGCATTCCTTCTGGACATGACCACCACGTCCATGACCGTCCTGACCGCTTCCGCTCTGGGATACTGCCTCGCCAACGGGATCGCCCTGTCGGCGTTCGTCATCACCAGGAGGAGCCCCAGGTTCAAGGACCTGGAGAGGCCGTTCCACGCACCCCGCGGATGGCAGTACGTTATCGCGGTGTTCGTCGTGATCCAGTTCTTCGTGTTCTTCCCGAGCCTGATGTACTGGAGCTACATGCAGTCCGGAGGATTCATCGCAATCGCCCTGGCCATAGTGATCATCCTGATCTTCATACCCGTATGGTACTGGGTTCAGAAGAACAACGAGAAGTCCGCGGCGACTGGAGCCTGAATCTAAACAGGGGCTTCGGCCCCTTTCACCTATGATATCATGACATCATCGGAGAAGATCGGAATCGGCCCGGTCGCGATATGCGCCTCGGGGATACTGATGGGATTGGTTGGGATCGCATCCTATTTCCTGGCATGGGGCCCTATGGATTCCACGGGCTTGGAGCTCCTCTCAGGAGGCGACGGGATCCCGTCGTCCGCACTCCGTTTCATGCCGACCATCACATTGGCGGTCATGGCCCTGATGCTGATCATGTCTGCCCTGGCCCTAACCGGCAGGGGCAGGGGCATCTCACCTTACGGTGCATTGCTCCTAGGATTCGTCTCCCTTGTGACGACTGTCGTGTTCGGCAACTGGATCCCGTTCGATGAGAAGATGATAATGTCTGGGGGTCCGGGAATGTATCTCGCCATGGCTGCAAGTTGCATCTACATCCTGGTCGGAGTGGTCACATACATGTATCGGCCCTTACCGAATTGTCCGAAAAACCCCTGAAATAGACGATTTTGAATGACTTTTTATCATTATATTTAAACTTATTCTAAACTTCGCAAATTGCGTATTTTCGTAATAGAAATATTTTTATAGTAATTTTCAACAATTTTTCAAAGACAAATAACTTTAAATATTAATAAAAAGAAAATTTCTGAAAAAAGCATAATTTTAAATAACCAATAGATGATGTAAAATTACCCCTACGGAGGAACGTAAAATGAGCAAAGACCAGATTCTTGCAGACCTGAAGAAGGCCATCGAAACCTGGGACATCAAATTGGTCCAGGATGCCACAAACGCAGCCATCGCCGAGAAGATCTCCATCGGAGAGATCATCGGAGACGGACTCGGAAAGGGAATGGAGACCGTCGGAGAGAAGTTCGACAAAGCTGAGATCTTCCTTCCCCAGGTCGTCGCCGCTTCCAAGACCATGGAGGCCGCCCTCAAGATCCTCGAGCCCCTGATGAGCGCCGGCGAGGGAGCCCTGAAGGGAACCGTCGTCATGGCGACCGTCGAGGGAGACATCCACGAGATCGGAAAGAACGTCTGCTGCGCCATGCTGCGCGGAGCCGGATTCAACGTCATCGACCTCGGATGCGACGTCACCGCCCAGGACTTCCTGGACGCTGCCGACGAGAACGAGGCACAGGTCCTGGGAGGATCTGCACTCATGACCACCACACTCGAGGCCCAGAGAGAGCTCGTCGAGGCCGTGAAAGAGGTCGAGGCCCCCTACAAGTGCATCTTCGGAGGAGCCCCCTGCAGCAAGGCCTGGTGCGAGGAGATCGGTGCGGACGGATACTCCGAAACCGCCAACGAGATCATCGACCTCGTCAACAAACTCATCGCCTGAAACCCCAAACTAACAAGGTGAAAACAATGGCAGCAACAAGACCGCTCACAATCACTGACGTCTACGAGAGATTCGTCAAGGGAAAGAAGGTCAAGGTCGAGGATTGGGACTACAAGGTCATCCCCGAGAACCTGACCGCCCTGAAAGAGAAGTACAACATCAAGATCGACGCCAACACCATCATCCCCGAGGACAAGGAACTGATCAACAACCTGTTCCTCGCCGGAATGGAGATGCTCGTCACCACCGGATACTACTGCCAGGACCTCGGCCGTGTCATGCACGTCACCGAGGAGGAAGTCTGGGAGGGAATCAAGAAGACCCCCACAAAGCTCATCCTGGGAGAGGGAAGGGACATCGCCAGGTTCTACCCCAGGCACGGCAACTCCAACGTCAAGCCGATCATCCAGGGAGGACCCACCGGATCCCCTCTGTCCGAGGACTACTTCATGAAGATCATGCAGTCCTACGCCCAGGAGGGAATCGTCGACACGCTCGTCAACGGAGTCATGACCACCATCGAGGGCAAGCCCGCCAAATCCAAGACACCCTATGAGGTCCGCGCCACCATGGCCGAACTCAGGGCCACCAAGGAAGCCAGGACCAGGGCCGGAAGGCCCGGACTCGGTGTTTAGGGACCTGAGACGCCCCTCTCTGAGGCGGCACGTCTCGTCGCTGACGCCCCCAACGCGGGACACAGGATCACCGATCCCCACGAGTGCTCCCAGCTCAACGAGCTGAAGATGGACATGACCGGACTGAACATGCTGGCCGGCTGGACCACTTCCGGAGACACCATCATGATTGAGCAGATGCCCATCCTCGGTGGATACACCGGAGGAGTCGAGGAGACCGCGATCTGTGACGTCGCCACAACCCTCGGATCCTTCGCCTGCTTCAGCGGAAACTTCCACCTGGACGGACCCATCCACATCAGGTGGGGAACCACCATGGCCCGCGGAACCCTCCAGGTTGCCGCCCACGCCGCAGCAGCCATCGATGCCAACACCGACCTGCTCCTGGCCAACCAGTACTACCCCATCGCCGGACCCTGCACCGAGATGTGCCTGCTGGAGACCGCCGCCCAGGCGATTACCGACACCGCATCCGGAAGAGAGCTCCTCTCCGGATCCGCCGCAGCCAAGGGAGTCGTCCAGGACAAGACCACCGGAATGGAGGCCAGGATGATGGGTAACGCCGCTCTGGCCACCTGCGGAATGAAGATCTCCGACGTGAACGACATCCTGAACAAGCTGATCCCCATCTACGAGGCTCAGTACACCTGCGCTCCCGCCGGAAAGACCTTCCAGGAGTGTTACGACGTGACCACTGTCAGGCCCACCCAGGAGTACCTGGAGGTCTACGACAAGGCCGCCGCCACCCTGAAGGACCTCGGACTGGACCTCCTGTGAGGTCCGGAAACACGACGGGGCACCGACCCCGTCCGCTTCCCTCCGGTTCCAATTTACTATTTTCCCCCTCCGGAGGGGAGCGACCAGCACCTTCGCTATATTCTCCTAGCCGGGTGGGCCTGAACCTGCGGCCCTCCCGGCACAACACCGTTTTCCGTACCAAATTATTAAAACGGCATTCCGATGCAAGCACGCTAGCATGCATTATGAGCATTGGACGGTCATTTACAACGACACCAAGATCAATGTGGTCAACAGGGGGCCCCGCACCACGCTCTACATCGGCAATGTAGCCGTGGCTTCGAAGATCCAGGACAGGGGCACGGTCCATCTGGAATGGACATTGGACAACGGCAAGAAGATCGACGTGGATGTGAAGATCGGTCGCATAATGGTGAAGTGCACGATAAGCCTGGATGGGAAAGTTGTACTGTCGAAATAATACAACCAGGAGGTACAATAACATCCAATCAGATTGCGTATTACGCTATGCTGGCACATTTTTCCTGCATATGAAAGGATTATAAACATCGAAGCTCATCCGATAACATTCATGACAGCGAAGAGGTACGTCAACATTTTCGAAGCGTACGACCGTTTCTATGAGGGTGAAAGGGTCAGGGAGGACCTTTGGGATTACACCATCGTCCCCAACAACGCCACCCAGATGAAGGAGAAGTACAACATCTCGTTCGACTCCGACATCATACCCACTGACGACGACCTCATCGACAGGCTGTTCCTGGCCGGTGTCGACATGCTGCTCACCACAGGGTTCTACAACACCGACCTGGGCAGGGTGCTCCACATAACCGAGGAGGAGCTCTTCGAGGGACTGAAGATGGCGCCCAAGAGGCTCACGATGGGTTCCGGGAAGGACAGCGTGGTCTGCGAGGCCCGCAGAGGCAATTCCAGGCAGAAGCCCATAATCCAGGGAGGCCCCACAGGTGCCCCTGTGTCCGAGAACCAGTTCGTCCCGATGATCAGGTCTTACGCCCAGGAGCCGGTCGTCGACACCATCGTGAGCGGTGTCTTGAACACTGTCAACGGCCACCCGTCCATCGCAAACACCCCTTGGGAGATCAGAGCCACGATGGCCGAGATCCGCTACGTGCGCGAGGCCTGCCTGATGTCCCAGAGACCGGGCATGTGCATATAGGGACCTGAGACCCCCCTGTCCGCCACGGGACGCATATCGTCGGACCTGACACCCCATGGGCTGAAACCGTTCGACGCCCACGAATGCTCCCAGCTCAACGAGCTCAAGATGGACATGTCCGGACTGAACATGCTCGCGGGATGGGGCGCATCCGGCGACATAATCATGATGGAGCAGATGCCCATCTTCGGAGGATACACCGGAGGGGTCGAGGAGACCACCATATGCGACATCGCCACGATGATCGCCTCATTCGTCATCTTCGACTGCGACATCCACCTGGACGGACCCATCCACATCAGATGGGGTACGACCACGACCAGGGAGACCCTGAAGATCGCCGCCCACGCCGCCGCGGCACTGGACCTCAACACGGACTTCCTGCTTGCGAACCAATACTACGCCCTGGCTGGACCCTGCACCGAGATGTGCCTGCTGGAGACCGCCGCCCAGGCGATATGCGACACCGCATCCGGAAGGGAGCTTATCTCAGGAGTGGCATCCGCGAAGGGTGTCACGCAGGACAAGACCACAGGGATGGAGGCCAGGATGATGGGCGAGGCATCCATAGCCGCATGCGGAATGGAGATCCCAGAGGTCAACCGCATCCTCGACCGGGTCGTCGGTCTCTATGAGTCCAACTTCGGCAAGGCACCTCCGGGAAAGCGCTTCCAGGACTGCTACGACGTGAAGAACGTGGAACCGTCGGACGAGTACATCGATCTGTACGACGACACGATCAAGACCCTCCTGGAATGCGGTCTCGAACTCTGACCGTCCCGAACC
>CAZJWD010000009.1:0-6366 GCA_964550065.1 uncultured Methanomassiliicoccales archaeon
GAAGGGAACTGTGATCATCGGAACCGTGGAGGGCGACATCCACGAGATCGGAAAGAACGTCTGCTGCGCCATGCTCAGAGGTGCTGGATTCAATGTCATCGACATCGGTGCCGACGCCCCCGCGATGGACTTCATAGACGCCGCCGATGAGAACGGGGCGACGATCATCGCCGGCTCCGCGCTGATGACCACCACGCTTGAGGCCCAGAGGGAGATTGTGAACACCGTCAGGGAGATGGAGTGCGACTGCAAGACGATCTTCGGCGGTGCACCCTGCAGCCAGGAGTGGTGCGACGAGATCGGTGCCGACGGATACTCCGCCACGGCAAACGACATAATCGAACTGGTCAACAGGCTCATCGCCAGTTGAACCGCTGTCCAGCGCCTTGGCCCCGGGCGCATTGATTGTCCGCATTCTTTCTCCAAACAGGGGCCTACCACCGATACCATCCTGACCTCGATTCACCGGACCTCCAATCTATGGATGATTATGGTTGCAAACAGGATCATCATGAATCGTGATCTCACCAAATCCTAGAGCCGTCTTGTCAAATCCAACGTTGGCTATTGTTTCCATGACAGGCGGGTGCCAACCACATTATTGGATATCTATGCCAACTTCATTATGATTACATAATTTCAATCCTGCGTCAGTATGCTGGCACATGAAAAAACGAACTCGCAGGGGAATGCCGGTTGGATGCACTGTGCGGGTAATCCTTAAATGCCAGTGAACTGATTGCTTCATTGGAAGTTATGAACCGGGAAGAGATTCTCAACGGCCTCGATTCGGCAGTAGTGAACATGGACGTCGAGAGTGCCCTCTCCTTCGCCCAGGCGGCGATTGATGCGGGCATCAGTGCAGCCGATGCCGTCAACCTCGGTCTTGCCAAGGGAATGGACAAGATCAGCAGGAAGTTCGACGAAGGCGAGATCTACCTTCCACAGATTATGTTGGCTTCCCGTGCGATGGAAGCCGCGCTCAAGGTTCTGGAACCCCATATGAAATCGGACGACGGACTGTCCTTCAAGGGGGTCATCGTCATGGGTTCCGTCAAAGGGGACATCCACGAGATCGGAAAGAACGTCTGCTGCGCCATGCTCAAGGGTGCTGGATTCAAGGTCGTGGACCTGGGGGCCGACGTCTCCCCGGACAGCTTCGCCAGGGCCGCCGCGACCAACAACGCCGATATCGTGGGGGCTTCAGCGCTCATGACGACCAGCCTGTTCCAGCAGAGGGACGTGGTCCGCGTGTTTAAGGAGGACAAGCTCTCCGTCATGACCATCTTCGGCGGAGCGCCCTGCAGCCAGGAATGGGTCAGCGAGATCGGAGGAGACGGATACTCATCATCCGGTTCCGAGATCGTGGAGCTCGTCAGGAACCTCATCGCCGAGAAGGATTGAGGAAAAGGTTTCGGGATCCCAGCTCAAGATCCCGTGTTTTAGGTCATGAGACCATCTTCAATCCCACGACACCTGCGACCGTCACCATCATGAACAGTATCATGCCCAGGTTTACCACCTCTAGCTGAAGCAGTGCCGACACGATGATCGTCAGGACGACTCCGAGTCCAACCCACACGGCGTAGGCTGTGCTCATGTTGATGCCGCTCTTCATCGGGATCGAGAGGCACAGCATACTGAGCAGCAGGGTTATAAGGGTCTCGATGATCCACGGGATGTTCGTGAACCCCTCTGTGAAGTCAAGCCCTATGGACCAGCCAACCTGGAAGACCCCTCCTAGCACGATCAGGAACCAGGCGAACCAGCTCTTCTCGCGTATGGACGTCTTCGCGTTCTCATCCGTCATGTCAGACACCTCCCGCGGACATCATGCGTATCCCCACGATGCCGATGACGATCATCGCGATGAAGAGGACCTTCCTCGCATCGACTATCTCCTTGTACAGCAGCACACCGGCCACCACAGTGCCTATGGCACCTATGCCGGCCAAAATGCTGTAAGCCACCCCGGGGCCGATTCCCATGGCGACCGCCTTGGACAACAGCACGAGACAGGACAGGACGGCCACCACCGTGACCACTGCCCATCCTGGCCTCTTGAAATTGTCCGACTTCTCCAGACACACCACCCAGATGGGCTCCAGGATGCATGCCGCGATCAGATATATCCAAGCCAAATCCATCTTCAACACCTTCTGCGGGAGACGGGGTTCCCGGTGGCGGTGATGACCATCTTGATCTCGGCGACCCTGGTGGTGAGGTGCTCCTTTCCAACGAGCATGTCCATCACGTCTGAATCCACTGTGACCTCTATGTCCTCGGCACCGGCCCTGCGCGCCATCTCTGTCACGTAGGCCCTCCCGTCCCTCTCCGCGATCTCCACCCCCTCGTCGAAGTTCTCGTAGTAGAACCTCCCGAGTCTGGAGAACACGGTGCATGCGGGACGCGACAACGTAGTCCCTGTGGCGGTCTGGATCAGGATCTCTATGGATTCCATCACCTTTCCGCTGACGGCGCCTATCGCGTTGCCCACATCGTAGTTCTCCGGCATGATGAGCCCGGTACCGAACCTCTCGGCAACCTTGGGCAGCATGTCGTACGCCGGTCCGCCCATCCCTATGATGGGCTTGTTAAGTCTGAAAAACACATCGAAGTCCTTCCCGGACCGTCCGGTGACGGCCTTGTTCAGCATCTCCAATCCGAAACCGGACATGTCCGGGTCGCGGGAATCCTCGAAAAGGACCTTCTTTGCGATCTCCGTGCCGATTCTCTCGGCTATCAGGGAATCGATGGTCTCGATCATCTCGGGGACGGTCTTGTCCAGGTTGGCCGCGTGGTACGCCAGACCTAGCTCCGACGCCTCCCTGTCGTAGAGGTCGAACACACCCCTCGCGTGCATGACGTCCGTGGGGGTGAGTCCGATCCTCTGCAGAAGCCCCAGCTCCTCCATCTTCGCCACGTTCACGGATATCGGGAGCTCCTTCAGGTCCCTCTTCATCTCGCTCAGCGAATGGGGATGTCCGTCGACGTAATCCAGGAACCTAGCGTCGAGCTCCGTGAGGTACGATGCGTCCCGGATATCCTTCAGCTTGACAAAGAACTCCGTGTCCATCACTATGTTCTTGGCGTAATGGAACCTGCCTATCCTCCTGGGTCCGTCCTTCACGAGCTTCCTGAGCTTATCCTTGAGCTCAGGATACTGCCATGACGCGACACAGAGCGGTGTGACCCTCAGAGAGGACAGTGAGACCTCGTCCCCGTTGACTATCACTCTGCTGTCTCCGCCGATTCCGGCGGTGGTTATGTCTGCGGCCATCACACGGGTCCTGTAACCCCCGATCTGGGCACCTTCGGGATCGAGGCGGGGTTTACCCTCCCTGACGATCCCTATGTCGGTCGTCGTGCCTCCGATGTCCACGACGATGGCATCCTCGACCCCCGACAGTTTCCTGGCACCGTTGATGCTGGATGCGGGACCGGACAGAATGGTCTCTATAGGCCGCTCCCTGGCGGTCTCCTCGCTCATGACCGAGCCGTCACCCTTGACTATCATCAGAGGGGCGTCCACGTTGAACTCCGCCAGGACTTTGTTCACCGACTGCAGGAGCTCCTCTATGACCGGGATCAGGCGGGCGTTCATCACACACGTGATCGACCTCTCGTTGAACCCCAGACTGGACGACAGCTCGTACCCGCAGACTGCTGGAACACCCAGGATCTCCCTGACCATCCTGGCGACGGTCTGCTCATGCACAGGGTTCCTGACGCTCAGGAATCCTGTCACAGCGACGGCATCGACCTTGCCCTTGACGGATTGCAGGAAAGATCTCGCCGCCTCCTCGTCCAAAGGCTCATCCTCCTTGCCGGAGGTCGTCATCCTTCCCTCAATAGTGATAGAATAGTCTACATTAGGGGAGACCGAGATGGGGGAACCCATCAGTATCATGGCCACACGGCACCCCTTGCCCTCGACGATGGAATTCGTCGCCAGGGTCGATGAGAGGCAGACCGTGGACACACTCTCGAGAAGCCCTCTGTCGAACCCCTCGATGGCACCCCTGATCCCTACAGACAGATCGTACCTGGTGGTTAGCGACTTGGACCTGGCCTTTATCTCGCCTGAGTCCAAATCCATTATCACTGCATCCGTGTACGTTCCACCTGTGTCGAATCCGAGACCTACTCTAACCATTTGATCACCTGCATCCGAAAACGTCGTTTCGGAGCCTCTATTACATGTTAGATGTTCTGAATATAAGTCAGACGGGTCCAACCAAGCCGTTTTTGCCCCAAAAACCTGGATACAACCTCCATCCATCCAAAGATACATATACAAAACTAGGGGGCCTAGGATGCATCCCTCACACATAAAAGATAGTTTTATATACAAGTGTACGCGCCAAAAAATGAAATAACGAATTCTCAAATGTTTAGTATATAAAACTTTCTTTAATTACAGATACAATTAAATACAGAACCCGACAATATGAATTCCAACGAGTTCATCAAACTCGTAAATGGAGGAAAAATAATGGAAGCAAGATTCCCAGGCAGAAAAGGCCTGAACGGAGTTAAACTGGAGCTGTTCTCTCAGGATGACCTCCGCGAGATCGACCTCGCCACCAGGGACATCCTGACCAACAGCGGTGTCCAGGTATCCGATGAGGAGGCCAGGCAGATCTTCAAGGACGCCGGTTGCGAAGTCAACCCCGAGACGAACATCGTCAAGATCCCTGAGTACGTCCTGAACAAGTGCCTCTCCATGGCCCCCTCGAAGTTCTACCTCTACGGAAGGGACGATGAGCACACATTCGAGCAGCAGTGCTGCGGAAAGGTCCACTTCACCTGCTTCGGAACCGGTATCCAGATGTGCAAGTACCTCGGAGACGGAAAATTCGAGACCAGGGACTCCACCGACGCCGATCTGGCCGAGTGCGCCAAACTCGTCGACTGGGCCGAGAACATCGACTACTTCTCCCTCCCCGTCTCCGCTAGGGACTGGGCAGGCCGCGGAGCAGAGGATGTCCACGAGATGTACACATCCGTCGCTAACACCGTCAAGCACTTCCACCACATCGACCCCGTCGGAGAGCACGTCGAGTACTACTACGAGCTCGCCAAAGCCTTCTACGGAGGAGACGAGGAGAAGACCCGCAACAGGCCCCTGTTCTCCATGCTCGTGTGCCCCACCAGCCCTCTTGAGCTGAGCCACAACGCATGCCAGGTCATCATCAAGGGTGCCAGGCTCGGAATCCCCGTGAACGTCCTGTCCATGGCCATGTCCGGTGGATCCTCACCCGTGTTCCTCGCAGGAACCCTGGTCACCCACAACGCGGAAGTCCTCTCCGGTATCGTCCTCGCACAGCTCGCCAAGCCCGGAGCAAAGTGCTGGTACGGATCCTCGACAACAACCTTCGACCTTAAGCGCGGAACTGCCCCCGTCGGTTCACCCGAACTGGCCCTCACATCTGCAGCTGTTGCAAAGCTCGGACAGTACTATGGACTGCCCGTCTTCGTGGCCGGTGTCTAGTCCGACTCTAAGGTCCCCGACACACAGTCCGGACACGAGAAGACCATCACCGGTCTGATGCCCGCACTCTCGGGAGCCAACACCCTGTACGGATCCGGTATGCTCGAGCTGGGAGTCACCTTCTCCATGGAGCAGCTGGTCATCGACAACGACATCATCTCGATGATCAAGAAGCTCATGGACGGAATACCTGTGAACGAGACCACCCTCGCTGTCGATGCCATCAAGGAAGTCGGAGTCGGAAACGACTTCATCGGACACAGCACCACCATGGAGAACATGGACCTGCCGTCCGACCCCATGGTCATCAACCGTGACATGATCGGAGACTGGAGAGCCGCCGGATGCAAGAACCTCGCAGAGGCTGCTCACGAGATCGTGGAAGAAGTGCTCAAAACCCATGTCGTCGAACCCCTCTCCCCCGAAGTCGATGCTGCGATGAAGGAGATCGTGAAGAAGGCCGACGAAGAATTCCTCAAGGAGGCTTGAATCAGATGTCCCAGGATGAAATCAACAAGAAAGCGAAAGAAGCAGTGCTGAAATACGACGTCAAGGGAGCCAAAGCAGCAGCCCAGGCCGCCATCGACGAGAAACTCGACCTCGTCTCCGTGATCAACGACGGATTCACCGCCGGAATCACCGAGGTCGGAGAGCTCTTCGAGGCCAAGAAGCTGTACCTGCCCCACATCATGGCAGCAGCCAACGCCATGAACGCCGGTGTCGACCTGCTCACCCCCGAGATCGAGAAATCCGGCGCAGC
Source organism: uncultured Methanomassiliicoccales archaeon (assembly GCA_964550065.1). GTDB lineage: Archaea > Thermoplasmatota > Thermoplasmata > Methanomassiliicoccales > Methanomethylophilaceae > Methanoprimaticola. Next base: position 6,255 of record CAZJWD010000009.1, read on the forward strand.
CGCCGGATCCGCTCTGGGAGACTTCGTCATCTGCTCCATCGAGGGAGACATCCACTCGATCGGAAAGGACATCGTCGCCATCATGCTGAAGGTCGCCGGATTCAACGTCATC